>NZ_JAGSYF010000001.1 GCF_025685645.1 Edaphobacter bradus
GGCACGGAGATGGTGATGCCGGGCGACAACATCGCGCTGGAGATCACGCTGCACACCCCGGTGGCCATGGAGAAGGGCCTGCGCTTCGCCATCCGCGAGGGCGGACGCACCGTCGGCGCCGGTACCATCTCCGAGATCATCAAGTAAGCCGGTCTCAACGTATTCATTACCTGATCAGCGGCGGCCTTGCGGTCGCCGCTGATTTCATCAAACCGGGAGCTTTCTTTCTCCCCAGGTTTAGTGGATAATAGTGGAGGATGAGCGTGGCCTGACCGCTCCTCTCTTCCGAACTACAACTCAGGATTCTGGTTGCAGGGACCATAACCCCTGCGTTGCGGCGTGTCGGACGGATTTCTCGCAAGAGACAAAGCCTGACAATCTGCTTGCCAGCCGAAGTGGCTGGCCACGTTAGAAGGAGAACACGACTATGCGCGAGATCATCACACTCCAGTGCCCGGAGTGCAAGAACCGGAACTACTCAACCACGAAGAACAAGAAGACAACCACGGGCCGTTTGGAGTTCTCGAAGTTCTGCAATACCTGCCGCAAGCACACGGACCACAAAGAGACGAAGTAAGAGTTAGCCGTAACCCCGGCCTTGCCGGAGCCAAGAGCTAGCAGCTTTACCGGGGGAGTAAGCTCAACGGTTAAACTGTCGGTCTCCAAAACCGAACTTCTCGGTTCGAATCCGAGCTCCCCCGCCAGTTTTGCCCAGCCTTGGATGGTGGGCGCAGAACCAGCAGTACGACGAAGACTTTGAGGCGGCACTATGGCCAAGACATTAGCGGTAGCGGAACAGTCCAGCACGAGCGTGCAGCAGTTGAAGGGGCAGCCTGCCCGGATCATCAGTTTTCTGAAGGACGTGCGCAGCGAGATGCGCAAGGTGATCACGCCGTCGCGCTCTGAGGTTCAGTCGACGACGACCGTGGTGATCGTGACCGTCTTCATCTTCGCGGCGTTCTTCTGGGTGGTTGATAGCATCATCGGACGAGGCGTTCAGGCCGTGTTGCACGAGCTTACCCGGTAGACAAGCAGCAGAGGCGATCAGAAAGAAACACACACGATGCGTGAAGAAGGCAGAATCATGGCGGCAGAAGAGCAGAACCCGGAAGAGCACAAGCCTGAGGCGTCCAACGCCGGTGGCGAGCAGGCGCCGGCCGAGCAGCTGGCCCCACCGGTCAATGAGAGCTTCAAGTGGTACATCATCCACGCCTACTCGGGGTTCGAGCGCAAGGTGCGCGAGTCGCTTGAGAGCCGCATCGCCGCCTTCGGCCTGCAGAACAAGATCGGTCGCATCATGATCCCGACCGAGCCGGTCACCGAGGTTCGCAACGGCAAGAAGTACACGATTGAGCGGGTCTTCCTGCCGGGCTACGTCCTGGTGGAGATGGACCTCGACAACGACCTGTGGCACGTGATCAAGAACACGCCGCGCGTCACGGGCTTCCTTGGTACGGGCGACAATCCGGTTGCGCTCTCCGAGCAGGAGGTCAGCTCGATCCTCTTCCGCTCCGACGTCTCGAAGGACAAGCCAACGCTCAAGATCAAGTTCGACAAGGGCGAGCAGGTTCGCATCAACGAAGGACCATTCGCCAACTTCACCGGCGCGGTGGACGAGATCAACGAGGACAAGCAGACCCTCAAGGTCATGGTCAGCATCTTCGGCCGCTCCACGCCGGTTGAGATCGAGTTCTCGAAGGTGGACAAGATCGTCGAATAAGCAGGTTCAGGAACATCAAAATCAGCAGCGGGTACAGCCTGCCGCTAGAAGCATAAAGAGGATTTACTCGTATGGCACCGAAGAAGATCACTGGATACGTCAAACTTCAGATCATGGCAGGTAAGGCGACGCCCGCGCCTCCGGTCGGCCCCGCGCTGGGTCAGGCGCAGGTCAACATCATGGAGTTCTGCAAGCAGTTCAACGACCGCACCAAGGGCGCCGATCTGGCGGGCCTGACGATTCCGGTCGTCATCTCGGTTTACGCTGACCGCACCTTCTCCTTCATCACGAAGACGCCTCCGGCTCCCGTGCTGCTGCTCAAGGCCGCCGGCATCGAGAAGGGCTCGGGCACTCCGAACAAGGAGAAGAAGGGTAAGGTGACTGAGAAGCAGATCCTCGAGATCGCCAAGCAGAAGATGCCGGACATGAACGCAGCCACCGTGGAGGCAGCGGCCAAGACAATCCGTGGCACCGCCCGCTCGATGGGCATCGATGTTGTTGCCTAAGGTTATAGCAGCTGCTGTCGAGGTTCTCTGAAATGGGGTACCCCCAGGGGGGTACCCCATTTCTATGTCTCATGAATGCAACGAGATAGCGAAAACTCTTCCGCTAAGATATTGTATTCAGGGGAGTTAGAGGTCAAAATATTGAATTCAAAAGAGATAAGGCCAGGCGATTTCGCTTGGCCTTATCTCTTTTATCCACCTGCTTCTATTTTACGCACTGGAGGTAAACTGCTCTGCCACTTTTCTGAGGTTTATTTTTATCGGATAAGTCTATGTTTGTGTGCTACTTGTGTAGTTGATGGCGCTTTCCATGCCGACTTTGGGACTTGACAAGGTTCTCTGTGGAAATCTCTCGGGACGCTCCGTTTCGAGGCAGGTCGCTCTCAGGCGAAGAGCCTTTGCTGCGGCGGGCCTTCGGCGCTGAGCGATGGCTTTCTGGTGGAGCCTGGGCTGGGCAGAAGGCTGTCGTCGTCGCTGAAGCGTCGGCCGATCTTGTGGCGAAGGCGGGCGCGTTCGACGATCTGGGAAAGTTTGCGGCGGTAGTCGGCGGCGGCGAAGTCGGCGTGGTCGAAGCGGCGGGCGTACTCGGGCTCGAGGGAGGGGAAGTGCTCACGAACGAAGCTCATGTAGGTAGGACGTGAGCACGGCTTGAGGAAGAGTGGGTTGGCGGCGAAGAAGCTGGCGCCAACCTCGGCGGCGAGGCGGGCCATGCGGTCGATGGCCTCTTCGGTGTCGGTGATGCCCGGCAGAAGCGGCGAGCAGAGGATGCCGGTGGCGATGCCGGCCTGACGGAGTTCTTTGACGGCAGCGAGGCGGAGATCTGGGCGTGGGGCGCGAGGCTCGAGCAGGCGGGCGAGGGCGGCGTCGGGCGTGGTGATGGTGAGGTGGACGACGAGGCGGTTACGGCGGGCGATCTCGGTAAGGAGGTCGATGTCGCGCGTGATGAGAGGCGATTTGGTGACAATGCCGAGGTGGAAGCCTGAGTGACGGGCGAAGACCTCGAGGATGCTGCGGGTGATGCGGGCGCGGCGCTCGATGGGCTGGTAGGGATCGGTGGCGGTGCCTAGGGCAATCTCGTCGGCCGGGTCGATATGGCGGAGCTCCTGCTCAAGCAGCCAGGCGGCGTTCTGCTTGAGGAAGATGAGCCGCTCGAAGGCGAGCGGGTCACGGAGCTCCATGAACTCGTGGGTGTAGCGGGCGTAGCAGTACTTGCAGCCGAACTCGCAGCCGCGGTAGGGGTTGATGCTGTGGGCCATCCAGACAAGACGCTTTGAGGCGGTCTTGTTGAGGATGCTGCGGACGTTGAGGGCGCGGAACTCGACGAGGTGTCCGGAGTCGGAGTGCGGGGCGTGAGCGGCGAGGCGGGCGATTCCGTTGAGCCGGGCGGGCTCCGAGGACTGCCCAAGAATGGGAAAAAGGGAGGCGTCCCGCGAGGTGTCTAGTTTCGCCATTTGTTCGCCTTTCTGGAATGAGAATAGGACGGGTTTGGGAGGGCGTCAAGGGGAAGTTTTGAATAGTTCGATTTTGGACTTGGATCGGACACGTCGACTCAGGATGTGGTCATTGCAGAGAGAGGATTTAGTACACTTCGCCTATGAACTTCAACCTCGCAGAGATGCCGCTTCCGCTTCGCTTCCGGCCTGAGACGCCGATGAGCGATGAGGAACTGATGCGTTTCTGCGCGGCCAACGATGACCTGCGGGTGGAGCGCGATGCCAATGGAGAGATTCTTGTAATGACGCCTGCAGGGAACCGTACGGGGCGAATGAACGCGGCGATTATCATGGCCCTCGGCGCGTGGGCGGAGATCGATGGCCGAGGGTACGTCTTCGACTCGAACACCGGATTCACCCTTCCCGATGGCTCGATGCGCAGTCCCGATGCTGCGTGGGTGAAAAAGGCGCGGTGGGATGCTCTCGGCGAAGAAGAGAAGGAACGCTTCTCACACATTTGCCCTGAGTTCATTATCGAGTTGCGGTCCCCGAGCGATAGCCTCGTTGAGCTTCAGGCCAAGATGGACCGGTGGATCGCTAATGGGGTTGAGGTTGCGTGGCTGATCGATCCGATTGCGCAGGCGGTTTCCGTCTACCGCCGGGGTGATTCTCCGGAGATGCATTATCATCCGACTTCGGTTCAGGGAAGTGGGGTTGTGGCAGGGTTTGAGTTGGTGATGGCGCGTGTGTGGGAATAGGTTGTTACCGAGATTTGTAGACCGTAATGAAACCGACGCGGAGTTCCTTTTTCGGAACCAGATTCGTGCTGTGAGCCATAAAGTGGTCAGCGTCGATTTTGGTAACAGGACCATCCCAGCAGAAGCTAACGAAGTTCTGTGAGGCATTCTTCTCGTGCGGACGCTCGACAATAAGCGTGAAGTCTTCGATCGGTGTCTTCCAGGTATTTGCGGTTGTGAGGATGAAATCCACGTAGGAGAAGGGAACGCCGTTGTTCTGATCCGCAGCAAGCACTGAAAGCGATTTCGTTAACCTTGTGTCGAGGCAAAGGCTCCCAATTTCTTTCGTAGCTTCGGGATCTTCACCATTCAGGCCGTAGCTCACGCTGTTTGTGAATCCTAGAACCGGCGTGTATTTGTGAGATATGCGGATAGTTAAGTGTGCAGGGAAGGTTTGCTGCCAGTAATACTTCTTTTCAACTGCCCACTGGGCTACGTCCATGTCTGCTTCGTTGTCGATGAGTCCAGCATGAACCATTGAAGCTCTCTGGGCACTAGAGAGCCTGCGAATGTCTTTGGCACGCGGCGTGTCGTTGTCGAGGTGACCAAAGGTTGCGATGTCGACGCCATATTTTTGGAGAATGGGTGATACATCGCGCCCCTTCAACTTTGCCTTCACTTCCACGTTGAATTTCACAGGCTTGTCTTCGACAGTGAGGCGAAAATCATCAAACCCCTGTTGAGCAGGCGAGTAATGAGTCCAATCCATCTCGTAAGGCGGCACCGGAAATGCAACTTCAGTCGTAATGTCCTCATTGGTATCGTTTCTGAATACGTAATCTACCGAAACGTTCCTGGGGCTGATCCGCAAAACTTCTTTTTGCATGGAGATGCGGGTTTCCCGCTTCATCACTATGCCTCCTGCTGCGATTGACGCCGCACCATCATCCGCGCGAACAGGACACGAGATGTAAAGGGCTGAGGAAAGGACGAGAAGAACTCTTCTGATGATTTGCATTGGCGATAGCTACATTCTTGCACGCACGAGAGTTGCCTAAGTTAAGGCAATTATCATTGACGCGACCATCGATTTCCGGCATACTCAAAAGAGCGTCTCAACTTGCCGTTGAGCGCAGTCGATGACCACGCCCGGAGGGAACAGGCTCCGATGGGGTGGGAGATGAGGAAAGATGGCCAGGAAGATTTCGAAGAATTTGGCGAAGGCGCGTGCGCTCGTTGAGCCCCGTCCTTACGTTCTCGCGGACGCGGTTCCGCTTCTCCAAAAAGCAAAGTATGCGAAGTTCGACGAGACCGTCGATCTGACGATGCGTCTTGGTGTGGATCCCAAGCATGCCGACCAGATGGTGCGTGGCACGGTGGTTCTGCCGCATGGCCTGGGCAAGACCAAGGTCGTGGCCGTTATCGCCTCGGGCGATAAGGTTCGCGATGCCGAGGCGGCGGGCGCTGAGTTCTTCGGCGGCGAAGAGCTGGTCGAGAAGATCCAGAAGGAGAACTGGACGGCGTTCGATGCGCTGATCGCGACTCCCGACATGATGAAGTCAGTTGGCCGTCTGGGTAAGGTGCTTGGACCGAAGGGCTTGATGCCGAATCCTAAGACCGGCACGGTGACGACGAATGTGGCCGACGCTGTGAAGGAGATCAAGGCCGGTAAGGTCGAGTTCCGCACGGACAAGACGGCTCTGGTTCACGTTCCCGTGGGCAAGCTCTCGTTCGATCCGCAGAAGCTGATCGACAACGCAACCACCGTAATTACGAGCGTGGTGAAGGCGAAGCCTTCGGCGGCCAAGGGTAAGTACATCAAGAGCGTGACGCTGAGCTCGACGATGGGCCCTGGGATTCAGCTTGACTACTCGGCTGCCGAGGCAGCAGGCAAGGCATAAGTTTTTCGATTCAGCCGCGCACGTGGCGCGATTTTCAGCTAGCAGCTAAGAGCTAGCAGCTAAAGGCTAGGTTTTTATGGCACTGTCCAGATCACAGAAGTCGGAGAAGATTAAGAAGCTGGCGGGCGAGCTTGAGGGCTCGAGCTCGGCGATCATCGGCACCTTCAGCGCACTGACCGCGTCGAAGGACTTCGAGCTCCGCAAGACGATTCGTAATGCAGGCGGCAGCTACCACGTCGTCAAGAACAAGCTGGCCGAACGCGCCAGTGAGGGCACCAAGATCGAGGCCGCTCTGAAGGGCCTAAAGGGCGTCAACGCTGTGGCTTATACCGCGGGCGATCCCGTGGCTCTGGCCAAGGCGCTCTCGACCTGGGTGAAGGATAACTCGGAGTTCACCTTCAAGCTTGGCATCGTTGATGGCAAGGTCCTCAACGTCGAGGAGATTACTGCTCTGGCGACGATGCCGGGCAAGGAAGAGCTCTTTGCGAAGCTTCTGTTCCTTATCAACGCTCCGGCGCAGCGTCTGGCTACCGTCATCAATGCGACTGGCCGCGATCTCGCTGTGGTTGTCAACCAGGGAGTGGAGAAGGGCAAGTTTGGCGGCGCAGCGGCTCCGGTGGCGGCAGTTGAGGCACCGGTGGCCGAGGCTCCGGCGGCGGAGGTCCCTGCTGCAGAGGCTCCCGCGGCAGAGGCGTAAAACAAGTTTCGTCTGACCGCTGCCGGGTGCGCCATGTCTGGGCGCAACGGAAACCCGGGAGAGATCAGGCACCCGAGGCTCAAGAGGGCTTCGGGCAGGCAATAGGCAATACAGAGTTTAGATTTTTCGAATTGGAGAAAGAAAAATGGCGGACATTCAGCAGTTGGAAGATTCAATCGTTAGCCTGAGCCTCCTTGAGGCCTCGGCTCTGGTCAAGAAGCTCGAAGAGCGTCTCGGCGTCTCGGCGGCGGCGGCAGCGGTTGCTGCTGCTCCGGCGGCCGGTGGCGGCGCGGCTGCTCCTGCGGTCGAGGAGAAGACCGAGTTCACCGTCATCCTGAAGGATGCGGGCGCGAACAAGATCAACACCATCAAGGCTGTGCGCGAAGTCACCGCCCTTGGGCTGAAGGAAGCCAAGGACTTGGTCGACGGCGCTCCCAAGCCTCTGAAGGAGAACGTCTCGAAGGAAGACGCGGCTGCCATCGCCAAGAAGTTCGAGGGCGTCGCGACTGTTGAGATCAAGTAGTCGTCAACCAGTTGCATCGCCGGGCGGAACGCGATATTCTTTATCTGGAGATAAAGATTCGTTTCCGCTCCGGCGTGCTATTTGGCGGGCAAATGGTTTAGGCGAAAGACTTTAGGGGTTGTACTCCGGTCCATCCTGGCAGGGTGCAGGTTAAGGGGCCGGCCATTATGTGCTTCGAGCGGCGGAAGTGCGTGGTGCAATGGGCTTTAGAGCAAGCGGCAGCAACTTTGGGGCAGGCGAGCCTCAAATGGCGGCAGGCATTTACACGATTACTATAGAAACAGTGCACAAGTCGACTTTTGCGCTCATGGGACGCGCTGTCCCTGTGAGCGCTTTGCCGTGTTTGCGCCTAGTTTCCGCTCCTGGAGCGGTCAGGTAACGGCAGCACGCGTTCTTTATAGCAGCTTAAGGGCGCGAGTCGACAGTAAAAGCTTGAAGTTTTACGGGGCCGGGAAGCACGAGACGGCAAGACATTCTGCGCACGGGCTTGCCGCAATCGAGGGACGGCGGGACCCGACGATTTACAGACTGCGCACACAGTATCACACCGGAGGGCAGCACCGAGCCCTCCCCGAACGACCGGGCAGCCGAGATGCATCAGAGTGCTTCGATGCGGGCAGCCAGGGTTGGGAGGCCTCGAAGGTGAGTTTTCAGGAGAGAGCATGTCCAGCGAAACGCGCGCGATCCGCAGCCGTCTAGATTTTTCCAAGATTCCAACCGCAATTGAAATCCCCAACCTCATCGAAGTTCAGCGCCGCAGCTATGAGCGCTTCCTGCAGATGGACAAGCTCCCGCAAGAGCGCGAGGACAACGGCCTGCAGTCGGTCTTTACCTCGGTCTTCCCGATCACCGACTTCCGCAACGTCTCTGAACTTGAGTTTGTCGATTACTCAATCGGCAACTGGGAGTGCAAGTGCGGCTATCTTAAGGGTCTCAACCACCTGCGCACGGCCTGCACGCACTGCGGCCATATGGTTATCACTGACCCCTTCCACCCGGGCGACGTGCTTTGCAATTTCTGCGGAACCTACAACAAAAACACTCCTGACTTCTGCACCAAGTGCGGTGACCCCGTTGGGCTGCAGCTGAAGTACGACCAGGCTGAGTGCGAAGAGCGCGGCATGACCTACTCGGCTCCGCTGAAGGTCACAATCCGCCTGAAGATCTACGACAAGGACCCGGAGACAGGAGTCAAGAGCCTCCGGGACATGAAGGAGCAGGAGGTCTTCTTCGGCGACATTCCGTTGATGAGCCAAAACGGCACCTTCATCGTGAACGGGACGGAGCGCGTCATCGTCTCGCAGCTCCACCGCTCGCCCGGCGTCTTTTTCGAGACGGCGAACAACCGCACCTACTTCCTCGGCAAGATCATTCCGTACCGCGGCAGCTGGGTTGAGTTCGAATACGACCAGAAGAACACCCTCTACGTCCGCATCGACCGCAAGCGCAAGTTCCTCGGCACCATCTTCCTGCGCGCGCTTGGCCTGCGCACCGATGAGGAGATCCTCAAGACCTTCTACACGGTCGACACCATCAACGTGAAGGACGGCAAGCTGAGCTGGAAGGTCGCGCCTGAGGGCACGCCGACCAACCTGCAGGGCACGCGTCCGGCCGCGGCTGTTGTGGTCAAGGGTGAGGAGCTTGCTCCGGCCACCCGCAAGATCTCAGCTCACTCACTCAAGGGCCTGCGCTCGCACAAGATCGAGCAGGTCGATGTTGAGACCAGCGAGTTCGACGGCGCGATGATCGCGGCCGATGTAGTCGATCTGACAACCGGCGAGCTGCTCTACGAGGCCAACCAGGAGCTTACCGCCGACAAGCTGCACAAGATCCAGCAGTCGGGCGTGACCAGCTTCGAGGTCTTCTTCCCCGAGCGCGATGATGTTGGCAACATCATCAGCAACACGCTGCGTCGCGACTCGGTGCGCAAGCCTGAAGAGGCTCTGATCGAGATCTACCGCAAGCTGCGTCCCGGTGACCCCCCGACGCTCGATACGGCGACTTCGCTCTTTGAAGGCATGTTCTTCGATGCGCGCAAGTACGACTTCTCGCGAGTGGGCCGGCTGAAGTTCAACATCAAGCTTTACGAGAACCAGGACGCTACAGGCCTCGACAAGCGCACGCTGACGCCGGAGGACTTCTACGGCACGATCCGCTACCTGCTCAAGCTGCGGAAGAACATCGGTGTCGTGGACGACATCGACCACCTTGGCAACCGTCGCGTCCGCGCGGTTGGTGAGCTCATGGAGAACCAGTTCCGCATCGGCCTGGTTCGCATGGAGCGCGCGATCAAGGAGAAGATGTCGGTCTACCAGGAGATGTCGACGGCGATGCCGCACGACCTCATCAACGCGAAGCCTGTGATGGCCGCGATCCGCGAGTTCTTCGGCTCCTCGCAGCTCTCGCAGTTCATGGACCAGACGAACCCGCTCTCAGAGATCACGCACAAGCGCCGCCTGTCGGCCCTTGGGCCCGGTGGTCTTTCGCGTGAGCGCGCGGGCTTCGAGGTGCGCGACGTGCACCCGACGCACTACGGCCGCATCTGCCCGATTGAGACGCCGGAAGGCCCGAACATCGGTCTGATCTCTTCGCTGTCGTGCTTCGCGCGTATCAACGAGTACGGCTTCATCGAGTCGCCCTACCGCAAGGTGAAGGACGGCAAGGTTCTCGACTACGTCTCGGTGACGAATGCCGGCGAGAGTGGTCTGCGTCAGGGAGACTCCCTCGAGATCAACGAGGCGAAGAAGCTCAACGACCACCTGAAGAAGGACAAGAAGCGCACCATGGATCTTGCTCCCTTCAGCTTCTACCTTTCGGCCTGGGAAGAAGACCGCCACACCATCGCTCAGGCGAACGTCGAGCTCGATGAGAGCCAGCACATCGTGCAGGACATCGTCGATGCCCGCCGCCAGGGCAACTTCGTTCTCGTCAACAAGTCCGAGGTGGACTACGTTGACGTCTCGCCGAAGCAGCTTGTCTCAGTTGCCGCATCGCTTGTACCATTCCTCGAGCACGACGACGCGAACCGCGCTCTGATGGGTGCGAACATGCAGCGCCAGTCGGTTCCTCTGCTGGTCTCCGAGGCTCCTCTGGTCGGCACGGGAATGGAGGGCGTCACCGCTCGCGACTCCGGCGCCGTCATCCTGGCCAAGCGCAACGGCATCGTGGACTCGGTTGACTCCGAGCGCATCATCGTGCGCGTCGAGGGTGAGCATCATCCGACGCAGCTCTCGCGTGAGGTCGGCAGCGACATCTACCAGCTCACGAAGTTCAAGCGCTCCAACCAGAACACCTGCATCAACCAGAAGCCGATCGTCCGCAAGGGTGACCGCGTCCTGAAGGGGCAGGTGATCGCTGACGGTCCGTGCACGGAGCAGGGCGAGCTTGGTCTCGGCCGCAACGTGCTGGTGGCCTTCATGCCGTGGCGCGGTTACAACTTCGAGGACGCGATCCTGATCTCGGAGAAGCTGGTCCGCGAGGACTACTACACCTCAATCCATATCGAGGAGTTCGAGATCGAGGCCCGCGACACGAAGCTGGGACCGGAAGAGATCACGCGCGACATCCCGAACGTCTCGGAGCATGCTCTGCGTGACCTCGACGAGTCGGGCATCATCCGCATCGGAGCCAAGATCGGTCACAATGACATCCTCGTCGGCAAGGTGACGCCGAAGGGCGAGACGCAGCTCACTCCTGAAGAGAAGCTGCTCCGCGCCATCTTCGGTGAGAAGGCCGGCGACGTTCGCGACGCCTCGCTCACATGCCCTCCGGGCATTGAGGGCACGGTGGTCGACGTCCGCATCTTCTCCCGCAAGGGCCAGGAGAAGGACGAGCGCGCCAAGCAGATCGAGCAGGAGATGATCGAGAAGCTCGAGCGCAACCTCGCCGATGAGATCCGCATTCTCACCGATGAGCGCCTGAAGCGCCTCGAGGCCATCCTCGGTGGCAAGGAGGTTCAGGCCGATCTGCACGACGAGCGCACCAACAAGAAGCTGCTCTCGAAGGGCGAGGTTCTGAACCGCGACACCATCGAGCTTATCTCGACGCGCAACCTGAAGCGTATTCGCTACGCCGACAAGGACCCCCGCGTCAACGAGCAGATCGATGAGATCGAAGAGATGACCTCGCGCCAGATCGACGTTCTGCGCAAGATTACGAACGAGAAGATTGCGAAGATGTCGAAGGGCGACGAACTCGCTCCGGGCGTCATCAAGATGGTGAAGGTCTACGTTGCGATGAAGCGCAAGCTTTCGGTCGGCGACAAGATGGCCGGCCGCCACGGCAACAAGGGCGTCATCGCTCGCATTCTGCCGGAAGAGGACATGCCGTACCTCCCGGACGGAACGCCGGTCGAGATCGTTCTGAACCCGCTGGGCGTGCCTTCGCGTATGAATGTCGGGCAGATCCTCGAGACGCACCTTGGCTGGGCTGCACACGAACTCGGCAAGCAGGTCGCCGAACTCGCTGCGCAGCACGACAAGGCCAGCGAAGTCCGCGAACTCTTCAAGGCGCGCTTCGCCAACACTGCAGCTCTCAGGCAGCTTCTGGCGCTGGACGACGAGCAGACTCTGCGCGTCGCCGCCGGCATGAAGCGCGGCATCTGGTTCGGCACGGCAGTCTTCGACGGCGCGCGCGAGACCGAGATCAAGGCACTGCTCGCAGCCGCGGGCTTGCCGACCTCGGGCAAGAGCCAGCTCTTCGACGGCATGACGGGCGACGCGTTTGAGCAGCCTGCAACTGTGGGCTACATCTACATGCTCAAGCTGTCGCACCTTGTCGACGACAAGATCCACGCTCGCTCGATCGGGCCGTACTCGCTGATCACCCAGCAGCCGCTGGGAGGTAAGGCCCAGTTCGGCGGACAGCGCTTCGGTGAGATGGAGGTCTGGGCGCTCGAAGCCTACGGCGCCGCCTACATCCTGCAGGAGCTGCTCACCGCCAAGTCCGACGACGTCTTTGGCCGTACGAAGATCTATGAGGCCATCGTCAAGGGCGAGGCAGCGATCGAGCCCGGTGTTCCGGAGTCGTTCAACGTGCTCATCCGCGAGCTCCAGTCGCTCTGCCTTGACGTGGAACTGATCAAGCAAAGCGACCAGAAGAAGCAGCCGCTGCCCGCAATCGCGGCAGCCGATTAGCTCCGGACCGCCAGCCTCTCGCCAATTGCGGAGACTGGCGGGACGAAGCCGCCAGGGATATTGAATTGATGCAGCGCACCATCGGCTGCGAAGAAGACAAGCAGCAGTAAACAGGCAGCGAAGGCTAACCAGCCAAGCCGCCAGGAGAGACAAAAACATATGTTCCGCTCCAGCCCATTTGAACTGACCGGCCCTATCGCCGACTTCGACGCGATCAAGATTCAGCTCGCCAGCCCGGAGAAGATCCGCAGCTGGTCGCACGGCGAAGTCACCAAGCCCGAGACCATCAACTACCGCACGTTCAAGCCCGAACGCGACGGCCTTTTCTGCGCCCGCATCTTCGGCCCCATCACCGACTGGGAATGCCTCTGCGGCAAGTACAAGCGCATGAAGCATCGCGGAGTCATCTGCGACAAGTGCGGCGTCGAAGTCACACTGTCGAAGGTCCGCCGTGAGCGCCTCGGTCACATTGAGCTCGCCAGCCCCTGCTCGCACGTGTGGTTCTTCAAGGGCCTGCCGTCGCGCATCGGCCACCTGCTGGATATCTCGCTGCGCGAGCTTGAGGCAGTGCTCTACTTCGAGTCGTATGTCGTGGTCGATCCAGGCGACGCTCCGGTGAAGGAGCGCGAGGTCATCAAGGACGAGAACCGCTTCCGAGAGCTCGACCAGCAGTACCGCCCCACGGGCTTCAAGGCCATGATGGGCGCCGAAGCCATCAAGGAGCTGCTCAAGCGCGTCGATGTCGCCGAGCTGGCGATCGAGCTGCGCGAGCGCATGAAAGCCGAGGCCTCGCTGCAGAAGAAGCTCAAGTATTCGAAGCGCCTCAAGATCGTTGAGGCCTTCCGCAAGTCCGACAACAAGCCGGAGTGGATGATCCTCGACGTGATTCCGGTCATTCCGCCTGAGCTTCGCCCGCTGGTTCCTCTGGACGGCGGCCGCTTTGCTACGTCGGACCTGAACGATCTATACCGCCGCGTGATCAATCGCAACAACCGCCTCAAGAAGCTCATGGACCTTCATGCGCCTGAGGTCATCGTGCGCAACGAAAAGCGCATGCTGCAGGAGGCCGTCGATGCGCTGTTCGACAACGGTCGCCGTGGCCGCGTGCTGCGCGGTGCGAACAACCGTCCGCTGAAGTCCCTTTCCGACACGCTGAAGGGCAAGCAGGGACGCTTCCGCCAGAACCTGCTCGGCAAGCGTGTGGACTACTCCGGCCGCTCGGTGATCGTCGTTGGACCTGAGCTGAAGCTGCACCAGTGCGGTCTTCCCAAGAAGATGGCGCTCGAGCTCTTCAAGCCGTTCATCTATCACCGGCTCGAGCAGACCGGCCACTGCACGACCATCAAGCAGGCCAAGGAGATGGTGGAGCTGCAGGAGCCCATCGTGTGGGACATCCTCGAAGAGGTCATCAAGGACCACCCGGTGCTGCTGAACCGCGCTCCGACACTGCACCGCCTCGGCATCCAGGCCTTTGAGCCTGTGCTCGTCGAAGGCAAGGCGATCAAGATTCATCCGCTCGTCTGCACCGCCTTCAACGCGGACTTCGACGGCGACCAGATGGCCGTGCACATCCCGCTCTCGCCTGAGGCGCAGATCGAAGCCAGCGTGCTGATGCTCGCCTCGCACAACATCCTCTCGCCCGCGAGCGGCCAGCCAATCACGGTGCCGACGCAGGACCTCGTGCTCGGCCTCTACTACCTCACCAAGGCGAAGGTCAACGCCAAGGGCGAAGGCCGCGTCTTCGCCAATATCGAAGAGGTGCTGATGGCGCTCGAAGCAGGCCAGGTCGAGACGCTGACGCCTATCCGTCTGCGCCACACCGGCCCTGTCCTCGACATGACCACGGCGTACGACGATCAGGACATCACGCACACCGAGCCGGTCGAGTTCAACAAGCAGTACATCAACACCACGGTCGGCCGCGCCATCCTCAACGATGCGCTTCCCGAGGGCATGCCGTACATCAACGGCCTGCTCAAGAAGAAGGGAATCGGCCAGCTCGTCAACTACTGCTACCTCAACCTCGGCCTCGAGACCACCGTCAAGACCCTCGACAGGATCAAGGACCTCGGCTTCCGTTACGCCACCAAGTCCGGCCTCTCCGTCGGCCTCGACGACATGGTCATCCCGGAGTCGAAGTACACCGTCGTCGGTGACGCCGAGAAGCAGGTCATCAACGTCCAGCAGCAGTACCTTGATGGCGCCATCACCAACGGTGAGCGCAACAACAAGGTCATCCAGATGTGGTCTGCCGTGACCGAAAAGGTCGCCGACGAGATGTTCAACAACATGAAGCGCGCCGACAAGGAAGGAGCCATGAACCCGATCTACATCATGGCCGACTCCGGAGCCCGCGGATCCAAACAGCAGATCCGCCAGCTCTCCGGCATGCGTGGTCTGATGGCCAAGCCCTCGGGTGAAATCATCGAGACCCCCATCACGGCGAACTTCCGCGAGGGCCTCACCGTGCTGCAGTACTTCATCTCGACGCACGGCGCTCGTAAGGGTCTGGCCGATACCGCACTCAAAACCGCGGACTCGGGCTACCTCACCCGCCGCCTCGTAGACGTCGCGCAGGATGTCATCATCTCGCAAAACGACTGCGGCACCGTCGAGGGCATCTACGTCACGCCGATCATCGAAGCTGGCGAGACCATCGAGCCCCTGCGCGACCGCATCATTGGCCGCGTTTCGCTCGAGAAGCTCAAGGACTACGAAGGCAAGACCATCGTCGATATCAATCAGGAGATCGACGAAGACCTCGCCAGCGCAATCCAGGCTGCCGGTATCGAGCGGGTGAAGATCCGCTCCGTGCTGACCTGCGAGTCCAAGCGCGGCGTCTGCATCCTCTGCTACGGCCGCAACCTCGGCTCGGGCAAGATGGTGGAGATGGGCGAGGCCGTCGGCGTCATCGCGGCGCAATCCATCGGCGAGCCCGGCACGCAGCTCACGATGCGTACCTTCCACATCGGCGGAACGGCATCGCGCGTCTCCGACGCCTCGCACATCGAGGCCAAGAACGCCGGTACCGTGCGCTTCATCAACCTGGTCACCGTGCGCGCTAAGTCGGGCGACCTGGTCGCGATGAACCGCAACGGCTCGGTCGCCATCGTCGACGAGAAGGGCCGCGAGAAGGAGCGCTACGCGATCGTCTACGGCGCCAAGCTGAAGGTTGAGGACGGCTCTACCGTCGCCCTTGGCGACAAGCTCGGCGAGTGGGATCCTTACACGTTCTCGCTGCTGACGGAGATCGCCGGCACGGTCCAGTTCAAGGACCTGCAGGAGGGCGTCACGCTGAACGAAGAGATCGACGAGGTCACTGGCCTCTCGCGTCTCGTCGTCACCGATTCGCCCGACGAGAAGCGTCAGCCGACCATCGTCATCAAGTCGGCTACCGGCAACAAGCGGTACCTGATGCCGAGCCGCGCTCACCTTATGCTGGCCGACGGCGACGAGGTATCCCCCGGCGACATCCTTGCCAAGATCCCGCGCGAAACCACGCGCACCAAGGACATCACCGGTGGTCTGCCGCGAGTTGTCGAGTTGTTCGAGGCCCGCAAGCCGCGCGACCCGGCAATCATCTCGAAGATCGACGGCGTCGTTCGCTTCGGCGAGGTCTCCAAGGGCCAGCGCAAGGTCTACGTCACCGCCGACAACGGTCAGGAAGAGGAGTACAGCGTACCGCGTGGTGTGTACATCAACGTGCAGGAAGGTGAACGCCTCCGCGCCGGTGATGCGCTCATCGACGGTCCGCGCAACCCGCACGACATTCTGGAAGTCCTCGGCGAGCGTGCACTGCAGCAGTACCTCGTCAACGAGATCCAGGAGGTCTACCGGTTGCAGGGCGTGGCCATCTCGGACAAGCACATCGAGACCATCGTCCGGCAGATGCTCCGCTGGGTGAAGATCGAGGAGGTCGGCGATACCAACTTCCTCATCGACCAGCAGACGGACCGCTTCCGCTTCAACGCGGAGAACCAGCGCGTCCTGATGACGGGCGGACGTCCGGCGATTGGCCGCTCGCTTCTGCTCGGCATCACCAAGGCGTCGCTCTCGACCGACTCCTTCATCTCGGCAGCCTCCTTCCAGGAGACCACCCGCGTCCTCACCGAAGCCTCGATCAACGGCTCGATGGATACGCTGCGCGGCCTCAAGGAGAACGTCATCGTCGGCCGCCTCATCCCCGCCGGCACTGGCATGGAGTACTACCGCAACGTCCAGCTCTCACCGGAGCTCGAAGAAGCGGCAGCCCAGGTCCAGGCCGAGGTCCAGGAAGCGCACGACGCCGAAGAGCGCGAGCTCGAAGCCATGCGCATGGAAGGCGAACAGGAAGAAATGGCCGCCGAATAAGCGTAGCTGCAGGCCGCAATACCATAACGGCAGGGCTTCGGCCCTGCCGTTATCTTTTCTTAAATATTTGCTTGGTAATCAACCATTTACAGACTAAGCTAATTCCGGCCCGCGCTTTGCATTCTTGAGGAGCTTAATGCAAAATCCACCTATCAGTTTTGAAGAAGTTAAGAAGATGCTTGCGAAACCCAGCATAGCGTCTATCAAGAGTTGGCTCGTATCACAGGGCATTACTCTTACAGCGAATACCAAAGATGCACTGGCAGAACGGGTTCTCAAGGTCCTTGAGGACGGGAAGATCTCCGAATCACAATTGCAGGCCGGTCTACTCGAAATTGAGGAATGTGGTGGGAAGCGTATTCATCTATTCCGAATCGAGCCGACGTCGAAAAATCATAAGACGATTCAAAAGCAGATGACTTCACTATCAGTCGTATTCAGCGCGGTTAGGGTACATGCTCCATCCTCGGTTACTGGTACGAAGCTCGTTTACATTACTGATGACGGCATCACGATTCGCGCGAAATGGGCAGAAAAGCACACGAAGTATGTTTCTCAATTGCCACTGCTCTCCTATCGGACCGAACATCCGATAAAGATCGTGGTTCTTGACTACAACCGCAAAACCGGCGTTGTGCAGCTACGCTACGACAAACCGGAACGCGGACACCCGCACGGAACAAACGGGCGGCCTTCGAAAGACGAATATTTT
This sequence comes from Edaphobacter bradus, assembly GCF_025685645.1. NCBI lineage: Bacteria > Pseudomonadati > Acidobacteriota > Terriglobia > Terriglobales > Acidobacteriaceae > Edaphobacter > Edaphobacter bradus. The sequence continues at coordinate 17,715 of NZ_JAGSYF010000001.1, forward strand.
CTGCACTTCAAAAACGTCGTTGAGGCGATGTTTGGAATCACCCTTGATGCGGTAGAACTAAGACCGAGCTTGGACAAGATTATCAACGCGAAGCCAACTCTTGTGGAGGTAGCTCTTAACGAGCAACTTACCGATGACGGCCTCATCATCAAAGTGTCATCGAAAGTGAAAGGAAAGGACATAAGGAGTGGAAAGGACTGGGACGCGATGGCGAAGTATGGCGCTCCGGTCAGAACACACGAAGTCGAGAGCCTGAACTGGCTCTCGGCCCCTTCGAAGACTGCCCTCTCTCGACGCGTGTTCACTCATATTGATGGAAGAGCGAGTTTTGTTCGTTTTGACGCTGCATGCCACGAGGCGGAGATTAACTATGTCCTTTCGCACTTGGTTTAGAGGAAGCGCAATCCAGAAGACCTCGCCGAGGACTGAAGAGGTAGTTCGGAAGGTCTCCGTTTATTTGCAAAGTCGACCGGAGCAAACTGTTTTCTATCCGCAGGTCGTTGCTGCCGCCGTACACGAATCGGAGGCGGCGGTCCTTGCGGCCTTCAGTATCCTCGAAGACGAAGGTATCGCTTCTCCTCGATACGGAACGTTTTGCAAACGCGACTCGGTTCCTCTCGATGAGTTTAAACTCGGTGATGAGCTACCCGAAATCTCGCTCTGCCCTAGTTGCGACGAGGAAGTGTCCTTGCGAGACGGGACGATGGAGGCAGAGCTCTATTTCGTAGTTGGCCATGAGAAGCTCTCCCGTCGGATGAAAGCGGCCGCATAAGAATGCCCACTTCGTTCGACAAGGCTCAGACACTTCAGGCCCAATATGCAGCCGAGAGAGATCCTGCGTTGAAAGACCGGATCGGAAAAGCGCTCGACCGCTATTACGCCCATGATCTAAAGGAGGAACGACAGAAACTGAGAATCGCCAAACCCCACTATGGTTTGGCTCGCGTACTTGTGACTCTTACGGTTTGTCTCGTCGTCCTCTTTTGTTGCGTGGCTGCTGTCGAATTCTTTTTTCCCGCTCTGCCCGTCTCTAAGACAATCATCGCAGCGGTGGCTGTCTTCCTTGTAGTGGCCGCATTCGGTCTTCTTGTACTGGGCCGCCTAAGTGAAGAGGGTGCTTCTGGGGTCGTCGGTCACGCAGTGAGCCTCCTCACGGGCGGTCTGAAGCCGAATGGAATTTCAGCGAAACCCTCAGCGCGCGTACGACTTCCCCCATCGACGTCAAACGCACCGGTAGCTGATTTTGAAACAGATACAAAGACAATATCGGCTGCAGCAGAAGATGCGAGCGACGAGGGCGCCTCAAAATAAACCTGTACGTGGCGGGTGGTCCGTTGGAAGCCCGCAGACCATCATCTGCGATTCTCAGCCATGATCGCTTTTCGGCCATAGTAGCTGATCAGATAGAACGCAACTCCGAAAGAGATAATGTCCTTGAAGAGAAACAGGCCGAGATTGTTCATGTAATGGATGCCGTGAACCACGATGGTGTCATCCGGAGTCGTGATCAACATGGAGCTTGTGGTGAAGAACATGCCGACTAGAATGATCCCGCCCACAATGCCTGCTTTAGGTCTAAAGTAGCCAATGATCAGTAGGATTGCCGCTGTCCATTCAGTGGCCCCGATCATATCCCCCAGAACATATGGTCCAAAGACCTTGAGTTGCAAACTGGTAAGTGGGCTGTTACTGACGAGCGGGATGATGCCCTCTGCTCCGGGTGCCGTCATTTTGAACTTGCCTGCCCACAGCAACATCACGATCATTCCAATGCTGCAAACAAGGAAAGCGATATTTCGATCTGCAACAAACGCTGCAATCTTTGTTAGAACACTCTTCGCCTGCAGTTTGTTACCTGTGTTCGCTTGAGATCCGCGCACACCATCGCCCGACGCCTCAGCGGATGTAGGTTCAATCATAAAGGACTCCTTCATATGATCCATCGTCCGTCAAATATTGAAGGCCGATTTGAAACACTGTCAACACCCGTAGCGGTGACGATCCGACGAGAGTAGGACGGGTGGTCCACCCTGCTGTCACTCCCCGACCAGCCACAAATGATCGAGTGCCCCATCCTTCGCGCATTTTGCGAAGGGTGGGAGTGGAGAGAGTTAACCACCTACAATCCCTGCAAATTCGCATGTCAAGCCCTCCGGCGGTCGTCAAAATTCAAGGCCAGTCCATCAATCCGCAGAAAGCAAACCATTTAGGTCGCAGAAATATTCTCAGCAGAACTGGCAGAGCAGTTTCACCTAATCTCATAAAATAGAACCAGAGACAAGAGAACCGATGGCCCGGTCCAATAAACCGGGCCATATCTCTTTTAGAATCAGGATTTTGACATCTAACCCATTTAGATGGAATATTTTAGCCTGTTGAAACCTGCCAAATCGCTGTGCTGATTGAATTTATAGCCCACATGGGGGGAGGGGGAGGGGTGTGGAATGCTCCTGTTGGTTCACCGCATCCAAAATCCATGCGCCTGTTCGTTGGCTTGCCCGTCCCAGCCGAATTAGCTAAGAACCTCGCCCGGCTCGCGCGAGCGATAGCGATACCAAAGGCTCGCTGGACTGCGCCGGAGAACCTTCACCTCACGCTTGTCTTTCTCGGCGAGGTCGCTGAAGACAGGCTTGCCTCTATTGAGCGTGAGTTGGCTGGGCTGGAGTTCACGCCCTTCCAGATAAAGCTGACCAGCCTGGGCAATTTCCCGCGGGTCGGCGTTCTCTTCGCCGAGGTCGAACCCGCCCCGAGGCTTCTCCATCTTCAGGCGCAGGTCGTCGAGCGCATGGCTCGCTGCGGCTTTGCTCCGGAGGAGCGCCCGTACCATCCGCACATCACGCTCGCGCGCTTTCGCTCACCGCTGCGGTTCAATAGGGGCCAGAGCGCGCTCCCGTCGCAGATGCGGCGCACCTTCAGCGTGGAGACTGTCAATCTTTACCGCAGCGACTTAGGCCCGGGCGGCTCGCGCTATACAGTTCTCAGCCAGAAGATGGCAGACAGCGGTTCAGCGCGAAGCGACATTCGCTAATCGGCTGGGGTGCCCTATCTACGACGCCCTTCGGTGCGTGTCCGATTCTCGCTTCCCCCAAAGAAAAATGGGCGAACCGAAGAGGTCCACCCTTAGTTGAGAAAAGCAGCAGGGCAGTGAACTACTGAAGTCCGTTCTGAATCGTGATATGGAGATTTACGGGAACGGCTGTGGGATGATGGTTCAAGGAGCCAGGCTGAAAGCGGTACTGCTTCACTGCTTCGAGAACGTTGTTGTCGATGTCCGCGCCGGCCGAGAGAACGATCTTCGGGTTCGAAGGAACGCCCTTCTCGTCGACGAGCAACGAGACGACGGCCTGCCGGTCGATTCCGCTGCGGAAAGCCAGGCTTTCACTGGACGACGAAATGGCAACGGTGTGGATCAGCCTAGGTGCGGTAACACCGGTGGTGACGCGAACGGGGGCCGTTGCAGCGGTCTCAGCTGCGCCGGTGATCTCTGCAGGCGCTGTCAGCTTGGATTCGAGAACCGTAGCAGAAGTCTGGGGTTGAGCAGGCGAATTTGCCTGGGCATGAAGCAAGGCGGGGGAAAGGGCAAGGGCGGCTGCAAGAAATCTGCGCATTGATGTCATCCTCCGGGCTTAGAAGTACCCATCACCACTATAGTAATAAAGAAGTACGATTGTCAATAAGAATATTAGCTAAACATGTATCCTGTTTATTTTGTGTTCCTTATTTTGAGTGCGAGGCTTCCGGAAAAGAAATATCCGCGTCGGAGCCGTAACCGATAAGACAGGTGCAACGCTTTCATTCTGCGCGGGTTGCTCTACGAAGGTATGCAGGTTGAGAGATCAAACCGAAGAGGTAGAAGCGCTCGTCGATGTAACCGAGGGCGTCGCTTTTCGTCCTCAGGAGCCCAGGGATTGTCACGAAGCCTGGAGAACGCTGTATTCTGCTCGGCATGAAAATTCTCATCATCGATATCGGCGGCACTCACGTTAAGGTTGCCTCCACCGATCAGCGGGTTCCCGTCAAGATTCTCTCAGGCCCAACGATGACAGCCGCGGACATGGCCCGGGAGGTACTTGCGGTAACGAAGAGCTGGGATTACGACTGCATCTCGATCGGCTATCCGGGACCGGTCTTCCACGATCACCCTCTTGCTGAGCCTCACAACCTCGCTCCCGGCTGGATTGACTTTCCTTATCAGAAGACCTTTGGCAAGCCCATCCGCTTCATCAACGATGCGGCGATGCAGGCGCTCGGCGGCTACCGGGGAGGCCGCATGCTCTTTCTCGGCGTCGGCACCGGCCTCGGCTCCGCGATGATCGTTGACGGCAACGTCATTCCTCTCGAACTGGCGCACTTGCCCTACAGGAAAGGTCGTACCTATGAAGAGTACATTGGCCTCGAAGGCCTGGAGCGCCGCGGCAAGAAGCTGTGGCGAGAGTCTGTTCTGGACATCATTGATCTCTTGAAGGCTGCGCTGATCTGCGATTCTGTGCTGCTGGGCGGCGGCAACGCCAAGTTGATGAAGGGGCTTCCGCACCACGTCATTCTCGGTTCGAACAGCAACGCCATCGAAGGAGGTCTCCGATTGTGGCAGAACGCCGACGAGCTGAAGGTGCTCTTCCAGCCGGAGGAGCCGCAGGCAGCTGGTTCGAAGAAGAAGGCGCGCAGCAAGCGCTGAGCTGGCTGCGGGTGCGACAAAACCGGCTCAACAATGTTTAGAGAGCGACGCTCTGCAAGAGACTGATGCTGCCGCACTCGCGGACCGCAGCGATGAAGTCCTTGGCGGGTACCGGCCCGGCGATGAAATTTCCCTGTGCCTCATCGCACTTCCTGCGCTGCAGGAAGCGCAACTGCTCGTCGGTCTCGACGCCTTCCGCCACCACGCGAATAGCCAGCCCGTGCGACATCGCTATGATCGTCCTTACCACTGCGGCTGCGTTCGGGTCGGTGCCGGTCTGTTTCACGAAGCTCTGGTCGATCTTCAACCGGTCGACCTGATACTGCAGCAGGTAGGAGAAGCTGGAGAAACCGGTGCCGAAGTCATCGATCGAGATTCGCACGCCCAATTCGCGAATCTTCTGCAACTTGTCCAGATTGTCTCCGGAGTTCACCATCAACATGCTCTCGGTGATCTCGACCTCGAGGCTCCGAGCCGAGAGCCCGCTCGCGACCAGTGCGTGCTCGATAACCTGCACCAGGTTTCTCTGCTGGAACTGACGCGGCGACAGATTGATCGACACCGTCATATCGGAGCCCAGCTCGTCCTGGAGCGCCTTGCCCTCGCGGCACGCCGTTATGATGGCCCACTCGCCGATCGGCACGATCAGGCCCGTCTCCTCGGCCAGGGGGATGAACTGCGACGGCGGAACCGATCCCAGCTTGGGATGGTCCCAGCGCAGGAGCGCCTCCATGCCAGTCACCATTCCGGTCGACAGCGAGACCTGCGGCTGGTAGCGAAGATGAAGCTCGCCGTTTGCCAGCGCGTGCCGGAGTCCATGCTCCATCGAGAGCCGGTCGGCAGTCACCTTCAGCATGTCTTCGCTGAAGATCTGGTGCTGATTGCGCCCATTCTCCTTGGCCGCATACATGGCCGAGTCGGCGCGTTTCAAAAGATGCTTCGCGTCGGGCGCGAAGTCAGGGTAGATACAGACGCCGACGCTTGCGGTGACATTCACCAGGTGGCTCTCAACCTCAATCTCCGGCGCAAGCTTCGCGACGAGGTTGGCTGCGCACTGTTCCACGTCCGCGACGCTGGTGATGTCGGGCATGACGACGATAAACTCGTCCCCTCCCACCCGCGACACAATGTCGGTGCTGCGCACGGAACGTCGCAGCCGGTTGGCTGTTTCGACCAGAATGTAGTCGCCTGACGAGTGACCGAGCGAGTCGTTGATCCGTTTGAACTGGTCAAGATCGATCATGAATACTGCGACCTTGGTCCCATAGCGCCGCGCCCGTTCCACGGCCTCCACCGTCTTGTCGCGCAGCAGAGAGCGTCCCAGGAGCCCTGTCAGCTGATCGTGCGTCGCCAGGTGTGTCACGTAGCTCATCATCTGGCGCCGCTCGGTGATGTCGATGGCGATTCCGACAAAGCCGGTAACCTCGCCTGTATCGGAGGTCACAGCACGCATCGCGAGGCTGATCGGCGCCTGGGTTCCGTCGCCGCGGATCAGCGTGCACTCCTTCTCGTCCATCTCACCTGCGGCCGCGCCCGCAGTCAGAGCCCCAAACCCTGTCTGCTCGGGCGTGTCCATCCGGTCGCCGCCTGCGGCCAACGCGGCCAGTTCCTTCTCGTCGTGCAGGAGCGTCAGCGGGGCTTTGCCGACAAGGTCCTCGCGGCTGTAGCCCGTGAGCTTCTCCGCAGCGGCGTTCATTGCGGTGATCGTACCCTCTGTATCAGTGGCGATGATGCTGAAGGGAGCGTTCTGGAAGACCGAGTCGGTAAACTCGACCAGGTGTTCGTAGCGTTCCTGGGTCACTTTCTGTGCGCTGACGTCGCTACAGGTAATCGCCACTCCATCTCCTAGCTTGATCACCTGGAACCGCACCCAGCTGGCATGCAGGCTCCCCGGCGGGACAGGGAACTCTTCGTTGAGAGGTGCGCCTGTGCGCACAACCTCGCAACACTTGCCAAAGATACCGGGCTCCGGTGGGAAGGGTGTCACCGCGGACAGCAGCTGGCCCACGAGGGCCGTGCGGGGTCTCCCGGTCAGAGTCTCTGAGTTTGCGTTGACGTACTGGATCCGAAAGTCAACGATCTCGCCGGCGCTGTTGCGCACTGACTCCAGGATCGAGAAGGCATCCAGGCTGGCCTCGGCGGCGGCCAGAAACTTCAACTGCGCCTGCTGGGCGCTGCGGAGTTCTATATTTCGGTCATGCTCGTGCCACAGCGCCCACAGGGCCGCGCCGACTCCCACGACCGCCATGACAACGGCGATCAGTGCAACGAGTTGAGGACCATGATTCATGCGCCAAAAAAACCACAATCCAAGGCAAACGGGTGCGAACACCGGGCCGAATTTCATACTTATGGCCGTGGACGATCGAACACCCAAGTCCTCAAACAAGTACCTCAATCGTGCACATCTGGTAACAATCGTTCGAATATCAGAGCAAACGTGTTCCGGTAGTTAATTGTTGCTTGAAACCTATCATCCGTCACGTTCTTTTCAAAGGGGTTTTCCGGCAAAGCCCTCCCCTTTGTTTATTCCTTTGAGTCGATCCTTTCCCTGGGCTCCTTCCCGCTTCGATCCGTCGAGCGATCTCGCTTCCCGCGACTCCTCTGTGTGGTGATCCGCTGCGTCCTCTTGCATCCAACCGTGAATCTGCATCCAGTTTTCAACCAGCGTCGGGTAAATCGCTAACTCGGGCAGATGCGCAAGCCCCTGCGCCATTCCCAAGCCATGCTCTCCGCGCTCAAAGATGTGCAACTCCGCCGGCACGCCAGCACGCTTCAGCGCGTCGTAGAAGGCCGTCGAGTTCATGGAGTTCACGGTCTGGTCGCCCGTCGTCGAGAAGAGAAAGCACGGTGAGGTGTCCTTCGTCACATGCTGCTCCAGGTTGACGGCATCGATCAGCTTCGACGTGGGATGCGTGCCAATCAGCGCCTCCAGGCTCGTCCTGCGAGGAATCGCAGGGTCCATGCTCAGCCGGGCATACGACAGGATCGCGAAGTCCGGCCGGTCGCTCTCGCGCTCGATCGGGTCGGCGGCGTTCTTCTCTCCGGCGTCGTGGGTTGTTGCCAGATATGCCGCCAAGTGGCCGCCCGCTGAGAATCCCCAGACCCCGATCTTGTGTTTATCGATGCCAAGCTCCGCCGCCTGACTCCGCACATACCGAATGGCCCGAGCGCCATCCCACATCGGCAGCGGAAATCCATAACGCGGGCCGAGCCGGTAGACCAACACGAACGCGGTCACGCCTCGCTGGTTCAGCCATCGAGCCTCCTCCGCGCCCTCCTTCTCGGTGGAGAGATTGCTGTAGCCGCCCCCGGGCAGAACGATGACGGCGGAGTGCAGTCCTTCGCCGGTTGCCGGATAGACATAGAGTCTGGGAATGTCGCCTTCGCCAGTCCCCAGCGCGCCCGGCGCTCCCCTGGGCCACAGAACCACGGTACGCGAGAATCCCGTTGGCGGCTTGACCACTTTCGCCGGCGGCACAACCTCCGCGCGGGCAGCCGGCAAGCCGCTCCCCGAACACACACAGACAAGTCCCACAAGAGCTGCAACCACATACTTCATTTGCCGTCAGAATACACGCAAATTCTTTGAAATAGCAGGCAATTCCGCCTGACTGCAGAGTTGAAGCTACCGCTGGCCCGTTGAAACCACCGCAACGCGATCTCGTCTAAGTCGATATGAAGGACCTTCGTTCCATCCGGCTACCGCATTTCGCCGGCCTGCTGTTGCTGCTTCCGGTCTCTCTCCACGCCCAACAAGCCGCCGCGGATCAGAAACCCGTTGGATCCGCTGCCACCATCTCGGTCGACGCCCGCCTGGTCAACCTTCCGGTCGTTGTGCGGGACAAGAAGGGCGCGCTCGTCCAGAGCCTCACCAAAGACGACTTTACCCTGCAGGTGGATGGTCATCCCCAGACCATCCGCTACTTCGACATCGACAAGGACCTGCCGCTCACCCTCGGCCTGCTGGTCGATACCAGCCTCTCCCAGCGCAAGGCCATTGACGACGAGCGCACAGCGTCGAGCGCCTTCCTCGACCAAATGTTGACCAACTCGAAGGACCAGGCCTTCGTCATCCAGTTTGCCCACCAGACCGAACTGCTGCAGGACCTGACCTCTTCGCGGCCGAAGCTGCAGGAGGCCCTCAAGGAGCTGGACACCCCCGGAACCGGCTCCAGCGCCCATGATCCCGACGACTCAAGCAGTAGCTCCGGCGGTAACAACGGCAATAATAGCGGCCGCCGCCGCTATCGCTCCGGAGGCACCACGCTATATGACGCCAACTTCCTCGCCTCCGACGAGTTGATGGTGAAGCAGAAGGGGCGCAAGGCCCTCATTATCCTCTCCGACGGCGTCGACAACGGCTCGAAGGAGTCGCTGGCCAAGTCCATCGAGACCGCCCAGCGGGCTGACACCGTCATCTACGCCATTTACTTCAAGGGCGAGGAGCCGCAGGACTTCGGCGACCGTCAGCGGAGCAGCGGCGGACGCTTCCCGGGCGGAGGCTACCCTGGGGGTGGTCCTTTTCCTGGAGGCGGCGGTGGTGGTTATCCTGGCGGCGGCGGGGGCGGTTATCCTGGCGGTGGCGGAGGCTATCCCGGCGGTGGGGGTCGCGGCGGCGGCAACCCGGGAACGAGCCACGCGGACGGCAAGAAGATCCTCGAGCGCATGGCCACCGAGACCGGCGGCCGCCTCTTCGAGGTCAACAAGAAGCAGACCTTCGCCCAGATCTATACACAGATCGCCGAGGAGCTTCGCGCCCAGTACCGCCTCGGCTACACCCTCGACCCGGCGACCGCAGCCGAAGGCTACCATCAGGTTGATCTCGCTACGAAGAAGAAGGATCTCTACGTCCAGACCCGCGGCGGCTACTATATCGGCAAGTAAGTGCTGATTTACTCGGTAGATACGCCGCTTCCGCTGATATTATAGGGAGGACCCGCCGGCCACTGTTTTGCGACCTGGCGCGTCTCTAGCGCATCATCAAATAGGAGCGGCTCAGATCGTTCCAGAGGGAAGATTTTATGCGACTTCAAACCCGTGTTGCCGCCGGCATCCTGGCCATGTCTCTAGCGGCGCTCACCCCGTCTTTCGCTCAGATGGCGCCACCGTTCATCAAAAAGCATCTCTACTCCACCACAGCCGACCCCAACGCCGATATCGCCGCCGCCCTCAAACAGGCTCGTGCCGAGCACAAGCGTGTCATTCTCGACTTCGGCGGTGACTGGTGCGGTGACTGCCAGGTTCTCGACATCTACATGCACCAGAGCCCCAACGCCGAGCTGCTCGAGAAACACTTTGTCATCGTGCACATCGACATCGGCCATATGGACCACAACGTCAACGTCGCCGACAGATATAAGGTGCCGATCAATAAGGGCGTTCCGGCTCTCGCCGTTCTCGACGCGCACGGAAACCTCCTCTACTCGCAGAAGAACAAGGAGTTTGAGAACATGCGCAACATGAACTCCCAGGACGTCACCAACTTCCTCAATCGCTGGAAGGCCTAGAGTTTTCCTCTCGACCATGTATGCTTGCGGGCATACCCCGTGAAAAAGCTCCTTCGCATCCCGGTCGTGTTCCACAGCGCCGCCCTCAGCGCTGCGGACCATGATGCGTTCAATCTGGCACAGTCGGCTGCGTACTCAGCCATGCTGTCGCTCTTCCCGGCGCTCATCTTTGCGGCGTCCATTATTGCGCTGCTGCCTGGCGCGACGCACATTCGTGGACAGGTGGGCACTGTGTTTAGCCGACTTCTTCCGCCCGAAGTCATCCCTCTGCTTGCAGGCTACTTCGCTCCGGCTTCCTCGCACTACAGATCGGCCAATGCCCTTATCGTCGCATTCTTTTTCTCGGTAACGGGGGCTTCCGGCGTCATCGTTACCTTCATGGAGGGCATTCGCCGCGCTCACGGCCTGCCTTACGACTGCTGGACCTTCTGGGGACGCCGCCTCCGCGCTTATGTTCTGGTTCCTCTCTGCCTTGTTCCGTTCGCCATCGCCAGCTCCCTCGTAGTCTTCGGACACTATCTCACTGTCTGGATCGCTTTCCATGTTGACCCTGAGATTAGCGTCCAGGTCTACTTCATCGCGCTGACTCTTCGCTGGCTCATCGCCTTCACCGGCAGCGTCGGCCTTATCGCCGTGCTGTACCACATGGGAACCCCGCTGCGGCAGCCGTGGAAGCGCGTCGTCCCAGGAGCCATTACGGCCACAGCAATGTGGTTTCTCACAACTCTGGTCTTCGGATGGTATGTCACCCGCTTTGCCAACTACGCCCAGGTCTATGGCTCCCTCGGCGCTGGCATTGCGCTTCTGTTCTGGCTCTACATCGTCTCGCTCAGCGTGCTCTGTGGTGCAGAGTTCAACGCGCAGGTGAACCGACACATCCATAATGATGCCCCGGTTGTAACACCCAATTCAAACGCTTCAGTCCCACGCACGGCTCCTCGCGTTTAGAATGAGCAACGGAGACTGACTCTGCTTCTGACCGCGCAAGCGGCTCCGCAAAGATACAAAGAGGGCAAGACAAACGATCTGATGAAGCAATCTATGACGAAATCCCCGAACCAGCCCCCCGCAGACTCCGGCTTCCGCGGATCCGGGCGTCTCCGTCGCGCCAAGATCGTCGCCACCCTCGGCCCTGCGTGCAGTTCCATCGATGTATTTCGCCAACTTGTTCGCGCAGGCCTTGACGTTGCCCGCCTGAATTTTTCGCACGGAAGCCACGAACAGAAGGCTGAGCTCATCCGCATGGTTCGGCAGGTCTCGCGCGAAGAGGGCAAGCCCATCTGCATCCTCGCCGATCTGCAGGGTCCGAAGATTCGCACCGGCAAGCTCAAGGACCACAAGCCCGTTCAACTCGTCGCTGGCAACAAGCTCACCATCACGCCGCGCGAGATCGCCGGAACCGCGTCCATGGTCGGAACGACATTCGCCACGCTGGCGGAGAACCTCGAGCCCGGCTCGCGCATCCTTCTCTCCGACGGCCTCATCGAGCTTCGCGTCGAGCAGGTCAAGGGTGCTGACGTCGTCTGCCAGATCGTCAACGGCGGCATACTCGGCGAGAACAAGGGCATCAACCTGCCCGGGATCCCAGTGAAGGTCCCCTCGCTCACCGAGAAGGACGAAGAAGATCTCGCCTTCGCCATCGGCCAGGGCGTCGATACCATCGCCGTCTCCTTCGTTCGCACGGCCGATGACATCCGCCACGTCAAGAAGCGTCTCGCCGCGCTCAAATCCGACGCATGGATTATCGCCAAGCTCGAGAAGCCGCAGGCCGTCGAACATCTCGACAGCATCCTCGACGTCACGGACGCCATCATGGTCGCACGCGGCGATCTCGGAGTCGAAGTCCCGCCCGAGAAGGTTCCCGCCATACAGAAGCACATCATTCGCCGCGCAGCGGAGTACCGAAAGCCCGTCATCACCGCGACTCAGATGCTCGAGTCGATGATCGAGAATCCTCGCCCCACGCGCGCCGAGGCCTCCGACGTCGCCAACGCCATCTATGACGGCTCGGACGCCGTCATGCTCTCAGGCGAAAGCGCCGTCGGCAAATATCCCGTCGAAGCCGTCGCGATGATGGCCAAGATCGTCGCTGAGACTGAGCAGCAGATCCGCCTCGACCCGCCGTCGACGCGCCGCCATCCGCGAGGGATTCAGCTCTCCGTTGCCGAGACTATCTGCGAGTGCATGGCGCACTCCGCAGAAGACCTCGATCTCGCAGCCATCGCGATCTTCACGGAGTCCGGCGCGACAGCCCGCCTGCTCTCCAAGTACCGCCCTGACCCGCCGATCTTCGCGCTCTCTCCCTTCGAGAACGTCATCAATCGGTCAGTGCTCCTCTGGGGGACGTATCCGATTCTCTGTGGCCGCTTCCACGACACCGACAGTCTGGTCCGCATGGCCGAGGATATGCTCGAAGAACACGGCCATGTTCACGAGCGCCAGATCGTCGGCATCGTCGCCGGAACCCGCACTAAGTCCGGCGCGACGAACTTCATGCGCCTGCACATGATCGGCGACCGCGACACCGAACCAGCGAAGCCGCAGCCTGCGAAGAATGCCACTAAGAAGAAGCGCTGAGCTGACTCCATGGAATGAAACGCCGCCCCGTTTGAGGCGGCGTTTCTCTTTCTGAAGGAGGAATCTACTTCGATTCGGCGTTGAACGCATCCGCCGCACGGTTCATCTCATCCGCTGACGCCGCATGCGAGAACAGCATCACGCTGTAGTGAAATGTCGTGCTCTGCCCCTTCTCCAGCGTGTAGTTAAACGGTGCCTGTTTCGGATCGAAGATGCTTCGGCCCAGTGGATTCGCCGCAAACAGCCCATACCCGCGCGCGTGCCAGTAGGTCGGATACCCGGGATTGCCAGTGTGGTCGAAGACCGCGACCGTCTCAGTATGGCCGCCCGTTGTGCCTACGAGCTCGCACCAGCGTCCGCGCGTTCCCCACGCAGAATCGCCCTGCTTGCCCTCGCTCGTCAGGTAGACCCCCGTGGCCCCCGCGGTTGGCGCGCCCACCGTCGTCGGCCGCCCGCTCGCATCGGCGAAGGTCCCGCCTTTCTCGGTCGCTGACTCCAGAAAATGTGCCACGCGAATCCCCAGCACACCCTCCTTGTCATCGCGGAAGGCCGCGCGGTCCAGTGCGGTCATCGTAGCTGTCACATCGATCACGCGCGAATCTCCTTTCTGCGAGAAGACGTACCGCGTCGTCTGCTTCAGGATCTCCTTGTTCGCGCCCGTCACCCAGACCGAATCGACCACCAGTTCGCCGCGATCTTTGCCGCTTTTGGTGGAGACGATCCTCGTATGATTGATCGTCCCCATCTTGCCGCGGTCAGCGTCCTTGATCGCATCCGAGTTGTTCCAGAAGTCGAAGCCGTTCACGTTGCCGTAGTTGAACCACATGCCAGCGTGGTGCGGATGATCTACCCGCTCCGTCTCGCGCGGCGCAAGCGGATAGCCTCGTGTTACCGTCACGCCATCCTCAGCGATAAGAGGGAAGAGAACCGGCTTCTTCAGTGTCGAAGGCCACGTGTACGAGGTGAAAGGTTGGCCGTCGATTGTGATGTCAACCCTCTGATGCCCCTCGTCCGGAACTACCTGAACACCCTTGGCAGCTGCGCTCGCCACCGGCGGTCCACTTATCATCAGCGCACAACCTAACAGCAGACTACGCACGGACCTTTCCTCCGGCCACAATCCGCTGCGTCTTATCGTCGAAGGTCACGCGCTCGCCCGTCTGCATCGCCGCAATCGTCATGCACAACGCTACCGAGTGGCTGTAGCCTGCATCCACGTTTGCATTCGGCTGCTTGCGCGAGCGAACGCACTCCATCCAGTTGCGTATGTTGGCCGAGGTCTGCGGATCGGCGCCCGTGTTGGCCGCAGTCGAGACCTCCTGCGTCTCGCCGAGCGAAAACGTTCCCAGGAGGTTCGCTTTCATCCCCATCTCCGCCGCCGCCTTCGCTGTCAGGCCGCCCGTGGCGTTCACCACCTGCTTGTCCATGTCCAGCGAGCCGCCATTCGAGTAGTAGATCTCCTTTACGCTGCCGGCCGAGTTCGTCTGCCGCGAGGAGTAGAGCACCTGGAAGCCCTTCGACATATCATCCAGCGGACCGTAGTCGAAGACCGCCGTCAGCGTATCCCAGTTTTTGCGTCCGTCGTGCCACTGGTAGATTCCGCCGTTGGCTACAACACTCCGCGGATGCGGGAATCCGCTGAACCAGTGCACCGTATCGATCTGGTGCACCAGCCATTGATCGGGAATCCCCGACGAATACGGCCAGAAGAGCCGGAACTCAAGATATTTCCGCGCATCGAACGGCTCAGACGGATTGTCCATCAGATAGCGCTTCCAGTCCGTGTCCTGCTCCTTCAGCAGGGGAACCACATCGGGCCGCCGCCAGCGCCCCGGCTGGTTGACGTTCCACGTCATCTCCACCATGTTGATGTCGCCGAACCTGCCGGACTTGATGTAGTCGTACGCCTTCTGATAGCTCGGCGTGCTGCGCCGCTGCGTTCCGATCTGCACAACCTGCCCGCTCGCGTGCACCGCTTCGCGAATCGCCCGTGCGTCCTTCATCGTGTGGGCCAGCGGCTTCTCGACGTATGCATCGCGCCCGGCCTTCACTGCCTCCACTCCGTGTTTTGCGTGCTGAAAGTCCGCGGTTGCAATCAATACCGCATCGACGTCCTTGCGTGCGTACAACTCATCGTTGTTCCGAACCGTCTCCACCTTCGGCCCGCCAAGCTTTTCGATGTAGGCCACACCGTCCTCGCGCCGGCGGCTCCAGAGATCTGAGATTGCCACGAACTCGAAGTTCAATTCCTTCGAGTGCTGCAGGAAGGAAGGAATCAGGGCCTGCTTCATGCGGTCGCCGCAGCCCACCACGCTAACGCGCACCCGGTCGTTGGCTCCAATGATCTTTGCGTAACTGGTCGCGTTCCACGTTGCAACCGTCCCCGCGACTGCTGCGCCCATCTTGATGAACTCCCGCCGACTCGTCTCCTGCAATCCCATCGTTCGCTCCTCGAGGTCTATCTGCCGAATGGCGCAGCCCTGGCTCGTTACGAAAACGAGTTCGCTGCTTGAACCGTGGCGAGCGAAGTGTACAAAAGTTGCAAGAGGTCTGGCCACCAAGAAATGAAATGGTTCGGTAAGCAAACAAATCGCCATGCAACGCCTTATATTTCAACGAAATTATGAGGCTTGTCAGGTGGAGATGGAGCAGTGGTACATCCAATGCGGTTACCGCAACAGCGGAACATAGGCGCGCGTCGAGCGCCGATACTCCAGGAACTGCTGCCCAAACCGCGCCTCCAATAGGCGATCCTCGGCCCGCACACGAATCTCCGTGCCCACCAGGAAGATTGCGGTCGCCACGACGAACAGCAGCGGTGAAGCGGCCATGAAACCGATCCCCCACAGCGCGCACAGCATCGATGCGTAGATCGGGTGCCTTACCAGCCGGTAGGGTCCCTGGCGGACCAGTTCATGGTTCGCGTCGATCGCCGCGTCGAGCCGGAGGTGCTGCCGTCCCAACACACGAGTTGCTGACCACGACAGCAGATTCGCGGACACCAGAAGCAGCGTCGAAGCCACAACCCGCCAAAGCCCGGGCGACGCCTCCCAGAAGCGGCTCTGCAGCATCACCGTGTATCCCACCAACTCCAGCAGCATGCCCCATCGCGCACGCTTGTCGAGGCTCTGCGGAGCGCTCATGTTCCATCCGGTCAGCGCAAAGGGCAGTAGCCAGAGCACGACTCCCGCAATCACGATGGTGTAGGCATACACGGGCACAGTGCCATTAGACCACCATCGCCAGAGGCACGTCGCGGTTGCCCTTACAATCTCCTAATGGGCCGCATCCGCATCCTCTCCGACCTCGTGGCGAACCAGATCGCCGCCGGTGAAGTCGTCGAGCGCCCGGCCTCAGTCGTCAAGGAGCTACTCGAAAACTCCCTCGACGCAGGAGCCTCTCGCATCCGCATCGAGATCGAAGGCGGCGGCCGCAAGCTCATCCGCATCTCCGACAATGGCCACGGCATGGTGCGCGACGACGCTCTGCTCGCCTTCGAGCGCCACGCGACCTCTAAGCTCCGCACCGCCGACGATCTCCTCTCCATCGCCACCCTCGGTTTCCGCGGCGAGGCGCTGCCGTCCATCGCGAGCGTATCGCGCCTTACGCTCGAGACTCGCGACCCCGCTGACGAAGCTGGCACCGTTCTCGAGATCGCGGGAGGCAACATCCTCCGTGTGGAAGACGCCGGCCTTCCCGCCGGCACCACCATTACGATCCGCGATCTCTTCTTCAACACACCCGCGCGCCGCAAATTTCTCCGCACCGAGCAGACTGAGCTCTCGCACATCGCCGCGCTCGTCACCCACTACGCGCTAGCCAACCCAACGAAGCACTTCGAACTGCACTCGGCGACGCAGGCGCTGCTCACCGCGCCGTCCGTGCCCAACGCCGCCGACCGCCTCTTCCAGATCTTCGGCAAGGACACCACCGGCTACATGCTTCCCATCGCTGCCGAGCAGGACTTCGCGCACGCCGGCCTGCCTGAACCTCCGCCATGGAAGCGCGAACCCGACTACGAGCCGCCCGCTCCGGGCCATCTTCGCCTCGCCGGCTTCATCTCCAAGCCCGAGTTGCAGAAGCTCAATCGCAACTCCATCTACGTCTTCGTCAATCATCGCCTTATCCGCGACAAGCTCATCCTCCACGCACTCACCGAGGCCTACCGCAACATCATTCCGCCGACGTCATTTCCCGTCGTCCTCCTCTTCCTCGAGATGCCTCCCGAAGAGGTCGACGCCAACGTGCATCCCGCGAAGACCGAAGTCCGCTTCCGCCAGTCGGCCTTCGTGCACGACTTCGTCCGCGACACGGTCCGCACTGTGCTGATGCAGGCGCGCCCAGCCGCCAGCTTCGCCGCCGCGCTCAACAACGGCCGGTACGGACCGGAGAGCTCACTGCTGCTCGACGTAAGCCCGCTCCCCGACGGTCCAATCCCACCGGTCTTCGATCCCACGCGCGAGCCCGCCACCTTCCCGCAATCCGAACCCGAGCCTACCGCTGCCGACACTGTTCCTTTCACGACGGCAAAATCTCCCAGCTTCACCCTCGCCGCACCCATCGTTCCGCCATCGCCCGGACGCTTCGCCTATCCCGGCCACTCCATCCCCGTTGGCTACGAGGCCACCGCGCCCGCGACTCACGAGCCAGGCACCAACGGCGCGCCGCAACAGACGGACACGCTCTACGCGCTCTCGACGCTAAAGCCGCTCGGCCAGCTTCGCGACTCCTTCATCCTTGCCGTCAACGAAGAGGGCCTCTGGATCATCGACCAGCACGTCGCGCACGAGCGCATCCTCTTTGAAAAGGTCCTCCGCGAGAGAACAACGGAGCAGGTGCAGAAGCAACGCCTCCTCATGCCGCTGCTCATCGACCTCCTCCCCGCGCAGATGCTCTCCTTCGCCGAGATTGCCGACGAGCTGCAACGCAACGGCTTCGAGGTCGAGCCCTTCGGTCCGCGTACACTCGCCGTCAAGGCCGCGCCCGTAGGCCTCGAAGGCAGGGAACTCGAGCAGATGCTACAGGAGGTCCTCGAAGCTCCCGATCGTAACCAGCAGGCTGAAAATGCCGAGGCCCGCCGTCGCCGCATCGCCGCCTCCATCGCCTGCCACGCGGCCATCAAGATCAACCAGCCCCTCGAACCCACCAAAATCGAGTGGCTCCTCAACGAACTAGCCAAGACCGAACACCCCACCGCCTGCCCCCATGGCCGGCCTATTGCGCTGCGTTACTCCCACAGGGACATTCAACGCGCCTTCCAGCGCATCTGAGCTTTGTCACTTCCAAAAGAGGAAAGCGGCTTCGAACCTCGAAGCCGCTTTCTTCGTCACGTTAACCAACCATCTTAGCGGTTGTCATTGCTGGCCCGCAGAGACATTCAACGTCATCTGTGTGCCGCTATCCAGGCTGAGGTTCCTGCCCGCCGCGTCGAGCGAGCCCGAGCTGCTCGCGCTGGTTGCGCTTGAGAGCGTCACGCCCGGCATATTCGCAACGGGGACATGGTCCAGCGCGACGGCAGAGCCTGCGCTCGCCGCAACATTGCTGCCCACTGCGCTCGTGTCCGCCACGACAGAATTGGCGCCCGACCGCACTGCCCCGCCTACGTCCCCAACCGAATTGGAAGCGCCGCCAACCACACCGCCAGCCGTGCGGCCAACGCCTCCCAGCAATCCACTGCGGCTTCCGCCACCCGCCGTCGCTCCTCCAGATGACTGAATCGACATATCGTCAGCCGTGCTCGCCGTCAAAGCCGTTGGTCGCGCCAACGAGGTCAACGTCGCGTGCACGGGCAGCTCGCGCCCGTCGTGTAACACGGCCCGGTCAAGGCTGAATGCAAGATGCGAGCTCTTGTCCGCGCTCGACCTTGCATGAGTCTCGGTCACCTTACCCAGCAGCCGCGTACCCTTCGGCAGCTTCGTACCGTCGATCAGCTTTGCAGTGCTCGTGGTCTTTGCCTCTACTTCATCTCCTACCTTTGCATTTCTGGTGTCAATCTTCTTTGTTAGCTCAGCAGATAGATTCGTAGCCTGTGAAGCCGAAGCAGAGGCCTGTCCTGCCTGCGCAGCCGCCGTCGTGGCCGCGTTTGCCTCCGCTGCACTGCTTGATTGGACAGCGGCACGGGACAGCCCAGCATCGGCGTTTGCTGCTGTGCTCGCTGCTCCTGACGCACCTACCGTCTGGGCCTGTAGCGCAATTGAAAAAATTGCAATGGGGAGAACTGAAAGATATTTCATCGCTGACTGCCTCCGGTGACACTAAATTCGGACTCATGGATTCACGAGCCCAATCCTGCTAACGCAGTAGGACGCAAACTGTTGCGGTGCTGTTGCTCATTAATTCCCTTGTCAACGCGCTTCTGCGGAACTACATTGAAGACGAACGAGCGCCTGCCACTCGTCCGTCTCCCACCGGCCTACAACATCAAAGATGTCTTACAGGAGCCGTCATGCACTTGAACGATCTCTCTTCCTGTAGTTCCTTCACGCGCCGTTCTTTCCTTCGCTCTGCCTCTGCTGTGCTCGCCGTCGGCCCCATCCTCACCGAGGCACACTTCGCCCGCGCCGCCGCCCTCGACGCAGCCGTCCCTGAGTTCTCCATGAAGGGCATCCACCTCGATGCCAACGAGAACCCCCTCGGCCCGAGCGAAGCCGCACGCAAGGCCATCGCCGACATCATTCCCAACGGCGGACGGTACGCGCCTCCTCTCTACTTCGATCTCATGAAGCTCTACGCCGAGCAGATGGGAGTCCCCGTCGACCACGTGCAGGTCTACGATGGCTCGAGCGCGCCGCTTCACTTCACCGTGCTCTCCTTCACTTCGCCCACACGCAGCTTTGTCTGCGCCAACCCAACCTACGAGGCAGGCCAGCGCGCCGCCGAGATCGCCAAGGCTCCTATCCATGCCGTGTCGCTCGCCAAGGACTACTCCCATGACGTCCGCGTCATGGCCAAAGCCGACCCTAACGCCGGGCTCATCTACATCTGCAACCCCAACAACCCCACCGGAACCATCACCAGTAAAGAGGACATCGACTGGCTGGTCGCCAACAAGCCCGCCAGCGCAGTCATCCTGGTCGATGAGGCCTACATCCATCTCTCCGACGCCACCTCGGCCATTGATCACGTCAAGGCCGGCAAGGACGTCGTCATCCTCCGCACATTCTCCAAGATCTACGGTATGGCCGGTATCCGCTGCGGCTTCGCCATCGGCCGCCCCGACCTGCTCAAGAAGCTTATGGACTACGGCAATTCGCCGATGCCTATCACCGGCATGATCGCCGCGCAGGCCAGCCTTATGGACTCCGACCTCGTGACTGCGCGCAAGAAGCTCATCGCCGACACGCGCAACGACGCCTTTGCCTGGCTCAGGGCCAACAACTACTCGTTCATCCCCTCGCAGACCAACTGCTTCATGATCGACGTCAAGCGCCCCGGTCCGCAGATTCGCAACCTTATGGCGCAGGACGGAGTTCACATCGGCCGTAGCTGGCCGATCTGGCCGAATTACGTCCGCGTCACCGTCGGCCTGCCGTCGGAGATGCAGGCCTTCAAGACCTCCTTCAAGAAGGCGATGGACACACCTGCCGCCGCCTTCAACGAGATGCCACCGCTCCGCTCACGCCGCGACGGCGTGGTCGTATGACTTGCTCTGGTAGAAGATAGGAAAAGTCCGGTCTCCTGGTCCTGCACGAGGTCCGTCGCAGCTTTTGCTGCTATCCTTTGAGAGGACGTGCGTTTGGTTTGATCGCAAAGAGCGTCTTGCGTCCCCCCATCAAGATCCCCCTCAGCCCAGGCTGACGGAGTGCTGTCGCGCGGACGAATCGCCCAGCAGGAAGGCAATACTTTGAGTAACTCAGATTCCCCCACGGCCTGGCAATTGGCCGCAACCCGCCTCGCGCACTGGCATCAGAACGCCCAGCCGCTGCTGACCCTCGAGGCCCTGCGCGACTGGATCAGCGTCTCTGGCCTCGTTCTCTACGCGCCACGCGCTCAGCAACTCCCCACGCCTGCGCCCAGCTTCGTCGAGGCCGTTCTGGGAGCAGCAAACGCAGCTCCCACGCTCGCGGAGACAGAAGAGCCGCGCAGCCTCCTCACCCGGCTCATCGCCGAGGGAGCCGTGATTCCGCTCAGCCTGCTCGGCACGCAGAGCGGAAGCGAAACGCCGGACTTCCTCGTCTCGCCCGCGGCGTTCTCCTTCATCTTCACCCTGCGCGGCGACAAGGCCTGGAAGCAGCCTCCCGCGACCAGCGGGGCTACAAAGGTCTCGCCGCTGGCTCTCGCTGCCTACAACCTGCTCGCGCAAAAGGTCACGCTCTCGGCTTACGACCTTGCCACTGAACTTGGCAAGGAGGTCACTGAGACCGCCGTCCTCCGCGCGCTCACCGAACTCTGGCAGCATCTTCGTGTTCTCCCGGTTCTTCAGCCCGACGGCGCGGCCACGCTATGGGAGCTCACCACGACGCGCTACACCCGCCAGATTAAAGCCGGAGCCAACGCCGGACAGCCTACCGCGCTCTCCGCGCTCATCTCTCTCTACCTCGGCCAGGCGATTCTTCCTACAGAAGAAGAAGTTGAGACCTTCCTCTCGCCTCTCACTGCACGTTCTCGCATCCGCGAGGTCGTCCACGCGCTGGTCGCCGCGCGCCAACTCGAAACGATTGTGATCGAGGGCAAGACCGCTCTCCACATCACAGGCGAACTCCCGACATTCGAACCGGTCGCAGTTCTGGCGCCTGAAGAGGCCGAGTCTGCTATCGTCGCCACAACTGAGGAAGAAGTGCCGCAGAGTCCGCGTATCGGCAAGTTCGTTCCGAAGCCACGTCGCGATCAGGGCGGATTCGCGTCGCGCCCAGCGGCTCGATCCTTCGATCGCACAGACCGCGAGCGCCGGCCTTTCCGGCGCGAAGCGAAGCCCGATTACACCAAACCGTGGGACGAAGAGAAGACTAGGCGAGCAGCTCGCCCGTTCAATCCAACCGATTCAGAAGGTATAGGAACGGAGAGTTCGGATCGCCCGCGCAGGTTCGATCGCCCAGCCAAGCCATACGGTTCGCGCCCCTCGTTCGGATCGAAAGCCGCAGGAAAATTTGGCGGCAAGCCGTCGTTCCGCCGCGACGACAGAGAGAGCGAATCCGGCGAGCGCAAGCCCTTCAAGAAGCCGTTTTCCAGCCGCGAAGGTTCCCCGCGCAAGCGTGAAGACTTCGGTCAGTCACGTCCTCCCCGCCGTGATTTCGGAGAGTCGCGCCCGCCGCGCCGCGACTTCAGTGAATCACGTCCTCCCCGGCGGGACTTTGGAGAGTCGCGTCCGCCGCGCCGCGACTTTGGTGAGTCACGTCCTCCTCGGCGGGACTTTGGAGAGTCGCGTCCGCCTCGCCGCGACTTTGGTGAGTCACGTCCTCCTCGGCGGGACTTTGGAGAGTCGCGTCCGCCCCGTCGTGACTTCGGTGGCTCGAAGCCTGCCTTCTCGCCCCGCCGTGGCGAGCGGCAGGAGTTTGGTCCTCGCTCGGATCGTCCGGCTCGCAAATTTGCTCCTCGTGGCAAGGACATTGATCGCGCGCCCTCAGGCGAGGCGTCGGAGCGCCCGACACGTTTTGCGGCTCAAGGTGATTCGGAAGCTCCACGCCGCAGCTTCGGCGCGAAGAAGCCCTTCGCAAAATCCGGCGGCGGCTTCGCCGGCAAGCCGAAGAGCTTTGGCGGCAAGAAGAAGTTTGGAGAAAAGGGCAAGCCGGGGTTTTCCTCAGCGAAGCCGTATGGTAAAAAGCCATTCGGCAAGTCCGGAGGTAAGTCTGCTCCCGGGAGCGACAAGCCTGCAGGCAAGTCCGGTCCGTTCCAGAAGTTCATGGGCGAGAAGAAACCCTTTGCCAAGCGCAAGCCGAGACCTGAATGACCTCAACGCCGCAAGCCTCACCGACAGCTAACACGAAGCGCCAGCGTCCCGTAATTGCAATCGACGGCCCTGCGGGCGCAGGCAAGAGCACGCTCGCCGCTCATCTTGCACGCCGCTTCGGATTCCTGAACCTCGAAACCGGCGCGATGTACCGCGCGCTCGCTCTCAAGGCCATCGAGAGCGATCTCTCGTTTGACGATGAAGCGCCTTTGCTTGATCTCGCAGCATACACGCGAATCTCGCTTGAGCCGCAGTTCGAGGGCAATCGCGTCGTGCTCGATGGCATCGACGTCTCGCGCCGCGTGCGCGACTCCGACGTGACTGAGGCGGCCTCCCGCGTCTCTGTCCATCCGCATCTTCGCGCCTGGATGGTCGAACAGCAGCGAGCACTCGGCGCCGCCGGCGGGGTAGTTATGGAGGGCCGTGACATCGGGACCGCTGTCTTCCCCGATGCCGAGGTCAAGATCTTCCTCGACGCTTCGCCCGAGGTTCGTGGCGACCGCCGCTATCGCCAGGTTATTTCACCATCGAACGCTCTGGAGAGGCCGGCTATGCAACGAACTCCAGGGGCTGAGGCGGCTCAGCAGGCAATTCTTCGTGATCTGAAAGAGCGCGACGAACGGGACCGCAACCGTGTCGAATCGCCCCTCAAGCCGGCACCGGACGCCGTTGTCCTCGATTCGACCACGATGACTTTGGAGGAGGTTCTCGCCCGTGCCGAGGAGATCGTCCGTTCGCATCTTGCATAGCGTGGAGGCATAGCGTGGGAAAGATATTCCCCTATGCGGCTCGCCAGAGGCCGAAGTGCCCTCAAACCCTTTACTATCAAGTTAACTTTGGGTCGGAATTGCAACATAAACAGTGCAAATCAAAAGATTTCTGAAAAAACTTGCCGGTTATGCTAACCTTCACACATCGTTTGAAACAGATTGGTTTTCTGCAACGCTCGGCATATGCGAAACCCCGATTTGGATCTAGCGGCAATCTCAGCAGTAAACGAGGAAAAGAAACATCATGGAACAGGGAACGGTAAAGTGGTTTAACGATGCCAAGGGGTTTGGCTTTATCAGCCGCCAGAACGGCGAGGATGTGTTTGTGCATTACTCGGCGATCAACTCGAGCGGCTTCAAGAGCCTCCAGGAAGGCCAGGCAGTTCAATTCAACGTGGTCAAGGGACCTAAGGGCTGGCAGGCGTCCGACGTTCAGCCTCTGTAAGTTCCAGTCAACCGTCAGTTTCCTCTGAAGTTCTGTTTTATTTCAAATTTTCGAGGCTAGCTCGACCTAAGTTCGAGCAAAGGGACGGCTTCCGTCCCTTTGCTCATTTAAGCCATTATTTTGACGTGTTACCAGCGGAGAGAGTTTTCGCCGATTACCAACCCGAGCCATCGGCGATCTGATTTAGTCGTCGGAGCCGGCTGTACCGAGTGCGACGTCGATCAGGGTCTTCTCCTCGATATCGTGTGCCTTGGCCGAGCCGGTGGCAGGGGTCGCGCTGGCGCTGCGTTTGACGCTTAGCACAGCGCGGTCGCGGGCGACACGGCGGAGAAGCGGCATCACGTAGAAGAAAGCGCCCATGTTGGCCGGCTCTTCCTGGACCCAGACGATTTCCTCGGCGTTGGGATGCTGGTCGAGCGCGGCCTGCAGCTCCTCTTCGGGCCACGGATACATCTGCTCGAGAAAGATGATGCCGACGCTCTTGTCCTTGCGCTTTTCGCGTTCGACGCGGAGATTGTGGCCGATCTTGCCGCTGCAGACCAGCAGACGGCGAGGGTTCTCAACCTCGTTGTCGGGAAGCACGTTCAGGAAGCGGTCGCGCCCGAAGTCAGCGAGCGTTGATGAGGCGTCGGGGTGGCGCAGCATGCTCTTCGGCGTAAAGACGATGAGTGGCTTGCGCCATGAACGCATCGCCTGACGGCGCAGCAGGTGGAAGTACTGCGCGGCGTTCGACGGCTGGCAGATCTGGATGTTGTCGTTGGCCGCGAGTTGCAGGTAGCGCTCGATGCGCGCGCTCGAGTGCTCCGGGCCCTGGCCCTCGTAGCCGTGCGGAAGCAGCAGGACGACGCCGGAGAGCAGGCCCCATTTTGCCTCGCTGGCGGCGATGAACTGGTCGATGATGATCTGCGCGCCGTTGGCGAAGTCGCCGAACTGCGCCTCCCAGAGCACAAGGGCCTCGGGATAGTCGCGCGAGAAGCCGTACTCAAAGCCGAGAACGGCGGCCTCGGAGAGCAGGGAGTTGTAGACCTCAAACCGTGCCTGATCTTTGGTGAGGTGCGAGAGAGGCATGTAGCGGAGCTCAGTCTCGGTGTCGACCATGACGGCGTGGCGCTGGTTGAAGGTTCCGCGCTGCGAGTCCTGGCCGGTTAGGCGCACCAGAGTCCCGGCTTCGAGCAGGGAGGCGAAGGCGACGAGCTCAGCCATGCCGTAGTCGAAGGGTCGCTTGCCCTCGCCCATCTCGAGGCGTTGCTCGAGGAGCTTCTTCACCTTGGGATGAATGTGGAAGCCCTCAGGGTAAGCAGTGAGACGCTTCGTGAGTTCGAGGACGCGTTCAGCGGAGAGGCCGGTTGTGACCTCATCGGTGGGGTCGAACTCGCCGCCCTTATAGGCATCCCAGTAGCTGGGCAGCTCGTGAAGTTTCGGCTTGTGGTCTGCCTTGGTGGCAGCCTTCTGGTCGTCGAGCAGTTCCTTCTGGACATCCTGCGCCTCTTCGGTGGGATCGACACCGATGCTCTTCGCGTAGAGCTGGTAGAGCGGCGGGCGGTCTTTGATGACGGCGTAGCGGCGCGGCTGCGTGACGGTCGGGTCGTCGACCTCGCTGTGTCCGTGGCGGCGATAGCCGACGAGATCGACGACGATGTCGGAGTGGAAGCGCTGGCGATATGCGGTGGCGATGGCGGCGACGCGGACGACGGCATCGGGATCTTCGGCGTTGACGTGGAAGATCGGGATGGGAAGCCGCTTGGCGATGTCGGTAGAGAAACGCGAGGAGTTGGACTCTTCGGGGATCGCGGTGAATCCGAGAAGGTTGTTGACGATCACGTGAATCGTTCCGCCGACGTTGTAACCGTGCAGGGTTGCCATGTTAAGCGTCTCGGCGAGGACGCCTTGGCCGGCGAAGGCCGCGTCGCCGTGGATGATGAGCGGAAGGATGGCCCGCTTGCCTCCCTTGCCGATGCGCTCCTGCTTGGCGCGCGTGCGGCCGAGCACAACGGGATCGATGGCTTCGAGGTGGCTCGGGTTCGAGGCTAGATGGATGTTGATGACCTTGCCGTCGGGCGAGGTGTAGTCGCCGGTTGCGCCGACGTGATACTTCACATCGCCGCCGCCCATGGTGCTGCGCGGATCGACGTCTTCGAACTTGGTGAAGATCTCAGAGGGCGCGCGACCGACGGTGTTGGTCATCACGTTGAGCCGGCCGCGATGGCTCATCGCGATCATCATCTTTTCGACGCCGAGTCCGGAGCTGACTTCGAGCACGCGGTCGAGAAAGGGGATCAGCGCTGTGAGTCCTTCGAGCGAGAAGCGCTTGGTACCTAGGTAGCGCGACTGGATCACCTGCTCGAAGAGATCGGCATGGATGAGCTGCGTGAGGATGTGCTTCTGATTCTCCTTCGCGGGCTGGCGCTCCATCTGCTCTTCGAGCCACTGGCGCTGCTCGGGACTGGCGATGTGCATGAACTCTGCGGCGATGGTTCCGCAGTAGTAGCTGCGCGCTTCGGCGGCCAGTTCGCCTTCAGGCGTGGGCGTGGGAAACGGCTCGGGCGGAAGGTACTGGCCAAGCGGATCAAGTGAGGCCTGCAGGTATCCCCAGCGGCGAAAGATATCGAAGATGACTTCACGTTCATTTTGTTCAACTGCGGTTGCCTGCTGGAGCGGCTCTGCCTTTGTAGCCATTTCTTCCTCTATGTGCGAACAGTCATTGGTTCGCGGTCTGAATTACAACGGTCTTCGCGCTGATCTTCGCGATCCGATGCGTCACTTTTTATGCTAGACCTTTCGGAGTCATGTGGCATCCCCTACGTAGCGCAGGGCGCCGATTATCGGCTGCATGTTCCTCGATCGCCATCGGCTGCCAGGAAGAAGGCATTTCGCGCAATCGCGCAAGATATTCCATGATAGCGGCTTAGGGGCCGGCTCCGGCTAAGCCAGGACTTCGCTGCGGGTAAGAGATTCGGAAGCCATGGCGAGCATCTGGGTGAAGATGAGGCTCCGGCTTCTATAGTTGAGGCATGACAGTTACGCGGGGCAGGTTTCCGTGGCGGCTTGTGGGGATGATGGTCGCCTTGCTGGCGGGCACCCTGGCGTGGGGGCAGACGCCCGAAAGTGGACAAGCGGCGGGTGAGGCTGCGGGGCAGAGTCTACCGGCGGGAAGCGAGGAGCGTCCGCTGCCGGATGTGGCTGCGCTGATGCATGCTGTCGAGACGAATCAGAGGACTTCGGAGGCGGTGCTGAAGGACTACCTGTATCGCGAGGTGGTGACGGAGGAGAAGGACGACAGTCACGGTGCGGCGAAGAAGACGCAGTCGAATGAGTACGACATCTTCTGGCTGAACGGAGTCCAGGTGCACAAGCTGGTGAAGAAGGATGGCAAGGAGCTGACGGCCGAGGAGCAGAAGAAACAGGATGAGGAGATCGACAAGCAGGTCGCCAAGGCAAAGGAGAGGCGGAGCAAGGCCGATGCCAAGGGAGAGGAGACGGACTCGCACGGGAATGAGGAGGTGACGGTGTCGAGGCTGCTGACGCTGGGAAGCTTTTCGAATCCGCGGCGGGTGACGATGGATGGGCGCGACACGATTACGGTGGATTTTGTGGGCGATCCGAAGGCGAAGACGCGGAACAGGACGGAAGAGTTGATCCGCGACCTGGCGGGGACGGTGTGGATCGATGAGCAGGACCGCACGATTGCGAGGGTCGAAGGACGGTTTGAGAAGGCGTTCAAGATTGGTGCGGGCATGCTGGTGAACATCAAGCAGGGGACGACTTTTTCTTTCGAGCAGAAGAAGGTGAATGGCGAGGCATGGCTGCCGGTGCGCTGGGATGGCGAAGGAGCGGTGCGGGCGATGCTGTTCTTCAACTTCAACGGAAAGGTCCGCGGGGTGGACTCGGACTACAGGAAGTTCAAGGCGACGGCGACGATTCTGCCAGGGATTGGCAAGGTGGAACCGGGGGAAGAGGCTTTACCGCAGTAATCAGTAGGACGAGAATACAAAACCGGAATCGGTCTTTACGGCTCTCACGGGAAGTGTGGTTGTCTTTCTGAGAAATCTGCGAGGTTGTCATGCGCTTATCGAGTCGATCGGCCTTGTCTTTGCATGTTTTTTGCTTGGTCTTGCTTGCGCCGGCTATGGTCGGGCGCGCAGCCTGGGCCCAGAGTCCATCTGGAGGAAGAGACGCCGGGAATGGGGGAGTTGCGGCAGAGTGTGCATGAGCTTGCGCAGCGAGTCGCGCACTCGAGGCGCAGCTCAGGGAACAACAGGCGCAGAGGATGGCGATGCTGCCGGAGAGTTCGGCTGCGACGCAGGCGACGACGGCTCTGGCTGAGAGCGTTGCCGAGGTAGGGCGGGGCGGTGGGGCGAAGGCGCCGGGGGGTGGTGGTCGACCATCCGGTACAAACTGCAACGGCGAATGCGCAGAGACTGCCGGTGCCGACGCAGCTTCCGGGTGGGGCGACACTGAACTACTTGTTTGACGGCTACTATGGGTACGACTTCAACCATCCACTGGGAAGGGTGCAGTATCTGCGCGCGTATGACGTGCTGAGCAATGCGTTCAGTGTCAATCAGGCGGATGTGGTGCTGGCGCTTGATCCGGATGTGGCCAATGGGCGGCGCTAAGGAGTGCGGCTGGACCTGCAATTCGGACAGGCGACCGAGACGCTGCAGGGGAATCCTGCAAACGAGCCGAGGCCAGAGATCTACCGGAACCTCTTCCAGGTGTATGGGACGTACATCTTTCCGCTTAAGCGCGGGCTGACAGTGGATGTGGGGAAGTGGTCGACTCGATCGGGATCGAAGGGAACTACACAAGGACCAGATGAACTACACGCGCTCGTTCTACTACGACTACCTGCCCTTCTACCATACGGGCGTCAGGGCGAACTTCAAGATGAACGGCAAGCTCGCCGTGAACTACTGGATCGTAATGGAACTCAGCAGTCTGAGCCGACGAACTCGTTCAAGGATGAGCTGTTCGGGTATGTGTATACGCCGACTCCAAAGATCGCATGGACAATGAACTACTACCTGGGTCAGGAGCATCCTGACACGTTGCCTGCAACGAACTGCGGAACGACGCCGGTACAGCCGGGGTTGTGCCTGACGCCAGTGAGTCCTGCTCCGGATGGCAAGCAGCATATCTTCGACAGCTATGTGACCTGGAATCCGTCGGAGAAGCTGTCGTTTGCGCTGGAAGGAGACTACGTCATCTCACGGGAGTGGGGGACTGCCGGGCCAGGGATGTCGTCTGCGCCATCGCACGTGGACGGAGGCGCGGCATATGTGCGGTATCAGTGGAGGCCGAAGCAGGCCCTGGCCGCAAGGACGGAGTATCTTTCAGACCGTGGTGGACTGTTTAGCGGAACGACGCAGGCACTCAAGGAGTTCACCGGGACGTATGAGTACAGGGTGACGGAGGGGCTTATGACTCGGTTGGAGTACCGGCGCGACTGGACGAACGTGCCTTTCTTCTTGACGAACAAGCCGAACGTGCTCGCGGCACATCAGACTACGGCTACGGTGGGGCTTGTCTGGTGGTATGGGGGCAAGCAGGGAGCGTGGTAGCTGCTACGGCTACGAATGGTCAGGAGCGTGAGGGGTGATCTCTTTCGCGTAGATCTGGTAGGTGGCTCTGGGAGATTCATCGCCCTTGTGGAGGGCGCGAACGCGGGCGCGAATGGCTTCGTCGGCTGCTGTGATGCGCTCGCGGGAGCGGAGGAAGTCGAGCCATGACTCCATGATGAAGGTTTCGTTGAGATGCTCGGGGTTGATGGCGTCGCGGTAGATTCCCCAACGGATGGCTCCGTCGCGCAGGCGGACTTTGCGCAGCTGGTGGATGGCGTGGGTGAACTCGGCGTAGTTCTCGGCCGGGATGCAGTAGTCGATGGAGATGCGGACGGGGCCGGCGTGGATGGGGTCGTCGGCGAGCTGAGGGTCGCCATCGGGGAATGCGGGTTGCGGTGCGGGGCGTCTTGCCGGGAAAGGCGTGTGGTCGGGGATAGGACCCTTGAGGATGTGGAAGCTGCGAGTGAGCGGATAGGTGATCGCGAGCCCAATAGCCGAAACCGCGAGAGCAACCGAGGTTGAGGTGTGTTCCGCAACGTATCCCCAGAGGACGGAGCCGAGCGCCATTCCTCCCTGGAAGGTCATCAGGTAGGTTCCGAGCGCGCGTGCCTGCACCCAGGCCGGCACGGAGAGTTGAACCGAGGTGTTGAGCGTGGACATGGTGCTGGTCCAGACAAAACCGGAGAGGATGAGCGCCGGGATGATGACTGAGGGATAGTGCGCGAAGGCCAGGATCAGCAATGTGATGACGTCGTAGAAGGTGGCGAAGGCGATGATCTGGTCGGCAGTGAAGCGTCGTCGGACACGCGGCAGCAGCATGGCGCCCATGACCGCTCCTGCGCCGAGGGAGCCGTTGAGGATGCCGTAGCCGAGCGCGCCCTGGTTCAGATCTTTCTTAGCGACGACGGCCAGGAGCGCCCAAATGGCCGAGATGAAGAAGGGAAAGGTGAAGGCGCGGGCGAGCGAGGCCTGCAGCTCCGGCGCGTAACGAACGTAGCGCAGCCCGGTAAGGATGGAGCCGGCGATGCGCTCCGAAGGCAACGCCGATTTGAAGAGCGGCGTGCGCTTCCAGTTGAAGAGAACCCAGATGACGCCGGCAAACGAGAGTGCGTTGAGGAGAAAGACCGCTCCTGCGCCGAAGTAGACGCGTTGAAAGGCTGCGACGAGCAGGCCGCCGAGCGCGGGCCCGACGGCGCGAGCGATGTTGTTGGAAGCGGCGTTGAGCGAGACCGAGTCAGGGATGAGCTCGCGGGGGACGAGTTCGGGAACGATGGCCTGCCAGGCTGGGTTGTTCATCGCCGAGCCAATGTTCAGTAGGAAGGTGAAGGCGAGCAGTGCCCAGGGAGTGATGTAGCCAATGAAGGTGAGCAGCGCGAGGACCGCCACTGAAATCAGCATCCAGGCCTGCCAGAAGATGAGCAGCTTGCGGCGGTCGAAGATGTCTGCCGTGGCTCCGGCGAGCAGGCCGAGCAGAAGCACGGGCAGGCTGGCCGCGGTCTGCATGAGGGCGACGAGCAGAGGCGAGGCGGTGAGCGAGGTCATCAGCCAGGTTCCAGCTGTGTCCTGCATCCAGGTTCCAACGGAGGAGACGGTGGAGGCGATCCAGCGGTCGCGGAAGAGCGGGATGCGAAGGGGTGCGAAGCCGCTCGGGGCCGGGTTGGCGACTGCAACCGTTGGGCCTGTGTTTGGGGTCTCGAAGGGCATTCCTGTTCCAGTTTACGAGATGCAGCAAAGAGACCCGCCTGGAAGCTCGAGAGCGAGTGCGACAATAGAGACAACTCGCATGACGCTTCGCGCTCTTACGCTGCTGCTCTTAACGACCCTTACGGGATGTGGCTACCACCAGGCCGGTTCGGCGACTCACCTTCCGCCCAACGTCGCCACGGTTGGGGTGCCCGTATTCGCAACACATGTGCAGGCTTACCGGACGGAGATGGCTTTTACTCAGGCTGTAGTGCATGAACTGAACACACGCACGCGGTACAGGGTGCTTACCAGCGACACGGCCGATGCGGACGCGACGCTACGAGGGACGATCCTCTCCGAGACGATTGCGCCACTGACCTACGACGCTACGACGAGCCAGTCGTCGAGCTACATGGTGACGGTGACGGCGAAGGTGGTGCTTACGGAACGCGATGGCAGGGTGCTCTATGAAAATGACGCCATCACCTTCCGCGAACAGTACCAATCGACGCAGGACCTGAATGGGTTTATTCAGGAGGGTTCGCCCGCGATTACGCGGATGTCGCGTGACTTTGCCCAAGCTGTGGTGAGCGATCTGCTGGAGTCGTTCTAGTTATGGTGCAAGCCTGTTGGCGAATTTGTCTGCAGGCTTCATAGTAGAGAGAGCCCCCTTTCCGAAGGGGTCGTGTGTTTATGCCCACCTCACTTCGCAGCTTTGCCGCAACGGACCGCTTCGTAACAGAGATCGCTTCTCCGTCTACGATTCGGCCGGGTTACGTTCTGGCTGGGGACGAGGTGTTTCTGTATGACCGCTGCCGCAAGGCTGTGCTGACGGCGCTGGTTCCGGAGGGGGCGCGAGATTTTGCGCTGCATGACCTGGACCTGGCAGAGACCAGCATCTTCGAGGTGCTCGACCGGGCGCAGACTCCTTCGCTGATGGCGCCGTTTCAGGTGCTCTTTGTGCGCGGCTTGAAGGGGCTCTATGGGCGGGGGAGCAAGAAGGAAGAGTTTGCGGCCATCGATGCCTATTTCCGCTCGCCAAACCCGCAGGCTCTGATTCTCTTTGTCGCGGATCATCTCCGGATTCCGGCGGACCTGCGCAAGATGGATTACCAGGACAAGGAGCGTTACGAGCGCATCCGCGAGACTCTGGGCGAGTGGTGCGGCATGGTGGAGCTGGCCCGCGTTGAGGAGGGCGACGCGATGCGGTGGGTCGCCGCTACAGCCGAGTCGCGCGGAGTGCGGTTTGAGCAGGACGCCGCGCGCGAGCTGGTAGATGCTCTGGGCGCGGACATGATGATGATCGCCAGCGAGTTTGAGAAGCTGCTGCTCTACGTCGAAGGCAAGGGCAGGGTGACGCTGGGCGACGTCGAGACGATGGTGCTGGCGGCCAAGCAGCGCTCGCTTTATGAGCTGACGGACGCGATCAGCGCGAAAGACAGGCCGCGCGCCCTGGCGCTGCTGCACGGACTGCTGAATGCGTCCGATGGCGGCGAAGACGCGGCGATCGGGCACCTGTATATGCTTGCGCGCACGTTCCGGCAGATGCTCATTATCGCGGAGAAGAATGTCCGCGATTCGCGGGCGATCTGGCAGGTCCTGTGGCAGGGGTTCCGGATGCCGCCGTTTGCCGCCGAAGACCTGATCAAGCAGGCACGCAGGTACAAGTCGCGACGCGAGCTTACGCGGGCGATTCGCCTGGTGGCGCGGGCAGACCTTGAGTTGCGGAGTTCGCCGGCCAATAAGCTGCTGGTGCTGGAGCGGCTGGTTCTCGACCTTTGCACCGAGCCGAAGCCGAGCCGGTATGAGCCGTCGCTGCAGTTTGCGATGGAGCTTTAGGGCGCTTTGACTTGGTCGGCCCATAATTGGTTGGACCTCCATATGGTTTGTGCGTTATTCGACTAGCTATGGTCGATAATAGGACAGATTGATTGACAGCTCCTGCGTGGGAGGCGAAGACTAGTTTTTTGCCATTTCACGCGAAGGAAGCAGCTCCTCAAATTATGAAGACAGCTACGGTTTCGAATCACGCGCAGATGAGTCCTCCGACAACGAACAAGCACCTCATCCGCTGGGTTGAAAAGATGGCGGAGCTGTGCCAGCCGGAGAGCATCTACTGGGTCGACGGCTCAAAGGCTGAGTACGACCGGCTCTGCCAGGAACTAGTGGATGGTGGGACGTTCATCAAGTTGAACCAGAAGCTGTGGCCCGGTTGCTTCTATGCGAGGTCGGCTCCGAACGACGTGGCGCGAGTGGAGGACCGGACGTTCATCTGCTCGCTCTCGAAGGACAACGCCGGGCCCACGAACAACTGGGAAGATCCGTTTGTGATGCGGCGCAAACTGAAGGAGCTCTTCAGAGGTGCGATGCGCGGAAGGACGATGTATGTTCTGCCATTCAGCATGGGGCCGGTTGGCTCGCCGATGTCGCAGATCGGTGTGCAACTGACTGACTCGCCGTATGTGGTTGTGAACATGCGCATCATGGCGCGGATCGGCAAGGCGGTGTTCGCCGAGATCGACAAGGACGAGAAGCGCGTTGTGCCGTGCATGCACACCGTCGGCGCTCCGCTGGAGCCGGGGCAGGAGGACGTTCCGTGGCCGTGTAACGACGAGAAGTACATCGTGCACTTTCCGGAGACACGAGAGATCTGGAGCTATGGCTCAGGTTATGGCGGCAACGCGCTGCTGGGGAAGAAGTGCTTTGCCCTGCGGATCGCCTCGAACATCGCGCGCGATGAAGGCTGGATGGCGGAGCACATGCTCATCCTCGGAGTCGAATCGCCAACGAAGGAGAAGACTTATGTCGCGGCTGCGTTCCCCTCGGCGTGCGGCAAGACGAACTTCGCGATGATGATTCCGCCGGCAGGATTCGATGGGTGGAAGGTGTGGACGGTGGGCGATGACATCGCCTGGATCAAGCCGGATGCCAATGGCCAGCTGCACGCAATCAATCCTGAAGCGGGCTTCTTTGGAGTGGCGCCGGGGACGAGCCCGAAGACGAATCCGAATGCGATGGCGACGCTGAGCAAGAACACGATCTTCACCAATGTCGCGCTGACCCCAGAGGGTGGTGTGTGGTGGGAGGGGATGACGGAGGCTCCGCCGGAGGAGTTGCTGGACTGGCGCGGTAACCGGTGGACGCCGGAGATCGGCAAGACGACGGGGCAGCCGGCAGCACATCCGAATGGGCGGTTTACGGCTCCGGCGAGCCAGTGCCCTTCGATCGATCCCTCGTGGGAGGACCCGAACGGAGTGCCAATCTCGGCGGTCATCTTTGGCGGACGGCGCAGCACGACGATGCCGCTGGTCTACCAGGCGTTCAATTGGTCGGGTGGGGTGTACATGGGGGCGACGATGGGCTCGGAGACGACGGCCGCCGCTGCCGGAGCGACGGGCAAGGTCCGGCGCGATCCGATGGCGATGCTGCCTTTCTGCGGGTACCACATGGGCGACTACTTCCGTCATTGGCTCAAGATGCAGCGGTCGCTTTCCGCGACGCCGAGGGTCTTCCACGTGAACTGGTTCCGGAAGGACGCGAGCGGGAAGTTTCTCTGGCCGGGCTACAGTGACAACATGCGCGTGCTGAAGTGGATCGTCGACCGCGTCCGCGGGCGGGCGCAAGGGAAGGAGACGCCGATCGGCTGGACGCCGCACTTCGAAGACATCAACTGGGCCGGGCTGAAGATTACCCGTGAGCGGCTGAAGGAGCTCTTCGATGAACTCCAGACGGTGGACCGTGCGGCCTGGCGCAGGGAAGTCATGGATCATGAGGAGCTGTTTCTGGCCCTGCACGACCACTTGCCGCCGGAGATGATCTACGAGCGGGAGCTCCTGATCTGTCGGCTATGAGGCTACCCTGAGATGGGAAGAATGCAGCAAGATGCACATTCCTCGTGGTTTAGGAAGATGGGGACAAGCAAAACGAGCCTGATTTTATGACCTAAATCGCTTGACTTCGGGCCATATAAGGACGTATTTTAAAGGAGTGACAGGACTCCCTTCGGGTTGAGTCGGTCATAACGAAGTCCACCCACTTCGTTGCTTTACGGGAACACCCACGCAACAGCCCCCACCGCGCTGCGTGGGTTTCCTTTTTAATGCGTCGTCTTGAGCCATTTGTTGTGGGATGTGTTGACTCACGGCGGCAAACCCTCTAGTCTCGAAGCATGGGATTGATGCGCAACGCGCTTTGTACCTGTTGCCCCTGTTGTATGGGCGATGGTTGCTGCTGCGTTGGATCTCTCCTCACCTAAGCTATCGAATCAGTTTTTACTGAGAGCTCGAGCTTAGACGACCTTCAGGAACCCACGTATCAGCGCTAGTTCGCGATACGTGGGTTTTTCTTTTTGGCACTAGAACAGCATATCCCTAACTAAGGAGCTATATGGCACCCCTCAATCACCGCACTGCAACCGCCGCGCGAATCAATATTGATCTGATCGCCGTTGCGATTGCTCTGACTCTTGCTGCGCTGATCCGCTTCAACGTACTTCCTCCGATCTCCTTCTAGAGACGAATGTCCGCTCACACGATTACGAATCCGGTTGTTGTTCCCGCGCCAACGGCCGCGGCGCGACTCGTGCGCGCGCTGCCGGGGGTGGCGCTGCTGTTTGGAATCGGATTGCTGGGCAAGCTGCTGGAGCATACGTTCACGCAATTGAGGCACTCGCATCCGGGAGTGCCGTTTCCGCACCTGGAGTATGTTCTCTGGGCAATCCTTCTCGGGCTCGGTATCAGCAATACGCTCGGGCTTGCGGAGATCTTTCGGTCCGGGGTCGCCACCTATGAGCTGTGGCTGAAGCTGGGGATTGTGCTGGTGGGAGTGCGGTTTCTCCTGCAGGATATCCTGCACATCGGCGGCCTCTCCCTGGCGCTGGTGGCTGTTGAACTGATGCTGTCACTGTCGGTGATGACGTTGTTGGGAAGGGTGTTCAAGCTGCCGCCCAAGCTGACCTCGCTGCTGGCGATTGGATCGAGCATCTGCGGTGTGACCGCGATTATGGCTGCGCAGGGAGCCATTGAACCGGAAGAAGAGGACACATCGACAGCCATCGCGGCGATTCTGACGCTGGGTGCGATTGCGCTGTTTACCTTTCCGGCGATTGGGCACGTGCTCCATATGAGCCAGCAGGGCTATGGCATGTGGGCCGGGCTTGCCGTGGACAACACCGCCGAATCGCTTGTGACAGGTGCGCTCTATGGCGACGAGGCCGGTCGGTGGACAGTGCTGGCGAAAACGGCACGTTCGGGGTTTATCGGCTTCGTTGTCCTTGCGTATGCGGTGTACTGGTCTTCGCGAGGGCTGGCGCCGGATGTGCCGAACAAGGCGCACTTCCTGTGGCGTAAGTTTCCCAAGTTCATCCTTGGCTTCATCGCGCTCGCGGTGCTTGCGACTGCAGGATTTTTCACCAAGGGACAGCTTGTGAGCCTGGCGAACCTCTCGAAGTGGGCCTTCCTGCCTGCTTTCGCAGGCGTAGGACTGCGCACGAATCTTCGCGATCTGACGAGCCAGGGGTGGCGTCCGCTGATTGTGGGGATCCTCGGCGAGATCTTTATCGCGCTGATTACGCTGGGGCTCGTCTACTGGAGCTACGGGCACGGAGTCGCGCGATGACCCTGATGCGTGTCCATCCTTTCCGCTGTCGTTGTCGCCCCTAAGCGAGAACCAGCCCCTTTTTCCGACAAACCAATAACGCATGCAGCTCGCCGGAGAGTGAGTTGCCGTTGCACATCTTTCCGGAGCCACTATGCAAGGCCCTAGCCACAAGTCTTTTCCTTCACTCGCCGAGTTGATTGTCTTTGGCGCGCTGCTCTTGTTCTTCGCGCTGACTGCGCTTAGCGCACACGCTCAAGTCGTCGGTGGAACGCTCTCAGGAAGCGTCACCGATGCGACAGGCGCAGCGCTCGCGCAGGTTAACGTGACTGTCCATAATGAGGAAACCGGCACGGAGAGGCGTCTGACCACGGACGCAGAGGGACGTTATTCCGCGCCCTCCATTCCTGTGGGGATGTACACGATCTCTACCGAGCTGGATGGTTTTGCGGGTGAGCGGCGCACCGGGATTCCGCTGACGGTCGGGCAGAGCAAGCAGATCGATCTACAACTGACGGTCAACGCAGTACAGCAGCAGATCACGGTGGAAGACACGCCGGCGGTTGTAAACACTTCGACGCAGCAGACGTCGGGACTGGTCGATGAGAGGCAGATCAAGCAGCTTCCACTGAATGGGCGCAGTTACGACCAGTTGATTACCCTGAACCCTGCGACGGTGAACTATACGAGCCAGCGCTCGGGTTCGATTGGGACTTCGAACTCCTCCGTCGGCAATTCGTTTGCGATCTCCGGACGGCGGCCGCAGGATAATCTGTTTCTGCTGAATGGAGTTGAGTACACGGGAGCTTCGCTGATCAATGTGACTCCAGGTGGAACGAGCGGGCAGCTTCTGGGGGTGGATGCGGTTCGCGAGTTCAATGTCGTGACCGATACCTACTCAGCGAGCTACGGCAAGCGACAGGGAGCCCAGATATCAATTGTGACTGCTTCGGGCACAAACCATCTGCATGGATCGGTGTATGAGTTTCTCCGGAACTCGGCGCTCGATGCACGGAACTACTTTGACCAGTCGCATGTTCCGGAGTTTCAGCGCAACAACTTTGGCGGCTCGCTGGGTGGTCCCATCCGCCGCGACAAGCTGCTGCTGTTTGCGAACTATGAGGGGTATCGTCAGAACCTGGGCCTCTCCGACGTCACGTTTGTGCCGGATAAACAGGCGCGTCGGGGGTATCTGCCGAATCCATCGAACCCCAGCGGGCCGCTCAAAGACTATGGCGTAGCCAGCGGGGTTGGTCCTCTGCTGAACCTGTGGCCCGCGCAAAATGGCCCGGAACTGCTGGATGGAAACGGCAACCCGACCGGAATCGGGCTTGCTTACTCAAATCCAATCCAGCATATCCGCGAGGACTTTGGAACCACGCGCTTTGACTATAACGTCAGCCCGAGCGATCTCTTCTTCGCGGTGTACACGGTGGATGATTCCGTGGCCAGCACGCCGACGCAGAATCCGCTGTCGACCATCGACGAGAGCCTGCGTGAGCAGGTGTTGAGCCTTCAGGAGCAGCATGTCTTCTCGCCGCGCCTGTTGAACACGGCTCGATTCGGTTTCTCGCGCGCATCGTTCTACTTCCTGGGCTCGACGCCTGTAAGCGTGCAGGGTTGGGTGGCCGGTAAGCCGATTGGAGCGATCGTGATTGCCGGCTCGACGGCTTCGAATGGCTCCTCGCAGATCACCGGAGCCGGTGGCAACGTGGGCAGCAACAATGCCACGACGCGCAACCTGTTCACCTTCGACGACCACATCTTCTGGACGAAGGGACGGCATCAGATCGAGGCTGGCGGCTGGATTCAACGGCTGCAATCTAACGACAACCTCGCCCAGAACCAATTTGGACAGGCCTCGTTTGCATCGCTCACCACGTTCCTGCAGGGAACCGTGAAGACGTTCACAGTTGTACCAAATCCGACGGAACTGGGCTGGCGTTCGTGGATGGGAGCCGGCTATGTCGAGGACACGATCCGCTTCACGCCGCGGCTCGAGGTCCGCGCAGGGCTGCGGTTTGAGTCGACGAACGGATGGAATGAGTCGCGGGGGAGAGCGGCGAACTACGGCTTCACGAACGGAGTTATCAACACAAATCCGACAGTGAGCGCTTCGGCGCTGACCAGCAATCGCGCGAAGTTCCTGCCGGAGCCGCGCGTTGGTCTGTCGTGGGACCCGCGAGGAAAGGGGAAGACCTCGATCCGCGCGGGCTTCGGTGTACATCACTCACTGCTCGACAACCTCGACTACCGGCTGGATCAGGCCGCTCCGTTCAATACGACGCTCTCGCTCTCGAACGTCGCTGTCTCCAGCCTCAACATCAATTCGAGGACGACGGCATCTGCAGGAAACCTGATCTCGCCGTCGAATGTGCAGACCGACATCGCCACGCCTACGGTGCTCTCCTGGAGCCTGCATGTTGAGCAGCAGATTGCCCCGAATACGTCGCTGACGGTGAGCTATGTCGGCTCGCATGGATATCACCAGATTCTCTCTGAAGACCAGAACGAGCCAACGCCGGTCGTGTGCCCCAACCCGGCCTGCCCCGCGGCGCTCTCTGCGGGCACCGTGTACTTCAACACCACTGCGAAAGCGAATCCGAATGTGGCGAACACGACATCGTGGGTCTCGCAGGGAGTGAGCAACTACAACGCCCTTGAGGTGGATGTACGGCGAAGCTTCGCACGAGGGTTGCAGATTCGAGGCAACTACACGTATTCGAAGAACCTCGACGATGGATCGGCGTGGAACACGAGTGTCAGCGCGAACACTCCTGCGTTTGTCTTGTATCCGTCGCAGCCGAGTCTCGACTACGGCCGGGCGGCGACGGACATCCGGCATCTGGCCGCGATCAACGGCACCTACGATCTGCCGTTCGGGAGCGGTCACTACGTTGGGTCGAACCTGAGTGGCTTTTCAAACAAGGCGGTCAGTGGATGGACGCTGAGCGCAATCGCGGCGCTGCAGTCGGGCTTTCCGTTCTCGCCGCAGCTTGGCTACAACCCGACGGGCAACGGCGATACACGAAATCCCGTGCGCCCGAACCTGAACCCTGACTTCCACGGCAATCTATACCCGCGAAGGCCGCAGCAGTATTTCAACGCCACTGCGTTTACGGCGCCGGCGTACGGGACGTTTGGCAATCTGGGTCGCGATACGCTGACGGGGCCGGGGCTCGCGAACCTTGATCTCTCGCTGCTCAAGTCCACACAGCTTGGTGAGCGTGTGCATGCACAGTTTCGCGCGGAGTTCTTCAACGTGCTGAACCACACGAACTTCGCGACGCCTAACCCGGTCGTGTTTTCGTCCGGGCCAATACAGGGAACCGCAGCGAACCAGACGGCGGTGGCGGTCGCCAGCCCGACGGCCGGGGTGATTACAGCGACAGCGACGGCCTCGCGCCAGATTCAGTTCGGGCTAAAGCTGCTCTTCTAACTCGGAAACAAAAGGGAAGCCGGACCGTCATCGCTGTTCCATGGGAGGCCCGCTTCGTATTGTGATTGGGCGCTGCTAGAGTGGTGACTATGCACGTTCCTGTCGCTCCTTCTGGTCACTTTCTGTTTGCGCCCTCACAGAGAGTTCACTTCATCGGAATTGGTGGAATCGGGATGAGCGGGATCGCGGAGATCCTGCTGACGATGGGGTATCCCGTCTCGGGGAGCGATCTGCGGCGGAGCGCGGTGACGGACCGGCTGGTGGGGATGGGCGCCAGAGTCTTCGAGGGGCACGCTGCGGCCAACGCAGCGGCGAGCGATGTCGTGGTGACAAGCTCTGCGGTGAGCCCGAACAACCCGGAGGTGGTGGAGGCGCGGACCCGGAAGATTCCAGTGATTCAGCGCGCGGAGATGTTGGCCGAGCTGATGCGGCTCAAGTACGCGATCGCCGTGGCAGGGATGCACGGCAAGACCACGACAACTTCGATGGTCGCGGCGGTGCTCGCAGCGGGAGGGCTCGATCCCACCGTGGTTGTGGGCGGGCGGGTCAACGCTCTCGGATCGAATGCGCGGTTGGGGAACTCGCAGTACCTGGTGGCGGAGGCCGACGAGAGCGACCGCTCGTTTCTGAAGCTCTCGCCGGTGCTGGCTGTGGTAACGAACCTCGACCGTGAGCACATGGATTGCTACCGCGATATGGCGGACGTTGAGGGCACGTTTGTGGAGTTCATGGATCGCGTGCCCTTCTACGGCGCAGCAACGGCATGCGTGGACAACGTGCTGTTGCGAGCAGTGATCCCGAGAGTGCGGAGGCGGCTCTATACCTACGGCGAGAGCGCGGAGGCAGACTTCAGGGTCGAGGTCCTGGAGCGGGAGACGGACTGTTTCTCGCGATTCGCCGTGCACTACAACGGGACCAGGCTGGGGCCGTTCCGGCTGCATGTTCCGGGGAGGCACAACGTACTGAACGCGGCGGCGGCGGTGGCGATTGGCGTGCAACTGTCTGTTGCGCCGGAGCAGATCGTGACCGGGCTGGACAGCTTTCGCGGAGTCGACCGGCGGTTCCAGGTGAAGGGCGTCGTGCGCGGTGTGACCGTAGTGGACGACTACGGGCATCATCCGACGGAGATTCTTGCGACGCTTAAGGCCGCAGGAGAGTGTGGGTATAAGCGGGTGCTGGTGCTGTTTCAGCCGCACCGGTATTCGCGGACGCGGGACCTGATGACCGAGTTCGCCGGAGCCTTCAAAGATGCCGACCGGGTTGAGGTGCTGGATATCTACGCCGCGAGCGAAGAGCCGATCGAGGGTGTGAGTTCTGAAACGCTGGTTCGGGCGATCGGGACGAAGAGCGTGGGGTACGCGCGCTCGATGGCCGATGGCGTGAGCGCTCTCGTGAAAGAGGCGAGAGACGGCGACGTGATTGTGACGCTCGGAGCGGGAAGCGTCTCGCAGGCAGGCGCGGCCATTCTGGAAGGCCTTGAGGAGAGACCTTAGCAACGACTCGCAACGTGAAGGGACTGACGGGGTTAGGTTGTTGGTGCGTTCCTCAAAGGGTACGCTTGAAAGTTGAGGAGTTAGACGGGGACGCCTCCGGGATATAGTCAGGAGGGCGGTTCTCGCGGCCTTGCTCGGGTTTGCGAACTAGCGATGCATCTTCGAAGCGTGGAGTCCCGGTGCTGGAAGCGCCCGCGCAGGAGCATGCCTCGGAGTTCGCGGCTTCACGCAGGGGCTCGCCGTCACCGGCCAGACGTATGCGTCGCGACTTTCAAGATGATTTCGGCGGAGAGTTCTCAGACGAGGATGCACCGAGGCCGCGCAGGGCGGGCGGTGGCGTGCGCCTGCGTCTGCGTGGTGGTCTGCCACGCACGCGATGGGGCCGCATCGCAACTGGCGTTGCAGCACTGGTGTTTGCCGCCATGTGCGCCGGAGCCGTGATGGTTGCTCGCAATGCCTTGATGCACGATGATCGGTTCATGATTCCGTCTTCGTCTGCAATTGAATTCCAGGGAAATGAGCATGTAACGCGGGCCCAGTTGTTGAGCATCTTTGGAGAAGACGTGGAACGGAATATCTTCAGGGTCCCACTGGATGAGCGAAAGGCCGCGCTGGAGAGCCTACCCTGGGTGGAGCACGCGACGGTGATGCGCCTGCTGCCGAATCATCTGCGGGTCTCGCTCGTCGAGCGGACGCCGGTTGCATTCGTTCGGCAGGGCAACCATATCGGTCTGGTGGACGCGAACGGCGTGCTGCTGGATATGCCTACCGATGTTCAGGCGAACGCGCATTATTCCTTTCCGGTTGTAACTGGTATTTCGCCAAACGATCCGTTGTCGGTGCGGGCGGCGAGGATGAAGATCTATGAGAAGTTCACGAGCGACCTGGACAGCGGCGGGGACAAGATCTCGCGGAGCCTGAGCGAAGTCGATCTGTCGAACCCCGAGGACGTGCGGGCCTTGATTCCAGACCATTCAAGCGAGGTGCTGGTGCACTTTGGCGAGGACAGTTTCCTGGAGCGATACCGGAAGTTTGAAGAGCATCTGCCGGAGTGGAGAACGCAGTACCCGAAGCTGGCCTCCGTCGATATGCGCTACGAGCAGCAAGTGGTGCTGCAGATGCAGCCGGGAAGCGCAGTCCCTGTGGCCGGAGCGGAGGTCTCTGCGCCCGCTTCTCCTTCCTCAGAGTCGGCAATGCCTGCGTCTTCCGCCAAGCCCGCTCCGCCTGTGAAGGCGCCTGCAGAACACTCTCCGGCCAAGCCCGGGCAACATCCGGCTCCCCATGCCGGGGCGCACAAGCCACAGGCAAAGAAGAGTAGTGCAGGCACAATGGTTCATCCCAAGGCACCTGTCCGGCATGCTCCGGCGCCGCGCACGCTGTATCATCCGCCTCAGGTGGTCCACCCATGAAGACACAGAAGCCGGACAATCTCATCACGGTGCTGGACGCCGGAAGTACAAAAAGCTGCGTGCTCGTCGCCGAGCTTCAGGATGGCGTGCTGCGGTACCGCGGCCACGGCGTGGAGCCCTCGCGTGGCATGCGCAAAGGCTTGATCGCAGAGCTTGGGCCGGCGGCTGAGGCGATCAACCGCGCGGCGCTGACGGCCGAGCGAACGACGAAGGCAGCAATCGAGACTGCAGTTGTTGGTGTTGGTGGGTCACATGTGCGCGGGGTCAACTCGCGCGGCGGCATCAGCCTGGGCAGCCGGATGCGGGAGATCACGCGCGAGGAGGTTCGAGCCGCCGTAGACAGAGCGCGCAGCGTGGCCCTGCCTCCAGATCGCGAGGTGCTGCACCTGCTGCCGCAGGAGTTCATCCTGGACGATCAGCCGGGGATTCATGATCCGATCGGCATGGTAGGGAACAAGCTCGAGGTGAACCTGCACCTTTCGACCTGCTCCGGGGGCGTCGCACAGAGCGTGATTACGTGCGCCAATCGTGCCGGGCTCGAGGTGATCGATACGGTGTACGAAGGCATCGCCTCGGCGGAGTCGGTTCTTTCGGCCGACGAGCGCGAACTGGGCGTCTGCATCGCGGACATCGGTTCGAGCACCACGGAGCTGGCAGTGTTCTTTGAGGGATCGGTCGCGCATACGGCGGTGCTGCCGATCGGCGGCGACCACTTCACGAACGATCTTGCCGTTGGACTGCATGTCACCGTCGAAGAGGCCGAGGAGTTGAAGAAGACTTACGGGCATTGCGTGGTGACGGCGATTCCTCAGTTGAATGAGATTGAGGTGGGGGGCAACCTTGCCATCTCAGGCGGCCAGCCGGCGCGCATGGTGCGGCAGAGATTTCTTGCCGAGATTCTGGAGCCGAGAGCGCGCGAGCTGTTCACGATGCTCCGTGATAATCTGCGGCAGGGCGGAGTGCTGGAGGCCCTGGGAGCTGGATGCGTCGTGACAGGCGGAGGCGCGCTGATGTCTGGTCTGTTGGATAACGCAGAGAGTCTGCTGCGCGTCCCTGCGCGAGTTGGGTACCCGGTGCCGTTGTCGCGGATGCCGCAGGAGTTGGCTAGGCCGGAGTTCTCGACGGCGATCGGGATGCTTCTCTATACTCATCGGACGCAGGTGCGGAAGGCGAGCGAAGAGCAGGGCTTGCGGGCCAAGTTGAAGTCGATCTTTGCAGGAAGTTTTTGAGGGCAGGCTCGCCGGTCGATATCACCTGACGTACCCAGATCATCTCACTGCGCTGGTGCCATATGGCTACTCGTTTTGATGCGATCGTAATCGGGGCTGGGCAAGCTGGCCCATCGCTGGTCGGACGGCTTACCCAGGCAGGACGCAAGGTCGCCATGATCGAGCGGAAGCTCTTCGGTGGTACCTGCGTGAATACCGGATGCACGCCGACCAAGACGATGATTGCCAGCGCGTATGCAGCGCAGCTGGCGCGGCGCGCGGCGTCGTATGGTGTGACGATCGGCGGCAACATTGCGGTCGATATGAAGGCCGTGAAGGCGCGCAAGGACGCGATCCTCGGCAAGTCGCGAGGCAATATTGAGGCCTGGCTGCGCGGCATGCAGGGGTGTACAGTCTTTACCGGGCACGCGCAGTTCGAGTCGGCGCACGAGGTTCGGGTAGGCGATGAGCTGCTGACAGCGGAGCAGTTCTTCCTGAACGTCGGCGGGCGCGCGTCCGTTCCTCCGCTGCCAGGCGTCGATAAGGTGAAGTATCTGACGAACGTGGG
The DNA here is from genome assembly GCF_025685645.1 of Edaphobacter bradus. NCBI lineage: Bacteria > Pseudomonadati > Acidobacteriota > Terriglobia > Terriglobales > Acidobacteriaceae > Edaphobacter > Edaphobacter bradus. The sequence continues at coordinate 62,537 of NZ_JAGSYF010000001.1, forward strand.
GATTATGGAGTTGGAAGAGCTCCCAAAGCACCTTGTCATTGTGGGAGGCGGCTACATTGGGGTCGAGTTCGCGCAGATGTTCCGCCGGTTTGGCAGCGAGGTCACGATCGTCGAGAAGTCGGCTCGCCTGATGAAGTACGAGGACGAGGATGTCTCCGACGCGGTGAAGGAGATTCTGGAGAACGAAGGCATCCAGGTTCGCGTGAATGCAGAGTGCATCCACTTCGAACCGCACGGGCAGAATGTTGCGGTTGGCGTGAACTGTGTCTCCGGTGATCCGGTGGTTGTGGGTTCGCATGTTCTGCTGGCGATGGGACGGCGGCCGAACACGGACGATCTTGGCTTGGAGAAGGCTGGTATCAAAACCGACGAAGACGGCTACATCCTCGTCGATGATGAGCTCCGCACGAACGTTCCCGGAATATGGGCGATGGGCGACTGCAACGGCCGCGGAGCCTTCACGCACACGTCATACAACGACTTCGAGATCGTTGCTGCGAACCTGCTGGACAACGACCCGCGCCGGGTCTCCGACAGGCTGCCCATCTATGGGCTCTTCACCGACCCTCCACTGGGGAGGGTCGGGATGACAGAGCGTGAGGTTCGCAAATCGGGCAGGCCTGCTTTGATAGGAACGCGGCCGATGACCAAGGTAAACCGCGCAGTCGAGAAGGGTGAGTCCCAAGGTTTCATGAAGGTGCTGGTGGACGCCGAAACGAAGCAGATTCTCGGGGCTTCGATCCTCGGTGTAGGCGGGGACGAGGCAGTTCACTGCATTGTGGATGTGATGTACGCGCGGGCGCCATATACGACGATCCAGCGTGCCGTGCACATTCATCCCACCGTCTCGGAACTGATTCCGACGGTCTTAGGAGACCTGAGGCCGCTTCAGTAGACAGAGTCTCCTGCTTTTGGGGGATTGCAGCGAGACCCTTTGCGAGAGAGCCTGAGGTTGCACTTCTGGGTGGCGCTTGCCGCTGCGAGGGCCTCCGGGCGCGGTTTTGGAACCATCGGTGGTACGGGTGGTGGAAAACCCGCGTGTCTCGCGGGTCTGGATGATGGGAGAATTGAGATGAAAAAGGAGCACTGATTTCATGCCCAATCTGCCTGAAGACGATATTCGCATTCATTACCACGACGAGATCCCGCGCGGCGCGAAGATCAAGGTGATCGGCGTCGGAGGCGGTGGAAACAACGCCGTGAACCGCATGATCGCCGCCCACGTGGAGGGCGTCGAGTTTATTGCTGCGAATACGGATGTGCAGGCGTTGACGGTCTCGAACGCTCCGGTGAAGCTCCAACTCGGCGTCAAGCTGACGAGCGGCCTGGGCGCGGGCGCGAACCCCGACGTCGGGCGCCGGGCGGCGCTCGAGGACTCCGACAAGATTATCGAGGCGCTCGAGGGCGCGGACATGGTGTTCGTCACTGCCGGATTGGGCGGCGGAACGGGCACCGGCGCGGCTCCGGTGATAGCTAGCCTGGCTAGCGAGATGGGCGCGCTGACAGTTGCGGTGGTGACGCGACCATTTGGGTTCGAAGGCAAGCGCCGCATGATGCAGGCCGAGCGCGGGCTGCAGGAGCTGCTGGACTCAGTCGATACGGTCATTGTCATTCCTAACGAGAAGCTGCTTGCGGTGGCGAAGGACGCGGGGTTCTTCGAGAGCTTCCGCATCGCGGACGATGTGCTGCGGCAGGGCGTTCAGGGTATCTCGGACATCATCACGATTCCTGGCGTCATCAACCGCGACTTTGCCGACGTGAAGACGACGATGGCCGGAATGGGCTACGCGGTAATGGGCACGGCGATGCGCTCAGGCCCGAACCGCGCGGTTGAGGCGGCGATGGCGGCGATGGCTTCGCCGCTGCTGGAGTCGGGCGCGATCGACGGAGCGCGCGGCATTCTGATCAACATCACGGGCTCGAGCAGCCTGAAGCTGAACGAGGTCAATGAGGCCTCGACGATTATTCAGAACGCTGCGCACGAGGACGCGAACATCATCTTCGGCGCGGTGCAGGACGAGTCGATGGGCGAAGAGGTGAAGATCACCGTGATCGCGACCGGGTTCAAGCAGCAGGAGATGCCTGCGCGCCGTGAGAAGATGCTCTCGGAGTCAGCTCTGCCTACGTCACGGTACGACGTTCCAGTACAGCCCCGAGTGCAAAGCTCTCGCGCCCCGCAGTTCAGGGAAGTGCATGAAGTTCACGAGGTAAGGCAGGAGCCGGCCGTCGAGGCGCGCAAAGCCGTCTTCGAGGCGCCCTCTGAGCGCGAGCCGGAGCTGGTTCCGGTTCCGGCATCGGTGTTTGACGACGACTTCTTCAAGGTCGCTCCTCCACGTTTCGTGCCGTCGCATTCGATCGACGATTCTGTGCGGGTTGAGGCTCACTTCGCGGCTCCGGCGAACGTCCAACCTGAGGCCACACCAGTAGATATCACTCCTCGTGCGGCTTTTGGCGGAGCAGCAGTGGCGCAGGCCGAGCCAGAGGCGGATGAGCTAGATATTCCGGCATTTCTGCGCAGAGGGAACTGAGCAGTCGGGCGGAACGATATAATGGAGAAATAGAGTTATTCTCTCCGGCGTGAGAGTGTTTTGAGGATTTGCTGAGCAGAGTGGCGGTTGGATTGCACATATCTCGGTCGTGTATCTGAAGCAAGTTGAATCTGGTGGTATGAGGGGCGTCGTGTCTATATTTTTTAGAATAGCTGGCATAATCCTTTTCAGTCTGGTTCTCGGTTACGAGGCGAACGCCACGACCTCCGGCAGCACTCGGCATCATTCTGCCGGCACGGTGCGAGCCGCGGCGCATGGTAAAGCGCATGTTCGTACGCACGCAGGCAGAACCAGCACCACTCGGGCGAGCTCGGCGAGCCACGCGGAGGGCGGGAGTGTGGTTACCTCGACGCGACGCGGTGCGCGGGCGAGGCTGGCGGTTCGGCGGACCCGGCGGTCGCGGTACTACGAGCACTTCACTGCCAGCTCCTTCGCGGACAACCTGACGCTGGGCGACGTGACGGACGGCGAGGATCCGGTGGTTCGCTCGGCGGCTATCGAAGCGCTGGGCAACATGAATGGCACGGCGGTCGCGATCGATCCGAAGACCGGTCGCATTCTGGCGATGGTGAACCAGAAGCTCGCGCTCTCGCGCGGCGCCGAGCCTTGCTCGACAATCAAGCTGACGGTCGCGCTGGCAGCGCTCGAAGAGGGCATTGTGACCAAGGACACGCCGGTGAACCTGGGCGGCCACTACCACATGACGATGACTGAGGCGCTGGCTCACTCGAACAACCAGTACTTCGAGACGTTGGGCCGCTCACTCGGCTTTGAGCGCGTGAAGCACTACGCCAACGAGTTTGGCCTCGGCGAGCTGGCTGGCTACAACATCGATGGCGAACAGCTTGGCGTCTATCCCGACCAGGAGCTGCCGGCGAAGCTGGGCGGCGTGGGCCGGATGTGCTCGTTCGGCGAGAGCGTCTCAATGACGCCGCTGCAGCTCGGCGCGCTGGTGTCAGCGATTGCGAATGGCGGCACGCTCTACTACCTGCAGCATCCTGAGTCTCAGATGGACGTCGCGGCGTTCAGCCCGAAGGTCAAGCGCACATTGAACATCGCTCCGCTGATTCCTGAGATCCTGGACGGCATGCAGGCGGCGGTGGACTACGGTACGGCGCGGTCGCTCCGGGCCAACTTCACCGAGTTTCCGGTGATGGGTAAGACCGGAACCTGCTCGAACGACGGAACACGCTTCGGCTGGTTTGCGTCGTTTGCCGATACTCCGAATGGCCGGATCGTTACGGTGTTCTTCCTTGAGGGAGGACGGCCGACGTTCGGACCCAAGGCGGCGGAGCTTACTGGGCAGTTCTACCGGGCGCTGTGGGACAAGAGCTACTTCGCTCCCAAGACGCAACCTGTGGCGACGGTTGGTGTGACTGCGGCTTCGGAGTAAGTACACCCCCTCCACCGTTTTTGTATAAAGTCTTCATTGCATTACGTTTAGCGTTGGACTTATGTGCAAGGTATTCCATTCAAATGGTTTACGGTCAAAGTATTCATAACAGGCGAGTTACGGCTAAATGGAAGGCCCCGGATAAGCCGGGGCCTTCTTGTTTCTGTCTGGTTCTATTCTAGCTTATTGAGTGGAACTACTCTGCCACGATGATCTGGTTTGTTTTGTGCGGCTTACGTGGTTTTAGGGCTTGACAGGATTTTCTGCGGAAAACGAATTCCGACGACGCTTGCGGCCGCGGTTTCGATGATGGTTGTTTTATTGGTGGTTCAGGCCATGGAAGTGGTTGTAGACGATTCCAGCGGCGTATCTGTAGTCGCTCTTTAGGCGACCGCGTACAGTAGCCCATGTGCATTGGGAGAGCGCAAGCAGAACGGGAGGGCTATTGCCCTCCCGTCTGCTTGCTCGAGCCAGGTTGGTTAGAAGTTGATCTTCAGGGCGAACTGGCCGAAGCGCCGTTCGTCGTTTGCGCCACTGTTGTTGCCGATGCCTCCCTTGGACGCCGTGATCGTCGGCAGAGGGTTAGCAGCGGTGATGTTGGCCACATCATTCAGGCTTTGCTGGATAAAGAGATTGTGATGGTTGAGTAGATCGAAGCCTTCTGCGCGGAACTCAACGTTGATCTGCTCATGAATGGGGAAGATCTTGCTGACTGACGCATCAAAGGTCCATGCGCCAGGTCCGCGGAAGTTGTTGCGAGCAACCATGGTCGAAGGGAACGGACCCCAATCGGAGATGCCCCCAAGCGCGGCATTACCGGGGGAAAAGGCTGCTGGAAGGGTGCCGATGACATAGCTGTTTGGTGCGTGGTTAACCTTAGCGCTCGCCGGGATCGAACTGAATGTGTGCTTTGGGACTACGCCCGCGGCCGGCACGTAGCGGGCTATTTGGTAGCCGCTATTGTTGTTCGTGGAGTCCAGGTAGGTGAACGGCGTACCCGCACGGACGGTATAGATGCCCGTAACCTGCCAGCCCCCGAGTACCTGTGTCTTGAAGCCACGGCCAGTGGCAAAGTAGGGCACCCGGTAGATGGGTGCGATGACGAGACGATGACGGATGTCGAAGGAACCAGCGCCTCGGTCGAAGCCGGGATTGAATGGCTCCAGATATCCAAGCGTTTGGGAGTCATTGTCCTCAGAGAAAGTCGTGCTTAGATCGTCCAACTGATGCGCAAGCGTGTAATTTGCTACCAAGCTCAGCCCTGTGTTGTGGAGATTCGTGCTTTGGAATTGAATGTTCATCGCCTGGTAGTACGAGTCGCCATTGGAACCCCGGTTATTGGTGTTGCCGTATTGGCTGTTCAGTCTTGTGAGCCCGGATTTTCCACTGACGGTATCGTGGTACGGGTCGTTGAGGAGCACATTGCCTCCACCGAGAGTGTTTATGTTCTTGATGTCATACAGATGGACCCCTCGGGCGGCGGCATACTGCAACGACACCACCGTGTTGTGTGCCAGCTGCTGCTCCAGCGCCCCGCTCCAGAACTGCGTCTGCGCCGTGCGGATGTTTTGATCCACGTGACGCAGGCTGGTGGGCGGCAACGGAACAGTGCCCGAGCCTCCCCCTATCGGACCGCTATTCGAGGTAGTGATCTTCACATCGTTGATTACGATGACAGCATAGTTCGGAGGATTCTGAATCACGTTGAAGGTCACATTGCCGAAGTTGCGTTCATAGCTGATGCCGTAGCCGCCGCGAAGTGCAGTCCTGCCTGTTCCGAATATGTCCAATGCGAAGCCGACACGCGGAGAAGCTGTGCCCCATTGCGGGTTCCATAGTCCACGAATAGGACTGTTTGGAGTGGTATATACCTGGCCGTTGCGAATCTTCTCAAAGAGATTTGCGCCCGAGCCATAGTAGAAGTTCGATTCCAGATTGGCCCTGTTGTTGTGCTGAACGCCATAGTATTCATAGCGCACGCCATAGTTCAGGGTAAGCCTCGGGTTCAGTTTGAATGCGTCCTGCGCGTAAACGGCCCAGTCCCAGAAACGGTTGCTGCGCGCAAAGGAGGGCTGGCCTGCCGGCAGGCTGATCAAGCAGCCAGGGACCTTCGTCAACGCGCCCGTATAGGGGTTGCGTACGCAGGGCAATGCCCCCTTGGGATTCACCGCCGCCTGGAACTGGAACAGATCGCCAGTGAGCAGAGCCTGCAGTCCGGCCGGCCGGGTTCTGCCAATCTGCTCGCTGGCCTGCGCATACGCTCCATAGGTTTCATTGGACTGGATGTTGACGATCTGTCCACCAAACTGCATGGAATGTCGCCCCCTCTGGACGTTTAAATCCTGGTTGAACTGGATCGTATTCTGCGGCCCACCAAACGGAAGGCCGCCGAGCGCCGGGTTGAAGTCGTAGAAGCCCGGCAGTTGAATGAACGTGCTGGTATTAGGTATCTGCGCATTGGGGATGACGATCAGCGTCGGGACGTTCTGCAATTTCGTGTCGAAGGTCTGCGGACCGATGAACCTGCTGAAGCTGAGCTTTGTGCTGGAGGCTATGGAAGGATTGAACACGTGCGATAAGCTGTAGAGATAGGCCCGGGCACTGTTGGCCGCGCCTACATTGTATTGAGAGTAAGGCGACGCGAACGCTGTGCCGCTGAAATCTGATTCCTGATAGTCGGCATAGCGGAAGAACATCAGGGTCTTGTCGCTCAGGTTAAAGTCCCCCCGCAGGACGATGTTATGGGTGTTCTGCGGGACACTGCCGCCGGCATTTATCGCTGCTCTATACGCCACGGTACCGAAAGCTGGGGTGCTGTCCGGAATCCCCGTAATGCCCATATCCTTGGCGGTGTAGATCTTCGTGAAGTTGAAGTTCGTCCCGCCCCCATAAAGGTTAAAGAAATCCTGCGTGTTTTTCGCGGAAAGGGCGAGAAACTGAGGCGTGGGAACGCCGGCAAAAGCGACGCCGGTACTGCGAACCCGTGTCCACTCCGTGCTGCCGAAGGCGAACAACTTGTTTTTGAGGACTGGGCCACCCACCGCAAAGCCAAACTGGTTGCGTGTGTACTGCCCTTTGGGCTGGCCACTCTGGGCGTTTAGCACCGTATTCGATGTGTATTCGGAGAGACGGTTGAACTCCCATACGGTGCCATGGTACGAGTTGGTTCCGCTCTTGGTCGTCACGTTGATGATACCGCCGGATGCCCGGCCGTACTGGGGCTCAAAGTTGCTGGTCTGGACGCGAAATTCCTGGGTAGCATCGATCGGCACGAAGACCCCTATGCCATCGGTGAAGACGCTGATATTTTCAACGCCGTCCAGAAGGATCTCGGTTCCGCTTGAGCGCTGACCGTTGATATTAAATCCAACGCCACGAGTGGCGGCGTTCTGCTGGTTTCCGCTGGTGCCACCTGAAACGCCTCTCGAATCGCCGCTGTTTGTGCTGTCTCCAGCGGACACGTTGCCCGCGAGGGCAATGAAGTCATAGGGGTTGCGGGTAAGACTCGGCATTTGCGAGACCTGGGTTGAGTTGATGACCTGCGATAACTCCTGTGTCTGCGTATTTGCCTGTGCGCCACCCGCAGCGGTCACCTCTACGACGCTGGTGGCTTCCGTCACCGATAACCTGGCATCCAGCGCTACTTTGGCTGCAACCGTGACCTCAACGCGTGCCGTGAAAGGCTGGAAGCCACTGCTTTTTATAACGACCTCATAGGTGGCAGGCTCCAGACCCGGGACCACAAATTCACCGCTCTTGCCGGCCGTTACGGAACGAATCGCATTTGTGCCCATGTTCCTGACCGTGACGGTGGCATTGGGGACGACCGCACCGCTGGGGTCGTTCACGATTCCTGTGATTTGTCCGGCCTCCTGGGCGAATGCAGACCGATGGGAAGCAGATAGAGCAAGAAGTATCGCTATGCCACAAAGAAGACTCATCTTACTGAGCAGATTGATCAGGGGTTTCATATGGAACCTCCTCAAAAGCATTGACTGCAAGCGTCCATGCGGGGTGGGCATGTCCGATTACCTACTCATTACTTGCGGCCCGACCCGGAGGGGATGGATGCAGAAGCGCACTCGTACTCAGTCTTGACCGCGCAGCCTCAGCGGAAAAGGACGACCGAGCACTTGATTTAAGTTGCAAGTTTAGTGCCAATGTGGTATTGGCAGGGAGCGTTGGCTAGATGCTTGAAAGCAGGCTTGTTCCGAGCAGTCGCTCGCCTGCTCGCATTTTCTTTAGTTACGCATTTCTACTGTTTTGTAGGGGGGAAAGATTCCGGCTACAAAAATGCGGAGATTTGACGTTCGCGCATTAGTCGAGGAGCGAGTCGACGAAGGAGTTGCTGTCGAAGGGGATGAGGTCTTCGATCTTTTCGCCGACCCCGGCATAGATGACGGGGAGCTTGAGTTCGGTGGCGATGGCCAGGACGATGCCTCCCTTGGCGGTTCCGTCGAGTTTCGTGAGGATGATGCCGGTGACGCGGGCGGCTTCGGTAAAGAGGCGGGCCTGCTGCAGGCCATTCTGGCCTGTCGTCGCGTCCATGACGAGGAAGGTCTGGTGTGGTGCGCCGGGAACTAACTTCTCGGCGGTGCGGCGCATCTTGTCGAGCTCCTTCATCAGATCGGTCTTGGTGTGGAGGCGGCCGGCGGTGTCGGCGATGAGGACGTCGATGTTGCGCGCTTTGGCGGCGGTGCAGGCGTCGTAGAGCGCGGCCGAAGGGTCGCCGCCCTGCTTGGTCTTGATGATGGGGACGTCGGAGCGCTGGGCCCAGACTTCGAGCTGTTCGATGGCGGCGGCGCGGAAGGTGTCGGCGGCGCAGAGCAGGACGCTGCGGTTCTGATTGCGATAGAAGGCGGCGAGCTTGCCGGTGGTGGTGGTCTTGCCGGTGCCGTTGACCCCGACCATCATGACGACCTCGGGAGGTGCTGCGGGGTGCTGCATGGGGTGGGCTACGCCGTCGAGGATTTGCTTCAGTTCGGCCTTGAGGAGCCGCTTGAGCTGCGCTCCGCTCTCGATGCCGGTGCGGAGGGCGCGCTGGCGGAGGTTCTCCATGATGATGGCTGTGGTGGCGCTGCCGATGTCGGCTGCCAGCAGCATGGGCTCGAGATGGTCGAGCGAGGTCTGGTCGATCTCGCGGGTGAGCGCGATGACGGAGCTGATGGACTCGGAGAAGGACTCGCGCGTGCGGGTGACCGCCTGCTTCATGCGGTCGAAGAGGCCGAGCTTTGGAGCGGGGGACTCCTCGACCGGAGATTCGGCTAGGGATTCGGGTTTGTCGCGCTTTCCGAAGAGAGAAGAAAAGACCATGCTGGGTCTAGTTTATCCAATCCAGCGGGCTGGTCGAGCGCACGGGTAGGCGATTCAGGAGGCGGATCTGGAGTTCTGATAGACGCGCATGCGGACGCAGCCAGCCTGCAGCAGCGGCGTCTTCAACTGGTGGGACTGGCCGTGCTTGAGAAGATCGCCCAGAATAGCTTCAGCCTCGACGCTGGCTCCCCGCTGCATGTCGCGGAACATGGAAGAGGTGAGTTTGGAGACTTTGGCGGTGTAGTACGGCTTGATCTGATCGAGGAACGGCTGTGGGATGGGGAAGCCTGAGGCGTCGGCGATGGCTACGCACTCGTCGAGACACTGGAGAGCGGTGGCTTCGCCGCCGGGGGCCGTGTTGATCTCTCCGATGGAGCCGTTGAGCAGGCAGGTTACGAGGCCGAGAGTGGCGATGAAGACCCACTTCTGCCACATGGCCTGCATGATGCCGGGGGAGAGTTCCGTATCGAAGCCCGCGTTGCTTATGGCTTCGTCGAGCGCTTTGATGCGAGGGGTGATCTCCCCGCTGCGCTCGCCGTAGACGAGCTTCTGCGTCTCGTGAAGCTGCACGATGCGGCCTTGCTCGTCGATGTCGGTGGAGACCATGCAGACGCCGCCGAGCACGGCGCGCTCTCCGAAGACGCGGGAGAGGGTGTCGAGGTGCCGCATGCCATTGAGGACGGGATAGATCATGGTCTCGGGGCCGATGGCCGGCTTCATGTCGGCGATGGCCCGATCGATCGCGAGGGATTTTACGCTGAGCAGGACGAGATCGTAGGTTTCGTGGATCTCCTGCGCGGTGATGGTCTGTGGCTTGAAGGTGAGGTTGCCGTGAGGACTGAGGATCTGGAGGCCGTCGCGCTGAAGCTGCGCGGCGCGCGCGGGTCTTACGAGGAATGTCACGTCGCGGCCTGTCTGCGCAAGCCTCGCTCCGAAGTAGCCGCCTACGGCTCCTGCGCCGACAACGAGAATCTTCATGCTGGCCTCCTGTACGTCTTCTGAGCGGTTTAGATGCGAGGGAGATTACTCGTCGCGGCCGGGGCGGGACATGAGCTCGCGGATGGCGTCTTTGGGGCTCCTGTCGTGGTGGAGGATGGCGTCGACCTGCTCGGTGATGGGCATCTCGACGCCGTAGCGTGCGGCGAGGCCTAGAGCGGCGGTGGTCGAGCGGACACCTTCGGCGACCTTGCCGCCCATACCGTTGAGGATGTCGTCGAGACGGCGGCCGCGGCCCAGCTCGATGCCGACGGAGCGGTTGCGCGAGAGAGAGCCGGTGCAGGTGAGGATGAGGTCGCCGACGCCGGAGAGTCCGGCGAGGGTCTGGCGGCGGCCACCGCAGGCGACGGCGAGGCGCGTCATCTCAGCGATGCCGCGAGTGATGAGCGCGGCGGCGGAGTTGTGGCCGAGTTCGAGACCGCTGACGACTCCGGCAGCGAGCGCGATGACGTTCTTGAGGGCTCCGCCGAGCTCGACGCCGGTGACGTCGTCGTTGGTGTAGAGGCGGAGCGAGGGGGAAGAGAAGTCTCGCTGGAGGACGAGGGCGAGGTCGGGATCGTGGGCGGCGGCGACGATCGCTGTGGGCGCGCCGGCGGCGACCTCCTGCGCGAAGGACGGGCCGGAGAGCACGGCGCAGGGGTTGCTCGTGATGGAGGCGATGACCTGCGACATGCGGAGATAAGTCGTCTCTTCGATGCCCTTGCTCGCGGTGAGGATGACTTGATGGGAAGTGAGGAGCGGCGCGATCTGGGCGATGATGCCGCGCAGATGCTGCGAGGGAGTGACGCACAGGAGGACGTCAGCGTCGAGGACGGCGGAAGGCAGGTCGGAGGTGATCTGGATGTCTGCCGGAATGGGAAAGCCGGGAAGGTAGGTGAGGTTTTCACGAGCGCTGTCGAGCCGCTTCGCGTGGACGGGCGAGTGTGACCAGAGGCAGAGGTCGTGTCCGCCGCGGTGGGCGAGTGAGAGTGTGAGGGCCGTGCCCCAGGCGCCGGCTCCAAGGACGCTGATGCGGCTCAAGCGGCCACCTTGCGGGAGCCGAAGCGGCTTTCAGTGCCTGAGATCAGGCGGCGGATGTTCTGGTGATGTTTGACGATGATGAGGAGCGGGATGAAGATAAGGCCGCCAAGGACGATGGGGGTTCGTGCGGTGATGAAGTGAAGCGCGATGAAGGGGAACGCTGCCGAGGCGAGGATGGACGCCAGCGAGACGTAGCGGGTAATCAGGAAGATGATGATGAAGATGACCAGAACCGAGAGCGCGGAGAGGGGAGTGAGGGCGAGGAAGACTCCGAGTGCGCTGGCGACTCCCTTGCCTCCGCGGAAGCCGAGCCAGACGGGGAAGACGTGGCCGAGGATGGCGGCGACGGCTGCCGCGACGGCGAGGTCCATGTTGCCGGGAGCGAGATACTGGGCGATCTTAACCGCGACGAACGCCTTCAGGAGATCAAGCAGGAGTGTGGCGAGGCCGAGGCCCTTGGCTCCGGAGCGGGCGACGTTCGTGGCTCCAATGTTGCCGCTGCCCGTGGCCCGTATGTCCTGGTGGCGGAAGGTCTTTACGAGCAGATAGCCGAAGGGGATGGAGCCAAGGAGGTAGGCGATCGTAATGGAGGGGATCCAGGGGTTCATGTCGTTCGTCGAACTCTGAGTCTATCAACTTGGCCAGGAGCAGCGAAATACGGCGAGCGTCAGAGCAGGGCGCGGCGGATGAGCTCAAGCGCGTGCTGGCTGGCCCACAGGCGGATGCGGTCGCGGTCGCCGACGATGTTGAGCTGCTTGATGCGGGTCTGGTGGCCGTCGGCGAGAGCAATGTAGACGAGGCCGATGGGCTTTTCAGCGTCGAGGCCAGTGCCGCGTGTGGGGCCGGCGATGCCGGTGATGGCGACGCCGAGGGAGGCCCCGGTGCGGGCGCGTATGCCTTCGGCGAGTGCGCGGGTGACGGGCTCGCTGATGGCTCCGTGAGTGGCGACCAGATCAGGGGGAACGCCGGCGAAGGTGGTCTTGAGGGCATCAGTGTAGACGACGGCTCCGCCCAGGAAGGTGCGGGAGCTGCCGGGGACTTCGGTGAGGCGCTCGGCGACGAGGCCGCCGGTGCAGCTCTCAGCGGCGGCGAGGGTGAGGTGGCGCATGCCAAGCATGAGGAGAACGATCTCTTCGAGCGATTCGCCCTGCGAGGAGAAGATATCGTCCTGCATCTCGGCCTCGATGCGGCCGACGAGTTCGTCGACGCGGGCCTGGGCCTCGGCGAGGGTGGGCTTGGTGCAGACGAAGTGGAGCTGGATCTCGCCGCTGCCGGCGAGAATCGTGGTCTCGACGTCGGTGTACTGCTGGTAGATGGGCGCGGTGCGGGCGTCGACCTGCGACTCGGGGATGAGCGCCATGCGGAGCATGCGGCGGGCGAGGAAGTTTGGCGGGAGCGTGGCGGCGAGCCGCGGCTTGACGGCCTGATCGAAGAGGGGCTTGAGCTCGGAGGGTGGGCCGGGGAGCAGGAGGACGATTCTGCGGTTGCCGTCGTGCGTCGTGTCGAGGAACTGACCGGGAGCGCTGCCGTTGATGTTCGCCAGGATCGTGGCGCCTTCGATGACGTCGGCCTGCTTGCGGTTGTTGGGCGCCATGGCTATCTTGCGCGCGGCGAAGCGATTTTCGATGGCTTCGATGACGGCGGGGTCGGAGCGCAGGGGAAGTCCCAGCGCGGCGGCTGCAGCCTCGCGGGTGAGGTCGTCTTCGGTGGGGCCGAGGCCTCCGGAGAAGATGACGATGTCGGCGCGGGAGAGTGCTGTGCGCGCGGCGGAGGTGAGGTGCTGGAGGTTGTCGCCAACGATGGTCTTGAAGGCAACGGTGACGCCGAGGTCGTTGAGGCCGGCGGTGAGGTAGAGAGAGTTGGTGTCCTGCCGGTGCGGCGTGAGCATCTCGGAGCCGACGGCGATGATCTCAGCTTGCATGGTGCGGTAGTAGTCCCCCTCCCCTACTGGAAGTAGGCAAAGTCTTCAAAATAGAAACGTTAAGTCTGGACTTTCCGATGCACGTCTTATGCCATTTTCCATTTAAGCAGAAAGCCCGGCAGGTTGCCGGGCTTTCTATTCTCCTGATTTAAGGATATCAGGGGTGTCAAGGGTGGCTTTGTTCAGGTGAGTGGGTGGGAGCCTGCAGCGATAGGGTCATATCCGTCCTCCTCCTGTTGGCACGTTCGATCGCTCGCTTTGAGGCGTGAACACGTCCGCATGGCGGCGTGCAAATTCGGCGGCGGAAATCGGTGCACGGCCGACCAACTGCTCGAAGGAGTCGGTCATACGGTCGTAGCGGTTCTCGCGATGCAACTGGCCCATGGTGTTCAAATGTGCGATCAGATGCGCGGGTAGTTTGGCCTCCTGAAGCTTGGCTTCCCAGATCTGTGGCGGCACGTTGACGTATTTTATGGTACGGCCCAGAGCGCCGCTGAACTCCTGCGCATACTGGGTCATCGTCAGCGACTGGGGGCCGGTGAGGTCGTAGACCTTACCGATATGCGGTTCCGGGTTGGCCAGCACGGCAGCGGCGGCAGTCCCTACGTCGGCGCCGGCGATCAGCGCGGTCTTGCCGTCGGCGAACGGCAGGCGGATGGCATCGTCGTCGCGGATGGCCTTGGCGCCCTGCACCAGGAACATGCCATCGAAGAAAGCGGTGGGACGCAGGTACACCACCGGCAGGCCGGACCAGCGCAGCATCTGCTCTGCGAGCCAGTGCTGCTTCTGTTGCGGGCTGCTTGTGGTCTCTGTCTCGCTCATCTGCGACACCGTCATCTGTGACAGGTTGACGAAGGCCTTCACGCCCAGGCTTTTGGCCGCGGCCGCGATGTTGGTGGCCGCTTCCAGGTAGGTGGGCGAGATCGACATCGTGAAATACACCACTGAGCAACCTCGCATGGCCGCGCGCACAGCGATGATGTCGAGCATGTCGGCCACAACGATTTCGGATCCCATGTCACGCAGCTTGTAGGCACGGCCGTCCAGCTTGCGCACCATGGCGCGTACGTGATGGCCTTGTTCAAGCAGGATCGCGATGGCCGTGTGCGCGGTCGAGCCGACGCCGCCGGCGGCGCCGGTGACGAAGATGGTTTCTTGGGACATGATTTTCTCCTTGTATTAACGAGCAAAATGAATAGTGAACGTGAACAATGTCTCCGCCCAACTTGATTTGATTACTCGGATGATGATCGGCCTATTGGACGATGGTATCGATCAACGCCGAATTCACCCGCTTGAGACTCGCTTGGAAGGGCCCATCGCCTTCGATGGCCGTTTGATTGAGCTTCAGCCATTCGATCAGAGGAGTGGGTGACTCGCCGGTCATCATCTTAAACAGGCCGTATCCTTTAGCCATGCGAGCCATAAATTCTCGGTCCCGATTCAAGTTAAGAAAGTTCTCCCATTGTCTGCTGAGGTAATCCGTTCCTTCTTGATTTGCCGAACCTTCGCGATCGATCGATTCCTTGATCCATTGATCGGGCGTAACTTCGCGATAGCGGACGGGCCTCCCTAGAAGCTTCGTCAGTTCTTGCGCCAGTTCATTGAGACTCGGGTTTGAGGTGAAAAGCTGGTAGGCCTTTCCAATGAACGGCTCGGGGTTCAGCAGCACTTTCAATGCGAGTCGTGCAACGTCTTCTGCCGCAATGGATGGTACTTTTCCGTCACCCGATCCGAACGGGGCTCGGATCTCAGAGTCTTGGCTAATAGCCTTTGCGGATTGGCGGAGTAGGCTTTCAAAAAACAGGGCCGGACGAAGATGGAAGCTCGGAACTCCAGACCACTCCAGGATTTGTTCAGAAAGCCAATTTTTGCGACCCCAAGGACTGGGGCTTTGATCCGAGGATGCTCCCGCAGAAATGTGAAAAATGAATTTCACGCCCGCTTCCTTGGCTGCTTGAGCCAGGATTGCCGTGGCTTCCAAAAGACCGGCCTGAACCGGATAGCAGAAATAGACGCTTTCGATACCTTTTAAGGCTTGGCGAACGGATTGAATGTCGAGAAGGTCGCCCGCAAAGACTTCCGCGCCCATCTCGTGCAGGACGTCGGATCGCTCGTCCACTTTGCGAACGAAGGCTCGAACCGGGACGCCCTTTTCCCGTAGTAAACGGGTTAAACGATTGCCAGTGGCTCCTTGAGTACCGCCGGCTGCCCCAGTAACCAGGATTTTTGAACTCATAAATGCTATCTCCCCTTCTCGAATGTCTCTCTGTTTATGTGATGATAATAAGCACATATTGGGTCAAAAAAACTCACTGGCTCGCCTGACGAATTTCCTCAACGACATCGGCGAGGGTTATTCGATCGAGACTATCCTCGAAACTTTTCTGCGCTTTTTTCAGGACCGACGACATAGACCCCTTAATGTTGCGGCTGACCGGGCATCTCTTCTCGACAGGATAGTTATGAATCGCGAATGTCGGTGGCGCCGCGCTGGCCCGATAAATGTCTAGTAGCGTTATCGCTTCAGGAGAACGCGTAAGGGTGCTCGCGCCGTTCTTACCGCGCGTAGTGGTGATCAGACCAGCATTGGAGAGCTTCGAAAGCGATTTCCTCACGAATGTGGGGTCTGCATTCACGCTTGCAGCAAGAGCTGCCGAAGAAATTTCCTTGTCGCGAAAACGACCGAGCAGGGCCATGATATGGGCTGCAACCGTGAACTGAACGCTCTTCGCGGGCATCGGACCTCCTCACAGTATATGTGATGTTGATTAGCACAATTCGGTTGCAAGCTTTTTCCAATCGACCGGAAGTGGTCGCGGGGGATCTCACGTGCTGGAAGCCTCAGACAAATATTGACCTGATGGCCCAATAGCGCGGAGGATCGTTGCGGTTAGAGTGCGACGTGGCGGAAGGTGAGGTTGATGCGGCATTCGCCGGTGAGGGGATGCGTGCCTGCGGCGATGGGCGCGACGCCGTGGAAGATGAGGCGCGCGGGACCTCCCCAGACGAAGACGTCGCCGTGCTCGACGCGGATGCGGCGGGGAGTGTCGGCACGGCGGAGGGTTCCGAGGAGGAAGGTAGCGGGCAGGCCGAGCGAGACAGAGACGATGGGCTGGGTGTAGTCCCGCTCGTTTTTGTCCTGGTGGAGCGAGAGGCGCGTGCCGGGCTCGTAGCGGTTGATGAGGCAGGCGTTGGAAGTGAAGTGCGCGAAGCCCGCTGCTGTCGCGGCGCGTGTGGCGAGGTGCTGGAGGATTCGTGGCATGGCGGGCCACGGCTTGTTGACGATGGGGTCGAGCGAGGTATAGCGGTAGCCGGTGCGGTCGGTGGTCCAGCCGAGTGCGCCGCAGTTGGTCATGGCGACGGACATCGTGTGGCCGCTGGGGACGATCATGCGCCGGAAGGGCGAGGATTCGGTGATGGCTTCAATCGCGCGAAGCAGTTCTGGGGCTTCCTGCAGGCAGAAGGCGCGCAGGAGGGTGACGCCTCCGGCGGGATGGTCGATGGTGGGAGCGGTTTCGGATGGCCAGAGTGGGTTCATGTCGTGAATCTTCGCCACCATTAAGCAAACCGCAGATCCTTCGACTCCGCTTACACCCCAACGAGCAAGCTCGCTGGGGACCCCGGTGCGCTCCGCTCAGGATGACACATGCTTCATTTTGACAGTGTTCTACCGTGCATCGTGAAAGATCACTCCTAAGGTGAAGCGCTGGCCGGAGCGGATGGGGCTGACTCCGTGACGCATGGCTACTCGATAGACGCCGCGCGTGCCGCGCTGGGGGCGGTGGTTAACGGCGAAGAGGACGGCCTCGCCCTGATGGAGCGGGACGACCTCGACGCGCGACTGCATGCGGGGGCGCTGCTCGGTGAGGACGAACTCGCCGCCGGTGAAGTCGGTGGATGGTGCACTGAGGAGGAATGTTGCCTGGATGGGGAAGACGAGATCGCCGTAGAGGTCCTGATGGAGGCAGTTGTAGTCGCCGGGCTGGTATTTCAGCAGCAGCGGCGTGGGGCGATCTTGCCCAGCATTGTGGCACTGAGCGAGGAACTGCTGATGCGTGGGTGGGTAGTCGATGGGACTGTTGAGGTCGCGGCTCCACTGAGACGCGATGCGGGCGAGTGGCGGGTAGAGATTGTCGCGGAGTGTCTGGATGAGGGACGGGAGTGGGTAGCTGTAGTACTGGTATTCTCCGCGTCCGAAGCCGTGTTTGGCCATGATGACGCGGCTGCGAAACTGCGCAGCGTTGTTGTAGCCTTCGGCGAGTTCGGAGCACTGGGATGGAGTGAGCAGCGGACCGGTGGTAGCGTAGCCGCGTTCGTTGAGGCTGGTCTGGAGCTCGTCCCAGTTGAGACATCTGATCTGTTCCTGCGTGGTCATGTCTTGACTCTTTCAGGATATGCAGGAGGAGACACTCCGGTTTGTTCGCAGATGTGTGGACAAATGAAGAAGCTGCTCTCCCTGGAAAATGGAAGAGCAGCTTCGGTGGTGCAGTTGATGGGAAGCGGTTAGACCTTGGGCTCCCAGCCCTTTTCGTACTCGCGATCCCAGTACTTCATAGCCTCGGGGTCGTTGAGGACGTGGCCATTCTTTGGATCGAGCTTGAGGCCACGGTTGAGCTCCCAGGCGACGTTGGAGAGCTGCAGCATCGTGACGGCCACGTTGCCGACTTCGACGGGCGAGTTGAGTTTCTCGCCCTTCTGGATACCGGCGATGAAGTTGGCGAAGTGGAGATCGGTCATGTTGTCGGCGCCAGTAAGATCGGCGGAGCCGTGGGCAGCGCTGCCGGCCTGGCGCTCGTCGATCTTGTTGCCTTTGAGGTCATAGACCTCGTAGCTGCCGCCATCGACGAATACCGACCCGTTCGTACCTACCACGACTGAGCCGCGGTCGCGGTTGTGCTGCTTCATCCCGTTGCAGCACTGTCCCTCCCACGAGATCGTCTTATCGTCGTATTCGAAGCTGGTGACGAGAGTGTCGTAAAACTGCCAGTCGTCCTTGTACGCATAGCGGCCGCCGGAGGCTGAGACATGATTGGGCAGGTCGACCCCCAGGGCCCAACGGCAGACGTCGATCTCGTGAGTGCCGTTGTTGAGCGTCTCGCCCGTACCCCAGTGCTTGAACCAGTGCCAGTTGTAGGGGTGGTAGTTGGACATGTAGGCCTTACGCGGCGCGGGACCTTGCCAGAGGTCCCAATCGAGTGTGGCGGGAACTGCGACAGGTTTGCCTGTGCCGATGGACTTGCGGGTGTTGCTGTACCAGCCCTTCGAGTAGTAGGCGCGGCCGATCAGGCCTTCGTGGATCTTGCCGACGATCTCGATGATATGTGGGGCCGAGCGGCGCTGATTTCCCATCTGCACAAGCTTCTTGTACTTGTCGCGGGCGGCAACCAGCATGACGCCTTCCCCGGGGTTGTGGCTGCAGGGCTTTTCGACGTAGACGTTCTTGCCTGCTTCGAGCCCGGCGATCGCCATCGGCGCGTGCCAGTGGTCGGGGGTGGCAATCGTGATGGCATCGACGTCCTTTGAGGCGAGGACCTTGCGAAAGTCTTTGTCCGTGGCGGGCTTGTAGCCGAGCTTCTGCTCGACCGCTCCAGAGAACTTTTCGAGGATAGGTGTGTCCACGTCGCAGACATGCGTGATGCGTATGTCCTTCTCATTCGCTTTGAGCGAAGCGAGATGGGCGTAGGCACGACTGTTCAGGCCGACGACGGCGAAGTTGACGCGGTCGTTCGCCCCCATGATCTGGGCATAGCTTTTGGCGGTTGAGCTGACGGCTAAGCCTGCAGCGCTTACCGCGAGAGTGTCGAGAAATTCACGTCGGGTTATCACGTCTCTCCTCCTGAGGAGTTAGTTCGATCTTTGTCCTAATAGGGCGGCTGCTTCCCTGAACAAGGGCTTCTACCCGCGCGAAGATAATGTACACGAGCAGCACAACAATTCTCCAGTGCAAAAGCGTTTTTTCAAGGGCAAAGGGCTGAGCGTATAGTAAATGCGTGTCGGCCCGGATTGCGGTCCCTCCTTCAAAACTACCCTGATTTGAACGCGCTGGAGGTGAAGATGGCGGCGATTGAGCGTTACGACGTAGTGGTGCTTGGCTGCGGTGAAGCCGGCAAATTTATTGCATGGACGCTGGCCAAAGAGGGCAAGCGGGCAGTGGTGATCGAGCGGAGATATGTGGGCGGGTCGTGCCCGAACATTGCGTGCCTGCCGAGCAAGAATGAGGTTCAGAGCGCGAAGGTGGCGAAGTATCTCCAGCGGAGCAAGGAGTTCGGGATGGTGGTCGCCGATGGGTGGCGCGTTGATATGGCGGAGGTGTACGCGCGCAAGCGGAAGATGGTTGATGGGTTGATTGAGATGCACCGTGAGAATTTTGCGAAGAGCGGCGCGGAGCTGCTGATGGGCTCGGGGAAGTTCGTCGGCGAGCGCAGGCTGGAGGTCGCGCTGCAGGCGGGCGGCACTCGCGTGATCGAGGGAGAGATGGTCTTCCTCAACATGGGGTCACGGGCGCAGCGGATCGAGACGCCAGGGCTGGCGGACGCTGCTCCGCTGACGCATGTTGAGGCGCTTGATCTGGAGGCTGTGCCTGAGCATCTGATCGTGCTGGGCGGCGGATATGTGGGGCTCGAGCTTGCGCAGGCGATGAGGCGGTTTGGCAGCCGCGTGACGGTGCTGGAGCGGAGCGCGAGGCTGTTGCCTCGCGAAGATGAAGATGTCTCGGAGGCCCTGCTGCAGTTGTTTCGTGATGAGGGGATCGAGGTTGTGATGAACGCGCACGTGGAGCGCGTTGAAGGGCGGTCGGGCGCGAGAGTGAAGGTGTGGCTTGCGGGCGGAGCCGTCCTGGAGGGATCCCATCTCCTCGCGGCTACAGGGCGAACGCCGAACACAGATGGCATTGGGCTGGATCTCGCCGGAGTGAAGACGACGGCGAAAGGATTCGTGCAGGTGAATGATCGGCTGGAGACGACCGCCGCGAATGTGTGGGCACTCGGCGATTGTGCGGGGAGCCCTCTCTTTACGCACATTGCGTTCGACGACTTCAGGATTGTGCGGGACAACCTGCACGGAGCAAAGCGCACGACGACGGGAAGGCTCGTGCCGTCGTGTATGTTCACCGATCCTGAGCTGGCGCGAGTTGGGTTGAATGAGAGCGCGGCGAAGCAGCAGGGAATTGCGTGCAGGACGGCGAAGATTCCGGCCGTGGCTGTGCTGCGGGCGAGAACGCTTGGTGAGACGAGGGGATTTCTAAAGGTTGTGGTGGGAGCGACTGATGACCGCATCCTCGGCTTCACGGCCTTCATCGCAGAAGCAGGTGAGCTACTGCCAACAGTGCAGCTTGCGATGAACGGGGGGGTATCCTATCCCGTGCTGCGGGAGATGATCTTCACGCACCCGACGATAAGTGAGGCATTTGTGCCGCTGCTCTCTGCAATCCCCAAGCGGGCCTAGATGAGCGGACTTAGATGAGCGGACGGCCTTCGATGCCGAGATCGACGTGGTAGAGAGAGTCGCGTGTGGCGAGTGCGGCGCATCCGTCTTCCAGAAAGGCGAGGCCGACGAGGTTGTTGCCCGAGACGGCGAGCGATGCTTCGCGCGCGGGCGTGATGCGGACGATGCCACGCTGGCCGCGCAGGCTGGCTGCCACATAAAGGTTGTCGTCGACGTCGAACGCGATGCCTTGCGCACGGCCGAGGCCCTGGTAGAAGACGGTCGTGTCACCGTCCCGGTCGATGGCGTGGACGGCCTGATTGCTGGAGGTCGTTGGCCCGGTGACGAAGAGGGTGCCCTCGCTGTTGAAGGCGAGATGGTAGGCGGCGATGGAGGGCTCGAGAGTAGCGAAGACGAAGATCTCGCGGTTGGAGTTGATCTTGAAGATGGTGCCGGAGCGGTCGCCGACGTAAAGGTTGCCGACGTCGTCAAAGGCGATGCCGGTGGCGATGCCCATGCCTTCGGCGTAGGTGGAGATCTCGCCTAGCGGAGAGATGCGGTAGACGGTCCCTTCGGCGCGGGAGCTGGCGTAGAGGTAGCCTTCGCGGTCGAAGGCGAGGCCTGTGGGGTTGAGCAGGTCGCGGACGAAAGGAGTGACCTGAAAGTCGCGCTGGATGCGGAAGATGGAGACGGGAACGGCCTGGCCGCGCCCTCCGGAGAGCGTGGCGAAGACTTGGCCGGTGGCATCTACGGCCGGATTAGCGACGGGGTGCAGGTTCTCGGCCATGGGGACGGCGATGCGGACGTGGAGCGGGTTGCTGGCGCTGTCGTTGCGGTGGAGGATGAGGTCGCCGGAGATGGAACCGTCTGGAACCTGGACAGTGGCCCTCGTGTGGCGGCTGAGTGTGACGGGCGCGAAGGTATCGCCTATTGTCGCGTGGGGGATGCGGTGGCCGGCAGGATCGAGATGTGAGCCGTGGAGCTCGATGGTGCCGCCGGGCATGGCTGCGGCGGGAGAGAGATGCTCGATGTGCGGGGAGGCGTCGGTATTGCGAAAGAGGCTCATGCGCTCCTACTAAGGTATGCGCTGGCGGTGGAGTGTGTAAATGATTTGCTGGCTAGAAAAAGAGGTGAGCGATCTGTGCGCAGAGAAGAGCGAGGAGGCCGGCGGCGACGTCGTCGAGCATGATGCCGGTGCCTTCGGGGAGGCGTTCGAGCTGTCGGATGGGCGGCGGTTTGAGGATGTCGAAGGCGCGGAAGAGGAGGAGCGAGAGTGCGGCGTGCTTCCAGTCGGCCGGGATTGCGATGAGGGCGATGAGCTGGCCGGCGGCCTCGTCGATGACGACGTGGCCGGGATCTTTGCGGCCGGATTCGCGGGCGACGATGGTGGCTGCGGGGATGCCGATGAGCGTGACCGCGATGGCTGCGATTGCGGTGCCGATCGCGAGGGCGACTGGCGAAGGATTGAGCGTGTGTGCGGCTCCGTACCAGAGCAGCAGCGCCGTGATGGAGCCGTAGGTTCCGGGGCCGGGCTTGAGCAGGCCGGAGCCGAAGAAGGTTCCGAGGGTCCAGGCCCAGAGGGTCTTCTTTTCCGACGGCGGGTGGAGTTGCGTGCCGGAGTTTGCCACTAGTTCACTTCGTCGTCGTTGTTGGTTTTAGTGCGTTTGGAGCGGGCGAGTTCTTCGAGAAGATCAGGGTCCTGAATTGGTGTGGAAACCTTGTAGTCGCCGCTGGCCCATTTGCCGAGATCGATGCGGCGGCAGCGGTCACTGCAGAAAGGGAAGTCTTCGTTCTGTTCGAGAACGAGGGTGCGGCAGGTGGGGCAGCGGAGGGTCTTCGCTTTAGGTGTGGAGTTCTTTGCCATGACAAGTCCATTTTAATCGTTGTTGTGCAGACGACGCACACCCGAGATTTCGGAAGATAAGAAGCTGGTAGCAGCCAGCGGATATCTTACGTCTAAACAAAGGTGAAGGCCGCCTTATGCTCGTAGCACCGACTCCATGTAGAACGATGAGCTTCTGGTGTAGAACCAGTTTGTTGATGGCCTTTCTCTTTATTTTGGCCGAAGCATCAAGGGCCTGGCAGCGAAGTTCCGGCGTATCGGAGTTGCAGCCGCTGCCAGCGGGAATTACTTTGCCAGTGCAGATGGGGCGAACGCTTCGCGCGGGGAAGACGAAACCCGGAACTGTCTTCGTGGTCAAGACAACGCAACGAGTTCCTGTCTCTGAGACCTCCTATCTCAACAAAGGCGCCAAAGTTCGCGGCGAGGTCGTGGCGTCAGCCGCCGGAGATGGGACGGCGGCACATCCTTCCATGCTGACGATTCGATTTACTGCGCTGAACTATCGAGGGAAGACAGTCCCGCTGGTGACGAGGGCAATTGCAATCGCCAATCTTATGGCGGTGGAGTATACGTATGTGCCTGCGACAGGAAGCGCAGACTGCGGAAACTTCACCGCGACGAACTGGACGACGAGGCAGGTTGGAGGAGATGAAGTATACCGTTCCGGTTGGGTCGGCGATGTGAACGATGTGACGACGCATAAAGTTGGCAACGCCGACTATTACGGGGTCTACAGCCTGCCGGTAAAGATCGACGGTGAGAAGGTCCCGCTGGCTATGGGGGTCTTCTCGACTACAGCTAAGGGGCTCTATGCGTACGATCCGGGGGCAACTTTAGAGTCGTCCGGAGGATTGATCACCGTCACGAGTCCAGAGAAGCATCTCGCGATTCGTAATGGGGATAACCTTCTGCTTGAGGTTCTTGCCCGATAGTAGGAGCCGAACGGCTTTACTCGATGATGCGGGCGACGACGTCGTAGTCGTGGGACTCGGTGATCTCGGCGCGGTAGAAGGTTCCGGGGACTAGCTCTTCGTGGGGGCCGAAGTCGTTGATGAAGACCTTGCCGTCGATCTCGGGGGCGTGGAGAAGCGTGCGGCCCTCCCAGAGGAGTTCGGTCTCTTCGGATTCGCCTTCGACGAGGAGGTCGATCTCGCGGCCTACCCAGGCGGCCTTGGATTTGGCGCTGATCTTCTGCTGGAGCTTCATCAGCTTGTTGCGGCGGGACTGGATAGTGCGTGTGGGGACTTTGAGCTCGTCGGCCAGTTCGAAGGCCTTGGCGCCCTCTTCGTCGGAGTAGGTGAAGACGCCGAGCCAGTCGATCTGCGCGGCGGTTATGAAGGCTTCGAGTTCCTTGTAGTCGGCTTCGGTCTCGCCGGGGAAGCCTACGATGAAGCTGGTGCGGATGACGATGCCGGGGACGATGCGGCGGGCGCGCTCGATGAGGTTGAGGAAGATCTGCGCGTTGCCTCCGCGCTTCATGCGCTTGAGGACGCTGGCGCTGGCGTGCTGCAGCGGGACGTCGAGGTACTTGGCGATGTTGTCGTGCTTCGCCATCGTCTCGAGCAGCCGCGTCGTCACCTTGTTGGGATAGGTGTAGAGGAAGCGAAGCCACCTGAGGCCGGGGAGGGCGGCGAGGGCTTCGAGGAGCTGGGCGAGGCCGTCCTGCAGGCCGAGGTCTTCGCCGTAGCAGGTGGTGTCCTGGCCGATGAGGGTGATCTCGCGGACACCCTGGGCGATGAGGTTTTCCGCCTCGGCGACGATGGAGGACATGCGGCGCGAGCGGAACTTGCCGCGAAGTTGCGGGATGATACAGAAGCTGCAGGGGTGGTCGCAGCCTTCGGCGATCTTGATATAGGCGCTGGCGCGGGGAGTGGAGAGGATGCGCGGGGTGTCGTCGGAGTAGAGGTACTCGGGGAGCGCGGCGGTGGCTCCGTCCCAGGCGTCGCGGGAGAAGCGGCCTTGTTTTTGGCGGAGGTCGCCTTCGGGGCGGGAGGTTGTTGCCTGTTCGATCTGGAGCTGTGGTGCGGCGTCTTCAGGGCGCGAGTGCTGGTGGACGGCGCTGTGGGCGCGGGCAGCGAGCGACTGCGGGAGGATGTTGAAGGGCGAGTTGGGCTGCGACGCGGGTTTGGGGGAGAGGCCGGCGGCGTTGAGGATGGCTTCGAGCTCGCCAGTGCCTACGACGGCGTCGACCTCGGGGATGTTTTTCTGGATCTCGTCGCGGTAGCGCTCGACGAGGCAGCCGGCGACGATGAGGCGCTGGGCGCGTCCGCCGTTGGCCTGTTTGTGCTGCACCATCTCGAGGATGGTGTTGACGGACTCCTGCTTGGCCGAGTCGATGAAGCTGCAGGTGTTGACGACGAGGATCTCGGCGTCTTCGGCGCTGGGGGTGAGTTCGCCGCCGGCGCTGTGGAGGAGGCCCATCATGACCTCGGAGTCGACGAGGTTCTTGGGGCAGCCGAGGGAGACGAAGCCGATCTTTGGCCTTGCAGGAGCGGCTTCGAGCACACCTGTGGTTTCTGTTGTAGCGGGGGGAGTCACAGTCTCATAGTTTACCAGTTCTGTGGCCTGTACGGCTCGCATTCGGTCCCTCCCCTCCACCCCGTGTATTTTGTGCAAAGTACTCATTCGTTGCGAGTTAGGCTTGGACTTCCGGTTGGTCCTGCCGCTAAAGTCCTGTTATTTCGTGCTTGCTTCCCGCAAAGTCTTCATTTCATAAGAGATAAGGCCGGGCTTTTGTCCCGGCCTTATCTCCTTCTTCAGGTTCTATTTTACGTGATTGAGCGGAACTGTTATGCCACTTTGCCGTAGTTTATTTTCTTCGCGCAAATGATTGTTTTTGCTTGTGTTGTCGTGATTCTTGAGCTTTGATGCAGGGTGAAAAGACTTGACAAGGGTCAAGCCTCGGGAAAACCTCGTCGCGGAACGGGCGGCTAGCTTGTGGGCGCGGTTGCTGGCGACGCTGTCGCCGATGGGGAGGATTGGGTCTGGGTGGTGTCCGGGTAGTTTTGCCAGACGAGGCCGATGGTTCGGTAGAGATTGGACGCGCGTGGTGGAAGGGGTGTGCTGGTTAGGGCTTTCTTTGGTTTTGCAGCGAGCAGCCACCATGCAACGGGCGCCTGCTGTATGTCGTAGCCAGCATCGTGGAGGAGACCGAGGCTGACTCGACCGCTTTGGTCTTCGGCATCACGCTGCATTGAAGCAGTGACCCGGTCCTTCACCAAGGCTCCGATGCCAAGCCCGCTCAGGCCGAAGGCTCCGCTCGCGATCTCCGCCGCTATCAGCTTCTTTCTTTCTGGTGCTGCACGGTAGTTCTGTTTTTCGATGGCCTGGACGATGTTGTCGGCGAGGACAGCGGCGACCTGCGAATCGTTCTGTAGGCGGCTGATTATTTGATACGGCACGAGGATGATGCCATTGGGCAGCGTCAGGGCGTCGTGGAACTTTTGGTCATCGATGAGCTGGAACTGGAAGAAGATTCGGGACTCGTCGTCCTTAGCGAGGGTTCGCTGGAAGGAGGGGATGAGGCTGGCGCCGATATGGTTGATGCGCGCCTGCATGACGGGGTCCTTGTAGGGAGGAATTTTTTTGGGATCGATGCCGAGGAAATATTTCTTGACTACGTTTTGTTTGGAGTCTGCGGGAACTGTTGAGGGGTCGTAGTCGTTTTTGGCGAGGAGTTTGTCCTCGCTATCGGAAATGACGTTGGGTTGGAAAGTGACGGCGTCAGCTACGAGGACACCGTCGGAGTGCAGGGTGCCGTGATACTTCAGCCAGACGTTGGGTTTGACCTCAGCGAGCGAGGTGCACGGCGCCTGGAAGGTGGTTTGGGTGGAGGCGTTGATTCGGATGAGGTAGCCGTCTGCGCGGACAAGGAGCTCTCCTTGCTTGGTGGCGAGGATGCGGTCGATGACGGCGAAGCCGCTGAGCCGATGGTCCCGGGGCTGGCGGAAGAGGACCTCTGTTGCCGTGATGGTGTGGTGGCGATCGTCGATCTTGCCAAAGACGGCGACGGCTTCTCCGAAGAAGGCATTGCCGCCGCTCCGTGTGGCAGGTTCGGGACCGTTGAGAGTGGTTTTGAACACAGTTTTGGCGTTGGTGAAGATGCGATAGCCGTTGACGTCGAAGTCAGTGAGGGAGGAGGCGCGGGTTACGTACCCGTCGACTGCGGGGTCTGGCTCCGGCATCTGGGCTGTGGCGGAAGAGATAGAGATGAGGGCAGAGAAAACTGCAAGCAGAGCAGGGGGACGAACCATATGTCCCCGAAGATAAAGGGGACACTGGTGTTGGACAAGAGAAATCGACGTATGTACCTGCTCATCTTCCGGCGTTGATGGACTCAGAGGAAAACGGATCGCGCAGAGCGCGATTGCCCACCTTATCGGCCTGCGGCCGCGAAGATGGGGCACCCCGAGTTTCAGCCGACTGTTGAGTGCTCAGGCGAGGCCGTTGCGGGAGATAACTTCTTTGTAGAAGTGGGCGCTTAGTTTGGGGGTTCGCTTTTGGGTGGCGATGTGAGAACCTGCACGCTTCCCTTATGCCGACATTCGCGGTACTAACTTTAGAAGGTTCCCGCTGTTCATCGGTCGACGCGCATTTCCTAAGGCTAGTCTGTCGAGGCGCTCGTGCCACGTCGTCTTCGCTGATAAGCGGCCACTTTCAATTTATTACCGCAGATATTCATGCTGCACCACCGACGCGAGCCTTTCTTGCTCGTATCGAAGAAGTGAGAGACACAGGACTCGCATTTGCGAATACGCGAAGGTTCATTTTCTGTAAGCAAGTCGGCCGTGGCATCAGCGACCGGCGCCCAAAGATCTGTAGGCTTGCGAGGCTCGAATACCGCTTCCCTGACGAGCTTCGAGTCGCGCTTATTGAGCGACGTATGACGAGGGTATTTACGCAAGAGCGAATTGACTTCGGCGAGGAAAGCATCGGACGGCAAAGAACCGTCCTCTATCCGCATAACAGCCGTCCGCAGACGTTCCCGGAAGGCCGTTAGTTCTTTGAGGAAAGACGCTGCCTCGGCAGAATCCCGCCAGCCCCGCACCAGCGTCTTAGCGCGAGGCGAAGACACAATCCCCGCAGCGATCAACCATCTTTCAAGCGCGTGAGCGTCCGGCAACAGTTCGGTAAGTCCTGCCGCCAGTTCCGGTTTTGTGTTCAGAAAATCCAGGATCGTCCTATTTGCAATGAACAGGAACCCATCGACCCATTCATTCGCCTCTTGAGCCGTTGCCCGCATAAGACCCCCTCTGCACAGACCGTCCCATAAAATAATAACACCGTTATTGAAACTTTTACAGGTGTTGAGTAATCTCATGAACAAGAGAAGCGCACGCGGCCCCAAAGTCGTGAGCAAGAATCAAACGGTCAACCGGCGTTCCCAAATACGCCGAATAGAAAAGGAGAAATCATATGCGAGCTATCGTAATCGACCACTTTGGCGGCCTGGACGCCCTGGTCATTAAGGAAATTCCCGAACCTGAGCCGTTGCCCGGCCATGTAGTCATTCAGGTGAAAGCCTTCGGGATCAACCATGCCGAGACGCACATGCGCAAGGGAGAATGGGCCGAATCAATGCCGGTCAGCGGAATAGAATGCGTTGGTATCGTGAAGTCGTGCCCCGGCGGGGAGTTTGCAGTCGGCAGCAAGGTGGCCGCATTGATGGGCGGACTGGGGAGGACGATCAATGGCAGCTATGCCGAGTACACCCGCGCCACTGTCGGCGGCGTAGCGCAGATCGAGTCGGACCTTCCCTGGGAGGAGCTCGCGGCGCTTCCCGAGTCTTACGCCACAGCCTGGACGTGCCTCTTTCGCAATCTGGAGCTTGCGAAGGGCCAGACGTTGCTCATTCGCGGCGCCACGTCAGCGTTCGGCCGCGCTGCGCTCAACATGGCGGTAGATGCGGGCGCAAAGGTTATCGCCACGACCCGCAACAAGGATCGATTCAAACAGCTGGAAGATCTGGGCGCTCACCGGGTGGAGTTGGAGGGGCCGGATCTTTCGACGCGCATCGCCGAGGCCAAGCAGATCGACTCGATTCTCGACCTCGTCGGAAACAGCGTGATCCTCGATTCTCTCCGGATATTGCGCCGCGGAGGACGAGCCTGTCTCGCCGGATGGCTGGGAGGCCTGGCTCCAATCGCGGACTTCAACCCGCTATTGCAGATGCCAAGCGGCGTCTACCTCACCTTTTTTGGCAGCTTCGTCTTTGGAACGCCGGGCTTTCCTCTTTCGGATGTTCCGCTGCAGGAGATCGCGAAGAAGGTGGAGCAAGGCAGGTTCAATGCGAAACCGTCACGAGTTTTCCGCTTCGAAGACATTCGTGAGGCACATCGCGTGATGGAGGCCAACGAGGCCAACGGAAAGCTGGTCGTCAAGCTCTGACGACCAGTCGCAACCGTTGTGAGGGAGGGGTCATGGCGATGAAGAAGACTACGCCAAACATTTAGCAGCAATCTCTGGTGGCGCGTTCGCCGTCTTCATCACCATCATCCTCAAAAGAGGCTGAGGATGGATTGTTGTTCCGCTTCAGGCGAGGCCGTTGCGGGCTATGACTTCTTTGTAGAACTGGGCGCTTAGTTTTGGGGTGCGCTTCTGGGTTTGGAAGTCGACGTAGTGAAGGCCGAAGCGGTAGGCGTAGCCGTCGGCCCACTCGTAGTTGTCCATGAAGGACCAGCAGAAGTAGCCCTTCACTGGGACGCCTTCGGAGACTGCGCGGTGGAGTTGGGTGAGGTAGTTGCGGAGGTACATGACGCGGTCGGAGTCGTAGACGTGGCCGTCGGGAGTGAGGGTGTCGGTGGAGGAGGCGCCGTTTTCGGTGATGTAGATCTCTTTGAAGCCCCAGATCTCGGCGATGAGCTTGGGGCCCCAGTAGAGGCCCTGCGGGCCGACGCGGAGCCAGGGGCTCATCATGTGCGGATAGGAGGCTGGGGCAGGGACGACGGCGTAGCCGCTCGAAGAGTTGTCGGCGCGGACCCAGGTGGTGGTGTAGTTGTTGAGTCCGACGAAGTCGATGGGCGTGCCGATGGCCTTCATGTCGGCGACGGTGAACTTCGGGGCGTTGGCGCCGTGGTGGGCGAGGTAGGCGTCGGTGTACTTGCCCTCCATGATGGCTGTGAGGTAGCCGGCGTTCTCCTCGCGCATGGCCTTGCGCGCGGCGGCGATGTGCTCGGCGGTTTCGATGATGGGAGCGCAGGCCTCGGCGTTTTCGGCCAGGCCGACCTTGACGCCGGGCTTGGCGTGGGCGCGGATGGCCTGTACGCCTAGTCCGTGGGCGAGGACGGCGTGGTGGCGGACCTGGTTGACCTTGTCGACGGAGAGGGTGAGGCCGGGGGCGTGGCGGCCGTCGCGGTAGCCGATGTCGACGAAGGACTTCATCTCATTGAGTGTCATGAAATGCTTGACGCGGTCGGAGAGATGCTGGGCGACGTAGCCGGCGTAGTTGGCAAAGGCCTCGGAGGTGTCGCGGGACTGCCAGCCGCCCTTGTCTTCGAGGGCCTGCGGGAGGTCCCAGTGGAAGAGGGTGCAGTAGGGCTGGATGTTGTTGGCGAGGAGCTCGTCAACGAGGCGGTTGTAGAAGTCGAGGCCCTTGGGGTTGGGGGTTCCGGTGCCCTGCGGGAAGACGCGCGGCCAGGCGACAGAGAAGCGGTAGGTCTTGAGGCCGAGGGCCTTCATGAGCTGCACGTCTTCCTTGTATCGGTGGTAGTGGTCGTCGGCGATGTCGCCGGTGTCACCGTTGTTGGTCTTGCCTGCGGTGTGGGAGAAGGTGTCCCAAATGGAGGGACCGCGGCCGTCTTCGTTGGCCGCTCCTTCGACCTGATAAGAGGCAGTCGCCGAGCCCCAGAGGAAGCCCTGCGGGAATCGCCGCGCGGTTGGCGTCGATGGGGTGCCCTCGGCCTGCGCGGTTGTGGAGAGCGTGGCGAGGGCTGTGGGGGCGAGGACGGCGGTGCCGAAGAGGCGAGCGAAGGAGCGGCGAGACAAACGATTGATCACTGGGAAATCTCCACCTTTGACGTCAGGGAAGTTTAGCTGCTTCTGACTCTGAATTCTACGTGGTCGTCGCCGTGAAGGAAGTTTGCGGCGTAGGCCGTGGGTATTTGGTTTGTTTTGTGTTGGTTATGTCGTTTGGGCACATGAATAGGGACTTCTGTGGAAAACCGTCCATTTTGGAGGTGTGGCCTGATGAAAAAGGAGGGGAAGCCGATGACGGAGGTGGTTGCGGAGGCGTCTTATGGGCATGGGATGTGGTTGAGGGTCACGAGTCACAGGGGATTGTTTGGGTGATGGGGCGATTGCGACCGGAACTGAGTATGCTGCATCCAATGTTTGATAACTTGATAGCAAGTCACTCAGGTAGAGGGAAACTCCATGGCAAATGACTTTGTAAGCGTGATTCAACCGACGGCAGCCAAGAATGAGGGGGGCGAAAGCTCCGGGGGGAGATCGACTCCGGTACTTCCGGTGCGCGACACGGTCCTGTTTCCTCACGCGGTGCTGCCTCTGACGGTGGGACGTGAGAGTTCCATCCAGCTAATCCAGTCTCTGGGCGAGGACAAGGAGATCCTGGTGGTGGCGCAGCGCGATGCGCGGCAGGATGCTCCGCAGGGGTCAGACCTGTACGCGATTGGAACGCGGGCGACGGTGCATAAGGTTGTGAAGATGCCCAACCAGAGCCTCTTTGTGTTTACCGAGGGCAACGAGCGGGTGAAGCTGGGTGTGTTCTCGCAGACGACCCCGTTCATGATGGCGGAATACGACGCGGTCGCGGAGGTGGAGCCGGAGAAGGGTCCGGAGACTGAGGCGCTGCAGCGGAATGTGGTCAGCCAGTTCCAGCAGATTGTGACGAGCTCGCCGACGCTGTCGGACGATCTGCAGACGATCGCAATCAATATTGAAGAGCCGGGTAGGCTGGCAGACTTTATTGCTTCGTCGGTGCCGTTTTTGACGACGACGGACAAGCAGGAGCTGCTGGAGACCCCGGATATAACGAAGCGGCTGGAGCGGATCAACCAGCACCTGGCGAAGGAGATCGAGGTGCAGCAGTTGCGCGCCAAGATCCAGACCGAGGTGCAGGATTCGGTGCAGCAGTCGCAGCGGGATTACTACCTGCGGGAGCAGTTGAAGGCGATTCAGAAGGAACTGGGCGACATTGATGAGAGCCAGAAGGATATCGCGGAGCTGAAGGAGAAGATTGAAGCCGCCGGGATGCCGGATGAGGTGAAGAAGGACGCCCTGAAAGAGTTGAGCCGGTTGAGCCGGATGAATGCGATGGCGGCGGACTACAGCCTGACACGGAACTACGTGGAGTGGCTGGCGGTGCTGCCGTGGTCGAAGAGTTCAGCGACCGAGGTGGACATCAAGAAGGCGAAGGAGATTCTGGACGCGGACCACTATGGGTTGAAGAAGGTGAAGGACCGCATTCTGGACTACCTCTCGGTTCGGCGGCTGAAGCCGGATATGAAGGGTCCGATTCTATGCTTTGTCGGGCCTCCGGGCGTGGGTAAGACCTCGCTGGGAAGGTCGATTGCGCGGGCGCTGGGACGGAAGTTCTCGCGCATCTCGCTGGGCGGCATGCACGATGAAGCGGAGATTCGCGGGCACCGGAGAACGTATATTGGCGCGCTGCCTGGGCAGATCATTCAGCACCTGAAGAGGGTGGAGGTGAACGACCCGGTCTTCATGCTGGATGAGATCGACAAGCTGGGACGCGACTTCAGGGGCGATCCGGCGAGCGCGCTGCTTGAGACGCTGGACCCGGAGCAGAACAATACTTTCCGCGACAACTATCTCGATCAGCCGTTCGATCTGAGCAAGGTGCTGTTTATCTGCACGGCCAACCAACTGGACACGATTCCGGCGCCGCTGCTCGATCGCATGGAGATCATTGAGCTGACCGGCTACACGGAGGAGGAGAAGGTCAACATCGCCGAGCGGTACCTGGTTCCGCGGCAGGTGAAGGAGAACGGGGTCGATCCGGCGATGATCGAGTTTCCGACGGCGAGCGTTGCGCTGGTTGCACGGCATTACACGCGTGAGGCCGGTGTGCGCAGGCTCGAGCAGCAGATTGGAACGATCTGCAGGAAGGTGGCCCGCAGGATTGCCGAGGGCGCGACGGAGAAGATCGTGATCACGCCTGAGGTGGTGCATGAGTTCCTGGGCGGGATCAAGGTCCGCGTTGACACGGAGATCGCCGAGAGGACGAAGCGTGCTGGCGTTGCTGTCGGGCTGGCGTGGACTCCGGTTGGAGGCGATGTGCTCTTTATCGAGGCGAACAAGATGAAGGGCAAGGGCGGCTTCACGATCACAGGGCAGATCGGCGATGTGATGAAGGAGAGCATGCAGGCGGCACTGACGTGGGTCAGGTCGAATGCGGGCCGGTTCGGGCTGGAGGAAGACTTCACGAAGGACACGGACATCCATATCCATGTGCCGGCGGGAGCGATTCCGAAGGACGGGCCTTCGGCGGGCGTCACGATGGCGACTGCGTTGGTGAGCCTGCTGACGAACACTCCGGTGCATCCGCTGACGGCGATGACGGGTGAGATCACGCTGAGCGGCAATGTGCTGCCGGTGGGAGGGATCAAGGAGAAGTTCCTTGCGGCCAAGCGCGCGGGAGTGCGGGATGTGATTCTGCCTCTGGAGTGCAAGCAGCAGGTGGAAGAGGACCTTACACCGGACCAGATTGAGGGCGTGAAGATCCACTATGCGACCCAGATCGAGGAGGTGCTCGCCGTGGCCCTGCCGAAGACAGTGCAGGAGGCGGTGGAGGACGAGGCCCTGCGTGAAGAGGTGCTGCACGCTACGGCCTAACGGTTCGACCGCGGATTGACGCGGAGAAGCACGGAATTAATTTTGAGGGCGGCGGTCTAGCTTAGGCTGGGCCGCCATATTTGTTTGCGTGGAAGGGTTTGTTGGGTGATGTTTTTGCAGGGTGGGGAGTCAAAGAGCCGTAGTCGCGTATTCTTTTGAGGATATGCGGGTACAGGTGTTGTACTTTGGGGTGCTGAAGGAGATCTTCAGCCGCGAGAACGAGATGGTGGAGATGGCCGAGGGCGCGAGTGTTGCCGGGTTGCTGACGATGTTTCGGGAGCGCGGGCTGGGGCCGGCGAATTTGTGGGAGTCGCTGGCGGTGGCGGTGAACCAGGAGTATGCGCGCGGGGAGGATGTGCTGCGCGATGGGGATGAGGTGGCGCTGCTGCCTCCGGTGAGTGGAGGTTGTTCCGGTACAGAGCAGCTGCAACTGCAATCCCGCTCTTGGGTTTGCCGGCGGTTCGGGCAAAATGCGGGGGTTCTTCCCGTTCGACTTCGCTCAGGGCAGGCTGCTTCGCTCAGAATGACGATCATTTTCGCGGGGTGAGGCAATGAGGGTAGAGATCACGGACGGGGTGATACCGGCGGCGGAGATTGTGGCTGGGTTGAAGGCGGGGACCGATGGGGCGGTGTGCGTCTTCGACGGGATTGTGCGGGACAATACGCGCGGACGGAAGACGCTGTTTCTGGACTATGAGGCCTATCGCGAGATGGCGCTGGGACAGATGCAGTCGCTTGCGAATGAGGCAGTGGCGAAGTTTGGCGTAAGGGATGTTGCTCTGGTGCATCGGCTGGGACGGCTGGAGGTGGGCGAGACGAGCGTGCTGGTGGTGGTGGCCTCGGCGCATCGCGGGGCGGCGTTTGAGGCCTGCCGGTGGCTGATCGATACGCTCAAGAAGACGGTGCCGATCTGGAAGAAAGAGCACTTTGTCGATGGGGCAGTTTGGGCCGATGGGGAGGCGTTTCCAGAGGGTATCGGTCTCCGGACGGCGGCTGAGGCAGTTGGGCAATCGGCCGATGGGGAGGCGTTTCCGGAGGAGATGACAGTTAGCAAGTCAGCAAGTCAGCGAGTCAGCGAGTCAGCGGAACAGCCAGTTGGCGAGTCAACGAGTCAGCGGGGTGAGCAATCGTGAGGTGGAGGAGTGCGGCGGCGGTGTGGGTGTTTGGGGCTACGCTGCTGGCTCAGGCTCCCATCGTGAGGAAGCCCCCGACGAAGATTATGGAGCCGGATGAGGAGTCGCAGCCGGTGCCGCAGGATAACGTGCCGACGATTCATGTGCAGACGCGGCTGGTAAATGTGGCGGTGAATGTGGTGGATGAGCATGGGGCTCCGGTGGGCGGGCTGGGGCGGGAGGACTTTGAGATTCTCGAAGATGGCAAGCCGCAGAAGATTGCTTACTTCGAGAAGGAGTCTTCGACGCCGCTGTCGATTGTGCTGGCGATCGATGCGAGCGAGAGCGTGTTGCGGGATGAGCGCCTCGAGAAGAATGCCGCGAAGAAGTTTGTGGATGCGACGCTGCGTGAGCAGGATGAGTTGGACCTGATGGATTTTTCGGATTCGGTGCGGGAGATTGTGCCGTTTACGAATCAGAAGAAGCAGATTGAGGGCGGTTTGAATGATCTGATGCGCGGGTCGGAGACGGCCCTGTATGACGCGGTTTATCTGGCGTCGGACAAGCTAGCCACGACACGGAACGATGCGGGGCGGCGGCGCGTGATGGTGCTGATCACTGACGGCGAGGACACGAAGAGGAAGACGCGCTACGGGGAGGCGCTGGAGCAGGCGCAGCGTGCGGGGGCGATGATCTACTCGATCATTATTGTGCCGGTGTGGGCGGATGCGGGGCGGAATACAGGCGGGGAGCACGCGCTGATCCAGATGTCGACGGACACGGGAGGGAAGTACTACTACGTGGAGGACAGGAAAGACCTGGAGCCGGCGTTTGCGCATGTGTCGGACGATCTGCGGACGCAGTACGTACTGGGGTACTATGCGCCGCAGGGGGTGCGGGACACGGCGTTTCGCAGAATTGCGGTGAGGATGAAAGACACAGCGCTGCAGGGAAAGTACGGGTTGCGGCATCGCAGCGGGTACTTCGCGGATACGCGGTAGGCCGTGGAATCAGGCGTCGGCGGTGGTGGGGTCGATGACGGAGCTGATCGGGGTGATGACGTTGGCGGGGAAGCCTCCCAGGGCTGCGTGGCGGCGGATGGCGTCCTCGTCGGGGGCGATGTAGATGCAGTAGATCTTGTCAGTAGTGACGTAGGAGTTGACCCACTGAATCTCGTAGCCCATGCTCTTGAGCACGGAGCAGGCTTTTTGCGAGAGGGCGTTGAGTTCCTCGCGGGTGAGGTTGCTTGCGTTGGGGATGTACCGTTCGATCAGGAATTTCGGCATTTCGGTTCTCCTGGGGAGTGTGCCTGAGGTGGGCGTAGGCTGCGGAGACAGAGTATGCCTGTGCAGTGTATGCGTGTCAAAAGGGTGGCGGCGCGGTTGGCCGGGAGATGAGAGTGTCGAACTACACTGGTGAGAAAGAAGAGTCGAGAGACAAAGGGGATTCGGTGAGCCAATTTGAGTTTGCACAAGCTGCTGAAGGGATTGCGCGCGAGGCTGGCGCGCTGCTGAAGGGGTTTTATGACAAGGGCGTCGCGACGGAGTACAAGGGCGACGTTGACCTGGTGACGGAGGCTGACCGGGCGAGCGAGAAGCTGATCCGTGAGAGGCTGAAGGCTGCGTTTCCGGAGCATGGCATTTATGGCGAGGAGGGGACGCGTGACCGGCTGGAGAGCGAGTATCGGTGGTATGTCGATCCGCTGGATGGGACGACGAACTTCGCGCATGGGTTTCCGGCGTTCTGCGTGGTTCTGGGGCTGGAACGGCGGCCGGCGGGGCTGAAGGCGGATCAGGATGGCGAGATGACGGCCGGGGTGATCTACGATCCGCTGCGGGATGAGATGTTCGTGGCCGAGCGCGGTAAGGGGGCCTGGCTGAATGGGCGGGCGATCCATGTTTCGAAGACGAAGACACTGCAGGAGTCGCTGACGGCGACAGGATTTCCCAGCCAGAAGCGGCATGGGAGTCCGAATATCCACTTCTACCAGCAGATGACGCTGCGGTCGCATGGGGTGAGGCGGGCTGGTTCGGCTGCGCTGGACCTGGCTTATGTGGCGAGCGGGAGGCTGGATGGGTTCTGGGAGTTCAATTTGAATCCGTGGGACACGTCGGCTGGGGTGTTGCTGGTGGAAGAGGCCGGCGGGACGGTGACGCACTTTGACGGGAGCAAGTTCACGCTGGACAGCCGCGAGGTACTGGCGACGAATGGGCTGATTCTGGGGGAGATGGTGCACATCTTTACGGAGATGTTTGCAGGGAAGGAGTTGGAGCCGATCCCGACCCCGGCGGAGTTTGCAGCGCGGCGGGCGGCGGAGGAGAAGTAGGCCCGAAAGAGTCGCAATTTGCGCGGGATGTGGCTTGCAGAGCGGGCGAGGATTGCTGCTAGAATCGAAGCATCGCCCCACAACTGACAAGGATTCAGAGGCGGAAAAGGGAGATTTAGCGAGATGGCTTATGTGATTGCGGAACCGTGCATCGGGACGAAGGACACTGCTTGCGTGGATGCCTGCCCGGTGGACTGTATCCACCCGAAGAAGGACGAGTCCGGACACGGCGACGCGGAGCAGTTGTTCATCGATCCGGTGGAGTGCATCGACTGCGGCGCGTGCGTGCCGGTGTGCCCGGTGTCGGCGATCTACGCCGGGGACGACTTGCCGGAGAAGTGGGCGGCCTTCCAGCAGAAGAACGCCGACCACTACGGGCGGTAAGTTCAGTCTGAAGTTTGCGCAGAGCGCGTGGCCGTTGGGCTGCGCGCTTTTTGCTTTGTGGAGCGATCACGATGAAGAGCCTTGCTTCTGCTGAGGTGCTGTCGGAGATGAGAGGGCGGTTGCTTCGGCTCAGGGCAGAGGACAGGGCGCTGTGGGGGAAGATGACAGCGTCACAGATGGCGCGGCATCTGGTTTGTTCGTGCCAGATGGCTTTGGGGGATCGGACTATGGAGGCGCAGAAGGTGCCGGC
Source organism: Edaphobacter bradus (assembly GCF_025685645.1). NCBI lineage: Bacteria > Pseudomonadati > Acidobacteriota > Terriglobia > Terriglobales > Acidobacteriaceae > Edaphobacter > Edaphobacter bradus. The sequence continues at coordinate 99,881 of NZ_JAGSYF010000001.1, forward strand.
GCCGGTGGTGGTGAAGTGGGTCGCGCTTCGCTCGGGCCTGCGCTGGCCAAAGAATTTAGCGACGACTCCAGAGCTGGCGCGCGCGCTGGAAGAGCCTTCAGAGGGTACATTTGATGAGCTGGTGTGCGAGGCGATCAAAACGATGGAGGCTGTGGCGAGCGGAACGCACCTGGCTCCGCGTCATCCGATGTTCGGGACGATGAGTGCGACTGATTGGATGCGGTGGGGATATCTGCATGCGGATCATCATCTGCGGCAGTTCGGCCGGTAGAGGATGATTCAGCACATTGGAGAAGCGATCGTTTTGCGGACGTGGCCCTTTGAGGAGGCCGACCTGCTAGTGAGCCTTTTCACGCGCGAGCAGGGGAGGGTGAAGGGCGTGGCGCGTCATGCGATGAAGTCGCGGCGTCGGTTTGGCGGAGCGCTGGAGCCGATGACGTATGTCCGGGCGCGGTATTCGGAGAAGCGCGGGCAGGAACTGGTGCGGCTGGATGCGTTCGAGATTTTGATCTCGCCGCTGGCAAAGCCGGTGGACTATATGCGGACGGCGGCGCTGCAGTTTGTGGCTGAGGTGCTGGAGGAGGCGCTGCCGGACCAGGCCCCGGAGGACGCGGTGTTTCGGCTGGCGGTGGCGGTGATGGAGGAGATGCAAGTGGGCAGGGCGTGGATGCCGGTGACGTATTTCGCGCTGTGGATGAACCGGTTGATGGGGTGGATGCCGGAGCTGGGACACTGTGGGGTGTGCGGACTTGATCTGAAGAGCGGTGCGGTGTGGTATTCGGCGGCTGCGGATGGAGTGACATGCGAGGACGACAGGCGGGCGGGGAGCGTGGCGTTGGCGGCGGGCGCAGTTGAGGAGGCACGGAGGATGTTCCGGGTGACGGTTGGGGAGCTGGCGAAGGAGGATTGGCCGAGGGGGCGAGCGGCTGATCTGCGGAGGTTCGCGGTGGAGTTGCTCGAGAGGCATCTGGAACGACGGCTGCGTAGCGCGCGGGCGTTGGGGCGAGCGTGAGATTGCCGACGGCTATGAACCTCTCAGGATTGAGCGAGCTGCGCCAGGGGCGGCTCAGCGGAGGCTTGCGGCTTGCCGCTGCGAGGGCTTGTCCACTCGGCCTGAGTGAGGGCGAGGGTTGCGACGGGAATCGCGAGGAGATAGATGAGGTCAGAGGCGATCAGGAATCTCTCTATCGGAGCGATGAGAAGGAAGGCGGTAGAGTACGCTGCGCACAGCCTTCGCCATTTGACCAGTCCGGTCCGGGTGAGAGGACTCGATTCGGGGTAAGAATCATCGGTATCTTCGCGGATATATCGATTCGCAATCAGACACAGTGGCAGGAGAAGAAGGGTCAGATCGTAGAGATAGAAGTGATAGCTGACCAGCATGCCGACGAGTAGCGCAAAGGGGAGCGAAGGCCGCTGAAAGATGGCCCAGACGAGGAGAAGAATGGAGGCCAAAATGGTCAGGATCTGTCCCCAGTGCGCCCCGCCGGAGAGGGAAAAGAAGAGCCCGTAGAGGTTCGGCATACGCTGGGGGAGAATCGAGTATTTGAGCTGTTCATAGGGACTGGCGGAGATGGTGCTCGACATGAAGAACAGGGAGCGCAGGTACGGTATGAAATTGGCCAGGCCGATGACGCGCGCGGAGAGTGCCGTTAGCCCCGCGGTACCGACGAGGAAGCCTACGAAGAACTGCCACTGTCTCCAGGCAAGGAAGAGGAATGCGACCGGCAGTGCGATCTGGAACTTCATGAGCGCGAATGAGAGGAACAGGCCCGCGATAAACGGCCTTTCGTTTTGCAGCGCGATATAGCAGAGGCAGTAGATGAGCAGCAGGACGAAGGAGATCTGGCCCATCATCCATGCAATGCCGGCCGGCAAAAAGGAGAGGAAGAGGAGGGTGGGAAGTGGCTTCCAGCGGCCGGCCAGTGAGTCGAGATGCGGGCGCATCGTGGCGATTGCAAGAGCGAGCAGAAGAAGGTTGACGGCCAGAAATATCAGATAGGCGATCCGGTAACGCACTAACGAGAGTGGGGTGAAGAGGATCGCGGTGTAAGCAGGGGACATCATCGGTAGCGCCCTTTCGTCGGGTGCGACCAGGCTGCTCTGGAGACGCTGTTCTGTCTTGTAATCGTAGAGGTGCGCCGCGTCCTCAGTACGGACCATGTAGCCCGCGGTATAGAAGGTGCGTAGGTCGATAAAGCCGCCACGCAGAAAGGGAAGGCAGCCGAGACAGGTAAAGACCTGCAGGATGAGCAGGCCACCGAGGTAGAGTCTCAGACGCTTCTTGGTAAGGAACATCCGGCTCCAGGGGTATTTCTATGACAGCTATTTGTGTGGCTGGAGTATACATTCGCGGGGAAGAGGGAAAGGCTCGATTTAGAATCGGAGGTATACGCAAAGTCATACAAACGACCTACAAGGGAATACATGCAGGCGACGAGTGAGAAGAAGCAGGCGCTGACGTTTCAGGAGCTTTTGTTCAGGCTGCAGCGGTTTTGGGCGGAGCAGGGATGTGTGCTGCAGCAGCCGTACGACGTGGAGGTGGGCGCCGGGACCATGTCGCCGGATACGTTTCTGCGTGTGCTGGGGCCGAAGCCGGTGCGGATCGCGTATGCGCAGCCATCGCGGCGGCCGGCGGATGGGCGGTATGGGGAGAATCCCAATCGGCTGTTTCGGCATACGCAGCTGCAGGTGATTCTGAAGCCTCCACCGGAGAGAATTCAAGAGATCTATCTTGAGTCGCTGCAGGCGATTGGGATTGACCTGCGCGAGCATGACATCAAGTTTGAAGAGGACAACTGGGAGTGGCCGGTGGGCGGCGCGTGGGGCGTCGGCTGGCAGGTGATGCTGGACGGGTTGGAGATTACGCAGTTCACGTACTTCCAGCAGTGCGGCGGCATGGACCTGGACCCAATCTGCGGTGAGATTACGTATGGGCTGGAGAGGATTGCCGGCTTCCTGCAGGATGTGGATTCGATCTACGACATCGTGTGGGCGGTGGAGCCGGACACGGGCCGGAAGGTGACGTATGGCGAGATGCGGCTGGCCGAGGAGGAACAATTTTCGGCATACAGCTTCGACTATGCGGATGTGAAGAAACTCTGGGAGCACCTCGGCCTGTATGAGGCGGAGTGCTTGAAACTGCTCGACAAGGCGAAGGGCTTCGAGGACATGGATGCCTTGACGCTGAAGCGGTTTCCGGTACTGGGAGCCTATGAGCTGGCGCTGAAGTGCTCGCATGTTTTCAACCTGCTGGATGCTCGCGGCGCGATCTCGGTGACGGAGCGCGTGGGTGTTATGGCGCGGATCCGGGCGCTTGTGATCGGCGTGGCGAAGGCGTACGCGGCGCAGGGTGAGTTGCTGGCGGCAGAGACGAAGGAAGTGGTAGCTGGTTAGCGGACTACACTCCCACCCTTCGCGATGAAGCTGCGAAGGATGGGGCACCCGGACAGTTGTGTCTGGTTGAACGAGAGACGAGTTGAGGACGATGGTGGATTTTCTTTTTGAGATTGGGTTGGAGGAGATTCCGGCGCGGATGATTGCCGGGGCGCAGGCGGAGCTGGAGCGGCGTGTTGTGGCGCTGCTGGAGCGGGAACGGCTGATGGCTGCTGGTACGACTGCGAAGAGTTTGGCGGCGAAGAGTTTTTCGACTCCGAGGCGGTTGGCTGTGTTGGTTGCCGGTGTGGCTGAGCGGCAGGAGGATGTGAGCGAGGAGGCCGTGGGGCCTTCGGTGAAGGTGGCGTTCAAGGATGGCGCTCCGACTCCGGCGGCGGCGGCGTTTGCGAGGAAGGCGGGCGTGGAGGTTGCCGCGCTGAAGACCGTGACGACACCGAAGGGCGAGTATCTGGCGGCGACGACGGTGAAGCAGGGGCGCGCGGCTGCGGCGGTGATCTCCGAAGAGTTGCCGAAGGAGCTGGCGGGGATCTACTGGGCGAAGAACATGTACTGGCGTCCAGGCAAGCCGGAGCGGTTTGTGCGGCCGGTGCGGTGGATGGTCGCGCTGCTGGGCGGCGAGGTTGTGCCGGTGAGCTTTGGCGGCAAGACGGCGGGCTCGGTGACGTATGGGCATCGCGTGCTGTTTGGCGAAGAGGCGATTGCGCTGAAGGTACCCGGGGAGTATGAAGCGGCGCTGCTGCGTGGGTTTGTGATTGCCGATGTGGAGGCGCGGCGGCACAAGATTCGCAAGGCGCTGGATGCGGCAGCAAGGACGATCGAGGGAGTGCGGTGGCGTGAGGACCACGAGCTTGTGGATGCGCTGACGCACCTGACGGAGTGGGCATCGCCCGAGTCGGCGATTGCGGGTGGATTTGACCGGGAGTATCTGGACCTGCCGGAGGAGGTTCTGGTGACGGTGATGCGCGATCACCAGAAGTACCTGGCGGTGGAAGATAAGGACAGCAAGCTAGCCCCGCACTTTCTGGCGGTGTTAAATACTGAGGCTGATGCAGCTGGGTTAGCGGTGATTCGGCATGGAAATGAGCGGGTGCTGAAGGCGCGGTTCAACGATGCGCGGTTCTTCTGGGAGTTCGATCAGCGGGTGTCGCTGAAGGAGCGGGTGGGGCTGCTGGAGCATGTGACGTTCCAGAAAGATCTGGGCAGCTATGCGAAGAAGTCGGCGCGGGTGCGAGAGCTGGCGCTGGGCCTGGCGGAGCTGCTGGTGGAGCGAGGCGGCGGCGTAAACGCTGTTGCGCTGGATGAGGCCGCGAAGCTGGCGAAGACCGATCTGACGAGCGATCTGGTGAAGGAGTTTACGGAGCTGCAAGGGATCGTCGGCGGACTGTATGCGCGGGCTCAGGGCTTGAGCGAGGCGACGGCGGCGGCGATCTATGACCAGTACAAGCCGGAGTCGATGGAGGACGCGGTTCCGCGGACGGTTGAAGGCTGCTTGCTCGCGATCGCGGACAAGGCGGACACGATCGCCGGGATGTTCGGGCTGGGGATGGAGCCGACGGGTTCGAAGGACCCGTTTGCCTTGCGGCGTGGGGCGAATGGGATTGTGAAGATCCTGGCGGAGAGTGCGGTGTCGCTGCCGTTGACGCTGGACGAGGTCGCGCGTCGGGCGACAGCGGAAGAGCGCGTAGCGGAGCGGGTGCGGGCGTTCCTTGTGGAGCGGCTGGAGTTCTATCTGCGCGAGACAAGGGGGCAGGCGTACGACGTTGTGAAGGCCGTGCTGGCTGCTGGCGCGGACGATGTTCACGATGCTCTTGCGAGGGCCGAGGCTGTGACGTCGGAGCGTGGCTCGGCTGATTTTGAGGCGGTGAGCGCGGCGTTCAAGCGAATGAAGAACATTCTGGCTCAGGCGGAGGAGAAGGGCATTGCCGCGGGCGAGCGTGTGGATGCCGCGTTGCTGAAGGAGCCTACCGAGAAGGCGCTGGCGGAGCGTTCGAGGGAGCTTGCCGGGCAGGTGAAGTCGCTGCGCGCGGAGAAGAACTACAGGGCCGCGCTGGAGGCGATTGCCACGCTGCGGCCGCAGGTGGACGCGTTCTTCGATTCGGTGATGGTGATGGCTCCAGAGGAGAATGTGCGGGCGAACCGGCTGGCATTGCTGGAGCGGGTGCTTGGGGATTTCTCGGGGATTGCGGATTTTTCGGAGATCGTGGCCGCGGGGTAGTCCGCGGAGGCGCCATTCCGTTGTTGAGCAGGCTCTAGTCGCAGATCAGCATCAGGCCCAGCATCGCGAGGAAGACTGCAAAAAGCGATCCTACCGGGATGAGAACTCCTTCACAGAAGGAGTTCCAGGAACTGCGCTTCTGTAGTCCGTCTTCGGCCCGTATGTTGGATTGGTAGATCGAAACGTCATTTTCAAATTTGCTGTAGTTCATCCGTTCTTCCTTTCGAGGGGTTCGTGCGATTGCACGAGGTGTTCGAGGTTTTCACCGACTTTACATTTGTTGGGTGCCTTGCGATTAACTTGGGCGAGCAAGTGATCAAAGTTGTAACTGCACGAGGCCTCCTTGTTGCGGATGGATGGGTGTGGTTGAAGGAGAGTCGTGAAGTGGGGGCAACTCTCCAATGGCCATGGCGGTTTCGTCGCAGGCGTTACGTCTTGAGCAATGCAGACAGTCTTTCCATACTTTGTCGCGGAGCAACCGGTGTTCGGCCACGTGGAAGTGGAAGCGTTCGAAGAAGGATGGGATGCGCGTGAAGAGACAGACGCATTTGGTGCCGGCCTGCTCAGCTTGATGGAGGAGTGATTGGACGAGCAGGCTGCCTGCTCCGTGCCCTGCTGTGCCTGGGCGGACAACGATGGAGCGTATCTCGGCGAGATGCGAACCATAGACGTGGAGCGCGGCGCAGCCGATGAACTGCTTCGCTTCTGTTTCGACGATGGTGAAGGTGTGGATGTTTTCGCAGATCTCCAGGTATGAGCGGTGAAGAAGAGTGCCGTCGTAGGTGAAACTATCGATGAGTCGATGGATAGCCCTGGCGTCGCTCAGCTCTGCTTTGCGGATTTGCATCGATGGATTCTTCCGCTTGTGCGTTATCCGTTGGAGGGGAGGAAACTGCGAGAAGGTAGCGGTCGATCGGCTGTTTGTTACGGCGAGAGGAGAAGACCCGGCTCTTGATATGTCTCGAGTTGACTGCGAGATTCGAGACAAGGTGCGAGGTTTATGCGGTTCGCATAAAAGGGGCATATGCCACTGCGCTTTTCTTTCACTGGCCTCCCGGTGGTGCTGGGCCAGGTTGGTTGTGATGAGTTCGAGAGGCGGCAGTACGGCTAGCCGCCGTAGTTGCGTCCTTCGTTCGCGGGCTCCCAGGGGATGGGGGCGAAGGTGCGCTGGAAGAAGGTGTTATCGACTACGTAGCACTCGTGGTTTTCGCCTTCGATGATCCAGTCACCTGGAAGGACTTTGCGCTCCCCGGAATCGGTGAAGATGACGGTGGAATGCGTGCATTGTTTCGCTTTTACGAGGATGGGTCTGCGGGTGCGAAAGGTTTTCAATCTGTTCTCCCTGCGGCGTTGTTCAGCCGACGATGTCTATCTCACTCCTGCGCGCGTAAAAAAGATGTATGGTACTCGTAAAAAAGACGTAGTGGCTTTGTGGGATTGGGTTAGTGTCTTAGCAAAGGAGATCTAGCAAATGCCTCTGCCAAGCGACGAGAAGCTGATTGCGCTCAGCAACGATTTGATCAAGCAGTTTGATGCGATCTTTGGGTTGAATCCGGGCTTCCGGCCGGCCCATGCGAAGGGCGTGATGGTGACGGGGACCTTTACTCCGTCGGCGGATGCGGCTTCGCTTACGCGTGCGCCGCATATGACACGCTCGTCGACGCCGGTGACGGTAAGGTTCTCGAACTCGACGGGAGTTCCGTTGATCCCGGACAACGACCCGAATGCGAATCCGCGAGGGCTGGCCGTGCGATTCAACCTGGCGGAGCATGTGCACACGGACATCGTGAGCCATTCGACGGATGGGTTTCCGACGCGGACGGGACAGGAGTTTCTGGAGTTCTTGAGGGCGCTGGCGGCGAGCGATCCGACGAACCTGGCAGGCTCGCCTCTGGAGGCGTTTCTGGGCTCGCATCCGGCGGCGCTGGCGTTCGTGCAGGCACCGAAGCCGACGCCTTCGAGTTTTGCGCGGGAGACGTACTACGGCGTGACCGCGATGAAGTTTACGAACAAGGATGGCGTAAGCGGGTTTGGGCGCTACCGGATACTTCCCGAGGCAGGGAACGATTATCTGGGTGACGGGGCTGTGGCTGGTAAGAGCGCGGACTTCCTCTTTGATGAACTGGCGGAGAGAATCGCGAAGGGGCCGGTGAAGTATCGCCTGCTGGTTCAGATTGCAAACGATGGCGATGTTGTAAACGACGCTACGATCCATTGGCCTGAGGGGCGGAAGCTGCTTGAGTTAGGCGCGATCGCTCTAACGAAGATGGTTGCGGAGAATCCCCACGAGCAGAAGCACATCATCTTCGATCCGATTCCGCGAGTGGATGGGATTGATGCGTCGGATGATCCTCTGCTGGAGTTGCGGGCGGCCGTTTATCTGATCAGCGGACGGCGCCGGCGAGCTGCTCCGGAGGCGATGTGATGGACGATTGCGTGCAAGCGCCATGGTGAGACTGGAAGAGGTGACGGTGATCGGGGCTCCGCTGGAGCGGTGCTTCGATCTGGCGCGGAGCGTTGAGGTTCACGTCAAAGGGAACAGGCATTGGGGTGAGCAGGCGGTGGCTCTGAGTGGAGTCACGTCGGGCCTCGTTGGGCTGGGAGAGCGAGTGACGTGGCAGGCGCGGCATTTTGGGGTTCGTCAGACGCTGATCAGCGAGATTACGGCGATGGATGCACCGCGATTTTTTCAGGACACTATGATCCGCGGTGCGTTCAAGTCGATGCAGCACGATCATCACTTCCGGACGCTGGCGGATGGAGCGACGGAGATGAGGGATGTGTTCTGCTTTGCGGCTCCACTGGGTGTTCTGGGGCGCGTGGCGGAGGTGTTGCTGCTGAGGCAATATATGACGACGCTGCTGCGTGAGCGGAACGCCGTGGTGAAGCAGGTGGCGGAGTCGAATGAGTGGCGGAAGTATCTGCTGGATGCCTCCTGATTACTGAACAGCAAGGTAGACTCGCGTCATGCGAATTGTGATTCCGGGCGGCAGTGGGCAAGTAGGGCAGATCCTGGCGCGGCACTTTCATGCGCAGGGGCATGCGGTGACGGTGTTGAGCCGGAGGGTGACGGAGGCTCCGTGGCGAGTGGTGGCGTGGGATGGACGGACGCGAGGCGCGTGGGTCTCGGCGCTGGAGGGGAGCGACGTCTGCATCAACCTGGCTGGGCGCAGCGTGAATTGCAGGTATACGGAAGCGAACCGGAGAGAGATTCATGACTCGCGTGCGCTGTCGACGCGGCTGCTGAATGAGGTGATCGGCTCGCTGGAGGCTCCGCCGCCGGTGTGGCTGAATGCAAGCACGGCGACGATCTATCGGCACGCGCTGGATCGACCGATGGATGAGACCACAGGAGAGCTGGGCGGAGGGGAACCGGGCGCTCCGGATACGTGGCGGTTTTCGATCGAGGTGGCGAAGGGCTGGGAGGAAGCGTTCTTTGCGATAGCAACGCCGCGGACGCGGAAGGTGGCACTGCGGAGCGCTATGACGTTCAGCCCGGATCGCGGGGGAGTGTTTGACGTCTTCCTGGGGCTGGTGCGGCATGGATTGGGAGGCGCGATGGGCGCGGGGACACAATACGTCTCATGGATTCATGAGTTCGATTTTGTGCGTGCGGTTGAGCTGTTGATCGCCGATGCGAGTCTTAGCGGCGTGGTGAATCTGACGGCGCCGAATCCTCTGCAGAATCGCGAATTTATGCGCGCACTGCGGGAGGCATGGGGGACCGGAGTGGGGCTGCCGGCGGCGTGGTGGATGATTGAAATCGGTACGCGGGCGATGCGGACGGAGTCGGAGCTGGTGCTGAAGAGCAGGCGCGTGGTGCCGGGCAGATTACTGGCGGCCGGGTTTCGGTTTGAGTTTGATGAGTGGCCTGCTGCGGCTCGCGAACTGGTTGCGCGGTGGCGCGAGAGCCGCGGCCGAATCAGTTCAAACGCTGCAGGCGGGCGATGAGTTTTTCGGCCAGGGGCTCGCCGGACTCTGTCCAGAGAAGGCGGCTGGAGATGTTGCTCTTCTTTTCGACCAGGAGCGTGAAGGCCAGGAGCATCTCGACGTTCTGCTGGATGTGCTGCCGCGCTTCGGCGTCGAGCTCGCCTTCTTCGAGGGTGTCGTCCATGACCCAGGGGGTGTCGAGTCCGAAGTCGACGCGGACGTGGCCGTTCTGCTCGTAGGCAGCGTGATCGAACCGGGGGCCGAAACCGATGATGCGGACGGTGGTGGGGGTGGGGCGCCAGAGGGTGTCGAGGGCGGCCTCGCCGGCGGGGCCGTTGGCGGGGGCCGGGGCCCAGAGGTTCCACTTCATCTCGAATTCGTAGGCCATGTCGTCGTGGAGCTGCTCGGTGGCCTCGGGGACGGCGTTTTCGATGAGAGAGGCGTCGGAGGCTTGTGCGCGGTCGTCGTTGACGTAGATGCGTTGGTAGACGGGGGCTTCGTTGAAGCTGAGGGCGTAGACGGTGGCGGCGGAGACACGCTTCTCTCCGCTGATGGCGGCAAACTGCCGCATGACGGAGGCGAGTACGATCCGCAGGGTCTCAAGGCGGAAGTTGGGGAACCAGAGGCTGAGATAGAGCTGGTCGGCCATAGGGATTAGTGTACGCCGGCGAAATTATAGGAGCGGCGGGAGCTTTGCGCCATAGGTGAGATGATAGAGAGAACGGACGATGCGTGTTTCAGTCGAGAGGCTGCGGGTTGGGTTGCTGGCGGGGGCGGGCCTGCTGGTGGGAGTGACTGCCGTTTTTCTGGGGTACGGGCACTTTCGGGCGCATCGCTTTCTGACGGAGCTGCCGAAGAAGCTGGGGGCCGACATCCGGCAGGAGACCAATGCCATTACATGGTCGCAGACCGTGAAGGGCAGAACGGTCTTTACGCTTCATGCGGCTAAGGCAGTGCAGCATCAGAACGGGGCGTACACGCTGCATGATGTGGGAATTGTGCTGTATGGCCAAGGGCAGTCGAACCGTGTGGACAGGATCTACGGCAAGGAGTTTGAGTACGACCAGAACGCGGGCGTGATTAAAGCGATGGGCGAGGTGCATATCGATCTTCAGGCTCCGGCGGCGGCGGACGCCAAGGGCAAGATGGACTATGCGGCAGGTGCAGACCTGAAGAGCGGGAATGAGTGGGGCAAAGGAGAGGACGACGCGGAGAAGGATGAGCGTCTGATCCATGTGAAGACGAGCGGGCTGGTCTTCATGCGGGAGCTTGGAGTGGCGGCGACCGACCAGGACATCGAGTTTGCATACGGCGGGTTGACGGGACATGCCAGAGGAGCGGAGTACAACGCGGACTCGGGCGTGCTGGTGCTGCAGTCGGCGGTGAAGATGAATGGGCTGGAGCATGACAGGCCGGTTGTCCTGACGGCGGCGCGGGCGGAGCTGGACAGGCTGAACCATAGTGCGGTGCTGACGCAGGCGAAGTATGTCTCGGTGGGTGCGGCGGGGCAGACTGCCGAGGCGCAGCATGTCGTTGTGCACACGCGGAACGATGGCTCGGCCGAGCGCGTGGAGGCCCAGGGTGCGGTGACGCTGGTGAGCGCGAACACGGGGCACGTGGTGGCCGAGAGGGCTGATGTTCTGCTGAATGAGCAGAGCCGGCTGCAGTCGGGGAGGATGTTCGGCGGGGTGAAGTACGTCGAGGAGGATGCGCAGCGGAAGGCCCAGGGTGAGGCGAAGGAGGCGCGGGGGACATTTGATGCACAGGGGCGAATTAAGCAGGTGGTCCTGAGCGGCGCGGTGGCATTGCATGAGCGCGAGAGCGTGGCGGCGAAGCAGGCCGACGATGCGAAGCCGCTGTGGAGTGAGCGCGAACTGCAGGCCGAGACGGTGGAACTTGCTCTGGCCTCGGATGAAGCTGGTAGGTCGCTCTTGAAGGATGCGAAGGCGAGCGGGGATGCACGGCTGAGTGTGATCGATCCGGCGAAGAAGGGAAATGGGACGTCGAGTGGGACGACGAGCAGCGCGATGGCCGGGGATGTTCTGACGGCGCACTTTGTGAAGGGCGATGGCCGGCAGCGTCTGAGCGAGGTGCATGGCGACGGGCATACGGCGCTGAAGCAGGTGGGCGAGACGGGTGTGGAGGACACGAGCTCGGGAGACTCTCTGGAGGTGAAGTTTAAGGACGCTGCGCAGGCGGGGCGAGGGCGCGCGGCGGCTGCGGGGAGTGCAGGGGTGCAGGGCGGAGGTCAGATCGCTTCCGCGGTGCAGCAGGGGAATGTCGTTCTGACGCGCAGGCCTGTTGCGAAGGCCGGAGAATCGCCGGATCCGCAGCGGGCCACGGCGAAGCGTGCCGCGTATGACGGCGACACGCAGACGATGACGCTGACCGGAGGCATTGCGCTCTCGGACAACGGCGGTGTGCTTTGGGCCGACCACGCGACGATGGAACGAGTGTCGGGCGACGCAACGGTTGAGGGCGGCGTGAAGGCGAGCTACCGGCAGAGCGCGCAGGGCGAGGTTGTGCATGTAATGGCGCAGCGCGCGGAGCTGAAGAAGGCCGCGAACGAGGCGCTGTTCTACGGGGCTGCGGAGCAGCCAGCGCGGCTGTGGCAGGGCGGATCGCAGGTCGAGGCTCCGGTGCTGGAGTTCTCACAGAAGGCGAAGCGTCTGGTGGCCCATGGCGCGGGGCAGGGAGCGCCGATGGCAGTGCATACGGTGCTTGTGAGCAGCGGAACGCCTGCGCAGACGAAGGCTCCGGCGACGATGGTGAAGTCGGTGGCTCCGGCGGGGCTGCGGGGGCCAAGTGTGGTTCGGATAGCGAGCCGCGAGATGACGTACTCGGATGAGAAGAGAGAGGCCGACTTTACCGGCGGCGTGCTGGTGGAGAGCGCGGACGGCAGGATGCATGGGCAGCAGGCAGTGGCTCATCTGCAGCCAGTGGACGCAAAGATGGCCGGGGCAGCGGCTGGAAAGGATGGCTTGCTGGGCGGAAGCGTCGAGCGAGTTGTTGTGACGGGACAGATCAGGATGGAGCAGCCGGGCAGAAGCGCGACCGGAGAGCGGCTGGTTTATACGGCCGCGGATGGGATGTTTGTGCTGACGGGAGGGCCGGGGACTCCGCCAAAAGTGGTGGATGAGACGAGAGGCACAGTGACGGGAACGGAACTGCGATTCCACACGGGGGACGAGAGCATCGTAATCTCAAATGGAGAGGACAACGGTAGCGGGCAGAGGGTCCATACCGAGACGCGAGTGAAACGGTAACGAATGAAGACGCTATCGACCGAAGAGTTAGGTAAGTCGTACGGCGGGCGCCAGGTGGTTCGCGGCGTCAGCCTGAAGATTGAGCAGGGTGAAGTGGTGGGACTGCTGGGCCCGAACGGAGCTGGGAAGACGACGAGCTTCTACATGATTGTGGGCCTGGTGCGGCCGGAAAGCGGGCGGGTGATGGCGGATGGGCACGACATCACGCGGCTGCCGATGTATCTGCGAGCGAGGAACTACGGGATCAGCTATCTGCCGCAGGAGCCTTCGGTGTTTCGTAAGCTCACGGTTGAGGACAATATTCTGGCGGTGCTCGAGTCGCAGCAGTTGAGCTGGGAGAGTCGAAGGACGAAGACGGAGCGGCTGATCGAGCAGTTGAACCTGGGGCATGTTCGCAAGACGCGAGGCTATGCGTTGAGCGGCGGCGAACGCAGGAGGGTGGAGATTGCCAGATGTCTGGCGATCGAGCCAGCGTTTATCTTGTTGGATGAGCCGTTCTCGGGGATCGATCCGATCGCGGTGCTGGACCTTCAGGAGATTATCTTTGGTTTGAAGAAGAGTGGAATCGGAGTGTTGATTACGGATCACAACGTGCGTGAGACGCTTTCGGTGACGGACCGCGCGTACATCATCAACGAAGGAAAAATATTTCGAACGGGAACTCCAGGTGACCTTGGGCGCGATGGCGAGGTGAGGAGGATCTACCTGGGTAACAAGTTCTCGATGGACTAACCCCTGTACAACTAACGTTGTAAGAGGAGGCGACCATCGTGAGAGCGTGTGAGTAACGCACTCAGAGTAGACTTAGCAGCGAAAAGGGTTTGAGACGTGTAGACTGTGGCCTACCGAGAATGGGGCGGCGCGGCCCCGCGACAGCAGCGGCGCGAAACGGCGCATCCCCTCAAACGCAAGCATGAAACAGGAGAGTCTCTAACGTGTTGTTGCAACCCAAGCTAAACCTGAAGGTCGCCCAGAGGCAGGTGCTGACACCCGGCCTGGTGCAGATGGTCAGTGTGCTTGCGCTGAACAAGCTTGAGTTGAAGGAGATGATCAACACGGAGATGGTGGAAAATCCCGTGTTGGAGGAGCTGGAGCTCTCAGGCGTATCGCTTGAGGAGAGGACGGGCATCGAAGGCGACCGCGAGCGCTCGGCCGAGGAGGTCGCAGCGGAGAACGAGAGGGTGGAGAAGGACCCGTTTGAGGAGATCGACTTCGGAAGCTACTTCCAGGAGTATCTCGATCCGGGATTCCGGGTACCGTCGAACTTTGAAGAGTACGATAAGCCCTCGTTTGAGAACTTTCTTTCGGCACCGAGCACGCTGAGCGATCACCTGATGTGGCAGCTCGGCTCACTGACGCTGTCGCCGGAGGTGAACCTTGCGGCGGAGTTGGTGATCGGGAACCTGGACGAGAACGGTTACCTGACGGCCACGGATGAGGAGCTGGTGGAGTCGTTGCTGCAGCTGAAGGCTCCTCCGCGGGAAGAGCCGATTCCCTTTGAGCGCGGCAAGGGCAAGGGAAGCGCGGTGTGGACCGAGCCGCAGGCAGGTCATGAGGACAATGGCGCAGCAAAGCCGGGCGAAGTGGAGATTGCCGCATCGGCTGATGAGGAGCGTGAGGCGCTGATGGCAGCGGTCGCTGAGGCTCGGGGCGTGGTCAATAATTTGGACCCAGTAGGTGTGGGAGCGCTGGACCTTCGCGAGTGCCTGCTGATCCAGATCAATGCGCAGGAAGCCGAGGCGGCGATCGTTCTGCGGCGCAGGGCTGCTTCGTCGAATGGAGCAGGGCGCAAGGCGGACCGCGCAGCGACGATGGATGTCTTCGCGATTGCACGGCAGATCGTGGCGAACTGCTTGTCACTGTTGCAGAAGAAAGATATGCGCGAGCTGACGCGCAACTGCGGCCGCTCGGCTGAGGAGGTGCAGGCGGCGGTGGAGTTTATCCGGACGCTGGACCCAAGACCCGGACAGCGCTACAACCAGAGCGAGACGCGGCTGATTGAGCCGGATGTGGCGTTTGTGAAACGCGACGACAAGTATGTGGTCCTGATCAACGACGAGGACATGCCCACGCTGCGGCTGAACCAGGGATACCGGAAGATGCTGGAGCAGAAGCAGACGGAGAAAGAAGTCAAAGAGTATGTGAAGGAGCGGTACAAGTCCGCGATTCAGCTGCTGCGCAATATCGAGCAGCGGAAGAATACAATTGTGCGGACTTGCGAGGTGATTGTCCGGCGGCAGACGGAGTTTCTGGAAAACGGCGTCGAGGCACTGAAGCCGATGATGATCAAAGAGGTGGCGGAGGAGATCGGCGTGCATCCTTCGACGGTTAGCCGAGCAGTCGCCAATAAGTATGTGCACACGCCGCAGGGGGTTTACGAGCTTCGCTTCTTCTTCTCTGAGGGAGTGAATGGGCCCGAAGGCGGCGATCTGCCGCTGGTGCTGTTGAAACGCAAGGTGAAGAAGCTGATAGAGGAAGAGGATCAGCGCAAGCCGCTGACGGATGACCAGCTCGCAGCAGAGCTCCAGCGACAGGGAATCCAGGTGACTCGCCGGACGGTGGCGAAGTACCGCGAAGATATGCAGATTCCAAGTACCCACCAACGTCGTGTACGCTGACCCGAGCAGAAGTTTTGCAATCAGGACGAGGTGAGCAGAATGGACGTCGAGTACACCGGTAGACAGACAAACGTTACGAAGAAGCTGAAGCTGCAGGCCGAGGCCGGACTGGCCCGGATTGCAAAGATCGTTGGGAACGCGGGCAGCGTTCACGTGGTTCTGACGACAGAGAAATATCGGCAGGCAGCGGAGTTGACGGTCCAGACTAGGCAACTGAAGCTGGTCGCTACATGCGAATCAACCGAGATGGAGCTGGCTCTGCGCGATGCTCTCTCGAAGATTGAACAGCAGGCGATCCGGTACAAGAAGAGAAGGACGGCGATCAAGCGGCATCCGCAGACCGCCGCGAAACAGGTCAAGAAGGCAGCAGCCGATGGGAGTGTGCCGTCGGTGGCCAAGGCGACGGTTCCGGTGAAGGTAGTGACGAAGAACGGTGGGTCGCGCAAGGCAGTTCCGATGCTGGTGCACTCGTTTCCGTCGCACTCGCCGTTGCCGGAGCCGCATCTGGTGCGATCGAAGGATGGCGTAGCGATGCGGCCGATGTCACTTGAGGAAGCGGTGAAGGAGGCGGCGTTCCGCGACCGCGATGTTTTTGTGTTCCGCAACCACGAAGGACAGGCGATGGTGCTGCATCGCAAGCGCGATGGCAAGATGGAGTTGATTGAGGTTCCGTAGCGCCACGAACGACTCCGAAACGGGGGATGCTAGGATTCGTAGCATGTCACGTAAGCAGGGGAAGAAGGCGGCGGGAACAAGGGCGAGTAGGAAGAACAAGGGCGAATTGGTGATCTTGACGGGGCTGTCGGGATCCGGCAAGCTCTCTGCGCTGAAGGCGTTTGAGGACCTGGGCTATTACTCAGTGGACAACCTGCCGCTGGAGCTGGTTCCGCGCTTCGCGGACCTGGTTCGGCAGTCGGGGGAGATCGAGCGGGCGGCGCTGGTGGTCGATGTGCGCGAAGGGATGCGGCTGGAGCGCTTTCCGGAGATTCTCAAACGAGTCAAACGGACTCTGCCGACGAAGGTGGTGTTCCTGGAGGCGAGCGAGGAGGCGCTGATCCGGCGCTTCTCCGAGACGCGGCGGCCCCATCCGGTGAGCCGGACCGAGACAGTATTGAAGTCGATCCGTACCGAGCGCAAGCGGCTGGAGCCTATCCGCAACGTGGCGGACATCATCCTCGATACGACGAAGTTCAATGTGCATGATCTGCGGGCGCACATCAATGCCCAGTTTGAGCGCGAGGAGAGCGTTAGAAACCTTACGATCTCGTCGAACAGCTTTGGGTTCAAGAACGGCGTGCCTTCTGAGGCGGACCTGGTCTTCGACGTGCGCTTTCTGCCGAATCCGCACTTCGTGCCGGAGTTTCGCAAGCTGACGGGACGGCACCCGAAGGTGGCGAAGTATGTGCGCGATTTTCCGCAGACGGCGGAGTTTCTAGACAAGACGACGGACATGCTGGAGTTCCTGTTGCCCCACTACATCAAGGAAGGCAAAAGCTATCTAACGGTGGCGTTTGGATGCACGGGCGGGCAGCACCGGTCGGTGTTTATTGCCGAAGAGATGAAGAAGCGGCTGATGGCGGCGGGCTATCGCGTGAAGACGGCGCATCGCGATATGCCGCGATAAACGAGACCATAGAATAGTAAGATGCGCAGGATGATCAGGATTGGGAGAGTGGCGGCTTGAGGCGCATCTGGCGATTGTTGGCGTATGTGCGACCGTATGCCCTGTACTCAATGGCATCGGTTGTGCTGATGGCCATCGTTGGAGCGATGGCTGCGTTTCGCATCCTGCTCATCAAGCCGATCATTGACAACGTGTTGAGCGCGAAGGCCGCGCCGGACAAGGTTCTGATGTTCAGGGTGCCGCATTCGCAGGTGGACATCAATCTGCAGGTGCTGTTTCCTCATCGCTTTCACAATGCATGGACCGTTGTGGCGGTGGCGCTGGTAAGCTCGGCGGTCATCAAGTCGATTTGCGACTATCTGGGTACGCTTCTGGCGAATAAAGCTGGATTCGGAATGATCACAGACCTGCGGAACGATCTTTACAACGCTCTTCTGCGGAGGTCGGTGGCGTTCTTCCAGAAGCATACGACCGGGACGCTGCTTTCAACATTGATCAACGATGTCGAGCGCGTGCAAATGGCGATGTCCACGGTGCTGAGCGATTTTCTCCAACAGCTTTTTACGCTGATTTTCATGGTGGGCGTCGTGGTTCTCGTCGGCGGCAAGATGGCCTGGGTGCTGCTGCTCTTCATTCCAGTCATTCTCGGTTCTGCGCGCCGAATCGGGCGCAAAGTGCGGACTACGACTCGGACAGGTCAGGACAAGCTGGCTGAAATTCAGAATATTGTGCACGAGACAATCACAGGGAACCGCATCGTCAAAGCGTTCGGTATGGAGCTATGGGAGATGCGGCGGTTTCGAAAGGCGGCGGATCGCTTGCTGAGCGCAAATTTGCGGTCTGTTGCTGTGCAGTCGATCAGTTCGCCGCTGATGGATTTTCTCGGAGCAATCGCGATTGCGCTGCTGCTGTATCTGGGGCGGCTTCAGATCCTCCACGGAGATAGCGCGGGTGGTTTTACCGCGTTCCTGGGCGCCGTTGTCATGCTTTACGATCCGGTCAGGAAGTTGCCTGTGTTCTACAACAGCTTTCAGCAAGCGCTGGGAGCGAGCGAAGAGATCTTCAAGTTCATGGACGCGCAGGATGATGTGGTCGAGAAGAAGCGCGCCTATGTGCTGAAGGGGTTCCAGAAGGAGATTCGGTTTGACCAGGTGGGGTTTGGGTACTCCGATGATGGAGAGGTCCATCAGGTGCTGCAGGAAATCAACCTTGAGGTGAAGCCGGGTGAGGTGATTGCCCTGGTGGGACCAAGCGGTGCAGGGAAGTCCTCGTTGGTGAATCTTATTCCGCGGTTCTTCGACGTGACTGAGGGCAGCATCTCGATCGATGGGCACGATCTTCGGGATGTCACGATCGCTTCACTGCGGCAACAGATCGGCAAGGTGACGCAGGAGACGGTTCTGTTCAATGACACGGTGCGGAACAACATCGCGTATGGGCAGCCGGATGTTCCGATGAGCAAGGTGGAGGAGGCGGCGCGGATGGCGTTGGCGCACGACTTCATCATGAAGATGCCTGAGGGGTACAACACGAGGATCGGCGAGAAGGGAGTGCGCCTGAGTGGAGGCGAGCGGCAGCGGTTGGCGATCGCGCGGGCGATCCTGAAGAATGCCCCGATTCTGATTCTGGACGAGGCGACCTCGGCTCTCGATACGGAGAGCGAACAGTATGTGCAAGCCGCGTTGGCGAACCTGATGCAGGGCAGGACGGTGTTTGTGATTGCGCATCGGCTTTCGACGGTGCGGCGAGCGACTCGGATTGCGGTGATTGAGTCCGGGCGCATCACGGAGATGGGGACGCATGAGGAACTGATGCAGAAGTCGGGGACCTACCGGCGGCTGTATGACATGCAGTTCGGGGAAGAGCGTGTTGCGGTTCCGGTCCGGAATGGGGACGCCGTGGCGGTTGCTGGACTGGAGGGGATTGCTTGAATCCGATTTATTCGATGACAGGGTTTGCGAGCCAGCGTGGAGCAGTTGAGAACGGGCCTGGTTTCACACTGGCGATGAAGAGCGTGAACCATCGCTTTCTCGATCTGCATATGCGGCTGCCGGGATACTGCGACGGGCTGGAGATTCAGCTCCGGAGGGTTCTGAAGGAGCTTCTGCGGCGCGGCCACGTCGAAGTGTCGTTGCAGGTGGAGCGGCACACGACAGCGCAGATTCAGTTGAATACGGAGCTGCTTAACGACTACATCGAAGCATTTCGGAAGGCCGCGGAGCTGCACGGTTTGGCGAATGAGCCCGATCTGAATGCGATGCTGCGCGTTCCGGGGATGATGAGCGTGGAGAGCAGTGTGGGAGCGGAGGCGAGCTCGGATCTGGATACTGCAGTGCTGGCGCTGATTCCTGAGGTGGTGACGAAGCTGAATGAGGGTCGCGCAGCAGAGGGTGCTGCGCTGGCGGCGGAGCTGCGCGCTTCGATGGGACGGCTGGGAGCATTCGGCGAAGAGATGGTCGGACTGCGCAATGGCGTTCGCGAGGCGCAGTTCGAGCGGTTGCGGGCGCGGCTCACGGAGTTGACCGATGGCGTAGCGGTGAGCGAGGAGCGGGTGCTTTCCGAGGCCGCGGTGCTTGCGGAAAAGAGCGATATCGAAGAGGAGATCGTTCGGCTGCGGACGCATGTGGCGCGGTTTATCGCGCTGCTCGACGAGGGCGGCGAGCTTGGCAAGAGGCTGGACTTTCTGCTGCAGGAGCTGAATCGCGAGGCGAATACGATGCTCTCGAAGACGAGTGCGGCGACTGGCGAGAACAGCCTGCGCATAACGGAGTTGGGGCTGGAGATGAAGGCTGAGATCGAGAAGGCGCGGGAGCAGGTGCAGAATCTGGAGTAGTCGCCGTTGCAGCAGGTAAACTTCAGATATCAGACAAAAAGGCAGCGCAAGGGGCGGATGGCAGGAATACTTTTCATTATTTCGGCGCCTTCAGGTTCGGGGAAGTCGACTCTGGTGAGTCAGCTCCGGTCGATGGTGGAAGGGTTGGAGTTTTCGATCTCGTATACGACGCGCCCCTCGCGTGGTTCGGAGGAGAACGGGCGCGAGTATCACTTTACGAGTCGAGAAGAGTTTGAGCGGATGATTGCCACCGGAGACTTTCTGGAGTGGGCGGAGGTTTTCGGGAACTACTACGGCACGGCGCTCTCGGCGCTCGATCATGCGAAGGAGGCGGGGAAGGACTTGCTGCTGGATATCGATGTGCAGGGCGCGGTTCAGGTGATGAAGAAGTTGCCTGAGGCGGTGTCGATCTTCATTCTGCCGCCGAGTCCCGAGGTGCTGGAGATGCGGCTGCGGAACCGGAGCGCAGCCGAGAAGATGACCTCGGAGACTGTGATCCAGAAGCGGCTGGCTGAGGCGCGGAACGAACTGAAGCAGGTCTGGGACTACAAGTACGCGCTGGTGAACGATGTTCTGGAGCAGGCTGTGGCCGAGATGCGGGCGATTGTGTTGTATGAGCGCTCCGCGCGCGAGGCTGTGGAGACGCTTGCGAAGAGCTGCCGGACAGATGCCGCTTCGCCAAAGCTGCGAGCTGTTTTGAACGCGTTTGGCGGATAATGGCGGCAAGCTTAGCGAAATTGATTGATTTTTTTTTGGGCTGAGGTACATTCAGACCACGGGGTGAACGCATGACAACGGAAGGCCCGATGTTCAATAAGTACAGCCTTGTGAAGGGTGCTGCCAGGCGGGCTCGTCAACTGCAGTCCGGCGCGGCTCCGCTGATTACGGCGAAGTCGATGAAGGCTTGCCGCGTGGCGCAGGACGAGATCAGGCAGGGACATGTGAAGTTCGTGCTCGGCGAAAAGCCGGCGGAGCCGACGTTGGAGAACACACTGCATCACTAGCCGCGATAGCATAGAAGTCATGGCAGGCGAGGTTGAAGATCAGCTGCGGGCGTATGTCGAATACCTCCGCGATCTTGGTGTGCATGACTTTTACCGACGTGGCGAACCGGTAGTTTTCGAAGAGCCGGTTGCTGCTCCGGTGGCGGCTGCCGCCGAGGTGCAGCCTGCGGTGGTGAAGCCGGTGGTTGCGCCTGCGCGGCCGGTTGCGGTTCAACAAGAGACGAAGCCGGATATTTTCAAGCCGGATTTTGCGGAGTCTTCCATTCCAAAACCTGTGAGTTTCGATTTGCTTGCTCCTTTGCCTGCGAGCCGGCTGGCGGCAGAGGCGCGTCCTGCTGCACTGAAAGCGATCCTGGACGAGATCGGCGATTGTACGCGGTGTCCTCTGGCATATGCTGGGCGGCACACGATTGTGTTCGGCGAGGGCGATCCGAGCGCGCGGTTGATGTTTGTGGGTGAGGGGCCGGGCGCGGATGAAGATGCCTCCGGGCGGCCGTTTGTGGGGAAGGCCGGGCAACTGCTCAACAACATGATTGGCGCAATGGGGCTGACGCGGGAGCAGGTCTACATCGCGAATATTGTGAAGTGCCGGCCTCCGCAGAACCGCGTGCCGGAGCCGGGCGAGGCGAATACGTGCTCGCAATTTTTGCTGAAGCAGATTGATGTGGTGCAGCCGGAGGTGATCGTAGCGCTGGGGGCGACGGCGGCGACGTACCTGCTGGGCGTGAAGCAGTCATTGGCGGGCCTGCGCGGACAGTGGCATGGCTGCCGCGGGGCGAAGCTGGCGGTGACGTACCATCCGGCGTTTCTGCTGCGGGATCCGCGGCAGAAGGCTGAGGCATGGAAGGACCTGCAGATGGTGATGAAGGAGATGGGGCTGAAAGCTCCGGCGAAGGGGTAGTACCCCTCCCCCTTGGTTTTTGCGTAAAATATTCAAAAATCATGGGTTAGGCTGGGACCTCCTGCGTAAAATATTCCATCTCAAGGGTTTAGCGGTCAAAATATTCAAAACAAAAGGGTTGCGGGTTAAAGGAAAAAGCCCCGAGATAACCGGGGCTTTGATCTATTTCTATTTTATCAAGTTGGAGAAACTAGTCTGCCACTTGGAAGTCGTTGATTTGGATTGGGTTGAGTGGTTTGGGGGCTTGACAGGATTTTCTGTGGACATCATGAAGTCTTCTCGGATTGTCATCGCGGTCGCTTCAGTTCCCGGAAGGAAGCTTATGGAAGTTCGTACAGGCTGAGCTTGTTTGGATTGCCTACGGCGAAGAGATGTCCATCAGGGGAGAACGCGGTCCAGGATTGTCGCTCCGGCAGGTCGTCGACGGAGATCGTTGCTATTGGCTTGGCGGTGTTTGTGTCGTAGATGAAGAAGCGCTCGTAGAGGAGCATGGGTGGGTCGCCCCGTTGATCGCTTGCCTGTAGCGCAAAGCGCGTTCCCATTCGATTCACGCCGGCGAAGGTGGTTCCCAGTCCGGGGTTGCGGGTTTCGCTGATGATCTTTCCTTGGGCGTCCAAGATGCGGATGCTGCCGCAGCTAATTGACAGGATTCGATCCTGTGTCAAGAACTGGGGGCGTAGGCCGCATACACTGTGGAAGATCAGTTTGCTGCCTTGTGGATCGGTTTTAGTAATAAAGGCGTACTCGTTTGGGTAGTCTTTTAGCCAGAAATGGTTGTCACTTAGCATTGCCTGCCGACTGATGGAGGTTGGCACAGAATCCGACAGACTCACCAAAAAAACGAAACTATTTGCATCGAGCAGCGTGGTACTGGAAGTGGTGCCGGAATAGGTTTCCGCCGCTAAGGTGGTGCCGTCAGGAGAGATATTTATCACTCGGCCATGGTCCGGAGTGAATGTCTTTCCCGTTGGGGAGAGGTCCGGCTTGAGTTGCTGCAATGAGCCGTTCTCAAGGATGACGTGATCGGTATTCGTCGCGAAGAGCAGAGGCGTAGCGCCCCAACGTGCCATAAACTCCGTCTGATTTTTCACTGCTCCGGTCGCAGTATCCAATGACGATATGCAATATTTGGACATCGGTCGCTTGCCATCATAGAAAGGCCTCTCGGCGTCAAAGACCGCAACGATACGGTCACCCGCAAAGACCGTGTGGCGCGTTGCCTCAAACTCCGAGCCAGTATTCATGGCCTGCCATGTTCCGTTCTGGAGCACGACTGACCATAGCTTTCGCGGTATGGGCGGCAGTTTCTGAGCAAAGAGCAACGCGCTCAGGTATGGCGCGAACAGAATGAACAGGGCGGCTATTTGAGTGGCGATGAGCTTCTTGTTTGACAGAAGCTTTCGCGCCGATGCAAGCCTTTCGGAGACGAGGAGAATCAAGGTGGCCACAACTGCCCAGCGAAGTGGGATAGGCTCATCGAGATTGTTGCGATACCAAGCAAACGCGGCAAGAAGCAGGAGTGAAATTGAGAATCCCCAATGCAAGCATGAGGCCCATCGGGCACGGAGAGCGAATCCTACAGCAAAGACAGGTGGAAGGACCCAAAGCAGGATGACGGCGAAAAAAGTCAAGAGATCGATCACATGCAGGATCAGAGAGGGGGTGCAGTTGAAGTGGAGGGAGGAAGCCAGCGCTAAGGCTGGGCGGTCGAGCAGAACGGAAAACTCAAGTCCGGCCATGGCCGCCAGGGTGCTGAGTGCAATCGTTGGAAGAACGAAAAGCCACTTCAATAGCGTTCGCCAATTTATTTGCATTGGGGGAAGTATATCTACCCGGGCCCGTGAGGATGGCGATAGCCGGGTGCGTAAGAGGTTTTGAGTCACTTTTCGAACGACACCCGGCAGTGGCTTCCCGAATTGGTTGGGCGGTCCGGGCGAAATACAGGGATTCTTCGCTGCGCTCAGAATGACCGCTCTAAGACAAGAAGCGCAAATGAGGTCTCGCTAAGCTTTACGGTGGAGGGATGCGGACGGTGTTTGCGCGGCAGGAGCGTAGAGGGCCGCAGGCGGTGGGGTGGAGTTGTTTGTCCATGCAGACCTCGATGGCCGTGAGGTAATTGTTGCCGCAGCTGAGCACTAGGCTGGAGGCGGGGATGCCGGGGTTGCTGGCGGTGAAGAGGCCAAGAATCTGGCTCGGTGGGAGCGAGATCTGTTGCGTTAGCTGGGTGAGGGTTGGCGGGATGGCGACGGATTGGACGGCGTTGCGGGCGGTGGTGAAGAAGGCATCGGCGGAGAGGCCGGAGCAGGTGCCGTGGGTCTGCCATTCGTGGCGGAGGAGGCCGGGGTCGGGGTAGATGTCTGCGAACTGGCTGGGGTCGGACGGTCCGGGGGCGTCGGAGCAGTGCTGCGGGTAGGTTCCGTCGGTGTTCTGGGGCCAGAGTCCGTGGAGAACGAAGGTCAGGTGCTGAGCGCACTCGGGGGCGGTGCGGTGGGAGTAGCAAAACTCGGGCGACCAGGAGAGGTTGAGGAGGTAGTAGTCGAAGTTTTGTGGGGCGGTTGGCAGCGGGGCGTTGGTTGTTGCGGTGCGATGTTGAATTGCGGGAGTAGCGCGCTCGGATGAGGGCTGTGGGGCTGAGTTGCAGGCTGCGATGGGGAGAAGAAGGCCGAGGAGGATGGGAAGGGTTCGCTTCTTCATGGGGAGTCAGGATAGCAAAGTGTCAGGTTGGTGAGACCAGACATCTTGAATCAAGGATTCTGAATATCAATGTAGGAAGAAAACGTAGGTGGAAAGCTGGAAATCAGATCCCTCCACTCTGCTTCGCTCCGGCCGGGATGACAATTTGTGAGTCGAATTGTCTCAGAGCTAGAACTCCAGCTGCGGTATTTTTGAAGGCATGAGTACGAGTGATTTTGTCTTGCAGGGCGGGCATGTCCGGCTTGAGCTTCTGTCGCATGGGCATGTTGACGGGTTGGTGAAGGCTTCGGCGGGGGACGCGGAGCTTTACAGGTGGAGTGCGGTGCCGCAGGGTTTGGATGCGGTGACGAAGTATGTGGAGACAGCGCTGGAGTGGAAGGCGGCGGGGACGGCTGTGCCGTTTGCGGTGATTCGCGTGGCGGATGGCGTGGTGATTGGGTCTACGCGGTTCTTCGATATTGAGCGGTGGGCGTGGCCGGAGGGGCATGAGAGGTTTGGGCGGGGCGCTCCAGATGCCTGTGAGATTGGGTATACGTGGTATGCGCGGGAGGCGATTCGGACGGCGGCGAATACGGAGGCGAAGACGTTGATGCTGACGCATGCCTTTGAGGAGTGGAAGGTGTTGCGGGTGTGTCTGCATACGGATGTGCGGAATGAGCGTTCGCGCGCGGCGATGGAGAGGATCGGCTGCAGGTTTGAGGGGATTCTGCGGGCGCATCGGATGGCGACGGATTTTACGGCGCGGGATTCGGCGCGGTACTCGATTGTGGCGGCGGAGTGGCCCGAGGTGAAGGAGAGGCTGGCGGGGCTGATGCGGTGATGGTTGTTAGTTGTTGGTTGCCAGTTGTTCGTTGTGGGTGGCATGTGGAGGGATTGTTGTGATTCACTTCTGGGCATGGCTAACAAACAGACTCGCCGCAACTTTCTTTTGACGGCTCCGCTTGCCGCCGCAGTCGCTGTTCCCATGACCGATACGCTGCTTCGTGCTTCGACCGCTGTCGCCGAGGGGGGGCAGTCGGGTGTGGTTGGAGGGGCTGCGACGTTTCAGGTGTTTTCAGCGCAGTCGATTGAGGGGCTGGTGAAGGGCTTTGAGGCCGCGCCGGGGTCCAAGGACTTGATCACTGCGAAGGATGTGGCGGTGACGATGACGGTGAGCGCGGAGGAGAAGAAGGCCGCGAAGGAGTTTGAGTATCATGCGCACCGCGACCACGTCTTCCAGGTGCTCGATGGCTCGACGCGCTATGAGTTGGGTGGGACTCCGAAGAATACGCGGGAGACGAAGCCGGGGGAATGGTTGGCTCCGGAGTCGGAGGGGTTCACGACGGTGACGCTGAATAAGGGCGATTATCTTTCGGTGCCACGAATGACTCCGCATAGGCGGATCACGGAGGGAACGGTGAGCCTGTTGCTTATCAGTGCGACGACTCCAGCTTAGGAATTGGCGGTTTTTAGGACACGTCACCTGGTATGGTTGTCAGGTTTTGATCCAAATTCCCAGACTTGTTCCTCGTATTGAGTGGCTCCGTGCAAGGGGAAAACCTGGGTCAGGTGGTAGTTGTCTTGAATGTACTGACGGAAGGGTGCGGCGTGGTCGCGGGCATCTGAGGACTTCGTACTCTCGGACAACAACACAACGAAGTGTGGCGGGTGCCGCTGGAGCGACTGTACGACGGCAGATACCTGCTCGGGGCGAGTGAAGTCGTTGTAGCTGACGAACTCGGAGGGGGTGGGGTTCGCGAGCGAGAGATAGAGGCAGAGAGCGGAGCTGTTGAAGAAGAGCTCGGATGGGTGGGTCCGTTGAGCGAGCCATTGAAATTCATGGTAGACGAGGATGTCGCTGAAGGCCGTTTGGCCGATCGGTAGATTCAGTGTGGCGTGCCATTGGGTCTGGCGGCGGAGGGGCAGCAACAGAACAAAGAACGCCGCCAGGATGCAGAGCAGATCGCGGACGAATCGAGCAACGCGACTCGGCTGGCTGAAGAGCCAGGTGCAGATGAGGATGGC
Source organism: Edaphobacter bradus (assembly GCF_025685645.1). Lineage (NCBI taxonomy): Bacteria > Pseudomonadati > Acidobacteriota > Terriglobia > Terriglobales > Acidobacteriaceae > Edaphobacter > Edaphobacter bradus. The sequence continues at coordinate 126,366 of NZ_JAGSYF010000001.1, forward strand.
AGGCGGAGCTACGGTGCTGAGTCGAAAGAATCTTGGCCCGCTGGCGACAGCCAGAAAGAGAGCGAGACCTGTGAGATGGAGGAGGACAAGGTGCTGTCGAAGGCGAGAAGGCAGATCGCTGCGCCTCTGCCACAGATGGTAAAGGCCGAGGAGATAGATATAGGGAACGATAGCGTAGATGAAGACGAAAGGGATCAGGCGAAGGATGTCGGCTGGTGACTGGACCGGCGGGAACTGACGGAGATAGGTTCGGGGCGAGTTGACCTCGCCAGAGGAGAGAAATCGGAGCGGGAACAGGACGAGATCGAAGAAGATGGTGCGGAAGCCTGCCTTGTGGCTGTAGTAGCCGAGGACGCAGGAGAGGATCAGGGCGAATGGCAGAACGAGAGCTCCGAACAGCATCAGGATACCGGAATCCTCCGCCTCTGATCGCTTGAGCCATAAGAGGTAGATGGCCAGTGCGAGGAAGGTGAGCGCACCCTGGGTCTGAGTAAAGAGAGTCGCCAGGGCGCAGAGTGAACCAGCGGCGACGATCCGCTGGAGGTTTGCGCCGCCCATAAGGACACTGACTGCAGACAGGGCGGCGAGAGTGCTGTACCAGTGGTGGGTGAGGTCGAGGGCGCTCGAGAAATCGAAGACAAGGAATAACAGGGCCGGGAGCAAAATGAGCGGACCATGGAGTATTCTGCCGGCGATTCGTGTGATGACACAGGCGAGCCCGAGCCCGAGCGCGATGCCCAAGGCCGGCATGACCCAGGCGTGGATTCCGAGGAGGCGGAATACCGCGGCGTAGAGGAGGTCAGTGCCGGGGGGGACGATCTCGAAGAAGTCGCGATAGAGAACCTGGCCGTGAACGATACGCACGGCGCGAGAGAAGAAGAGGATCTGGTCGCCTATACCGACAAAGGGAGTGTCGGGAAGCAGGAAGGTTCGCAGGTAGAGGAATACGAGGGCACCGGCGAAGGAGAGGGCGAGGATGGAGCGAGAGAGGCGCTCCACTGCCTGCGGCGGATTGGGTTCCGTCATGAGAGGACCATCATCGGAATAATGCCATGCCTAACTTTGGGAAACAAATTCATACGAAGTTCTGGAGCGAGCTAAGCTGGAGAGATGCCTCTGTTTTGCGATGTTGCTTTGCCGGTACCGCTGGACCAGACGTTTACCTATGCGGTGAATGGTGTGGTTCCGGTGGTGGGGGCGCGGGTGCTGGTGCCTTTCAGCGGGCAGATGTTGATGGGCATCGTGCTGCGGGTGCACGAGGATACGCCGGCGGAGGGGTTCGAGATCAAGCCGGTGCAACAGGTGCTGGATGATGCGGCACTGCTTCCGGATGAGTTGATGGAACTGGCGCGGTGGATCGCGGGGTACTATGTGGCTCCGCTGGGCGAAGTGCTGCGGGGGATGCTTCCGCTGGGGGCGGAGGTGAAGCGGCAGGTGGTGTACAGGATCGCCGAGGCCGGACGGCGGGTGCTGTATGAAGGCGCGGAGAAGGGAAGTTCGCGGCGGTCGCGGCTGACTCCTGAAGAGCAGAATCGCGAGTATTCGGTGCTGAACTATCTGGAGGGTGGTGAGGCGGCGAAGATGTCGGCTTTGCGTTCGGCTACAGGGGCGAACAAGAGTTTGCTGGAGGGGATGGTCAGGAAAAAGTGGCTGACACGCGAGGCTGTTGCTGAGGAGCGGGATGCTCGGCGGCTGGAGAAGGTGGCGGTGCTGGTGGGGCAGGGAGTGGCTGCCAAGGAGAAAAGCAGATCCTTCGACTTCGCCAGTCGCGGTGACGCCGCGACTGGCTCCGCTCAGGATGACACTCCAGTTTTAAGTTTCGGAGGAAAGAGACTGCCCAGACTCAATGAGAACCAGTTGGCGGTGATGGCGGAGCTGGCAGCCGTGGATGGGCGGATGCGTGTGCGGGATCTGCAGGAGACGCTGCGTAGGGCTGGCGTGCCGGAGTCTACGCTGGGGACGCTGGTGAAGCGTGGGCTGGTGGCGATTGAGGAGGTCGCGGAGGATTTTCGTTTCGGTGGCGTGGCTCAGCATGGCAAGAAGCATGCGCATCAGCATGATCTGAACGAGGCGCAGATGGAGGCGCTGGCGACGATTGCGGCGGCGATGGCGAAGGGTGGGTTTGCGCCACATCTGCTGTATGGGGTGACTGGCAGCGGGAAGACGGCGGTTTACTTTGCGGCGATGCGGCGGGCGCTGGATGCGGGGAGGTCGGCGCTGCTGCTAGTTCCGGAGATCGGGCTGACTCCGGCGATGACGGGGCAGCTGGTGGCAGCGTTTGGAGACGAAGTGGCGCTGCTGCATTCGCAGTTGACTCCGGATGAGCGGGCTGAACAGTGGCATAGGATTCGGCGCGGCGAAGCGAGGGTGGTGGTGGGGACGCGGTCGGCAGTGTTCGCTCCAGTGCGGGAGCTGGGGCTGATCATCGTGGATGAGGAGCATGACGGGAGCTACAAGCAGGAGGAGACTCCGCGATACCACGGGAGGGATGTGGCGGTGATGCGGGCGAAGCTGAGCGGATCTGGGGTGGGGGCAGTGGTAGTGCTGGGGTCGGCTACGCCATCGCTCGAGAGCTGGGCGAATGCTGAGAAGGGACGGTATGCGCGGGTGGAGATGCGGCAGCGCGTGGCGGATCGTCCGCTGCCTGCGGTGGAACTAGTCGATATGCGACAGGAGTTCCGCGAGACCGGGCAGGAGCAGATCTTTTCGCGCAAGCTGATTGAAGAGACGCAGGCTGCGCTGGATCGCGGGGAGCAGGTGATTATTCTGCTGAACCGGCGCGGGTATTCGTTTGTGGTGATGTGCAGGAGCTGCGGGGAGAAGATCGAGTGCGAGAACTGCGCGATTTCGATGACATATCACAAGCCGGTGTCAGGGAGTGATGCGATTGCGCAGCCGGGGCAGCGGCTGGAGTGTCACTACTGCGGGTTTCGGCGCGGCGTGCCGAAGGTTTGTCCGAAGTGCGGGAGTGAGCACCTTTACTACCTGGGAGCGGGGTCGCAGCAGGGCGAGGAGCGGTTGCAGGAGATCTTTCCAATTGCGCGGATCGGGAGGATGGATCGCGATACCGTCAGAGGACGATCCGACATGGAGCGGTTGCTGACGCGGCTGCATGCGGGCGAGATCAATCTGCTGGTGGGGACGCAGATGATCGCGAAGGGGCATGACATTCATGGCGTGACGCTGGTGGGCGTGGTGGGAGCTGACTTTGCGCTGGGGCTGCCGGACTTTCGCGCGGCGGAACGGGTGTTTCAGCTGCTGACGCAGGTGTCAGGCAGGGCGGGGCGTGGAGAACTTCCGGGGAAGGTGTTGGTGCAGACGTATCATCCAGACCATTATGCGGTTAAGTTCGCTGCAGAGCATGACTATCCTGGGTTTGTGGCGAAGGAGATGCAGTACCGGCGGTGGATGCACTATCCGCCGTATGCGGTGCTGGCGAATGTGGTAGTGCAGAGCGAGCGGTTGGAGGAGGCGACCGGGTGGTCGGGTGCGCTGGGACGGTGGTTTCAGCAGACACGGCTGGAGAGGGTGAGAGTGCTGGGGCCAGCGGCAGCGCCTATTGTGCGGCTGAAGCGTATCTACCGGTACCACTTTGTATTGAAGGCAGAGCGGCGGCAGATGCTGGGGGAGGCTCTGCGTGCGATGCTGCGGTTCGCAGAGGCACAGGGGATTCCGCGTCGCAACCTTGTGGTGGACGTAGATGCAGTGCACCTGATGTAGATCCACCGCTGTCGAGTGCGGCTTAGTCGATCAAGTGGAGTTCTTTACCGGGTTTGAAGCGAACCGCTTTGCCAGGCGCAATCGTGACCTCGGCTCCGGTCCTTGGATTGCGGCCGATGCCGGTCTTTCTTGGTTTGACGGTGAAGACGCCGAAGCCTCGCAACTCAATGCGATCACCTGCGACCAGTGATTGCTTCATGCTCTCGAAGATAGCGTCTACCGCGGCCTCTGCTTTTGTACGTGGCAGGCCGGTACGCTCAACAACCCGCTGTATGAGATCCTGCTTTATCATTCTGGGCCGCCGTCCTTGGGCTGTAAATTTTGGTAAAAAAGAGCTTGCGTGACCTGGGTTAGTACCGTGATGGTAGAAATTCGAATCGAGATTGTCAACGGCAGAACGCTACCGTAAGATGAAGAATCTAATGAGGCAATGGAAGATTGTGGGCTGCCGCCCCCATTTTGCCACGACACGGCCTGGTTGACACATAAATTGGATGGAGAAGGGAAGCAGAACTAGTGGCAATTAAAAGCGACAGCTGGATTCGCCAACAGGCGATCGAGCATGGAATGATCTCGCCGTTCAGCGAGAAGCAGGTGCGGGAGGGCGTGATCTCATACGGTCTCTCTTCCTATGGGTATGACCTGAGGGTTTCGGACGAGTTCAAGATCTTTACGAACGTGAACAGCGCGATTATCGACCCGAAGGACTTTGACGAGCGGTCGTTTGTGTCGGTGCAGGCCCCGAGTGTGATCATTCCGCCGAACTCGTTTGCGCTGGCGCGGTCGATTGAATACTTCAAGATTCCGCGGGACGTGCTGACGATCTGCGTCGGCAAGTCGACGTATGCGCGCTGCGGGATCATCGTGAATGTGACGCCGTTTGAGCCGGAGTGGGAGGGGTTTGTGACTCTCGAGATCTCGAACACGACGCCGCTGCCGGCGCGGGTTTATGCGAACGAGGGCCTTTGCCAGATTCTTTTCTTCCAGTCCGATGACGTTTGCGAAGTAAGTTATGCAGATCGTAAGGGGAAGTATCAGAAACAGCAGGGGATTGTTCTGCCGAAGCTCTAGATCTCTTGTTGCGGGCCATTTTTCGGGAATAGCTGCGCGAGACCATTGTTGAGCAGCACAGGTCATGAACATGAGCAAGCCTCAGTTGCGGATGGGCCTGATTGCCACGGACCCGCTGCGCATTCTCGGATTGCAGACGATCTTTTCCGAGGGTGGCAAGGCGGAGGTGATCCCTCTGTCGGTTCCGGGCGCGCTGGACGAGTCAGGGGTCTCGCTGATCCTGATCGACGCGGCGTGCACGGACCACCTGTTCGAACTGATGGCGACGTTCCGGCGATCGCGACCGCATCTACGGCTGATTGTGATTGGGCTTGAGGACGATCACGATTACATCCAGAGGGTGATCGGGGCTGGCGCTAAGGGCTATCTGACGCACATGGCCAAAGAGAACGAGATCCTGCTGGCGATTGAGATCGTGCAGGACGGATCGATCTGGGCCCCGCGCAAGGTGTTGGCACGGCTGCTGGAGACAGGGACGGAGCTGCGGGCGGGGGATGCGAGTCCGAGGTTCACCGGGCGGGAGAGCCAGGTGCTGAAGCTGCTGGTGGCAGGGCGGCCGAACCGCGAGATCGGGACGGCGCTGGGGATTGACGCCGCGACGGTGAAGGCCCACGTGGGCCGGCTGATGCGGAAAGTGGGAGTGGATAACCGCATTGCACTGACGATGCAGGCGGTAAGCCGGAACCTGGTGGAGAAGTAAATCGTTAGTCTACGGCGGGATAACCGGTAACGCGACAAGGCGCGAAGGTCTACAGACCTCCGTACCGTTGTGGGATACCGGGGGGTAAGGCAAAGTTATCTCAGCAACACAGACCTGGGAGAGGGGTTGTAGAGAGCGCGTCTGGCTTCGGCCGGGCACTATCTCTACAACCCCATTTTTTTGTGGGGGCGTATGATCTTTAGCTGTCGGGCGCGCGATCTAAGCGCGGTACAACCCGTAATGCTGTGGCTTCCATCTCATATCATGTTGGAAACAACGGCTTTGTACTCGAGGGTACAAATTACTTGCCCGTAAGGCGAAAGGCTACAAACAATGATCAGGTTGAAGAAGCTTCATGTGATTGCGTGCGGACTGGCTTTGATCGCCAGTTCCCTGGCGGCTTTTGGAGCAACAGATAAGGAAAAGCTAACGCAGCGGATGAACGATGCCAGCGCCGTCATTACGCAGGTTATGGCTGCCCCGGACAAGGCGATTCCATCGGGCATTCTATCTGACGCCAAGTGTGTCGTGGTTATTCCAAGTTACAAGAAGGGCGCGTTCATCCTAGGGGCGGAGTATGGTCAAGGCGTCGCAACATGTCGCACACCGAGGGGGTGGAGCGCTCCAGTGTGTGTGCAACTGGAGGGCGGTAGCCTGGGCTTCCAGATTGGCGGTCAGGCGACGGACCTTATTCTGATTGCCATGAACGATCAGGGATTGCAGGCCATGTTGAAGAACAAGTTCAAGGTTGGCGCGGATGCTGCGGCATCAGCAGGCCCGGTAGGCCGGGACGCGAAGGCGGGAACCGACTGGAAGTTGAACGCAGAGTTCCTGACGTATTCGCGCAGCAAGGGCTTGTTTGCAGGTATCGACCTGGATGGCACGGTGCTGTCGCAGAATGAGGACGACACCAAAGTGTTGTATGGCGCGGGCATTCCGTTTGAGACGATCCTGAAGGGAAACCAGGCGACCCCGATGGAGGCCCGTCCTTTTGTGCGAACCGTGGCAAAGTACTTTGTTGTGGCCAAGAGCACGAAGTAAATCGAATCTTGTTTCGAAGGTGGAGTTGAAGTAGAACGGTAAAGGCAGGGGCGGCCGAATGGCCGCCCTCTCTTTTGATTTGAATACGGATGGGCCAGACGAAGGATTTGAGCGAAGTCAGCCAGAGAGAGCTTCCTAAGGAACGGGTTAATCTCCGTGAGACGGTGGAGTTCGCGGCGGTGTGGGTGCTGGTTCATGCGATGGGATTGTTGCCCCGCAGGCTGGCACGATGGGTGGGCGCTGGGATTGGCTGGGCAGCATATGAGGCCCTGGGGAGACTGAGGCGAGTAGGGCTGAGGAATCTGCAGCTTGCCTTTCCAGAGATGGGAGTGGAAGAGCGGGAGCGGACGCTGCGAGCGGTCTACAGAAATCTCGGCTGGTTGCTGGCGGAGTTCTGCCTGATGCCTGGTTACAGGGCCGAGCAGGCCAGCCGGTTTATCCGGTATGAGGGGTTGGAGAACTATTTAGCGGCGCGCGACAAGGGCAAGGGCGTTCTGATACTCACGGGGCATCTGGGGGCGTGGGAGCTTTCGAGCTTCTATCACTCGCTGATGGGGTATCCGATGGCGATGGTGATACGGCGGCTGGATAATTCGCTGGTGGATATGTTCGTCAACCGGATCCGGTGCATGCATGGCAACAGGGTGATTCATAAGGACGACTTTGCGCGCGGGTTGATTGCGTCGATGCGGGGAGGCGAGACCGTCGGGTTTCTGATGGATACGAATATGACTCCGCCGCAGGGGGTGTTTGTGCCGTACTTCGGTGTGATGGCGTGCACGGCTGCGGGAATGGCGAGAGTGGCAGCGAAGACAGGAGCAGCGGTGGTGCCGGGATTTCTGCTGTGGGAGAAGAGTGAAGAGAAGTATGTGCTTCGCTTCGGCGAGGAACTGAAGGTGGTGGATACGGGCGATGCCGAGCAGGATGCGGTGACGAATACGGCGGCGTTTACAGCAGTGATTGAGTCGTACGTGCGGCGGTATCCTGACCAGTGGCTGTGGATGCACCGGCGCTGGAAGACGCGGCCGGCGGGAGATGAGGCGATCTACTGATGGCGGCGATGCGTGAGGTGGCGGAGTGGGTTGGGGCAGAGGCCCTATCGCTTTCGGGTGATGTTGTGCGGGTTTCGGGACTTGATGCGGCTGGGGCCGATGCCGTGGTGTTTGCGGTCGATGAGGCTGCGCTGGCCGAGGCGCTGAAGACGAAGGCCGGGGTAATTCTGGCCCACCGGAGGCTCAGGGAGCGGACGGAGGATGCCCGGATTCTGTGGGTGGCGGATCCGAGGTACGCGTTTGCTGTGGTTGCGAAGAGGCTTGGCGGGAAGGGATTTACGGCTGGGGTGCATCCGACGGCGGTGGTGGGCGAAGACGTTGGGATCGGCGAGGGGAGTGTGGTTGGGCCGGGCGTGGTGCTGGGGGATCGCGTGCAAATCGGCAGGGATTGCAACATTCAGGCGAATGTGACGATCTATGCGGACGCGGTGCTGGGGGATCGCGTCGTAGTGCAGGCAGGAGCGGTGCTGGGGGCGACGGGGTTTGGGTATGCACGGAGCGCGGAGACGGGAGAGTATGTGATCTTCCCGCAACAGGGACGGCTGGTGGTGGAGGATGATGTCGAGATTGGGGCGAATACGACGATCGATCGCGGGGCTCTTGGGGAGACGAGGATCGGGCGAGGGACGAAGATCGACAATCTGGTGCACATCGGACATAACTGCCTGATCGGAAAGAATGTTGTGATTGCGGCGCAGACGGGGATCTCGGGGTCGAGCGTAGTGGAGGATGGCGCGGTGCTGGGCGGGCAGGTGGGGATAGGGGACCATGCGACGGTGGGTGAAGGAGTGATTCTGGGTGGCGGGGCTGGGGTCCTGAGCGGGAAGAAGATGCGCGGGAAGGGCGAGGTCTTCTGGGGGCGGCCGGCGCGTCCTCTGAAAGAATATTTGAGGGATCTGGCTCGGTTGCGGAAGGGTTAGGAGCCGGGCGCAGGCGGTGCGAGATGGCGGTTGTTGTGGTAGGCGGGCAGTCGCAGAATGTGGGGAAGACGAGCGTGGTGGCGGGGTTGATCGCCGCAATGCCGGAGATGCGGTGGACGGCATTCAAACTGACGCTGTTCGGGCATGGGATGTGTTCGGCAAATGGAGAGCCTTGCGACTGCGAGACGGCGGAGCATACCGTCGCGGTGAGTGAGGAGCGGGATTCGAATACGGGGACGGACTCGGCGCGGTTTCTGGCGGCGGGGGCGGTGCGGTCGCTGTGGGTGAGGACGCGCACGGGCGATCTGGCGGAGGCGATGCCACGGATACGGAAGGAGTTAGAGGGGGCAGAGAATGCGATCTTCGAGTCGAACAGTATCTTGCGGTTTCTGCGGCCTGATCTGTACCTGAGCGTGGTGGACCCGGGGGTGTGGGACTTCAAGGAGTCGGCGCGGTTGTATCTGGACCGTGCGGATGCGGTTCTGGTTCCGGAGGGCGTGCTGGGAAGGCCGGAGTGGAACGGAGTGTCGCTGAAACTGGTGGAGGGAAAGCCGGTACTGCCGATGCGGCCTCCGGTGTATGTGACAGAGGAAGTGGTGGGGTTTGTGGCAGAGCGACTAGGACTTAGAAAAAAGGCATGGTGAGCAGCAATCCAGATGACAGGGCAACGGCGTCTCTCCAGAGAGAGGCAGGCGCGACGTGGCTGTTTCATGACAAAGGATTGACAAACGGCGGAAGCGGGATGCGAGAGACTCAAGTTGCACGACTGGTTAGCGGCTTGGGTCAGGTACATGTGTTTTTTCGTCAGTATTTTCAGTAATGTATTGATGAGTTTTGCACTGGTTGGATAGCGCAGGGGCAGATTTCGGGGCTACACTCCATCTACTGAAGACGTGCGATATGGATACGCAAACGCTTGTGATTGCGAATGCGCTGCTCTTCGCGCTCTATGCCGGCGTGATGCTGGTGAACGCGCGCGTGGTCGGGGGGACGCGCGGCGCGATGTGTTTTGCGGCCTCGAGCCTGTGCTGCGGCGCGGCGATGCTGCTGGTAGGCGTGCAGTGGCTGCGGATCGCTCCGGTGGGTCTTGTGCAGGCGGTAACGGCGATTCTTGCAGTGCTGGGCCTGATTCTGCTGCATCAGAGCTTTGCCGAACTTCTGGATCGCGGGCCGATATTGCGTTGGGTTCAGTCCGGAACGGTGGGGCTGGTTCATGTAATCGCTGGGCTGCTGATCCTGGTGCCATCGATGGCCCCGAAGCTTGAGGCGGTGCTCTACGTAATGCTCGGCCTGCAGTTGGCTGCGATCTCGGCGGTGGTGCTTCGGTTTTCGGCTGAGGATACGAGGCTGGCGGGATGGCTGACGGGCCTGGCGCTGTCTGCGTTCGCGGTGATTCAGTTTGTGCGAGCGGACGTGATGACGCGATATGGTACGCCGGCATATGCGATCCAGTCGCAGCAGATCAACCAGATATGGCTCGTGGGCGGGCTGATCACGAACGCTGCGGTTGCGTTTGGCTTTATGGCGCTGTCTACGGCAAGGCTGCGGGCGGACCTGCTTTGGCGGGCGCAGGTGGATGAACTGTCGGGATTGCTTAACAGATGGGCGCTGAAGCGTTTTGCGACGCAAGAGATTCAGCGATGCAAGAGATCGAGGGGCACGCTCGCAATGATGATGATGGATCTCGACGGACTGAAGGAAGTCAACGACTCGAGGGGACATGCCTGTGGCGATGTGGTGCTGCAGGCGGTGGCGGGCGTGCTGCAGGAGACGGTCCGGGCGCAGGATTCGGTGGGAAGAATTGGGGGCGACGAGTTCTGCGTGCTGCTGCCGGAGACGACGCTGGATGAGGCGATGGCGGTGGCGGAGCGGTTGAGGGAGCGGGTCGAGATGCTGGTAATCCAGTATCTCGGCGATACGGTGAGGGTGAGTATGAGCGTGGGGGTGACGTCGTCGGATGTCTCGGGACTGGTGTGGCAGGCGCTGGTGGATCATAGTGACTCCGCCCTCTATTCGGCCAAGCGAAATGGCAGAAACAAGGTGGTCGCGGCCGCAATGAGGGACCTGCCGATTCGTCCTTACGGAGAGAGGGGCGAGAGCGTCATGGCTGCGCGGCGTAGCTCGTGATGCGGAGTGCGGTGGTGAGATTCAGATCGATTGGACGGGCAGGAGCATGAGGTCGTCGATGAGGCCGACCTCTTTCTGGACAAAGGGCTCTGCATAGCGCACTCCCGCGAGCAGGCCGTAGTGGCGCGCAGTGGCGAAGGTGCGCTCGCGAATGTCTTCCTCGGGGACGAAGAGAGCGCCTCCGGTGGACTGCGCGGCGTACTGGGAGCGATAGGTGAGGAGCGACTGGAGCCTCTGCTCTATATAGGGTGTGATGTCGACGACGAAGGAGGGGCGGACGTCGGCGTAGAGCGAGGCGTAGAGGATCTTGTAGGGGCGGTGCGGAGCGAGTTTTCCTGCGTCCGGGATATCTACCTTGGCGAGCCCGCTGACGAAGCAGGCCTCATAACCCAGCGTGGCCGTGGTGTAGTGGTCGGGGTGGCGACCTTGCCAATAGGGCAGGATGACGACGCGGGGCCGCAGGCGGCGGAGGACAGCGGCGAGTTTGAGGCGGTTCTCGTAAGTGTTCTGGACGTTGCCGTCGGGAAGGTCCAGAGCCTCACGGTGGGCGACGTTGAGGATGCTCGCGGCGGCTGCGGCTTCAGCAGCGCGATCGGCGGCGGTCCCGCGAGTTCCGGACTCGCCCTGTGTGAGGTCGAGGATTCCGGTGCGCCAGCCGCGAGCCTGCATTGCGAGGAGGGTTCCGCCGCAGGTCTGCTCGACGTCGTCACGGTGCGCGGCGATGGCGAGGATGTCGACGAGGCAGGGAGTAGGGAGTAGGGAGTAGGGAGTAGAGGGCATAGTGGCCTATAGTTTAGCGACTAGAGAATTCAGCATCTTCGCCACTTCGTTGGAAGGGCTTTCCGCTTCTCTTAAGAGTCCAGGATCTCCATAGCCGAGTTCGACTGCGATGAAGAGCTGTGTTTGTAATTCGAGGTTCGAACCTCGGGCTATGCCCAGAAACTGCTTGTACTCACCCTTGGAGTTGCGGCCATAACCTTCGGCTATGCTGCTGGCCACGGAGACTGCGGCGCGGCGCATTTGACTCGTCAGGCCAAATAGCTCTTCTTTCGGGAAACCTGTCGTAACGCGGTAGATGCCGAGAGTCATTTGGACGGCACGCTGCCAGACCTTGAGGTCACGGTAAGACTCCACCATCGTTGTCTTCTACTCCCCACACCCTATTCCGTACACCCTGTTTTTTAGTTGGCGTCGTTGGTAATGGCGTCCATGTAGGCAGTGTCGAGTGCGGTGCCCTGGACGGTGATGAGACTGTTGTCGATCTCAGAGCCGTCGGTGGTGTGGAAGGCGTGAACCTGGCCACCGTAGGCGGTATAGACCTTGTGGAGGTTCTGGACCCAGCAGAGACCGGTGAGGTCGCCGTAGTAGTACTGGTTCTGGTTGGTGTTGGGATAGGGGACGGAGGACGCGGAGTCCTTCGGATTGACGTTAGGGACGATGGAGGCGGTCTTGGCGCCGAGGTCGAAGCGGGTGAGGCAGTTGTAGTTCAGGCCAAGCTTCTGCCGCTCGCCGGTAGCGCAGGACTGCGAGCCGATCCAGAGAGTGTTGTCGTCGGCGAAGAGGAGCTTTGAATGGTAGCCGTCGGAGATGGAGTACTTGCCGGTGACGGTATTGGTGGCCAGGCTCATGATGGAGAGGTAGCCGGTAAAGAGGCCATCGGGCTGAAGCTGCTGGCCGGCGATGTAGAGGTTTGTGCCGTCTGCGAGGACGGTCGTCGCTCCGCCAGGGACAGCGACGCTTCCGGTGACTGGCGAGGGGTACGGAGTGGAGGTGGGGTAGTTGGTGACCTCAAGGTTGCCCTGCTGCAGGATCGTGAGGCCGGACGTGTTGCCTCCGCACTCGGAGCCGCAGTCGAGGACATACGCGGTGGTTCCGTCGAGGGAGAAGTAGGCTCCGACGGGGCGGTCGAGGCTGGGCGAGGTCGGGCTGTCAGGGACGGGAACGACGCAGTAGACCGGGAGGTTCACCGGCTGGCAATCGACAGCGCCGGGGACGGCAGGCTGATTGGCGTTGTTGTTGAGGTGAACGAGCCGGTAAAGCGTGTTGGAGTTGCGGACCATGGCGAGCACGACAGTGTCGCCCTGGTTGGCGGCTACCTTGTAGACGTTGGGCAGGCTGAGGACGTAGGACTTGCCGGTGGCGTTGTCGATGACGACGAACTCGCCGAGGGATTCGATGGCTCCGTAGACGTGCGCGAAGCCGAAGGGAACGGCGACGTCGGCGGCCTTGGCGGGCAGCGTGCCGCCGGAACCGCGGGTGGACTCTTTGCCGTAGTCGATGATGTTAAGGCTGCCATCGGAGCTGGAGTAGACGTAGCCTATGACCTGCTCAGGGAAATTGAAGATGCGGTTCGGAAACCCAGAGGCATAACCAGAGATGGAGAAGCTGGGGATGGTGTTCTGGACGTTCATGCGGATGTCGCGCAGGCTATCGAGGATCTGAAGACTTCCGGAGCTCCCGTTGGCTGTGACCGAGACCATGACACGGTTCGCCAACCTGCTGGGTGGAATGGGACGGTTGGCAAAGGTGTACGTGGGGAACTTGTAATAGTTGTGGCCACCGCAGGAACTCAGGGTAAGGCAAGAGACGGCGATCAGGAAGCCCAGAACGAACCGGGCGCCGAGAGACTGGGAAAAGAGACTGCGATTCTTCAACGGAACGAACTCCAACCTGAGCGCTGCGGCGCGTGGCATTGGCCGCACGCAGTATCGGTTGAGTATAACAAAGCGCCGTGTTTTCAGGGCTGGAGGCGGCTTTGCGATGGGCGCTCACAAGGCGGAGAAAGAGAAGGGTTTGGAGCGGCCTGATGCCGTGGCCTAAGATAGAACAAACTAGCCTGGAGACAAAGATGATCGACGCAGCAGAGCAGACGGCGACGACCGCCGAGAGGGTGAGGAAGTTGTTTACCGGCGGGCCGGTGCTGTGCGATGGGGCGATGGGCACGATGCTGTATTCGCGCGGTGTGTTCATCAACCGGTGTTACGACGAGCTGAATCTCTCGCAGTCGGAGATGGTGCGCGCCGTGCATCAGGAGTATCTGCAGGCGGGGGCCGAGGTCATTGAGACCAATACCTTTGGCGCAAACGCCTATCGGCTGGAACACTACGGGCTTCGCGATAAGGTTCGGGAGATCAACCTGGCGGGAGTGCGGCTGGCGCGCGAGAGCGTGGAGCAGATTCGCGAGAAGCAGGCCGTGGAGGCGTTTGTCGCGGGAGCGATTGGGCCGTTGGGCGTAAGGCTGGAGCCGCTGGGCAAGATTGGTCTGGATGAGGCGCGCGCGGCGTTCGCGGAGCAGATCTCTGCGATGGTTGAGGGCGGGCCGGGTGTGGGAGCGGACCTGCTGTGTATCGAGACGATGACCTCGCTGGTGGAGGCCGAACAGGCCGTCAGAGCGGCGCGGGAGGTTGCACCGGATGTTCCGGTGATCGTGATGATGACCGTGGACGAGGAGGGCAACTGCCTAGATGGCTCCTCGGCGGAGGCAGCCGCTGAGAAGCTGACGGCGCTGGGGGTCGACGCGCTTGGGTGCAACTGCAGCGCCGGGCCGGTGACGGTGCTTAGCGTGATTGAGCGGATGAGGCCGGTCACTTCGCTGCCGCTGGTGGCGATGCCGAACGCAGGGATTCCCCGCGCGGTGGAGGGAAGGACGATCTACCTAACCTCGCCGGAGTACATGGCTAGCTTTACGCGCAAGCTGGTGAAGGCAGGCGCAACGCTGGTGGGCGGCTGCTGTGGGACGACTCCCAGCTACACGCGTGCGATGCGAAGCGCGCTGCGCGCGATGGACGCCATGGAGACCGGAGCGCAGGTGATGGAGCAGAAGACAGCGACGGTGGTGGCAAGCAAGGTTGAGCCTCCGCCGCTGGCGCAGCGGTCGAAGATCGGCGCAATGGTGGCCGCGGGCGAGTTCGTAACGATGGTGGAGATCGTTCCGCCGAAGGGGATCGATTGCTCGAAGGAGCTGGATGGCGCTGCGCAGCTTCATAAGCTGGGCGTGGACGCGATCAATGTGCCGGATTCACCGCGGGCGAGCGCGAGGATGAGCGCGCAGAGTCTGTGCCTGCAGATTCAGCAGCATGTGGGGATCGAGACGATTCTGCACTACACGTGCCGCGACAGGAATGTGCTGAGCATACAGAGCGATCTGCTGGGAGCGTCGTCGATCGGGCTGAAGAATATTCTGTGCCTGACGGGCGATCCTCCGAAGCTGGGGAACTATCCGGATGCGACGGCCGTCTTCGATGTCGACGCGATCGGACTGGTAAACCTAGTGCGGAACCTGAACTACGGGTTGGACCTCGGCAAGAACTCGATCGGAGGTTCGACGGGGTTCACGATCTCGGTGGCGGCGAATCCGGGTGTGCCTGATATTGAGCAGGAGATCCGGCGGTTCGCTTACAAGGTCGAGGCAGGTGCGGAGTTCGCGATTACGCAGCCGGTCTTCGATCTGCGCGTGCTCGAAGAGTTTCTGAAGCGGATTGAAGGGTTCAGGATTCCGGTGATCGCGGGGATCTGGCCGCTGACGAGTCTGCGGAATGCTGAGTTCATGAAGAACGATCTGCGCGTGAGCATGCCGGATGAGATTATGGCGAGAATGGCTGCTGCGACGACGCCGGAGGCCGCGCGCGCTGAAGGCGTGAAGATCGCCAAGGAGATGCTGGCCGAGGCGAAGCCGATGGTGGAGGGCGTGCAGGTGAGCGCTCCGTTCGGGAAGTATCTGGTAGCGGCTGAAGTGCTGGGGCTGGCTTAGGCCTCTAAGCGGAGAGGTGTGAGTAATGGCGAACTTTGAGGAGAGCCTGACGGCGCTGGAGTCGGTGGTGGAGCGGCTGGAGCGCGGGGAGCTGTCGCTGGAGGAGTCGGTGCGACTGTTTGAAGAGGGCGTGAAGCTGTCGGATGTCTGCAAGAAAGAGCTTGAAGCGGCGGAGGGCAGGATTCAGGTGCTGGTGGACCGCGGGAAGAGTGTTGTGGCGGATTTGAATGTCGATGAGAGTGAAGAGAGTGTAGGCGAGAAGTAGAGTTGATAGGGCACAAGCGGAGGTGCGGAGGTTGGACTCTACGTTGCGGCAGACCTTGAAGGCTGATCTTTACCGTTACCGTGGCAAGGCTGACAGGCGATCCTTCTTTTCAGCATATCTTCACGACCCGGGCTTCCGATTTACCTACTACCTTCGCAAGGTCGCGTATTACAGCAGGAAGAAGCGATCGCTCGGGATATTTCCTTATCTGTATTACCGCATTCGTTATCACCGCTACCGCTTCAAGTATGGCTTCGACATCTCACCTACAACCAGCATCGGCCGCGGACTCTATATCGGGCACTTTGGCGGCGTTGTCATAAGTCCGTATGCGGTGTTGGGGTCGAATATCAACATTGCTCAGGGAGTGACGATTGGTGCGGCCAGCCGAGGACCTCGAACTGGAGCGCCTACGCTGGAGGACCGCGTGTGGGTCGGGGCGAACGCGATCATTGTGGGGAAGGTCACGATCGGCAGCGAAGCGCTGATTGCCCCGGGTGCCTATGTGAACTTCGATGTGCCTCCGAAGGCGGTGGTGCTGGGCAATCCGGGCACTGTGGTGTCGGATGCCGGGTCGGCGGGGTACGTCAACAACACGATGGATTAGCTAAGAGTGAAGATCGAGTCTAGCGGTCGCGGGTGGTGACGAAGCCGGGGACCAGAGGAGGACACACTTGACGCCAGTTGTTGGCGAGCGGCTCAAAACAGAATTAGTGGCCGATCTCAATGGGTGTTCCATTTGGAACTAGGTTCCAAATTTCATCTATTTCGGAGTCAGTGACGGCGATGCAACCGTCGGTCCAGTCGATCGTTCGTTGCAGGGGACCAAGCCAGCCTAAGCCGTTCTGGATTCCGTGAATCATTATCTGGCCGCCGGGCGCGACGCCTGCTGCTTGCGCGCGATTGCGATCTTCGTTATTCGGGTAGGAGATGTGCAGGGAGCGATGAAAGTGGCTACGCGCATTCCTGCTGTCTATGGTGTAGAGCCCTTCAGGAGTCTCGTGGTCGCCCTCACGCTGTTTTGCTTTGCCAGTGCCTCTGCCAAGTGCGACTCGGTAGGTTTTGAGAGCTTTCCCGTTTGCCATTAGAGTCAGAGAGTGTTTCGATTTGACGACCAGAATCCGATCGGCGTGTACGTTCGGTTGCGGT
The DNA here is from genome assembly GCF_025685645.1 of Edaphobacter bradus. Taxonomy (NCBI): domain Bacteria; kingdom Pseudomonadati; phylum Acidobacteriota; class Terriglobia; order Terriglobales; family Acidobacteriaceae; genus Edaphobacter; species Edaphobacter bradus. The sequence continues at coordinate 143,161 of NZ_JAGSYF010000001.1, forward strand.
ACGGGAGAACTAGATTTACAGCCGTTGATACTGAGAAGCGCGAAGGTCAGCAACAACGTTCCGTGGGCGGGTAAGAGTCGGTGCATTCGGCGCGGTCGTATGTCAGCGGTCGCGTGAGGTGACGAAGCCCGGAACCCAGAGGAGGGCGCGCTTGGCGTCGGAGAGTGACAGGTCGGCGATGCTCTGGCGGGCGGCTTCGGCGTAGGCACAGGCGGTGTCCATGGCGTAGTCAATGGAGCCGTGGCGCTGGAGGATCTCGAGGATCTGCGGGTGCGAGACCTGGACGAAGCTGCGGTCTGCCAGGACGGTGCGGATGGCTTCTCTGTCGGCTCCGGTGCCGCGCTCAAGTGCGTGGATGACGGCGAGCGTGGCCTTGCCTTCGCGGAGATCCGAAGCAACGGGCTTGCCGAGGACGTCTTCGGTGGCCGTGAGGTCGAGGACGTCGTCGACGATTTGGAAGGCGAGGCCGAGGTTGCGTCCGTATTCGCCTAACTGCAACTCGATTTCAGCGGGGTCGCCGAAGGTGTGAGGCGTGATGGACGCGCCGAGCTGCATGGAGACTTTGAAGAGGCAGGCGGTCTTGCGGTAGATGAGGTCGAAGTACTCCTCTTCGTTGATGAGGTGGCCTAGCTTTTCAATCTGGAGCAGCTCGCCTTCGACCATCTGCTGGGTGAGTGAGATGAGCAGGTCGAGGACGTGGAAGTTGCGCTCTTCGAGGGCTGCGGAGAAGGCCTGCATGTAGAGCCAGTCGCCGGCGAGAACGCACTTGGAGTTGCCCCAAGTGGTGTTGGAGGAGGGACGGCCGCGGCGGGTGTCAGCCTCGTCGATGATGTCGTCGTGGACGAGGGTGGCGGTGTGGAGCATCTCGACGACGGCGCCGAGGCGGATGCGACTGTGGCTGGTGCAGCCGAGGGCCTTTGCAGAGAGGAGAAGGAGCAGCGGACGGATGCGCTTGCCTCCGCCGGCGATAAGGTATTGCGCGATGTCGGTGATGACGGCGACGTTGGAGGCGGACTGGCGGGAGAATTCCTGCTCGATGGCTGCGAGGTCGTCGCGGAGGAGGTCGAAGACCTCGGAGGCGGTCGCGATGGAGATGGAACTCACTCTATCTCTGAATGTAACAGACTTTACCTGCAGAGAAGTATGTAACGGTCTCTGTAAGAGTGAGGATGCGTCAAACGGAAATTGCTTTGTAGTGGCAGCGTTAGCTCGAGCGGTAGTTGGTGAACTGGAGCTCGACGCCGAAGTCTTTGCCGCGCAGTAGGGCGATGACCTCCTGAAGGACATCGCGGTCTTTGCTGACGATGCGGACGGTGTCCCCCTGGATGCTGGCCTGGGCCTTCTTCTTGGAGTCCTTGATGGCGGCGACGATGGCCTTGGCTTTTTCGGACGGGATGCCCTGGACGAGCTTGACCTTCTGGCGGACCGAGGAGCCAGCGGCGGGCTCGACCTTCTCGAACTCGAGGTTCTTGAGGGAGACTCCGCGCTTGACGAGCTTCTGGGAGAGAATCTCGACGACGGCCTTGAGCTTGTAGTCGTCCTGCGAGGCGAGTTGGATGGTGTCGGTGCCTTCGAGCTCGATCTTCGACTTGGAGTCCTTGAGATCGAAGCGGGCGTGGATCTCTTTGGTGGCCTGGTCGATGGCGTTCTTGACTTCCTGAATCTCTACCTTGCTGACTACGTCGAAGCTGTTGTCGGTTGCCATTGTGTCTTCCTTGTGTGTTTTGCCGCTTTCTATTATGGCAGCGGTTTGGGGTCAGCGGTTGTGGGAAAGAGGCGGTGGAAGTTTTCTGTCGTCGTGGCCGCCAGCTCTTCAAGCGAGACGCCACGGAGCTCGGCAAGTGCCGCAGCAGTGTGGGCGACGAGGGCGGGCTCGTTGCGCTGGCCGCGGTGCGGAATGGGCGCGAGGAAGGGCGCGTCGGTCTCGACGAGGATGCGGTCGGCGGGAGCGAACGCGGCGGCGTCTCGGATGGACTGGGCCTTGGGGTAGGTGAGGTTTCCGGCGAAGGAGAGATAGAAGCCGCCGTCGAGGGAGCGGCGCGCATCTTCGATGTTGCCGGAGAAGCAGTGCATGATGCCGCCGAGCGAGTGCGCGTGCCAGTGCTCGTCGATGAGGGAGAGGGTGTCCTGCCAGGCGTCAGCAGAGCCGTACTTCTGTTTGGCCTGCGGCGTGGCCAGCTCGGAGGTGCGGCAGTGGATGAGGATGGGCTTGCGGGCCTCGGCAGCGATGTACATCTGCGCGGTGAAGGCGAGCTGCTGGGTGGGGATGTCGGGGTTGGAGAGGTGATAGTAGTCGAGGCCGATCTCGCCGACGGCGATGCAGCGTGGTTGGGTGGAGAGCGTGGTGAGTTCGACGAGAGCTTCGGTGGTGGCGTTGTGGGCCTGCTCGGGATGGATGCCGGCGCTGGCGTAGACCTGCGGGAGATTCGGCCCGATGACGGTGTTGGCCAGGTCGAGGGCTTTGTGCATCTCGGAGGGATTCTCGCCGATGCCGATGGCGAGGATGGTCTTGACTCCGGCGGCGAAGGAGCGTTGAAGGACTTCGTCGCGCTCGGTGGGATGGTCAGTGTAGAAGTCGAGGTGGGCGTGGGAGTCGATGAGGTGCATGGCTCTGGTGTTAAAGGGTACAGGGAAATTGGTGCGAGAGTTTTGATGGTCGTATAGGATGGCGGGCATGGAAAATCTGAACCGACGTGATGTTTTGGTTGCCCTTTCGGCGTTTGCAGCGATGGGCGGTGTGGAGGCGAGGGCGCAGGCGTCTGCCCGGCCGGGCGAGAAGATGCTGTCGGAGTCGATGGCGTTTCCGTTCGACTCGCTTGAAGTTCGCAAGAATCAGAACGGCGTTTCGCGGCCGGTAGTGCAGGGAGTACTGGCGACGGGCGAGACGGTGGAGATGCACGAGACGACGCTGCTGCCCGGGCATATGCCGCATCCGCCGCACAAGCACAGGCACTCGGAGTTCATGATGATTCGCGAGGGCCAGCTTGAGTTCGACAACGATGGCAAGAAGGAGCGCGTGGGGCCAGGCGGGGTGATCTTTGCGGCCTCGAATGTGATGCACGCGCTGCTGAATGTTGGGGAGACACCGGCGAATTATTTTGTGATCGCGATTGGCCGGGAGTCGGGGATCACTCCGGTGGGTGCGAAGTAGTTTGGATCCCCCCGTAAGAATGTGCAAAGTCTTCAAAAGAGAAGACATAGGTCTGGACTTCCGGGCGCACGTTTGTTGCCATTCTTAGCGGAAACAGAAAGCCCGGCTTGCGCCGGGCTTTTCTTTCCTCTTGATTTAAGGATATCAGGCGGGTCAAGAGTGGATTGTGGAAATCGCTTCGGACCGATGACCATCCAGACAATATCCAGGCGGTCCACTGGTGGTGCAAGGGAGAGAAGGGATCGAGCCGGCTCGGGGGAGGTTCCATCAGGCATGAGCAGGTATGTAGATTGCTCATACAAAGTCAAGGAGATGTCCAATGTCACACCTGTCACAATCGCCTCGCTCGGCAGGCAGCGCCTGGGCACGCGAAAAGCGTTTTGCCGACGTGCTCGGCCGCCGGATGGCCTATGTCGAACGCGGCGTGGGACACCCGATTGTGTTCCTTCACGGCAACCCGACCTCCTCGTTCCTTTGGCGATCTGTCCTGCCGCACGTCGAGGCCTCCGGCCGTCGGCTGATCGCTCCTGATCTCATCGGCATGGGCGATTCGGACAAGATCCCGGCCGGCACCGAGCCCGATCGCTACCGCTTCGCGAGCCACGCCCGCTACCTTGACGCCTTTATCGATGAGGTGGTCGGAACGGAGCCGCTGACGCTCGTCCTGCACGACTGGGGAGGCGCCTTGGGCTTCGACTGGGCGTACCGCCATCAGCAGCGCGTTCGAGCGATAGCCTATATGGAGACATTCGTTGCGCCGCTCACCTTGGAAGATCTTCCAGAAAGCTTCCATCCGACGCTGAAGGCCGTGCGTTCGCCGGCGGGCGAAGCTCTGGTGCTCGATGAGAACATGTTCATCGAGAAGATGCTGCCCGGCGTCACGCAGCGGACGCTGTCGGCCGACGAGATGGCGGAGTACCGGCGACCATTCCTGAAGGCCGGCGACGATCGTTGGCCGACATTGCAGTGGCCGCGCGAAGTGCCGCTGTCGGGCGAGCCGGCCGATGTCCACGATCGGATTGCCGCCTACTCCGCATGGCTGAAAACAGCGTCGCTGCCGAAGCTCTTTATCGACGCAGAGCCCGGTGTATTCATCACGGGCCGAATCAGGAGTCTGGCGAGCAGTTTCCCTAATCAAGACCGCGTCGTCGTCGGAGGTCTCCACTTCGTGCAAGAGGACAATCCCGACGAGATTGGACGGACTATCGTCGGCTGGCTCGAACGAATTTGACAGGCACGTCGCTCTATATCTGGAACTACTTGAGGCGGGAGCCTAGGGGGATCTCGTCGGTGTCGGCAAAGGTGGCAAGGATGGGCTTGCCGTCTTCGCCGTGCGAAGCGGCGAGGAGCATGCCGTGCGACTCGAGGCCGCGCATCTTGCGGGGGGCGAGGTTGGCCACGATGATGATGCGGCGGCCGAGGAGCTCTTCCGGCGCGTACCATGCGGCGATACCGGCGAGGATCTGGCGTTTCTCGTAGCCGAGGTCGACCTCGAGGCGGAGGAGCTTGTCGGCCTTGGGGATGCGTTCGGCGACGAGGACCCTGGCTACGCGGAGTTCGATTTTGACGAAGTCGTCGATTGCAATCGGAGCGGTTTCGGTGGCGCCTTCAGTAGCGGGAGCGACTGCTGACGGCGCGGATACTACGGATTGAGGGGCTGGAGCGGGTGGCTCTGTGGTCTTGGTGGTGGTTGAGGCGTTGTTCGTTTCGATGTCGGTCATGAGTTGGATGAGTCCTTTGTCGGCTCGGGGGAAGATGGGACCTAGTGGGCCGAGTGGCGTGCCGGGTTTCAGACCTCCCCATTCGAGGTTTTTGAGTTCGCCTTTGCGGGCGGCTTCTTCGATATCTCCGAGGCCTAGTTGGGACCAGACTTTGGCGGTGGTGCCAGGCATTACAGGATAAAGAAGAGCTGTGATAATCCGAATGGATTCGGCCGCGGTATATAGAACTGTTTCGAGATCGGAATTCCTCGATTCATCGGCCGCTAACTTCCATGGTGCCGCTTCACTTATGTATTGATCGACGCTTCCGAGGAAATTCCATATCTGTTGCAGACTTTGGTCGAATCGACAATCCGAGAACGAATTGCTCACTCTATTCTGTATGTCAGCTAACAAGAAGCGTTGGGATTGTGATCCATCGTTAGCTGGGATCTTGCCGGCTTTGTATCTCTGAATCATCGACAGTGTGCGGCTGACGAGATTGCCGTAGCCGTTGGCGAGGTCGCTGTTGTAGCGCTGGATTAGGGCGTCGAAGCTGAAGCTGCCGTCCTGGCCGAAGGGGATCTCGCGGAGGAGGAAGTATCGTAGGACGTCGGAGGCGAAGAGGTCCTGTTCGTGCTTCCAGTACTCGTCGCTCAGCACGGGGCCGGGAAGGTCGATGGGCTTGGGCTTGAGGGTGCCGAAGGCGTCGAGGATGGTCTCGGTGCGAACGATGTTGCCGCGGGATTTGCTCATCTTCGACTCTTCGAAGAGGAGCCAGCCGTGCGCGGTTATGGCCCTGGGCAGCGGCAGGCCGGCGGCCAGGAGGAAGGCGGGCCAGTAGACGCAGTGAAAGCGGATGATCTCCTTGCCTACGAGGTGCAGGTCAGCGGGCCAGTATTTTTTGAACTTCTCCTGCTCGGCGGGGTCGTCGGAGCCGTAGCCGATGGCGGTCATGTAGTTGGCGAGGGCGTCGAGCCAGACGTAGATAACGTGCTCTGCTTCCCCTTGTTTTGGACCGGGAACGGGGATGCCCCACTTGAAGCTGGTGCGTGAGATGGAGAGGTCTTTCAGGGCTCCGGGAATGTAGTACTTCCCCGAGGCGCTCTTCAAGACCCAGCCCCTCTCATAAGCTATATCTAGCGGGTCTGCGGGGAGATTGGCGGGAACGATGGTGCCAGGTGGTGGATGCTGTGTGTCAGAGAATAGGGCCTCATCGTAGACACGGACTGTGACCGCGTTGAAGTCGCCGCGCAGAAAGCTTAGGACTTCGTTTTTGCGGACCTCGGGCTGGATGGCGAGCTCGCCGCTCTCGATCAGGTTGATCAACCGCTCTTGGTAGTTGGAGAGGCGGAAGAAGTAGTTCTCTTCGGTGACGGTTTCGGTGGGCTTGCCGTCGGGGCCGATGGTTCCGGGCGGGCCTTCGACGAACATCTCCTCGCCTACGGAGTACTGCCCGGTGTAGGTGCTCAGGTAAATAGCGTCGCGGTCGTAGAGGAGTTGGAAGAGCTTCTGGACCGCCTGGGTGTGGCGGGGTTCGGTGGTGCGGATGAAGTCGTCGTTGGTGATTCCCATGCGCTTCCAGAGGTTCTGAAAGCTGGAGGAAACCTCGTCGGTGAACTTCTGGGGAGAGACGCCGACGGCTGCGGCGGAGCGCTGGACCTTCTGGCCGTGCTCGTCGGTTCCGGTGAGGAAGTAGGTGTCGTCGCCGAGAAGGCGGTGGCGGCGCGCAATGACGTCAGCCGCGATGGTCGTGTACGCGTGGCCGATGTGAGGGCGCGCGTTGACATAGTAGATCGGGGTGGTGAGGTAGAACTTTTTCTGCGCTTCAGACATGGGTGGTTGCTCTTGAGTCTAGCAGGGGAGCTTGTTTGTGCTGGGCGGTGTGGGCTGGGACGCAACCAGGTGGAGAAGCGGGTTTTTCCGCTCCGCGCTTCGCGCTCCGGTCGAAATGACACATCTTCGGCGTATATGAAGGCGATTTCGCACTGCCGCGCGAATGCCCCACTCATGCGCAAAGAGCGCGCTGCTACTAGACGGGTTTTGTTTCGGCGTTGTCTTCGTCAGGGAGCGGGGTCGCGGGCTGCTCGGTTTCGGCGGCCTGGGCTTTGCTGGCCATCTTGAGGTGCTGCTCCATGGTCCGGCGGGCGAGGTTGGGGTTGTGGGAGCGGATGGCGCGGTAGATCTCGCGGTGCATCTCGGCCGACTCCTTGAGGTCCTGCGCGTTCTGCACCGTCATGGAGCGGTTCTGGTAGAGGTTGGCGGTGATGGTCTCCATGAGGGCGCCGAGGATGGGGTTTCCGGCGGCACGGGCGATCGCCCGGTGAAAGCGGACGTCGTGGATGAGGTACTCCTGCGGGTCGGTGAGGGTGGCGTACATCTCGGCGACCTCTTCGGCTAGCTCGGCGACGTGCTCGTCGGTGGCGCGCTCGGCGGCGAGTGCGGCGACGTTGGACTCGAGGACGATGCGGGCTTCGAACATCTGCCACGGGAGGAAGCCGTGGAGGGCTCCAAGGACGGAGAAGGAGTTGGAGTCGAAGGCCGGCGGGCCGCTGGAGACGAAGGTCCCGGCACCGTGGCGGCTCTTCAGCACGCCCATGGCGGAGAGGAAGCCGATGCCGGCGCGGAGGCTGGAGCGGCTGATCTTGAGCTTGCGGGCCAGTTCGCGCTCGGGCGGGAGGCGGTCGCCAGGTTTGACCTCTCCGCTGGCGATGAGCGAGCGGACGTGCTCGACGACCTGCATGGTCAGTTGACTGTGAGACGCAGCCTCGTCATGAACCTCTTTTTTCACTCCGAATGAAGCTCCTTGCTAGGAAATGGGAGAAGGGTAACACGGAGGGAAAGAGCATTGCCAAGGCAAGGCGCGGGCGGTAGTGGTCACTTTGAGCTGACGGCTAATGCCGTTGGATGCTTCGGCTGGTAGAGACCGACTTCGCCCCCGCCGGGAAGCGGGATCCTGGTGATCGAACCCCATCTGGCTTCTTGCACATCCGAACACTGGACGCCCTTCTCTCTGAGTGCCGATATCTGAGTCTTCAGATCGTCACACATGAAATAGAGTTCGTGCCGGTTATTCTCTTCGTCGGGATGGACTGCCGCTTCTGCCGGAGGCAGCTCAAAAATCAGCCATCCGTGACCAGTGTCCACAGATGAAAATCCGAGGACCTCCTGGAAGAAGGCGCGATCAGCGGTCGCATCCTTGCTGTATACGATTACATGGGCACCAAAGATCATGAATTTTGCTCCTTTCGTTGCACCAGACTTCAAAACTGACCCACTACCGTGGGCCGGCTGGAGAGCTGGAGGCACCGACCTGTCGATAACCTTTGCTAGGCGGCGCGTGGCTGCCCGAGGCGCGGGACGAGGAACTGGAAGATGAGTAACGAAGTGATGTAAGCCATGCCGGCGAGCGTGAAGATAAGCGTGGGGTGGAGCGAGAAGTAGTTCTTGACGATCCAGGTGAAGGTGGCTCCTCCGACGGCGCCGACTGCTCCGCCGATGCCGACGACGGTGGAGACGGCGGTGGAGGGGAACATGTCAGTGGGGGTGGAGAAGAGGTTCGCCGACCAGCCCTGATGCGCCGCAGCAGCGAGGCCTATGAGCAGCGTCGCCGGCCAGGCATTATGCGGAGCGATATGGTGCATCTGCGGGACAAGCATGACCGGCAGGACGGCTAGTGCGCAGACGAGCATGGCAAGTTTGCGGCCGGCGTTGATGGAGAAGCCGCGCTTCATGAGGATTCCGGAGAGCCAACCGCCGAAGATAGAGCCGACTGAGGCGAGCATGTAGACGGTGACGAGGTACCAGTAGGCATCCTTGAGCGTGAGGCCGTAGTTTCGGTTGAGGAACTGGGGGAGATAGAAGAGATAGAACCACCAGATGGGATCGGTGAGTCCTTTGGCGATGGAGAAGGCGTAGAGGCCGGGGGTGCCGAGCAGCTTGCTAAGGAGCGGGCCGCCTTCGGTGACAGGCTTGAGGTTCTCCTGCGTGAGCGTGGCGCCGCGGCGGAGCTTGTTATATGGGAAGAGCAGCCAGACCACGAGCCAGATGATTCCCATGGAGCCGGTCGTGACGAACGCGGCACGCCAGCCGAAGCGCATGGTGACCCAGGCGACCAGCGCGGGCGCGATGAGGGCAGAGGCGTTGGATCCGGAGTTGAAGATGCCAGTGGCGAGGGCGCGTTCTTCGGTGGGGAACCACTCGGTGGTCGCCTTGATGGCGGCGGGGAAGTTGCCGGATTCGCCGATGCCAAGCATGAAGCGCGCGAGGCAGAAGCCCGCGACGGAGCCGACGAGGGCGTGGCTCATCGATGAGAGTGCCCAGACGGCGATGGCGAGGGCATAGCCAATCTTCGTGCCGATCTTGTCGATGATGCGCCCGGTGGTCAGCAGACCGACGCCGTAGGCGATCTGGAAGTACATCACGACGGTGCCGAAGTTGTTGTCAAAGACGGGCTGGTGGAAGGCGTCCTGGGTGCTGTCCCAGCCCATAAAAGGAAGCTTGTGGAGCAGCGGCTCGATCAGTGAGAAGACCGAGCGGTCCATGTAGTTGATGGTGGTGGCAGCGAAGAGAAGCGCGCAGACAAACCAGCGGATGTTCGATTTTTCGGGGGCAGAGGTCGTAAAGCCAGAGTCGGGCTTAGTGGCGGTGTTGATAGGCATGCAGGCGAAGCTCCGATGGCAGTGGCAGGTCTGACCAGTGCTGGCGTGGGGGCCGTGAGGCCGGTGAATGTCGTATAGACGTGTCGTGGATGAGGATAGTCGTTGCTGGGCTATTCGTGTCAAGCGTGGTAATAGTCTATGGGCAAGTGGTTGGCCACTGTAGGATCCGAAAGGAGCGCCGGGGTGCGGAAGAATATCCGCACCCCGGTTGCTTCTGTCGCTGTTCCGATGCGGAGGAATGACGAATGCACCTTGGCTTCATCGCTTGCTGGGAAGCCAGGGGTGCCGAGGTTGATGGATGCTACTTGCTGGTGTTGAGGACGAGCACTGTTGCGATGGGGTCGAGCGCCCTGGAGGGTAGCTGGACGTCGAGGCTGTCTCCGTTCTGCGTGACCTTGAGCGGCTTGTGGGCAGGGTCGGCCAGCAGATAGGCGCTGGTGACCTTGCGGGGCATCTTGTCTACGTGGAAGCTGCCTTTGGGCCAGGTGAGGATCTCGACGTAGACCCTGGTTGGCGTGGTGGTCGAGCGCCAGTTCCAAGTGGGAATAAACTTCGGTTGGCCATTGTGGCCCTTCTCGGTGGCGCTGAAGGTTCCGGTGGGAGTGTCGAAGATGGTGGCTGAGGTGCCGTAGATTGCCTCGCCGTTGACTTTGAGCCACTGACCCATTTGTTGGAGCCGTTCTGCCTCGGGAGCGGGGACGATGCCGTGAGAGTCGGGGCCGATGTTCAGGAGGTAGTTGCCGCCCTTGCTGGCGATGTCGATGAGGTTGCGCAGGAGGGTCTCGGTGGACTTGAAGTTGGTGTCGTAGGACTTGAAGCCCCAAGTGTCGTTGATGGTCATGCAGGATTCCCAGTCGCGGCCGGGGAAGCCTTGTGCAGGAATGTATTGCTCGGGGGTCTCGGTGTCGCCCTCGTAGGTTCCGCCGAGACGATTGTTCCAGATGAGGTTGGGGTGCCGGTTGAGGACTTTGACGACCTCCGCGGCGCGCTCAGGCGTCATCTCTTTGGGGGTATCGAACCAGACGACGACGGGGTATTCCTTGTAGTTGTCGAGGAGCTCTTCCATCTGAGGAATGGCCTTGTTGCGGAGGTAGTCGTCGAAGCTGCCCTCCTGGGCCTTGTCCCAGTGTCCGGTCTTGGGATCGTGATTGCCGGTAACGGCTGCGGCTCCCCCGGGTGCGGTCCAGTCCTGCGCCTGCGAGTAGTAGAAGCCGAGCTTCACCCCCTGCTTGCGGCACTCTTCGGCAAGTTCGCGGAGGGGGTCGCGCTTGAAGGGGGTGGCGGCGACGATATTGAAGGGATCGACCTTAGAGTCGTACATCGCGAAGCCGTCGTGGTGCTTGGCGGTGATGACGATGTACTTCATGCCGGCGGATTTCGCGAGCGCGACGATGTCATGGGCGCTGAAGCCGGTGGGATTGAACTGCGGGGCTAGGGCCTTGTAGTCGGCGACGGGAATGGAGAGGTCGTTCATGATCCACTCGCCGATGTGTGTGGTGCGCTGGCCGTTCCAGGTGCCGGCGGGGATGGAGTAGAGACCCCAGTGGATGAACATGCCGAAGCGGGCTTCGCGCCACCACTCCATGCGAGCGTCGCGCTGGGCGGACGACTCGGTCTCCTGGATGGCGAGTACGGGATGTGTGATGGGCGTTGCGTCGGGTTTGCTGCCATCGAGATGCGCGTGGGCGAAAGGCGCGGCGAAGAGAAGCGTTGCGGTGAGGCTGCGGCGGAGAAGGTTCACGGAGGTTCCTTGCGTTGAAATGACGGCAACAGAATTATAGGTGAAAGTATGAATTTACCGGCGAAGAATGATTTTTAGCACCGAGAGAGGCGGGAGAGAGCGGGTATCATCGCTGGGGTGGGCAACGGGGAGAGGATGGACGGTTCGGAGCTAGAGCGGATACTGGGGAGGCTGCGTTCAGGAGATGTGCGGGCGCTGGCCCGGGCGGTGTCGGTAGTAGAGGACCGGGCTGCAGGAGCGGCTGAGCTGGTATCTGCCTGCAGGAAGGAAGCGAAGAGGGCGCTGCGGGTAGGTGTGACGGGGCCGCCGGGCGCAGGGAAGAGCACGCTGGTGGACCAGATGGCCCGGAGGCTGCGCGCTGAGGAGAAAGAGGTTGGGGTGCTGGCGGTGGACCCTTCGAGTCCTTATACGGGCGGGGCGCTACTGGGCGATCGTATCCGAATGCAGGGGTTTGAGGGTGATGGCGGCGTGTACATCCGCAGCATGGCTTCGCGTGGAGCGATGGGTGGAGTGGCAGAGGCCGCGGAGGATGTGTGTGTCGTGATGGAGGCGGCAGGCCGCGATGTGATCTTGATTGAGACAGTTGGTGTGGGGCAGGATGAGGTGGATGTGATCAGCCTGGCCGACGCGACTGTGCTTGTGCTGATGCCCGGAATGGGCGACGAGGTGCAGAGCCTGAAAGCCGGAGTTATGGAGGTCGCCGATATCTTTGTGGTGAACAAGAGCGATCGCGAAGGCGCAGAGCGGGTGGAGGCGGAGATTCTTGCGATGCAGTCGCTTGGTGCGGCGCGGACGGGTTGGGTGCCTCCGGTGGTGCGGACGGTGGCGACGGTAGGCGAGGGTGTTGGGGAGTTGATGGATGCAGTGCAACGCTGCGCGGCTGAGACACGCGGTCATCATGAGCCGGCACAGTTGCGGTGGCGAAATGGAGGGCTGCGGCTGGATCACCTGGGTGTTGCGGTGAAGAGCATTTCCGCGTCGAAGGGGTTCTACGAGGCGCTGGGAATGGTGGTGGCGCATGAGGAGACGGTAGAGCATGAGAAGGTGAAGACTGCGATGCTTCCGCTGGGAGAGAGCAGGATCGAGCTGCTGGAGCCGACCGAAGAGGAGTCGGTGATTGGGAGGTTTCTGGCGAAGCGCGGAGAAGGCTTGCATCACATCGCCGTGCACGCGGAGGGGATCGATGCAATGTTTGAACGGCTGAAGGCGCAGGGAGTTCGGCTGGCGAGCGATGCGGTGCGTGTGGGCGCAGGTGGGCACAGGTACTTCTTCGTGCATCCGGCGAGCACGGGCGGCGTGCTGCTGGAGATTGTAGGAGATGCGCGCGAGGTTGGAGCATGATGCGGCTGCTGTTGATGGATACGTGCGGGAGTGAGGGAAGCGTCGCACTTGCGGAGACGGGGCGAGAGCCGGCAATCATTGCGAGCGAGCGGCTTCCGGGGAGAAGCTCTTCCGAGCGGCTGATGCCGACGGTACGGCGTTTGTTGGAGGCGAATGGTTGGAGACTGAGCGACCTGACGGCAATTGCGGTCGTGCACGGGCCGGGGTCGTTTACGGGTGTGCGTGTGGGACTGAGCGCGGCGAAGGGTTTGAGCGAGGCAGGCGGCGTCCCAGTGATCGCGGTTTCGCGACTGGCGGTATTGGCCGGGCTGACGGGCGAGAGCGATGTCCGAGTGAACGCGGTGCTGGACGCCGGGCGCGGTGAGTTTTACATCGGGGAGTATGAGGGGCATCGCCGCGTGCGAGAGGAACTGATGGAGAAAGTAGAGGTGGGCAACGCGTCGGTGGGCGGAAGCATAGTGGTCTGCGAAGCGACGGTTGCGAATGCTCTGGCGGAACTGAAGCCGATGGTCGTGAAGGAGCCTGCGGCGGAAGATGCTCTGGCGTTAGCACTTGAGCGTGTTGCGGCTGCGGAGTTTGACGATGTGGCGACACTGGATGCGAACTATCTGCGGCGGACGGACGCACAGATCTTCGCGAAGCCGAAGAGCGTGGCGTCGTGAGCGCCGGAGTCTTGATTCGGCCGGCAGGTGCGGAGGACGTAGTGAGCATCGTCCTGCTGGAGCAGGATGTCGCGGAGGCTCCGCACTGGTCCAAAGCAGAGTACGAGGCGATGGTGCATGGCGCTGGAGAGAGCAGTGGATTGAGGCGGTGTCTGCTGGTCGCAGAGGCAGCGAAAGGGGTGGTGGGGTTTGCCGTGGGGAAGGTTGTGGCGTCGGAATTGGGTGAGCTTGAGAGCGTTGTGGTGCGGCCGGATGCCAGGCGGGCGGGGCTGGGGAAAAAACTGTGCCGGGCGGTGATTGACTGGTGCCGCGGCCAGGGGGCCGCAGCGGTGGAGCTGGAGGTGCGCTCGGCAAGTGCAGGTGCAAGAGCGCTTTATGCGGATATTGGATTCGTCGATGAGGGTGTTCGGAGAAGGTATTACCGTGATCCGGACGACGACGCCGTGCTTATGCGCATTCGCTTTTGAAGCCTGTGGATTTTTGCAGCTTTGCAAGCTATGCGAGTGGTGTGCTACGGTGACTAACCGTTGGTGAGATGTCGTCTGATTTGGAGGTACTTCTTCATGCAGACTGCCAAGCCGCTTGAGCTGCCGCAGACCTCTTCCTTACCCTCCCTCTATCAACTCACGCTGGAACACAGCCTGTATGAACGCAGGCTGGAGACTTTGCGCGCCAAGACCTATCTGACCGAATTTGAACAGATGGAAGAGGTGAGGTTGAAGAAGTTGAAACTGAGCATCAAGGACGAGATGGAGAGGCTCCGCCGGCAAGGTGCAGCGTAGCTCCGTGGACATCGTGTTGCGGTAAAGGATGCCTCCATCACAGTGCAGAGGGCGGTCGTGTCTATGGCCGTATAATCGAGTCACTTATGGTTCGTGATGGATATTTCTATGCGTTAGGGCTGGGGGTCGTCTCCGTAGTTCTTTATGTGGTGACGCACTCGCATGTTCTGATGGCTGTTCCTCTGGTGCTGGCAGCTTTTTTTCTCTGGTTCTTTCGCGACCCATCGCGAAAGATTCCGGCAGGTTCAGGCAAGATTGTCTCTCCTGCGGACGGAATGGTGACAGAGGCCGAGTGGATCGAGACAACGAGCGGCAGCAGGCTGCGGCTGAGCATCTTTCTCAGTGTGTTCGACGTGCATGTTAATCGTTCGCCGGTAAGCGGGACGGTCAAATTGGTCGAGTTTCGCAAGGGCCAGTTTATGAACGCAATCAAGCCGGAGTCGGTGCTGAGCAACGAGCAGACGCTGATTGTGATTGACGCTGGTGGATACGACGTGAGCCTGAAGCTGATCGCCGGCCTGCTGGCGCGGCGCATCGTCTGCAACCTCAGGGCGGGAGACCGGGTGGAGCGCGGGCAGAGAATCGGGTTGATCAAGTTTGGTTCGCGCGTGGATGTGCTGCTCCCGGCCGAAGCCAACCTGAAGGTAAAGGCAGGGACCCGTGTCCACGGCGGCTCGACGGTGCTTGCTGAGCTTCCTGAGTCGATGACGCAGGAACACCTCTCGACGACGGCAGTGGTGGCCTGATGGCGGACGAGGCGCCGGAGGTAGTGCAGGGGAGCGACGGAAGGGTGCGGCGCAGGCCTCGTCGTGGAATGTATGTTCTGCCGTCGCTGTTTACGGTGGGAAATATCGCCGCCGGGTACTACGCGATCACGCAGAGCATTCAGGGATCGGTGGCGGACTTCGGTCACTATGACCGGGCCGCGCTGGCGATCGGCTTTGCTGTTGTCTTCGACGGGTTCGACGGGATGATTGCGAGGATGACGAACACGGCGAGCGACTTCGGCAAAGAGCTGGATTCGCTTGCCGATGTGATTACATTCGGCGTCGCGCCGAGCCTGCTTGCCTATATCTGGGGCTTTCGGATGCTGCCGGTGCTGGACCATCCTTTGTTGCGCGAGAGAATTGTGCACCTCGGGGTCTTTGTCTGCTTCATCTTTCTGATCTGCGGCGCGAGCCGGTTGGCGAGGTTTAATATCAGCGTCGATCCTCAACCGCGCAATCCGGGCCGGCCGGGAAAGAAGTATTTTGTTGGAATGCCGATTCCGGCGGGTGCCGGAGTGATTGCCTCGGTAGTGCACTTTGAGAACGGATCGACGATCTCGGACCCGCGGATGGCGGTGCTTTGGCTGGGGTTGATTCTCTTTGCGGGTTTCCTGATGGTCAGCACCTGGCGGTTCTGGAGCGGAAAGGAACTGAGTCTGGGGAGCAGACATCCATTTCAGTTGCTCGCGGTACTTGTCTTTTTTGGCGCTCTGATCGCTCTTTATTCCGAGTACATGCTGATCATTATTGCGATGGGATATCTGGTCTCCGGCGTGGCGGCGCGGCTGGCGTACTCGTGGAGATGGGAGCGGCGCCACGCCGGGGCGGGCCAGAGGAACTGAAGAACAGGGTCACGCAGCGGAATTTTTCCGGGAACGAAAATTGCAGGCGGAGATGACAGAGAGAATGTATCGGATCGGCATCGTCGGAGCCTCGTCGCTGGTGGGCAAGGAGTTGAGCGATGAGTTGAGTGAGTCTGTGCTGGCAGGTTCTGAGTTCGTGCTGCTCGATGATGAAGAGGTCGCAGGGCAAGTGACTTCAGCGGGCGATGAGGCGGCGGTGATTCAGGCCATCGACGACTCGTCGTTTAGACGAATGGATTTTGTCTTCTTTGCCGGCAGCCCTGAGACGACACGGAAGCACTGGCAGCAGGCACGGCGCGCGGGAGCCAGCATCATCGACCTGACCTATGCGCTGGAGCGAGAGAAGGATGTTCTGATACGTGCTCCGTGGATCGCCGAGGTGGATGCAGGGCGGGGGCAGCAGGTGGGCCTCGAGCCCGACCTGAAGACTACGGCGGTGGTTACGGCGCATCCTGCCTCAGTGATGCTGGCACTAGTCGCAACGAAGCTGAAGATGCGACTGATGCCAACGATCGTCGCCGCCACGGTGATGGAGCCGGCGTCGGAACATGGCCGCGTCGCCATGGATGAGCTGCATCAGCAGACGGTAAATCTGCTCTCGTTCCAGAGCCTGCCGCGTGAACAATTCGATGCGCAGGCAGCGTTTAACCTGTTGCCAGCGCTGGGTGAGGAGGCGAAGATCCAGTTTGGCGCGACTGAGGAGCGTGTTCGCGAGCAGTACTCAGTGCTGTTGGGAAGAGAGCTGCCGCGGTTGGCGTTGCAGATGGTGCAGGCCCCTGTCTTCCACGGCTATGTAATCTCGGCGTTTGTAGAGCTGGGTGGGCCGGCGAGCGTCGCAGAGGTAGAAGAGGCGCTCGCGGGTGAGCATGTCGATGTGGTGGCGGGCGAGTCGGAGCCGCCGAGCAATCTGAGCGCGGCAGGACAGGAAGACATTATGGTTCGCGTCAGGAGCGACTCAGGTGGTGAAGGGCGGTCGACGCGCTTCTGGCTCTGGCTTGCGTCGGACAATCTGAAGCTCGCGGCGTTGAACGCAGTTGCGTGCGCAAGCGAACTGCGCAGGCTGCGGCCGCAGGGCAAGGTTCAGTAGTAACGCAATTTTTATTGATATGCGGTGCTGGTTCGCCGTTGGTTGAAGTGAACAGTACATCTCTTACAGGAGAGCGTGAGTGACAGAGAGCGACGCGAGGAGTCCCGAGATGCGCATCGGGATCGATCTTGGAGGAACGAAGATCGAGGCATTGGCCATCGATCACACTGGAACAGAGCTGGTACGACACCGTATCGACACGCCACGCAACGATTACAAGGCAACGGTGGACGCAATGGCTGGGCTGGTGCGCCGGCTGGAGGCAGAGACCGGCAGGGTCGGCACGGTGGGCGCTGGAATTCCAGGAACAATCTCGCACATCACAGGGCTGGTTAAGAATGCGAACTCGACCTGGTTGAACGGGCGGCCGCTCGATAAGGACCTTTCGGCTGCGCTGGGTCGCGAGGTCCGCGTCGCCAATGATGCAAACTGCCTAGCGGTCTCTGAGGCGACCGATGGCGCAGCTGCAGGCAAGCATGTTGTGTTTGGAGTGATTCTGGGGACAGGATGCGGTGGCGGCGTCGCGATCCACGGGCGCGTTCACGATGGACGCAATGGTGTGGGCGGCGAGTGGGGGCATAATCCATTGCCGTGGCAGCGGCCGGAGGAGTATCCGGGGCCTGTGTGTTACTGCGGCAAGCGCGGATGCATGGAGATGTGGGTCTCGGGCACAGGCGTGGCCTTCGACTACAAGCAAGTGACCGGAAGAGCGAAGACGGCGAAGGAAATCCTGGTGGATTTTGAGGCTGGAGATACCGACGCCACCGCGACGGTCTCGCGCTTTGAGGATAGGCTTGCACGCGGGCTGGCCCACCTGATCAACGTGCTTGACCCTGACGTGTTTGTATTGGGAGGCGGGCTCTCGAAGGTGAAGCACATCTATGAAGCGGTACCGGAGAAGCTGGCGGCCTATGTCTTCGGAGGTGAGGCGGACACGCCGATCCTTCAAGCCAAGTATGGCGACTCAAGCGGAGTGCGTGGCGCGGCGTGGCTCTGGCCCGCTTAGAAATCGAGCGCAATATGAATCGGTGAGTGTGCGATACTGATTCAGGTTCAGGCTGAGAGCTTGGCTGTAACTTGCAGCGTCGCTTGCGGCGGAGTGGTCCGAAAGACCGTCTTCTGTGCAAGTTTCTCTCGCCGGGATGGCGGAACTGGCAGACGCAGCGGACTCAAAATCCGCCGGGCTTCGGCCCGTGGGGGTTCGACCCCCCCTCCCGGCACCAAACTGAGACTTAGTGGCTCAGCCGTTCGCCAAGAGAACGGCTGCGTAGTGAAGCCGCAAGGGTCAGTTCAGAGACTCCTGCTGGATGGCGCGCAGCTCTGGGAGCAGCCTGCCAAGAGCGGTTGCGGGTGCGTCAGGGGTTCCGAGCGCAAAGTAGGCGTCGCTGAAGAGCGAATAGAGTCGGTCGTAGCGGCGGGCCTGTTCGGGTTGCGGCTCAAAGGTCTTTAAGGGCGGGCAGAGCGCGTCCTGTGCTTGCTCGATGCTGCAGAAGTCTCCAGCTGCGAGGAAGGCGAAGATTACGGAGCCGAGGCTGGTAATGTCGCCATCGGGAACGAGGACGGGCTTATTCAGCGCGTTCGCGTAGACCTGATTGAGGGTGGCGCTGCGCTTGGGGATCCCTCCGCCGTTGATGACGCGGCTGATGGGAGCGCCGTGTTCTTGCATGCGTTCGAGGATGATGCGCGTATGAAGCGCGGTGCCTTCGATGGCAGCGAAGAACTCGTCGGCTGCAGTGTGGAGCAGGTTCCATCCGAAGGTCACTCCGCCCAGCGCTGGGTTGACGAGGACGGTGCGGTCGCCATTGTCCCAGGTGAGGCGCAGCAGTCCGGTCTGACCCGCCTTGTAGTGTGCCGTGGCCTCTGACATCTCGCGCACTGTCGATCCGGCGCGCGTGGCGATGGCGCCGAAGATGTCGCCTACGGCTGAGAGTCCGGCTTCAATTCCGACCCGTCCTGGATCGACGGAGCCGGGGACAACGCCACAGACGCCGGGGACAAGCTGCTCCTGCACGCTTATGCCGATGATGCAGGTTGAGGTGCCGATGACGTTGACCACATCTCCGAGGCGGATGTTCGCGCCAACGGCGTCCCAATGGGCGTCAAAGGCGCCTGTGGGGATCGGGATGCCTGCGCGCAGGCCGAGCCTGGCAGCCCACTCTTCGCAGAGATGGCCAGCTAATTTGTCTGAGGTCTGATAGCGGCCAGCGATCTTTTCGCGAACGCCAGCGAGCAGGGGATCGATGCCGACAAGAAAGTCCTCGGGCGGCAGTCCGCCCCAGCGCTCGTTCCACATCCATTTGTGGCCCATCGCGCAGATGCTCCGCGGGAGGGCATTCGGGTCTGTGATTCCGCAAAGTGCCGCAGCGACCATGTCGCAGTGTTCAAGCGCGGTAACGAACTGGCCGCGGCTCTGCGGATTGTTGCGGAGCCAATGGAGGAGCTTCGACCACCCCCACTCGGAGGAGTAGACGCCGCCGCACCAGTCGATGCCTTCAAATCCCTGACCGTTGCGATAGGCACGAGCGGCTCGGGTGATCTCGGCTGCTTCTCCTTGAGCGCGATGGTCGCACCAGAGGTAGTAGTCGCCAAGGGGAACGAGGCCTTCGCCGACGATGATGACGCTCGATCCGGTGGTATCGAGCGCGATGGAGGCAACGTCTTTGCCGTCAACGCCGCTAACTTGCAGGGCTTCGCGCATGGCGCGGACGAGGGCAGCCATCTGGTCTTCGTGGCTTTGGGTTGCGAGGTTGGGATCGCTGGCCGAGCGATGCAGAGGATAGTCGGCGGTTGCTGAACCTAACTTGCCACGTCCCTTGTCAAAGATAGAGATACGAACGCTGAGTGTTCCAAAGTCAACCCCGGCAACAATGCTCACTAAAAGACTCCTTGCGATTTTCTGATTCGATTTCCAGATCGCATTCTATTCGAGCGAATAGGAGTAGTGAACTTCGAAAGAATTTTGGAGTCGCAGATTACCAGTCGCGTCCGCCCTGGGGAAGTCGTCCGCAGTCTCCTTCAGTGAGATAGCAGCGCAGCAGACCGCAGCTTACGGCCAGTCCTGCTCCGAGGATCATGAAGAGGATGCCTGAGGTGATTCGACCCCTGACGTAGGGAATGAGAAAGATGGCAACACCGGCGTACATCAGAATCGTCAGTACAACCCGAAGTGCACTCCTCATCTCGCACCGTCCTTGCGCTGGGAGGAATAAGGATTCAGTCCTCCCGGGAGCCTTTGTCTGATCGCAGCACGCCGTCAATTGTCCTGACGCCGGGCGTGAGAAACAGTTAGCTGGACGCTATTTTAGGACGCGAGTGTGGTGTAGAGCACTATATTCGTATCCAGCAAACGGGCTTTTCTCCTATGTGCCGGTTGGCGGTACAGCCCGATATTCCATCTGAATCCCAATTCAATGACATTGTTTCTCGAAGGTGACTATCGTGATGGCCCCTATGCGACGGCAGTGCAAGGGTTGGTGCGCGTATTGGGAGCAGCAGGAAGGGTTACCCATGACCTGCTGGAGTTCATCCAGCAGGCACAGCCTTGAGTCACTTCTTGAGCAGTGGCGTAACCAGCGTCAGCACGTTCCTGGCGACGATCTGGTTGCCGGCGGCAGTGGCGTGGGTCTGGTCCCGCTGCATCATGCCGTCGACGCCGAAGACTCCCTGGAGGAGGAAGGGAAGCATCGGAGTCTGATACTTCGTCGCCAGCATCGTGTAGGTCTCGTTGAACTGGTGGATGTAGTCCTGTCCGTAGTCGGGAGGCAGTGTGATGCCGGCGAGCACAATTCTCGCGCCGCTGGCTTTGAGCGTGCCGACGATCTTGTCGAGGTTGGCGCGCGAGTCCTCGATGCGCAGGCCACGCAGGCCGTCATTGCCGCCGAATTCGACGACGATGACGGCAGGCTTCATGGCGAGGATAGAGCCGACGCGCTCGAGGCCGTCCTTGGTGGTGTTGCCGCTGATGCCTGCGTTGACGACCCGGTAGCGATAGCCGAGCTTGTCGAGGTCGGCTTGGAGGTAGTCGGGATAGCTCTGTCCAGCTTCAGTTCCGTAGCCTGCGGTGAGGCTGTCGCCGAAGCAGACGATCACGGGGCGCGGGTCTTTCGCGCTGTCTGCTTCGTCTATCGGCTGAGGAGAGGGCGCTGCCGGAGCTGCCGTGGCCGTGGTCGGGCTGGAGTCGATTGATGAGGACTGCTGCGTAGCGCGGTCGGCTCGGCATCCCGTCAGAGTCAAAACACCCGCTACTATAAGGACAGCTCCAAAGCGCCACATAAATACGAATCTACCAAAGCAGGATGCACATCGAAGAGGCGTGATGGTGAATGGGACGGCAGAGACGGCTGTGGCGATGATTGCGGTCGAGGGTCTGCGCAAGTCGATCAGGAACGGCGCGCGCACCGTGGATATCCTCAAGGGATTGGACTTCAGCGTTCCGCGCGGGCAGTTTGTTGCCATCATGGGATCGTCGGGCAGCGGGAAGTCGACGCTGCTGGGCTTGCTCGCGGGGCTGGATACGCCGAGCGCGGGCGAGGTGAGGTTGAACGGCACTTCGATCTCCTATCTGCCGGAGGACCGGCTGGCGCAGGTGCGCGGGAAGACGGTTGGGTTTGTGTTTCAGTCGTATCAGCTGATTCCGACGCTGACGGCGCTGGAGAATGTTCTGCTGCCCTACGAACTGAACGATGACAGCTCGGACAGTAGAGAGGGACTCACGCGGGCTCGCGAGCTGCTGACGAACGTCGGCCTTGCGGACCGGTTCGATCACTATCCGGTGCAGCTCTCGGGCGGTGAGCAGCAGCGTGTGGCGCTGGCTCGGGCGTTCATGTTTCGACCGCCGATTGTGCTGGCGGACGAGCCAACCGGCAACCTGGACACGACGAATGGAGCGCATGTGCTCGAGTTGTTGCTGAACCTGAACCGCAAGGAAGGCACGACGCTGGTGCTGGTGACGCACGACCCGGCACTGGCGGGTTATGCAGACCGGCGCATTATGCTGCGTGATGGATTGATCGTCGCCGATGAGATTGGCGCGAAGGAAGACGCGGCTGAGCTCTCTGTTAGCCGGGACTGAGGCTCGAAACGATGGCATCGCTTTCCTACCGCTCCGCAGCTAAGATCGCGTTTCGCGAGATGCATTCGTCGCGGGGCAAGTTTCTGTTCGTCGTTCTGTCGGTCGCGATCGGCGTGGCTGCGCTGACCGGCGTGCGAGGGTTTTCGTCATCGTTTCGGACGGCGCTGATGAACCGCGCGCGGTCGATTATGGCGGCGGACCTCTCGGCGCGAATGTTTCAGCAGCCAACGCCGGCGCAGCAGAAGGGGCTCGATGCGATTGAGGCTGAGGGCGTCGAGATCACTTCGGTGACGGAGATGCTGTCGATGGCGAGCTCGCCGAAGACGCTCGATCCGCTGTTGGTTTCGTTGAAGGCCGTCGACCCGTCGATGTATCCGTTCTACGGCGAAGTGAAGCTTGCTCCGGCAGGCAGGCTGCAGGATGCGCTGCGCGGGGACTCGGTTGCGGTTGCGGACGATCTGCTGGTGCGATTGCAGTTGAAGGTTGGCGATTCGCTGAAGATTGGCAATCATGTCTTCCGGATCGCTTCAGTGGTTGTGGATGAGCCGGATCGACTCTCGGGCAGCTTTGCCGCGGGACCGAGGGTGATGATCTCGCGCGAGGGGCTGGAGAAGAGCGAGCTACTGGCTCCGGGAAGCCACGCAGGACAGCGGTATCTGTTCCGGGTCCCGAAGCCGGCGAATGGACAGTCGATCTCGGATGACGCGGTGGCGAAGCTGAAGGAGCGGTTGGAGAAGCTGCTGCCCGAAGCGCAGGTGATCGACTACCGCGAGACGAATCCCGCGCTGACCGAAGGGTTGGACCGTGCGACAAGCCTGTTGTCGCTGATGAGCCTGGTCGCGCTGGTGCTGGGCGCGGTCGGCGTGGCGATGGCGATGCGCGCGCATCTACAGCAGCGGCTGGACACGATTGCGATCATGAAGTCGCTGGGCGCGCGCTCGGGACAGATCACCAAGATCTATCTGTTGCAGACGCTGTTGCTTGGGCTGCTGGGCGGGCTGCTTGGAGTTGCGCTGGGCGCCGCGGTGCAACTGACGTTTCCGTATTTGCTGGCGAAGTTCATCAACGTGCCGACGGAGCTGCATCCGCAGGTCCGCACGGTGGGAACGGGGTTGGGCGTCGGTGTGCTGACGACGCTGCTGTTTACGCTGCCTCCGCTGCTTGATATTCGCGGCGTGCGGCCGGTCCTGATTCTGCGGCGGGCGGTTGAGGACAACGACGATCCGTTTGTGACGGCGGTGCTGCGCAAGCTGCGGAAGAACCTGGCGCAGTTGGTCGCGTTTGTGCTGATTCTGGCTGGGCTGGCAGCGATTGCTACGACGCTCTCGGATTCGGCTACGGTGGGCAAGGTTTTCTCGCTTGGGCTGGTTGCGGTGCTGGCTGTCCTGCTGGCGGCCTGCGCCGCGGTTCTGGCTGGGCTGCGGTGGCTGCTGACGCGCACACGGCTGAGGCTGCCCTCGGCGGTGCGGCATGGACTGGCGAATCTGTACCGGCCGGGCAATCCCTCGGCGGCGCTGCTGGCGGCGCTGGGAATGGGCGTGATGCAGATTACGACGGTGTACCTGGTGCAGCAGGCGGTGGTGCGCGAGCTGCATATCTCGAGCGCGCCGAATCTGCCGAACGTCTTTCTGATCGACATTACGAGCGACGAAGTCGGTGGGCTGCGCAAGCTGCTTGCCGCAGAGCCGAGCGTGACGGCCAAGCCGGAGCTGTTGCCAGTCGTCTCGTCGCGCATTGTCGCGATCGATGGGGTTCCGGCTAGCAAGGCGACGCTCAAGAACTTTCCGAGACGGATGCTGCAGTCGATCTCGGTGACGTGGTTTGACGACTTGCCCGAGGGCACGAAGATTGTGGCCGGCAAATGGTGGCCGCACGGTGAGCAGCAGCCTGAGGTTGCCGTTGCGCAGCGGGTGGCTGAGCGTCTGGGCGTGAAGGTGGGGTCGAAGATCACCTTCGCGGCGCAGGACTCGCAGATTGTGGCGACCGTCGCCGCGCTGACGAAGGCCGATGGGCAGCATACTTACGCACGCGCCGAATTTGTGATGCCTCCGGCACCGCTCAAAGGGCTGCCTGTGGTCTGGTACGGCGGTGTTCATGCCGATCCGAACCGCGTGGGCGAGCTGCAGCGGGCGCTGTACAAGTCCTACCCGACGGTGACGGTGATCAACGTGGCGCAGGCGCTGGAGACGGTACGCTCGGTGGTGATCCAGATCACATACGTGATTCAGTTTCTGGCGGCGTTCAGCGTGTTTGCCGGAATCGTGATTCTTGCCAGCTCGATTGCGGGAACTCGCTACCGGCGCATCCGTGAGGTGGTGGTGCTGAAGACGCTGGGCGCGACGCGGCGGCGGATCGTGACGGTGTTCTCGATCGAGTTTGCGGTGCTGGGTCTGGTGGCGGGTGTCGTTGGGGTAGGGTTCGCCAACCTGATCGCCAAGGTTCTGTTGAAGCGGATGACGGTGGCGTACTCGTTCCACTGGGACTGGACGGCTGTGGCGTTGCTGGGCACTGCAGGACTGGCCGTGGTCACGGGATGGCTGGCCAGCCATCGGATCCTGGGGCAGAAGCCGCTGGAGGTTCTACGAGAAGAGTAGGGGTACCCCCCTCCCCCCCCTTGTGGAGGTAAAGTGTTCTGAATCATTGTGTTAGCTAGTTGCTTGCCTGTAAAATATTCATTCGTAAGGGGTTGTTGGTCAAAATATTCAAAATAAATGAGTTATTCGCAAGAGAATGCCCGGGAGGTTGTCCCGGGCATTATTTGGATGCTGGTTCTATTTTAGTGAATTGAGGGGAACTGTTCTGCCACTCGATTCGGGTTTATTTTTGGCTTGGAAGTGGTTATTTTTGTTTGGTTTGATAGTTTGAGGCTGGTTCTTAGCCGCCTTGTGGGGACTTGACAGGCGGGCAAAGCAGATTCCTCCGCTTCGCTGCGGAATGACAACCAAAGAAAGGCAACAGCGAACGCAGAGTACGCAAAGGTAAACGCGAAGGACGCGAAGTGAGAGTGCACAGGCGGTATAAAACCATTCGTTGACGCTTTGTGAGGTCTCCGCTATGCTTAAATCTCGCGCAGTCTCGCGTCTTCACGTCCGTGTGGGTGTACTCCGGCAAGGGCGAGCAGGTAGACGAGACATCGTGGTGGATCCACCCGGGGCAGGATCGACTTGCCCCAAAAGCACCCACTCCTCAGGCGCCAAGCCAGGCTCTGTGCGCAACTCCAGGCGGGAGAGAGTTTTCCGCGTTCGGGAGTTTCTCTCGTTCGTGCGCTCTGATTCGCATGGAAGCAGGTTTTAGTTTTTTTAGTATTGCCAGGCAACACAAAATCAGCTTCACCCATTCTTCAGCAGTATGCCGAACAATGAAGACGGCAGAATCAGGGAGTAAACCGACGATGTCCACGAAGATTCCTAGCGGCAAAGAGATTCAGCGCAAGTGGTTTGTGCTTGACGCCAGCGGCAAGACGCTGGGCCGGCTTGCGACGCACGCCGCCAATGTTCTTTCCGGCAAGCTTAGCCCGCTGTACACGCCTTACCTCGATACGGGCGACCACGTTGTGATCATCAACGCGGAGAAGATTGTGCTGACCGGCCTGAAGGCCGACCAGAAGCTCTACCGCCGTTACACCGGCTTTCCGGGCGGACTGCGCGAAGAGTCGTTTGTGAAGCTGCTTGAGCGCCGCCCCGAGGCGATCGTCGAGCAGGCAGTGAAGGGCATGCTTCCGAAGTCGAAGCTTGGCCGCCAGATGGCTACCAAGCTGAAGGTCTACAAGGGCAGCCAGCATCCGCACCAGGCGCAGAAGCCGGAGCCGATGGAAGTTCGCGCTTAGTTTTCGGGACACGCCGCGGAAGAGAACCGCGGCAACAACGTGAGGCAGAGAGAGGGCATCGTCCCCGGCCTCAGTGAAAGGTTTGAAGGAGCATCATGGCAGATCTCGTCCAGTACTACGGAACCGGCCGCCGCAAGTCTTCGATTGCGCGCGTTTTTCTGCGCCCCGGCAGCGGCAAATTCACCGTCAACAAGAAGGACGTCGACGTTTACTTTGTGACCGCGCAGCAGCGCGCGGCGGCGAAGCGTTCGCTCGGCATCAACGACATCGGCGAGACCTTTGACGTTGTCACCACGGTTCGTGGCGGCGGCGTGATGGGGCAGGCGGACGCTGTCAAGCTCGGCATCGCCCGTGCGCTGATGGAGTTCAACCCCGAACTGCGCAAGGCGCTGAAGACGGAGGGTCTGGTGACCCGCGATTCGCGCGCCAAGGAGCGCAAGAAGTACGGCCAGAAGGGCGCCCGCGCCCGCTTCCAGTTCTCGAAGCGCTAGTCGCTCGAGTGCTGGCGGTTGCCGCAGCACAGCTTTGGCGGGCACCGGATCGGGCCTTGATCCGGTGTCCGCTCGCAACACCCTCATGCGGGGGCCTCGCGTGGGGCAAGGAGTCCAATCTCCCTTACGAGGGATAAATCCGGGCACGGCGTGTTGTGCCGCTGCCTTAACCAAGGAGATCGATTTTGGCAAACATTACGATGAAAGAGCTGCTCGAAGCTGGCGTTCACTTCGGGCATCAGACGAAGCGCTGGAACCCCAAGATGAAGGAGTACATCTTCGGCGAGCGCAATGGAATTTACATTATTGACCTGCAGAAGACGCTGAAGATGTTCAAGGAAGCGTCGAAGTTTGTGACCGACCTGACGGCTTCGGGCAAGCTGATCCTGTTTGTGGGCACGAAGCGCCAGGCGCAGGATGCGGTTGCCGAAGAGGCAAACCGCGCGGGTATGCCGTACATCAACAGCCGCTGGCTGGGCGGTCTGCTGACGAACTGGGTTACGGTGCAGAAGTCAGTGAAGCGCCTGCAGGAACTCGACGATATGTCGACCGACGGCCGGTATGAGTTGCTGACGAAGAAGGAAGTGATCAAGCTCGAGCGCGAGCGCAAGCACCTTTCGACGAATCTCGCCGGTATCAAGAGCATGAAGCGGCTGCCGGACGCGATCTTCGTGATCGACTCGAACAACGAGGCGATCGCGGTGTCGGAGGCCCGCAAGCTGGGCATTCCGGTCGTGGCTGTGGTCGATACGAACTGCGATCCTACGGTGGTCGATTACGTGATCCCGGGCAACGACGACGCTCTGCGCGCGATCCGGCTGTTCACGACGAAGATCGCAGACTCGGCTGCCGAGGGCGTGCAGATGGTCTCTGAGCGTGCATTCGCTTCGGAGGTCTCCGACGTCGTTCCGACCGAGGTTGGTCCTGAGCACGTGGGTGAGGCGGGCGAACTACCTGAGATTCACTCGTCTGCCAGCATCGCCGATGAAGATGAAGACGACAGCGTCGACCTGGAAGCTGTACTGGGCGGCAACATTCGCAAGGCACCGGCTGCTGCGGCTGCTGACGAGCCGGAGAGCGCCGTCGCCGATACCGGAGCCTAGCTTCGCCGCGCGGTTGTGTTAGGGGTGCGGTGATTTTTTGCCGTCCCGTAACCGCCATCTGGAATTCTTCAGGGGGCGCGAGCTGAGAGCCCGCGCCCCCTTTGACTGAATCACGCTCTCACAATAGAAGGGAACTGGAATGTCTGAGACCGCTGTAAAGATTGATGCAAAACTCGTGAAGGAGCTCCGCGAAAAGTCGGGCGCACCGATGGGCGACTGCCTGAAGGCGCTGCAGGAGGCGAAGGGCGACATGGAAGAGGCATTTGTCGTTCTGCGCAAGCGCGGCATGGCGTCGGCCGCCAAGAAGGCCTCGCGCTCGACCAACGAGGGCTCGGTGGGAACGTACATCCACGCGGGCGGCAAGATCGGCGTGCTGCTGGAGCTGAACTGCGAGTCGGACTTCGTGGCCCGCACGACGGACTTCCAGGAGCTGCTGCGCGACATCGCGATGCACATTGCTGCGACCGACCCGCGCTACGTCCGCAAGGAGGACGTGACGGAGGCCGATCTGGCCAGGGAGAAGGACATCTACCGGGCCCAAGCTTTAGCTACTGGCAAGAAGCCGGAGTTCGTCGAGAAGATCGTGGAGGGCAAGATGAGCAAGTTCTACGAGGAGGTCTGCCTTCTCGAGCAGCCGTTCATCAAGGAGCAGACGCACACGATCTCGCAGATTATCGCGGCCAAGATCGCCAAGCTCGGCGAGAACATCAGCGTGCGCAGGTTTGCGCGCTTCAAGGTGGGCGATCCTAACTGGACCGTCGCTACTACCGCGCAGAGCGCCGCAGAGGAAGCCCAGGCGTAGGCCAGCTTTCGACTCCGCTAGTCAGAATCAGATAGAAGCCCGGGGCAGCCCGGGCTTTTGTCATTTCACCTTAGCTCTCTGTCATACACCGCCAGCGTGCGATACTTGAATCTGACATGTACAAGAGAATCCTTCTCAAGATCTCCGGAGAAGCCCTGGCCGCGGGTCGCGGTTTTGGCATTGACGCAATTTTTATTCACAAAGTCGCCGAAGAGATTGCAGGCGTTCATGCTCTCGGGTGCGAGGTCGGCATCGTCGTTGGCGGCGGCAACTTCTTTCGCGGCGTCGCGCAGCAGGCCATTGATATGGACCGCGTTGCGGCCGATCACATGGGAATGCTTTCGACGGTGATCAATGGAATCGCCCTGCAGGACGCGATCGAGAAGCGCGGGTTACACTGCCGCGTGATGTCGGCCATCGAGATGCACGAGGTGAGCGAGCCTTATATTCGCCGGCGCGCGATCCGGCACCTTGAGAAGGGCCGCATTGTGGTGTTTGCCGCAGGTACAGGGAACCCGTTTTTCTCGACCGACACGGCGGCTGCTCTGCGGGCGATGGAGATCAAGGCGGACATTCTGTTGAAGGCGACTTCGGTGGACGGCATCTACTCGGCCGACCCGAAGAAGGATTCTACGGCGACACGGTTTCCGCAGATCACGTACAACGACATTCTCCGGTTGAACCTGGGTGTGATGGATACGACGGCGGTTTCGCTATGTCGCGATAACAATATGCCAATGATGGTCTTCAGCATGCGCGAGCAGGGCAATATCGTTCGTGTTGTCAGTGGGGAGAAGCTGGGGTCGCTGGTGACCGCTTAGCACCGGGCCTTGCCTTGGGGGAGCTGGTTGAAGATTTTCAGCCCCTGCGCCCAACAATCTTTCTGAAGCCGGGTTGGATAGAAGAGCCGCTGGCGGCATCTAATCTGCAGGAATTTGTAAGCGTGTATACAGGAATTCTTGAACCCGCTCCTCCCGGTGGGACGACTCCGCCGTCAGATCCGCAAACGGCTTCGCGGCCGGCTCGTAAAATGCAATTGCCGGCGCTGACGGGGATCCGAACGCTGCTGGCCTTCAACATCGTTCTGTTCCACTTCACGCCGCCGTATCTGGGGCCTCTGCGGCCGATGGTGGAGAACGGGTACATCTTCGTCAACGTCTTCTTTCTGATCTCGGGCTTTGTGTTGACGTACAACTATGCGGACCGGGGAGCTTCGCTGGTGAAGCGGGACTTCTGGCTGGCGAGGTTTTCGCGACTTTATCCGGTTTATCTGCTGGTGCTCGTGATCTCGCTGAAGATGCTTCAGATCGAGTGGCAGGCGCGGCCGCATGGAGAGTTCTGGGCGGGGCTGATTCTGACGCCGCTGCTGCTGCAGGGGGTGAGTCCGTCGCTAGCGACGTTCTGGAATACGGTGGCGTGGACGCTTTCGTGCGAGTTAGCGTTCTATGCGGTGTTTCCGTGGCTGATCCGGGTGCGGTGGCCGAAGACGCCGAGCCGCCTGGTGCTCCTGTTGCTGGGGTTATGGGTCGTGGATATGCTGCCCGCGATGCTGTACCTGCTGACGAATCCTGACCACCTGGCTGGGCCGGTGACGCGGTATACGTCGACGACGCTGATCCGTTTCCTGAAGTACACACCGCTGCCGTACGCCGCAGTGTTCCTGGGGGGCGTGACGCTTGCGCGGCTGCATGTCACGGTAAAGATGAGCGATCGGCAGCGGATGGCGATTGCCGCGGCGGCGCTGGTCGCGCTGGGAGTCTTCTTTGCGTTTGCGGCGCCTCATGTTCCCTACATGATCAAACATGGCGGCCTGTTGATGCCCTTGTTTGCCCTTCTTATCTTCGGGCTCAGCGCGAAGCACCCGCTTGCCTCGGTCTTTTCGTGGAAGCCGCTGCTGCTGGTGGGGGAGAGCAGCTACTGCCTGTATCTTCTGCACTTCAACGTGTTCCAGCTGATCCACATCTACCACCTTCCGGAGCGGCTGCATGTGGCGTGGCTGGATCCGTGGATCTCGTATGCAGCGCTGCTGGCTCTGTCGCTGGTGGTGTACAAGTTTGTAGAAAATCCCGCGCGCGCGGCACTGTTGAGCAGGTTCAGGCCTGCATCGTCACGCGCTGTTCCGGCCAAGGCTGCTTAGCAATTCTGAAATGGCTTCCTGCCAGCCGATGTAAGCCATGTAGGATGAGTGTGGGATTGCAATCCGAATGTGCAGGTAGGGTGGTTGATGAGCTTGAATGAGGCGGCGCTGCTTGGCGCCCATCGGCAGAGGTTTGGGCGGGAGGGCCGGGCGTTTGAGGCGCCGGCGCGGGTCAATCTTATAGGCGAGCATACCGACTACACAGGTGGCCTGGTGATGCCGATGGCGATCGGCTTTCGCACGGTGGCGGTCATCAGTCCGCGCGAGGATGGGCGGGCGGTCTTTTACTCGGACAACTACGGGGAGGAAGTTTCGTATGAGATCTCCTCGCTGGAGAGGGCTCCGCGCGGGCACTGGAGCGATTACCCGGTGGGCGTGCTGTGGAGTCTCGGCCAGGAGGGAGTCGGGGTTGGCGGCTTCAGCATGAGCCTGATGGGAGACGTCCCTCTTGGGGCTGGGCTGAGCTCTTCGGCTTCGGTGGAGGTGGCGACGGCGATGGCGCTGCTGGCCCATGCGGGGGTGGAACTGCCGCTCGATCAACTGGCGACGATGTGTCGCAGGGCGGAGAACGAGTATGTCGGGGCAAAGAGCGGAATCATGGACCAGTTCATTGTCGCTGGTGGCATTGAGCATCGGGCGATGATGCTCGATTGCCGCTCTCTTGGGTTTGAGCTGCTGCCGCTGCCGGAACAGGTGCGGGTGGTGATCTGCAATTCGATGGTGAAGCACGCGGTGGCGACTGGTGAGTACGGCGACCGGCGCGATGAGGTGGAGGCCGGGCAGTCGGTGCTGAGGCACGAGCGCAAGGGAGTTGAGCTGCTGCGGGACGCTACGCTCACGGACCTTGAGACCTGCAGGGAGAAGATGAGCGCGGCGAGCTATGCGCGGTGCAGGCACATCATTACCGAGAATGCGCGCGTGCTGCAGGCTCGCGAGGCGCTGCTGGCGGGCGATGTGGATCGGTTCGGTGCGCTGATGGTGAAGGCCCATGCGAGTATGCGGGACGACTTCGCTGCGAGCTGCCCTGAGGTGGATACGCTGGTGGATATTGCGATGAGGCAGGCTGGATGTTTCGGCGCGCGGATTACGGGCGGCGGGTTTGGCGGCTGCACGGTGAATGTTGTCCGGGAAGAGGCGGCTGCGGGATTTGTCGACGCCGTGAAGCGTGAGTATGAGGCGGCGACGGGCATCAAGGCGGATTGCTTTGTGAGCGCTGCATCGGATGGCGCGCTGGCACTGGCCAAGGCAGGTGTGCGATGAATCCGCTAGCGCAGCAGAATCCGCATCGCAGGTTCAATCCGCTGAAACGGGAGTGGGTGCTGGTCTCACCGCACAGGACGCAGCGGCCGTGGCAGGGGCAGGTGGAGAAGCCGGTTGCTCCGGCTGCGCTGACGTATGACCCGGAGTGCTATTTGTGCCCTGGAAACGTGCGCGCTGGTGGTGTGCGGACAGACAGGTATGCGAGCACGTACATCTTTGAGAACGATTTTGCCGCGCTGAAGCTGGATGCTCCGCGGTTTTCTTCGGACGAGGGCGGCAAAGGACTGCTGGTTGCAGAGGGCGAGAGCGGCGTGTGCCGTGTGATCTGCTTTTCGCCGCGGCACGATCTGACGCTGGCGAAGATGAGCGTCGAGGAGATTCGTGCGGTAGTGGATGTGTGGGACGCGCAGTGCCAAGAACTGGGTGCGCGCGAGGACATCAGCTATGTGCAGGTCTTCGAGAATCGCGGCGCGATGATGGGGGCGAGCAATCCGCACCCGCATGGCCAGATCTGGGCGAGCCGGTCGCTGCCAAATGAGGCGGTAGCTGAGCAGGCGGCGCAGGCGGAGTATATGAAGGTGCATGGCTGCTGTCTGCTGTGCGCGTATCGCGAGATGGAGGTGGCGCTCGGCGAGAGGGTCGTTGCAAAGAATGACAGTTTTGTTGCAGTGGTTCCGTTCTGGGCGGTGTGGCCGTTTGAGGTGATGATTCTGCCCGTGCGGCATGTGGCGGACCTCGAATCGATGAACAGCGCAGAGCGGGATGGGCTGGCGGCGATGCTGCAGGCGGTAACGCGGACCTATGACGAGGTGTTCGAGACACCGTTTCCGTATTCGATGGGGCTGCATCCGCGGCCGTTTGATCGTGAGGAGCATCCTGAGTGGCACTTCCACGCGCACTTCTATCCGCCGCTGCTGCGGTCGGCGACGATACGGAAGTTCATGGTGGGGTTTGAGTTGCTCGGGTCGCCGCAGCGGGATATTACGCCGGAGTCGGCCGCCGAGACACTGCGGCAGGCGGCAGAACGTCCTGGGGTGAGGTAGCGTCTCAAAGAACAGTTGAGGCAGGGAGCAAAGAGGAGTCCGATAAAGGCTCCTCTCATTTTTTTTAAACAAAGTTGAATGGGCGCTTGACATATATTCCTATATAGGAATATATAAGGATGCATGCCACGAACTGCGACAACGTCCGATGTCTTCAACGCGATTGCGGAGCCGCGGAGGAGAGAGATTATCGACGTACTGATTGATGGTCAGGAATGGGCTGTAGGCGATGTTGTCGCCCGGTTGCAACTTGCACAGCCGGCGGTGTCGAAGCACCTTGGCGTGCTTCGCAAGGTCGGCGTTGTGACGGTCGTGAAGCGCGGGCAGCACCGCATGTACCGGTTGGATGGAGAGAAACTGAAGGCGGTGCACGACTGGGTGAAGACGTATGAGCGGTTCTGGACGCATCAGATTGACCGGATCAAGGAGCGCGCTGAGCAGAAGGCGATGGAACGCATTGCGCGCGAGAACGAATCGCCGAAAGACGGAAGCAAGACAAATCGATGACTGGAGGGAGTATGGCTGCGAACGTTACGGAACAGACGGTGCACGCGCTGGAGATCGTGAGGGAAGAGGAGATCGCGGCGCCGATCGATGTCGTATTCGAGACGATTCTGGAGCAGATGGGGCCGTATAACGAGACCCCTGACACTGAGCCGATGCCGATGAAGCTGGAACCGTGGCCGGGCGGCCGGTGGTTTCGGGATCTGGGGAATGGAGCGGGCCACTTCTGGGGAAATGTGCAGGCGATCAGGCGGCCGACGCTGCTGGAGATCTGCGGGCCGCTGTTTATGTCTTATCCAGCGATCTCGAATGTGCAGTACAGACTCGCGGAGGAGAACGGGGTTACGAAGATGAGGTTTGTGCATCGGGCTATGGGGCTGATTGCTCCTGATGTGAGAGTTGCGGAAGGCTGGGGCAGCCTGTTGCAGAGAATTCGTGAGGGAGCGGAGCGTCGAGGCGTTCCGTCGCAGAAGTAGCGAAGGACAGCGGTTCAACCAAAAAGGAGGAGCAATGAGCACAAGCACAGTTGATCTGGGACACAAGGTTGTATCGAGGAAAGAGTGGCTGGATGCTCGCATGGCTCATCTGGCGAAGGAGAAGGAATTTACAAGGCAGCGCGATCAACTTCTGCGGGCGCGCAGGGAACTGCCGTGGACGAAGCTCGAAAAGGGTTATGTCTTTGAGGGGCCGGAGGGGAAGACGGCGCTGGCTGATCTGTTCGACGGCAAGAGCCAGCTGATCGTCTATCACTTCATGTTTGGGCCTGATTGGGAGCAGGGATGCCCATCGTGCTCGATGGTGGCCGATACGGTGGATGCCACGATTGTTCATGTGACGCAGCGCGACGCGGCCTTTGCGGCGGTCTCGCGGGCCCCGATGGAGAAGATCAAGGCGTTCAAAGAGCGAATGGGATGGAGCTTTCCGTGGGTGTCGTCCTTCAGCAGCGACTTCAACCAGGACTTTGCGGTGTCGTTTACGGCAGAGCAGATCGCGAAGGGCAAACCATACAACTTCGGAACATCGGGCTTCCCATCTGAAGAGGCACCTGGGGTCAGCGTGTTCTACAAGAACGAGGCGGGGGAGGTGTTTCATACCTACTCGAGCTATGGGCGCGGATTAGAGGGACTGCTCGGCGTCTACGCGCTGCTGGATATGGCTCCGAAAGGCAGGGACGAGGATGCGCTGCCGTATCCGATGGCGTGGGTTCGGCACCACGATCGATATGAGCCCGTAGCCGCGAAGCGAGTGGGCGCATGAGTGCCGCTTGCTGCGCTATGCCTCGCAGGGGAGGCCGGCGTCGGCGCTGGTTTGGCACAGGAGGCAGCATCGGATCGGGAGTGATGCTGCTTCTGCTGCCGAAGTGCCCTGCGTGTGTGGCCGCGTATGTTGCTATCGGGATTGGCGCGGGGCTTGCCGCGCCGGTCGCGGAGTATCTGCGTCCGTTGATGGCTGCGGTCTTTGCAGCGTCGGTGATCTATCTGGCGGTAGACCAGATTTCGGTTCGGCGGCAGCGCCGGCTGAGCTGACACTCGCGATGTCACTGCCGCGGAGCGGTCTTGACGGGGTTCAGGTCGGAGGCGACCCCGCCGATCCAACGACAGGTGACGTCGTTAAAAGGATTTGCTCCAACGCGTTTCCTCGTCAGGCTGAAGGATAATGAATCGTCAGCGCATACCACGTATGTTTTGCGTTGGGGAAATTTATGCTCCATCGGCTTTTCAAGCGAACGGGGGAGGTTGGGTCTGCGAGTCGCGTTATTCATAACTTGTTACAATGACACGCTGTTTCCGGAGACGGGCAAGGCAGTAGTTCGGGTGCTGGAACGGTTGGGCCATACGGTGGAGTTTCCGGCGGGGCAGACCTGCTGCGGGCAGATGCACTGGAATACGGGCTATCAGACAGAGGCGCTGCCTCTGGTAGGCCGATTTGTCGCGCAGTTCAAGGGGGCTGAGGCGGTGGTGGTGCCGTCGTCGAGCTGCGTGGCGATGATACGCGACCATTATCCGAAGATGGCGGCAGAGATCGGCGATGCGAAGCTGATTCAGGCAGTGGAGGAACTGCTGCCGCGGGTGTTTGAGTTTTCAGAGTTTCTGACGAAGCGGCTGGGGCTTGAGGATGTGGGCGCGTACTATCCGCATCGAGTGACGTATCACGCGAGCTGCCATGGACTGCGTAACCTGGGGCTGGGAGACGGGCCGCAGCGCTTGTTGAGGGCCGTGCGGGGAATCGACCTGGTGGAGATTGAAGGGTTGGAGCAGTGCTGCGGTTTCGGCGGCACGTTTGCTGTGAAGAACGCGGACGTATCGAGCGCGATGCTTGCGGAGAAGACGACTGCGGTGCTGAATACCGGCGCGGAGGCGTGTACGGCGTGCGATAACAGTTGCCTGATGCATATTCAGGGAGCGTTGCACCGGCAGCGGACGGGAGTGCGGACGGTGCACCTCGCGGAGATTCTTGCGAGCGAAGAGGCGGTGCCGCGATGAGCAGAGCTGCGGAGCTGACGGTGCTCGATCCGACGACGTCGCCTGCGTTTCCGGTAGCTGCGAAGACGATGCTGCGCGATGCGCAACTCAGGAAGAATGTTCGCCATGCCACGGAGGTGATTCAGAACAAGCGCGCCCGCGTGGTGGGCGAGATGCCGGACTGGCAACAGTTGCGTGAGGCCGGCAGGCAGATTCGTACGCACACGATGGCGAATCTGGACTTCTACTTAGAAGAGTTTGAGCGCAACTGCACGAAGGCCGGTGGCGTGGTGCACTGGGCTCGAGATTCCGCCGAGGCGAAGCAGATTGTAACGGCGCTGGTGAAGGCGAGCGGGTCCGGGGGCGAAGGTGCGACCGAGGTCATCAAGATCAAGTCGATGACGACGGAAGAGATTCATCTGAACCAGGCGCTAGAGGCGGCGGGGATTCATGCCTACGAGACCGATCTTGCGGAGCTGATCATCCAGCTTGGGCACGACCAGCCTTCGCACATTGTGGTTCCTGCGCTGCACAAAAACCGACAGCAGATTCGCGAGATCTTTCAGAGGGAGATGAATCTTCCAGAGTTGGGTGAGAAGCCGGAGGATCTTGCTGACGCGGCGCGGCGATTTCTGCGCGAGAAGTTTCTGCGGGTAAAGACGGCGGTGAGTGGGGCGAACTTCCTGATCGCGGAGACGGGCGGGGTTTGCATCGTCGAGAGCGAGGGCAATGGGCGGATGTGCCTGACGCTTCCAGAGACTCTGATTACGGTCGCCGGGATCGACAAGGTGCTGCCGCGGTTTCAGGACCTTGAGGTTGTGCTGCAGCTTCTGCCCCGGTCGGCGACGGGCGAGCGAATGAATCCGTACAACTCGATCTGGACCGGAGTGCACGAGGGTGACGGGCCACGTTCGTTCCATGTGGTGCTGATGGACAATGCGCGGACCGAGGTGCTGGCCGATGAAGAAGGACGGCAGACGCTGAACTGTATTCGATGCGGAGCTTGCCAGAATGCGTGTCCTGTGTACCGGCAGACGGGCGGGCACGCATATGGCAGTGTGTATGCCGGACCGATTGGGGCGATCCTGACGCCGCAGTTGCAGAAGATGCACTATGCGCAGAGTCTGCCGTATGCGTCGTCGTTGTGCGGCGCGTGCTACGAGGTGTGCCCGGTGAAGATCAATATCCCCGAGGTGCTGATTCATCTACGGAACAAGGTGGTAGAGCAGAAGAGCTCGCTCGACCCGGAGGCGCTGGCGATGAAGACCATGGCGCTGATCTTCCGCAGCGAGAAGAGATTTCGAGCGGCGCAGCGGCTAGGGCGCATCGCTGAGGCTCCGCTGGTGCGCAGGGATGGGCAGGATGGCGGATGGATTGGCTGGCTGCCTGGAATTCTGGGCGGATGGACGCAGGTGCGCGACCTGCAGGAGATGCCGAAGGAGACCTTCCGTGACTGGTGGGAGAAGCGAGGTTCGCGTGGGAACTGAGACGACGGTTGATTCATCTGGAGCACGTACGGAGATACTGCGGAGGATTCGCGCGGCGAAGGGTGCTACGCCTGTGGCTGCTGCAGTGGAGCGCGAGTGGACAGCGATTGAGCGGGGCTACCGGCGCGAAGCTACGCGAGAGCGTGAGGCAGTGCTGGAACTGCTGGAAGATCGCTTGCGTGACTATGATGCGCACGTGGTGCGGGTCCGGCCGGACGAGGTCGCCGGCAGCGTGGCGGCAATGCTTCGTGAAAGAGGCAAGGAGAAGATTGTCGTTCCGACAGGACTTGCCGCAGAGTGGCTGCCGGAGGGGGGTGCGTTTGTCGTCGATGATGGAGCGCCGGCGACGGAGCTGGACCACTTTGATGGTGTGATTACGGGAGCCACTGTCGCTATCGCCGAAACCGGCTCGATTGTGCTGCAGAATGTCGCCGGACAAGGAAGGCGTGCGGTGACGCTGGTTCCGGACTACCACCTTTGCCTCGTGCGCGTGGAGGACGTGGTGGAGACGGTTCCGGAGGCGATGGATCGTCTGCGGGCGACGGCGGATTTGCCGACGACGTTCTTCTCGGGGCCCTCGGCGACGGCGGACATTGAGATGACTCGGATCAAGGGCGTCCACGGGCCGCGCTTTCTGGATGTAATTTTGATCGGCTGAACGTTGCGTTGTGTGAATGGTCTTTGACAAGCGCTGGCATGTGACGACAATCTAGCTCGCGTCGTACTCCACTTCCACTTCGGGCTTCTTGCGGGCGGGGAGCGCGAGTGCGGCCTTGAGCTGGTCGAACGAGGTGGTATTCAGCAACACTAGTCCGCCGATGACGACCACGACGCCGAGGTAGGCTGTCCAAAGGATGGGTTCGTGTGCAACGAATCCCCAAAAGAGGCCCCAGATGGGCAGCAAGTATGTCACTGCGACGACGTGGGTCGCAGCGATGCGAGAGAGCAAGTCGAAGTAGAGGAGATAAGCGAGACCGCTGCCGGCGACTCCTAACAACATGACCGCAAAGAAGGAGCTGCGCTGGATGTGGAGCGGGTGGGCTCCGAAGGCTGCGACTGGCAGCACCATGAGCCACGCGAGTGACAGTTGAGTGGTTGCGAGGCCGATTGGGTCGAGGCCCTTGAGTTTTATCTTGGCGATGACGGTGGCGATGGCATAGCCGAGGCTGGCGAGGGCGATGAAGAAGACGCCACGGAAGAACTCGGCGTTAGAGACGTGCCGCTGCGAATCCTGGCCGTGACTGAAGACGACAACCATGACTCCTGTAAAGCCGAGCAGCACTCCCCAGGTAGTGAAGCGATTGGGGCGAGTGCTCTGTACGGCCATGGTGATCAACAGTGCCCAGATTGGGGTGGTGGCATTGAGGACGGCGGCGATGCTGCTGGGGACGGTGTGTTCGCCGAGCGCGAAGAAGATGAATGGGATTGCGTTGTTGAACAGCGCGACGGCAACCAGAGCCGGAATAAATCTCGCGGGCGGCAGAGAGCGGCGGCCCAGGCGGAGGACGGCCCAGAGGAAGAGGGCTCCGAAGGTAAGACGAAGCAGCGCAACCCACGCAGGAGGGAAGCTGTGGCCTGAGATCTCGATGAGGATGAAGGATGCTCCCCAGACAGCGGAAAGCAGAAGAAGTTGAAGCGTGTCACGCCGGCTCATAGAGCTCCCTGCTAAAGCATCGATTTGGATATTGATTAGAGGCTGCAGACAAGAAAAGGGAGCAACTTTTTCTTCGCTTTATTTTCGGCTGAGATGCCCTGTTCTGACAGACTTGCGTGGTAGGCTATCTCCTGCATGGCTAACCACTTCGATCTTGCCGCTTCTGCCCATGCGGAGATGCTCCGCGAAGGCTTCCAACCAGATTTTCCCGACGGAACGAAGGCCCAGATTAATCAGATCTATTCTTCTGTGAACGGATCGCATAACAATATGCGCGATCTGCGCGGACTGCTGTGGTCGTCGATTGACAACGATACGTCGCGCGATCTCGATCAGATCGAAGTAGCGGAGCGCACAGATGGAGGCATCCGCATGCGGGTTGGCGTTGCCGATGTTTCGGCCTCCGTGGCGAAGAACACGCCGATCGATCAGCATGCGGCATTTCAGACGAAGACGGTCTACACCGGCGTGCGCAACTTTCCCATGCTGCCGAATGAGCTTTCCACTGACCTGACCTCTCTGAACGAGAACGTGGACCGCGCGGCGATGGTGGTTGAGTTTGTCGTCGATCCGCAGGGATGCCGCAGTCAGCCTGCGATCTACGAGGCGATGGTGCGAAACAAGGCGCAACTGGCTTACAGCAGAGTCGGGCCGTGGCTTGAGGGCAAAGCCGGGCCCGATATGAAGATCGCCGGCTCGCTCGCTCTGCAGGAGCAACTGAAGCTGCAGGACGAGGCCGCACAAGCACTGCGCGAACAGCGCGTGAGCGAGGGCGCGCTCGAGTTCAACCGGATCGAAGCCGATCCGGTCATCATCGACGGCAAGGTGCACTCGATCCAGACTGCTCCGCGCAATCACGCGACCGAGCTGATTGAAGACTTCATGATTGCGGCCAACGAGACGATGGCCGAGACGCTGCGCGCGGCGGGACGGTCTTGCATTCGGCGCGTGGTGCGAACACCGGAACGCTGGGACCGCATCGTTGATTTGGTCGGGCGCTACGGAACGCAACTGCCGGCGGAAGC
Source organism: Edaphobacter bradus (assembly GCF_025685645.1). Classification (NCBI taxonomy): domain Bacteria; kingdom Pseudomonadati; phylum Acidobacteriota; class Terriglobia; order Terriglobales; family Acidobacteriaceae; genus Edaphobacter; species Edaphobacter bradus. The sequence continues at coordinate 182,781 of NZ_JAGSYF010000001.1, forward strand.
AGATTCAACGGCTCTCAACACGTTTCTTCGAAAGCAGCGAAAGCTGGACCCGGTGCACTATCCCGATCTCTCATTGGCCATCATCAAACTGATGGGCCCAGGCGAGTATGTTCTTTCGAGCGGCACGGACAAGGAGCCGCTGGGACACTTTGGACTTGCTGCGCGCGACTACACGCACTCGACCGCGCCGAACCGCCGGTTCGCTGACCTGGTTATGCAGCGGATCGTGAGGGCGATGCTGGCTAATGAACCTCCGCCGTATACCGATGCGGAACTGACCGCAATTGCTACGCAATGCAATTTGCAAGAGAAGGCCGGCCACAAGGTGGAGCGCACCATGCAAAAACGAGTCGCTGCTGTGGCGCTTGCCGACAGCATCGGCAAGGTCTTCCGCGGCGTAGTGACGGGCGCGAGTCAGAAAGGAACCTATGTCCGCATCTTCGACCCGCCAGTTGAAGGAAGGGTAGTTCGCGGCGAGGAAGGGCTCGACGTTGGCGACACAGTGACCGTGAAGCTGCTGCACACGAATCCGCAGATGGCCTACATTGATTTCGCGCGGGTGCCTGGCCGTTAGTCCGAAGGCGGTTGCAGTTCTACGAATGGGGTTTGTGGTGGCTGAACGGTCTTCGGACAGTGATGGTGTGGGTGGGTTGATTTGGATTCTTACTTTCCCACCCATGCCGCGATGAAGCTGCGGCATGGATGGGGCACCCGATTGTTTGTGGCTGGTTAGAGGAGCGCGGATCGCGCTGCGCGCGATTGCCCACTCATGCGATGAGGCCGCATGAATGGGGCACCCGATTTTGGTGGTGGCTTCGACTGTAGCGACGGCCTGGAGGTTGGGGAGGATGGCTGCAGCTTCTGTTTTTTGTTTGCCAGCTTCGATGAGGCGCTGAGTGGCTTCGAGTTCGTACTGTTTTAGTTTGGCTTCGAGATCCATGATGCGGCGTTGTGCGTTGTCCCACATGCTTTTGTAAATGACCGGGGCCATGCGGCGGTTGAGGACTTCGTGGGTGGGGGCGAGGTGGCCGAGTTCGGGGTCGACGGTGACGTCGTCGATGGTGGGCTCGGGGTCTTGCTGCGGGATTGGTTTGGGGAGGTTGAGGCTGGCGATCTGGAGGGCGTAGAGGAGGAGTCCGGCGCGTCGGGGGTCGAGGTCGTTGGAGGCGATGCGCTGGACGATCTGGCCGATGGAGGCCTGGATGGCGGAGCGGTCCTCGGGCAGTGGGAGGTCGAAGACGCTGAGGCGACCCTTGCGGGCGCGGGGGTTCTGGGCTGGCTTACGAGTGTTGTGGTGGTAGTAGCAGAAGTGTTCGTTGCGGAGACTGATGGAGCCGCAGCGGCGGCCGTCGGTGAAGATGTGGCGGCACCGGAACCGCTTGGGTTCGTGGCTGGTGCCTAGAGCGATCTCTTGTTCCATGATGGTATTCCCCTACCCGTCAAAAAGTGTGCAAGGTATTCGAAAGAGAAGATTTGAGTCCGGACTTCGGGAGCAGCAAGGCAGCTTTGGCGGCTGTCCATGGAGTCTGGAGTTAAATGCGAAAGCCCGGCTTGATGGCCGGGCTTTTTGTTCTGTTTCTATTGTAGCGGAATGGAAGGGGCTACTATGCCATATGCAAGTTACTCATTTTCGGTGAGTTAGTTGATTCATGGGCTTGACAACGAAATTTGCCGGGAATTTTGAGTTGAGATTATGTAAGTGATTGTAATATAAGGACATATTCGAATATGTAATGAAGGGCGCGAAATGGCTAGCTGAAGTTTCCGGAAACCCGACTTTACGGGAGCGTTGGCTCAGCATGACTACGGTACCCTTAGTTCACTGCACTAAGAGTGTTGGAGGAGTCTTCGACTGATGGCAGGAGGACCTGACCCCCGATGGTGGAATCGCGATCTGCCGGTCAAGCCGATCGGTATTCTTCTTGCCACCGTACTGGTAGCTGGAGTTGGGTATCTCTACTTAGAACCGACTCTGCGAGCTTGGTTGTGGACTGTTAGACATCATTCGACCGCCACCTACCAGGAACTCAGTGTGAAAGTTCCTTGGATGTGGCGACAAGAGGATACGCCCGCAGGACAACGGGAGCTAAGACTCGTGCGGGCACGCTTGGGTGAACCTGTCGAGTTCGAATCGATCGTCATCAGCGACGACAAAAGCACATCTCCGGGATCGCAAACCATAGCGGAACGTCTTCAGAATTTGGCGGCAAAATTAGGCCAGAAAGACTTTAGGGGCACGCCAATCCTCCTAGACCCGGAGACCTCAATGCGTTTTTCGTGTATGGCTCCTCACTTTGACCAACTTCGAGATTGGCAGGTCTCATGCCTTTCAAGCGACAATCTTTGGTCGGCCAACCTATACGGACCCGTTCCCGACGTGGATTCCTTCAAAGTCGTACTTCGAAGCGTGGGATCTAATCACCGATAGCTAGTGCTTGCGCAGAGTCCAGCGACACAGTAATTGTCTCGCGCCATTCGAGCCACAAAGGGGAGGGTTCCTCGAAACGGGGTTTGCGGTAACTTGCGGAGACCTGTTCTGGAATTCGCCAACGGTATCAGGCTGGTATAGAAGCCGGGGCCTTCGGCTCCCTTTGAAAAAATTGAGGCACTGCAAACAGACAGCAGATTCCTCCACTCCGCTGCGCTCCGGTCGGAATGACAACTAAGAAGGTATTGGGCTCAAGATGGAATGACAACCAAGAAGGTATTGGGCTCAGGTGGAATGACAACCAAGAAGGTATCGCGCTCCGGATAGCAGTTCTTTCGATTACTTAGCGTTACGCTATACGTCGATACCGCCTAATTCAGTACAGGTAAGGATGCGCTTCGCTCGGTTTCTTCGTCGAAGTGGGTGCGAATGCGCCGGGCGGTCGCGGTGTTGACGACGGCGGTCAGGGCGTCTGTGCTGGCTTGCTTGACGCCGCGCACGCTGCCAAAGTGCTCCAGCAGGCGCTGCCGGGTTCGCGGTCCTACGCCGGGGATGGCGAGAAGTTCGCTCTCGCGGTCTCGCATCTCGCGTCGCTTGCGATGGTAGGAGACGGCGAAGCGGTGGCTCTCGTCGCGGATCTTCTGCATGAGGTGCAGCACGGGTGAGCGGCGGTCGAGCACGACGGGGTCGTTCTCCTGCCCATGGACGTAGATGATCTCCTCGCGTTTGGCGATGGAGGCCAGCGGCTGCAGGGTGAGGCCGATCTCTTCAAGCGCGTCGTAGGCAGCGTGCAATTGGCCGAGGCCGCCGTCGATGAGGATCAGCGAGGGCAGCGCCTTCTTCTCCTCGGTCAGTCTTTTGTAGCGGCGGTGGATGATCTCGCGCATGCTGGCGAAGTCGTCGACGCCGGTGACAGACCTGACCTGGAACTTGCGGTACTCGGACTTCTTCATCGCACCGTCCTCCCATACCACCATGGAGGCGACGGTCTCTGCGCCTTGAATGTGCGAGATGTCGAAGCACTCGATGCGGCGCGGAGGTTCTTCAAGCGTGAGCGCGTCCTGCAGGGCCTCCTGGATGGCCTTCGCACCGGGTTGCATCACGCGGAAGCGCTGGTCGTAGGACTGCTTCGCGTTCTGGCTTACGAGATCGACGAGCGAGCGCTTTTCTCCGCGCTGCGGGACGAGTATCTCGACGCGACGGCCGGTACGCTCGGAGAGCATCTCGGCGAGAACACTGCGGTCCGGGAACTCGACGGGCACGAGCACCGAACGCGGCACGTAGTTCTGGTCAAGGTAGAGCTGTTTGAGCAGGGCAGAGAAGAAGGCCGACGGACTGAAGGCTGCTCCGGGTTCGGAGATAGACGAGTGTTGTAAGACCGGCATCCCCTCGCCGACCTCGGGCGCGGAGGCTGTGGGATCCGGCTCCATACGCGGCAGCGCCTCTGCCTCATCGGTGTCGCTGGCCTTTTCTTCGGTGGCCTCGGCCTGAAACATGTCCTCGAACTCGGGCAGGTCCTCCCAGAAGAAGTCGCGACGATCGACGATCTTGCCGTTGCGCATGTGGAAGAGGTTCACGGCGAGCATCTCGTTCTCGTAGTGATAGCCGAAGACGTCGGCGTCCTCGTTGTCCGTGGTGGCGATGCGCTGCTTGTCCATCATCTGGTGGACAGTGGATATCTGATCGCGCAGGCGGGCAGCGAGTTCGTACTGCTCTGCCTCGGCGGCCTGCTGCATGCGCGCGGTGAGCCGTTGTTCGAGCTCTCCGGGACGGCCTTCGAGGAAAAGTTGTACATCGCGGATCGCCTGCCTGTAGAGCTCAGGGGTCGTCAGGCCCTCGACGCAGGGGCCAAGGCAGCGCTTGATGTAGTACTGCAGGCAGGCGCGCGGATGGTAGCGCGAGAGGTCCACCTTGCAGCTTGGGATGAGAAAGCTGCGGTGGACCAGGTCGACGAGTCGATGCGCGAGGTTGCCAGGGAAGTAGGGACCGAAGTAGGCGCTGCCGTCCTTCTTGAGGCGGCGTGTGACGAAGACCTTGGGGTAGCGGTCGCCCATGGTCAACTTGATGTAGGGATAAGTTTTGTCGTCGCGCAGCAGAATGTTGAAACGCGGCTTCCGCTGCTTGATGAGGTTGTTCTCGAGCGCGAGGGCCTCGTGCTCGTTGGCGACCGTGATGTAGTCCACATCGACGGCCTCGCGCATCAGGGTGCCGGTCTTGGCGTTGGCCTGTGAGGCCTCAAGAAAGTAGGAGCGAACCCGGGCCCGCAGGTTCTTCGCCTTGCCGACATAGATAACCTCGCCCTCGGCGTTCTTGTATAGATAGCAGCCCGGGGAGGTGGGGAGGGTCCGGATTTTCTGGTACAGGTCCATGCGCGCCGGTCGCCGAACCTTCAGTCTAAACCGCCGAAAGCCTTTGGATGCCTGAGTAGATTTGACTCATCTCCCTATCAAAACTTCCGGAAAGGATGTGGTGTGCAAGAGATTTCAGTTATGCATCCAGGGTGCAACTAGTTTATTTTGAATAAGTTGCCATGTTCTATCGTTTGGCATGCTAAATGCTGTAGTTGGTACGTAGCTTACTGTGAAGCAACAGAGAGGACTCCTATGAGCTCCATGATGAACGAAAACAATGCCAATGTCTGTGTCGCGAGGAAGATTTCATCTGTCTGTGGTGCGCTGTTAGCAGGTACAGTCATTGTTACTTTGACTGTGGGTTGCTCTAGCAAGAATTATGTTCGATCCCAGACGGCTCCACTGATCGCGCAGGTCAACGATCTGGACGCCAAGACGGCGACGGACCACCGCAACATCGCCGATACGGACGAGCGCGCACAGCGCGGGATCGCCGGCGCACAGAGCGCCGCCGACACTGCCGACCAGCACGCCCTCGCCGCAGGCCAGTCGGCTGACACCGCAGGCCACTCCGCCCAGGAGGCTTACAACCGCGTCGACACGCTGAGTGGGGTCGTAGCGAACCTCGACAACTACAAGTCCATCTCGGATGTGAGCGTGACCTTCGGCTTTGACAAGTCGGTGCTCACCGCGACCGACCGTCAGACGCTCGATGACTTCGCCGCGAGCCTTACCGGTAAGCGGAGCTACATTCTTGCTGTCACCGGCGGGACGGATTCGGTTGGCGACGCGAACTATAACTATCAGCTCAGCCAGCGCCGCGCCGATGCCGTAGTGAACTATCTGGCGTCGAAGTACAATATCCCGCCGCACAAGTTCTACCTCATTGGAATCGGTAAGGATCAGGAGGTCGCGAGCAACAGCACGGCCGCCGGACGCGCGAAGAACCGGCGCGTTGAGGTCAAGCTGATGACCAACATGGAGCAGCCGTCGGGTTCGACAGTCGCCACGTCGACGCCTAGCGTCCAGTAGGACTCAATCTCCGCAACACCAATCCGCACGACCAACCACTCCGTGAGACACCGGGCCGAGATGCTGAGGCCCGGTGTCTTGCATCCTCCCCGAGCGGGCGGCGGGGCAGCATTCGCGAACCACCTCGCCACCACCTTCCTCTCGCTGCGCCTTGCGTCAGGCAACTTCAGCCAGCGGCGTCAGGTCGCTCGTCCTATTTATTTGTCGCTCGTCCTATTTATTTATCGCGCTGATCTTTCAGCTTCCTGTACACCAGCGTCAGTAAAGCCGAAGCCAGAATGACTGAGGCGAGCTGGTACCAGTAGAAGAAAGGAAATCCGCACAGCGACGGCGTGCTGCGCGCATAGAGTGCGGGGAAGCACAGTCCCAGATAAGGCAGTGCGAGCAGCCACACCCAGCGGCTTCTGCGTGTTTCGGTCTGTTCGGGCATCTGCAGCAAAGAATACTCGATCTCCTGTCTGTCCGTGAAGCCGGGCACAGTGAATCGGGTAAAGTAAAGATATGGCTCTGCTATCTCCAGAACCGTCTCACGAAGCAGACCCCATTGCTGAGGCTGTTGCGATCATGGCTAGGCTACGTGCTCCCAACGGTTGTCCCTGGGACCGGGAACAGACCTTCGACACAATCAAGCGACACACTCTAGAGGAGACCTACGAGGTCTTTGACGCCATCGAACGCCGCGCGTGGCCCGATCTGAAGGACGAGCTTGGCGATCTTCTGCTGCAGGTTCTCTTTTATGCGCAGATGGCCTCGGAGGCAGGCCACTTCAACATCCACGACGTCGCTGCCAACCTGAACGCCAAGCTGATCCGCCGCCATCCGCATATCTTCGGCGACGTTGAGGCCGGGGATTCGGCAACAGTGCTGCGCAACTGGGAGCAGATCAAGCGTGAGGAGAAGAAGTCCTCGGCAACTCAGAAGGACTCGCTTCTGGCCGATATTCCGCGCAGCATGCCCGCGACGCTGGAGGCTGGCAAGCTGGGCTCCCGTGCCGCGAAGGTAGGCTTTGACTGGCCCGACGTCGATGGCCTCTTTGAGAAGCTCAACGAAGAGATCGCCGAACTCAAGCAGGAGCTGCAGGCCGCGCCAGGACAAGCTTCGCAGATTGCAGCCGTGGAAGAGGAGCTGGGCGATCTGCTCTTTACAGCGGTCAACCTTGCGCGGCACTTGAAGGTCGATCCCGAATCGGCCCTTCGCGCTGCGAATGCCAAGTTTCGCAGCCGCTTCGCCGCGATGGAACAGGCGGCCGGAGGCCCGGAGGCGCTGACTACCCACAACCCGGAGCAGCTGGAAGAGCTGTGGAGCAAGGCGAAGGCCACGGTAGCCTCCGCCAGCGGAGCAAGTCATTCATGAGCAGCACCTTGCACGGCAACATCCAGATAGGCCACGCAACAACCCTCGAACACTTCGAACGATGCGTCGCTCTCCAGCTTGAGGTCTGGGGCTACACTGACGGCGACCTTATTCCCCGGCGTGTCTTCCTGGTCGCCCAGCGCATCGGCGGGCAGGTGATCGGCGCGTTCGACGGCGAGACGATGGTCGGATTTGCAATGGCCCTTCCGGGTGTCCGGGATGGGCGTCCCTATCTGCACTCGCACATGCTTGCGGTGCTGTCTCAGTACCGTAACGCCGGTCTTGGCCGTCGTTTGAAGCTCTTCCAGCGCGACGACGCCATCGCCCGCGGCATTGACCTGATGGAGTGGACGTACGATCCCCTGGAGATCAAGAACGCCCACCTGAATATCGTCCGCCTGGGAGCCATCTCTCGGCGCTACAAGGCTGATTTTTATGGTCCCTCGTCATCGCCCTTGCAGGGAGGCCTTCCGACGGATAGGCTATACGCGGAATGGTGGCTGAACTCTCCCAGGGTTGTCAGCACGCTGCTCGGAGAGCCTCAGCCGGTCGAAGTCGTCGAACGTATCACCGTCCCGCACACCATCTACCAGTGGAAGCAGGACCCTCAGAGCAAAGATTTGGCCCAGCATCTGCAATTGAAAAATCGGCTGGCGCTGGAGTCGGCGTTCGGGCGGGGTCTCGCCGTAGTCGGCTACGAGCGCGACGCCGAAGGCAACGGCTCGTTTCTGCTTGGTCCATGGAGCGAACCAGCTCGCAAGCAGTCGTAGTGCGTCGCACCAGTTCTCAGCGGGCCACCGCTTCCATATCACCAGGAACCCAAAGAATAGGACCTCACATGCTCAATATCGATGCCATCCACATGCGCGAGATCAACCTGCCACTGGCTCATCCATTCGAGACCAGCTTCGGCCTCACGACAGGCCGACGCATTCTTCTGATCGAGCTGGAAGCCGAAGGGCTGACGGCTTGGGGCGAGTGCGTCGCCGGCGAGCATCCCTACTTCAGCGACGAGATGATCGATACCGCGTGGATCATCACCGAGACGGAGCTGGCGCCGCGCCTGCTCGATGCAGACATCGAGAACGGCGGATCAGTTCCGCACATACTGAAGCAGGTTCGCGGTCACCGAATGGCGAAGGCTGCGCTGGAGAACGCTGTCTGGGACCTTGAGGCACAGGTCGAGAAGATGCCCCTGTCGCAATTGCTCGGCGGAACGCGCAAAGTGATCCCCTGCGGCGTCTCCATCGGCATTCAGCCTACACTGGAGCAACTGCTGGACAAGATCGACCTGGAGCTTGAGGCCGGCTATCAGCGCATTAAGCTGAAGTGCAAGCCCGGCTGGGACAGCAATATCTTTGAGGCCGTCCGTAAGCGCTGGCCCGACATCATGCTGAGCTGCGACGCGAACTCGGTCTACCGTCTCAAGGATATCGACCACATCGCCACGTGGGACGAGTTCAAGCTGCTGATGATCGAGCAGCCGCTCTGGTACGACGACTTCTACTTTCACTCCATGCTGCAGAAGCGAATTGAGACAGCAATCTGCCTCGACGAGTCGATCCGTAACCGCCGCGACGCGCTTGCGGCCATCGATATGACCTCCTGCAGGATCATCAATATCAAGGTCGGCCGTGTCGGCGGACTCAGCGAAGCTATCGCCGTACACAACGCTGCCGAAGAACGCGGCATTCCGGTGTGGTGCGGAGGCATGTTGGAGACCGGCATCGGGCGTGCCCATAATATCGCTCTCTCGTCGTTGCCGAACTTCTCGCTTCCAGGCGATGTCTCCGCTTCCAAGCGCTACTGGTCGCAAGACATTATCGAGCCCGAGGTCACCGTCAGCTCCAAGGGAGAGATCGTCGTTCCGACGGGAATCGGTTCGGGCTATCAGGTCGACAAGGCTCGCATTGAGGCTCTCACCGTGCGTCGGCAGACACTGCGTTCCCGGGCTCGTGTGACTGCTTGAGCCAGCAGTTCGGACGCTAGTGGGTCGGCAAGGGCGTATTCAGCAGCAGGCGAATCGCGTCCTGATATTTCATCGGGGAAACACTCTGGAAGTTACTCGCGTCGACGGTGGTGTTGATGTTCAACGTCTTCACCATCAGCGCGCGTACGCTGATCTGTTCGGAGAAGTGCGTGAAGATCCAGCGCCCGTTACCCGCGTCGGCCTGATCGAGGGCCAGTTTGCCGCCGGGGTAGATGTGCGCGAGTACTCCCCAGCCAAAGTTGACTCCCTGGAAGATCGTTCCTTCCATGCGGACCAGATGCCGGGTCTTTGCATCGACCCACGCCCGGCCCTTCAGTCCTTTCAATGCCTCAGCCGCCGTCGTAGGAGGATGGAATTGAGGATTCGGGGTGTAGTCGCTGACAACCTCCGTCATGTCAGGATTCATTCCCGTCTGGGGCTGGCCGGGGACGTAGGTGAAGATCATCGCATCAGGCACTAGCCGCATCAGCGAGTCGGCGATCTTTCTCCCTGAGGAGTCGTCCTTGACGTGCTTGTAGTACTCCGAGGGAGACTGCAGCATGTCGTTCAGGCGGTGCCGCTCGGCCTTGTCTTCCTCCTCGGTCAGAGGCCTTCCATTCTTCAAAATCAGCCGGGCCACGGTGCCGTCTTCGCTCTCAAGCACGTCGCGGACCCGGTCGCCTTTGGCATCGACGATGCGCATGCGATAACGAAGATAGGAGCCCTGGTGGTGCAGGGTTTCCAATTCAGTGGCGACCGTATCGACGGCCCATGAGCGGGGAGGGATGGCCGCGAGCCACGCCGGGACTCCCGCGCCGCTGGAGTCTGCCGCCTGCGCCTGCGAGTCCCGGGCTGCGGAAGCAGATGCAACGGCCAGAAATGTTGCGAGGAGCAAGCGCAACATTCTGAGATCTCGACTGGCGAGCCCTGGTGACAGTGTGTACCTCCGTACCGTGTATCCCAACTTATCCGCTGCCCTTTGACCTCGGGCTGCGCACAATCTCCGTCTCCGGAGCGCCTTTGCATATCTTACGTAAGACTCGTGAACCCGAACAGAGTTTTGCCGGTTTGCCTCCTGTCACAGCCTTGGGTATAGTTCGGGCAAGACACACAGTAGCCGCAGTTGGGAGAACAGAAGCTCATGAAGCCAGCAGAGGGTTCCACCGTTATTGGCAAATCGGTCTCAATCCGCGGAGATCTCTCCGGAAAAGAAGACCTCTACATGGATGGCGAGATCGAGGGAACTATCACGCTGCCGGAAAATACCCTGACCGTGGGGCCGAACGCCCGTGTTATGGCGGATATTCATGCCCGGTCCGTCATCGTTCTGGGCAGTATTCACGGGAACCTGCATGCTACAGGACGCGTGGAGTTGCGTCACTCCGCAGCGGTTCTGGGTGATATCTTCGCCACCCGGCTCTCCATGGAAGAGAACGCCAATCTTAAGGGGCACGTCGAACTCATGACATCGGAAGCGTCCGTTTCGAGTTCCTTGCAGCCAGTTCCTTCCGTCGCAACTCAAGACTCCCTGGTTCTTGAGCCAAACGCATAAGCAGGGAGGAGAAGCGAGTTCATGCGCGGTATCTTCGGCAGTAGCGAAGGGACACGAACATCAAGAGGTGCGGACGCTGCGCGCGTCGCAAGGCACTCCAGCGGTTGGAAGGAGCTTCTAAAGCACCTGAAGACCAAGGAATCGCTCCGCATTCTTGATATCGGTCCTACATCGTCCACGAACATCAACTACATCACCAGCCTTGGCCACAGTATCTACATGGCTAACCTGGTGGAAGAGGCTGCGAAGCCGGAATGGATCATTCCTGCCCCAGACGGCGAGACGGCCTTTGACGTCGAACACTTCCTTGCTACGAACCTCAACTTCACCGGCCGTAACTTCGACATCGTATTGCTATGGGATACGGCCGACTACCTTCCTGAACCGCTGGTCGCGCCAGTCTTCTCACGCATCCATGAGGTGATGGAGCCCGGAGGACTGATGCTTTGCTTCTTCCACGCGACTCCAGATCCGGGCGCCAACTTTAGTCGCTATCATCTTACCGATACGGAAGTTGTGGAGATGCAGCGCGCCGGGAACTTTGCTTTGCATCACATCTACAGCAACAGGAAGATTGAGAACCTGCTGAGCCAGTTCAGCACCTATCGCTTCTTCCTCGCAAAAGATAGTTTGCGCGAGGTTATCGTAACTCGATAGCTGCGCCACACCTCAGGACTGGATTAATGCAAAAGCGCAGGCACTCTGGAAAGAGTGCCTGCGCTTTTCTACTCTTGCTTCCGATGTCAGGCCTTCGCGCCTTGCTTCCTGCGTTCTGCCCAACGCTTCTTCATCGCTTCTGCAATTCGCTTTCGGCCCTCTGGACTCAGCTTGCGCTTCTTGCCAACATTCGTGGCGCCCTTGGGCCGGCCGGGACCAGTACGTACGGTCTGTGTGCCAGCCAGCAGCGCGCGCGCCTGCTGTAACTTTGCAATCTGAGCGTCGATCTCAGCGATAATGCGGCTTACTTCCACTTGTTACCTCCGATATGGCATCAATAAGAGAGTCATTGAGCTGGCGTGATGCTCTATAAACCGGATTATCTCGATGCCACATACAACGATACAGGAAGCATCTCTAACTCGCACAATATTTGTCTAGCTTATGCAAGCTATTTTTGTGAGACGGAAGATACCTGTTCATCCTTGCGGGATAAATCCGCGGGGCGAATCGCATAGCCCGGCCCCGTGTCATCCAGTTCCTCGCGGAACGACGTGCCCAGGCCCCGACGGTTATTGACTTCATCCATACACTGCCGCAAGCCCTTCAGGGTTGCCTGCTTGTCGCGTGCAAACTCGCTGGCCAATCGAGTTAGAGCGTAGGTAATGACGTCACAGTGATGCAGCTGTTCCATCTCTGGAGACCGCCTCATGTTAAGCCAGAGACGATGCACGAGTTGGACTTCATCCGGTGTGATCGTCGGGGCGTGAGGACCGATATGAAAGCTAAGAGCCTCCCCGTCAGGTTTCACGACATAGAAAGTAAATTGACGCTTCGGTTCGGGCAGGGCTTCCCATGCCTGGCCGACGTGATAGGCCTGTTCCTGGGCCGTCAACTTACTCGACAGGCCCGAAACCACCGCGGCGGCATCAAGTGAGTTAGCAGTCTGAACCAGTGCGGCAAAGATATCTCCCGCAGGAACCACAAGCAGCGAGATGTGTTTGCCAAAGCTTTCCGCGACAGAGACGGCTTTGGTAAAGAGCATCTGCTCATGCTCGCTGAATAACTGCTCGGAGGCATCGACGTACTCCGGTCCTCCGGCTCCCATCATGCGCGCAGCCAACACGACCAGGTCCTGGTCGTCGGTATTGGTGTGAGACAGGGCCCACTTGAGCGCGAACGGGGAGGCCGCATCGCGCATGGTAACGACGACCGCGCCCGGACGTATGGCCAGAGACTCGCGGCCGACGGTGTCCTGATGCTCCAGCTGAAAGTGCTCTTTCATCTGCCGCGTGGCCAGGTCGTGCCGCCGCTTGTTCTCCCGCTCCGAAAGAGAAAAGATTACGAAAAATACCACGGCAAACAAGATGCCACTTACCGTCGCTACCGACTTGGTAAATAGGTTCACGGTCGCAGTCGTAAGGAGAACGAGAAAGATCGAGATAAGTCCAACGGGAATCTCAGTCTTTCCAATTTTGATGTTGAGAGGTACCTTCCACCCGCGCTCGCCGTGATACTTCCACCGCAGGACAAGCATCGCCAGCGAGTTGAAGGTAAAGCTCCAGATGACGCCAAAAGCATAGGCTTCGCCGAGCATGATGACATTGCCGCGGGAAGCAATAATGGTAAACATCTGCAGGCCGGCGACAAGATTGACGATGCGATAACTCGTGCCAAAGCGCCGCTGTGGTCTTCGGAACCAGTCCGCCAGGACGCCATCCTCCGCCACGCGCATCAGCACGCCAGTCGATCCGACGATGGCCGTGTTCACCGCACCCCCCAGAATCAGGAAGCCGACGATGACGACAAAGACGCGGAACGCAATCTTCAAGGCAAGCGGCCCGACCATGTACATCGCCATGCCGGCGATCAGATTGTCGCGGTACACGGGCACGCGAACCGAGTCAGGGATCAGCATCACGGCCAGCAACGTGCCGACGCCGGTGAAGATGAAGCTGTAAAGTGCGATCACAATCGCAGCGCGTTTGAGGTTCTTCAGCTTCGGGTGTTCGATCTCGCGGTTGACCTGCGCCAGCGACTCTTCGCCGCTCATCGCCAGCACGGAGTGGCCAAACGCCATAATGATGCCGAACAGTCCAAGCGTCTTTGCGAAGTTCGTATTCTTGAGGAAGCCCAGGGCATCCTTGCTAAATGAAAGATTCTCCGGTATTGGCAGTGGGGGCAGGTGTGCTCCCAGCTTGAACACCGAGAAGAAGCCCCATGCCAGAAGGATCACAACCATCACGGTCGTGATCTTCATCACCTTCAGGGCCTTGTCGCTGGACTCCTTGATGCCCTTGGTGTTTTGCCACCAGAAGTAGATCGTGACCATTCCGGCAATGGTTGCGGAAGTGCCGTCTACAGGGAGCTGCCGCGCCACGCCGTCGGCGTGCGTCGCCAGTATGGTCACCCAGTGATGCGCTGTGCAGATTCGCAGTAACTCGTTGAGTAGTCCAACAATATACTGTCCGGCCGAGACGCCGGAGATCGGCCCCGTGAGGATGTAGTCGAACATCAGCGCCGACACACTGAGCTTTGCGAAGGTCCCGCCGAGCGCCTCTTTTACGATGCGGTAGACTCCTCCGCGGGTGAACATGCTGCAGCTCTCGACGTACACCGCGCGCACCGCGAAGCTGAACAGCATCACTCCGAGGACGAACCAGGGAGCCGACTTACCCACAGCCTCCTCGGCGATTCCGCCAGCATAGAAGGCTGAGGAGCCCAAGTCATTCAAAACAATCGCTGCCGCTCGCCAGAAAGAGATAAAGGTGAGCATCACCGATGAGGCCACGACCAGGCGAACCCTGGCGGGGAGGGGCTTATACGTAGTTTGTTTGGAGGCCATTATTAGTTTGCGTTCAGCAATGCGTCCCGCAGCCGCAGGTTACTCTTCATGTTCCAGCAGCTCTTTCAAATCCTCGATGAAACTCACCACAACCACGATGGCTGAACCCGCCAACCCCACTAAAAAAAGAGGCACGACGATCTTGGCAACGAAGTGAATGATGATGTCCATACCACTGCGTATTGTATCGCCACTTTAGCGTTCCTTAGGGTCGGCAGATGGTAGACTGCCGGTGCGATGCGACCTCTTCCAACGAAGCTCTGGGTCCTGGCCGCACTCTCAGGCGTCCTTCAGGTTCTTCCTTTTCCCATTGCAGGGCCGGCGCCGGTGTGGCGCGCTGCATTCTGCTGGATCGCCCTGTTGCCGCTTCTCTGGGCGGTGCTGGGCAACAATAAGCAGGGAAAGCCACTTACTCTTGCTCAGGGCGCAATCCTCGGCTATCTGAGCGGATTCGTCTGGTACCTGGGCAACTGTTACTGGATCTACCAGACGATGTATCTCTACGGCGGCCTCGCCCGGCCGGTCGCTGCTGGCATCCTTGTTCTGTTCTGTCTCTATCTCGGCCTGTATCACCTTCTCTTCGCCACGTTGCTTGTTGCTTTCCGTTCGCGGTTTGGCCGTCAGGCTGCGATTTTGCTCAGTCCTTTCGCCTGGGTCGCCGTGGAGCTTGCTCGCTCACGCATCACCGGCCTCCCGTGGGACCAACTCGGGATCGCGCAGATCGATAACCCGCTGCTTACGCGCCTCGCTCCCTATGCCGGAGGCTACGGCCTTTCGTTCGTCATCGCTGCAATCAACGCGCTCTGGCTCGCGCGCATTCAGATTCGAGAGCGCCGTCATACTCGCTTGATCCTCACGTTCGCCGGCGTTGCGATCATCGTTTTCTACGTTCTCGGATTGCAGCGGATTCAGGCCCCCGTCGTCCTGCAGACCAACGCATACGCGACGCTGGTGCAGGAGAATCTTGAGGTAGGAGCCGCCGCCACAGAACCGGAGCCGAGCACCCAGCAACTGCTCGAATCCTTCTCCTACCTCAGTCGCCACCCAGGCAGTCGCCTCTTTCTCGGCATGCCGGAGCAGCGCAGCACGCCGATGGTTGACTTCCTGCCGAAGGCTGAACCCGCGAGCACCAACCTGATCGTCTGGCCCGAGTCTCCCGCTCCCTTTCAGGAGAACGATCCGCAGTTCCGCGCCGCGCTCTCTTCCCTGGCGCGCGAGGCCAACGCGCCCATCATCGCGGGCAATATCGGCATCGAGCGCACCACCGAGAACGCCCGCGGTTATCACCTCTTCAACTCCGCCTCGTTCGTCACACCGCAGGGAGAGTTCGCCGGCCGCTACGACAAGATGCACCTCGTCCCCTTTGGCGAGTACGTTCCCTTCAAGCAGATCTTCTTCTTTGCCAAGAACCTGCTCAATGAGGTGGGAACCTTCGAGCCTGGCACAGAGCGGTCCATCTTCAACGTCAACGGCCACGGCTACGGCACCTTCATCTGCTACGAGTCCGTCTTCGGCGACGAGGTCCGCCACTTCACCCAGCAGGGAGCCGAGGTGCTCATCAACATCTCCAACGACGGCTGGTACGGCGACACCAGCGCTCCCTGGCAACACCTCAACATGGTCCGCATGCGCGCCATCGAAAATCATCGATGGGTCCTTCGCGCCACTAACACCGGGGTCACGGCGGCCATCAGCCCCACGGGGCGCGTCGTAGCTGCGGCGCCGCGCCACGTTCGCACCAGTATCCGAGTCAGCTTCTCTTTTGAGAACGGCCTTACCTTCTACGCCGCGCACGGCGACCTCTTCGCCTACGCCTGTGCTCTGGTGACGGCCCTCGCGCTCGCACTTAGTCTGCGGACAAAAATCGCCGCAAGAGAATCTGCGAGCGAAATTGCCGTAAACTGAAAGAGATATGATTACCGATCTTGAGTACACGTACTCCCCGGTTCGCGAGAAGGTTCGCGATCTGCGGGAGTATCTTTGACTCCGCCCGCCTTCGCCGTGAACTAGCCACCATCGAAGAGAAGACCGCCGACCCAGCCATCTGGGCTGATCCCGCGCGTTCGCAGCCGCTCATGCGCGAGCGCAAGCGCATCGAGACGCTTCTCGCCGACGACGCTGAGCTGGAGCGCCGCTCCGACGACATCGAGACCTACTTCGAGCTCGCCAAGGAGGGTGAGAACACCGAGGCCGAACTCGCGCGCGAGATCCCCTCGCTCATCGACTTCGCCGATAAGCTCGAGGCCCGCACGATGCTCTCCGAGGAGAGCGACCCGCTCAACGCCATCGTCGTCGTCCACCCCGGCGCCGGAGGCACCGAGTCACAGGACTGGGCCGAGATGCTCATGCGCATGTACATCCGCTGGGGCGAGCGCCAGAACTTCAAGGTTGAGATCAACGAGGTTCAGGACGGCGACGAAGCCGGCATCAAGTCCGCCACCTTCACCATCTCCGGCGACTTCGCCTACGGCTTGCTCTCGGGAGAGACCGGCGTACACCGCCTCGTCCGCATCTCGCCGTTCGACTCTGCCAAGCGACGCCACACCAGCTTCGCCAGCGTCTTCGTCTCGCCTGAGATCGACGACACCATCGTCATCGACATCAAGCCTGAGGACCTCCGCATTGACACTTACCGGTCTGGAGGCAAAGGCGGGCAACATGTCAACACGACGGACTCCGCCGTGCGCATCACGCACATTCCCACCGGCCTCGTCGCCGGGTGTCAGAACGAGCGCTCGCAGCACAAGAACAAAGAGAAGGCGATGAAGCTCCTCCGCTCGCGCCTCTACGAGTACGAACTCGAGAAGAAGAAGGCCGCCAGCAAGAAGCTCGAGGACTCCAAGCTCGACATCAAGTTCGGCTCGCAGATCCGCAGCTACGTCCTGCAGCCCTACCGAATGGCCAAGGACCTCCGCACCCGCGTCGAAGTGGGCGATGTCGACAGGGTCCTCGACGGCGATCTCGAGCCCTTCATCCGTGGATACCTGCGCATGCGCCGCGAAGGTAGCCTCCCGGCCGAAGTCGCTCCCGACGACGAACTTTAGCTAGACTCGCTTGCTTGGCGTCGTCATCGCTCGCAAGCCCACTTTGTGACCTGAAGATGCCAGCGAGCATCTAATGGAACAAGGAAGGGAACTATCTTATGTCGAAGGCCCCCGCAGATATTGGTAACGGCGAGCTTCGAAAGCAACTCCTCGCGCTTCTTCGCGGCGGGCAGGCCCACGCGACCCTCGAGGAAGTTATCAGAGACTTTCCCGAGCAACACCGCGGCACTGTTCCAGCCAACCTGCCTTATTCTGCCTGGCAGATCCTCGAGCATCTTCGCATTACTCTGCGCGACATTCTCGACTTCAGCGCTCCACCCACCGGAGGCTACCATCCCATCGAATGGCCCGACGGTTACTGGCCAAAATCCCCCGAGCCGCCTTCCCCGCACGCCTGGGACGCAACCATCGCGACTATACGCAAAGATCTCGAAACCTTTGAGGCTCTCATAACGCGGACTGAAGCCGATCTCTACAAGCCCTTCCGTTGGGGCGACGGACAGAATCTCCTGCGTGAGGCGATGCTCATTGCAGACCACAACGCCTACCACCTCGGCGAACTCGTCGTCATTCGTCGCCTGCTCGGCGTCTGGCACAGTTAGACTCGATTTGCAGGGATAAGATCAGACACTATGAACGAACCTGAAACCATTCGCGCGATGCTCGGCAATCCACCTGCCGAGCCCCGCACCATCGCGGTCATCGGCCTCTCCGGCGACTCGAACAAGCCGAGCCACTTCGTCCCGGAGTACATGCAGCAGCATGCCTACCGTATCCTGCCGGTCAACCCAATGGTGGAGGCCGTTCTCGGAGAAAAGTCGTACCCGGCGCTCAGCGACCTTCCCGTCAGGCCCGACGTCGTCAACGTCTTCCGCCTGCCAAAGTACATTCCTTCCATCGTCGACGAGATGCTTCAGCTCGGCCTCAAAAATCTCTGGGTCCAGCAAGGAATCATCCACCTTGAAGCTGCTCGACGAGCCGAGGCCGGAGGCATCCGCGTCGTGATGGACCGTTGCATCATGGTAGAGCATCGCTGCGCCGGCCTCTGACACTGTCACCTTGGGCCACTTTCCGACGTCTAACCCTTATCTACAATCAAAGCACATGAATGTCCGCCACTATCTAGTCAATCTTCTACTCCTGCTCTCCGCCGCTCTAGGCTCTGCGAACGCGCAGATCCCGACCGTCGGCGACGGTGGCCCCGGCCCCGTCAAGGCGCAACACCTCACCGCGGAACTGGTCTCGCTCGCGCCCTCTATCGCGCCCGGCGGAACCCTGCAGGTTGGCCTCGTCCTCACCTTGGAAGAGAAGTGGCACGTCTATTGGATCAACGCAGGTGACTCAGGCGAGCCGCCAAAGATCACCTGGACCCTCCCTTCGGGCATCACCGCTGGCCCGATGCAGTTCCCCATCCCCAGCCGGCTGCCGCTCGGCCCTCTTATGGACTTCGGCTACCAGGACGAGGTCGCCTTCCCGGTCCAGATCACTGCCGCGAAGAACCTCAAGCCCGGTCCCATCCATCTTGACGCAAAGGTCAACTGGCTCGTCTGCCGCGAGGTCTGCATCCCGGGCAAAGCGAACCTCGGACTAAACCTCACCGTCGATCCCGCAGCCACTGCCCCGGCGCAGCCGGTAGGCGCGCTCGGCGAAGCGCTCGGCCTGCTGCCCAAGCCTCTTCCCTCCGAGATGCGTGCCACAGTGACCGGCGGCAGGCAGGCGTTCGTCCTCAACCTCGTCACCGGCAAACGGCAGAACGACGCCGAGTTCTACCCCTTCGATCAGGAGCAGATCGCCAACGCCGCAGACCAGGACATCGAGGCGCAGCCCGACGGTGTCCGCCTTCGCATCGCGCGTGCCCCTGAGTTGACAAAGCTCCCCCACGAACTCCACGGAGTCGTAAAGCTCAGCGAGACCGAAGCCTATGAAGTCACCGCGCCAGTCACTCCCGGAGAGGTGGCCCCAGCCGCAGGAGGGAAGGCGTCCACCGGCAGCTCGGCAGAACTCACCGCTCTGGCGGCGGTCGGATTTGCCTTCGTTGGAGGCATCATCCTCAACCTGATGCCCTGCGTCTTCCCCGTGCTCTTCCTCAAGGGGCTCGCGCTCGTGCAGTCTTCCAGCGAGGAACGCAGCCGCATTCGCAGCCATGGCCTCGTCTACACGCTCGGTATCCTCGTCTCCTTCTGGGCCATCGTTGCGGCGCTGCTCATCGTGCGCGCAGGAGGCAGCCAGGCCGGATGGGGCTTCCAGCTTCAGTCTCCGACCTTCCTCGTCTTCCTTGCCTCCGGCATCTTCTTCTTCGCGCTCTCGCTCGCCGGTCTCTTCGACCTCGGCCTCTCGCTCACCAGCGTCGGCGGAGAACTCGCGCAGAAGCAGGGCTACACCGGCAGCTTCTTCACCGGAGTCCTAGCCACGGTAGTCGCCACTCCATGCACCGCGCCCTTCATGGGAGCGGCCATCGGCTTCGCCCTCGCGCAACCCGGCTGGATCACCTTCGCCGTCTTCACCGCGCTCGCCCTCGGCCTCGCCGCGCCCTATCTTCTGCTCAGCTTCCACCCCGCATGGACACGCATCCTCCCGCGCCCAGGCGCATGGATGGAGACCTTCAAGCAGATCACCGCGGTCATCTTCTTTGCGACGGTCATCTGGCTGGCCTACGTCTACGGAAGCCTCTTCGCCTCAGGTGCCGGCGGCGGGCAGGGCACCTACCGCGTAGCGCTCCTGCTCAGCTGCTTCCTGTTGCTTGCCGTCGCCGGATGGGTGCTCGGCAAGTGGCCTGCTCGCTGGTCCAGTTCCATCGCGGCGATCGTCATCGGAGTCATCGCTCTCACCGTCCCGCTTTATCAGCCCAAGGACACGACTCTCACCTGGCAACCTTATTCGCAGAAGTCGCTCGATCAGGCCCGCGCCTCCGGTCACCCGGTCTTCATCGACTTCACCGCTGCATGGTGCCTCTCGTGCCAGGTTAACGAACGCGTCGTCCTCAAGTCCTCCGACGTTCAGCGGCAGTTCCGCGACAACCAAGTGACGCTTCTCAAGGCCGACTGGACCCAGTACGACCCCGAGATCACCAAACAACTCGCCTCCGTAGGCCGCAGCGGGGTTCCGACCTACGTCATCTATCCGGCAAACCCCAACTCTGCCGCTGACGTCCTGCCCGAGCTTCTTACCAAAGACATCGTTCTCACCGCACTCCAGAAGGACACAAGCAATGAGCGCGAATCCAGCCAATCCGCAGCAGGACGAACAACAAATCCGGGCCCTCGTTGAAACCTGGGGCGAGGCCTCCTGCGCTGGCGATCTCTTCGCGCAGATGAACCTCATGACCGAAGACGTCGTCTTCCTCACCGCCGGCAACATGCCGATGCGTCGCGACGAATTCGCCAACGGCTTCCGCGCCATGAGCGAGAAGGTCCATCTCGACGTCCGCTCCGACATTCAGGAGGTCACGATCCGCGGCGACGTCGCTGTCTGCTGGAACCTCCTCGAGGTCAGCATTACACCGCTGGCTGGCGGAGAAACCATGAAGCGAGCAGGCAATACTCTCACTGTCTTCCGCAGGGGC
Organism: Edaphobacter bradus; assembly: GCF_025685645.1. NCBI lineage: Bacteria > Pseudomonadati > Acidobacteriota > Terriglobia > Terriglobales > Acidobacteriaceae > Edaphobacter > Edaphobacter bradus. The sequence goes on from NZ_JAGSYF010000001.1 coordinate 203,574, forward strand.
ATCGACGGCCAGTGGCGCATTTGGCGTGATGCCAATATGTTGGCTCCGGCTTGAGAGTAGCGCCGTTGCGCGGTAGTCCCGCAAGCCGAAAATAGCGTCAAAGCAGATGTGGAGGTGACCCGCCGATGTCCCACCGCCGTCTTTTCCCCTTCGTCATCGCTCTCGCCACCCTGCCTATCTTCGCGCTTACTCCAGGCTCCCCGGCTCCCGACTTCAGAGGCACCGACTCCAACGGCAACACCCAGACGCTCTCGCAGTATCGCGGCAAGTACGTCGTGCTCGAGTGGGCCAACCGCGGCTGTCCCTATGATGGAAAGCACTACCTCAGCGGTAACATGGAAGCGCTGCAGCGTGAGTGGACCGGCAAGGGCGTCGTCTGGCTCTCCGTCATCTCATCGGCTCCTGGTGAGCAGGGCAGCGTCAGCCCCGCCGAAGAGAACCAGTACCTCAAGTCCATGAAGGCCGCTCCCACCGCAGCGATCCTCGATCCCAGCGGCACCATCGGCCATCTCTACCAGGCCAGGACCACGCCGCACATGTTCGTCATCGATCCCACCGGCAAGCTCATCTATCAGGGAGCCATCGACGACAAGCCCACGACCAACCAGGCCGACATCAAGACCGCGCACAACTATCTCAACGAAGCCCTCAACGCAGCCATGTCAGGCAAACCTGTGCCAACCGCCGTTACACGACCCTACGGTTGCTCAGTCAAATACAAGAACTGAACGGAGCCAATGGCTCTACGCTCAGTCTCGCCGCTTCTCTTGCCGGATCCGCGCAATCTCTTCCATCCGCTGAGCCAGAAGCTTCTCGCGCCCTTCGCTCGTCGGATGATAGTAACGCCGCCCGGCCAACGAAGGCGGCAGACACTCCATATCCGCCACGCGCCCCTCAACATCGTGCGCGTACTGATAGCCCTTACCGTAGTCGAGTTCCTTCATCAGCTTGGTCGGTGCATTTCTTAGGTGCAGCGGAACCGGCTCAGCCGCCGTAGCCTGAATATCTCCAAGCACCGCGCCATACGCCGTGTAAACCGCATTCGACTTCGGCGCCAGCGCAAGATAAACCACCGCCTGCGCCAACGCGAGATCGCCTTCCGGCTGCCCAAGGAAGTGCAGTGCCTCCTTCGCAGACAGGCAAAGATTCAGCGCCTCCGGGGCTGCCAGCCCAATGTCTTCTACCGCCATCCGCACAATCCGTCGAGCACAGTACATCGGGTCTTCGCCCGCCTCGAGCATCCTTCCCAGCCAGTACAGCGCCGCATCAGGATCGCTGTTCCTCACGCTCTTGTGCAATGCCGAGATGATGTCGTAGTGCTGCTCGCCCTTCTTGTCGTACAGCAGCACTCTTCGCTGCAGCGCCTCGCTCGCCAGAGCCTTCGTAATTCTGTGGTCGCCACGCCCGTCCGCGAGTCTAGCCGCCACCTCCAGAGCATTCAGCGCATTGCGCGCATCGCCGCTCGAGTACGAAGCAATCGTCGTCAGCGCATCCTCGTCGGCCTCGATCCCCATTGCACCCAGTCCGCGTTCAGCGTCACTCAGCGCGCGCCGTAGCAGAATCAGAATCTGCTCCTCAGTCAGCGCGACCAGCGTATAGACCCTGCACCGCGACAGCAGAGCGGCGTTGATCTCAAATGAAGGATTCTCCGTTGTCGCGCCGATCAGCCGTATCGTCCCCCGCTCCACATAGGGCAGAAACGCATCCTGCTGGGCCTTGTTGAAGCGGTGAATCTCATCGACAAACAGGATCGTGCGCGAGCCGAGGTGCGCTGCCTTTTCCGCGTCCGCCATCACCTGCTTGATCTCCTTGATCCCGCTCAGCACGGCGGAGAACTCAATGAAGCTCGCCTGCGTGCGATGCGCGATCATCTTGGCCAGCGTCGTCTTTCCAGTACCCGGAGGCCCCCAGAAGATCATCGACGTCGGATCATCGCTCTCAATCGCCAGCCGGAGCGGCTTGCCGGGCGCCAGCAGATGCTCTTGTCCCTCATACTCATTGAGCGTGTGTGGCCGCATCCTGTCGGCCAGCGGAGCCTGCCGCCCCTGTCTGCCGGCCGCCACAATCGGACTCGTATCGAATAGACTCATCGCTGCGCTCCTGCAGCAGCTCTCTGGCGCGAAGCCTCATACAGAAGCAGCGACCCCGCTACCGCCGCATTCAAACTCTCTACCGGCCCGGGGCAGGGAATCGTCACCCGCGCATCGGCTATAGCCATCCACTCCGCACTCAACCCCGCGCCCTCGTTGCCGATCATCACCGCACATGCGCCGCGAAGGTTCGCATCCTGCGCAGCCTCAACACCAGCGTCCTGTGCTCCGACAGCAGCCAGCAGCCGCACGCCGCGCCGCTTCAACCCCGCAATCTCTTCAGCAGTGGCAGGCACTACCGGCACGCGAAAGACGCTCCCCACGCTAGCGCGCAGCGCCTTCTGGTTCCACGCGCTCACCGTTCCCGGGGTGGTCAAAACACCCGCAGCCTCAAACGCCTCCGCCGACCGCACCAGCGTCCCCAGGTTGCCGGGGTCTTGCAATCCGCAAGCAATGACGAGCAGCGGCTTCGGCCCCTCGAGCACATCATCGAGATGATGCACAGGCGGCGCCAGTAACGCTGCGATACCCTGCGGTGACTGCGTCTCTACCGCGCTCGCAAAGACGTCGTCGGTCACCCGCAGCACCTCGACGCCGTGAGGCAGGCCGCGAGGTATCGGCCTCCGCTCGCTCACAAACACCATCTTCAAAGCGATGGCGCTGCGCACAGCCTCTTCCAGCAGATGCTCTCCTTCAATGGCGCTCAGTCCATCGCTCAGCCGCGCATTACCTGCAAACGCCGCTCGCAACTGCTTCACCCGCGCATTCGCTCTGCTTGAGATCAGCGTCTCCGCCACTGTCATTCCAAAATCTTACGCTGTCGCCTTCCAGCCTGCTCTCCGCCGCTTCAAGCGCGACCACGGATTACTGCAGATGGTCATAGATAAAACAGAACAGCAGTGGTCTTCGAAAACCAGCTTTCTGTTCTGGCCTTTGATCCGTGCTGGTCCGCGCCCATCCGCGGTCAGCGTCCTTGAACCAATGCCACCGGTATACTATGCAAGATGGCCGCATCCCCCGGCACAGGAGCCCTGAAATCTTGACGGCCGAGACACTTCGCATCCATCCCGACGAGCCCGAGCCTGAACTCGTCAACAAAGTTGTTGCTCGTCTTCACTGCGGCGACGTCGTCGCGCTCCCCACCGATACCTTCTACGGACTCGCCGTCGACCCGGTAAATCTCATGGCCGTCGATCGCATCTACGAGATCAAGTCCCGCGCCCGCCACAAGCCCCTCTCGCTGCTCATCTCCGACGTCGCGCAGGCCTACGAACTTGTCCGTACGGTCGATACTGCCTTCGACCGTCTCGCCGAGCGCTTCTGGCCCGGCCCGCTTACTATCGTCGTCAAGGCCGGCTCGAAGCTGCCCTTGCGAGTCACCGCCAACACAGGCAACGTCGCTCTTCGCGTTCCGGAGGCAGCGATTCCACGAGCCGTTGTCAAGCAGCTCGGCCTGCCCATCACTGCGACCTCCGCCAACCTCTTCGGTCTCCCCGAGTGCACCTATGCCAACGGCGTCCGCGAGCAGCTTGGCGACAAGATTCCCCTCATCGTCGATGGCGGCCCCACGGCACGCGCGATCCCGACCACCATCGTCGATCTCTCCGGCGGCGGCAACTCATGGATGATCCTCCGCGAAGGCGCTATCCCCACACATGAGATCGCCCTTACACTGCATCGTTGAGCCCTTTTCGAAGGCTCTCCACACTCCCGCGCCGATGCCGTACACTCAAATCGCCCCACAATGATCGTCCCGGCCTCCAACCTGCGGCGTAGGCGTTCTTCCAGCGGCTGGACTGCGTTGCGCCGTCTCGCCGGCATCGTCCTGGTCGTCGCGCTCGCCTGGAGCGTCTACGTCTACCACCAGATCGCCCAAGTCGCACACCACGATGACGCCCAGCCCGCCGATGCCATCGCCGTCTTCGGCGCAGCGGAGTATCTGGGCCGCCCCTCGCCGGTTCTTCATGCGCGCCTCGACCACGCCGTCGATCTCTATCGCAAGCAGATTGCCCCGCTCATCATCACCCTTGGCGGCGGTAGCGACCGCGACTCCGGCAACACCGAAGGTGCCGTCGGCCGTGACTATCTCCTCGCCAACGGAGTCCCCTTCGGCAACATCATCGCCGAGACCCGCTCCACCGATACTGAGCAGCAGGTCCGCCGCCTCGCGGCCATTGCGCGCGACAACAACCTCCATCACGTCGTCGTCGTCTCTGACGGCACTCATCTCTTCCGTATCCGCGAGCTCTGCAGCGACGCTGGCCTCGACGTCTACACCTCGCCGCGCCCCGCGCTCGGCCACATCAGCAGCTACGACCTCGCCATGCGCTACTTCCACGAGATCATCAGCTACACCATGGTGCGGCTCCACCTCGATGAAAGCTGGCTTCACTGGGTCGAGGGTAAAGAGGACTTCTAACGCGTCAGCGCCTGTGCCAGCAGTGCAGCAAACAGAGTCGAAGCGAAGTTCACCAGGTCATTTCCCATCCATCCTCGCCGCTCGACCGTAGCTCCCAGCAGGCTGTCGAAGAGCAACCCTGCACAGGCCGCCCCCATCACGGCAGCCTTATTCGGCCACAGTGCATGGTGCATAGCGCCGATCGCCACGATCGCTCCTGCGGCGACGACTCCGGCCACTGTTCCCCACATGCTCACACCTCCATCGGTGCCGGCTGGCACCGGCTTCAGCGTCGTGATCAGGAGCGCCCTGCCTCCCACAGCCTGCCCGATCTCCGAAGAGACCGTATCTGCCGTCGCCTCGGCCAGCGCCGCGATGCATCCCTCATATCGCCCCGCAGCGGCAAACAGAGCCGCGACTCCGAGGTTCGCCGCAATCTGCGACGCCTTCCGCCCGCTCCGCGCCTCTGCAACCCCGCGGGCCTCCTTCCTGGCGCGTCCAAACCTTGTCGCCGCAGATGTCAGCACAAACAGCACGATCAGGGCAGGAAAGGCGGGCCGCAGCACCGGAAGCGAAGAGAACCGCGTCCAGACCTCGGACGACTGGGCCAGCAGAAAGCAGACCGCCCAGCCCATCGCTGTCCCGCCTGGAGTAGCCGCTCGCAGCCCCCACACCAGCGCCGCAAACAGGCTGCTGAGGAGTAGCGGCCCCGACAGCGACCACAGCGGCAGGCCCAGCTTCAGCGCGGCGATAGGCGGCGCCGCTGCAGCCAAGGCCAGCAGTAGTCCGACTACCCAGGTCAACGCAGCAGATTGTCTGCCGTCCCGCGCTCTTGGGATCGCCTTATTCCAGACTTCCATTAGCAGCGTCCAAGCCTCACAGTGATTTACAATCACTCTGAGCATAGCCAACACAGCAACATAGCGGGAGCAGTTTTGTATCTAGTCCGTATCGCAGCAAAGGGAACCAACCAGCCACGGTCTAACCGACGCTCCATTCTGTCTCGGGCCCGGACCGCATCCACATTCGCTCTGGCAGTCGTCGCCCTCGGCTCTCTCGCCGGATGTGGGAACACGTACCGTCCCGTGGTGTCCTCTATCAACCCGGTCGGCCCGGCGGGTCAGCCCCAGAAGTTCGCGGTCGCCGTCTCCAGTCCCAGCTCGACGACACCAGGCATCGTTACATTCGTCGACTTTTCGGGTGATTCCGTCCTCATCACGGCAAATCTCGGGCTCGTCCCGTACTGGCTCTCGCTCAACGGCGGCGGCACCACCGGCTACACGCTCAACCAGGACGGCACCCTCACCAGCTTCGACATCTCCACCCAGCTTCAGACCAGGGATGTCCTGCAGACGACGCTGCTCTCGGGTGCGAATCCCGGAAACATCTTCGTCGACTCCAGATCGACCTACATCACGGAGCCCGGACGAAACGCCGTGGCTCAGCTTCAGGGATCGCCGTCAGCTCTCAAGCAGGAGTTTCCCATCGCCACGGGCTACTCTCCGGTTTACATCGCCGGCTTTCCCGGCTCTGCCAGGGCGTACATCATCAATCAGAGCACCTCGGGCGGCAATGGCCAGGTCGTCGCCATCGAATCGTCGAGCTCAAGCCTCTCCAACACGCTTCCTGTCGGCCACGGACCTGTCTACGGCGTTATGACCGCCGACGGCAAGCGCGCCTTCATCATGAACAAGACCGACGGAACCGTCTCGGTCATCAACGCGCAGACCAACGCGCTCGACACGGCACCCGCCGGCAGCACCAACCCCATCGTCGTCGGCACCGCGCCTCTTTGGGCTGACCTTGCCCCAACGCTCAACGAACTCGTCGTAGCCAATGCCGGCGATGGAACCAACCCCGGCTCAGTCAGTATCATCAACATCCCGCTCTGCTCGGCCTCCGCGCTATCCAACAACCCGAACTGCGATGCGAATAATCCGGTCGACGCCAATGGATTCGGCCAGGTTCTCGCCAACGTCAAGGTTGGAGTGAATCCGCTCATGGTCGCGGTTCTGCAGGACGGCAGCAAGGCCTACGTAATCAATCAGCATGACAGCACGGTCTCGGTGATCAACCTCACCTATAACACTGTCACTGCAACGATCCCGGTTCCCCGGACACCCAACCCCACCTTCATCGCCGCGACCACCGGAACCCCCACAGGAAAGGTGTACGTCACGTCGCCGACCTCCAACACCATGACCGTCATACGCACTGACACCGACGCGGTCGAGACCACCGTTGACCTCCAGGGTAAGGGAGTGATGGTTCGCGTTACGCAGCCCTAGCCCGATCGCAGTAAAGCTCTGTGAGAACCCTAGTTCCCCGCCATCACAATCGGCATAGTCGGGGTCTGTGAGCCGCCGTCGTCCTCAACGGTGATGCCAAAGGCCCTCGCCTCGATCCCCTTGGGCAGCGGAGGTAGAATCACGCTGGCGTTCCCCCGATCATCCGGATGAAACGTCCCCGCCGGGATAGGATCGCGGCCGTCGGCTGGAATGAGCCACAGCTCGTAAGTCTTATACGTCTGCAGCGGCTCCATATTGCTGGCGAGAAAGATCAGCGTGCCGTTCCGCGGCACATAGGTCACTCTCCCCTGTGGCTGCGGAGGCGTCTGCGTCGCCGGAGCCTTTGTCAGAGTCACCTGCCTGGCCGTAGGATCGGTCATCGTATCGACCAGCTGTTTGGCCGCGGCCGCATCACTGCTCAGCCGGTCGATCTGCGCCGCCTGCAACGTCGCTGAGGCACGCAGCGCCTGGCGCTCGTGGTAGAGGCTTCCTGCTGTCACTGCGAGTCCCGCCGCCACAGCCCACCCCACCCACGGAAACACCTTCGCGGCGATATTCCGTCGCGGAGTGACCTCTTCTTCGTCAAGATATCTGCCGCTTCCCAACCCCCTGCTGAAGCTATTCTGCCCGCGTAGCGTGTTCTCAAACGGCACCGGAACTGGCGGCCGCTCCACCGGAACAGCCTTCTTCTCGCGGGCGACCTGTTTCATCAGCCGCTCGCGTGCCTGTGCCGGCTGCGAGTGCATCTCGGCCGTCATCGCATAGATCGCCAGGTCGCCCTGATGCTCTGCCACCTGGTGGCGGCATGTGGCGCAAGCTGCAAGGTGGGCCGCAATCTCCGCTGCCTCTTCTTTGGAGAAAAGCTGCATGGCGTACAGTGCCAGATCGTCCGAATCGTAATGTCTGGTCGCGTTCATGCCAGGAATGCCCTTCTCAACGTTGTCAGCGCGCTGCGTATTCTCGTCTTCACGGTTCCCAGCGGATCGCCCGTCATCTCTGCGATCTCCGAATGGGTCAGGCCGTCGAAGAACGCCATCTCCAGCGTCTTGCGCTGATCGACCGGAAGCCTGTAGATCACGCCCCGCGCCTTCTCCATCAGGGTATTGCGTTCCGCCTCATTGGCCAGGTCGTACGGACCTGCCAGAGCAACCTCATCGACGGATTCTGCCGGTCTCTTCCGCCGAAGCGCATCGATCGACCGGTTCCGCGACACGACAACCAGCCAGCCCCCCAGGCTGCCGCGAGTCGCCGTGAACGTCGCCGGATTCCTCCAGATCTGCATGAACACGTCCTGAAGAATGTCCTCAGCCGAGGCGGGGTCGCGCAGAACCCGCAGCGCCACCGAGTACACCAGCTTCGCGTACCGGTCATACAGCGTTGCCATCGCCTGCTCATCGCCACGCTGCACCTGAGCCAGCAGGATGACATCATCCTGCTGCGAAGCCGGCGAGGTCCCCGCGAGTCCCGTCTCTCTATACATACAACGCACCCGCGCATTGCACCGGATTGCTCCGGCCCAATGTCTTTACGGTTCCCGCGTTCTTTCGGACACATCCCATTCCGCTATCATCAACTCCGTTACCTAGTCACTCTAACTGAATTTGTCCGCCTATCCCACACACAAACAACGCCTTCCGCCGCATGTACCCTTAGTAGTGAATAACGAATGAATAAGATGCACCTGTTCGCGAAGTCCACCTTCGGCACAGCAATCGGAATGGATTCATGAAGACCCGTCTCGACAAACTCCTCGTTGACCAGGGCCACGCCGCCTCCCGCGAGCGCGCCCAGGCCCTCATCCTCGCTGGCCGCGTCCTCGTCAACGAGCAGCGCGTCGACAAGCCCGGAGCCCCCGTCCCAGCCGACGCGGCCATTCGCCTCCTCGGCTCCGATCTCAAATACGTCAGCCGCGGCGGCCTCAAGCTCGAGCACGCCCTCGCCCACTGGCGCATCGACCTTACCGGCCTCGCCTGCGTCGACATCGGAGCCTCCACCGGCGGCTTCACCGACTGCATGCTCCAGTCCGGAGCCGCCTCCGTTCTCGCCGTCGATACCGGCTACGGCCAGATCGCCCACAAGCTCCGTGACGACCCGCGCGTCACCCTCCGCGAGCGCACCAACGCCCGCCTGCTCACCTCCGGCGAACTCCTCTCGCCCAACACACCCACGCCGGCGTTCCTCTCCATGGACGTCTCCTTCATCTCCGCAACCCTTGTCCTCCCCGCCGTCATCGCGGCCCTCAGCACATCCAGCCAGCGCTGGCAGGGAACTGCCGTCATCCTCATCAAACCGCAGTTCGAGGTCGGCCGCCACAACATCGGCAAGGGCGGCATCGTGCGCGACCCCGAGGCCCGCAAGCAGGCAATCGAAAAAGTAACCGCCTGTGCTGCCGAACTAGGCGCAACCGATCTCGAAGTTATCGATTCCCCCATCCAGGGCATGGAGGGCAACCACGAGTACCTCCTGAAAGCGCGATGGGAGTAATCCCCGAGCCGCAACCGGATCGCCACGAAGATTGGTGCGATGCCTTCCATCAACGCTCATCCGTGAAGATCCGCGGCCGTGCCGTAAACTAGACATCAATGTTCAAGGCAGCCATCATCTCGAAGCCTCAGAAGCCCGAACTCGCCCAAATCCTGCACGATCTGCTCGACTGGCTCAAAGCACATGACTACGAGGCTCTCCTCGACCCGCAGAGCGCTGCCTACGTCGGCGCGCCCAACCCTATCAGTCGACCCGACCTTGCCAGCCATAATCCGCATGTCGTCATCGTCCTCGGCGGCGATGGCACGCTGCTGGCCGCCGCGCGGGCCTTCGGCCAGGCCCCCACGCCAATCCTCGGCGTCAACCTGGGCTCGCTCGGCTTCCTTACCGAAATTCCCCTCTCCGACCTCTACACCGCACTCGAAGCATGGTGCGACAACTGCGCCAGCATCGAGCAGCGCGACATGATGCACGCCGAGCTCCGGCGCGGCGGCAAGCTCGTCGAGCGCTGGGACGCCCTCAACGACATTGTCGTCTCTAAGGGAGCCATTGCCCGCATGACCGACTTCTCGGTTGAGATCGACCAGCAGTTCGTCGCCTCCCTCCGCGCCGACGGCATCATCGTCTCCTCGCCCACTGGCTCTACTGCTTACAACCTCTCCGCCGGCGGGCCTATTGTGATGCCCACCGTGAACGCGCTCGTCGTCACGCTCATCTGTCCCCATCTGCTCACCGTACGCCCCTTTGTAGTCCCCGGCGACTCCACCGTCACCATCCACATCGAGGGCGTCCCCCAGCTCAACTATCTCACCGTAGACGGGCAGCAGGCCGTCGAGCTCCAGTTGGGCGACGAGGTCATCTGCCGCCGCTCAGACCGTAAAGTCCGCCTCCTCCGCCCGAGCCGCAATGGTCTCTTCAACGTCCTACGCAGCAAACTAAGCTGGGGCGAGCGCTAGCGAGTTCCAGCACTACTGCCGCAGCCACACACCCCGAATCAAGTGGTCCGAGTGTTTATGCAGAATCAGATCGGCGCGTTGGCGTGTCGGCTGAATGTTCTCTCTCAGGTTAGGCAGATTGATCTCCCGCCATATCCTCAGGGCAGTCTGTACGGCCTCTTCCCTCGGTAGCTCGCGATAGCGGTAGAAGTACGAGTGAGGATTCTGGAAGGCCGTGTGCTGAAGAAGCAGGAACCGCTCGACGTACCACCGCTCGATGTCCGTCTCCTCCGCGTCGAGATACACCGAAAAATCGAAGAAGTCCGACGCAATCACGGAAGCTCCATGCGGAGCCTGAAGCACATTGAGCCCCTCGAAGATCAGAATGTCCGGCCGCCTCACGATCTGCCGCTCGCCGGAGACGATATCGTATGTCAGGTGCGAATAGACCGGCGCCTCGACCACCTCGTCGCCCGCCTTCACCGCATGCAGAAAATTCAGCAGGTTGCGAATGTCATAGCTCTCCGGAAACCCCTTGCGCTTCATCAGGCTCTTCTCTTCAAGAACTGCATTGGGGAAGAGAAAGCCGTCAGTCGTCACCAGCGCAACCTTGGGCCGCTCGGGCCACCGTGACAGAAGCGCCTGCAGTACGCGGGCGAAGGTGCTCTTGCCCACCGCCACGCTGCCCCCAATTGCAATCACAAAAGGAGAATGGATCGCCTGCCATCCCAGAAACTCGTTCTGGGCTTCAACAAGCCCATGCGCGGCCTTTACATGAAGCGAGAGATACCGCGACAGCGGAAGATACATCTCGGCAACTTCCGTCAGCGAGAGCCCGTCGTGCAGCCCACGCAGCGCGGCAACGTCCTGGTCCGAGAGAGACATCGGAGTGTTGGCCCGCAGCGCTGTCCACTCTTCCCGGCTGAAGTATCGAAAGGGGCTGGTAGCGTTCCCGATGGCGGTCATGGACGAATCAATCTACCGACGCAGTGTAACAACTGGCCCGCCCACTGGGTGGCAGAAGACCTTGCCATGGCTTAGTGCAATCTTCCGCTGCGCCAGCGCCGCCATCTCCGGATCATGCGTCACAATCACAATTGTATGGCCCTGCGCGTGAAGGTTCTTCAGCAGGTCCGCGACGATCGTCTGGTTGGCCGCGTCCAGATTCCCTGTAGGCTCATCGGCCAGCAGAATCGGCGGATTGTTGATGAGCGCCCGCGCGATGCACACCCGCTGCTGCTCGCCTCCGGAAAGCTCGCTTGGCAGATGCTCTGCCCGCTCGGCCAGCCCCACGCGCTCCAGCGCCGCCCTTGCCTCTGCCTCGTCCGTCATCGAGTGGAAGTACTGCGCCAGCATCACATTCTCAAGAGCAGACAAATAGGGAATCAGATGAAACTGCTGGAAGATAAATCCGATCTTGTCCGCGCGAAACCGGTCCAACTCCGTCGCCGACATCGCTGCCACATCCGCGCCGTCAATGTACAACTGTCCTTCAGTCGGCCGGTCGAGGCAGCCGATCAGATTGACGAGCGTGCTCTTGCCCGAGCCCGAAGGCCCCGTAATCGCGACCCACTCGCCCGCCACAATCGAAAACGAGGCATGGTCGAGCGCTCGCACGACGCCCGCGTGGCCCGTATACTCCCGGGTCACACCATGCAGCGCAATCACCGCGCAGCCGGGCCGCGTCTCCAGATCGATCGGATTTTCCCTCACCGCATCCATTCTCTCACTCGCCCTTCAGCAGCGCCGCCGGCTGCAATCCGCGCAGTACCCGCAGCGGAAACAGCGACGCCATCACCGCAATCAGCACATTCAGCAGCAGCACCAGCGGCAAAACCCGCAGCGTGGGCAGGGAAGAGGTATGGAAGTTCAACTGGCTGATCCCCCACGCCGCCGCGGAGCCAACTGCAAAACCCGCCGCCACTCCCGCCAGCGCCAGCACCAGCGCCTCCAGCAGAAACATCGCCATCAACTGCATCTGCGACCCACCCAGCGCCTTCATCAACGCAAAGTCCCGTCGCCTCTCAAGCACGCTTGCCGACAAAGTCGCCAGCACGCTCACCGCGACCGTCAGCGCAATCAGCAACACCGCTCCGTACATCAGCGCATGCGTCTTATCGACGATCCGCGACTCGCCCTCGACAAGCTGCCGAACCGCATCCACCTTCATCTCCGGCAGCGCCGCATGCAGCCGCGCCATCGTGGCTTCAACCTGCGCCGCTCCACCCGGAACCTGCACCTCAATCACGCTCGGCCCCGCACCGGTCCACGCCGTGAACGCTGCCATCGGCATATAAATCCGGCTGTCCTCGTCGCTTCCCGTCCGCAGACGCCCCCTGCCATGCAACGTGAGCGGCTTGTCCGCATAGGTGAGCGTCACGGCCTTCTCATCCGCGACAAACTCCGCTGCCCGCTGTCCCAGCAGCGCCGCGTCCGCATCGCTGGCTGAAGGCCACGCATCCACCTGCCACCACGCGTCGAGCTTCTTCACTGCGTCGAAGTCCGTCCCCGCGACAACAACAGAAGTCCCGCGGTCCGTCGTCGCCACCGCATAGCCAAACTCCGCCGCCAGGGCATCGCTTCCCGCAGCGCTCTTCACACGGGCCAGCGCATCCGCCGGCAATCCCTTGCCGTCGCTCGGAGCCGTCACCACCACGTTTGCCCCAAAGCTCCGGAACTCTTTGTGCAGCTTCGCATCGAGATCGGCATACAGCGTCAGCAATGCCGTCGCCACCGCAGCCGAAACCGTCATCGCCACCAGCGCAGACAGGCTCCTCGCTCGCCGATGCACCAGCGACCGCCGCAGAATCGCCGCAAACCCCAGCCGCGTGCTCATACGTCCGCCCGCAGAATCGCCGCCGGGTCCATCCTCAGCGCCGACCGAATCGAAGGCGTGCTTCCCGCCGCCGCTACCACCAGCGCCAGCGCCACCACCACCGGCAGCAGCACAGGATTCAGCGCCGCGACATTCGCCGCCCCGTCCCCCGCAAAGATCCTCGCCCCCAGCCACGCCGCCAGCCCTGAGCCCAGCAGATACCCCATCCCACCTGCAAGCAACGCCAGAATCCCCGTCTCGGCATAGAACAACATCGCAATCGCGCCCTTGCTCGCACCCAGCGACCGCATCAGCCCAATCTCTCCCTGCCGCTCCAGAATCGCAGTAGCCATCGCCGCACTCACCGCAAACCCAGCCGCGAGCAGTGCCGCCACACTTACCAGCCACATCAGCCCGCTGATGCGCGCCAGCACCGTGCCCTCGCTCTGCTCCACCCGCCGCACCTGCTCCGCCTCTGCCCCCGGAATCGTCTCACGAATCTGATAAGCAATCGAGTTCGCATAAGGCCTGCAGTACCAGATCTCCTTCATCTGCGGCGACATCGCATCGGGATTCTTCCGCGCGAACGTATCCTCCGGTTTTGTCCGCGCGCTCACCTCAACGCGCCGCACCGCATCCGGAGCCCCCAGGATTCTCTGTGCCGCACTCAACGGCATCAGCACAGCGCCATCCATCGCATCGCCCGTCGAAACAACCCCTACGATCCGCAGCGAAAATCCCTTCGGCGCCGTTGGCGAAGTGGCCTCCTTCGCCGTCTCGATCACGTCCCCAATCTTCAGCCCGAGCCGCGAAGCCAGCGCGCTTCCAATCACAACGTCAGTCGAGGTCGCGGTTGACACCTCTTCCTTCGGCCATGCTCCACTCAGCTTCCACAGCGGATGAAGCGCCACAGCGCCGGTCGTCAGTGCGGCGCCGCCATTGCTCAGCGCATGATCAAACCACAGCCCCACACCTGGAGCGTCGACTATCTCACCCGCAGGCGTCGCCCCCAGCACCCGCAGCGGCAGCTCCGGCGAAACCCCCGTAATATTGTTCGCCCAGAAGATCCCCCGCAGCTTCTTCAAATCACTCTCGTGAAGATAAGCCCCACCCGAAGCGGGCTTTACATCCACCCCACCCACCTTCACATCCAGCAGATCAGCCTTCGGGTAAACCACGATGTTCGCACCATAGACGGCCAGTTCCTGGTGAATCCGGTCCCCAATCGAGGTCGCCAGTGCGAGCATCGCCGTCACGGCCGTCGTTCCCAGCAGAATCGCCAGCCCCGCCAGCGTCTTCCGCCGCCGCTGCCGTCTGAAGCTCTCCATCAAAAGACGAAAGAACATTGCCCCACCTAGCGCTCAAACACCGGAGCCAGAGCCTTCAAATCCGCTGCCTGAATCGTCACAATCCCACTTGCGATCGAGCTCTTCAGCGGAATCGGATTGCACCCGCCCTCCTGCCCCATCGACGACGCATTCAGAGGCGACGCGCACATCTTGCAGGTAATCCCCTGGCTGCCGATGTAGAACCCAACCGGCCCGCAGATCCTGCACGCATCGCCCACCGCCACGATATTGCCATCCGGCTTCTTGAACAGCAGGAACCGCACCTCAACGCTCCCGCCCTTGCCGTCGTCCACATGCACGCCATAGCGGTGCAGCTTGTCGTCGGTGACCTCCGAGGTCTGCACCGTCACCTGGCTCCCCACCAGCGTCACAGCGGTCGTCGGGCTAAGCGCCGTCGTGCTCTTTGCATAGATGAACTCCGCCGTCGACAGGAAGATGAACACGAAGCTAGTCACCACGACCGCATTCATCCACATCTTCTCGCGCCGCTGGCTCCACTGCGCCCTGCGCTTGTCCGCAGCAGTCGCATCGGCAGCCAAAGTCACCGGAGCCCGCCGCCTGTACTCCAGCAGCACCATCAGTCCCGCCAGCGCCAGCATCGTCACGAAGAAGAAGAAGTCGTTCCTCACGATCGGCCCAATCAGCCGCATCTCCGTCGTGCTCGAAGGCAGCACGCCGTTCTCGCTCAACTCATGCAGCCCGCTCACGACGAGCTGGAACGCGACGAAGTACAGAATCACCGTCGTCACCCGGAAGAACCGCTGCAGGTTGATCTTCACGCTCCCACGCACAAACAGCACGCCGAACACGACCGCCACCGCAATCCCCAGCAGCGTCCCAGTAAAGCTAAGCAACTCGGTGGAGTTCAGCGTCACTGCCGACAGAATCAGCACCGTCTCCGCGCCTTCGCGCAGCACCAGCAGAAACACGAAGAAGAACAACCCCAGCTTTGAGACGCCATCCGCCCCCGTATACTTCGCGACCTTCTGCTCGATGTTCCCGCGCATCGTCCGCGCCGCCCTATGCATGAACCAGATCATGCTGACGACAAAGAACGCGGCGGCCAGCATCACCCAGCCCTCGAAGATGTCGGTATTGAGCTGCATCCGGGACATCACCACCGCGCCCGCCACGCTCGCCGCTATCGCCGCCCCCATCGCCCAGAAGACCGTCTTCTTCAGCTCGTTTCTGCCAATCTTCGTCAGGTAGGCGAAGACAATTCCGACGATCAGCGACGCCTCCACACCCTCGCGGAGCGTGATGATAAATGCCTGCAGCATAAGGTGCTTCTCTTCCTCTCGAAGCTTGACGGAGACCGCCCGGAAACGGCCTGCAACGCCAACTTGCGGGGCGTCCTATCCGTCTGGCTTCCACCTATCAGTCTAAAGAGGACCAATTTAGTCGTCAATCACTCGGACTAATTTAGTCGTGAATTAAACCGACGATAATCGGCAAGTTCCGCAGTTAGGTTGGATTCCGCTATCCGGAATCAGCCGCGGAAATTACCTCGGCGATGCTTGTCACGTGCCCGGCGACTAACTGACCCAACACTCGCTCAGAATGGATGGAGAGGCTTACTTTGGACGATCTTTTCTACCTCTTCATATCCGGTCGGAAAGGCATAGTCGAACCGAGGGGGTAAAGCGAAGACATACTTGGAATTTCTCCCGATCTCGCCAGGTCCGAACGGGGCTGCGCTCATAATCAGCTTATCCTGACGAATCAGCGCCCACTGGCGAAGCGTAAACACCATAATCGGAATGTCTTGGCGAGGATGATCCTCGGTCCACAGCGGGTGCCTGATTGTAATCTCGGGACCTCGTTCAGTCGTTTCATTTGTTGCAGGAATGCCACCGCGCCATTCTCCTCCGAGGATGGAGTAACCTTTCCAACTCGCCGGAAGGCTGAAGCGAAAGCCATACCGCCTGTTGACGTACACCACAGATGAAGCTTTCGGTGATTTTTCTGCACTCGCCTGAGTCGTCTGAAAGAGAGCGGCATGCAGAGACCGGGGCAACAACGCCATAATTCCTACGCACAGGACCGCGATTCGTCCTCGTTCCCATGCTCTTCGCAAGGCATTCCTCCGCGTGACACCGCTCTACTTGCAAGATACACGAAGACAATCTCGACGATACGATGACTTGTCTGAACTAGAAGTGAGGAGATGGTGCGCCCGGAGAGATTCGAACTCCCGACCTACCGGTTCGTAGCCAGTTGCTCTATCCAACTGAGCTACGGGCGCACATTGCGGCGCATCGACTACGCCGGCGACTCCAACTAACTGGCAAGCGTGAAAAATTCACATTGACGGGCTCGTTTTGAATGGGTATCGTCGCTGCCGAAGGTCAGCGAGATTCTTAGTTCAGTCAAAAGGAGCGCAAGGATGAAGCGATCCAATACGAGCAGTGTGGTCACTGGAGCACGTGCAGAATCTTCGATGCTGTTTTCAAGCATGTTCTTCTTCCTGTTGGCGATGGCCCCTGCCCACGCCCAACCAAAGGCAATGCTGACGCACCATACACGAGACGCCGTCTCCAGCGGGCAGGCGGCCCACGTGGGCAGGCTTTCCGCTACGCAGATTTTGCGGCTGGACATTGCTCTGCCTCTGCGCAACGAGGCTCAGCTGGATGAGGAATTGCAACAGCTCTACGATCGGAACAGCTCCTCTTACCACCAGTTCCTCAGCGTGGAGCAATTCACCGAGCGGTTCGCACCGTCGAAGCAAGACTACGACGCGGTGATTCATTTTGCGCAAGCGAACGGCCTGACGGTGACCGGTACCACTCCAAACCGGATGCTCGTCAATGTCGTCGGACCGGTAGCGAATATTGAGCGAGCATTCCACGTCGCATTGAACGTCTATCAGCACCCAACAGAGGCCCGCACGTTCTACGCTCCGGACCGCGAACCGACGGCGGATCTATCGACTCCGTTGTGGCACGTCAGCGGACTCGACAACTTCTCCATTCCCCATCCAGCAAGCCTCAGGCATGAGCCCGAGGTGAAGAGCGGTCCGGCGGCAACGGGCTCAGGACCTAATGGCTATTTTCTCGGCAGCGACATGCGTGTGGCCTACTATGGTGGTTCGGCGCTTACGGGTAGCGGCCAGTCCGTTGGTCTGCTCGAATTCGCGGGCTACAACATAAACGACGTCAACAACTACTTCAGCAGGGTGGGGCAGCCGCTCACGGTTCCCGTCGTAGGTGTATCCACCGACGGCTCCAGTCTGAGCTGCACGGGAAGCTGTGATGACACCGAGCAAGTGCTCGACATCGAAGTGGCAATCTCCATGGCACCGGCGTTGAGTTCCGTTCGAGTCTACGTGTCGGACACAAGCGACGTAAGTATGTTCAATAGGATGGCGACGGACAACATCTCCAAGTCCCTTAGCTGCTCTTGGGGATGGAGCCCCGCCGATCCCACCAGTGACGATCCGATCTTCAAGGAGTTTGCAGCACAAGGACAAAATCTGTTTGTCGCCTCAGGCGACAGCGGTGCATACAGCAAGAGGTCTCGATTCGTCTATCCGGCTGACGACCCCTATGTCACGTCCGTGGGCGGCACGGACCTCACCACCTCAGGGGGCGGCGGCCCGTGGAAGTCGGAGACAGCGTGGAGCTCTAGCGGCGGTGGAGTCTCTCCCAATAAGATTGCGATCCCCAGCTACCAGAAGACCTCCGGGGTCATCACCACGGCCAACAGAGGATCGACGATCTATCGCAACAGTCCGGACGTCGCTGCTGAAGGGAATACAGACAACTTCATCTGCTACAACGGCACCTGTGCCGGAGGATGGGGAGGAACGAGCTTCGCTGCGCCGCGATGGGCCGGCTATCTCGCGCTCGCGAATCAACAGTCTGTGGCGCACGGCCTGGGCACGCTCGGCTTCATCAATCCAACGCTCTACCAGATAGGGCTGGGATCGAGCTACGGCACCAACTTCCACGACATCACCAGCGGCTCGAACGGCAGCTACTCCAGCCAGAAGGGCTATGACCTGGTGACCGGTTGGGGAAGCCCGAACGGGAGCGGATTGATCTACACCTTGGCACCGTAACACCTCGTCCAGATCATGAAGAAAGGGCCCGGATCTCACACGATTCGGGCCCTTTGTATGTATGGCGTATTTCTAGATCAGGCGATGGCATGAACACTAAGTCGAGGCAGTCAAATCCGCGCTGTTCCGCGACAATCCGCGGTCGTCTTTTGTCGTTTGACTGTGGGGGAGGAGGGAATTATGGTGCGCCCGGAGTGATTCGAACACCCGACCTACTGGTTCGTAGCCAGTTGCTCTATCCAGCTGAGCTACGGGCGCACATTGCATTAGATGCAACCTTCTAAACATACCGGATTTAGCGTTTCAGGGCAACCCTTCACCCTGTGAATCCCTGCTCTGAAGCCGATAAGTGATGCTCTGTACTCTGTCGCATCCCTTGCAGAGTACGAAGAAATGGTGCGCCCGGAGAGATTCGAACTCCCGACCCTCTGGTTCGAAGCCAGATGCTCTATCCAACTGAGCTACGGGCGCGGCATGGGCAGGGAAGCCCCACACATCTTACCCGCAACAGCGGGTATTTCACATTCTCAATTTTTGAGATACGGGTTACGACGCAGCCGGAGCGGGAGTGGGCACAGGCGCCGGAGGAGCGGCCAGCACCACGCGCTCGATCAGATCCAATCCCGCACGCCGCAGAAGCTCATGGATCATCGGCTCATTCAGCCGCGTCGCGTCATACTCCACACGAATCGTCTTTGCTGCCTCATCGAACTCGATCCGTCGCACTCCATACACCTCGCGCACCCGCGCAACGGCAAGCGCAGAAGCCTCGGTAGGAGGCACTCCGTAGCGATACAGAACATCAAGCTGTGTCATACCTAACGATGATAGCAGCGCACCTCACGCCAGTTTTCCTTGAGTCGCGGCAGTTCCCCGCCATCGAGGTTGCAGGTGCTCTCACCGCTGCGGTCTACGCGGCAGCAGTCTGCCCTGAGCGA
Source organism: Edaphobacter bradus (assembly GCF_025685645.1). Taxonomy (NCBI): domain Bacteria; kingdom Pseudomonadati; phylum Acidobacteriota; class Terriglobia; order Terriglobales; family Acidobacteriaceae; genus Edaphobacter; species Edaphobacter bradus. The sequence goes on from NZ_JAGSYF010000001.1 coordinate 222,931, forward strand.
AGTCGAATGGGTCCCGCGAGCGCTCTTTCTACTGTGAGTGGAGAAACCCGCTTCTCACCACATCCGCTTTCCGCTGACCTGCGGACCCGCCGACAAGTTCTCCACAGAAATCCTGTCAAGCCCCTAATCCGCCTAACACAAACAAAACAAGCATGATCTCCGTGACAGAGTAGTTTCTGCCGGATTGCTAAAATGGAAACAGAGACAGACTTGAAGCCCCGGAGCAACTCCGGGGCTTTACCTTTGTATATATAAGCCTTTTGTTTTTAATATTTTACCCATAACCCATTTAGATTGAATATTTTTGCACCGAAAAATCTCGGTAACTCCATGGTGGGAAAAGGTTTAGCCGCTTCGACCGGGGGGAGGGGGTCTAACGGGGGGTGCCCGAACGAGCCTCTCGCTGCCGCGCTAAAATTAGGTGTTATGGCAACCGCAGATATCGCCCCTCCCTCGACTGCGCGCACCGCGCAGACACCCTTCGCCAACGAGCCTTTCGTCGACTTCTCTCTAGCTGAAAACAATCGCGCCATCGAGGCCGCCCTCGCCAAAGTTGAGAGCGAACTCGGTCGCGAGTACGACATGATCGTTGGCGGCCGCCGCCTGAAGACCGCGGGCAAGATTCGCTCCGTCAATCCGGCTCGGCCCACGCAGGTCGTCGGAATCCACCAGCGCGCCGAAGCCGAGCACGCTGAAGGCGCTATGCAGGCCGCGCTTGCCGCGTTCCCTGCGTGGAGCCGCACGCCCGTCGCCCAGCGCGCCGCACTGCTCTTCCGCGCCGCTGACCTCATCCGTGAGCGCAAGTTCGAGTTCTGCGCCTGGCTCACCTTCGAGGTAGGCAAGAACTGGGGCGAGGCTGACGCCGACGTCGGCGAGACCATCGACTTCCTCGAGTTCTACGGTCGCGAGGCTCTTCGTCTCGATCAGGCGAAGACGCCAATCCAGTTTCCCGGCGAGCGCAACCAGCTCCGCTACATTCCGCTCGGCGTCGGAGCCGTCATTCCACCGTGGAACTTTCCTTTCGCCATCATGGCGGGAATGACAGCAGCCTCCATCGTCTGTGGCAACACTGTCGTTCTCAAGCCCTCGGTGGACGCGCCCACAGTGGCCGCGCTCTACATGGGAGTGCTCGAAGAGGCCGGCCTGCCCAGCGGCGTCGTCAATCTCTGCCCTGGCGAAGGACCCGACTTCGGCTCCGCCATCGTCGAGCACCCGCAGACACGCTTCATCGCCTTCACCGGCTCCAAAGCAGTTGGTCTCGAGATCCACGAGCGTGCCGCGCGTACGCAGCCCGGCCAGATCTTCATCAAGCGCACCATCCTCGAGATGGGCGGCAAGGATTCGATCATCGTCGATGCCGATTGCGACCTCGACGCTGCCGTTGAAGGCGTCGTCGCCAGCGCCTTCGGCTTCAACGGCCAGAAGTGCTCCGCCTGCTCCCGCGCCATTGTCGACGCCAGCATCTACGACGTCTTCTGCGACCGCCTGCAGGCGCGCGTCAAGGCCATCCAGACCGGCGACCCTGTGAAGAACGTCTACACCGGTCCTGTCATCAGCGAGAAGGCCTACAAGAAGGTCCTCAACTACATCGAGATCGGCAAGACCGAAGGCCGTGTCCTCAACGGAGGCCACGCCGTCGAGACGTCCGAAGGAGGCTATTACATCGCTCCCACGGTCATCGCCGACGTCGCACCGACGGCCCGCATCGCGCTCGAAGAGATCTTCGGCCCGGTGCTGGCGGTCATCAAGTCGCAGGGCTTCGACCAGGCGCTCTCGATCGCAAACAACACGGAATACGGTCTCACCGGCTCCATCTACTCCAACTCACGCGAGAGACTCGACCGCGCCTCGGAGGAGTTCCACGTCGGCAACCTCTACCTCAACCGTAAGTCCACCGGAGCGATGGTCGGCGCTCATCCTTTCGGAGGCTTCAACATGAGCGGGACCGACTCCAAGGCCGGTGGCCCCGATTATCTCCTGCTCTTCACGCAGGCCAAGAGCGTCGGCGAACGGCTCGGCGGCGCGCCGGCGCCTGACCCACAGGCCGACCATATGGGCATGTAGTCGCAAGGGAACGAAACGACACGGGGGCTGCCGATTTGGCAGCCCCCGTGTCGTCTTAGCCGCTTCAAGGGAGATCAGGCAGACCTCATCTCGATCAGGTCGCCGGCCTTTGCAGCCGCCTCAGCCAGAACTCGGTGATGGATGGTAAACAGCGCAAGCTCCAGCCGGTCTGAGACGCCGGTCTTATCGTAGATGCCGCGAAGATAGTTCTTGATGACCTGCTCCTTGGTGCAGAGTTGCAGCGCGATCTCCTTGTTCTTGCAGCCCTGCACGATCAGGGCGACGATCTGCATCTCCTTCGGAGTCAGCCTGGCGCGCACACGAGCGCCGACGTTGTCCGAGGCACGGATCGTCGTTACATTGGAGCGCTGCACATACCGCTCTCCGCGAGCCACCAGCCGCACGCACTCCAGCAGATCGGCCCCGCTCGCGTTCCGCTGCATAACGCCGGCCAACTGTTGCGCCGTCCCGTCTGGGAGCGGCTCGGAGTTCTCCGTGACGAGTACGACATGGCTGCCGAGGCTCTCTGCCTTCGAGGCCAGCGCAGGGACATCGGGTTTCAGGCTTGAGCCGACGATCACTATTGAGCCTCGCAGCCCTTCAACTGCAGTCCAGAGCTTTGCCAGGTCCTCGCATTGCGCAACGATGCGCATGTCGTCCTCCAGTGCCAGCACGCGCGCCGCGCCGGCCCGGAAGATCGTCTGATTGTCCGCCAGAATGAGTCGGTTCATATCCCTCGTACGTATCTCCTGCGGCGGGATTCTGTTGCCCGCACTCTTCTCATCGGCAGAGAGTGGCGGACGATGTGGCCTGTCTCAAATTCGGACAAAGTAACGCCATGATACCTGCTGCCCAGAGCCAAGAACATCAATAGCTTACGCAGCTTTGCTTTTTTGAACCCTTGGGGTTTCGGGAATAATCCAATCTTACGCGGATGTGTCTTTTACACGTTCGCGAAGTATAACAAGGGTATGCCGAAGCCCATCTTACTTGCTGTTGACGACGACACCAGCGTCCTTGAAGCCGTGGTCCAGGATCTCCGCCGACACTACGGACAGGACTACCGCATCCTGCGTGCCGCCTCGGGCGGGGCTGCTCTGGACATCTGCCGCCAACTCAAAGAGCGTAACGACATCGTCGCTCTCTTCCTCTCAGACCAGCGCATGCCAGGCATGACCGGCGTCGACTTTCTTGAGCAGGCGATCAAGATCTATCCCGAGGCCAAACGCGTCCTGCTGACGGCCTATGCAGACACAGAGGCCGCCATCCGGGCGATCAACGCAGCCAAGATCCACTACTACCTCAACAAACCATGGGATCCGCCGGAGGAAAAGCTGTATCCAGTCCTCGACGACCTTCTTGAGGCGTGGAAGCGGGGCTATAAACCTCCCTTTGAAGGCATTCGGGTGGTTGGCACACGCTGGTCCTCTACCGACCATGCTGTCCGCGAGTTCCTGTCCCGCAATCGCATTCCCTACCTGTGGCTGAACCCTGAACAGCATCCTGAGGCCGTTGACCTCCTGAAGGGAAAAGGTCTCGATGATACGCGGCTTCCCGTTGTGATCTTCGGCGACGGCACCGCGCTCGTTCAGCCCTCATCGAACGATCTTGCGACCAAGCTCGGCATGCCCAGACAGGCCCAGCAGAAGTTCTACGACGTCGTGATTGTGGGCGCTGGCCCGGCAGGTCTGGCAGCAGGCGTCTATGCGGCCTCCGAAGGCCTGAGCACTCTGATCGTCGAAGGCGAGGCTGTCGGCGGCCAGGCTGGTTCCTCTTCGCGGATTGAGAACTACCTCGGCTTTCCTCAGGGGCTTAGCGGCGCTCAGCTTGCCGATCGCGCTTATATTCAGGCGCAGCGGCTCGGGGCGGAGTTTCTGGCACAACACGTCACCTTTATCCGCCGCGACAACCAGTACCAGATCGTTCGTATGGCGGATGACCAGGAGATTACCTGCCACGTCTGCCTCATTGCGACTGGGGTCGCTTACTGCAAGCTCGACGTCCCCGGTGCAGATCAGCTGGCGGGAGCCGGCGTCTACTACGGCGCGGCGCTAGCCGAGGCGATCTCCTGTGCCGATGAGATCGTCTACATCGTCGGAGGCGCCAACTCCGCAGGGCAGGCTGCGATGCACTTCGCCCGCTACGCCAACAAGGTCCACATGCTGGTTCGCGGCGATTCGCTGACGAAGAGCATGTCAAAGTACCTCATCGACCAGATTGCAGCCACGCCCAATATCATCGTCGAGACCTGCTCGGAGATTACCTCGATGTGTGGAAACAGCCATCTCGAGAGCCTGACCCTCAAGACTCCAAAGGGCGAGGAGACGCGACCTGCCTCTTCCGTGTTTATCTTCATCGGAGCTGCTCCCAAGACAGACTGGCTCCCGAAGGAGATCGCCGTTGATGGTAGGGGATTCATCCTTGCGGGACCCGACCTCAAAACCAAGGCTCCCGCGGCATGGAAGCTCGACCGCGATCCATACCTTCTTGAGACGAGCGTCCCCGGTGTCTTTGTCGCCGGAGACGTTCGCTACAACTCCGTCAAGCGATGTGCCTCAGCCGTTGGCGAAGGCTCCATCGCCATTCAGTTTGTGCATCAGTATTTAGCGACACTTTGAAAGGCATTCCTGCGAGACAACAATGAGCGAGCAAACCCAGATCGTCCCCAGCCAGCAGATCAACGAAGCGCTCTTTGCGAAGCTGCGTAAAGCTCCCATTCTGTCTTCGGTCAAAGACGATGACATTCGCTGTCTTAAGGGTGTCGAAGAGGTTTGCCTTGAGGCGGGCGATTTCCTCGCCCGTCAGGGTGAGGCCGCTCACTACTTCTGGATACTTCTTGAAGGCGACATTACGTTTTATCAGACAACTCCGGAGGGCGAGGAGATAGCGCTTACCTCCGTCAGCGCTGGCCATTCCTTTGGGGAGGTCCCTTTGCTCGCCAACATTCCGAACGCTGCCAGCCTGCGTGCAGCAGGCCATTGCTGTCTCGCGCAATTGGATGAAGATTCCTTCTGGAATCTCATGACCACCTGTCCGGGGGCACGCACGGCAATTCTGAGCAACATGGCCAGCCGTATTCAGAAGCTGCAGAGCTTCACGGTGCAGAAGGAGAAGATGGCCTCTCTCGGCACGCTTGCGGCAGGTCTCATGCACGAGCTCAATAACCCCGGTACTGCCGCGCGCCGCGCCGCCTCGCAGCTTCGTGAGAATCTGCTCCGGCTACACGAAATCTCCGCTCGCTTCAGCAAGACAGAGATGACGCATGAGCAGAAGGAGTGCATGTTTGACCTTCAGGAGCATGCCCTAGCTGGAGGCCATCCTGTTCTCATGAACTCCATCGAGCAGAGCGATGCCGAAGAGGCGTTGGCCGAGTGGCTCGAAGCACACAACATTGAGAATGCATGGAAGATGGCTCCGACGCTGGTCTCCGCAGGGCTCAGTGCGCACCAGCTCGAGTGCGCCCAGCATGCGTTTTCCGGCTCCACGCTCTCCGACGCTCTCAGCTGGCTTGACGCTCTCGTCTCCAGCATGCAGCTCGTCGGCACCATCGAAGAGAGCATTGGCCGCGTCTCCGACCTCATCTACGCCGTTAAGTCTTACGCCTATGAGGGGAAAGCCAAAAACCAGGCCGTCGACGTAAACAAGAGCATCCACGCCACGCTCGTCATTCTCGGCCACAAGCTGCGCGAGAAGGAGATTGTGCTCGAAAAGGACTTTGCGGCCGACCTTCCTCCGCTTCTCAGCGACGGCACCGGGCTCAACCAGATCTGGACCAACCTGCTTGATAATGCCATCGACGCTCTTCCTCAGGGCGGCCGCATCGGCGTACGCACCTGGGCAGAGAAGGCGTCCGCCGAACCTGCCCATTCGCGTACGGACATATGCATCAGCATCAGCGACAACGGCCTAGGCATCCCCATCGAGTGCCAGGCGCATATCTTCGATCCTTTCTATACAACCAAGCCCATCGGCGTTGGCACCGGCATCGGACTCGGAATCGTCCATCGCATCGTCGAGCAGTACCACGGCTCCATTCACTTCTCTTCCATGCCGGGGAATACGGAGTTCGTCGTTCGCATCCCCAGCGCCACACCAGAAAAGTAGGCTTGCCTCCGCAGACTCCGTGGTTACGACGAGAGCTTTTCTCGCCGCTGACTCCGCCGCGAGTTAATCAGCGCGATGAACCAAACACGTTGGCGAGGCTTCTGCACGCTATCATTTGGCTGGAGGAGATTCGGCCGCGCATGCCCAACCCATTCCATATCGCCTTTCCTGTCGATGATCTCGACGCTGCCAGACACTTCTATGGATCCACGCTCGGTTGTCCTGAAGGCCGCAGCTCCTCCCAGTGGATCGACTTTGATCTCTTCGGCCACCAGATCGTCGCTCATCTGAAACCGTCATCCAGCCGCGAGAAGACGCACCATAATCCCGTAGATGGATGTGACGTTCCTGTACCTCACTTCGGTGTCGTGCTTACGATGGACCAGTGGGAGGCGCTCGCGGACCGGCTGCGTCGCGCAGGCATCACCTTCATCATCGAACCCTACATTCGCTTCAAAGGCGAGGTCGGCGAGCAGGCCACGATGTTCTTTCTTGACCCGGCGGGCAACGCGCTTGAGTTCAAGGCATTTGCTGATATCGGTCAGCTCTTCGCGACATAGTCGTGAGCTGGCCGCCGCCTCCTTCCTTCTAGAATCATCCCTGTGTGGTTCTGGTGGCCGGTTCCTTTCGGATCGGCCATTTCGATGCCTGCGCTCGTCCATAATGAGTTGGCTCGGGCGGCATGGATTGCATCACAGATTCAAGGGGATATGGAATGAGCAACCGCACCACCCGCCGTCGATTTCTTGCTACTTCTGCTGCTGCCGCCACTGTACTGTCTCAGGGGGGCGTCTTCGCGGCGGCGCAGGAGCCCTCGCCTGCCGACGACGCGACACCTTACAAACTCTTCTTCGGTCAGCCGGCGGCGAACTGGGCTGATTCGCTGCCGGTCGGCAATGGCCGGCTTGGAGCCTGCGTCTTTGGCAATCCGGCGAAGGAGCGCATCCAGCTCAACGAGGACTCGATCTGGGATGGTGAGGTGCGTGACCGCAACAACCCCAATGCGGGCGCAGCGGTCAAGAAGATGCGCGAGCTGCTCTTCGCCGGGCAGCTCGGCGAGGCTGAGGTATTGGCGCTCACGGACTTCCTTGCCATCCCACGCCGCATGCCCTGCTATCAGACACTCGGCGATCTGCATCTGGACTTCGGCACGATGGAAGGGGTCACCGACTATAGGCTCGAACTCAATCTGGATACAGCGATCGTCGCGACCACCTTCACCCACCAGGGCGTTCTTTACACGCGCGAGGTCTTCAGCTCGGCTCCCGATCAGGTGATCGTGATGCGCTTCACCGCGAGCCAGCCGGGCAAGCTGAGCTTCACAGCGACGCTAGACCGTCCAGCGAACTTCAAGACTGCGGCTGCGGCGCAGAACCGCATCACGCTCTTCGGCGAGGCGCTGCCGGTGAATGACAATCCTGGGCAGCAAGTGAAGGAGCGCCAGATTGGGGTACGCTACTACGCTGAGCTGCTGGCTTCGATCACCGACGGCTCGGTCTCCACGCATGGCGATGCGCTCTCAGTTTCCAACGCGACGGCGGTGACGCTGCTGCTCGACTGCGCGACAAGCTATCGCTATCCCGAGGGAGACAGCGCCATGCGCGCTGCTGTGGCGGCGAATCTGCTTGCCGCGTCTTCGCGTCCGTACCTCGATCTGCGCAACCGACATGTTGTCGATCATCGGATTTACTTCCGTCGAGCCGAGATCTCGCTTGGCCCAGCGCGGGACGCGAATGCCAACGTGCCGACGGACCAGCGGCTTCATCGGGTGAAGCAGGGCGGCGAAGATCTCGGTCTGCTCAACATCTACTTCCAGTTCGGCCGCTATCTGCTCATCTCGAGCTCGCGGCCGGGCACGCTTGCGGCGAACCTGCAGGGCATCTGGAACGAGGCGGTCGATCCTCCTTGGGGATCGAAGTACACCATCAACATTAACATCCAGATGATCTACTGGCTGGCCGAGCGCGCGAATCTGCCTGCGTTCCACGTGCCGCTGTTCGATCTGATCGATCGCACTCGCACTCCCGGTTACCTTACTGCTCAGCGCTACTACGACGGGCGCGGCTACGTCGTCCATCACAACACGGACATCTGGGGCGACTCTGTGCCGGTCGATGGGATCGGCGGCGGCGTTTGGCCGATGGGAGCTGCGTGGCTCTCGCTGCATCTGTGGGACCACTACGACTACTCGGGCGACTACGCCTTTCTGCGCGATCGTGCATATCCTCGGCTGCGCGAGAATGCGCTGTTTCTGCTGGACTACCTTGTCGAAGACCCGGAGAGCGGACATCTGTTCACGGGGCCTTCGTGCTCGCCGGAGAACAAGTATCAGCTTCCCGACGGCAGTTCGTGGAACCTGTGCATGGCTCCGACGATGGACATCGAGATCACACGCGCTGTTCTGTCCAGGCTGCTGCAGTCTTCGGATCTGCTGGCGGCGTCTGCGGACTGGGACGCTACGGCCGATGCCGACCTCTATACCCGCGCGCGGACGGCATTGATTCGGCTGCCGGCGTTTCAGATCGGCAAGGCAGGCAATCTGCAGGAGTGGCAGCAGGACTATGCCGATCACGAACCGGGGCATCGTCACATCTCGCATCTCTTCGCGCTCTTTCCGGACGACCAGATTTCACCGCACCGCACGCCGCACTACGCGAAAGCGGCACGTGTGACGCTCGACCGGCGGCTGGCCGCGGGCGGCGGCAGCACGGGCTGGTCGCGTGCGTGGATCGTCTGCTGCATGGCGCGGCTGGACGACGGCGACGCTGCTTACCAGAATCTGCTTGCGCTGCTGCGGGACTCGACCCGGGCTAATCTCTTCGACATCTGCGGCGTCAAAGAGGACTCGCCGTACCAGATGGACGGCAACCTTGGCGGCCCGACCGGCATGGTGGAGATGCTGCTACAGTCCCATGCGAGCGGGTCGAACGCTGATCCGGCTCACACTCGCGGGCCCAGTGCGACCGGGAACGTCATCCGCCTGCTGCCGGCGCTGCCGAAGGCGTGGCCGACCGGATCGTTCCGCGGACTGCGCGCCCGGGGCGGGCTTGAGGTCGACCTCGCGTGGGAGAACGGCAAGGCGACGACCGCGACCCTTAGGGCCAAGCTGGATCTTACGCATCGCATTATTGCTCCCAAGGGACAGAGGGTCGCCGCGGTCTTTCCACCGACAATGTCTCCCATGCCGGCGGATACTCCGGATGAGATTGTGCTACCGGTGAAGGCGGGAGTGTCGTATCGGCTGAACTTCGCGTGAGGTACCCTCCCCCCCGGTTATTGTGCAAGTCTTCATTCTATGTGGTTTGATGTAGTACTTCCGTTGTAAGGTCTTCCATTCAAACGGTTTACTTGTAAAGTATTCCAAACAAATGGGTTGTGGCTAAGTGAGAAAGCCCCGGAAGGCCCGGGGCTTGGATCTATTTCTATTGTAGCAAGTTGGGGAAACTGCTCTGCCACTCATAAATTGTTTATTCTGATTGAGTTAGTTGGTTTGAGGGCTTGACAAGATTTCTGTGGAAATCCGGTAGCTCGGTTGGGGGATGGCGCGCCATGATCGATTCCAATAGCCTCGGGGGACGAGGAGTCAGAGACATGTCTGCTGATCGTGGAGAAACGGCAGTACGCGCGGTGGCGATACGCTCCATTCTTGGATGGGCGCACTCGTTCACCATCAGGCATTCCAATGAGGGATATGAACTCAGCGATCCGGATGGCGACGGTGCAGTTTTCTGCAGGGATTGGCCTCAGGTAGAAAGAGTGCTGATCCGGCTGGAAGTGCCGCCACATAAGATCGAAGAAATCAAGGAGCTCCTCTGGCCCGGTACGGATATTGTTGTGCGCCGGAAGATCGGCTACTAAGGCCGCAGCCCACCCAAGTGCTACGTTCAGAGTTGAGAAGCGATGGACAGCCTGGAAATCCACGTCTCAGAAGCGAGACCCTTCGGCAAGCTCAGGGCAGGCTGTGGGGCACCCGCTCGGAAGCGGATCCCTCCGGGATGACAACAAGAAAGGCAACGGGGGGCAACTGCGAAACAGCTTAGAACCTATCTCATAAATCGACGAGCCGGGTTTGCCCGCCCTCGGCATAACTTCCGTATTGCCGGTCACTCGTCAATAACCGTGCTCTTAATCGGGGCAAACGGAAGAATCTCGGGTAATGGTCAAGTTTGCTGGCCTCAGCGACCACGTATGGAGCTTGGAAGAGCTTGTAGGCCTGCTGTATGCGTGAGAGCATGGCTGGCATGAGCGAACCGCCGGTGAACATTCAATGGGGTCCGTGTTGTTTTTGTGGGAAGGGCATTCAAGATTCGGACTGCGATCCTTGTCATGTCGTAGTCACGCCCAAGAGTGGAAAGTGGCAGACGTGGTTCTGTCACGCGGCCTGCTTTAAGCAGAGGCTCACAGACCCTCCCAACGCGCCGGGTCTATTCGATCCAGCCCACTTTTAGTAGTTCCGTATTGCCGGTGATACGTCCAGAACGAGTTCGTGAGTGACGCGACCAGTTTATGATTGGAGGCGATTAATTGGGGTGAGGTCGAACGCTAGGGGGCCTGATTAAATGAACGCTGAACGCCCGCGATTTTCGCTACTTGTCTATTTTTACCTTGTGACATTCTTTTTACTGCTTGGTTTTCTGCCGATCTGCCTTACGGCAACCATTGGCCGGGCAGCAGCCATGCCAGCTTATTGGCTAGCATCGCTAATGTGGCCTGCTGTGATTGCCGTTTTGTGGGGTTACGCGCAGCGACGGTGTTCCAGTGACCGCATGCGCTTTAGCGATGGGCTGCTCTGGGTAACGGCGTCGATGATGACGGGCTGGTTATACATGTCATTCATCTTCGTCCTCCCAGCGTTGTTGGTGGTATTTTCGGGCTCAGTCCTCATCGCACTTTATGGAGATATCCGCCGCACGCCTGGGTACTCACATGCCAAATGGCAGCGCCTCGTCTACTACTTTTACCGCAACCGAATGAGGCAACCATAGAACATTAGCGCATCCAGCCGGACACCGCGTAGGCGGGAAAATCAAGTGTAGCTGCCGTCATGTCTGCATTGTCGGCAATCCGGAAGTAATTCTGCCAAGCTTCGCCGACCAGAGGCATTTATGAGATGGGTTCTAGAGTTTTTCCTCGATGTTGAGGGATTCGATTTTGTTGGTGAGGTCTTGTTGGGCGGTCTCGCGCTGCTGGTGGAGCCCGTCGAGGTCTTTGCGTAGTGTGGCGAGCTTGTCCTCCTGTTGATTGAGCTCTTCGGTGTAGCGTCTGGCGAGGGAGCGCTCTTCGGCGGAGCCTTTAAGGGCGGAGAGGTTTTCGCGGAGGCGCTTCTGGTCTTCGGTGATCTGGTTGATGTCGGATTGCTTGATCTGAATCTGGCGGTCGAGGCCGGAGACGGCGCGCTTGGCGGCGAAGACGGGTTCGAGCTGCTGGGTGAGGGCCGGGCTGGCGTTTGCGTTGCGCAGGATGAGGGTGAGCTGCTCGTCAGAGGTGTTGACGAGGTGGTAGACCTGAGCGAAGGTGCGGCGCTGGCCGATGTGGAGGCGGACTGTCTCACCGGGCTGGTTGGCGACGCGGAAGCGATAGGCGCTGGGGGTGGTCTCGGCGGGCTGTGGGTCGTTGTTGTTGCCGCTGCCGCTGTCGAGCTTCCAGCCGGGGCGGACGGGCTGCTCGACGATGACGGTGCGGGCGTCGGGGGCGGCGTTGTGGACGAGGTATTCGATCTCGGAGACCTCGGCGCGGTTCTCGCGGAGGATGCCGCGGCTGACGGTGATGCTCTGGACGTGCTGGGTGTCGTGCGAGTTGTCTATGGTGACGCGAACGGCCTGGTCGGCGGCATAGGAGAGGAGACGGCGCTCGCTGGGGTGGATGGGATCGAGGAGGCCCTCGCCGCCGAAGTTGCCATTTTCGACGATGGAGAAGCTGCCGCGGTCGAGGGTGAGGGAACTCGAGTTGGTGATCCAGAGAGCGCGGAGGGCGCGGGGCTCTGCCTCAGCCAGCGAGCTGGCCGGGGACCCCGTTCGCGAGGGCGACCAGAGGGTGACTCGCTCGACGGGGATTTTGGTCTGGAGGATGGGGACGAGGGCGGACTCGTTTTTGCGGATGGTGACTGGGTCGGTGAGCTTGTACTCGAAGTAGTCGTCGTAGGCGGCGGTGGTGGTGTTGGGAACAAGGGAGTCGGCGGCTGCGGCCTCGTACTCGATCATGGGGGCGGCGCTGTTGAAGTTGACGGATTGGGCGGCGCTGCGGGCCATAGGTCCACCCATGGCCGGCGACTTGAGGACTGGTGATGGAGCGGCGCCGATGCCTCCCATCACTCCGCCGGCAACTCCAGAGCCAGAACCCATGCCGGACATGCCTGCGACTCCTGCAGAGATCTTTGCTGGCGCTGCGTTTGTATCACCAGAGAGATGCGTCTGCGGGGTGAGCTGGGCTTCCTCGGCGATGGGGATCTCGGGGCGGTGGGAGTAGATGGGCTGTGAGATGGGCTGGAGGAAGCTCTGCGGGGAGCCGGCGATGAGGGAGAGCTGGACGTTGTTCCAGTCGGTGCCTACGGTGTTGTCGACGACGGCCCAGCCCTGGAGGGTGGCGGTTTGGGGCGTGGTGCCTGAGGGCGAGTCGGTGAGGAGGATGCGGTAGGTGGACTTCCAGATGGGGACTTCGGAGATGTAGGAGACGCGGAGCGTGCGGGTGCCGCTGCCGTTGGCTGGAGCATTGTCTCGCAGGGTGAGGTGGCGGAGGCCCTGGCTGCGGTTGCTGGCGATAAGTTCGAGGTAGCGGGCGAGGTCGGCGTGGAGGGTGGAGTCGAGGAGGCGAACCTGAGTTGCGGAGGTGAGCTCGAAGGTGCGAACGGTGCCAGAGTCGGAGATGACGGTGAGGAAGCGCTTCTCGGTTGGAGGAGTGTTTTCGGTGGGGCCGGGGATGGAGCGAATCTCCATGTTGAGGATGCGGCCGGTGAAGGCGGCTCCGGAACCGGTGACCTCGACGTGCGCGCCACGGATGGCGGCGTAGAGGTCGGCGGCGGAGGCGTCGTTGCCGAGGGCGAGAGGGAGCGCCTGGAGCTGCTGGTCGAGGGGCGTGGTGGAGTTGTAGCCGGCGCCGGAGATGCGGCCGCCGTTGAGGTCGATGGCGGTGAGGGACTGGAGGACGTCGTTGAGCTGGGCGGTGGTGAAGTCGATGGTGACGGACTGGTTGCCAGTGACGGAGCCGGAGTGCTCGAAGTAGCCGACGCCGTTTTTATAGAGCGCGACGCGGGTGACGGGGAGGAGTGTGGCCTTTTCGGTGACGGGAGGCTTGAGTGTGGGCTTGATGGCCGCGTGCGGTGGCTTGGGAGTCTGGGCACTGAGGGTAAGGGTGAGGGCGAGGGCAGAGGAGAGCAGGGAAGAGGAAGCCAGGGTTCGCAAGGGAGGCCTTTCGTCCGGCGGAGCTTTGATGCTGGATGGGTAGACTCCGGCGAGGTGGAAAAGGTTCCCGTCAGGGTGGGGAAAGTTTTGCGGGGACTCCTAAGGAGAGGCAAAGGCAAATCAGATCCCTGCGGGAGGACAACACAAGAAGGCAAATGCAAATGCAAACGCGAAGGACGCGAAGGGTAACACAAAGGGCAGATAAGAGATGGCTGGAGCGCAAGAATTAGTATGCATTTTTGTGATAGGGTTATTAGTCTTAGTTATAAAGCCGGAGGGATGGGATGTTTGGATTGAATGAAGAGCAGGAGCAGCTGAGGAAGGAAGTACGGGCGTTTGCGGAGCGGGAGGTGGCTCCACATGTGATGGAGTGGGACGAGAAGAGTGAGTTTCCTCATGCTGTGGTGAAGAAGCTGGGTGAGATGGGGCTGATGGGCGTGATCTTTCCGGAGTCGCTGGGTGGGGCTGGGATGGGTTATGTCGAATATGTGCTGGCGATCGAGGAGTTGTCGCGCGTGGATGGGAGCGTGGGGATTATCGTGGCCGCGCATAATTCGCTGTGTACGAACCACATCATGCTGGCGGCGAACGATGAACAGCGCAAGCGATGGATTCCGAAGCTGGCGAGTGGGGAGTGGCTGGGCGCGTGGGGGCTGACGGAGCCGGGGTCGGGCTCGGATGCAGGTGGTGCGCGCACGACGGCGGTGAAGCGCGGGGACAAGTGGGTGCTGAATGGGTCCAAGACCTTCATCACGAACGGGACGTATGCGAACTGTGCGGTGGTGCTGGCGGTGACGGACAAGGAGAAGGGGACGCGGGGGGGAATCTCGGCGTTTGTGGTGGAGAAGGGAACGAAAGGGTTCCGGCCTGGGAAGAAGGAGAACAAGCTGGGGCTGCGGGCGAGCGATACGGCGGAGTTGATCTTCGAGGATTGCGAGATTCCGGAGGAGAATCAGATCGGCAAGATTGGCGATGGTTTCAAGGACGCTATGCGGGTGCTGGATGGAGGGAGAATTTCGATTGCGGCACTGGGTTTGGGGATGGGGCGCGGGGCGCTGGATTCGGCGATGAAGTATGCGCAGCAGAGGAAGCAGTTTGGGAAGACGATCAGCGAGTTTCAGGCGATCCAGTTCAAGCTGGCCGATATGGCGACGGAGCTGGATGCGGCGTGGCTGCTGACGATGCGCGCGGCGAAGATGAAGGACGCGGGTGAGAAGGTGACGCTGGAGTCGGCGATGGCGAAGCTGTATGCGAGCGAGGCAGCGTGCAGGATCTGCGATGAGGGCGTGCAGATTCATGGAGGGTATGGGTTCATCAAGGACTATCCGGCGGAGAAGTTTTATCGCGATGTGAGGCTGTGTCCGATTGGCGAGGGGACGAGCGAGATTCAGCGGATGGTGATCGCGCGGGAGTTGCTGGGGAAGGCTCCTAGCCGGGGGTGAGGGACCGCGCTTTGCGCGATTGTCTCCCTTGGCCTGGGACGTCAGACCTCAAAGTTCTCCCACATCTCGCGCACGCGGTCGACCAGGTCGTCGAACGCGGGCGTGTGACGGACGGGTGCAAGCAGGGGGTCCCAGCGGCTGATCATCGGGTAGTTAATGAAGCCCTTCTGCATGGCGCATTCAAGCCAGGTGATCGAGGTTTTTGTGTCGCCGAGCAGAGCGTAGGCCTGAGCCATGCTCCAGGAGTAGTGGGGATCACAGCTGGCGATCTCTTTGAGTTCCTTGGATGCGGCCTGTTCGACGGCTTTGCTATCGCCGTTAATGGCGGCCTGCATGAGTGCGCCGAGCTGTGCGAAGAAGTGCCCGGGACAGTCGGCTTCGATCTGCTGGAACTGAGCGATGGCGTCCTCGTTGCGCTGTAGGAGGGTGAGCACCTGACCGCGGCACCAGAGCAGCATGGCGTTGCCGGGATCGAGCCGGATGGCTTCATCGAACGACGGCAGAGCATCGGCGAACTCGCCCCCCATGAGGGAGAGGAGTCCAGGGACGAAGCGGTAGACCGGGGTGAGGGGGTCCATCTCAAGGATGCGTCGTGCGAGCGGCATGGCGGCGTGGGCCTTGCCGCTGAGGCCGCAGATGGCGGAGTACCAACTCAACGTGTCGGAGTCGTTGGGCTCGGAGAGGATGGCGCGCTTGAGAAGCTGGACGGCCTTCTGGCTCTCGCCTTCGTGCACGCTGATGAGGCCGAGCAGACGGAAGGCGTGGGCTGAGTTGGGATCGATGGAGAGCGCCTCGTCGGCGCAATGCTTTGCTTTGATGAGGTATTGGGAGTCGGAGGAGATGCCGGCGTTGACGTACTGCCAGTAGACCTGTCCTCGGGCTGAGAGCAGAAGCACGTTCTTGCCGACGGCCCGCTCGCCGGTCTCGAGGTATTCGAGAGCACGGGCCAGGCCATCCTCGGAGTAGTTCAGGATCTCGTGCTTCGCCATCAGGTAATAGCGATAGGCTTCGATGTCGGGGATGGGACGCTCAAGCATTCTTTATCCTCGGGCGTACGAGAGTATCTGAGTTGTATCATGCCGCGCTGCGTGCTCTTCGAGCATCTCGTCGAAGATGGATGCGACGGCGTCGATGGTGTGGAATGCGCTCAGAGCGATGAACTTCTGCTGCTGGGGCGTCAGCGGCATGCTGTCGAGCGTTCGATTGAGGTCGGCGATGTGGTGCGGGTCGTTGTCGGCGTGCGCATGCAGGCAACGGAAGGCAGTTTCGGGGAGGCCGGTGCGGACGCGAATCTCCTCAAGCTGGCTGGAGAGGGGCGGATAGCCTTCAAGCACGATGAGGTAGCCGAAGACCGCTACCGGGTGGATGTTGAGTCCCCAGAAGTATTGCGCCCCGAGGAGTGAGACGACCGATGGCAGCGGCGTGGCCTGCTGCACTTCGGCCGCAGCGATGCCGAGCGTGGAGATATCGTTCAGGAGCCAGGCGTCGTGGTCTTTTTCTTCGTCGATGTGGGTTTCGAGGTAGGCGGCTGCGATTTGCGCAACCTCGTCATTGGTGAGCCCTAGTGCGCGCTCGCGTGCGACGCGCATCAGCGAGATCCCGCCCTGCATCACGCGATGAAGCTGAACGAGGAAGCCGGGCAGCAATTCGGCGAGATCAGGGTGGGTCCAGAAGCGATCGCTGGCCGAGACGAGACGGCCTTCTGCGAGATGAATTCTGCTCCACAACGCCTCACTGTGTGTGGCCGTACGCATGGCACGAACTCCCCCTCGTCTACGTTGACCGTGATTTTTTGTGTGTGGGGCCGGGAGGCCATCGAAGAAGGTTCGATGGCCACTTAGCCACGAAGGTGAATGCAACGCAGGGATCCCGGTGCAGCGCAGAGCTAGACAGGGAAGTTGGGACGCATGTGATCTTTGCCGGTCGCGACCTGTCCCATCTTCTTGCGTAGTTTGATGAGCGCCTCTGTCTCGTCTGTCGTGAGGCTCTCGATAACCTTCTTATCGTCTTCCGTGAAATGTTTGGGGTCTAAGGCTCCAGCTTCGTTGAGGCGTTCAAAATTCGATTTGGCAGCAGACACGGCTTTCTCCCTTTTGTGACCTGACAGTTTCTCGATGGTCGCCTCACGGGGTTTCCCGCCATAGGGTCTCCATCTTCATCGAAGTTCGCACAATTGTATATGTTGTGGATTGCAAAAGTGCGCCGAAGTGCAACAAAAGGCAAGGAAAACGTGTACTCTAGCGAAAACGCTGGAGAGAAACCTTGCAATCCTGCTACTGGCCAGCCGCGGCGAACTCAACGAAGTTGCGTCCGGCGTACAGGCGGTATCGCTGCGGATTGGCCGGAGAGGCCAACACCTGCAGCGGGGTGGGGCGATGGAGGGTTGCGTCGTGTGTGGACTTCACGGTGAAGAGGTCGTGCCCGCCGATGTCCATGACGATAAAGTTGTCGCCGGCGATGAAGCCGCAGCCGTAGGCTCCGGGGGGCAGGCGGTGATCCTCGAAGACGACCGGCACTTCGGTGATGAGATAGGCCTGATATTTCTGCTGGAGTGAACTGGAGTAGCCGGAGGTGTCGACGAGCACTGCGAGCATGAGAGCGTCTTTGGAGAACTGCACACCGCCTGAGTTGCGGGCCTGGGTGGACGCGCTCTGACCGCGAAAGAATACGGCAGGTGGGAGGACCGATCCCGCCTCAGTTGCGTTGAGCACCTTGGGGGAGGTGACGGTCGCCGCGGGAATCGGAGCGGCCTGGGCCTTTGCGAAGACAGGGACGGTAGAAGCAATCAGGAGGAGCGTGGCAATTCGCAGGTGACGGAGCATCGGATTTCTCATAAGTGCAGATCATCGTAACGGCTCATCCATGATGCTGCAATGGGGATGCTGCAATGGGAAGCGGAGGATGATTCTC
The DNA here is from genome assembly GCF_025685645.1 of Edaphobacter bradus. NCBI lineage: Bacteria > Pseudomonadati > Acidobacteriota > Terriglobia > Terriglobales > Acidobacteriaceae > Edaphobacter > Edaphobacter bradus. Next base: position 240,848 of record NZ_JAGSYF010000001.1, read on the forward strand.
AGCGGCTGAAGCTGATGCGATGCTGATAGCTGACGGGTAAGGGGTCCTGGCGCTCGCGCTCGCGTTCGCGCCGCGCCGCCGTGGCACGATGCTGCGCTGAGCGCATCAGCAGATTGTTCATCTGCAGATAGACGCCGTTCGTCCAACCGAAGCCGACGACGTTGGTCTTGTAGCCGGTTGCGACATCGACGTTGCTCGACCCGCCGACGACGTTATATTTTTCGCGGATGGTGCCGTCGTTGAGGAAGTTCTTGAGGATGGTGTCGGAAAACTTTGCAGCGATGCGGTCTGCGTCTTTGTTGAAGCCGTATCGGGCGAGCCCGTCGATCGCAATCCATGTAGTGGGAGCCCATCCGAAGGGAAGATCCCACTGTGTGCCGGAGTCGAAATCGCTCATGGCGAGGCCAGCATTGCGCTCCATCAGGGGCAAGTGCTTCTCCAACGCTGCGGCCTGCTGCGGCGTGGCTAGACCAGCCCACAGAGGATAGAAGGCCGTGAGGTAGTTGTAGTTGGAGAGGCGGTGTGTGGTGAAGTCGTAGTCGTAGAACATGCCCCGTGCGGGGTCCCACATATATTTGTTGATTGCGGCGCGCCGGGCTGCAGCACGCTGGCGCCACTGCGCAGCCTCGGCCCTGAGGCCGAGCAGATTCGCGATGCGCTCCATGTCGCGCTCGTATTTGTAGAGGAGGCTGTTGAGGCAAACGGGAGCGTAGTGATCCGTGGATCCGCTGAAGGGACCGAAACGGAAGCTGGTGTCGAACCCTGACTCGCGCATGGCACGATCACCGTGATAAAAGCCCGCGCTGAGACGGTGGCCACTGACGTGAGCGGCGGCACAGACCTTCGACGCGGCGATATCGCAACTGGTTGTCGCAAGCTCTGCGGCCTGTGTTGGAGTTGGGTCGTCGGGGGCTTCGATGAGATAGTCGGCGTGGAGATCGGGGTGCGAGAGCAGCCAGCGGATGACGTCCGTATAGTACGAGCTGTCGTCGGCCATTTCGGGAACGGGGCCACCGCCGAGATCGGAGTAGCGCGCGAGGCCAGTGTCACCTGCCAGGTGCGGCGCACTGGTCCATGTGTTGTAGTCGAGCTTCGCATACCGGTATGCGCTTGCAAGCCAAGTGTTCGAGATGTCAGCGCCTGCAGGATGCTCGTACACTGCGCGAATCATTGAGGTAAGGAAGGGCGGCTGCGAACGGGTGAGGTAGTAGTTGCGGTTTGCGTTGAGGATGGAGCCGTAGTTTTCGATCTCGAAGAAGAAGTTTTCGACGATGCCGCGGGCAAGATCGCTATGATGGTCGGCAACCAGCCCCAGGATAATGAAGTAGCTGTCCCAGCCGTACATCTCGTTGAAGCGACCGCCGGGGACGACGTAACGGTTGGGCAGGTAGAGGAGGCCTTCGTCCGGAACGTCGGAGACGCGGACATCGCCCATGTGCGTGATCCTGCGAGGCAGACTGCGTACCTCAACCTTGCATTGCTGCTGCATGGCTGTAACCTCAGGCGGCGTGAGCATTCCGGCCGGCAGGTACAGCACGGGCGCCGTCGTGACCTTGGGATCGACCAGCGACTTGCAGTCTGTCATCGAGCGGGAGAGCGTCTCCCAGCCGTTGTCGATGTAACGGAGGATCTTTGCTTTGTCGGTGGCCTCAGAGTGCGACGGCTGCGCGAACGCAAAGCGCGCTGCGGTGCAGCAAACCGAGAGGAGCAGAAGGGCGGAGCGACTGGCTGTTCGTATCATCGGTCGTCTGTCATGCGTGGCAGTTGCCGGAGACTATTCTAAGCTCGCTGCCCACGAAAGCAACTCTGCTCAATGGCTAAAGCATGGGATGCGATGGCCCCATCGCGACGGTCTTGAGCACCTTGCCACCCTCCTGCACCACGTAAAGATGGTTCGCGGCGAGGTTGGGGAGTTTATCGATTGCGCCTGACGGCCAGCGAATTTCGACGTCTGCGTTCGTGGCCTTATCGAGACCGAAGTGCATGCGGAGGTCGTTCTGGGAGAAGTAGCTGCCGCCGCTGCGAACCTCATCGATCTGGACGAAGGGTTTGCCTTCGGCTAGATGGATTGTAACGGCAACACGCGCGCCGATACCGGTGCGGTTTGATTTGGTGCCGACGGTACGAATCTTGATCCAGTTGCGGCCGGTTGTCGAATCGCAGCGTATGAGCTGGGGCAGGCTGTTGACACAATTGACGACGATGTCGATGTCTCCGTCGTTATCGTAGTCGCCGAAGGCGGTGCCGCGCGCGGGGGCCGGGGTGGTGATGCCGGGACCAGCCTGCGAGGTGACCTCCTCGAACTGGCCGTTGCGCAGGTTGCGGTAGAGGTACTTGTGCTGGGCGTAGGGCGCGTCGACATTTGTGCCTTCGACCTCAGGGTAAACATGGCCGTTGGACATAAGCAGGTCGGGCCAGCCGTCGTTGTCCATGTCGAAGAAGCCGACTCCCCAGCCGAGAAAGCGAGTGTTTACGCCCAGACCGGAGAGATAGGTGTGGTCGTCGAAGTTGCCACCGCCGAGGTTGAGGTAGAGGGAGTCGACGTCCCCGGCGAAGTTGGTTTTGACGATGTCGAGGAGGCCGTCGCGGTTGAAATCGCCGATGGAGACACCCATTCCGGCTTGTGGCTTGCCGTCAGGGGAGTAGGCAATGCCTGCCTCGATCGCCACATCTTTAAATGTCCCGTCCTTCTGGTTCTGGTAGAAGGTTGCGGCGGTGGAGTCGTTGGCCACGTAGATGTCGGGCCAACCGTCGTTGTCGAGGTCCGCGACGGCGACGGAGAGAGCGTAGGTGCCGATGGTGTCCCACATGCCGCTTTTTTCGGAGACGTCGGTGAATGTGCCGTCGCCGTTGTTGTGATACAGGATGTTCTTGCCGCCTTGAAGGCCGGGTGGTCCACAGGCGACTTGGATACCTTTGTAGGCGCATCCGGCAGCTTCGGGCAAGGGCGTTGTCTTGATGTCAAACTCGATGTAGTTGGCGACGAAGAGATCGAGGTGTCCGTCGCGATCGTAGTCGAGGAAGGCGCAGCCTGTGTTCCAGCGCGTCTTTGGCTGGAGGAGGCCGGCTTTGGCGGTGACATCGGTGAATGTGCCGTCGCCGTTGTTGCGATAGAGGACGCTCTGTCCGTAATAGCTGACGAAGAGGTCGTTCCAGCCGTCATTGTTATAGTCGCCGACGCAGCAGCCTTGCCCCCAGCCGCTGCGGGCGAGGCCTGCTTTGGCAGTGACGTCGGTGAATGTGCCGTCGCGATTGCTCTTGAAGAGATGCGATACAGGTTCCTGCCCCTTGGGAAAGCCATCAATGCGGGAGCCATTGACGAGAAAGATATCGATCCAATCGTCCTGGTCGTAGTCGAAGAAGGCTACACCGCAGCCTGTCGTTTCGAGGAGGTAGCGATTTTTGTGTTCGCCGCCATAGATGGTCTTGGCGTTCAGCCCAGCCTCACGAGCGACATCGAAAAATTTAACACCAAGCGGAGTTCCGGCTACGGGTGACGGAGGACCCTTGGGAGCAGGGCGTGGTTTGGCGTCATAAGTGGGGCGAGAGCCGATCTGAGGCGGGGCGGGAGCTTGTTGTGGCGATGCAAGGGCGAGGACGTCTTCGAGCGAAAGGACGAGAGCTGTCCGCGAGAGGGAGTTGAGAAATGTACGGCGAGACCAGGTCAAGCAGGAGCCCCCTGCGGTTCAGGATGCCATCTCAATTCACAGTGTGGGCGGCATGTCACTTCCGCGTTGGAGCGAGTATAGATAACCGACCGAGCGGACGCAATCTCGCCGTGGGTAGGGGGATAGGGAGCCGGAAAAGTGCACCCCCTCCGGGCTTAACCCCAAAAGAGCTTTTAGCCTTATTCACACCATAAAAAGAAAAAAAATAATATCCTTCGGGAGGTCCGGGATCCAATCGATACACTCCCTTCGCATGATTCGCCGGTTTGCAGATGAGGTTCCCGGGTCTCGGACAATGGGTTTGATCATGGCATGATGCGATAGAGAACTAATCAACGGTCTCGCAACCATCGAAATCAGATCTACGACCAAATCAGGGGTGAAGTCAGAGTGAACGCGAATGCGGTTCCGATCCTAGCGATCTTTGAAAAGAAAGTACGTCTCGAAGTGCCGCTATTTCAGCGGGCTTATGTTTGGAACCAAGAACATCAATGGGAACCGCTCTGGGAGGACATCGCCAGAAAATTTACCGAGCACTTGCAAGACAGGTTAGATGCCCCTGTCCACTTCTTAGGCGCAATGGTGCTGGATCAAAAGGCGACTCCAACAACACATGTTGAGAGACGCCAGATCATCGACGGACAACAACGCTTGACAACCCTACAGTTGTTCCTGGCGGCATTCCGCGATTTTTGCTCGTCTCATGGGTGTGAAGAACTTGCAGTTGAGTGTCGTGGGTTCACGCTGAACAGCGGGATGATGGCAGACCCGACAGTAGACAGGTTCAAAGTATGGCCGACGCAGACAGATCGCGACCAGTTCACAAAGGTGATGAGTGCGGAATCGCGCTCAAGTGTCGAAAAATCCTTTCCTTTGACAAAGAAGAAATATGCTCGTGCTTTCGATCCACGTCCCCGAATGGTTGAAGCCTACTTATATTTCAGTAGCGCGCTTGCCGAGTTCTTCCTAGGGACGCCGGATGACTTGCCTCTAGCATCCGATCGCTCACTTGCTGACCGCTTGGAGATTGCGTTTACGGCTTTAAAGAACAGTCTTCGTGTAGTGGTGATCGATCTCGAGAAAGATGACGATGCTCAAGTTATTTTCGAAACACTGAATGCCCGAGGCGAACCGCTCCTACCAGCGGACCTCCTGCGCAACTACATCTTTCTCCGCGCGGGACGGGCACAACTCAACCAAGAGGCGCTATATGCAGATTACTGGCAGAAGTTTGACGACTTCTTCTGGAGGCAAGAAGTTCGGCAGGGCAGATTGCGTCGGCCTCGCAGCGATCTTTTTATTCAACACTACCTGGCTAGCAAACAAGGCTTCGACATTCCCATCAAACACTTGTTTGTCGAATATAAGTATTGGATTGATCGGAGACACCCCTTCGAGTCGGTGACGGACGAACTAAAGACCCTCGTCTCTCAGGGGCTCGATTATCGTCGCGTTATCCAAGTCAAGGATGGTGACCCCCTTAGTCATCTTGCCCGATTTCTGGATGCGTTTGACACAAGTACCGTCTACCCTTTGCTGCTGCACATCCTGAACACCGATCCGAGTGAGGAAGATCTAAGCCATTATGCTGCGACCCTCGAAAGCTATCTTCTACGACGCGCCGTATGCGGACTGACCACGAAAAATTACAACAAGATTTTCCTGAACCTCACACGCGTTCTGCAGAAAGAGGGCACATCGCCGTCGGCTGTGACAGCACACTTGCTCGGGCTAACGGGTGACAGTGCAGCGTGGCCAACAGACGCGGAGTTCCAGAAATTTTGGGATGCTGCTCACGCATACATGACCCTGAATAATCCGAAGCTTGTATATATTTTCAAGCGGCTGAATGAGACCTACCTAACAAATAAGCACGAAGATGTAGCGTTTGGAGGTCAATTGACTATCGAGCATCTGCTGCCGCAGGCTTGGGTCAACAACTGGCCATTGCTAGACGGAAGCATCGGTCTGACCTACAACGAGATCCTCACAACACCGACTAACGACGCGCGATCCGTTCAGACAAGCACAAGAAATGCGTTGCTCCAGACATTGGGGAATCTAACGATTCTAACCTCTCCACTCAACAGCAGTGTGAGTAATGGTCCTTGGGATACTAAGCGGTCGACGATTCTAACGACCTCTCTTCTTCCGCTTAACCAAGTCTTTCATGCTTACAAGATCTGGGACGAGGATGGAATCCGCGCAAGAGGAAACGACCTTTTCAAGAGGGCACTTAAGCTTTGGCCAAAACCCGAGAATCCGCGAGCGGGCTCGACAGTTGGGAACCCCAAAGAGGTCTCGGCAGTTGGGACTCTTGGATGAAAACCTGACTCTCCTTCTACTTTAGAATGATTTGCGTGAGATTCACATCTGGAGGCTGCGCGCGCTTTTATGATTAGTTGTTGTCACGCGTATGAACAACGGCCTTCATCGCTTCGCTGAGGATCTGCGCCTGAACATGAGTGTCAGACGTCACAGCTTCGGCTACGCCAGTTAGCTCTCGCTGGAAGGTGGCCAAGTAATCATTGATCCTTGCAAAAACCAAATGGCAGTCCTCAGGTTCGAAAGGTAGGTTGTACGTACCTGAGAGCCCGACCCCAGAAAGCAGGCCTACCAAACGCGCTTGTTCTTCGGAGGAGAAAGAGAGAGTGCGTCCTTTAATCTTTCCCCGAATGTCACCGCCACTGAAAAGATCAGGTGGACTGATAATTAGTTCACCCGGTGCGGGGATGTGGAACGGCCTGCAAGCAATATTCTCAGAGATAAAGCCGTTAGGAATCGCCATTAGAGTAAGTTGCTTTTCAGCCAGAATTCCGGGAAGGAGATACTGTGCCATCTCTTTAGGAGAGGTTCTAGTCGCACCGTTGATGCCGCGCCTGTTTTCCTGTCCTTGAAACTCGAGAAGCTTGAGCTTTCGGGTATATTGCATGAGTTCATCGCAGATTCGTTCACGCATCGAACGGGTCTCATTCTCCTTCAGCCCTAAGCTCTCCAACAGAATCAGATCGATTTCCTCCCTCGCATCATTCGTCATGAAGGGTGGCCATGATTCCTTACATATTGGCGTACGTGCCACGAAATCCAATGCTGCCCCTTTCCCTAGGCTCATCAATTCCACATCTAGCGCCGGTTCCGGCTCTGATCTCAACAACTGTTTAGCGGCTCTTCTTAGCCGGATACGATGGTCCCTGCTCATAGTAAGCAGATTTGGAACCCGCAATTGCTCAGCCGTGAATACCTCAATGTCAATTGCGGCTTCAATGCCCAAGGCCTTGGCAGCGGTGTACCTCTCGAACGCAAAGAGTGTTGAATTCAATAATGCCCAAAGTGCCAAGGCGTCAACAGCTTCATCAGGAAGAATCTCATAGAGCCTCTGGTTCGCAAGAAGAGAGGCGTCATTCCAAAGAACCGATGGAAAGTATTGACTTGTTTTTGGAAAAAGCAACGGTGCTGGCTGCGTCTCACGCAACACGAACCATTCATTGCGGTGTTCCGCAAAGCTAGGGCTCAAATGCCATCTCTCGCGTTCACCCGCCAAGATATAAGAACGTTCCAACGGCGAGTGTGCCCGTCGATTGGCCCCTAACCTAACAACGTATGACTTGTTCTCGATACATCCAGTGGATAGCGCACGAAAGTCTCGGGCAGTCTTCATGACTGGCTGCAGGGATGCCGCTGGCAATGCGAATTGAACGCCATCCTTTCTGGCAACGATCTTGATGTCCCCACTCACGACCGCGTTACGGGGTACTCCGTGAAGCTCTTTGAATTCCTGCGGGATAGTGAGCCTCTCTAAAGAATCCGCGGACACATCTTCCACAAGAAAGAAGTCATCGCAATTAGTGGTGATTCCACGACGTAGGCTTCCGAGATCGGCAAGCTTCACGAATGAATCAGAAAATCGACCATAGAGTTCATACAAGGTATCTGGGGTCCTCAGATGTCGGCCCCATCGTGAACCGACATAGACTCCACCTTCAGATAATCCCTCGGTTCTGAGTTGCTGCTGAGGCACAGCGCGATTCCTGTAGTAGGATTCAAAGCTCCGACCACCAAGAATCGCCTCTGCAACAGCTTCAGGAGAACCAAGTTCTGGATGAGCAACTATTGAACGCAAAGGTTTGTTTAGCTGGACGAAACGGACGCTGTGGTTACGCGACACTACGCTGGTTCGCTTCAGGACGGTGATTGTCGTCGCTACTCGTGCGCCGGTAAACCAGGGTTCCGCATCGCTTTCGATGATTGCCTCAATCTCGAAGTTCGAGAGCATCCAATCTTGAAGCGGAATGCCGAAATCCACATCCAACCATGCAGCTTGAGTGAGCAATGCCAATCTGCCGCCTTGCCTAATAGATTTCGCTGCGTGGAGCCAGAAATACAAAAAGATATCAGATGAAGGCTTCCACTCGAATGTTGGCCAAGCTTGCTGTGCGTAAGCCAAGTACTTCTTTTTGGCATCCGTCGGGATCAATCGGGCATTTATGTATGGAGGGTTTCCAATAACGACGTCCAGTGAATCAGGAGCGATGGAGGTATCCACTCTTCCAACTGGTAATCCTCCAGCTTGGACACGATACGGTTGCGACGAAAATACGTCGCCAAAGTTATAATCTAAGAAATCACCACAGTGGACTCTTGGGAAATTATCATCGTCAATTAGGTCACGAATCGCTAGATTAATTGTTGTCAAGTGGCAAGCGTACTGCAGGACGTCACAACCGTAGAGACTCGCCAAAAGCTCGGAATGGTCAAGATCGGGATCCAGCTTTGCCTTCCTCTTGTAAGCTCCTACAAGGAACGTTCCTCCCCCGCATCCCGGATCAAGCACCTTATCTTCGCCACCTTCGATGCTAAGTGCTGCCATCAAGTCAACGACCAACGGTTGCGTGTAATGCTGCCCATACCTATGTCGTTCTGCTGGCGTTATTAGCCGTTCATACATTGAGCCTATGACGTCAACGTCGATGTGTGCGAAATCATAATTGTCAAGCAGCCGGATCAGGTCTCGCCAATCTCCTATAGCGTCATCGCTTAACACGGGTAATCGGTCGCCAAAGTCGCCTTCAAATACCGTTTCGTAGTCGCCTGTGAACCGTCGAGCATCCGCGAACGCAGAGATTAGCTTTCGCTCTAGCATCGGCCCAGTCGTCACATTGTTTGCGACGGTTAATCTCGGTAACGCTGAATATTTGCGACGTAACGCATTGTAAAAGCACAGACGATTTACGAGAACGTAGCAGGTGAATCTCGCTGCGCGTTGAACATTCTCGGCTTCGTTAGCTTCCGTTACAGGCCAACCCTGAGCGTCTCTCATCCACTTATTAAGCTGTAGTTTGAAAGCCCGTTCGCTCACCATACGTTCGGTGATGGCCATCTCAGTAGCCGCAATCGGATGATCGAGCGCTGACTCTAGCCGCGCGATGAATATGCGATCGATCGGCAAAAAGTGGAGTTCGCGTTGACCTGCAAACAGACTAGAAATGAATCGCAAGAGGTCTTCTAACGCCGACTTCAAGGCCTCTTGAACAGCCTGCCTTCTTAAATCTTTCTGGTCCTTGATCTCTTGCGTAAATAATTCACGATCGTAAACGACTCTGTCAGATAGAGGCGTTCCCGGTTGATCCGTTTTCCAAAGCACAATGCGACGAACATTCCAAGTAATGAAGTATTCTGCGCCTGCAGTGCCTGCCTTCTTGTAGGCATCTTCAACAACTGAAGTGTTGTATGGTGTTCGACCCTGGCGATCCCATGGCACCTTCAGTTCACCGGTCACCATCGCCCGACTTGGATCGTTTCGAGAAAAGATCACAAGATCAAGTCGGCGAGCACCGCGATATTCGGTCAATTCAGGCTCGGCATGCCCCAAATCAGAATCTGCAAACGACTCATCTTTGAGAAGTTCAGATATCAGAGCTGCCGCGTTTCCAGAGAAATTCCACTCGTTAGATCTAAGTCTCGACATGCCTACATTCCGGGTGACCTAATTAGGTAATGCACAACTCTCAACGCAATCAAACCTTGATTATGCGAAGGCAAATTTGCACAGAGTATAGCCTACCAGCACCTCATTCTTGTTCCACAATTCACGAGTCCCCCAAACGTCCTAACGCTGGCGAGGACCAGCGAAAGTTGGTGTGAAAGTTAGCTTCGCCATATGCCTGGCAGCGGTGCGGGAGGCAGGACAGCTAGCTACGTTTCAATCCAGTGAGCTCGGCCAGCGCTAGCCAATGCCTCGGATGCGGAACTCGTGCCTTGCGAATGTGATCCGCATAGCTGTACGACACATTCAGGCGTTTCGCGATCAAGGTGCAAGACATTGAGGTAAGACGGGGCTGAATCTTCGTTGAATAGAACTCACTGGTTAGCCACGTGGGCTGATTCGAGGGATTCCAATCTATCTCTGCCTGTCGTCTGATGCTTTGCGTCGCGCCCCTTTTAGCCTGTGCATCGGGACCAAGCTTTGCCACGCGTCCAAGAAGCGCAACTTCCTTTATCTGTTCGGCGTTTATCCCCTTCATACACTCATTGCAATGAGCATAAGGCCGTTCGATTTCCTTCCCACATCCTCGGCATACTCTTGCTGGTCTGGTTGCGGGCTTCGCCTTAGGAATGGGAGATCCGCCTTGCGCCACTCGTCGGTAGCGTTGGGTCAGTCGGGCTGGAAGATTGTTCTGGCAAGTGTTCCTTGAGTTGTGAATTTCCTGCGCAAACCACTCGGCAACGGGCGCAACCAAGCGTGCCCATGTCGGCGCAGTTTGCGCAAGGTTTGATGCGAACGGACCCATTAACCGGCAATTTCCATTTCGCTCTTCAAAGAAGAAATTACGAGACAGCGGCTCACGTTTCAGCCAATCCAGCACAAATGCATCTACCTCCGGCCTGATCGCTTCCATCAAATCGCACGCCAAGCTATCGCGATATGGCGCGTCGACATGTAAGACGCCAATTCCAGGATCGAGCCCTAATGTTGAAGCCGCGAGCCTCGCTTCTGCTTCAAGCAATGCATAGAGGTAATTCAGGATGGCGTTAGCTGGATTCGTAGCAAGGCGCGGTGAACCCGTAAGCGATGAAACCCGCGATCCGAACGTAAGCCAATGTTCCGGCGCACGCGGCAAGTCTTTCCGCGGAAATGTGATTGTTACGGCTCGCCAAGCCGTCCAATAGGCCTTTGCTGCATGCGATTCGATGAGCCGAACAGCATCGATACTCTCGATTTCGGCAAGCTCAGATCGGAATTGCCTGATCTTTAGAGCTGTTGCTTCATCGCAAAGACTATTCTTTGCTACGCTTTCTTGGCCAGCGAGTTTGCGGTCAATCAGCTCACGGCTGATACGAAACGCTGTTCCATTTTGCAACGCGACGGCCTGAGCTCGTCGAAGTTTTACATCAGAAGCACGAACGGTGCCTGTGGCTGCCAACACCGATCCATCCCGGTCCAACATGCTGAATGAGGCGTTCTGATCGGCAAGCCAGCGAAGGGCCGCCAGAGAAATCATGCCATCTGATCCAATTACGACCAATCGCTTAAGACCATGTCCAACCCTAGCAAGTCGACCACGCCGACGCTCCGATCCAATGCCATCTTCGTACAGCAGGTGTCCTCGATCTACACGCACGTTGATTCCGTAACCAGAGAGCGTTATGACACCGTCACGTGGCAACGACGCATTAGTTTGACTCCGACTCACACTAGCTGCCGATAAACTCATCTCTTTTGTCCCATGCCTTTTGTAGTGTTCTCGGACCAACTGTCTTGCCCAACAGTTTGGGGCACATCTCAGATGTCTTGCGGATCGCCTCTTTAGCTGAATTCTTCTGTCCAATAAATCTCAGAATCTGGTTGCAGACCGTGACGGACTCCTGAAAACTGAGCTTGGGGATGCGTCCTGGGCCACCTCGCCTCGGCAAGCTTTTCAGAGCTTGCGTGAATACTCTCCGAGCCTCTGTTGGTGCTTGTTCGCCTGCTTCACCGATTGTTTGCAATACCTTCTCAAGCTGTTCTTCGGTTTCAATACCTGTTGAGCGTTCGTTTGCTAATAGCCCGAAGGCGAGTCGGATAACTAGCTCCATTGCTTTTGGCATTCGTTCTTCAGACGGGAGTCTGTCGTTTGCAGCGAGAAACTCTCTAGCTTCCGACACGTCAGCTTTGAATCCCAACTTTTGGAACACCGGTTGTAGAGCGGCTTTGATTCGCTCATTCACTTCTTCGCGGGTTACTGATTTCTGTTTTGTCATGTGTCCTTAGCAACAAACATCCGAATCATTATTGCTTATACTACGCAAAATATATGCAAATCATTCTTGCTAAGAATACGCATAAATATATCCAAAATGCCTAGTATATGCAAGAAACAAAAAGAGTTGATTCCATATACCGAAACGGTAATTTAAGCCTCGCGGGCACTTGAACCCAGCAAATTTCAGAGAGGCCTAAAGGCATGCAGAACCAAAGACGCGGTCCTAAGAAAGCAAACCCCCATGCGCTAAGTGGCGGACGCCAAACGACTAAAACCAAGGCAGAGCGAAGTGGTATCTCACAACGCCGAATTAAGAAACAGATCGTAAAACGGCAGGCTCCGCGAACAGTGGAAGACTTCCACGCGATGAGTGAAGACGCGAGAGAAAGGTGGAATCGGGTTGCACATGTAATCCAAAAGGTTCGGAAGGAAGGTATTTCGGTTACTCAAGCTGCTAAAGACTTTGCCTTGGATCGGAAAGAAGTGATCGAACTCGGCGGACGTGCACTTCGCAAACGGAAGAACGGTCGATACGAAGCGAAGCCCCATGACCGGCTGATTAGATTCTTGGTTCTACCCTCACCGGATGGAATGAAAGAAGTAGCCATTCGAGATTCGCGAACCGCTTCCAAGATCGCTGCGTACAGCGATGCCGTCCATAAATTTCTGCAAACTGGCGACGAGTCAAAGCTGAAACCTTTTCGACGTCTTCAGTTCAAGGACGCGACAGGAAATTCGGTCACGATTCTTACGGATCCAAAACAGTTGACTCGTCTGGGTTCGGCAGGTGTGCTCTCGTTCGAATCGCTGTACGCGAGGGTAGCCTGATGCCAAACAAGCCCCGTCAACCTGATCCTATTGGAGTTGCTAAGCGGAAGAGTACTTCGGCTCGTCGTGTTGCTAAAGGAAGGAGTTGTTCATGCGGAGAAAATCGCCCGCTTGCTCTGATCCCAGGATCGACGCCGTTGATTTGCACTGAATGCAGTCGGAAAGAAAAAGATCAGTGCATCTTTGACAAGCACCACCCAGCCGGGCGAAATAATCACAGCTTTACCGTTCCCATCTTGGCAAACGATCACCGGGCCATCCTAAGCGACGCACAGCAAAATTGGCCTCAGTCAACAATTAGAAATTCGAAGCGAAGCCCGTTAATACGAATAGCCGCCTGCGTTCGCGGGGCTTATGACACGATCATCTATTTCCTGAACAAAATCAGGGATGTGTTAAACAATTTGCTGCTTTGGATCCCAGAGACTCTGGAAAAACTGGACAAATTTCTCGAATTGCACCTGGGTTCCCAATGGTGGACCCGTTTTGACTTTCTCAATTTCAACGATCAGGAGACTGAGCATGACAATGCATAATTCAGTTCCACTGCCTTTGGCGATTCGAGTTTTTCCGGAAGCCAAATCCCAGAAGAAAACCAAGTCAGTGCAACAGTCGTATCGACCAGAGAGCATGCTTGTCTTCGACACTGAAACTACTGTCGATGCTATGCAGAAACTGGTATTCGGCTGCTATCGCTTCATCGATCAAGGCGAATGTCGCGAGGAGGGCCTTTTCTATGATGAGGATCTTCCTGAAGACAAACTGGAGATTCTTCGGCGTTATATCAGACAGCACAAAGCCGACACTGCGGACGAATTAGAACTCAAGCTCATTAGCTGTCGTGAGTTCTTGAAAAAGCTCTTCAAAGCTGCTTACAAAGTACGCTCTCTTGTAGTCGGTTTCAACCTTCCGTTCGATCTCTCGAGACTCGGGTTCGATGTCAGCGCTGCTCGTCAGGAGTTTGTTGGCGGTTTCTCCCTTGGATTGTGGACGTATGAGGATCAAAGTGGCCAGGAGCGCTTAGACCCTAATCGTCCACGAGTCACGGTCAAGCACATCGACTCAAAACGAGCCCTAATGAGCTTTACTGGACGGAAGACCACAGACCACGATGATCTCATCCCGGATGACTCTGCAGACGGCAAGCCACGGAAAGGCTACAAGTTCAGGGGGCACTTTCTCGATCTAAAGACTCTCGCATTTGCTCTAACCGATCGAGGACATTCCCTCAAATCGGGGTGTGAAGCCTTTGGCGTGAAACGTGGCAAGATGGAGGTGTCGGAACACGGGAAGCTTACCGAAGAATACATTCACTACAACCGACGAGACGTCGAAGCAACTGCTCAGTTAGCTCAAAAACTGACTCAAGAATTTGACCGCCATCCGATTTCACTTCAAGAAACAAAAGCTTTTTCTCCTGCATCGATTGGAAAAGCCTATTTGCGCGCAATGGGCATAACGCCGATTTTGCAGCGTCAGCAGAACTTTCAACCTTATGTCGGGTACGCACAAACCGCGTACTTCGGTGGTCGGACGAGTGCGCACGTCCGTAAAGTAGCGGTTCCTGTGGTGTATACAGATTTTCTTTCGATGTATCCGACAGTGAATAGCTTAATGAACCTGTGGCCGTTCGTTATCGCAAAAGAAATTAGATTTGTCGATCACTGCCATCAGGAGATCATTCAATTTCTTGAGCAACTGACGGAAGATAGTCTGTTCAAACCCGAGACCTGGAAGCAGTTGACGGCATTCGTTCGCGTCGTTCCGGATGGCGACATCCTGCCAACACGCGGGCAATACAGTGATGTGAGTAAGGACTGGCAAGTCGCGGTGAACTATCTGCACGCTAATACACCGGACGATTCGCTATGGTTCGCACTTCCAGATGTCGTCGCGTCCGTAATTCTTACTGGCAAGATTCCGAAGATCATCGATGCTTTTCGCATCGAACCGTCAAAAGAGTTGCTCGACGGTCTCACCCCGATAAAGCTTCGAGGCCAAATCACAATAGATCCCAGAAAACAGGATTTCTTTAAAGTTGTGATCGAAGAACGGAAACGGGTCGATTCCAGTACCCATTTGGCCGCGCAGGAAAAGAAGCAACTCAGCAAATTCTTAAAAGTGCTCGCGAATTCCACTAGCTATGGAATTTACGGTCAAATGGATCGCCGCGAAACTCCAGACAAAGTAGAGGTGAAATGCCATGGCATCGATGAGCATCCCTACTTCTGCAATGTTCTGAATCCCGAGGTACCAGGAGAATTCTGCTTCTCTCCGCTTGCATCGCTGATCACGAGTGCCGCACGATTGATGCTCGCTTTGCTGGAACAATCCGTGACGCGATTAGGCGGTACGTACGCAATGGAAGACACGGATTCGATGGCGATCGTTGCAACGGAACGCGGCGGACTGGTGCCGTGTTCGGGTGGGCCGCTCAAGTTAAAGAATGGCTCACAGGCTATTTACGCCCTGAGCTGGGCACAGATTCGGGAAATCGTGAAACGTTTCGAAGCGTTAAATCCTTATGACCGTGACGCGGTCCGTGGCTCAGTCTTGAAGATTGAAGACTGCAATTTCGATCCCAAAGCAAAGAAGCAGCGGAAAATCTGGTGCATTGCAATCTCAGCGAAGCGATATGTACTCTTCACAAAAGAGAAGAGCAACAATCCGTCACTGCTACGAAGAGGCGTCAACAGTGAAGAAAATCATTGGTCAGAACACGGTCTTGGGCATTTATTGAATCCGATTGACCTGGAAAGTGAGGACCGTGAATGGATCGCGCAAATATGGCATTCGATTATTTGCAATTGCCTGGGTGTTCCCTCGCCAAAAATAAATTTCGAACGAGTTCCTGCGATTGGACGATTGACCGTTACGAGCCCCAAAATTCTTGAACCATTTAGCAGTTTGAATTTCGGCAAAAACTATCAGGATCAAATCAAGCCGTTCAATTTCTTATTGACTTGTCATGTCAGCCCATTCGGACATCCGCTAAGCGCAAATCCCGAGAAATTTCATTTGATCGCGCCATACGAACAAGATCCTAGAGAATGGTTGCGGATGAAATGGATCGCTCAATATTCCGGTATGAAATTTGGAATAACCACACAAAACAATTACAGCAGTCGCTCAACTGCGCGAGTCAAAACTTACGGGGATGTTGCAGTTGATTATGAGCATCATCCCGAGTCGAAATGCGCAGACGAATTCGGAGATGTTTGCGATAAACAAACCAAGGGATTGCTGTATCGACGACACGTTCGGATCGGCGAATTCATTTGCATTGGGAAAGAATCGAACAAGCTGGAAGAGGTTGATGCCGGGTTGATGCATTCAGCCGATAGCGTCTATACGACGTACCCCGACCCGAGACGGGATTCTTGGACTCGAGACGTCGTACCGAAACTGCGGGCGATTCCTTTGTCGGTTCTGATGCGCGAAACGGGATTGTCTCGGAGAATGCTGATAAAAACTAGGAGGGGCCAGGTAAGGCCACATTCCCGAAATCAAGTCCTGCTTGCACGGGCGGTGCGTAAAACACTCGTAGGAAGGTCACTCAGCTTTGATAGTGCCAAGTCTGTGCGCCATGGGCGGTCTTAGGTGTTCACCGCGAGATGCTGCCATGTATCAGGAGGAGGCGCGGTCGAAATCTTCTTTACAGATTCTCAAGATTCTGATATCCGTATTCTTCCCCGTTCTCACACCCCGGTGCAAAAATGAACAGCAGACGCCTCTTTCTCGCTCAGCTTAGTCGCGTTCTTCTGGGAGCAGCAGCCCTCGGGATATCGCCATTTGTTCCTCAAGCTAACGCCATTGCGCCTCTCGTCGTAGTTGCGATCGCACAAGCTGCTATCAGCGTGGCTAGTTTGTTTTCGCATGGTGGGAGTGGAATTGAATCTCTGCTACAGCTCCAAGTTGCAATGCTCAATCACATCGAATCCGAGTTAGGCGTCATTGAGCAGCAAATTCAGCGAATCCTCGCTAATTTGGCAGAACTGAAGGAAATTCTTGGAGAACTCCCTAAACAAGTCGTCATCGAAGATAATCGCAATACCGTCGAGAGTTTACTCGCACGATACCGAGAAATAAGGGGCACATACGAGGAGGATGGAGGAGTCTTGACGCCTCAGCTTGCCAACGAATTGGACCGTGATCTAATAAGCCCGCTACGGGCTGCCCGAGGCAAACTAATGAGCTACCCTGAGCCCCAGGCCCAATTCTTTCTCGTACCGACTATCTGCACTGCGTGCTTTGTAGAATCCTTTGCTATGGCCTTGGCCAACACTTCCGGCAGTGATCCTAAGCGCCCAAAGAACGCCCTCCGCAGATATCGGGAGTGGTTTGTTCATGTTTCACGAGGCAAATCGCAATCCAGTTTAGAAGGGACGATTAGCATGCTGAAACGAACACAACTCGAAGATGCTAAGACAGCCCATGACGCCGTCGCTGCCCCGACTACCACCATGTGCTATACGTCTGACGAAGAAGTAAGACAACATGGGCTTATGTGGTGGGTAAAACACTGTTCGAATGACCGAATCTCTACCGCTGCTACACCGTTTCCCGACGCAAACATTTCGAAAACCGTGGATGAGATGATCAAAAAGCGTTTGTTGCAGCCGGATGAGCAGCCAATTCAAGTTAGCATTTCGCCGCAACTTTCCGGCGCATGGGCGCAAGCCTATACAGGCAACCCGTTACACCCCATACCCAATAGATCACAAGATCTCTGTCCCGGAACAGGAAGGACACTCGCGTGTTCGACCAATGATACTTCGGCGCGTGCTAACGCTGCGGCACTTTCCGAAAGGCTAACCTCGAATGGGCTCCGGCTAGTCTCGTTTCACGCGCTGCAACATGCGGCCGAGCGCGCCATTGCGTTCATAGATAAGCTCGAACCATCATTGAAACAGGAATCGGTGACATAAGTGCCATCAGCAACCCAAAGTGTGCTGCGATTCACAGCTTCGAGTTG
The DNA here is from genome assembly GCF_025685645.1 of Edaphobacter bradus. Taxonomy (NCBI): domain Bacteria; kingdom Pseudomonadati; phylum Acidobacteriota; class Terriglobia; order Terriglobales; family Acidobacteriaceae; genus Edaphobacter; species Edaphobacter bradus. The sequence goes on from NZ_JAGSYF010000001.1 coordinate 258,559, forward strand.
TGTACTGTCTGGCTTTCTGATTTTAGCCACGGTACTCTCTTTAGCTCAAAACCCCGATTATTTATTTGATCCGGCCGATACATCAAGCGCAATTGATCTCGCGAAAACCCCACTAGCGATCGACCTGTTGAGTCGTAAGGCGCTTTCGGTTCAGGAATCGCGACTAAAGACGCAGTTCAGTGAAGAATTTCAAAGCCTACAGCGAAGCATTGAACAGAGCCTTTCGGATTCGAATGTCGGATGCTTGTTGAAAATTAGAATGTACGTTAGTCCGCAGGGCGCAATCGCCGTGCCCGGAGACCAACTCATCGCATTTGAAGGGATAGGAAAGACTCCGATAGATGCGCTAGCGAAGCTTGGAATAGCCGGAGGCATAGTTGCAGGCGAACCCATTGATCCCCCCTTTGAAAATCAAACCTACTATCTGTGGATCAAAAAGGAAAAAGGGGTGTTGAAAGGTGGAATTATTCGCCGCGAGCAGAGGGATGCTTTTGAGAAAACCGCTGACGAGGAGGTCCAGCGACGCTTAGCCATGGCTAAAGCCTACGAAGCGATGGAATCGTCGGGGATTAGCACCGTCGCAAAGGACAAATACTGGAGTGACATGGCGCAGAGGGAGCTTGCCAAGCTTCGAAACGACGAAGAACGTCGAAAAGTGAAAAATCTCGTGCAGGAGTTTGCGGAGGCTCACCGCCGCTTTAACATGGCGTATGAGCAGTTCTTGCAGAAAGAGGAGGAATTGAGAGATGAGCAACAGCGTCTTCAAACCTTGCAAATGATTTCGCGCATTGGGAACCTAGTTTCGAGTGCTATTCGGGCGGGCGAACTTGCGTCTGCAAGTCAGAATAACGCTGGTGTCAGCGCACCGCCTAGTGTCGGTCAGGATGCCACTAAGGTCATGATTGAGTACCACGAGAAGCGGATTGATTCGCTAACAGGGGACATTTACGAGTGGGGACAGAAAATAGAGTTGCGCGGCGAATCGCTTCAGCAGGTGAACGATCAACTCGTTAAATCGTTTGAGAACAACGGAATCAAGATTCCAGACTCAGATCAAAAGCTTCCGCTACCACGAAAACCTTAGTTTGTTTCTGAGGCACTATCACCGACTCCACCTGGACGGGGGTGCACTTTTCCGGCTTCCTATCCCCCTACCCCGCAATCTCGCCGTCTTATGGCTGAGGCGCGGTCGAGGTGCTGTGGTCTGACTGAGTCTGCGAGAGGCGTTCAGCTTGTTGGCGTTCGATTGCAGCATCAGCGTTGTGACCTTGTCGCATGAGCGCGTCGGCAAGGGCGCGATGGGCGTCGGGGTAGCTGGGATCAGCAGCGACGGCCGCCTGAAGCTGGGTGACGGCCTCGGCAATCTGGCCTCGCTTCAGGAGAAGGAGGCCGCTGTCGAGAGCGAAGTTGGCACGCTGTCGGTTCACTGCGACTCTGCTTAGCTGGGCGGCCTTTTTGCGCTCTTCGGCAGCGCCCGCTACATCTCCCTGACGGATGAGGACGGTTGCAAGAGTGATGTGGGGACTGGGCTGGTCAGGCTGGAGTTCGATGGCGCGGCGAAGCGCTGCTGCTGCCTTGTCCCAGGCTTCATTCTGCTTGTAAACGTTGCCGAGCATCGCCCAGGCGTCGCCATGGTCAGGTTGCAGCGCAGTGGCCCGTTCGAGTGACGTCTGCGCTTCGGTAAAGCGCGCGAGCTGCATATAGAGAACGCCAAGAGTGTAGGGAGGATCGGGCAATGTCGGGTCGAGCATTGCGGCTTGTTCCAGCTCGGCGATGGCGTCGTTGACGTCATCTTTCAGCTTGAAGGCGAGGCCGAGGTCGTAGTGTAGCTGCGGATTGTTTGGCTCAAGGGCAAGTCCGGCGCGGTACTGCTCGATCGCGTGGTCGAGATCGGCTTGCTGGAGATAGGCGACTCCGAGATCTTCGCGGAGGGATGCGCTGTTTGGAGTGATCTTTAAAGCGCGCAGGTAAATCGGGAGGGCTCGTTTAGCGTCGCCGAGCTGCACGAGCGCGAGAGCAAAATTAGTGAGAACGGCAGGGTCCTGGGGACGCGCGGCAGCCGATTGTTCAAAGAGCGGAAGAGATTCCTTCGCGTTGCCGCTCGCCTGCAATGTAAGGGCGAGCTCGTATTTGGCATCAACAGAGCCTGGTGCGAGTTGAAGCGCACGCCGGAGTACAGCGATTGCCTGTTCATCCTGATTTGCTGCTCGCAGTGCTCGCCCCAGTTGCAGAGTGTACTCGAGGTTGTCTTTTGCCAATTCATTGGCCTGAGCTAGCTCGCGCACGGCGCTCACAGGATCAAGTTGGGCAAGATAGACGGAACCGAGATGATAGTGCGGTGAGGCCAGTGAGGGCGCTAGCACAATGGCTTGCTGAAATTGCATCGTTGCGTCGCTGTATCGCTCTTGCTGTGCCAGGAGCGTGCCAAGGGCGTCGTGGAGGGATGCATCATCCGGAGAGGTGGAGAGGGCTTGCTCAAGTCGTTGTTGCGCCGCATCACGATGTGAAGTAGCTGCAAGAACGCCCGCGTAAGAGATGATTGCGTTTGGGGTTAGAGTCTGCGAAGAGGTCTGATCGACGAACTCGAAGAGAGGCACAGCCTTTGCGCTTTCGCCCAATTGAGCATAAGCGAGTGCGAGGTTAAGAGAGGCGTTGACGTCATGCGGGTCAAGTCGGCGTGCCTGTTCGAGTTCTACCGAAGCGGCATGGGCATCTCCTTCGGCGAGCAAAACGGTTCCGAAGGCAGCGTGGCCTGCGGCGATACGCGGGGCGAGGCGCACGACTTTTGCAAACTGTTCGTGTGCAGTGCGTAAATCGCCCTGCTGATAGGCGGCGGAGCCCGCGCGGAAGGCAGCGTCTGCAGTCTTCACGTTGTCGGGAATTGCGGGAGCCTTTGCTCTGGTCTGTGAAGCGAGTTGTATTGAGGACAGGCAGAGTGTCGCGATCAGCAAGCGTTGCGCCAGCGACGAGGCCCGGGGTAGGCGGTTCATCTCAGTGGTGATTGTAGCTAGGACTTGAAGAGAGAAGAAGCCCCGCAACACGATTGTCTCGAATGGTTTCCGGAACGGTAGACTGGTGAATCTTACGGTTACGGAGGCGAGATGCGCTTAGGGTTGGTTGCCTGGATGCTCAGTGGAGTCGCGGCTGCACAGACGAGTCCTTTGATTCCCGTCAAGTTCTTCCCATTGAAAGAAGACGGTCTGGCGATTCGACGTCACGTTGAGGCCGGCAAGCCTTTTACTGTGGCGGGGCTTCAGGGAGTCGTTGCAGGCCAGCAGGAAGGAGGCTTCGAGGCCTGGATTCTGCCGGTGAAGGTGCTGAGCAATTTCAGCATCCGTGCTGAGGTCGATGGATATCCGGTCCCCATCGACCTGAAGCCACATGCCGCTGAGATTGAAGTCTTTCCAGACCACACAACAATCACGTACTCGCATATCGCGTTCACGGTGCGCCAGGTTATCTTTACCCCCGATGCCTCGGAGGATGGCACTGGTGCGGTTGTGCTGTTCCAGATAGATGCCGCGCGCCCTGTCGAGCTGACCTTCAGCTTTACACCTGACGTGAGACCGATGTGGCCCCAGCCAGGGCAGGGAGTGCCGTCCGCAGAGTGGGTACAGCGTGAGAGAAGCGGGTTCTACGTGCTCCACACGGATTTTGCGAATCTCGCCGCGGCGGTGGCGATGCCAAACACTCGGCCAGGAATCATGGCCCCGTATCAGGAGAAGCCGCACTTCTACCCTCTGGAGCTGAAGCTGCGTTATGAGCCCAAACGTGATGGGAATCGCTACTTCCCATTGCTAATGGCGGTGGGGACGACTTCTGCGACAGCGACGAGAGCCGCACTTGAGGCGAAGATCGATCGGCTGAATCAGTCGATCGAGAAGACATACGATGCACATCGTGAGCGGTACGAGCACCTGCTGGAGCAGGTGACTGCGATCCACACGCCAGACGAAGGACTCAATGAGGACTTTGCGTGGGCAGCACTTTCGATTGAGCAACTGCGTGCCAAGGCGCAGCCTGGTGGTGAGACTGGCCTGGTGGCTGGGTACTACTCATCGGGTGACTCGGCACGGCCTGGATTTGGCTGGTTCTTTGGGCGTGATGCTCTTTACACGCTGTATGCGGTCAACGGCTTTGGCGATTTTGCGCTGTCGCGTGAGGAACTCGAGTTTCTTGTCCGGAGGCAACGTGACGACGGCAAGATGATGCACGAGTACTCACAGACAGCAGCGTTTGTCGACTGGCGGTCGCTGCCTTACCTGTACGCGGCGGCTGACGCCACGCCTTTGTTTCTGATGGCCATGCTCGACTACGTGCAGAACAGCGGCGACCTCAAGTTTCTGAACGCCCACCGGGATGCGGTGGAAAAGGCGTGGCGCTTCGAGACAACGCACGACTCCGATGGCGATGGCATCTATGACAATTCGCAGGGAACCGGATGGGTGGAGAGTTGGCCTCCGGGTATGCCGCATCAGGAGATATACCTTGCTTTGCTTGATCGACAGGCATCGATTGCGATGGCGAAGCTTGCGAGTCTGATGGACGATACGAACACCGCGCAGGCTGCAGGAAAGCGAGCAGAGACGATTGGAGCGCGAATCGAGGAGGAGTACTACCAGTCGGCGAAGGATGCCTATGCGTTCAGTCGCAATTCCGACGGGTCGGTTGATAAGACCGAGACGGTCTATCCGATGATCGCGTGGTGGGGTGGTGGTCAAGGCCTTGCGCACGCGGATGCCAGCTTCAGTCGATGGGCTTCGCATGACTTCTCGACCGACTGGGGGTTGCGGGATATTGCCCAGAGCGATCCGCTTTACGATCCAATCAGCTATCACCAGGGCTCCGTGTGGCCGCTGTTCACGGGCTGGGCTTCGGTGGCAGAGTATCGCACTGGCCATGTTCTCTCAGGCTACGCACACCTGATGCAGAACGCCGATCAAACGACGACACAGGACTTGGGGGCAGTCACGGAGTTGTTGTCAGGGGACTATTTCCAACCTTTCGGCCGCAGTACGAGTCATCAGCTGTGGTCTTCGGCTATGGTCATTATTCCTGCGTTGCGAGGCCTGTTTGGGATCGAGGTTGATGGGCTTTCACACGCCGTTCGGCTGGCTCCGCACTTGCCTGCGGATTGGGATCACGCAGTAGTGGACAGGCTGCATGTGGGAGATTCTGTTTGCTCTCTCGAATACGCTCGCATGGGAGGAAAGCTCCTGGTGCGTGTGAAGACTACTTCTGGTCCGGCGGTTCATCTGACAGATGGGCATACTGCAAGTTCAGCATCAGGTGGAAGTGCCGTTGAATTGAATCTGCCGCGGGTAGAGGTGACGATCCCACATGAGCTACCGCTACCGGGCTCACGTACTGCACAGATGAAGGTCCTGAATGAACGTGGGGAAGGGAGGAGCCTGACGCTGGAACTCGAGGGTGCCGGAGGTTCCACGGTCACGCTGAAGCTTCGCAGGAATCAGCCGAAACTCAACCTTCATGTTCAGGGAGGGACACTCTCGGGCACGGACGGGCTAGAGGTAAAGTTCCCTGACGGGAGTGGTTATCAACGCGCCAAGCTGGTCTTGAGCTGGTAGCGCGATCATCTCGTTCCTCTGCAGGTAAACACCGTCGTCCAGCCGAAGCCCACGACGTTGCTCAATCTTGCTCGTGCGTTATTGCAGGCTGCCTACCCAGGAGGCATAAGGAGGCAGAGTGATTGTCAGGCTGGACTGCTGATTGAGCGAGGGAGCATCTGTTAGCAGAGTGCTTACCTTGGCGCCGTGAACTCCTGCCCGGCCTGGATCCAACGTGACGGTCTGCTGTTGGGCGGTGCAGTTCAGCGCGACGAGTATCGAATGGTGTCCGGCGACGTCACTTCGGATGTACGAAAGAACCGATGGGTTCGTCTCGTCCAGCATGATCATATTGCCGTGACGCAAAGCCGGATCGTTCCTCCGCATCGTGATGAGCTGCTTGTGCCAATTGAGGAGTGAATCGGGGTTGCTCTCCTCGGCTTTCACATTTTTTGTCTCGTAATTCGCCGCTACGGGCAGCCAGGTGGAGTCGGCCATGCTGAAGCCGGCGTTTTTCGAATTGTCCCACTGCATTGGAGTGCGTTCGCCATCACGGCCCTTTTCGCGCGGCCAGCCCGTTATGCCGATGGGATCCTTGACTTCTTCCTTGCGGGTTGGAGGCGTTGTAACCATGCCGATCTCTTCGCCGTAGTACATCATCGCAGTGGACCGCGAGGTGAATAAGATCGTCGCAAGGATTCGGGCAATCGCGTCATTGTGAACGCCATCGCCATAGCGATCCCAACTGCGAATGTTGTCGTGATTGTCGAAGACGAAGAGGGGCTGATTGCCATTGATCTTGGTTTCTGCGTCGTTGATGCGTTGACGAAGCAGGTTTGCATCGAGCCTGTTGGAGAAACCCACCTGCATGTCCATAGGCAGTTCGAGCTCGTCGTGCTTTGCGCCGCCGTACCACTTGTCGAGCTCCTGGATATTGGGCAGATAGGTCTCCCCGATCAGCACGCGATCGCCGGGATATTTATCGGTCATGGCGCGGAGGCGCCGCATCACGTCGTGTACTTCAGGAAGATTCTCGTAACGGTCGTCCTTTTGACGCCGATCTCCATAGGCATTGGTTCCCTCAAGCTCTTCAGCATCACGGAGTTGCGGATCTTCAAAGAGGGTAGGAATTGCATCGAGCCGGAAGCCGGCGACTCCGCGGTCAAGCCAGAAGCGGACGGAGCCGAACATGGCCCGCTCGACTGCCGGATTTCTCCAGTTCAGGTCCGGCTGCTGAATATAGAAGCGGTGATAGTAGTACTGGCTGGTCTTCGGATCGTACTGCCACGCGGAGTGGCCGAAGATGCTGATCCAGTTGTTCGGAGGATTGTTGGGAGGCGTTCCGCCTGCTTTTCCATCGCGCCAGACATACCAGTCACGCTTCGGATTGGACTTTGAGCTGGCAGACTCGATGAACCATGGGTGCTTGTCCGAGGTGTGGTTCATCACCATATCCATGATGATGCGGATATTGCGCTTCTTCGCCTCAGCGACGAGACGGTCGAAGTCGGCAAGTGTGCCGTACTGCGGATCGATGTTCTCGTAGTCTGAGATGTCGTATCCGAAGTCGACCTGGGGCGAGGGGTAGATGGGGGAGAGCCACAGGGCGTCGACTCCTAGTGATTGCAGATAGTCAAGCCTCTGGGTGATTCCGTTCAGGTCGCCGATGCCGTCTCCGTTGGAGTCCTGAAAGCTGCGGGGATAGATCTCATAGATGACAGCATGCTTCCACCACGGGTCATCGGTTGGCTTCGTCGTGTCTTTCGCGATGGCCGCCCTATTGTTGCTCTGTGCAAAAGAGATGCTGCCATATGGGCCTGCGGCTGCGCCGACCGCCAGCGCAACGAGGCAGAGGCAAACATTGACGAGTCGAATCATCGGTTGGCTCCAGAGTTCTGCGAATTCGGCAACACTATAGCATCGCGTCGACGCAGTGCGTTTGATTGACATAGCGAAGCTGTTTTGACCACGTCGAAGTAGAGTGTTGTGATGGGATTGTTGTCAGGAGTGTTTTTCGTGCCGGTGGGAGCCGCACGATTTGCGGACTGCCGTGTGGGTTTGCAGGAGAACATCACGCGTAGGGAAATCGGGTCTCTCCAGCCTCTGCAACATTGTCGCAATGGCCATCGCTCCTATGTCTGCGCAGTTCTGGTGCTGCGTGGTTAGCGGCACAGGCAGAAGGCTTGCGTACTTAACGTCATCAATGCCGACGACACGCATCTGGTCAGGCACCTGAATGCCACAACCTGACAGACCAGCCATTACGCGTGCTGCTGTGAAGTCGTTGGCGCAGACGATCGCATCCGGCCGGCACTCTTTGAGTACCTTTTGCAGAAAGCTTGCGTCATCCGGATCTCCCCGCCGCACAAGGTCCTGTTGAGGCTTGATTCCGTGTGCGAGTAAGGCCTCGCGATATCCCGCGATGCGCGCCGTTACCGTGGAGGCCGAGAGTGGTCTTGCAATAAATGCGACACGCTTTACGCCGTGCTCGAGCAGATGCTGTGTGATCAAGAAACCGGCGCGGCGATTGTCGATACCCACAAGGTCATACTTTGATCGCATGGGATAGGGCGAGTAGCAGCGGTCGAGCAGGACAATCTGAATCCCCGCATGATCAAGCGCAGAGACGATGCGATTGTTGACTGCATCCTTGGCTGGCGTAAATTCCAACGGCGCAAAGAAGACACCGGAGACCTTTTGTGAAATATAGTGCTGGCACAGGTGCTCAGCTTCCTTCTCCTGCTGAGCGGCCTCTCCCATGGCGTGCCCCCAGAGCAGGGAGTGAGGTTTCGATAGCGGGGATTGCATCATCCCATGACAGATTGGCTCGAAGATCTCTGTACGTCCCAGGTCGGGGATCAGGAGGCCAAAAACGCGGCCGTTTTGAGTGGAGGGTGCCAGGACATGCGTCCCAGAGCCTGCCCGTCGCGAAACCATTCCGTGCATTTGAAGTTCATTGACGGCCTTTGCAACAGTGATACGCGACGTATCGTAGTGTTTGCCGAGTTCAGCCTCGCTGGGCAAACGGTCTCCAGGCTTAAATTGACCTGACTTGATGGCGGAAAACAGATCCTCATAGACCTGGCGATACCTTGGAATACCGGCCGAGGTTGAAGGGGCTGGACCAGGCGGGCGGTGTTGCTTCGCCTGTGATTCCGACAGACGTGCCGCTACTTGCGCAGCTTGTCTGATTTTCATGTGGTCTCCAGTACTGGCCCGTGGCGGGCGCAAGCATAGATTCCTACTTTATCGGAATGAACGAACCTGGGAGGATTGTAGACCTTTTTCAAATCCCACGACCGACGCTTGGTTGGATATCCGAGCCTTGCAGGCGATGCGCTAGCTATAGGGGTAACTGTAAATGATATATCAATGCAGATGATGTGACCTAAAAATGACATGCTGTCCCATTGACATTTATTGCGGGACGCGAGTACCTTGCTGGCAAATTTGTTTCGGAAGTTCTGGGTCGGAAGTTTAGAGAGTCGACTAGTTCAAAGCGTTCCTGTCTTAGCAAGGGGATTGCAGCGACCGACGAGCACGCCGACAGTTCGCATAATCTCCATAGCGATAGAGGCAGGTGCAGCATTTATCAGGAGAGCCTGTTATGCGAGTCGCTACCAGAATCATCGCGCTTGCAGCGGTCACGCTGCTCATCTCTTCACCAAGTGTTCTTGCACAAGCCGTTTACGGATCGATCTATGGAACCGTCGCAGATGCCTCGGGTGCGGTTGTGCCCGGTGCGACTGTTGTCGTTACGGATGTTTCCAAGGGCACCTCGAGTACTATGCAATCGAACGCCAGCGGCGAATTCGCTGCGGATCACCTCATTCCAGACGAGTACGACCTGAAGGTGACGGCTGCGGGATTCCAAGCCTATGAGCAGAAGGGAATCCACGTCTACGCTGACACCGCAGTTAAAGCCCAGATAAGCATGGTGGTCGGGGCTTCGGAGCAAACCGTCGAGGTAAACGCGGATACGGTGCCTCTATTGAAGACTGACCGCGCCGACGTGGCAACGGTCTTCGCGCAGAAGGAGGTTGTGGATCTTCCCTTGGCGGGGCGCAACTTTACAAGTCTGCAGTTGCTACTGCCGGGCGCGCAGCAGTTGGGCTGGAGCCACGCCGCCAGCGAAAACCCGCAGGGCAGCCAGCAGATCGAGGTCGACGGCCAAGCGTTCGCAGGTGTCGCCTATGAACTCGATGGAACCGACAATCAGGATCCGATCCTGGGCATTATCGTCGTCAATCCGAATCTGGACTCGGTCTCAGAGTCGAAGATTACAACGCAGAACTTCGACGCGGAGTTTGGCAAAGCCGTCGCGTCGGTTGTGACGGCGCAGACCAAGTCGGGCTCGAACAAGTTTCATGGCTCGGCCTTCGAGTATCGTATAAGCGCGGCCAATGTCGCAAGAGATCCTTTCAGTCAGGGACCAGGCCGTCCAGTTCCCCAAGCACTTAAGAACCAATTTGGTGGTTCGCTCGGCGGGCCCGCTCTCAAGGATAAACTCTTCTTCTTCGTGGACTACCAGGGGGTTCGTCAGAAGGTTGGTGTATCAAACGTCCAAACCGTCCCGTCCCACCTTCTGGTAGAGACCTGTCTCGGAAAACAGGTAGGGCCGAGCGGAATTCCGGGGTGCGACTTTAGCGAATATGCAGCCAAAGTCACTCCTATCGGCTCGGGAATTATCTATCAGCCCAACGGCGTCGCCTATCCAGGCAATGTTATTCCCGCCTCTCAGGTCTCAACGCAGGCCAAGAATCTTCTTACTCTCCTCGAGCCCTACGCTCCGAATATCCCAGGCAGCCAATTCGGCGGCCTGCAGGCAAACTATGCCGCCGGTGGTACGGGCGGCTTGAACAGCGACCAGTGGGATGTACGCGGCGACTACTCGATGAGCGACAAGGTTCACTTCTTTACCCGATTCAGCCGCTTCACCGACGTTCTTTCCGGAAAGGTGATGTTCGGTGCGGCTGGAGGAGCCGGGTTTGGTTTAGGCGGTTACGGCGGCACATCCCAAGGAGCGAATGACAGCTTAGCGATCGGCACTGACATCGCCATCAACGCAACGCTCCTGACCGATATCCGCTTCGGCTACTACCGATACAACATCAACACTTCAAAATACGACCAGACCACCGAACTCGCTAACCAACTAGGCATTCCCGGAATGAACCTCGGGACGACTATCACAGGCGGCGCGCCGAGCTTCCAGCTAGCCGAAGTGGGTTCGCAGACCGGACCGTCGCCCGCTAATGGGCAAAGTATCGGACCGCAGTACGGCGGTGGACTGAACGTAGATCGCTGCAACTGTCCGCTCATTGAGAAGGAGGATCAGTACCAGATTGTCAACAACTGGACGAAGATTCGTGGCACCCACTCATTCAAGGTAGGCGCTGACCTTCGTTACGCGCGGAACCTCCGCGTACCCAGCGATAACGACCGCACAGGAATTCTGTACTTCAGCAATCAACCGACCTCCAATCCTAACGCGGCGGTGCAGGGGGGCCTTGGTTTTGCGACCTTCGCCCTGGGCTTAGTAACGCAGTTTAACCGTTATGTGAGCACCTCGACCAACGCGAAGGAGTTTCAGAAGCGCACATTCTTCTACGCACAGGACACGTGGCGCGTTACCCAGAAGCTGACTCTGAACTACGGTGTTCGCTACGAGGTCTTTTTCCCCGAAACCATCAATAAATCTGGGAATGGAGCTCTTCTGGACCTGAAGACCGGCTACCTGAGGGTTGCAGGCGTGGGCACCGTCGCCAGCAATATGAACTGGGGCAGGCCCAACGCCTGGAGCCCGCGGTTCGGCATTAATTATCAAATCCTCCCGAAGACCGTCATCCGCGGTGGTTATGGCCGCAGTTACGACATCGGAGTGTTCGGCTCCATCTTCGGGCATGCTGCAACGCAGAATCTCCCTGTTCTCTCCAACCAGATAGTCACAACGACTACCGGCGTGCTGGGGCATGCATTCACATTAGCCCAGGGCCCCCCGGCCCCGACACCGATTGCGGTCCCCGCCAACGGCCTCCTTCCCAACCCGGGTTATGCAGTCCAGTCAAGGTCTCGTCCCAGCCCGCTGCGCCTTCCAAACCTGGATGCATGGAACCTAGGTGTGCAGCAGTCTCTGTCACCGACGGTCTCGGTGACCATGACATATGTAGGGAACAAGGGCACACATACGCTCGCCGATTACGACAGCAACACAAACAACCCCAACGAGGGAGCTATCTTTCTGCCAGCGTCGTACAGTATCACTGGCCAGGCCCTTCACTACGACCATTCAGTAAGCACCACCACGAACTATGGCGTGAAGGCGTTGAACGGTCAGCCGGTCCTTGGCATCTCACCTAGCGGTGGAACCAATAATCTGACGTATCTGCAACGCTACTACGGAGGAAAGCTCCCGGCCTGCTCGGACCCGGCGTATCAGGTATCCGACCCATTGATCAGCCCCGGCCAATGCGGCTGGACGAACGGTCTCACGAATTACAGCAATAACTTTGACTCGCACTACAACGCGGCGCAGGTAACCGTGACCAAGCAGTTTACAAAGGGCCTGTCCCTGAACGCAAACTACGCGTGGCAGCGTTCCACCAGTTGGCAGAACAATTTTTCTACCTGGGATAAGCGTGCTGCCAAAGGACGAAACAGTTTACTCAGGCAACAGCAGATAATCGTTTACGGCCTATATGAATTGCCGTTCGGACGAAATAAACCCATAGGCGGTGATGTGAGGCCCTGGGCAAATTATCTGATAGGAGGATGGCAACTCAGCCCGGTGCTCAATTACTCGAGCGGACTCCCGTTCACGCTCGGCTACGGTGAATGCGCCAACGCAGTGCCTAGTTCAGCACCGTGCTATGTCAATGGAAGGCCAAGCGATTTTCACAATCGCATCAGAGGCTATCCTGGTGCAGGGTTGACCTACTACGACGCGCAGACGCTGGGCACGACCTTCACCGCACCTGGGCTCGACCAGATAGGTACGGTCGGAAGGAACAGCGTCTTCGGGCCGCACTTCTTCAATACGGATCTTGCGGTTATGAAGAACTTCCCGGTTAAAGAGTACGTGACGCTCCAGTTCCGCATGGATGCGTATAACGTCTTCAACCACATCAACTTCGGCAATCCGGGCGGTAGTGGTGCTAACTCTAATGCTAATATCGAGCAGGCCGGGACCATCAGTGGTGGCCCAGGTATCAACGGCTCAAGCAATCCACGGCAGATCCAACTCGTATTCCGAGTGCAGTTCTAACGGTCAGTATGAAACACCATAGAGGGGGAGCTTCGGCTCCCCCTTCGCTTATACACTTGTTGCAGGTTGCCCGCATGGTTCGCATTTGCAGGTTCAAGGCAGTTGTGGTGTTGATGCTCGTTGCTGGTGCATCTTCCCCTGCAAGGGGGTGGCAATCAGCGGCCAATCCAGCTCAAGTGGAGGCTCCCTCAGGCATCGTCGAAAGCGTTGCTCAACTCAGGCAACTGATTGATCGCGGCCACCCTGCAGAGGCCCTCCTACGCCTTGATCAACTCAAGCTGCAGCGTCCCACGCCTCCTGGCGTCGACCGCCTGCGGGGGGTTGCACTGTATGCACAGAATCGTTTTGCGGAAGCTGATGCCGCCTTTGGTGCGGCGATTAAGGCTGACCCCCACGATGAGGAAGCGATGCAGATGCGCGGTCTCACGCTCTTCCGTCTCGGAAAGCCGGACGAAGCAATCCCTTTGTTTGAAGCGGCGCACAGTTGGAACCCGCAAACGAAGTACGATCCAAACTACGTGCTCGCTCTTTGCTACTCGGACACGCACCGCTACGACGATGCCCGTCATGCCTTCGCCGCTCAGTATGGCTTTGCGCCAGACTCCGCATCGGCCTACCTACTGGCTGCGCGGCTATTCTTCCGCCGAGGGTATCTGTCGACAGCGCAGGACTATGCTGCCAAGGCTCTGGAACTTGACCCTCAACTTCCGCTCGCTCACGGACTGTTGGGCGAGATCGCGCTTGCCGGAGAGCACCTGGATGTGGCGATTGCGGAATTCGAAAAGGAACGCGCGCGAAACCCACTTGAGGGAGGGATCTACGATCGACTAGGAGACGCATATACCCGCTCCGGCGACTACATCAAAGCCGAGCGGGCGTTGCAACAAGCACTTCTCCTTGAACCGAACGCGACGGGCCCTTATATCCTGCTGGGCAAAGTTTTGCTGCGCCAGAAGGACCCGGTCAGCGCAGCGATGTATCTTGAGCGAGCTGAAAAGATGGATCCGGGGAATACGATGACCCACTCTCTGTTGGGGCAGTCGTATCGAGCCATGGGACGCGCTGAAGACGCGAGCCGCGAGATGCAGATCGTTCAGAAGCTTTCAACAAAGGAAGCTCAATCAGAGCCGTCCCATTAGCTTCGCCGGCACTACCGAGGTCCCAAGGGATCAATACAGCGTCACCGCGTTTGAAGATGTTCGAGTTGCATATTGGGTGGCTCACCTTCGTGCCAGATCAGAAGCCGATTACTTCACAGGCACGGCGATCTGGGACGTCCGCAACGATGGGAAACTGCTTCGCAACCGAGTCGAACGGGCCGCTTGGGAAGTATTTCAACAATTTTAAGTCATAGTGTTGCTCACTTCCTCGCCAACTTTGCTGCTCTTTGGCTCGGTTTATGCAAAATCGCCTATTGACTCAGTGACGGTCATAAGCCTAGTGAAGACTGACCTTTAGGCGCGATGATGCGATGCAGGCTTCAGTTTGTGTCAAAGAGGCGGAAAGCGGCGAGAATTCCGACACGATCAGTAAACACAAGCAAACCCAGAAAATCTCATTGTGATCTCGGCTGATCAATTTTGGAGCACGCCTGCAAACTTTCTCGCATCAAGCGATAATGATTCAGACGAGTTGATCTACGGAGCTTCTCGGCTAACGATTGAATGAGTATGTAGAGAGATTTACGACGGGTACTTTCGAAAGGCTCCCGCCAATTCTGCGTTATTGGTTTTCTTAGTTTTCTGCAGAAAGACTGGCGCGTATCTTATGAAGATCCTGAGCTTGCGATTGATTATCGCGTTGATTGTTGGTGTGACTTTGGTTTCGCTGGCTTCGTCCTGGTACGAAGTGAGGACGACTAAGGATGCACTACGCCGTGAGCTTGAAAGCAAGGCTGAAACGCTCGGCCAGAGCTTAGCCACTGGTGCAGAGGCGCCCTTACAAGCCGGAGACACTGCCAGGTTGGAGCTGATGATCCAGCGCTCCACCAACCACGACCACGTGCTGGGAATTGGTATCTACGGTCGCGATGGTATTCCGCTGGTTGTAACCCCAGGTCTGGGTTCTCTGATATCGGGCGCGCCGAAGCTCATGTCGGACGCACTTCACGGTAATCGCACTGTAAGCGAATTTGTGCGTTCGCACTTGAAGCGAACCCATATGCTAGTCGCCCCCATTCGCACAGCAGACAATAAAGTAATCGGGGAAGTCATTGTCGTCCAGGATGCGACCTACATACGTACTGAGATTATTCGTGCCTGGAGCCGATTCTTCCTTCGTATCGCGATCCAGGTACTGGTGATCGCAAGTATCACTCTTCTAGTTTTGCGCTGGAGTCTAACGGGGCCGATTGCGCGCATTTCGCTGTGGATGAAGGCGCTTCGTACAGGACGCCACGCCGTTCAACCCACAGCACAGGATCTAAATCTTCTATCGCCCTTCGCGAATGAGCTAGCTCCGCTGGCGGAAAGCATGCAACAGGCACGTGCAGCGGCGGAGGCAGAAGCCAGATTGCGCAACATCAACGAATCTCTGTGGACCGCCCAGCGGCTCGCGGATCATGTGCGCAACAGGCTCAATGGCAGCAACCTTTTTGTGGTCTCAAATCGCGAGCCCTACAGGCACATCCGGCAGGACAAAAAGGTAAAAGTCACAGTTCCGGCCAGTGGTCTTGTTACGGCAATTGAGCCGATTCTTCGTGCATGCCACGGAACCTGGGTGGCTCATGGAAGCGGTAATGCGGACGCAGACACTGTGGATATACATGACCGGCTACAGGTTCCACCAGACGATCCACGTTATACGCTTCGTCGCGTCTGGCTCAGCAGTGAAGAGGAAGATGGTTACTACAACGGGTTCGCGAACGAAGGTTTGTGGCCACTCTGCCACATCGCTCACACGCGGCCGACCTTCCGCACGTCAGACTGGGAATACTACAACACGGTCAACCAGAAGTTCGCCGATGCCGTAGTAGAAGAGATAGCGGGCGAGGAGCACCCTGTGGTGCTGATCCAGGACTACCACTTCGCTCTCTTGCCCCGCCTGCTAAAGGACCGGTTGCCCCATGCGAGGGTCGCTATCTTCTGGCATATTCCCTGGCCCAATGCCGAATCGTTCAGCATCTGTCCCTGGCAGCGGGAACTGCTTGATGGTCTGCTGGGAGCGGACCTGATCGGCTTTCATACGCAGGCACACTGCAACAATTTCCTGAATACGGTGGACAACGTACTCGAATCCAAGGTTGACTGGGAACACTTTTCTATCGAGCGCAACCAACATCGATCGTCTGTACTCCCATTTCCGATCAGTGTTGAATTCGTCGAGGATCGTTCTGAGGCCCAGACAGGAATGAATGCCGAAGAGGAGCGTAGCGCGCTGCTTCTGGAACTGGGCATCGAGGCGACATACCTCGGTGTAGGCGTCGACCGTGTGGACTATACCAAGGGGATACTGGAACGATTCCAGGCTGTTGAGTCACTTCTGGAGCGGTATCCCAAGTATCAAGGCAAATTTACGTTCATTCAGATTGGTGCACCGACCCGCAGCCGTATCAAGCGCTACGCTGACTTTCAGGCCGAGGTCAGAGCTGAGGCCGAAAGGATCAATGACCGCTTCAAGCGGGGGAAGTGGAAAGCTATCGTCTTCAAGAACCGGGAGCACACACATGAGGAAGTCCAGCGCTATTATCGAGCCGCTCATTTGTGCATGGTCACGTCCCTGCATGACGGGATGAACCTGGTAGCAAAGGAGTACGTGGCAGCGCGGCAGGACGAGCGTGGGGTATTAATCCTGAGTCGTTTCACTGGAGCCGCGAGAGAGTTGCATGACGCGATCATCGTGAATCCCTATGACATTGAGTCCACCGCCGAAGCAATTGCACAGGCACTCGAAATGAATGTGAGCGAGATGGTCGATCGAATGAGGCGAATGAGAAGGTCCGTTAGGGAGCGAAACATATATTGGTGGGCTGGTAGTCTGATCCGCGAGCTCTGTGAACTCCGCCTAAAACAAAAGGGATATACAAATATCTCTGTGATTCGTAAAGCGCAGGTGGAGAGATAGCTTGCAGAACAGATTGACGACAAGTGTGCTCGAAGCTTTTCTGCAACAGATCAAGGCAGCGCCGTCATCGGTGCTGCTGCTCGATTATGACGGCACGTTGGCACCGTTTCACGTGGACCGGAGCCGTGCCTACCCCTACCCTGGAGCTGTTTCGATCCTGGAAAGAATCGTGCGGTCCGGCAGAACAAAAGTCATCATCATTTCGGGACGGCCCATCCTCGAACTGCGGACCCTCCTCGCTCCGATGAACAACCTCGAGATGTGGGGAACGCATGGCCTGGAGCGTCAGTTGAGCGATGGAAGTTACAGTCGTGGCCAGGTCAGCGACGAAAACGCAACGTCCTTGGCCGAGGCCGAGGAGTGGATTACTGCGGCGGGGCTAGCATCTAGGGCGGAGATCAAACTTGGTGGCATCGCTGTCCACTGGCGGGGATTGCCCCCTGCCGAGGCGAGGAGTGTGCAAGTACTGACTCGGGATGGCTGGACGGAGTTCGCCAAGCGATCAGGACTCAAACTGCTCCACTTTGAAGCGGGTTTGGAGCTGCGTGTATCACATCCTGACAAGGGTGATGCAGTCAGGTCGATACTTGCGGACTTGGAGCCGAGCGTGCCCATCGCATATTTGGGGGACGACCTTACGGATGAAGACGCTTTCCATGTTCTAAGCGGGCATGGACTTACAGTGCTTGTGAAAGCTGATTATCGTGAGTCCATCGCGGACGTCCGGATCAGGCCTCCGCATGAATTGATCGACCTTCTCGAACGATGGCTAATTAATATTTCCGGATAGTCTGGTTGGATATATAGATTCGTTCCTGCCGCGCTCCACTCATGGTTGCCATCTCGTTGGCATACCGGACAGCTTCCTCCGCGTTCGTTTGTCTGGACGATCAATTACGACGACGCCGCGATGGAACTCCAACGACGAGGACAATTGATGAAGAAAGCGAAGAACAAGCCGCTACCGCATGAGGCTGCAGCTACGGCCGTCACGCCGCCTTTAAACTCTAAGGTCCGTGGGGTTGCCAATATGGCGTGCCTTTTTAGCGTCTGCGCCAAAGCACAATCACAGACCGAGGCCCCGTTCGATAGCTATACCCAGCAACAGCGGGTGCTTCTTCCCACGACCCTATGTCCTGGGGCGCTTCTAAGAAGGTGTCGATCCATCGCCTCCATGACACTTCGGACCCATCTTCTGAACGCGGGAGTTCGAATTCCAGCGGCTCCCAATAGGCATTGAAGATTAAGTAGACATACATGGCCTGATGGGGAAGTTCGACGCTTAGAGCGATGCTGTGGGAGTAATCGCTCCAATCTGGCTGGTTAAGTTTTACTCCGTGCCAGCCTTTGATCCCCGCTCTGATCAGCTGAGTTAAGGTCATCCGCTTCTGTTCCGGACCAACGTCTCGCAGCACTCGTCTGGCGATCAGCAGTTTCACAAAGCGATGCACATCGGCATGCTCCACCGGCAGAGACCAATCAAACCAATTACTATCATCGTCAAGACAATAGGCGTTGTTGTTACCGTACTGCGTTCGCCGCGCTTCATCTCCCATCGCAAACATGGGCAGACCTAACGATATGAGAGTTGTAGTCAGGAAATTCTTTACTTGACGGTTTCGGAGTCTCTCAACGTCAGAATCATTGGAAGGACCTTCGACACCACAGTTCCAGCTTCGATTGTCGTTCGCGCCGTCGCGGTTCTGCTCCTTATTGGCGTCGTTGTGCTTCTGATTGTAAGTAACCAGATCATGGAGTGTGAATCCGTCGTGACAGGTCACGAAATTCACGCTTTGCTCAGCTTCGCGCTCCTTGTGTTGATAGACCTCGTGGCTGCCGACCAGGCGGTCTGCGAAATTGCTTACTGAACCATTGTCACTACGTAAGAAGCTTCGCACATCGTCGCGGAAGCGCCCATTCCATTCCTTCCAGCTATCACCAACGAAGCTGCCGACCTGATAGAGCCCTGCCGCGTCCCAAGCTTCAGCAATCAGTTTGACCCCTGCCAAAGCTGGATCCGATTCAATATCCCAAAGAACAGGAGGACTTGACATGACACGGCCGCTTGAATCGCGCGCAAGGATTGACGCGAGATCAAACCTGAAACCATCCACGTGCATCTCTTCAACCCAATAGCGCAAACTGTCCACGATCATTCGCCTGACGATGGGGTGATTGGCGTTGAGGGTGTTTCCAGTGCCAGCGTAGTTGGCATACCGTGATTGGTCCGGTTCGAGAATGTAGTAAGCGCTGTTATCAATTCCCCGAAAACAGAGTGTTGGTCCGCCGTCGCCGCCTTCGGCCGTGTGATTGAACACGACATCCAGGATGACCTCGATCCCTGCTCGGTGGAGCGCTTTGACCATGTCGCGAAACTCATCCACGGGATCACTGCGATCTTGCCGAGAGCTATAAGCCTGGTGGGGCGCGAAGAAAGAGATAGGTGCATAGCCCCAGTAGTTGACGAGGCCCTTTGGGGAATCCTGTGAATCGAATTGAAAAACAGGAAGCAGTTCAACGGCTGAGATTCCCAGATCCTGAAGATATGAAATTTTCTCGATGACCCCACGGAAAGTGCCGCGCGTCCCTTCGGGAACACCTGAACTGGGATGCATGGTAAATCCCTTGACATGCATTTCGTAGATGACCGACTGCGAGGATGGACGGTGGAGTGGAGCATCTCCTTCCCAGTCATACAATCGTGGGTCTACAACTACGCTCTTCATTGCCGTCGAGGCGGTGTCGCCCTCTTTGCAAGCCGCTTCACGCGAGTAGTTCCTGGGCACAGCGACGCCGCGTCCATAGGGGTCGAGTAGGACCTTGGCCCCATCGAAGCGCATCCCCTTGTTCGGCTCAAACGCTCCATAAACGCGATAGCCATAGATCTGTCCTGCCTTGAGCCCGGGAACGAATGTGTGCCAATAGTGGTAAGTCCGGTTGATAATCGGGTCCAAAGCGATCACACGAGAAGGCCGCGGGTCGTCGTCCCGGTCGAAGAGCAGTAGCTCTACCCCCGAAGCATCGTGTGAGTACAAGCTGAAATTCACGCCTCCCGACCCCACCGTAGCTCCGAGAGGCGCGCTTCGACCTGCATTGGGGGAGAGACTTATAACATTAGGCTGACTGTGCTGACGGGCAGATGCGGGCTCTTCTTCAAAGTCTGTTCGCGACATAGGCCTGCTCCATTGTCATGCTGGTCTTCGACCATCTTCCACTCATGGCGACGCCGCGTGATGGTAACTTGGCTGCCACTTTGCTGGCTTACTCCACGGGACACGGTTTGGCATTCCATATTTCGGACGCATATTCCCGGATGGTTCGATCGCTTGAAAATTTCCCCGAACCAGCAACATTCAAAATGGTCTTGCGTACCCAGTCGTCCGGACGGGCATAGAGGTCCATCATTCGCCGGTCAGCTTCGAGGTAAGGCTTCAAGTCCGCGAGGTGCATGTAGAAGTCTCCGTGCGTCAAGAGGACGTCGCGAAGAGGCTCGAAGACATGTGGCTCGTTACGGCTAAAGTAGTCCGAGAAGATCAAATCCAGGGCTGCACGCGTCTCCGGCTCATGTTCATAGTGCCAGTACGGGCTATACCATGCCCGGTTGCTTGCCACCTGGTCGGCCGTCAGACCGAAGAGGAAGAAATTATCCTCACCTGCTTCTTCTGCCATTTCGATGGTCGCGCCATCGCGCGTGCCGATTGTCAGAGCACCGTTCATCATGAACTTCATGTTGCTGGTCCCGCTGGCTTCGTAACCCGCGGTGGAAATCTGATTCGAGACATCGCTCGCCGGAATCAACCGCTCGGCAAGAGAAACGCAGTAATCGGTCAGAAACAGCACTTTGAGACGACCGCGCACAATCGGATCGCCATCGATCGTTCCGGCAAGGTTGTTGATGAACTTAATGATCAGCTTGGCCAGCTGGTACGCGGGTGCCGCCTTGCCCGCGAAGAAGAATGTGCGCGGCTCCATCTCAATATCCGGCTTTTCCCGCAGTCGGTTGTAAAGCAGTACCACACGCAGCGCGTTGAGCAGTTGCCGCTTGTATTCGTGAATGCGTTTCACTTGCGAATCGAAGATGCTATCCGGATCTACCACTTGGCCGGACTGGGTCTTGAGCCAGTCGGCAAACTGAGACTTAGCTTTGCGCTTTGCCTCTTGAAAGGAGTCACGAAAACCCTTGTCCTCTGCCAGAGGCTTTAGTCTCTTGAGTTGATCAAGATCACGGATCCATGTGTTGCCGATGGCCTCAGTAATCACGTGAGCTAGCGCCGGATTCGCGAGCAGCAGCCAGCGTCGAGGCGTGACGCCGTTGGTCTTGTTGTTGAAACGCTCGGGAAACAGCTCAGCAAGCTCTCTGACTGTCGTTGTCCGCAATAGCTCGGAATGAATTCCCGCCACCCCATTGGTGCTGTGCGATCCTACGATGGCCAGGTTTGCCATGCGAATCTTTCGCTGGCCGCCCTCTTCGATCAAGCTGACTCGCTCGAAATACTGTCTGTCGCCAGGGATGCGTCCCTGGACGTCAAGATGAAAACGGCGGTTAATCTCGAATATGATCTCCAGATTGCGCGGAATGATCGCTTCGAACCAATCGAGCGGCCATTTTTCAAGAGCTTCCGGGAGCAACGTGTGATTGGTATACGCCAAGGCTCGTTGCGTCAGGTCCCAGGCCTGATCCCATCCCAAGTGCGCTTCGTCAAGCAAGATTCGCATCAGTTCGGGCACCGACATCGCCGGGTGGGTATCGTTGAGCTGGATAGCCACTTTATCAGCGAACGTGACCCACTCAGTATTAGCGCGCCGGAAGCGGCGGACCAGATCGGCCAGCGAGCAGGCAACGAGGAAATACTCCTGCAGGAAACGCAAGACCTGACCTTCGCTTGTGGAGTCGTCCGGGTAAAGAACTCGTGTTAGAGACTCTGCTGCGAGTGTGTCGGCCAGAGCCTCTGCGAAGGCGCCGCTGCTGAATTCCTGAAAATCGAAATAATTTGACGCGGACGCGGACCAAAGCCGGAGGGTATTGACCGTGTTCCCGCCGTAGGCGACAACAGGTCGGTCGTGGGGAATACCAAGTAAGGTCGACGCCTGGCCACGCACCAACTGGAACGTCCCTCCATGCAATCGAAAAGAGCAATTCAGTTTTACTTCTACCGCTTCACCAGGACGAATCACCTCCCAGGGGTCAGGATGACGGAGCCAATTATCCCCCTGTTCGTGCTGCCACCCATCCTCAATAGATTGCTTAAACATGCCATATTCATACTGCAAACCGTAGCCCATTGCCGGAAGTTGCAAGGTGGCCAGCGAATCAAGGAAGCAAGCGGCAAGCCGACCGAGTCCCCCATTTCCCAAACCTGCATCCGGCTCCTGCTCCAGCAGCGAAAGCAGATCAACCTTATTTTGCTTCGCGGCCTGGCTCACGAGTGGGTCCAGTCCAAGGTTCATGACATTGTTGGCCAGCGAGCGGCCAAGGAGAAACTCCATGGAAAGGTAGTAGACGCGTTTGGGATTTTCGCGTTCATAGGTTTTCTCCGTGAGCAGCCACCGTTGGGAGAGGACGTCTCGAACTGAGCGCGCGAATGCTTCGTATTGCTGACGGACGCCGACTGTATCAAGATCCTTTACGTTGTCGAAGAGGAGATGCCGATCGTACAATCCATCCGTCCCCGCAAACTGAATGGGCCCACACCCGTATTGCTTAAGGAGTCTCGACACGTCTTGCTGCTCGGCTGTTGTCTCCATGGGAACGATGCGTCTCGTACTCATTGGAATCTCTCCTTCCAAAGCGTCGATTGGATCCTTTGTCCAACCGCTTTCAACTAAGCGGTTTTGCGTGCTTTTTCGTGCGGCCATCTCCAATCGGCAATATCGGGTCTGTCAGTACCGTGCTTGAACGCGTAGTTCCGGCAAGCGATCTGCTCGTTGCGGAATCTATCCGACGCCGCGCTTCCGATACGCTGAAGCTTGGGAACGTATTTGATCACGTCCATGGCCAGGGTAAAGCGGTCGATCTCATTCTCGATCGCCAGCTCCAGAGGAGTATTGATGTTGCCTTTCTCCCTATAGCCGTGGACGTGCAGGTCTTGATGGTTGGTCCGGCTGTAAGTCAGGCGATGAATGAGCCAGGGATACCCGTGAAAATTGAAAATAATTGGCTTATCCATTGTGAAGAGCAGATCGAAATCTATATCCGACAACCCGTGAGGATGGTCTGTTGTGGGTTGCAACTTAAAAAGATCAACCACATTGATGTATCGGATCTTGAGGTCAGGAAACGCTTCACGCAGCATCATGATGGCTGCCAGAGTTTCCTGCGTGGGGATGTCGCCGGCTGAGGCCATTACCACGTCCGGCTCGACGCCTTGGTCATTGCACGCCGGTTCCCACCTGCCGATTCCTTTTGTGCAATGAGTAATGGCTTGATCCATGCTGAGGAATTGAAGGTGCTTTTGCTTGTCGCAGACGATGACGTTGACGTAGTTCTCGCTCCTCAGGCAATGGTCGGCGACCGACAAGAGACTGTTGACGTCAGGAGGCAGGTAAATTCGCGTCACTTCGGAGCTCTTGTTCAGGACCACGTCCAGGAATCCGGGATCCTGATGTGTGAAACCATTATGGTCTTGCCGCCACACGGTGGAGGTGACCAGGATGTTCAGAGATGCAATCTTGTCGCGCCATGGGAGATGGTTGGTAATGGTAAGCCACTTGGCGTGCTGATTGAACATGGAATCGATGACATGGATAAACGCTTCGTAGGACGAAATAAAACCATGGCGTCCTGTAAGAAGATAGCCCTCGAGCATTCCCTCTACGGTGTGCTCACTCAGCATTTCTAAGACCCGGCCGTCGGGACTGAGCTCGCCGCCGTCCGCATCTTCGGGGAAGTAGTCTTCAATCCAGAATTTCTTGCTTACCTCGTAGATATCCTGCAACCTATTCGACGAATTCTCATCCGGCCCGAAGACCCGGAAGTTTTTCATGTTGAACTTCACTACATCCCGAAGGAACGCGCCCAACGGACGAGTGTTCTCTGCTTCGATGGTTCCGGGGGCATCGAACTTTAGCGCGTAGTCCCGGAAGTCTGGAAGACGCAGAGCCTTTTTGATATGCCCTCCGTTAGTGTGAGGGTTAGCTCCCATGCGCCTGGCTCCTGTCGGTGCAAGTTCCTTGAGCTCCGGGATGAGGGTTCCGTTTTGATCAAAAAGCTCCTCTGGCTTGTAGCTACGCATCCACGCCTCGAGGTCATGCAACCGCTTGGGATTGCTCTTGACGTCCGCCATCGGCACCTGATGCGAACGCCAGAAGCCCTCGAGCTTGTGCCCACTAACTTCCCCAGGGGCAGTCCATCCTTTGGGGCTGCGCAAAACAATCATCGGCCACCGGAAACGCTCAGCCTTTCCCGTCTTTCGGGCCGTCTGCTGATGCTTGCGAATCTCTGAAACGCAGTGCTCCACAGTGGCCGCCATCGCCTGGTGCATGCTCTCCGGTTCCGACCCTTCCACAAAGTACGGTGTCCAACCGCAGCCGCGGAAAAATTCTTCCAGTTCCTGGTGACTGATTCGCGCAAGCAAGGTTGGATTGTTGATCTTGTAACCGTTAAGATGCAGCACCGGCAGCACAGCTCCGTCCCGGATCGGGTTCAGAAATTTGTTGATGTGCCACGATGTCGCGAGTGCTCCGGTTTCTGCTTCACCGTCCCCTACGACAGCAGCGACAATCAGATCTGGATTGTCAAACGCGGCGCCACAAGCATGCGAAAGGACATATCCGAGTTCGCCCCCTTCGTGGATCGAGCCGGGAGTCTCAGGTGTGCAGTGACTACCGATGCCGCCAGGAAACGAGAATTGCTTTAAAAACGCACGCATGCCTTGCTCGTCTTCGCTCTTGTCGGTATAGATCTCGGAATAGGAGCCTTCCAGATAGACCGGACCGAGAACCCCAGGTGCGCCGTGTCCGGGCCCGGCAAGAAAAATCATGTCTAAATCGTGCTTTTTGATGACCCGGTTGAGGTGAACGTAGGTGAACGCCAATCCCGGACTCGAGCCCCAATGGCCCAGAAGTCTATTCTTGATGTGCTCTGCCTTTAGGGGTTCCATGAGAAGGGGATTGTCCTGGAGATATATCATGCCGAGCGTCAGGTAGTTACAAGCATTCCAATAGGCATGTATCTTGCGCAATTCGTCGGCGCTGAGCGGCTTTCCTGACACCGTGGCTCTGGCAGGGCCGTATGCGCTCAGAGGCTTGCTCACGGTTTCGCTCTTGATGGTTTTCTTTGCAGTTTTCACTTCTGCGACGGGCGTCATATAGATATATGTCTCCTTTTTCAAAACTTTTCGGGTACGAATCTTCTTCCTTGGAGTGTCGCCTGATCATCGTATGCTCGCTTCATAGAGCGCTTAGGTAGTTTGACCTTCTCCCGTGGGACCCTCTTATACGGGATCAGGCTTAGGAGGTGTGCGATGCAGTTGAGGCGCACCCGTTTCTTGTCGTCGGATCGCGCAATGTACCAGGGTGCATCCCGGGTATCGGTGGCTTCCAGCATCTGATCGCGCGCCCGCGAGTAGTCATACCAGCGCTCACGGGAAGGTAAATCCACCGGGCTGAGCTTCCATTGACGCAACGGATCCTCTATGCGAGCCTCAAACCGTCGCTCCTGCTCCTCGTTGCTCACTTCTAACCAGAACTTGATTAATATAAGTCCGGTTTCTACAAGATACTTTTCAGCAAGTGGGCAAACTTCGAGAAATCGGCTGTGCTGCTCCTTAGTACAGAAGCCCATCACATATTCCACACCGGCACGGTTGTACCAACTGCGGTCAAAGATCACAATTTCACCAGCCGCCGGAAAATGCGTGATATAGCGCTGCATATAGAGTTGAGTCTTCTCGCGATCTGAGGGGGCGGGAAGGGCTACAACACGGAAGATACGCGGGCTTACTCGCTCTGTAATGGCCCGTATCGTGCCGCCTTTGCCTGCGCCGTCGCGTCCTTCAAAGATGATGACAATACGTTGCCCCTGGTGTTTCACCGATTCCTGCAGCAGGCAGAGTTGAGCCTGGAGACGGCGCAATTCTTTCTCGTATTCTTTTCGTTTCAGCTTCGAATTCTGATTGCCGGTCTGTTTCTTCGTTGCCATAAGAATCTCCTCTAATGCTTGCGGAAGCGCCAGGCGCTAAACGAGAACAGCACAATCGCAAACACGACCAGCGCGAGCAGATTCGGCCACAGTGCCTCCCACGGTGCATTCTTCAATGTGACGCCTCGGACGATCATCACCATGTAGCGCAACGGATCAAGATACGAGAGCTTCTGGAAGAAATCCGGCATGTTCTCGAGCGGCGAAGTTGCTCCCGAAAGCAAGGTCAACGGCGGGTTGACGAAGAACGTCAGTAACTGTGCCTGTTGCTGCGATTGCGAGACCGTTGCAATTGTTACGCCGATTCCGATGCCTGCTAGCGCCGCCAGGCCACCGGCCAGAGCAAACAACCATACCGCACCTCGGACTGGAAGGTCGAAGACAAGCATCCCAACACCCAGCGAAAGGAACAGGACCACCATCATTACCACGAACACCGGTGTGGTCTTGGCGAACAACATTTCGCCAGTCTGCGCGGGTGTCATCAGCAACTGTTCGATGGTGCCAGTCTCTTTTTCCTTGACGGCCAATGCCGAGGCGACGAGAGACGCGTTGATAAACATGATGATGCTCATAACACCGGTGACATAGTGCCACGACGCCACCAGGCCCGGATTGTAGAGGTAGGCTGCCTGTACGTCAGGCGCCCCTGGTGGAGCAGCAGGATGCCCGGCGTTCACGAGCATGATTCGACGCCGCGGTCCGACATCGGCTGGACTAAGGTGCCCGGAGTTGTAGTCTTCCAACGCCAATTGCAAATAACCCTTGGCAATCTGCGCAGTGTTGGCGTCCACTGCATCGATCACTACTTGCACGTCGGCGGCCTGCCCACGCTGTAAGGTGCGCGCGAAATCAGTTGGAATAACGATGAAAAGATCCAGGTCCAGACTTTTGAGAGCATCTTCTGCTTCTTCCACGCGTGTGTATCGGCGAGCCACATTGAAGTTCACGTTCTCGGTAAGAGAATCAACGAAGTCGCGGCTTTCAGTCGTGAAGCTTTCATCCACGATGCCCATACGCAGATCACGGACCTTTGGGTTCAGCGCGTAGCCAAAAATGACCAACACGATCGTGGGGGGCAGCATCAGCTGAATCAGCAAAACGCGATTGCGCCTCAACTGGTCGACTTCCTTTGCTAGAAGAGCGAGGTAGCGTCGTATGAATGCCGGCATGGGAGCACCTATCCCTTGAACTGCATCTTGCGCATCTGAATCACATTCAGAAGGAAAAAGCTGAACGTCAGGGCTAGCAGCATCAGCAGAGGCCTCAGCGAAGTGCCCCATCCCACATTGCGCAAGATGGAGTTTCGAACAATCTGAATATAGTGGGTCGCGGGCAGAAAGCTGGACAACCAACGAATTTGAATCGGAATATTCCGAATTGCGAAGATGTATCCCGCAAGCAGAAGAGAAAGCAGGAACGAACCCATCTGAACGGCCTGGATCGCAGCGCTTTGGTTCTGGGTGGCGTTGCCGCACATCATTCCGAAGAACACTCCCGACAGGAGGTAGAGAACGGTGGCGATCAGCAGGACGGTTGGGTCCGTCGGGAATCGGAATTCGAATATGAATAAGCCCAGTGCAAAGCAGAGGACAAATTCCACAATCCCGACGAGAACGTAAATTAGGGCCTTGCCCAAAATCCACTGGACGGCGGTCAGACTGGAAGCATAGGCCTGGATGATGGTTCCCGTCTCGTATTCCTTAGCGGTAGTCAAGGCTCCGAGCAGCGCAGGAAAGATGATCAGCATCAAGCCTAGCCCGCCGGTTCCGAAGTAGATACGCTCCGAGAGTCCGGGGTTATACCAAAACCGCGACTGTAGATTGACGCCTTTCGCGGGAGGCGCGCCGAGCTTGTTCTTCAAGACAAAGGCTATATTCAACGATTGTGCATAGTTGCCCAGAGCGGTCGCTGCGTTGGAATCCGTGGCATCGATCAGCAACTGGACGACAGGCTCGCTTCCGCGCCGGAAGTCGCGCTCGAAATTCTGGGGAATGATGAGCGCCGCGCGCCCGCGCCAACTGGCGAGCGCCCGCTCCGCTGATTCGCCGGGTTGACGCGGCACCATCCGGAACGTGAGAGCCGCTCCATACGTCTCTAGGTAAGTGCGGCTGAGCGGCGTGTTGTCGTAGTCGAACACGAGTATAGATACGTTGCGAAGCCGCAGGGACCCCGTTACGCCAGCGAGCGTCATCAGCACGATTGGCATCAACACCGCCAGCAGGACGAGCAGCTTATCGCGCCGGAACAAACTGAATTCCTTCCATGCCTGGGCCAGGATCTTTTTCACTGAGGGATCTCCGATCTCCGAGATTCAATGAGCGAAATGAATACGTCTTCCAGCGAAAACGGCACTTGTTTCTGGGTATCAATGCGGACTGTGGCCTCCTTTAAGACAGTCGCTGCCTGACGTTTTTGCTCGTCATTTTCCACCACAACGTGCAGCCGGTCGCCGAACAGCGAAACACGTGAAGCACCGAACTGCTTCTTCAAAACTCCTAAGGCTCGATCTGGATGGTCTACTTCCATTTCATAAAGCGATCCCTTCATGTTGGCCTTCACTTCGCTGGGAGAACCCTGGGCGATGATTTCGCCGGCGACCATGAAACCGAGCCGATTGCACTGCTCCGCTTCCTCGAGGTAATGGGTTACGACCAAAACACCTGCCCCACGGTCCGCAAATTCGTTGATCATCCGCCACATTGCGCGGCGCGCCAGCGGGTCCACGCCGGAAGTTGGCTCATCCAGAAAGATCGCCTCGGGTTCGTGCATCACGGCAGCGCCAAAAGCCACACGCTGTTTCCAGCCGCCGGGCAGAGATTTGGTCAGCATCCCCGCTTCGGTGCTCAACTCCGCCGATTCGAGCACCCATTTCTTGCGTTCCTCGCGCACGCTTTCATGCACGCCGTAGAGCCGGGCGTAGAAATCCAGGTTCTCTCCGATGGTGAGGTCGTCGTAAAGCGCGAATTTCTGCGACATGTAACCAATCCTGGAGCGCACCGCAGCCGCACGCAGCCCCTTGGATTTTCCTAATAGTGTGACGCTGCCGGAACTTGGACCGAGCAGCCCACAGATAATCTTGATGGCAGTGGTCTTTCCTGCTCCGTTAGCTCCCAGTAGCCCGTATATCTCTCCATTGCGGATCTCCAACTGAAAGTTCTTCACAGCCTTGAACGATCCAAAATGCTTGTTTAGGTCCTTTGCTCCGATGATTACGTCTTTTCGGGTCAACGCAGCAGACGGTTTTGGGAAATGCGGAACCACGTGAACGCCACGCATCTTCCGCAACTGACCCACGAAGGCGTTTTCGAGAGTCGGCTGCGAGCGGATTATCTCGGTTATCCTCAGGCCGGCGCTTTCCGCACGCTGACGCAAATCAGATTCGGCTTCGTCAGGATGTGCAGCCATCACGTCCAAACGGTCGCCGAACCTCTGCACATCCTGTGCTTCCGGGGATGCAGCCAGTACCTCCTCTGCCTTGGCCAGTGGCTCTGCCTTAACCTCAAGTCGTGTGACGCCCATCTTGGAACGGAAGTGGGCCGGTGTGTCGATATCGTAGATTTTTCCGCGCTCCATCAGCGCCACTCGATGGCAACGCTCGGCCTCGTCCAGATAAGGAGTCGCTACCACAATGGACATTCCGGCCGTGGCGAGCGAGGTCAAGGCATCCCAGAAATCGCGGCGCGTCACCGGATCGACGCCGGTGGTCGGTTCGTCTAACAACAGCAACTGCGGGTCGGGAATCAGTGCGCAGCTCAACGCCAGCTTCTGCTTCATACCGCCACTCAAGCGACCCGCGAGCCGATCGGAGAACCTAGTCAGATCGAACAACTTGAAATATCGTTCTCTGCGTTCAGCGAAATCTTTCGGTGCGACTTCGCGTAGGCCGCCGGCATAGTTGAGGTTTTCATCTATGCTCAGGTCCATATAGAGGCTGAACGGCTGCGTGAGATATCCCACGCCGGGCCGCGCCTTGCGGGGCGTCGTGTTCAAGACTCGGATTTCTCCGCCTCCAGGCTCCAGCACACCGGCGATGATCCGGAAAGCGGTGGTCTTGCCGGCACCATCTGCGCCGATGAACCCGAAGATTTCCCCGGGCTTGACTTGAAAGCTGGCGGCGTCGAGAGCTTTGATGTCGCCGTAGCTCTTGCTGAGAGCGCGCGATTCAACTATGAGACTCGTACTCATCAGAGTTTTCCAATGTCAATCTGGCCGTCAGCCGGCATGCCCGGCTTCGCATATCCGGAGGCGCCCTTTAGCCCAAGCTTCACGCCCATTACCTGTTTCACTCGGTCACTCTGGAAATAGGTGTTCTCCGGGGTAAACATCACCTGCGGGTCAATGCGGATCACCTCCGCGGGGATCTTTTCCTTTGGGCTGGAGTCCAGGTAAACTTCTGCCTGCTGTCCCACCTTCAATTTCCCGACATCCCCTTCAGGAACGAATCCACGCAGATAAAGTTTGTCCAAATCCACCATAGTGAGGATTGTTTGACCCGCAGCAATGACTCGACCCGGCTCAGCGGAGCGCGTCAGGATCGTGCCGGCGATCGGAGCTGTGATCGTCAAGTCGTCCACATTCGCCTCAAAACGTTGCAGCATAGCCTGGCTTGAAGCAAGATTCGCTTTAATTGTGTCAATCTGTGCAATAATCGTCGGAATCTGTGCGAGTTGTGCTTTTGCCTGCTGCAGAGAAGCCTCGGCCGCCAATACCTGCTTATTGCTTGCATCGAAGGATGCCTGCGCGACCTTCACCCTGGTGTGTTGCTGATCTGACACTTGCTTAGCAGTGGCGCCTGTCTCAACCAGCGGGAGATATCGCTTGTCGTCTAACTCGGCCTGCTGCAGTTCCGCTTGCCAACGAACAAGCTCTGCCTGGCTGGCAGCTAGATTCGCTTCGGCTAATGCCACTCGCGCGGGCGCAGCCGATTGTGCCTCTTCCAGCCGGTGCTGGTCCTCGACAACACTGGCCTTCTGCGCAGCAACACTGGCTTTCTGCGCGGCGACCTGTGCCTCGTCTTGCGGGCTCGAAATGCGCGCAACAACCTGGCCGGCCTTCACGGTGTCGCCCTCTCGTACGAGGATCTCTACAATCTTGCCGTCCCTCTTGGAGGAAATATCAACCGTGTCTCCGTCGATGCGGCCGCTTACAAAGAGCTTGCCTTCTTGCTCGGGTCCCTTCCGCATCCGCGAGCATTCCACAAGGACTAGCAGCAATAGCATGGCTGGAAATATCCATCTTCGATTCATGAATTCCTCCTGAGCCTTACTTGCGGTAAGTCTTCTCGGCGGCGTCCATCGCCCGAGCTAGATTGGCCCGTGCCAGCCCCAGGGTGTACATGGCTCTCACGCGTGCGTCATCGGCTCGTGAAACCCGGTCTTGCGCGTTCACCACCTCAGTGTTGTCCGTTACGCCCTGCGTAAACCGCTGCCGCGATAATTGCACTTCCTCTCGCGACAGCTTTACGTTCGCGGCGCTGGTTTCAACTTCCTTACGAGCCCACTCGACTCCCGCGACCGCCGTCAGCACATCCGTTTCGATCTGGGACCTCAGTTGATCGTGAGCCGCCTGGGTCTCAGCTAGCGCACCCTGCGCCTCTTCGATCTGCCCGCGAATCCGGCCGCCTGTGAAGATAGGGACCTCGAGCGTTCCTGCCAGCCGGTATGTGTTCACATTCTTATCCGGCGTTTCCCCGCTTTGCCCGTCGCTGAAACTGGCGTTGAGAGTCGGCCAACGCGAAGCCTTGGTGGACTGGACCTGTTGCTGTGCAGCTCGGACGCTGGCTTCCAACGCTCGATAGTCTGGTCGCGAGGCGAGTGCCGCTTTGACCGCGGTAGCAGGGTCAATTGTGGTGTCGACCCCGTAAGCCTCGGGGGCATCAGAAAGTTCGAAGTCCGAAGTGATCTGGATCTGAAGCGTGTTGGCAAGGTTCAGTTTTGCATCGATGTAATTCTGTTCGGCTTCCTGCCGCTGCTGCTCGAGTGAATTCACCTGCTGTAGCGCCCGATTGGCCTCCAAGGGAGCCGAAACGCCTTCCTTGACCCGGTCTCGCGTGAGTTGGTAAAGGTCGGTTGCCAGCTTTGTCTGATCCGTCAGCGTATCCCGGGATGCCTTGGCCCTCAACGCTTGCAGGTAAGCCGAGACAACATCCAGTACCACCACCTCGCGCGCATTATCAACCTGCAGGCGGGAGGAGTCTTCTCTGGAACGAAAACTCTTCCAGGCGTCCCTGTTTGCGAGGTTCAGCAAGTCCCAGCTGAGGCGAACGCGGGCGTTCATCGAAGGGAAAGGCCCTTGCTTCCCCTGCGGCACAGTGGGGATGTCGATTCCGAGACCCTTCAGATTCATGGTCAGATAGGCCTGGTTCACAAATACATCAATCTGAGGCAGCAATGCCGAACGTGACTGTACGTACCGCGCTGAAGCCTGGTCAAGTCGGCTCTGTGCTGTCCTGATGATGCTGCTGTTAGAGAGCGCAATCGATACTGATTCCGCAAGAGTTAGCGGATTGGGCAGGTTTTGGTCAGCCGCATTCACCCGGATCGCAGTAAGGACGAAAAGCATCCCCGCGAGCGAGTTCCTGATGCCGGTGACCAGCTTGCCGCGTGTTGGATGGACGATATCCATAAGTCTGACACCGCTGAAGTGGCCACTACCTCCAGGGATCGACGGAGGCGTTTCGCCCGGATTAGACTCCAGTACCGACGAATTGTAGAGGCGTCACCCCGAAACGCGAAAGTAGGGATTTCCCTAGTTTCGCGTCCACTCATGACAAAAGCAAAATGCACTTGCAGAACTGATAATTCTCATCTGTTACTCGCTCTGAAGTTATCTTGCTGCAGACCACGGAGACGCCTTTACGAATGTGCGGGCGGCCGCCCGAAAGGAGCGCATCGCTTGCCGGCCTGCTCGGCAAAGCTCCGGCGACATGCCCTCCTGAGTTCCTCGATGGGCTGGCCGCCAATCCCGACGAGACACATAAGGTTACGATTGGCCCGACGACCCTGAATCTCACGCTGAAGGACATCATCTTCGACGCCACCAAAGGGGATTTCGCTCATCCGAATCCGCGGGAATCATACCTGCAGTTGTCAGGTCACTGAACGATCTCAAAACACCGCAGCAGAACATTCGAGACGGGTTTCTAGCTGCGGCGAAGCCGAACACGCGCTTCAGTACCCGGAACGGATACTCGACCTTGGCTCTTACCCGCGACTTACTCCGATTCCTGCTGCGCTCGAGCTCGTTGATGCCATGCTTCGCATCCGCGCCGACGTGCGCCTTCATCCCGAAGTACCACTGGTTACCCCTCTAGCGCGCGATCGAGTAATCTCCACGGGAGCTGACGCTGATATAAAACAAAGTCGGCATAATTCCATCTCCGGTTGCGGTCGGATTTGTTTTTATGGTTCCCAACCCCCACCCAAAGCCCGGTAGAGTTGTACGAGCGCCAATAGCTCGTTCAATTGCGCCTGGACCAGGTTGAGCTCGGCAGAAAAGTAGTTCGTATCGTTTGTGAGCACTTCCAGATAGCTAGTCACGCCGCCGCTGTACCTCATGCGGGACAGGCGCGTCGCATCTTGCGCCGAGTTCACCAGAAACTGTTGCTGTACCCGAAATTCCTGTGTCTTGCGGTACGCGACCAGCTGGTCGGAGACACTACGGAATGCGCCTTGGATCGTCTCCTGATAAAAGAGCACGGCTTCCTGCTGTTGGGCTTCTGCAAGGCGAACGTTCGATCGGAGTCTCCCGCCAGTAAAGATGGGCTGAGCGAGAGTCGAACCAAACGTCCATGCTCCCGCCGGGCCTGTGAATAGTGATGTGAGCGCCGAACTCTGATATCCCGCATTCGCGGTCAACGAGATCTGAGGGAAGTATTGAGACCTGGCCACTCCGATCTGGGCATTGGCGGCGATCAACTGTTGTTCTGCCTGCTGTATGTCGGGGCGTCGTTCTAACAGCGCGGACGGCAGGCCAGCCGGGACCGTCGGTCGATGGGGCTGATCGGTTAACGATCGACCACGCGGTACCGGTGCAGGATTGTTCCCTAAAAGAATGCTGATGAAATTTTCTTGCTGGTCAATTTGTTGTTCCAGGCTCGGAATTACCGAGCCCGCGGTGAAGACCAATTGCTCAGCCTGGCGGACATCAAGCAGAGATGTCGAACCGCCTTTGACCAGAATTTGCGTCAGACGGAGCGAGTCCTGACGCGATGTCAGCGTGCGGCGCGTGATTTCGAGCTGCAGGTCAAGAGCCCGCAGGGTAAAGTAAGCACTAGCCACGTTCGCCACCAGCTCCGTAACGATCTCCCGCTGTCCCCACTCGGTTGCCGCAAGGTTGGCGCGTGCCGCTTCCGTTGCGCGGCGAAACTTCCCCCAGAAGTCCACTTCCCAATTGAAATCGAGTCCGACTCGGTTCGTATTCGTCTCGACTGCAGGAAAAGACTTTTGCCTTGCCGTGCGCTGATTGAGGGCAGAAGCGTCGGCTGAAATTGTGGGGAACTGGTTGGCTCGCGTGATGCCCAATGAGGCTTGCGCCTCGAGAATTCTTGTGCCGGCGCGGCGAAGATCATAGTTCTGTTGAAGGGCAGTCTTGATCAGTTCCTTCAGTTGTTCATCTTGAAAGACGTCCCACCATTTCTCTTCAGCGAACGACTTGGTTTCGCCCTTGGCCGCTTCTTCGGGCGTCAAGCCTCGATAGACTGCCGGAGTGTCGACTTTGGGCCTTTTGTAATTGGGCCCGACTGTGCACCCACACGCGCCCATCATCGATGCTAATAGAACGGTGGCTCGAACTCGTGTCCTAGTCATCACCCGCCCCCTGGCTCGGAGAGGAAGTCGGCACTGCACTCAAGGGCGCAGCTGCCGTGGCCTTACGCGTCATAAACCTCTCGACTAAGTAGAAAACCGCTGGAACGAAGAAAATGCCCACCGCACTCGCCAACAGCATGCCTCCAATGACGGTCGTGCCCATAATCTGGCGCGCCACCGATCCGGCGCCTGTTGCCGTCCACAGGGGAATGCAGCCGGCGATGAACGCCAATGAGGTCATCAGAATCGGACGAAGGCGAAGCCTTGCTCCTTCAAGCGCGGCATCAACCAGATCTCTCCCTTTCTCGTATTCCTCCTTGGCGAATTCGACAATGAGAATGGCATTTTTTGCCGCCAGACCGATCAGCATGATCAATCCAATTTGCGAGTAAACGTCGGCTTCGATCTGCACCATGTAAGGGGGATAAATCGCGCTGACCAGCACGCGCCGAAGCCAGAGAACGAAGAAGGCGCCAAACACGGCAATGGGCGTACTCAGCAACACACTGAATGGCAAGGTCCAACTCTCGTAGAGCGCCGCCAGTATCAGAAACACGAAGAGCAGTGAGAGCCCAAATACCACGGCTGGCGGTACCCCCTGTTGTGCCTTTTTTTCCTGATAAGAGATCCCAAGGTAGTCGTAGCCCATTTCGGGCGGCATCGTCTGAGCAAAGACTTGCTCCAAGGCCGCCATGGCCTGATTGGAACTGTATCCCGGGGCGGCGCTGCCGTTGATTTGCGCAGAGCGGAAAAGGTTATAGCGCATCGTGAATTCCGGGCCGGGCCGAGGTTCAAATCTTATAAGCGTAGAGAGCGGCACACTGACTCCACTTCCATTCTTCACGTAGAACTGGCCTAGGTTCTCCACATTGGTACGGTATTCGCCTTCCGCCTCGATATAGACCTGCCACTGCCGGCCAAAGCGATTGAAGTAGTTGATGAACAACCCTCCCATAAACGCTTGAATGGTCCGATACACGTCGTTGATCGCGACACCCTGCTTGATGACTTTGTCGCGGTCAACATATGCGAATTGCTGCGGTACGCTGCCCAGAAAAGTCGTACTCACGGTGGCGATTTCGGGACGTTTACGGGCAGCCGCGAGAAATGTATTCAGGTTCGAGGTAAGGAATTGGACATCCCTGCCGGCCCGATCTTCGAGAACGAAGGTGAACCCTCCGGAAGTACCCACGCCAGGGATGGCGGGAGGGGAGAAATCAAAAGCTATGCCTTCCGGAAGTTGGCTAAGTTGGCGGTTCAACCGGGCTTTGATTTCCTGAAACTGCTCCTGCCTGCTCTTTCGATCGTCCCACGGCTTAAGCGTGACGAAAAAGAAAGCGTTGTAGCTTGTGCGGATCAAACTGAGCAAACTGAAGCCAATGACGCTGGTCGCCGATTCCACTCCCGGCGAGTGCGCCAGGATGTTTTCGATTTTCTTTGCAACGTTGTCCGTGCGCTCGAGAGAAGCAGCACTGGGCAACTGCAGATTGATGTAGAGATATCCCTGATCTTCGTCCGGCAGAAAGCTGGATGGGACTCTGTTGCTAAAGAAAGCCGCCCCAGCCCCAAAGACCGCCAGGATGACTACGACGATTGCGGACTTGCGAACCAGTCCGCCGCAAATTCTGACGTAGCCGTTCGTCGTGCGCTCGAATGTCCGATTGAACCAATCAAAGAACTTTCGCAACAAACCGCCGCCCTTTTTTCTCGGCCGCAGCAGCAACGAGGCGAGGGCAGGGCTGAGCGTAAGAGCATTGAAGGCGGATAGGAGGACCGATATCGCGATGGTTATAGCGAACTGCTGATATAACTTCCCGGTAATCCCGGGGATGAAAGCGGTCGGAACAAACACCGCAGACAGCACCAGAGCGATGCCTACGACAGGTCCAGAGAGCTCCTCCATCGCTTTCAAGGCCGCAGCCTTCGGAGACAGACCATCCTCGATGTGCCTTTCCACGCCCTCGACCACCACGATGGCATCGTCTACTACTAAGCCAATGGCCAGAACCAGACCAAATAGAGAGAGGGTATTAACAGAGAAGCCAAACAGCGGAAAGAAAATGAAGGCGCCTATCAGAGAGACGGGCACTGCCGCCAGAGGAATCAGCGTCGCGCGCCACCCCTGCAAGAAGAGATAGATGACGAGAACCACCAATAGGATCGCAATTACTAGAGTAAGAAGGATCTCCTTTATTCCCTGAACGACCGATCGGGTGGTGTCCAGCGTAATCGCAAAGTCAATATCGCCAGGAAAACGAGCCTTCAGTTCCCCCATCAGTTTCTTTACGCCGTTTGCGGCATCGACCGCGTTAGATCCAGGAAGCTGATAGACGGCGACTATGGCGGCGGGTTTTCCATTTCGGCGGCCGACTGTCGAATAGTCCTGTGCCCCCAGTTCAATGCGGGCGACGTCTTTCACCCGCACGACGCCGCCTTGCAGAGATTCACGGACCACAATCTGCCCGAACTGCTCCGGCGAAACTAGCCGTCCCTGGGCGAGAACTGCGTACGCGAACTGCTGTCCGGAAGGTATTGGTTCTCCACCGATTTTTCCGGCAGGATTAACAGTGTTCTGGGTTTGGATTGCATTGACGATCTCCGGAACCGTGATCCCCAGCTTGGCGAGCTGGTCCGGCTTAACCCAGAGCCGCATGGCATACTGTCCCGCGCCGAACACTTGCACCTGACCGATCCCATACGATCGCGAAACGGGATCGACCAGATTGATGTATGCGTAGTTGGAGAGGAACTCTGCATCGTACGTGCCGTGCGGCGAATACAAGGCAATAAGCATGAGCGGCGCGGTAACGGATTTGCGAACAGTAATTCCATAGTTCGTAACGTCGACGGGAAGCTGCGATGCGGCCTGCGTCTCTCTGGATTGGGCGAGAATCAGGTCGTTGTTGGGATCAGTCTTCACGTCGAAATTGACAACCAGAAGCGTCTGGGAGTTTCCGGTTGCATTCAACGAGTACATGTAATTCATGTTGTCTACCCCATTCATCTGCTGCTCGATGGGGGTGGCAACCGATTGCTCGAGAGTTTGCGCGTCCGCGCCCACGTACGTGGCAAGTACCTGAATTTCAGGAGGCGCGATATTGGGGAACTGGGCGATAGGTAACCCCACAATCGTCACGACTCCAACAATCACCGTGATGATCGCAATTACCATCGCGACAATGGGGCGGTTGATAAAGAACTTTGACATGGCTCAATTGGCTACATCGAAGCCGTAGCAGTCGCAATCTTTACCGGCATGCCGTCTCTGACTTTTTGGAGGCCTTCGACCACGACTCGCTCTCCCGGCTTGACTCCTTGCTCAATAATCCACATGGGGCCGCTCCGCTCTCCCACCTGCACCGTCCTAATGCTGACCTTATTGTCACTACCGACGACCGCCACCTGATACATACCCTGGAGTTCCGTGACTGCCTTTTGCGGCACCAGCAGCGCTGCCGGTCTGATATAGCTGACGAAGCGCACCCGACCGTATTGACCAGGGCGCAGGGCGTTTTCGGGATTAGGAAAGATCCCACACAGACGGATAGCTCCTGTTTGTGCATCGACCTGGCGATCGGCAGCATAGAATTTTCCTTTTTTCGGGTAGGTCGAACCATCAGCCAGGACAAGTTCCAGTACGAGCTCGCTTGCAGATTTTTCTCGCGATGCGGCCGTAGGATTGCGCTGAACAAAAGCGAGGTACTGCTGCTCACTGGCAACGAAATAAGCCTTAATGGGGTCGAGTTGTGAGACGGTGGTCAGGACGGCTTGTGGGCTAACCAGATTTCCCACCTGTCCTTGAGCGATTCCGGCGACGCCGTCGACGAGCGAGCGTACGTTCGTGAACTCAAGATTGATTTCTGCCTGTTCGATAGCCGCCTTGTCCGCTTGGATGAGCGCTTTCGCCGCCAGGTTCGCCTGTGTGTCGTTATCGAGTTGGCTCTGGGCGATTGCCTGCTCTTTCGCCAGAGGGGTATCGCGTTGCACGTCGAGCTGCGTTTTCCCCTGTTGTGCTTCCGCTTGCGCAAGCTGTGCCTTCGCTTGATCGAGGATCGCCTGAAAAGGACGCGGATCGATTTTGAAAAGCACGTCGTTTTTGCGGACCAACTCGCCTTCACGGTAATTCTGGTGAATGAGGTATCCCGAGACTTGCGGTTGGATGACAGCGTTTACAAAGCCATCCAGCGTTGCAATCCATTCCTCATAGACCGGGACATCACGTTGAGCGACCTCAACCACCTGGACGGTTGGAGGCGGGGCAGGTGCTCCGGAGACCCTCTTGTTTCCACAGGCTTCAGAAACCAGGAGAAGGCCTACCAATAAACAAGAGAGCCATCGATTCCTGCGACAGATCATTGCCAGGGAATCGGCACCGTCGTTGTGCTCCGCTTGGAAGAGCGTGTGGTTAGAACAGGATGATTGACCCCACATGGAACCCCCTTTGCCATTGCAACTTCAGCGATGCAAAAGCGAGTGGCGAACCACCGGCTGGAATGGGAATTCAGTCAGCGTTCGTTAGACTTGATGGGGCAATACTCTCGTCCCACCCGCAAGGTCTCCTCAGCATTGGCGATGACAAGCCGCCGTTTGAGGTCGTCAGCCGGAATGATTGCGTCACTCATATGGGACTCCTTTTTTTTCAAGGCAGTCAATCTTAGTCCATTAATAACGGTTGGCGGAATAATAAGTAAATTCATCCCCAGTCATTTCCGGGTCATTCCTTGTGCTGTCATTGGAAGTGATTGATTCTTAAAGCGACAAAGACCAACGTTGCGAGCGCTCGGCCTCCTATGATTAGTGTCTGCTGTCGCACGTGCCCTCCCGCCTACACCTGCAAACCTACCCGCTTAGGCTGTGGACGGGCGAGTTCTTCAGGTTCCTTAGCAGATGGGAGCGACGACAACGAAGTCCAACCGTTGGAGAGATTCCACAGGCCGCCAAACCGCCCTTCTTTATGAAAAACAGACTGGCGGTCTGAATACTATTGATTTTGCATACTATTGCGTGCCTCTTTGCCATCCAGGCCGCCAGACCTCCCTATTCGGGCAAGTTGGCGGCCTGAGTCTCCGCTTGAGGGAGAGCCCAACACCACTGCCTGTACGCGGGGCAGGTTTCGACGTTCCTCACTCCACACTGTGTGCCTACTGTAATGCAATACGTCCGATGCAGCCCGCACCGCTCTGCCGCTTCTTCCTAATTAATCCTTGCGCTTCGCGTATGCGAGCCGTACGCTCCATGGGCAAGTGGGCTAATAAAGGGCGAAAATAAGCCCCTGGCGTCACCATAGCGTCACCAAAGGGTTTTCTCTGCAAACGTATTTCAACGCTAAGTAATTGATTATATTTGGCGTCCCCGACGGGATTCGAACCCGTGTTATCGCCGTGAAAGGGCGGTGTCCTGGGCCGGGCTAGACGACAGGGACGCTTTGCGAGCGCAAAAAGCCGCACCACCACACTTTCGCGCCAACAATAGGATACCTGCAGTCAAAATTTCGTGCAGCTTCTACGGTGAGGGCATACTTAATAAGTATCTCGATGTTCTCACCACGATTTTGTTGTCGTCCTGCTCGTCTCGAATCTCATCGCACAGAAGGTCTGTCTGATCGGGCCCCGCTGCGACGCTGGGGAATATAATTGCAACAGGCTATGCACTTAAGGTTGGCTATGAAGTATGTGCTACTCCATTGACTTACCTTGTCATCAATTGGCTGAAAAAGGCTGAGCAGTACGACGCCTTCGACCGCTTCGAAGACTTCAATCCCTTCTCGTTTTCGCAAGACACCGGAGCGGACGCGTAGGGCGCCCGACATCCGCCTCGAAGGTCTCGCCCCCGGTCAGACCACGAAGTTGTGTTTCCTCGCATTAATCCGAAACCTTCCTTGGGGTAAGGCATCTAAGAGGGAACCTGTCTGTAACTTGTTGTTTTTGAGTCGATACTTTGCGAATCTTGCCCCTGTGATGCTCGTCCCACCTGGCAAAGGGATTGCAATACGTCGGAATTGTGCCCGCTGAAGGAGACCCATCGTGTCTGTCAATATGAGTGCCCGTCGAGTGATGCCGCTTCTAAGCTCCGCGGTTTTGTTGGTTCTGGCTGTTGGATGTAAGCAGGCGCAGCCGCCCGCTCCGCCTATGCAGGCGATGCCAGTCAAAGTCGCTGAGGTTGCGCTGAGTCCTGTTCCGCGCTCCGATACGTATGTTTCGACGATCAAGAGCCGCCGCTCGGCTACCATGCAGCCACAGGTCGACGGCAATATCACCCGTATCTACGTCAAGTCAGGTGACGCCGTGAAAGCCGGTCAGATTCTCATGCAGATCGATCCGCTCAAGCAGGCGGCGACCGTGCAGTCGCAGAAAGGGACTCAGGCCCAGAAGAAAGCCCTCTACGACTATAACCAGATTCAAGTCGAGCGGCAGCGCAAGCTCTTCGAGGCCGGGGTCGTCTCTCGCGATGCATACGATCAGGCGATTCAGGCCTACGAGAACTCCAAGGCCGACTATGAAGCTAACGCCGCGCTGACCAACTCGGAGAAGGAGCAGTTGCGTTACTACCAGATTTGCGCCCCATTCAACGGAATCGTCGGCGATGTCCCGGTCCACGTCGGGGACTACGTCTCGTCCGGCACTGTGCTTACGACCGTTGACGATATCGCTGACCTCGA
This sequence comes from Edaphobacter bradus, assembly GCF_025685645.1. NCBI lineage: Bacteria > Pseudomonadati > Acidobacteriota > Terriglobia > Terriglobales > Acidobacteriaceae > Edaphobacter > Edaphobacter bradus. Next base: position 300,059 of record NZ_JAGSYF010000001.1, read on the forward strand.
AGCCTACATCTACATCCCCACAGAGCGGGCGAGCCAGGTCCGCACCGGGCTTGCCGTCGAGTTGCTTGATGCCGGCGGCAAGGTTTTGGCGAAGTCGACGATCAGCTTCCTCTCGCCGCAGGTAGACAATGGCCTTCAGAGCATCCTCGCTAAGGCAAAGATTCCACGCTCAGCCGAAGTGCTTCGTAACGCGCAGCTTGTACGTGCTCGCATTACTTGGACCACCGAGCCCGCCCCTGTGGTTCCTGTCCTTGCAGTCACGCTGATCGGCGGCCAGACCTTCGTCTACGTTGCTCAGCGCAAGGGGGATGGATACGTCGCGCATCAGGTTCCCGTTACACTCGGCGAGACCGTTGGCAACGATTATCCCGTAATCAGCGGCCTTAAGTCGGATGACCGGGTCATCCTCTCAGGTCTACAGTTTCTGCAGGACGGTGTACCCGTTCAGCCGCTTAGTTAGCGGCGTACGGAGCGGATAACATTTCTGCGGCGTAACGTGCGCCGCACAATCTCGTGTTTCTCCGTTGGACTGTTTGTCCCGGCCAGAGGTTCAATTGGTAGACTTCTTCATTCATCGCCCGATCTTCGCTACGGTATGCGCGTTGCTTATCATCCTTGCCGGAGCGGTCTGCATCCCGACGCTGCCGATCTCCCTCTATCCGCAGCTTGCTCCGCCGCAGGTTGTTGTCACCAGCAACTACATCGGCGCCAATTCGCAGATCGTCGAGTCGGCCGTTACGATCCCACTGGAGACGGCAATCAACGGCGTCGAGGGAATGCGTTACATGAGCTCCACGAGCTCGAACGACGGTACATCCTCGATCACGATCACGTTCCGCACTGGCTACGATCTCTCGATCGCAGCGGTCGATGTGCAGAACCGTGTGGCCTCCGCACAGGGCCGCTTGCCTGCCACGGTCAATACCACCGGCATCACCATCACTAAGGCGAACAGCAACTTCGTCTTTGCGGCCGGCGTCTTCTCGCGCGATAAGCGCTACTCCCAGGCTTTCATCTCCAACTATCTTGATGTCTACGTCAAGGACGCACTCAAGCGCGTTCCTGGCGTCGGCGACGTCCTTATCTTTGGCGAGCGCAAGTACGCCATGCGCATCTGGCTAGACCCCTCGCGTCTGGCCGCCCGTGGCCTCACTGCCCTCGACGTCACGAACGCGCTCTCTGAGCAGAACGTGGAGATCGCCGCCGGCCAGCTAGGCCGTCCTCCTTCAGACTCGAAGCAGAGTTATCAGATGGCCGTCCGAGTCGTCGGCCGTCTTTCCGACCCGCGCCAGTTTGAGAACATCATTCTCAAGAACTCGCCGAACTACGGCGGACTCGTTCTGCTTAGGGACGTCGGGCGCGCCGAGGTCGGAGCGGAGAACTACGACACCAGCCTCAAGTTCTCCGGCGGTGACGCCGTCGGTCTCGGCGTGCAGCAGCTCTCGAACGCCAACGCGCTTGAGGTCGACAAGCAGTGCAAAGCGGTTCTCAGAGATCTGGCGAAATCCTTTCCGCCTGGCCTCGAGTATGTCATCGCCTTCGACACCACTACTGTCGTAGGTGATTCCATCAAAGAGGTGGTCCAGACGATCATCGAAGCCATCATCATCGTGATCGTCGTCATCTTCTTCTTCCTGCAGGACTGGCGTGCAACGGTCATCCCGGCTGTGACCATTCCAGTCTCCCTCATCGGCACCTTTGCCTTCGTCAAGATCTTCGGCTTTTCAGTCAATTCACTCACGATGTTCGGCATCACGCTCGCGACGGGCCTCGTTGTCGACGATGCCATCGTCGTCATCGAGAATGTCCAGCGTCACATTCACGAGGAGCATTGCGACAGCCGTCGGGCTACGTCCGAGGCCATGGCCGAGGTCACCAGCGCTGTCATCGCCACATCGCTCGTGCTTATCTCCGTCTTCATCCCAGTCAGCTTCTTCCCCGGAACCACCGGAATTCTCTATAAGCAGTTCTCGCTTACGATTGCGTTCTCCATCGCCATTTCTGCCTTCAACGCGCTTACCTTGTCCCCTGCGCTCGCTGCCATCCTCCTTCGTCAGGAGCGGCAGCATGGCGGTCCGCTCGGCCTGTTTGAGAAGGGTCTTCAGAAGGTCATCAAGTGGTACGCCTATCTGGTCACACACGTGGTCAAGCTCCGTGTCATTATGCTGGTGCTCTTCGTCGCCGGACTGGCAGGAACGGTCTACATGTACAACCACGTGCCGACGGCCTTCGTCCCCTCCGAGGATCAGAACTACTTCATCAACATCGTGCAGACGCCGCCAGGTGCATCGTTGGCCTACACAACTGAGGTTGCCGACCGCGCGGCCGCGATCATCCAGCAAGACGAAGACGTCTTCGGCACCTTCTCGGTCATGGGCTTCTCCCTCACTGGCGGAAGCTCACCGAACGCCGGCATCATCTTTGCTCCGCTCAAGCCCATCGACGAGCGCAAAAAGAAAGGGCCTGGTCACTCGGCGCACGATATCGTCGCTAAGATCGCGCCCAAGCTCTTCCAAGTTCCAGGAGGCATCGTCGCAGCCTTTGAGCCACCAGCCATTCAGGGCATTGGCTCGGTTGGCGGCTTCCAATTTATGCTGCAGGACCAGGGCCGCAACACGTTCGGCGACATCGACCGCGTCGCGCACACGATGGTGGGACAGAGCCGAGATCCCCGCTCTGGCCTCGTCGGCCTCTACACCCCGTACACTTCAAATGATCCGCAGTTATTCGTTGCAATCGACCGCGAGAAGGCCAAGAGTATCGGTGTCCCGCTGGCGCAGATCAACGCCGCGCTCAGCACTTACATGGGTTCCAGTTACGTCAACGACTTCGACTTCAACAACCGCTCCTATCGCGTCTACGTGCAGGCCGATCAGAGCTTCCGCCGCACCTCCAAGGACATGCGGCAGTTCTACGTCCGCTCCGACAGTGGTCAGTTGATTCCGCTCGACAACCTCGTTACCATCACGGAGACTTCGGGCCCGCAGGTCATCTACCACTACAACATCTTCCGTGCCGCAGAGATCGACGGTGCCGCCGCTCCGGGGCTCAGTTCCGGCCAGGGCCTCGAGAAGATGCAGCAGCTCTTCGAGAAGAACAAGATCCAGGGCATGATGTACTCCTGGACCGGCCTCGCCCTGGAAGAGGTCGAATCGGCTGGCAAGGCGGTCATCATCTTCGGTCTCGGCCTGCTCGTTGTCTATCTCACACTCTCGGCGCAATATGAGAGCTTCATCCTGCCGTTCATCATCCTGCTCGCTGTGCCGATGGCCGTGCTCGGCGCCCTTGGCCTGGTCTCTGCGCGAGGCATGGTTGACGACGTCTACGTGCAGATCGGCCTCGTCATGCTGATCGGTCTGTCGGCCAAGAACTCCATCCTCATCGTCGAGTTCGCCGAGCAGCAGATTGAACATGGCAAGGGCGTCGTCGAGGCAGCCGTCATCGCGGCAGAGCTGCGCCTCCGCCCCATCCTGATGACGTCGATCGCCTTCATCCTCGGCGTGATGCCGCTCTATTTCGCCTCCGGCGCCGGTGCGCTTGGCCGTCACTCGGTCGGTACGGCAATCGTCGGCGGCATGGTGCTCTCCACGTTCCTCAACCTCTTCTTCATTCCAGTACTGTACGTCGTGGTCAAAGGCATCCTGGTGCGGATTTCCAGCAGGCCGAAGCCGCTTCCTGTAGGTTGCGAAGAGCCTGAGGCGGTAGCACCCGTAGAACAGCAACTGACTCACTAGTCTGCTCTCAGCGACGCTCTTCTCTTCCTTTGCGAACACAATCGCAAGGGAAGGGAAGAGCCGCGAGTCTCGCTCTCTCTCCAAAATGGAGCTATCATTCCGCATGGCCAAGCGAAGCGTTGCGCACAAAAGCTGGCTCCCTGAGGCCAATGATCCCGCCACGAGTTTCCCCCTGACGCATCTTCCCTATGGAGCCTTTGAAGCCGACGGCCAGCGCCACCTCTGCGTCGCTATCGGCGCGCACCTGCTAGACCTTCACCACTGCGCTGAATCCGGCCTTCTTCCAGCTTCGCTAGTTGCCCCATGCAAAGCACCCGTCCTGAATCCGCTCATGTCTCTTGGCCCTCGCGAGTGGACATTGCTGCGCCAGACCCTTACGGACCTTCTCCATAATTCAGCGAAACCCGCTAAGCGCGCGCGCGTCGAAGAGGCCCTCCATTCCATCGCTGGTGCAACGCTTTACAAACCCGTTGAGATTCCCAACTACACCGACTTCTATGCCTCTATCCATCACGCAACCCGCGTAGGCAGCCTGTTTCGCCCAGACAGCCCGCTTCTCCCGAACTACAAACACGTCCCGATTGGCTACCACGGACGCGCCTCATCCGTCGTGCCCAGCGGCGCACCCGTGTTACGCCCGCACGGACAGACGCGACCTTCTCATCCGGGTAAAGAGCCGAGCTTCGGCCCTTCGAGGACGCTCGACTTCGAACTCGAGCTTGCCTTCTACGTTGGCCAGTCCAACCCGCTCGGCACGCCTGTCCCCATCGCCCGCGCCGCGGAACATCTCTTCGGCGTCAGCCTGCTCAATGACTGGTCAGCGCGCGATATCCAGGCATGGGAGTATCAACCCCTGGGCCCTTTCCTCGGCAAGAACTTCGCAACGACCCTCTCGCCCTGGGTCACCCCCATGGCCGCGCTTGAGCCTTTTCGTGCACCCGCGGCGTCGCGCCCTAAGGGCGATCCACGCCCTCTCCCGTATCTGCGCAATGCAGTCGATCAACGACAAGGAGCCCTCGACCTCCAGTTTGAGGTCTTCCTCTCTACACAGATCTCTCGAGAGAACGGACTTGCTCCGTTCAGGATCAGCCAGAGCAGCACGCGCGATCTTTACTGGACTCCCGCGCAGTTCGTTGCACATCACACCAGCAATGGCTGCAACCTTCAGGTCGGCGATATTCTCGCCACGGGAACAATCTCGGGCCCAGCCGTCTCCTCTGCCGGCTGCCTGCTCGAACTCACGCGCAACGGTGCAGAGCCCCTAAAGCTGCCTACCGGCGAGATGCGCGCCTTCCTCGAAGACGGCGACGAGATCATCCTCAGCGGCTACGGCGAAGTTCCCGGACAGCCCCGAATTGGGCTCGGGGATTGCCGGGCAACGATCCTTCCAGCCCGCCACTAATCCACTAGCCAACGCTATCGTCGGCGGCATATCCTCTTCCCTGGTAAAACAGCACTGGAGATCTCCCCATGGCAACACACGCGACAGTTCAGAACACGCAACTCCCCACAACAGACTTTCTTCCGCTCAAGGGTACCGACCACGTCGAGTTCTACGTCGGCAACGCGCGCCAATCCGCTTACTTCTATCGGGCCGCCCTGGGCATGACTCTTGTCGCCTACGCTGGTCCCGAGACAGGCCTTCGCGATCGCGCGTCTTACGTCCTGCAGCAGGGCAAGGTCCGCTTTGTCCTCACCACGGCCCTTCGTGCTGACAGCGCCATCGCACGCCACGTCCACACGCATGGCGACGGAGTACATGCCATTGCGCTCTGGGTCGATGACGCCCGTCAGGCCTGGATCGAAACCACCAGCCGCGGCGCACGCAGCGTCCAGGAGCCGACAGAGTTCTCCGACGAACACGGCAGCGTTACCACCTCAAGCATCGCTGTCTACGGCGACACTATCCACACTTTCGTCGATCGCAGCCACTACAACGGCCCGTTCTTTCCCGGCTATCGCCCCGTTGAACAGGATATTGTCGCGCGTCCTGTTGGCCTGCTTCACATCGACCACATGGTGGGCAACGTCGGCTGGCACTCCATGAACGAATGGGTCGACTTTTATTCTCGCGTCATGGGCTTCTCGCTCTACCAGCACTTTGATGACAATGACATCTCCACGGAGTATTCCGCGCTTATGTCGAAAGTCATGGCCAACGGCAATGGATACGTCAAATTTCCCATCAATGAGCCCGCAGAAGGCCGCCGCAAATCGCAGATCGAAGAGTACCTCGACTTCTACCAGGGGCCCGGCGTGCAGCACATTGCGCTCGCCACGGCCGACATTCTCTCCACTGTCTCGAAGATGCAGCAGCAGGGAGTCGACTTCCTGACGATCCCCCATGCCTACTACACCGAGCTGCAGAACCGGGTCGGGCGCATCGACGAGCCCATCGAAGAGCTTGAGCGTCTTGGCATCCTCGTTGACCGCGACAACGAGGGTTACATGCTACAGATCTTCACGCGCCCAGTTGAAGACCGCCCCACGGTCTTCTTCGAGATCATCCAGCGCAAGGGATCGCGCAGCTTCGGCAAGGGCAACTTCAAGGCGCTCTTTGAAGCAATCGAAAGGGAACAGGCGCTTCGCGGCAACCTTTGATTCTTCACGTTCGGTGTGACACTCCAGAGCCCGCGCTCGATGCATGATTATGCACTCATATAGTGCATAATCATTAGCATTGACGCGGGTTCTATCGATGGGTCAAGCTCATCATGGAGACCCCCAGTATGAGCACGCGGCCCATCGAAATCACCTCTGCGCTTCCTCCTCTTGTTACCGCTCGCCGGACATACCTCATGTGCCCGCCGACACTCTATGACGTCGATTACGTCATCAATCCGTGGATGAGCGGCAACGTCCACTTGAGCTCACGAGAGCGCGCCATCGAGCAGTGGAACCATCTCTATCGTGAACTCACCGCGATCGCCGACGTTGAATTGATCCAGCCGCAGTCCGGATCGCCCGACATGGTCTTTACTGCCAATGCCGGCCTCGAACGCAACGGCACAGTCGTCCTCAGCGGCTTCTTTCATCCTGAGCGCCAGGCCGAAGAGCACCACTTCCGCTCCTGGTTTCAGTCATCCGGCTACAACGTTCTCGAGGTGCCGCGCGAGATCCCCTTTGAGGGCGAGGGGGACGCGCTGTTCTCCTCTGAGGGCACACGCCTCTGGGCCGCTCACGGCCCGCGTAGCGTAATGGCGAGCCATACTCATCTCGTGCGCGCCTGGGGAGTCGAAGTCATTGCGCTTCATCTCGTCGATCCGCGCTTTTATCACCTCGACACCTGCTTCGCGCCGCTCGAAGATGGCTTCGTCATGTACTATCCGCAGGCCTTCGACGCGCCCTCGCTTGTGAAGATCGAAGCCTTCTATCCGTCGGAGAAGCGCATCGTCGTCTCCGAGGCCGATGCGGTTCGCTTCGCATGCAACGCCATCAACATTGATCGCACAATCCTGGTCAACGACATCAGCAGGGAACTGGTCGCAGAGCTTCAGACTAAGGGCTTCGAGGTCATCCAGATAACACTCAGCGAGTTCCTCAAGGCAGGAGGCGCGGCGAAGTGCCTCGTCATGCGCCTGGGTCCACAAATAGAGCGCTGACGACGTTCAGAGATCAGGCGCTGGCCCGCAGACGGCCGGCGCCAGTTTCGGGTTCCAGGCGCACGCGTTGCCGCACGCGCTCAATCTCTTTCCACGGGTCTTTCTTTAGTCGTGTCTTCCACTTAGGAAAGTCTGCTGCTCGAAACACAGGGCGTTCGTCAGCTGCCTTCAACTCATCCCAGCTCAACGGCATTGACACCGCAGCCCCAAGCCGGGCCCGCGGAGAATAGGCCGCTACCGCCGTTGCGCCTCGCTCGTTTCTCAGGTAGTCGAGATAGATCTTTCCCTTCCGCGCCGCCTTCGTCATCTTCGTCAGGTACAGCGAAGGGCTTGCTTTCTCCATGCCAAGTACCACGCTATGGGCAAACTCTTTGGCTGCGGGCCATTCCATCTCGGGATCAACCGGAACGACTACGTGCAGACCCTTGCCGCCAGTAGTCTTCACAAAGTTCTCCAACCCCATCTGTTTCAGGCGATCCTTCAGCTCCAGCGCCGCCTCGGTCACTCTGCGCCAAGGCAAAGCCTCATCCGGATCGAGATCGAAGATCAACCGGTCAGGCCGCTCCAGATCGTCGTTGCGCGACCCCCATGGGTGGACTTCGAGCACACCCATCTGCGCGAGTCCCGCCAGCGCTTCTGCTGAATCCAGTGTGATGTAAGGCTCAACCTTGCCGTTCTTGTCGGCAACCTCCACACCGCCGATTCCTTCAGGAAGAGTTGCAGTGACATGCTTCTGAAAGAAGCACGGATGCCCGGCGCCATCTGGGCAACGCACAAGGCTCAGCGGTCTGCCGGTGAGATGCGGCAACATCCACGCTGCGATTGCCCAGTAATAGTCAGCGAGCATCTGTTTTGTCAGGCCGGACTCTGCATCGAGCAGCTTGCTCGGGTGCGTCAACCGCACAGGCGCATGCTCGCAATCCTCTCTCATGGGCATCAGCTCCTTCACACTCACTTTGGATGCCTTCTTCCTGTGTCGCGCCTCCTTGGGTTGCGGACCGGCCGTCTCGCGAACGACCTCAGCAGCAGGCTTGTCCTCGCGAACCCCAAGAAACGCAGACTGTCGCACAAGATTGTCCGCAGTCCAGGTCGAGAATCGTACCTCCACCACTATCTCCGGCTTCACCCAATGCACGCCCTTCCGCGCATCGTCAGGCACGCTGGCGAAAGGGCTGGTCGCTCGTTCCAGCTTCTCCAGCCTGTCGCGCAGCATGCTATGCGTCTTCTGCGTGAACCCCGTCCCGGTACGGCCTGCATAGATCAGGTCGCCGTCCTTGTAGTAGCCCAGCACCAGCGCGCCCACACCATGAATCCCGCTCGTCGGCAGAGTGTAGCCGCCGACAACAAGCTCCTGTTCGTGCAGGCACTTCATCTTCAGCCAGTCGCTACCGCGACCTGCGGTGTAGAGGCTATCGGCTCGCTTTGAGATGATTCCTTCCGCGCCCAGCTTGCAGGCCTCTTTTAACAGCTCCGGCCCACCCTGCTCCATATGCTCACTCACCCGAAGGGTATCTACCTCGGAGTTCTCAAGAATCGCGGACAGCAACCTCTTCCGCTCACGTAACGGAAGCCCCCTCGTGTTCCGTCCATTAACATGCAGTAGATCGAAGCAGAAATACGTCAGCGTATGCCGGGCACCTTCCTGCATCGAGGCCTGCAGGTCCGCGAAGCTTGTCGTCCCATCCGGCCTCACCACGACAACCTCGCCGTCCAGAGTTACGTTGTCCACGGGAAGCTTTCCCACTTCGCTTGCGATCGCCCGCATCCGCGATGTCCAGTCGAACCCGGTGCGTGTCAGCATCTGCACGCGCTCGCCATCTTTGCGTGCCTGCATCCTGTATCCGTCCAGCTTCAGCTCGTGCAGCCATCCTTTGCCCGAGGGTGGCACTGTCGCCATCTTCGCCAGTTCAGGAGGCACAAACTTCGGCTGCGCCTCTATGGGCAACCCCTTCAGGTTTTTCTCGAGGTTCAGACTTACCGAGGGCGTGGCAGCCTTCGTCTCTTGACGAAACCACGCCTTCCCACCCTTCGCCGTGTCCTTTGAGTTCCATACATGGTCTTCGTTGCGGGCGATCTCCTCCATCGTCCTTCCGGTAATCGCGGAGTCAGGGGCGTCCTCTGTGATGGGAGGATCATGGGGGCGGCGTTCGAAGTCGTCATGCTCCTTGATCAGCAGCCAGTTGGGCTTCTTCTCATTCGCCCACTTGCCGCCCATCCGGATCAGCGCCCACTTTCCCTTGAGCTTCGTGCCGTGCAGGACAAATTTGAGGCTGCCGTCGTGCAGTCCCGCTTCGATGTCGGTGTGCCCTTGCTGTGGCTCCCATGTTCCCTGGTCCCACAGCATCACTGTGCCGCCGCCATACTGCCCTCGCGGGATGATCCCCTCGAATCCTCCATACTCGATGGGGTGGTCCTCCACCTGCACCGCGAGCCTCTTGTCTGCGACGACGTAGCTTGGCCCCTTCGCAACTGCCCAGCTCTTTAGAACCCCATTCCATCCCAGCCTGAAGTCATAGTGCAGATGCGAGGCTGCGTGCTTCTGGACACAGAAGGGAAGTCCTTCGCTTTTACGCTGCCGTTTGGACGAACCCCCACTAGGCTCAGCCGTCACGTCGAAGTTCCGCATTGAGCGATAGCGTTCAAGCTGCTCGTCGACAGCGTCGGCAGCTTCCGAAGCTTCGCGCCCTGCCGTCTTCTTTGAGGACTTTTTCGCCGCCCTGGCTGTCGCCATCGCCGATTCCTCCGCCTCGCTCCGGGCGAAGGCCTGTTACGCGGACCTCCGTTTGCTCGTCGGAGACTTCACCAGCGAGATGCCCTTCTTCGTTTCGGCCTTCGCTCCCTCTGCCTTTACCGAAGCTGCGGGCTTCTTCTTGCCTGGGGCTGCTGCCTCCGCCTCTTTGCCGCCGACACTCTTGCGCAGAGCATCCATCAGGTTCACTACCTGGGCGCGGCGCGGAGCAGATACCTCATCCTTCGGAACAGGAAGATGCTTGATCTTCGCCTCTACGAGTTCCTTCACCGCGGCCTCATAGCCGTCCTTGAACCTACCCGGATCGAACTTCGCCGCCTTGCGCTTGATTAACTCCATCGCCAGCTCCAGCGAGTCCGCGTTCACCGCCGCCTTCTTGACCTCTCTGAAGTACTCGGCTGGATCGCGCAGCTCCTCCTGATAGCGCATCGTATAACCCATCATGCCGCCCAGCTTGTCGTCCTCGTCGGCGGTGACGGCGAAGACATGCTCTCGCCCGCCAAAGGCAATCTTGCCCAGCGCTGCCTTCTTTGTCTTCTTCAGTGCGGCGCGAACGACAGCGAACGCCTCTGCCTGCACATCATCCTCCGGCACGATAAAGTAAGGCTTCTCCATGTACTTCGGCGTCAGCTCATCGAGGGAGACAAACTGCGATACCTCAATGGCATGCTTCGAGGGCACGCGAAGCTCTTCAAGCTCCTTGGGCTCGATGATCACGTACTGGCCTTTGCTGTACTCGTAGCCTTTGACGATTTCGTCCTTCTCCACGGGGTTTGCTGCTTCGCCTGGATTGTCCTCAAGAGCCGAGGCCAGCACCTTCTGGTGACGCACACGCTCACCGGTCGTTCGGCTGACCTGGTGGAAGCGGATCTCGCTCTTGGACTCAGTTGCTACGTAGAGCTTCACTCCAAACGACACAAGGGATATCTGGATGTGACCAGACCAGTAAGGGCGTGCCATCGATGTAACCTCACGAGCGGCTGAAAAAGCCGTCTTTCAGAAATCAGATTCGGCACCCTGCCTGCAGGGATGCCCTTATTTTCGCTGAACGGCGCCTCGGCTGAATAGATGACAAGATTGTTGTTAGCAAACCTGCCAATGCAGGTGGGTGCAGATGTCGGGCGTTCTGAACAGGTTGAGGCGAATCTAGGGTAGTGGAATCTGGGCAAAACGCAGAAAGGCCTGTCCGGCGGTCGAGAACTGGATCTCGACTGCCGATCCCGCGGAGCATTGCGTTATCCCGGTCCAGCTTCCCGTCGTGATCCAGTCGCCTTTCTTCAACCCTTCGGTCCGGCTCGCTCCCTCGTTGGCAAGCCACGGTAGCAGCCGCATCAGGTCGCCTGCCGTGTTCGAACCCGTCCGCTCCACGCGCACCGAGCCATCGACCGCCAGCGTTACCGACTCTTTGGTGAAGTCGATGCTCAGCCAGTTCGGAACTGCCTCACCGTAAACGAAGCCGCCATGCAACGACATATCAGCGACGTTCGTCAGCTTTGTGGCCTTCGAGGGATCGATTAGCGCCGTCTCTAGTATCTCAATCGCCGGGTGCATACTCGCAATCGCCGCAACAACCTCTTCGCGTGAGTAGGGTGTCTCGCGTGGCGGCAGATCGGCGCCAAGGTGGAACGCGATCTCTGCCTCCACTCCCCGGTACCGGTGCATCAGCCCGCGCAGTTCGCATCCGCTGCACGACATCCACGCCGCGGGCATCGGCGCAAACGATGGCGTCGCGTCGGGGGTGGGAGCTCCAACCTTCCAGCCTCCGATCGCCTCGTAGGCCCACGACATCCGGTCCTGGATGAAGTAAGCTTCTTCGAGTGTTGTCGGACGAACCTCCTTCGGGAGGTCTACAATCGGCCGGTTTGTCCTGCGAGCATCCAGCAACAAATCCGCCGCATTGATCAGGTCTTTTCTCCGCGCTCCGGTCATCATGCCAGACAGTTTGCACCAACCTGACGGTCTCTGTCTCGTGTATTTGCATGAAACGCGGTCATTTGCAGGAAAATTACCGCGATTCTGTTACCTTCGAAGGGCGTACTCCATCCAATAGAGAACAGGCCGCGCGGCGGCAACAAAGGAGGGAACTACATTCATGCTTCTCCGCAAGTCAGAAAGCCTTGAGTCAAAGGTCAGCTCCTCAGAGATCACTCCGCAACACGCATTTGAGCAGTTCAATCAGGATCGCCGCCGGCTGCTCACGGGCGCTGCCGTTGTCGGGGTCGGGGCAATCGCCGCCACTCGGATCCCCGGAGTCTTGATGCCTTCCACGACCGTCCACGCGGGCGAGCAGCTTCAGGCCGTCCCAAGCAAGTACACCACGTCCGAGACCCAGACCCCCTTTGCTAAGGCCACGAACTACAACAACTTCTACGAGTTTGGCGTCGACAAGGGGGATCCGGCGAAGCACGCCCACACCCTCCAGACCCGCCCTTGGACGGTCCAGGTCACTGGCATGGTCAAAAAGCCCCTCACCCTCGACGTCGACGGCATCCTCAAATATCGCCCCATCGAGAGCCGCGTCTACCGTCACCGCTGTGTCGAGGCCTGGTCCATGGTCATCCCCTGGGACGGATACTCGCTCTCCGATTTCATCAACTTCTGCGAGCCGCTGCCCAGCGCCAAGTATGTTCAGTTCGTCTCCAATGTTAACCGCAAGCAGATGCCCGACCTTCCAGGCGGCTACGACTGGCCTTACACCGAGGGGCTTCGCCTTGACGAGGCCATGAACCCGCTCGCGCTTCTGACCTTTGGCTGCTACGGACAGACGCTGCCCAACCAGAACGGCGCGCCCATCCGAGTTGTTATGCCATGGAAGTACGGCTTCAAGAACGCCAAGTCCATCGTCCGGGTTCACTTCACCGACAAGCAGCCGAAGACCACGTGGAACCAGATCAACGCCGATGAGTATGGCTTCTACTCCAACGTTAATCCGAAGGTCGATCATCCCCGCTGGAGCCAGGCCCACGAGCGCCGCATCGACAGCTCCGCCTTCCCCCGCACCGTCCCAACGCTGATGTTCAACGGGTACGGCGATCAGGTCGCCAGCCTCTACAACGGTATGGATCTCAAGAGATACTACTGACGTCTTCCGCGAAGCAACGCTCAACGATCCATCAGGTGACACGACCAGTCAAGACCATGTCTCGATCTACCATCATTGCCCTCAAATTTCTAACGCACGTCCTCTGCCTGCTGCCTTTCGTCTGGCTGCTGCACTTCTATACCTCCGGGGCCCTTGCGCTCAATCCCGACCCCGTCAACTACATCACGCACTTTACCGGCGACTGGGCCGTCTACACCCTGCTTGCCTGCCTCATCATCACGCCTCTGCGCCGTCTCTCGCCAAAGATAGCCTGGTTCATTCGGTTTCGCAGGCTCATCGGCCTCTATGCCTTCTTTTACGCGTCGCTGCATCTTGCGACCTACATCTTTCTGTTCTCCGGCTACGATCTTCCCACTGTGCTGACTGGTATCCGCGCCGGTCATCCCGGAATCGCTGTCGAGGAGTGGAAGCAGATCTGGCCCACAATTCTGGGCGACGTCCTCAAGAGGCGCTTCATTCAGGTCGGATTCGTTGCCTGGCTCATCCTGCTGGCGCTCGCCGTCACCTCGCCAGCCTTCATCATGCGAGCCATGGGAGGCAAGAACTGGCAACGCCTCCACCGTCTCATCTACGTCGCTGGCGCCGCCGCGATGATCCACTATTGGTGGCTCGTCAAGACCGGCGTCCGCACTCCCTGGAAGGACACCGCCGTCCTCACCGTGCTTCTGGTGGCACGAGCGCTCTATAGCGCATACAAACGTCTCCGCAGGCCCGTCCCAGCTCTCCAGCCAACAAGAAATTAGCGATCCGATCGCAAACCACAACTTCCCATCGCAAAAGTCTGTCTAATATGGACAGGACTTTATGCGCGTCTCTGCCATCCTCCTTCTGGCCGCAGCCCTCACTCCGCTTTACGCGCAGGATGATGGACCCATGCAGCCTGCGGCAAAGTCGTCCTCTCACGCGAAGGCAGCAAGATCACATCACCCCACAACGCCAATAGAGTCTAAGTTCGCCCATCTCACGGAGCGCGAGCGCGCGGTTCAGCTTCTCAACCGCTTCACCTTCGGCCCTCGTCCCGGTGAGGTCGAGCGTGTTCTCGCGCAGGGTACGGGCAACTGGTTCGAGCAGCAACTCAGCCCCGGAGCAATCAACGACGACGCCCTCAACCGCCGCCTCAACGACTACCCCACCCTCAACATGACTCCCGAACAGGCGCTTACGGTCTTTCCTGATCGCGGCACCCTCCAGGCCGTAGCGGACGGCAAGCGCGCCTATCCCACGGACCCCAACCTTGCTGCGGTCTACGAGGTGCAGATCTTCAAGCTGAAGAAAGATATTGAAAGCAAAAAGATCAACGCGGACGGCACTCCAGCCATCACCCAGCTGACCGAAGCTGAAGTTGCCGAACAGAAGAAACTAGACCAGACCGCTGCCTCCCACATCGCCGGCGATCTTTTCAGCCTGCCGAAGAATCAGCGCATGGCCGCGCTCATCAAGCTTCCCGTCGAAGACCGCGTCGCCTTCACGTCGTATGTCAGCGGCGACCAGCGCAATCTTCTGCTCTCCGAGTTCAACCCGCGTGAGCGCGAAGCCTTCTACGCGATGTCGTCCGGCGTCGGAACCTCGTACCAGATCATCAACGAGCTCTCGCAGGCCAGGTTTCTCCGATCCATCCTCTCCGAGCGCCAGCTTCAGGAGGTCATGACCGACTTCTGGTTCAATCACTTCAACATCTACATCGGCAAAGACTCCGACCAGTGGTATACCACCAGCTACGAGCGCGACGTTATCCGTAAACACGCCCTCGGCAAGTTTCGCGATCTGCTGCTTGCCACCGCCACAAGCCCGGCGATGATGGTCTACCTCGACAACTGGCTCTCCATCGGCCCCGACTCGCTCGCCAACGGCGTCAACACGGCCAATCCGAACTCCAAAAAGGGCAACCGAGGCCTCAACGAAAACTACGGCAGAGAAGTGATGGAACTGCACACCGTCGGCGTCAACGGCGGCTACACACAGGCCGACGTCACCGCGCTCTCCGCCATCCTCACTGGCTGGACCGTCGATCGCCCCAATCTTGCCGGCGCGTTCCAATACGACGCCAAACGCCACGAGCCCGGTCTGAAGCAATGGTTCGGTCACACCATCGGGGTCGCCACCACTGCGGGTGCCCCAGGTTCGGCATTCTCATCGCCTAACGCAGGTATGGACGAAGGCGTCGAAGCCCTCACCATCCTTGCGGCCAGCCCAAAGACCGCGCACTTCATCAGCTACAAACTCGTCCAGCGCTTCGTGGCCGACGATCCGCCGCCCGCCCTCGTCGATCGCATGGCCACGACCTACATGTCTACCGATGGCGAGATTAAAGCTATCCTCCGCACTCTCGTTCAGTCGCCCGAGTTCAACTCGAAAAAGTACTTCCGCAACAAAGTCAAAACCCCCATGGAGTTCCTCGCCTCGGCCTTCCGCACAACGGCGACTGATCCCACCAACCCCGGCGCGCTAGTCAACACCATCAAGACCATGGGCATGCCGCTGTATTTCGCGCTCCCGCCCACCGGCTACTACATCACGGCCGACCACTGGATGAACTCCACTGCGCTCGTCGATCGCCTCAACTTCGCCTACGCGCTTACGGGAAACAAGTTCGCGAATCAGAAGTTTGACTCCGCCCACGTCCTCGCCATCGGACTGATGAGCCAACCCACCGTGATGCCCGCCACAACAACGCCCGCGGCGTCTCGCTACGCCGAGACCCGACTGACCACCGATTCCACCTCAGCCGTGCCCGTCACGAACTCTTCCGGTCAGGACTTCGCCTTGCGCATCCTCGAGGCCTCGCTCGTTGGCGGCGACGTCTCGCCAAAGACCAACGATCTCATCCACGCACAGATCACGCAGCTCACCACACCGACCGCTCCACCCACCGACATCCTCAATCTGATCACAGCTCTCGTCATGGGCAGCCCCGAATTCCAGCTCCGCTAGCGCATTGAATCCGCGCCCATCTGCGAAGCACCCCCCTCGGCCTTCTACACCCCAGCTGCTCTGTTCAAACGTATATGCTGCGGCCAGGGCAGCACCGCGTTCGCTGCATCGTCATCCTTGAACCGCTCGTGCTGCGGCTCCCGCGGCGGCTTCAGAACCTGCCGCCGCGAGAGACACCTTCTGGGCGTCCACCATGTCCTGCCCCTTCTTCGAACTATGCCTTCAACTGCACATGCGTCGCCTTCATCTGCGCCCGCACCACAAGCTCAGCCGCCAGCAGACACTGCGTCTGGTCCTGAGCCGTATGCGTGCGGTTCACGATGTCCGAGACGAACTGCGGACCGAAGGGAAGCGTCACGTTATTGCAGTCGATATACCGCGCCTGGTTCTTGTCTACGATGAACAGATTGTTCCCCTGCTTCGACCGCGCGACATCGGTGTACTTGCGGACCTCGATATAGCCCTCGGTCCCCAGGATGAACAGCCTCCCATCGCCCCATGTTCCGAGGCCGTCAGGAGTGAACCAGTCCAGCCGCACATAGCCAAAGCCCCTGTCGCCCCTTAGCATCATGTCGCCAAAGTCCTGGAACTTTGGCCGCTGCGGGTGCGCGACATTCGCCACCTGCGAGGCCACGACCTCGGCCTCCTTCGAGCCCGTGTAGAAGAGGAACTGGTCTACCTGGTGCGATCCGATATCGCAGAGAATCCCGCCATACTTCACCGGCTCCCAGAACCAATCCGGCCTGCCTCCCGCGCCACCCGCATACGGGTCCACACCATGCTGCACGATCTGGTGCGGTGCGATGTTAATTGTCTGGATCACTCTTCCGATCGCGCCTGCCTGAACCAGCTCGCCCGCCTTCACCGCGGCCTTCACCTCCAGCCGCTCGCTGTAGAGAATCGCGTAAATCCGCTTCGTCTCCGCAATCGTCTTGCGAATCTCGTCGATCTGCTCAAGCGTCGTCGCGCCTGGTTTGTCGCTCAGGTAGTCCTTGCCGCGCTTCATCACCTTGATTCCCAGCGGAGCCCGCTCATTCGGGACTGTCGAGCTCAGTACCAGCTGAATCGAAGGATCGTCCAGAATCTCTTCCTCCGACTTCACCATCTTTGCGTCCGGAAATCTCTTTGCAAATGCGGCCACCTTGTCCGGCTCCGCTCCGTACGCCGCGACCAACACTCCGCCGCCGCGCTGCACCGCGCCCACCATTCCATAGATGTGGTCATGGCTCATCCCGCAAACGGCAAACTTGATCGAGTACTTCGGCTTCGCGTCCGCATCCTGCCCCGGCTCAGCCACTTCATGCACGATCCGTGAGGGATCGATGCTTGCAAACCCCGGCATCCCTGCCATCAACCCCGCCGAACCCACGCCACGCAAAAAGTTCCGCCGTCCAAACGTCTCAAAAGCCATGCTCTCTCCTTGCAGCCAATTTCTCTGCACTCCGAACTATATCAACTTGCAGTGACTTTTGGGTTTCGTTAACAGTTACAAGCGCCGGTTGACTCGCCTCAGGATCTACGGATACAGCCGATGCTTGATCCACACGGTCCCGCTGCGCTCAAACAGAATCCGGTCATGAAGCCGGTCCTTCCCATCGATCCAGAACTCCACGCGCTCGGGCTTGAGCACGTAGCCTTTCCACCACTCCGGACGCTGAATCTCGCCGGGAGTCCTGACCTCCAGGTCCCGCACCATCGCCACTAAGGTCTCTGGGCTCCCCAGAACCCGGCTCTGTTTGGAGACCGCTGCGCCAAGCTGGCTCTGCCGTGATCGGCTATGGAAGTAGGCGTCCGTCTCCGAGGGGGGCAGCTCCGTCACAGAACCCTCAACCCTCACCTGTCGCCGCAACGTCTTCCAATGGAAGCACATAGCCGCCCGCGGGTTTTCGGCGAGCTCAATGCCTTTACGGCTCTGGGCATTGGTGAAGAAGCTAAACCCCCGGTCATCAACACCCTTCACCAGCACCATGCGCACGCTGGGAGCGCCGTCACGGCTCGCCGTAGCCAGTGCCGCGGCATTAGGATCATTGATCTCCTGCTTCCGTGCCTCTTTAAGCCAATCGCGAAACACTGCAATCGGTTCTGCTGCCGCTTCAACCGCCTTCACGTTCATGCGACAAGTCTACTGAGTTCAGATCTTCCTTGCCGTCCCACCCGCGACCAGTTCGCCGTCGGTCTTGGGGAGATTCCAGGTAACACAGAGCTCAATTTCTGATCGACCAGGCTCTCGAAGAAGGTAACTATAGTAACCGTGTATTTCTTGCACCTTTTCTTCACCCCGTTCTACAGGAAGGCAGACTACTGCATTGCGAAAACCTGCAAATTCCGCGATACTTAGTTGTTGGGTTCTTACAACGGTCTCCTGTCCATTCGGGTGCGGACGTCCGTGTCATGTCACCCCGAAAATCTAAAATCGTTTTTGAGAGGCATTCCAAGTGTTGATGATTCGTTTGGCGCGCGTTGGAGCGCGCAAGCAGCCCCACTACCGTATCGTCGTAATTGAGAAGGATCGCGCACGCAATGGCCGTTCCGTCGAGGTCGTGGGAACCTACAACCCGCGCACGAACCCGGCTTCCGTTGAGTTGAAGCGCGACCGGATCGACTATTGGACCAGCAAAGGGGCTCAGCTGTCAGAGCGCGTTGGCAAATTGCTCACCAAGGCTCCCGCAGTCGAGACTGCACCTGCCGCCTAGTCACTGCTTTGCGTATCTTTGGGAACGCCATCAGGTTCCCAAAGATATACTGACGCGACGTATTCCAGCTATCGCTTCCTGCAAACTGCTCACGTAAACTTCGCATATTGCGCCATCGGGAATTAGACTCGGTGTCGCATAGGTAAAGCTATGCGGGTTTGGGCCCCTGCTTTATCCGAACCGTTGCTAAGCTCGTTTCAGCACACTCCTGAAAGATCTCGCTCTAGACGAGGCCTAAGGTTGAGCGTGAGCCGGCATCGTGACTCCCAGGAGGTATGTGTGATGGTACAGGCCACGCAAGCAGCGACCGGGAACGACTACGTGAAGAGCATGATGGACCTCGTAACCGAGATCGCCTGTGCCTTGGTAGACAATCCAGAGAGCGTCTCAGTTGAAGCGATCGATGAGAATGAAGGTACAGTTCTGCGCCTTCATGTTGCACAGAGCGATGTGGGCAAAGTAATTGGAAAGCAGGGAAGAACTGCCCGATCGTTGCGGACCATTCTCGCCGCAGCCAGCATGAAGATGAAGCACCGCTTCGCGCTGGATATCGTCGAAGAGAACCAACCTCCCTCGCAGCCATGATCTCGCGGCCGGGACCTAGCTGAATTTCCATGCTGAATGACCTCCCTTCATGGATCGTTCTGGCGCACCTTCTACGGCCGCAGGGCCGCAAAGGGGAGCTCCTGGCCGATCTGCTAACAGACTTTCCCGAGCGCTTCAGCCAGAGGGCCAGTGTCTTTCTCGCGCCGCAGGGGTTCAAAGGCTCCCGAAGCGAGGCGCGGGAGGTTGAGGTGATATCGTCATGGCTTCCGGTGGGCAGGAACCAGGGACGGGTTGTGCTGCACTTCGCAGGGATCGATTCCATCACGGACGCTGAGTCCGTGGCGGGACTCGATGTCATCGTGCCATTGGAAGAGCGGCTTCCCCTGGACGAGGAATCGGTCTATATCAGCGATCTTGTTGGGTGCGTTGTCTACAACGGCTCTTCGCCTGTAGGGCTCATCGAGGAGGTGCAGTTCCCAGCCACTCCGGATGGCAGCCGACGCCTTGATGAAGCGGCGCCCTTGCTCGTGGTGAGGGCCGAGAAAGGCGACGAGGTTCTGATTCCCTTCGCAAAGGCGTTTCTCAGGAATGTCGATACGAAGGCGAAGCGCATTGAGATGATGCTTCCCGCCGGCCTGCTAGAGGTCAATCGTCCAGCGGAGGAGTCGTAGTTCCTAGAACCGGTACGAGATGCCTGTCGAGAGGATGGGATAGACCGGGAATACCTTCAGCTTGTTGTTCAACTTCTGGATCTCCTGCTTCAGGCTCGCCTGTGCTTCAGGATTCTGAGAGAACGCAAAGCAACCCTGGCTCGTGCACGCGGTCCCGTCGAGGATGACGTTGATCTGCGCGGCGCCGGTGTAGGCGGCTCCGATCTCGATCGGAACGGAGAAGTGCCGGCCGCTCCGGGGAATGAGGTTGCCGAAGCCAATCGTCAGCATCGGTGCATACTTCTTCGGGAAGTCTGACCGCGCCGTTCCGTTCATCGGATCGTCTACGCTGTTGATGAAACCCTGCGACCCAAGCTCAAAATAGTGCCCGGCCGGAACGCTTGAGATGGCCGAAAGGCTGTTCCCGCCATAGAGAACACCCGGGCTTATATGGAACGATCTCCCGGTTGGAAACCAGTCGAGGTTCAGTTGCCCGGAGCGAAGATGGAGCCGCGAATCATAGTTGACGTGATCAATGCTGAATCCGAAGCCGACGTTGAGGAAATTGGCGCCGGCGCGCAGATTGAACACGCGCAAGAGGGGAGTCGCGATGTCGATTCCCGGGCCACGCGTGTCCGATCGAACCCCGAGGGCGTAAGTCCTAAAGGGCCTGATCTTGAAAGTCTTCTTCGTCGGCGCGATCGCAGACCGGATGTACGATCCTTCGCGCATCGCTCCTTCGGCACCATCGAGGCTGGAAGAGGAAGCAACGCTTGTCGTATTTGCCTCGTTCGCGGCCAGGGCGAGGTTCTGCTGGGCCCGGGCCCAATTGGGCAAGCAGAGCGCGGGGAGTAACATTACCTGTGCAAGAACGAGTTTTTTCGACAGCATGATGGGTTCCTTCGCTCGTCCGGCAAACCGCCGGGCCTCAGTTTGTCGAGCTAACCTGAGGCCCGTGAATCAGATAAAAACGATGCGTTTCGATATCATTACGATTTTTCCGGATTTCTTCCATAGCACTTTCGAGTATGGTGTCCTGAGCCGCGCTCGCGCCGCGGGGTTGGTTGAGATTGCGACTCACGACCTCCGCAGCTTCACTTCGGACCGGCACCGGACCGTCGATGACCGCCCGTTTGGCGGTGGCGAGGGCATGGTGCTCAAGGCGCAGCCGATCTATGACGCGGTCGCTGCGTTGAACGTCACTCCGAAGGCGGAACGGGTGCCCGCGCGCGAGACAGTGATTCTCCTGTCGGCGCAGGGCAAGCCCTTCACGCAGCAGCTTGCCCAGGAGTTATCGACGATCGAGCGGGTTGTGCTGATCTGCGGACGCTACGAAGGCGTTGACGAGCGTGTGAATGAGTTGCTCTGCGACCGCGAGATCTCAATCGGCGATTATGTCCTCTCTGGCGGAGAACTGGCTGCAGCAGTCATAGTGGATGCCGTTGTGCGCCTGTTGCCGGGGGCGCTTGGGCATCCTGACTCCTCGCGGTTTGAGAGCTTTGGCTCACACGATACGGCCGAGCCGCATGAGCCGGAGGATGCCCCGCCGCGAACGACGCACGGGGCCGGAGGAATTCTCGACTACCCGCACTACACGCGGCCAGCGGAGTTTCTGGGGCTTCCGATCCCGGAGGCGCTTCGCGGAGGCAACCATGAGGAGATCCGCCGGTGGCGGCGCAGGATGGCCCTTGAAAAGACGCTACGGAACCGTCCCGATCTGCTCCAGCGGGCTGCGCTTAGCGACGAGGACCGCGAGGTGCTCGCCGAGTTGAGCGTAGCCGACGAGTAGCACTTAGGCCTTGCTGCCGCAAAAGTGCCTTATTTCGTGTACAATCAGTAATTGAGTTCATCATCAGGAAAGCAGTCATGTCTATTCATCCCATCATGCAGAAGTTGTCCGCCAAGTTGCAGCGGACTGATATTCCCGAGTTCGGTCCCGGCGACACTGTCCGCGTGCAGGTCAAGATCCGCGAGGGCGAGAAGGAGCGTTTGCAGGCCTTCGAAGGTATGGTTATTGCGACGCGCAAGGGCGCGCAGGGCACCTTCACGGTCCGCAAGATGAGCTTCGGCCAGGGCGTCGAGCGCATCTTCCCTTACAACTCCAAGGTCGTCGACAAGGTCGAGAAGGTTCGCTCCTACGAGGTTCGTCGTGCGAAGCTGTTCTACCTGCGTGGTCTGCGCGGCAAGGCCGCCCGTCTGCGCGAGGTCGAGCGCACAAGCTAACCACACTTCTTTCCACAGAGGCCACAGCTTCGGCTGTGGCTTTTTCTCTGCCCGCGAGGCGATACACTCTTGTTTGAGAGAGTATGCCCCGCGTTCCAGGAACCGTTACTGCCGCTACGGCCAAACAGCGCATGCTGAAGCAGCTTGTCTGCAGCGATGCTCCCGAGCAGGCGCTGCGCTACAACGGCTTCCGCGTTATCGCCGGCGTTGACGAGGTCGGGCGCGGTGCGCTGTTCGGGCCTGTCGTCGCTGCAGCGGTGATTCTGCCGGAGCGGATGAACAGCCTGGCTCGTGCGGGCCTGAGGGACTCCAAACAACTCGACCGCAAGCAGCGCGAGAAGTTGGATCGCAAGATTCGGCGCATGGCGCTCGCGGTGAGCGTGGCCGAGGTCGATGCGGAGACGATTGATCGCGTCAACATCTACCAGGCGACGCGACTGGCCATGCTCGAGGCGGTTCAGAGCCTTGCGATTGCGCCCGATCATCTCCTCATCGATGCGATGCGGCTCGATCATCCCTGCGCGCAGACGAAGCTGATCTACGGCGACTCGCTGAGCCTCTCGATCGCGGCGGCCTCCGTGGTTGCCAAGGTGCATCGCGACGCTCTGATGCGAGAGCTCGATGAGGTGCATCCTGGCTATGGGCTGGCCAGCCACAAGGGCTATGCCACGCCCGCTCACCGACGCGCGCTGGCTGCGCAGGGGCCTTCGACGCTGCACCGGCGGTCGTTTGCTCCAGTGCGTGCGGCCGATCCCGCTGCGGCGATCGAGGAGACAGTCTCCGGCGAGTTATTCGGCCGAGGACTCGAGGAGGAAGCCGAGTGGGCCAGCGACTAATGTGTGTCATCGCGCATCCGGATGATGAGTGCTACGCGTTCGGCGGCGCGCTGGCGCTGGCGGCCGACAGCGGCGTTGAGACGTCTGTGGTGTGTATGACCGACGGCCAGGCAGCGAGAAATCGCGGCGGCGCGGCGTCAGCCGAGGAGCTGGGAAGAATGCGCCGCGAGGAGTTTGCCGCCTCGTGCAAGGTGCTGGGCGTGACGCATCATGAACTGCTCGATTACGACGATGGCAGGCTCGAGTTCGTCGAGTTTTCTCGCGCGGCCAGTCGACTGGTCGAGCGAATGCGCCGCTTTCGCCCGCAGGTGGTGATCACCTTCGGGGGCGATGGCGGCGCGAATGCTCACGCTGACCACATGGTGGTTTCTGCGCTGACAACGGCCGCGTTCCACTGGTGCGGTCAGGCGAAGCGCTTTCCTGAGCTTGGCGCCGTGCACCAGCCCAGCCGGCTGTTCTACGCGACGACAAGTGTGTTTCTGCCCGGCAGACACGCTCCGAAGCCGATGCCGTGGTCGGTCGAGCTGGACATCAGCGGCGTGCTCGAGAGAAAGTTCGACGCCTTCCGCCAGCATGTCTCGCAAGCTCCGTTGATGGATCAGACACGGGCCTTTTTCGAGAAGCTCGGCGCGAAGGAGTTTTATGCTCTGGCGGCCGCGGTGGAACCACAACCAGCTGTGTTAAGAGACAGCCTATTCGATGGACTCTCCGGGGATTGACTCAGGCGGGTACCCCCCCCTCCAATTTCCGGTAAGTCATTTATATTTATATATTTAGCTAGATTTTCTCTCGTAAAATATTCTATTCAAATGACTTACAGATAAAAAATTGAAAACAAAAGGGTTATCTTCCAAGAAAAGAGAAAGCCCCGGAGGTCCGGAGCTTTCGTTACGCCTGAATCCATTTTACCAAAGGATAGAAACTACTCTGCCAGCTATATTTGGTCTGTTTTGAATAGTTTACGGCATTTGGGGGCTTGACAGGATTTCTGTGGAGAACTCTCGAAGGTAATCTAACAGTCGTGTCAATGCCGGTAGTATCAAAATATATACGGAAAGTGGTTACCTTATTGCGGTAGACTCCTGTGAAGTAACAGCAGCCTAACTTGAAGGTTGCCAAGGCTGGTGGCATGAGGAGGATTTGTGGGCCAGGTGGTGAAGTCGAACGGAGACAATCCGGTTCGCACTGCTGTGCGTTTTCCGATGAGACTGAATCTTCATCTGCAGACCGAGCAAGGCGTTCTGGAGGCTGTTACGGAAAATATCTCTGCCAATGGCCTGCTGTTCGTAAGTGATAGCCTGCCGGCTGTAGACAGCAGGATCGAGTTCACAATCGAGATGCCATCTTCAGTGATGGGGTCGGCGACGGATGTGACGATCCACTGTATTGGCCGCGTGGTCCGGCACTATCTGGAAGGCGGAGAGAAGAAGGCGGCTGCTGTAATCGACGAATATTTTCTAAAGGCCTGAATATGACTGTTGTGCATTTCGATCACTCTCGTGGCAATGAAGAAGCGCAGGAAGAGAGTTCCACGACGCCGAATATCCGCGTGATTCTGGCGGATTCGCAGGCGATCTACCGCGTTGGAATGAAGAAGGTCTTTGCGCTGGAAGACGACATCCGCGTGGTGGCGCAGGTGGAGACGTTGAGCAATCTCTACGCGGCCCTGGAGCGCTATCCGACCGACGTTGTCGTGCTGGAGGGCCAGCTGATCGCCGGTACGATCGACGCGATTCCGTCGCTGGTGCGGCAGGCCCCGGACGCCAAGCTGATCGTGCAGGTGACGGAGACCGACGAGGCGAACACGGTGGAGATGTACCGGCGCGGCGTGCGCGGCGTAGTTCCGCGTTCGATCTCTCCGGACCTGCTGGTGAAGTGCGTTCGCAAGATCGCCGAGGGCGAGACGTGGATCGACAACAAGTCGATCAACTGGGTGATTGAGGCCTACCGGGCGCAGGCTACGACGCTGACCGATCCTCGCGTGCAGCCGAAGCTCTCGAAGAAGGAGCTGGCGATCATCAGCTGCATTACTCGAGGCATGCGCAACAAGGAGATCGCCTACCAGATCGGCACGACGGAGCAGGTGATCAAGAATTATCTGCGCAAGGTCTACGACAAGCTGGGAGTCTCGGACCGCCTGGAGCTGGCGCTCTATTGTCTGCACCATGAGTTGCTGAAGAAGTATGGGCAGGAGACAGAGGCGGCGATGGTTCCGAATACAGAACCCACGCAGCCATTGCGGGCGAAGATGTAGCTGTGGACTTGTAACGAGGTCCGAAATGATAAGAGCCGGAGAATCTTCTCCGGCTCTTATCTTTTTTGCGTTGTTTGTTACTGCTTGTCGATTTCGACGTCGATGGAGAACTTGACGTCGTCGCCGACGATAGCGGAGCCGAACTTGGAGCCGAAGTTGAAGTCAGAGCGCTTGACGATTCCCTCGGCGGAGAAGCCGCTGCGTGTCTGACCCTTGTCGTCTGTCTGCGCAGGCGCCGGGCCGTCGACATCGAGCGTGACCGGCTTCGTGACACCGTGAAGGGTGAGTTCACCGTTGAGCTGCAGCTTGCCACCGTTGTTGGTGAGTGAAGTGGACTTGAAGGAGAGGGTGGGGAACTTGTCGAC
This sequence comes from Edaphobacter bradus, assembly GCF_025685645.1. NCBI lineage: Bacteria > Pseudomonadati > Acidobacteriota > Terriglobia > Terriglobales > Acidobacteriaceae > Edaphobacter > Edaphobacter bradus. The sequence continues at coordinate 325,745 of NZ_JAGSYF010000001.1, forward strand.
CTCAAAGAAGTCGGGCGACTTGAGGTGCTTGTCGCGGGCGTCGACGCCGGTGGAGACAGTGGTGGTATCGACCGTAGCCGTGACGGAGGACTTGGTGATGTCCTTGTCGTTAAGGCTGATCGTTCCCTTGACTCCGGCGAGCGAGCCGTGGACGTTGGAGACTCCCATGTGACGCGTCGTGAAGTTGACGCTGGAATGTGCGGGATCGATGGTCCAGGTGGAGGTCTGTGCAAAGGCCCCTGCGCTGGCCACGGAGAGGGCAGCCGCAGTTACAGCCAACAAAAGCTTTCTCATTTGATATTCCTCGTGCTTTCTATTTCGATGTGAGATTGCAATGGGAGTTTGCAGTAGGATTGGATGCTCCTGTTTCTGGAGCCGATGCAAACAATCTGCTCCGATCTAACTCGAATCATCACAGTAATTTACGGAAGGCTGGTTTGTCAGAAGGTAAATGTCTTTGTTAAAACGAGTTTAAAACCTATGTGTAGTGTGGGCAGATGCTAGCATCTGGCGATATGGCACTGCTGCGCGAACTGCGATCGCTGAACGCGGCCCAGAAAAGTACCTTCACTGCATGCTTTCTTGGATGGACGCTGGATGCGTTCGATTTCTTCCTGCTGACGGTGTGCCTGAAGGCGATCGCGGCGGACTTTCACACCGGCATTAAACAGATCGCCGAGGCGATCTTCTGGACCCTGGTGATGCGGCCGCTTGGGGCGTTGATCTTCGGCATGATGGCGGAGCGGTTCGGCAGGCGGCCGACGCTGATGCTGAACATCGTGTGCTTTTCAGTCTTTGAACTGTCGTCGGCCTTTGCGCCGACGCTGACGAGCTTCATGGTGTGCCGCGCGCTGTTCGGGATTGCGATGGGAGGAGAATGGGGCGTGGGAGCGGCGCTGGCGCTGGAGTCGTTGCCGGCCTCGGGGCGCGGGTTCTTCTCGGGTCTGCTGCAGCAGGGGTATGTTTTCGGCAACCTGCTGGCGGCGGCGCTCTACGGCGCGGTCTTTCCGCACCTGCATGGGCAGGGAATGCTGACGAACTGGCGGGTGATGTTCATGATCGGCGCGCTGCCGGCTCTGCTGGCGTTTTACATGCAATTCAAGGTTGAGGAGTCGCCGGTCTGGAAGGAGGCTGAGAAGAGGCGCGAAGAGAGTGCGACGCGCAGAGGGGGAGTTCCGCTGCGAACTCTGCTGACGTATCTGCCGACGTTTCTGTTTCTCGTCCTTCTGATGACGGCGTTCAACTCGTTCAGTCATGGAACGCAGGACCTTTATCCGACGCTGCTCGAGAAGGACCATGGTCTGGCGCCGGGCCGGGTTGGGCTGATCGTAGTGATCAGCAACATTGGGGCGATTGCCGGAGGGGTCTGCTGTGGGGCGGCGTCGGAGAGATTTGGCCGGCGGAGGGCGATTGTGTTCGCAGCGCTGGCAGCTATGCCGGTGATCCCGCTTTGGGCGTGGTCGCACTCGGCGCCACTGCTGGCAGTGGGAGGGTTTCTGATGCAGTTTGCGGTTCAGGGAGCGTGGGGCGTGGTTCCGGCTCACCTGAGTGAGCTGTCGCCAGGGCCGGTGCGGGCAGTGTTTCCGGGGTTTGCGTATCAGCTGGGGAATCTGTGCTCGTCGCGGAACGGGGTCTTTCAGGCGCAGCTTGCGAGCCGGTTCTCGGGCGGGACACTGAACGCGGTGATGTCGGCGACGGTGGTGGTGGCAGCGTGCATGGTGGCCCTGGTGGCGGCTCTGGGGCGAGAGGCGCGCGGCGAGGCGTGGCAGCATGAGGCTGAAAAGGAGCATGTTGCCTGAGCAGAAGACGGCGGACAGGGACAAGATGTATTCTTCTGCTGGCTTGTAGTTTGGCCGAGGGTGTATGGGGATTGTGGAATCGAGTCTGACTGCGGCACAGAGACGACTTACGGTCGCAGCGCCGTTTTTGATTGAGCAGGATTGGAACGCCTACACGCCGGAGCAGCATGCGGTGTGGGCAGAGCTGGTGAGCCGACGGATGCCGCAGCTCAGGGAGCATGCCTGCCAGGAGTACCTGGATGGATTTGACGTGATTGGGCTCAAGGAAGATCAGTTGCCCGATCTGAAGGCGGTGAGCGCGCGGCTGGCCCCGAGGACGGGGTGGCAGTCGACGCCTGTGAGCGGTTTTCTGCCACCGGATGCGTTCTTCGAGATGCTTGCGGCGCGGATGTTTCCGACGACGACCTGGCTACGGAGCAGGGAGTCGCTGGAGTACACGCCGGAGCCGGACATCTTTCACGACGTCTTCGGCCACGTGCCGATGCATGCGCATCCGGTTTTCGGGGACTTTCTGCAGCACTACGGCAAGGTTTGCGCGGGGTTGATGGCTGATCCTGTGGCGCTGGAGCGGATGGGGCGGGTGTTCTGGTTCACGGTGGAGTTTGGGGTGATCCGGCAGAAGGGCGAGTTAAAGGTGTATGGCAGCGGGCTGATCAGCTCCCATGGCGAGTGCACTCGCGTGCTCGCGGGTGGGTGCGAGATTAGGGACTTCGATCTCGATGAAGTGATGAACCAGAAGTTCGATACCGGCGCGATGCAGCCTGTGCTCTATGCTGTCGAGTCGTTCGAGCAGGTCTACGAGGCGACGAAGATGGCGGAGAAGCGGCTGGGCTAGGACTGCCGGTTACAGCTTCTTTTTTGGCAGAAGACTGGTGAGAGTCGTCTCCATCTTGTTCAGATCGGTCTCGCCCTGGTAGCGGGCGAGGATCTTGCCTTCAGGGCTGATGAGATAGCTGATGGGAAGGCCAAGGACGCCGCCGTAGAGCTCGCCGAGGTGCTCGTCTCCCATGACGACTGGATAGGTGAGTTGTTGCTTGCCGACGAACTTTTTTACTGGGGATGCGTCGTCGTCCATCGAGACGCCGATGACCTCGAGGCCTTGCGGGCCGTACTTCGTCTGCCAGCCGGAGAAGCGTGGGATCTCCGCGATGCAGGGACCGCACCATGTGGCCCAGAAGTTGAGCAAAACGAGCTTTCCGCGGTAGCTGCTCAGGCGGATAGTCTTGCCGTCGAGGCTGGTGCGGGTGAAGTCCGGGGCGTTGTGAAGCGCTGGCTGCGTGGCGGGCTTCTGCGCCTGCTGCGCCGACACAGAGAACGGAGCGGCGAGGAGTGCTGCCGCGAGGAGAGCTTTACTGGCGAGGTGGATCTTCATCAGCGGCCCTTGGCGACGGGGTAGCCCTTGCTAACCCAGTTGGCGCCGAAGTTGTCGGCGATGTAGAGGACCTTGAGATGGGTGAAGCCCTGGGAGTGAAGCAGGTTATACGCGGGGGCGATGTTGGGGCAGCGCTCCCAGGGGCAGCAGCCGCAGTAGAGGACGATGGCGGTGTTTTTGGGAAGGCTGGCGACGCGGTCTTTGAGGGTCTGGAGGCCTGCGTCCAGGCCGGTGGGGCCGGCGTATTCGGAGCCGGGGATGTGGGCCTCGGCGAAGAGGACGTGCGAGCCGACCTGGAGGATGAGCGGCTTCGGCGAGGCGGATTGCAGGCTTGCCGCGAGGTCCGCGGGCTGGATGAGATCGGCCGTGGGGATGGACGACGCCGAGATGTGCTGGTTTTGCGCGAGGCCGAGGTGGGCCTGAAGGGCGATCAGGATGGCGGCGACGAAGAGGAGAGGATGCCGGTGCGGCTGCATGCGAACAAGCTTCATTGCTTCAGTTTATCCGTTACCTGGAGGTTGTCTGAAGAGCTGGGCCGATGAGCAGGATGACGGGAGCCGGGCCGATGGGGTCGCTGGTGAGTGTGGCGAGGGTGGCGGTGTGGATGTGTTCCTCGGCGGTGGAGGCCTTGGAGACGGCGGCACAGGGTGTCTCGGGAGGAACACCTGAGGCGATGAGGTCTGCGGCGAGAGTTTCGAAATCGCGGCCGGGCATGTAAATGACAAGGGTCGCTCCCGCAGGCACCGTGCCGTGCCAGCTCGGAGTCAGCTCGACCTTGCCGGCGGCGTGGTGTGCGGTGGCGAGGATGAGCTTTGAGGAGCTGGCGCGGTCGGTGAGCGGCGTGCGCAGCGACGCGGCGACGGCGAAGGCGGTGGTGATGCCGGGGACGATCTCGAAGGGGAGGTTGTTCTCGCGGAGGAAGGCGATCTCCTCGCCGGCGCGGCCGAAGACGAGCGGATCGCCGGACTTGAGCCGCAATACGGAGCTGCCCGCGCTCGCGTGTTCGAGCATGAGGGCGTGAATCCCGGCCTGGGTGATGCGCGGCTGGCCGCAGCGCTTCCCGACGGGGATGATGTTTGCAGTGGGGCTGGCGAACTCGAGGATCTCGTCGGTGACGAGGTCGTCAGGGAGGATGACGTCGGCGGTCTGAAGGAGCTGGACGGCGCGCAGAGTGAGAAGGTCAGGGTCGCCGGGGCCTGCTCCGGCGAGGTAGACGTGTCCGGGTTGCGCCTCGCGTCCGTTCATCGGCTGGGCTCACCTTGTGCGGGCTTGGGATTGGTGAGGGCGTGGTTGCGGGCCATGATGCGCGATGGGCACTGGTCGTAGGCGCAGACCTCGCGCTGGGCGAGTTGGTGCAGGAAGAGGCGGCGTTCCTCGTTGAGCGGCTCGGCGGCGACGACCTCGCGGCGGAGGTTTCCGAGTTCGGCGAGCCAGTCGCCGAGGTCGAGGGGGAGCTGTTCGTGGAGCTGCTTGCGAAGCTGCTGCGCGAGCGCGGGGGAGTGGCCCGCGGTTGAGATGGCAATCTGCAGATCGCCGCGGCGGACGACGGAGGGGAAGTAGAAGTCGCAGAAGGGAGGATCGTCAACGGCGTTGCAGAGGACGCCAGAGGATTCGGCTTCGGCGAAGACGGCGCGGTTGACGGCGGGGTCGTTGGTGGCGGCTACGACAAGGAAGGCTCCGGCGAGGTCGCCTTGCTGGTAGGGGCGGGCGTGGTAGGTGAGCTCGCCCTCATCTGCGAGATTGCGAATGCGCTCGCTGGCCGCAGGCGCGATGACGCTGATGTGTGCGCTGGCGGCCTGCAGCGACTCGATCTTCGATTCGGCGAGGTGCCCCGCGCCGACGACGACGCAGGGCCGACCGGTGAGTTTGAGGAAGATCGGGAACAGGGACATGCGATTAGGCTACTACTCTCCAGGTGCGAAGCGGCCCGCTCCGACTGGCGGAGCGTCGCGCTCGACTGGGTCGATGATCTCGCCGGCGAGTTGGGCGCGGAGAGTGTCGTCGTCGGTGCGGTCGAAGTAGGAGCGCAGATCTTCGCCTTCGTTGCGTTCTGCGAGGTAGACATTGAGCAAGCGCTCGATGGCAGCGGGAACGTCCTCGGAGGCGGCGCGGTAGCCGAGCGGGCGTGCGGGACGGGCGTACTTGCCGACGGAGCCTCCGACGCAGAAGAAGAAGGCGTCGACCACCTGGCCGTCTTTCTTGATCTTCTTGCCCTCAAGGCCGATGTCGGCGATCCAGTGCTGGCCGCAGGAGTTGGTGCAGCCGGTGACGTGGAGTCGAATCTGCTGGTCGAAGCCGGGCAGGCGCTCCTCAAGCTCAGAGACGAGCCAGGTGTTGAAACCCTTGGTTTCGGCGATGGCGAGCTTGCAGAACTCGGTGCCGGTGCAGGCGACGGCCCCGCGCCAGAAGGGTGAGACGTCGACGTTGAGGCCGAGGGTGTTGAGCTCGACGACGAGGCCCGCGGTCTGCACGTGGGGCACGTTGACGATGAGAATATTCTGGCCGATGGTGGCGCGGAGATGGCCGTTGCCGTACTTGTCTGCGAGGTCGGCAAGAGCGACGAGCTGGTCACCGGAGAGGCGGCCGTTGAGCACGGAGGCTCCGACGGCCGATAGGCCGGGTTGGCGCTGCGGTGTGATGCCGATGTGGTCGCGGTAGATGTCAGCGGGCGGCTGGTCGGCTGCGGGGCTGGGGTCGAGCTTGTAGCCGAGTTTTTCTTCGAGGGCTGCGAGGAAGGATTCGGCAGTCCAGCCATGGCGCATGAAGAGGTACTTAATGCGCGCGCGTGTGCGGTTTTCGCGGAGGTCGGTCTGCTCGCGGAAGATGCGGACGGCCGCGTCGACGACGGCGAGGGCCTGGTCCTGGCGGATGAAGGCGGGGATGCGCTCGGCGATGTGAGGTTCGGTGGAGAGGCCACCGCCGACGCGGAGGGTGTAGCCGATCTCTTCGGCTCCGTTGCCATCGGTTCCGATGACAGACCGCTTGATGGCCGTCAGGGCGAGGTCGTTGATCTCGGGGTAGGTGCACCAGATGGGGCAGCCGGTGACGGAGATCTTGAACTTGCGCGGCAGGTTGTAGAACTCTGGGTTCGCGGTTAGGTGATGTGCGATCTGAACGGCTAAAGGGCTGGAATCGACGATCTCGTGATTATCGAGGCCTGCGAGCGGGCAGCCGGTGACGTTGCGGACGACATCGCCGCAGGCTCCTTTGGGCGAGAGGCCGACGGCGGTGAGGGCGTCAACGACCTCGACGAGGCCGGAGAGCGTGAGCCAGTGGAGCTGGATGTTCTGCCGCGTGGTGATGTCGGCGAGGTTGCGGGCGTACTTCTTCGCGATCTCGCCGATGACGCGGAGCTGCGCACTGGTGAGCAGACCATTGGGCAGGCCGATGCGCATCATGAAGAAGTCGGTGGCCTTGCCTTCGCCGTTGGCCCCGCCGGTGACGCCCTTGCCGTCACCCTGGGTGTAGACGCCCCACCACTTGAAGTAGAGTCCGGTCCACTCGGGCAGGACGGAGTCGCGGCCCTGACGGGCGAACTCACGCACCTCGTCCCAGGCATCCCAGGGGTTCTTTGCAAGTTTGAGGCGCTCGGATCGCTGGGCCTTGGTCTCTTTGATGGCTGGGGCCGCCGGGGTAGTAGACATGATGGATTCCTTTGCTGGGAGTAGCCGGAAAATAGAAAGGCCCACTGGATAAGTGGGCGCTGCGTAACTTTGCTGTGATCTAGGAAGACTGTGGAGGGAAGTCAGTCTTAGATGCTGAAGCAAAGGCGACAACGCACGAGGTCGCAACAACAGCTACACATGCGACACATAGCGGTGTTCGTGCGAGAAATCGCCATGCTTAGAAGGTTACTTGTGTGGAGGGAAGCCGTCAAGGGAAAAGGCCGGGTGTTCTTCGGCGGAAGAACTCAACGCCGTGCGGCAGGAAATTCTAATCCTCTTCTTAAGCAAAGAGATAACTAGTCTCGGACCGCTTTTCTGCCCTGCTTATTCCGCCTGGGCGAGCGAGAACTTATGGCGCACGTCGGAGCCTCGCACCCAGAAGATGACGTCCTCGGCGATGTTGGTGGCGTGGTCGGCGGAGCGCTCGAGGTTGCGCGAGACGATGATGGCGTTGAGCGCCTGGCCGCTGATCTCGGGATGTTTCTGCATTACTTCGACCAACTCGGCCTGGACGATCCGGTTCATGTCGTCGATCTCGTCATCCATGGCGAGGACCGACTCGGCCAGCTTGGCGTCAGCTTCGAGGAGAGACTGAATGGCGCGGCGAATCATGATGCCGACCTTCTCGCCCATGTCGGGGATGTCGATCGGAAGCTCGATCTGCTCCAGTCCCCGCTGTGCTCCGGCGCGATGCGCAATGCCGGAGGCCTGGTCGCCGATACGCTCGAGGTCGCCGTTGATCTTGATGACGGAGAGGATGAAGCGCAGGTCGATGGCCATGGGCTGTTCTTTGGCGAGCAGGTCGTAGGCCATCTCATCGACCTCGCGCTCGGCGGCGTTGATGGCGGCCTCGATCTCCTTGACGTGCTCGCATAGGCTCAAGTCGTTGGTGAGGTAGGCTTCGAGCGCAAGCGAGAGGGCCTGCTGCGACAAGGCAGCCATGGCGAGGAGTTTGTCTTTCAATGCGACAAGTTGCTGTTGGAAGTTAATGCGCGGCATGGGGAGTCCCTCTCTTAGATCAGGGTTTCTATATTGTGCAGCAGTTGTCGTACCGATGGCGTGAATTTGTAGCTGTGAGGTTGCCAGCTGGGTACGTCTTTAAGGGATGTGCTCAGTGATAAAGGAGATAAGGCTCGCGGCGCTGCTTGAATGCGTCGAGTTCGGCCGACCATGAGGCCGCGATCTTGCGGGGGTCTTCCTTGTTCTCGAGCGCGAGCATGGTGTTGACGCTGACCAGCAGCCGTTCGGCTTTAGACAGATTGAACTGTGCAGGGTAGAGGCGGTTGAGCGCGGTGAGAAGCTCGATGCCGAGCTCGGGGGAGTCGAGTTGGCGCCGGTCGGTGAGCGTGATGTGCAGCGCGGGGATGGTCTGGCCGTGGTAGGGGTAGTGGTTGGCGTCCTCGGCGACCGTGATGGTGGATGCGGTGAACGCGACGCCGGGGATTTTGCGGCTGGTGAGGTAGGCGGTGAGGGCGGCCGCGTCGATGTAGGGCGCGCCGAGCTGCTCGAAGGGGTGGTCGGTACCGCGGCCGACGGAGAGGTTGGTCATCTCAAGCAGTGCCACGCCGGGGTAGAGCGTCGCCTCGGTCACGTTGCGGAGGTTGGGGCTGGGATTGGTCCACGGAAGATGCGTCTCGTCGAAATACTGCGCGCGTGACCAACTCTGCAGCGGAACGACGGTGAGTAGAGCTTCGAGCGGAACCTGAACGTTGCGCGAAGTCGGTGACGGGAGGCGGCGCTCGCCATTGATGTAGCGGGCCAGCTCGCCGAGCGTCATGCCGTGTCGGATGGGCAGCGGCATGTAGTTGGTGTAGGACTCGTGGCCAGTGTCGGAGACGGGGCCCTGCACCTGCTCGCCGCCGATGATGTTGGGCCGGTCGAGGACGATGATTTCGAGCGAGTGGCCGAGGGCTTTCTCGTTCGCGGCGGCTTCGAGGAAGTAGCCGGTGACGGTCTCGTAGGTGTAGAAGCGGACGCCGGCGTCCTGGAGGTCGATGACGACAGCGTCGAGGTCTTTGAGTTGCTCGTGCGAAGGATGGCGCTGCTCGGGCTTGGCTCCGTAGAGGCTGACGACGGGGAGGTGGGTGGTGGGGTCGGTCTCGGCAGAGATGTCGGTGGTGTCCTGCTTGCCGAAGATGCCGTGTTCGGGGGAGAAGAGGGTGGTGAGGGCCAGGCCGGGAACGTGTTTTGCTGCTTCGGTGGCGAGCAAGTCGATGGTGCGGCGGCCATTGGAGTCGAGGCCGGATTGATTGGTGAGCAGGCCGAGGCGGAGGTGGTTGCCGTGGCGGTGGGAGACTTCGGTGAGGGTCTGGTAGTGGGTGGATTCGAGGGCGTCGATACCGGTGAGGACCTGAATGCCAGCGCTGAGATGCGAATTGATCAGAGACACCGTCGAATCAACGGAGAGTCCCGGGCAGCCTGCGCAATGAGTGCATGTGCACACACCATTTGGCTTAGAGAAAGAAAGAGCCTCAAGATGGAGCGCCTGCGCCGCAGCAGTGGCGACCTGTCCGCGCAGAGTAGAGATGGGCGGGTTACCGCGCGGGTGGATAGCGTTCGAGAGCAGGATGATGTAGGTGTCGGACTGCGGGTCCATCCAGAGCGTGGTGCCGGTGAAGCCGGTGTGGCCGAAGCTGCCGATTGGGAAGACTGATCCGCGCGGGCGCGAGAACGCAGTGTTGATGTCCCAGCCGAAGCCACGCGCGGCGACGCCCTTGGTGGGCTGGCCGTCTGGAGTGAAGATGGTCGCGCCCTCCTGCGCGGTTGCGGGCTGCTCAGGCTTCGCCATCAGCTGTAGGGTGGACTGCTTGAGCGGGAAGGGTCCCTTGTTGTGCAGGAATTTTTCGAGCAGGGCATCGGCGTAGAGCGCGATGTCGTGCGCCGTGGAGAAGACTCCGGCGTGGCCGGCTACTCCGCCCATGCGGCGGGTGGTGGGGTCGTGGACGGTGCCGCGGAGGAGATGGTCGAAGTCGGGATTAACCTCGGCGTTCAACTCATCGTCGTGCGCTGTGGGGGCGGTCTCAGGATCGAGGGCAGTAGGGCTCCAGGTATTCTGCGGGCAGACCATGTGCATCGGCAGGCGGGGATGAGGCCCGGGTTGTATCGCCGCCCCCGTGCGAATGACGGGACCGCATGTTTTGTCGAAGGGGTGGTAGAAGGTGGACATCATCCCCAGGGGCTTGAAGATTTGCTGCTCTACATAAACATCGAGCGGCTGCCCGCTGAGCTTCTCCACCAGCACACCAAGCGTGATGAAGTTGATGTCGGAGTAAACGAACTTCGTGCCCGGGGGATTGGCGAGGGTTGATTCCATCGCGCGCTTGATGCCTTCGGCCTTGTCAGGTGCGGCGAGGCCCCACGAATCTTTGAGGCTGACGTCGGGCGGGAGGCCGGAATAGTGGGTGAGGAGTTCGCGGATGGTGACCTTCTCTTTTCCGTTGGCGGCGAACTCGGGAAGGTATTTGGCGACGGGGTCGTCGAACTGGAATTTGCCCTGTTCGTATAGCTGCATGATGGCGGTCGCGGTGGCGAGGCACTTGGTGAGCGAGGCCATGTCGAAGATGGTGTCTTCGGTCATGGGTTCGGCAGCGGATGGCTTTCCGTCGAGACCGGGCTCGCCGGCGAGCTTGCGGTTGCCGTAAGCCTTTTCGAAGACGATGTGGTTGTCGTGGCCGACGACCACGACTGCTCCGGGGAGCTTTTTCTGCTCGATGGCGTCGTTGATGAGCGCGGAGATGGGGGTGAAATCAGGGGCCGTTGTCGTCGTGGAGACTTGCGTGCTCGTGGGAGAAGCAGATTCCTCCCCTTCGGCTGCGCTCAGGGTGCGGGATGACAACAAAGAAAGGCAGGCAATGATGGCAGCGGCGACGGCCTTTCTGGCAGGTTGTTTGCGGAAGATGAGGCTGGCGAGGGAGCCGATGGCGAAGGTGACGGCTGCTCCGATGAGCACATACCAGGTGAAGGCCACGCGGGGGAGCGTAGTGTCGCCAAGCAGCGGCAGGTTGGCCAGGTGGATGGGCGCGGGCTGCAGCCACAGCGCCATATTCAGAGCAAAGCCCACGACCATGCCAAGGATCGCTCCGGCTTGCGTGGCGTAGCGCGTGAGCGTGCCCAGCAGGAAGACTCCGAGGAGGGCGCCATACGCGACCGAGGCGATGGAGAGGCCGATCTCGACGACGTGGCCGTGGCCGCCGGCCTTAATGCTGTAGACGGCGATGGCAAAGAGGACAAGCGCCCAGAGCAGTGTAGAGGAGCGGGAGATCATAATACGTTCGCGGTCGTCGGCCTTGGGTCGCCAGTGCATGTAAAAGTCTACGACGGTAGTGGAGGAGAGGGAGTTGAGCGCGGCGGAGAGGTTCGACATCGCCGCCGCGAGAATCGCTGCGATGAGCAGGCCTGCTACGCCGACGGGCATCTCGCGCACGATGAAGGTGGGGAAGATGCGGTCGGCGCTCGTGAAGCTGGCAGGGTGCAGGCCGTAGAAGACGTATAGCCCAGCTCCGATGAAGAGGAAGAGCGTGAACTGCAGCAGGATCACGGCGCCGGAGCTGAGCAGCGCAATGCGCGACTCGCGCAGGTTGCGCGCGGCCAGCATGCGCTGCACCATGAGCTGGTCTGTACCGTGCGACGCCATGGTGAGGAAGGCTCCGCCGAGCAGCCCGGCCCAGAAGGTATAGGACTGGGTGAGGTTCACGGCGAAGCTGAAGAGGTGGAACTTGCCCGCTGCTGCGGCGACCTCGTGGATCTGCCCCCATCCTCCGGGAACGTGCGTGCCGAGTGTGGCGATGGCGACGATTGTGCCGGCGATATAGATGAACATCTGCACGACGTCGGTCCAGATGACGGCTGCCATGCCTCCCTCGAAGGTGTAGAGCAGCGTGAGCGCGGAGATAAGCGCGATAGAGATGACGTCTCCGGTTCCGATGGCGATGCTGACCACGATGGAGACGGCGAAGACGCGCACTCCCTCGGCAGCGGCGCGCGTGATGAGAAACAGGCCTGCGGTGACCTTGTGAAGGGTGTGGCCGAAGCGCTGATCGATGAGTTGGTAAGCCGTCAGCATGCTGCCTTTGAAGTATCGCGGCAGAAACAGCGCCGCTACGACGACGCGTCCGACCAGGTAGCCCAGCACAACCTGTAGAAAGCCGAAGTCCCCTGCGAAGGCCACGCCAGGAATGCTGATGATGGTCAGGGTGCTAGTCTCGGCGGAGACGATGGAGAGCGCGATGGCCCACCAGGGGATGGAGCGGTCGGCAAGGAAGTAGCTCTCAAGCGAGCGTGAGGCAGGCTTTTTGCCGTTGCGAAAACGCAGGCCGAAGAGGGTAATCCCAACCAGATAGGCGGCGATGAGGCCAAGGTCCAGAGTATGAAGGTGAAGTGAAGGTACTGCAGAGGGCATACCAGCGAGTGTATAGCGGCAGAGGCGGGAAATGCTGCCCAGATTGTGCGCGCTCACGTGTCATATCATGGCTAGGTTATGAGCTTTTTTCTGGCGATAGATGCAGGTGGGACGAAGACGACAGGCGTGCTTGCCGACGAGACGCGCATCCTGGCGCGGGCCGTTACGGGAACCGTGAAGCTGATGCGAGTGAGCGAGGGGGAGGCGACATCGCGGCTGCGCGGCCTGCTGTCGCAGCTCTCGCTTGAGGCGAAGGTGAGCCTGGCTGATTTGACGCGGACGTGCATCGGGCTGGCAGGCCTTTCCATCGAAGCGGTACGTGAGTGGGCTGAGCGGGAGATCGGCGAGGTCGTTGGCGGCGAGCTTCTGTTGTGCGGCGACCAGGAGATCGCGCTCGACGGCGCATTTCGGGGCGGCGAAGGCATTCTGGTGATCGCCGGCACGGGCTCCAATGTCATCGGACGTGCCTCAGACGGGACCAGGTACAGCGCCGGAGGCTGGGGCCCGGCGCTGGGAGATGAGGGCTCGGGCTTCTGGATCGGGCAGGAGGCGCTGCGCGGGGGCTTCTGGGCGAGAGACCGCAATATTCCGACGGTGCTGCTCGAAGAGATCAGCGAGTTCTGGAAGCTGGAATCGATCGGCGAGATCGTCGAGAAGGCCAATCTCCGTCCCGGGCCGGACTTCGCCGCGCTTACTCCGGTCGTCGTCAAGTGCGCTGAGCAGGGGGACGACCTTGCCAAGGCGATTCTTGAACGCGCCGGGGAAGAGCTTGCCGAACAGGTGTCTCTGGTCGCTGTCAAGATGCTCGAAACAGGAACGAACGGTGAAGTCGGCCTCGCCTATACCGGCAGCGTCATCGAGCACGTGGGCATCGTGCGCGAATCGATGGTGCGTGCGCTCAAGCAGTCGGCCCCGCGCGTGAAGTTGATGGAGGGAGCGGTCGACTCACTTGAAGGCGCGCTGTGGCGCGCGCGGGGGGGCGGACGGAACGCCTGATCCGGACGGACTCAGGCGCTCAAAAAGTAAACGCAGGAACCACGCTGCCGCTCAGGATCGTCTGGGTCAGCTCGCCTGCCGCGTTGAAGAGGTTAAAGTTCGCCGGCTGGCCAGCAGCAATGTTTGCGACAGTGTCTGTTACGCCGACCATCATGGCCGGGGTGTGCGAGGCCATGCGAACTGCGGTCCCCAGGGGAACTCCGGCGAACCGTTGCAGATTAGCTACGGCGCGGTCGAGCGTGAGCACGCTGCCGGCAAGCGTCTGCTTGCCATGCGCGAGATCGTCGGCGGAGAGCGCGCGGCCGGCGGAGAGCTTCACCTTGAAGTTGCCGAGCATGTAGATGCCGTCTGGCATACCCGTCGCTGACATGCAGTCGGTGATAAGGATGCCCCGCTGCTCGCCTTTGGCCTTCAGCCACAATCGCACCAGTTCGGGAGCGACGTGAATGCCGTCGCAGATCAGTTCGGCGAAGAGAGGCTCGGTATCAAGCACCGTGCCCAGAACGCCCGGTTCGCGATGGTCGAGCGGACGCATCGCGTTGTAGGTGTGGGTGGCGCTGGTGGCTCCGGCGTCGATCGCGGGCTGCGTCTCGTGCGCGGTCGCGTTCGTGTGGCCAATGCTGACCTTGATGCCGAGCGCAACAGCGTGCGTAATCATATCGATCGACCCGGGGATCTCCGGCGCGACGGTCATCAGGCGGATGTGGCCGCGGGCCGCCTGATGGAAACGATCGAGCAGAGCGATGCTGGGCGGATGGATATCTTCAGGCGGATGCACGCCTCGTTTGGCGTGGGAGATGAATGGCCCCTCCAGGTGAATCCCAATGGGCCGCGCTTCTCCCCGGGCCGCGTCCGCCTCAATGGCATTCGCTATTCCTTCGAGGGAGCGCAACGTCTTCTCGACCGGCGCTGTCACGGTTGTCGCGAGGTAGTGGCCTACGCCGCGCGCGGCGAGAAAGCGGCTCACCGCGCCGATGGCCTTGGGCGTCCCCTCCATCACGTCGTGGCTTGCCGCGCCATGCATGTGGACGTCGAAGAAGGTGGAGGTGAGCGTCGTGTCGGCTGCACCATTTCGCGGGTCCGAGTGGATGCTCGTGATCACCCCGTCGACGACCTGGATGACCGGATGATCAATCGTCTCCGACGATGTAATGAGACGGCGTGCTGCGAGTGTCTGAAGCATTAGGCGTTCAGTTTAGTCCATGGGAAGAAGGTGAATGGCTGGCAGCCGTGCCGAGGCTTCCCGGTGTGGAGAAAGTCGGCACGGCCATGCTGAAGCGAAGACGAATCTTAGTGGCTCGCGGGAGACTGATTCTCTGGCGCCGTTGTCGCAGTGGGCGGAGCAGGAATCCCCAGGTCTGCCGCCGGGGGCAGCGTCTTCAAGTTGACCCACTGGCGCTGCGCAATCCTTACGCGATCCATGCGGCTGAGCCACAACTGAATCGTCAGGTCGTAACGCTCGAGGTTGTTGCGCAGGAAGTATGGCCGGTAGCTCTTGAGCCATGCCTGCTCGTACAGGTCGCGCAGCAGCGAGTAGTTGTTGCGCAGGTCCTCCAGCTTGCCGTTGACGCTGTTGATGCCGCCCAGCTCCCGCACGAGGTCCTCGCGGTCCTCCTTGACGGTCGAGGTCTGGAGAGCGAAGGCGTGCGCGTAGCTGGTGGCGATCTCGTCGGTCAGTTCGAACTTCAGCCCGATCAGGTCCATTCGCCGCGCTCCCAACTCCAGCACATCGAGAGCATCGGTTTCACGCAGGTTCGGATTGGCGTTCCTGGCCTCGGCGACCAGTGCGATGGCGCGCTCGGTGTGCAGACGCAGCTCCGGGAGAATCGCCCGAATCTCAGCCGCCATGCGCTGCCCGTCGGGGTTCCACGGGTCCTGCCAGAAGAGCAGATCCTGCGCATCGGTCTTGTAGGGGGAGTCCTTCAGGAGCTTGTGCGCGGCCATCAACTCCTTCTGGGCCTGGTCGATCTTGCCGGTCGCGTCGCCGTGGAAGTTCATGCCATAGCTCGCCTGGAAGGCTGGAATCGATGCCTCGCCCTTGTGCCAGGCGGCCTCAGCTCCAAAGAGGATGCCGTACCAGTTCGCGTTGAAGAGAGCTTCGCCGTCGTCGTCCCAGATGGTGTTCAGCTGTCCGGTCGCTCCGAGCTGCTGGCCTTCGAGGGTGAACTGCTGGATGTTTTCGAGTGCGTTGTTCCAGTTGGGATAAACGCGCGACCAGTTGTTGACGCCGGGTGAGACCCATGTCTGAAAGCCCGCGTCGGTGAATGGCTTGATGAACCGCGCAAACCCGCGTGGCTGCGGGTTGTACTCCCATGGCACGGCGATGGTCGCCTGCTTGAAGCTGTCGGGAAGCTGCTTCAAGAGGTCCGGCTCCTTCATCGCGATATCGCCCCAGAAGAGGAGCTTCCGGTTCAGCGGCTTCAGATCGGTGACGATCCGCTGCAGGTATCCCAGATACACCGGCCCGAGCCCCTCCGCATCCACCTGCGCCTTGGTCTGTCCCTTGCCCAGCTCCACGGTCTCGTCGGCGCCGAGATGCAGGAACGGTCCCGGATAGATTCCGGCGAGCTCGTTGAACATGTCGTGGGTCAGTTTCTGTCCGTCGGGCTGGCCCGGAGCAAGCACCTGTCCGTGAGGCGTCTCACCGATCGGCGAATACTTGTCCCATGTCAGAAGATAGTGCAGGTGCCCGAAGGCCTCCTGCTCCGGGATGACGGTGACGTGGTAGTTCGCCGCATAGGCTACCAGCTTGCGCGCCTGCGCCTGCGTCAGCGTGCCCCCCGGCGGAGCCATCAGCGGGTGACCGGTGTACTGCATCGTGTGCTCGAAGTATGGCGAGTAGACGTTCAGCTTGTAGGCAGCCAGCATGCGAATTTGCTTCTTCTGGAAGTCCAGCGTTGGCACCGGGCCCCGCGAGAGGTCGTCGTGCAGGCCGCGATACTGCATCGCCGGCCAATCGCGGACCGTCGCGGTGTGGAGCACGGCATTTGTGCCGGTTCCGGTCACAAGCTGCTTGACGGTCTGCAGGGCATAGAAGATTCCCGCGTCGCTCGCGGCCGTAATAGCCAAGCCCTTGCCGTCCGGGAGGATGACGTATCCCTCCGCCTTCATCTCCGCGGGAAACTCTGACGGTGCGTCGGCAGGCTGAGGCGTTGCCTCTTTATAGATAGACTTTGCCATCGGCGAGCCATAGCGCACGACCAGCAGATTCACCGGCGAGGTCGTGTTCGCCGCGACGCCCTGCGAGGCGAGATAGCTCTTCAAGTCGTTGATGGCGAAGGCGTCTTCGGCCGCACAGGGAGCAGCGCAATTGATTCGCACGCCGGAGGCCAGCGACTGCACCTCCCCGGCACGAACCTCGCGTGGAATCGGGATCAGATTGAGTGACGGAGAAGCAGGTTGGGCCAGGGAGACGAGGGAGACAAATGGAAGGAAAAGGGCTGCACGTCCTGCGGCACGAAACGATGGCATATAAACCACGGTAAACGAGTTGGCGGTTTCGTGGGGAGTTTGCGATCCAATCCAGTTACATACCTCAAGGAGCAAACTAACCATCATCGTGCAAGGTCTTGTTTTGTCTAGAAAAGATCGTGCGAATTCTTCTTCTATTCACACAACTCTGGGAGTATCAGTTACGAAACGATAAAGGGTAAGTGTCGCAGTGGAAGGCCTTTTCGTGCCTTCCAGTGGTAATGCCTGCCTTAAGTTTCCAAATAACTTGCGAGGATTCATGACGAACCAACGAAAAGCGGCACTCGCCGCGATGCTGCTTGTCAGCACCGTATCGATGCAAGCTCAGACGGCGGGAACGCCCGCCAAGACGACCACCAAGAAGGCCGTCAAAAAGAAGGCGCCCGTCGAATCAGCGACAGAGCGCGAGTTGCGGGAGTTGCGCGAACAGATGCTCAACCAGCAGGGCCAGATCAACGCGCTGAAGCAGCAGGTCGCTGACCGCGACGCCAAGCTGGCGACAGCTGCGAGCGATGCCCAGGCTGCCAACGCGTCGGCTGCAGCGGCAACCGCGCAGGCCCAGAGCGTCAGCTCCAGCCTGCAGCAGAACAACGAGGCGGTTACGGCGCTCAGCTCTAGCGTTACCGACCTCAAGAACTCCAATGCAGGGCTGGCCCAGACTATCAGCGATACCAAGAAGGACATCACTGCGGCTATGGAGTCGCCGATAGCGCTCCATTACAAGGGCGTCACCATCACTCCGGGCGGATTCTTTGCGTTGGAGTCGGCATATCGCACCCGCGCACTGAACGCAGACATCAATACTCCGTTCAACGCGACCCCCTACCAAGGTGCTGGGCAGGCACATACAAGCGAGCTCAACCTGTCGGGGCGTCCGACTCGCCCCACCGTCCTTGTTGAAGGCAACGCGGGCCCGTTCAAGCTGCTCGGCTACCTCGAAGCTGACTTCCAGAGCGCAGGCGTCACGAGCAACGACAACCAGAGCAACAGCTACACCCTTCGTCAACGCCAGGCCTTCGCTCAGGTCGCTTTGAACAGCGGGCTCACCGTCACGGGCGGGCAGATGTGGTCGCTGGTGACGGAAACCAAGAAGGGAACTGACAACCGAACCGAGAATACGCCTCTCGTGATCGATCACCAGTACAACGTCGGTTTCAGCTGGGCTCGTCAGGCTGCCCTCCGCGTGCAGCAGAAGATCGGCATTACAACCATTGCTGCTTCGCTTGAAAATGCGCAGATTATCTATTCTGCGACCAATGCGAATGCCAACTTCTTCATCGGAAACGCTGGTGCCGGCGGGGGACTTTACGACCAGTTGGCGAACTACTCGAGCAACGTTGCACCGGACATCATTGTGAAGGCTGCTTTTGACCCGAAGGTCGGTCACTACGAAATCGGTGGCCTCGCCCGGTTCTTCCGCGACCGTTACTACCCTGGTCAGACGAACACCCCTCCCACCGCTGCAGGTGGTACGAACGACACGAAGACGGGCGGCGGTTTCTTCGCAAACGCGCGCTTTCCCATTACTCATTATGTGGACTTCGGCGTGCACGGACTTGCTGGTACGGGCGTAGGCCGCTACGGCACGTCAACCTTGCCTGACGTGACGGTTCATCCAAACGGAACACTCGCTCCGATCAAGGGCTACCAGGGCCTGGTCTCGATCGAGCTTCACCCGAACAAGAAGCTGGATCTGTTTGGTTACGGCGGCGGCGAGTACGCGCAGCGCACGGTCTACGTAAACACGCTGGGCCCGGCGGCTACCATTGGCCGGCTCGTTGGTTATGCTCCTCCTACCGCCTCGAACGCAGGCTGTAACACGGAGACCTTGCCGACGAGCACTGGAAATGGATTTGCCGGCGGCGCCCCGTACAATCCGGGTACCCCCGCAAGCTGCCTTGGCGCGACGCGTGCGATCTTCGAGGGAACGGCAGGCTACACCTACCGCTTCTACAACGGTCCCAGGGGCCGCCTCCAGTACACCCTTCAGTACAGCTACCTGACCCGCACGGGCTGGGTGGGTGTGGGTGGCGCACCGAAGGCGACCAACAACATGGTGTTCACGAGCCTGCGTTACTACCTCCCGTAAACACTACGAAAGCTAAGACAGAGAGGTGGCGCTTCTTCGGAAGCGCCACTTCTCTTTTCATCCCGAAGGCCCTTCCCGATTCGTCATCGCAGCGAAGATCTGCATATTCCGTCTGATCACTTCTCCGGATCTGAGGCTGGAGTACGGCAGCTATCGATTAGAGGTTTCATCCGTACGATTCGTGGTACCAGCGTGTGGGTCGAATCTGGTACGCTTCCTCAGTTGCGCGTTTGTTCGAAGTCGCGATTAAATGATCTTCTTTCGATAGCGAGGTGCTGCAATGCTTGACCCCATGCGATTGTTTCCTGCCGACGCGTCTACGCGATCGGTTACTGCGAGGTTGTACGAGACTGTAAAGAACCTGCCGATTATCTCTCCACACGGTCACACTGACCCTCGCTGGTTCGCCGAAGACGGCGCATTTCCGAACCCCACCGCGCTCTTCATTCAACCCGACCATTACGTCTTCCGCATGCTCTACTCGCAGGGCATTTCGCTTGAGTCGCTGGGAATACCGCAGAACGACGGAAAGCAGAACGCCGACCCGCGCGAGGTCTGGCGTGTCTTCGCGAAGAACTACTATCTCTTCCGCGGCACTCCGACGCGTCTGTGGCTCGACTATGCTTTCGAAAACCAGTTCGGGCTGAAGGAGCGTCTGAACGCGAGCAACGCCGATCACTACTACGACGCCATCGCTGCGGAACTGGCGACTCCGGCGTTCCGTCCCCGCGCTCTCTACGAGAAGTTCAACATCGAGGTCATCTCGACCACTGACTCTCCCCTAGACACGCTGGAATACCACAAGGCCATTCGCACTTCAGGCTGGAAGGGGAAGGTTCTTCCAACCTTCCGCCCCGACTCCGTGATCGACGCTGAGTACGCGGGCTTCGTCCAGAACATCGAGAAGCTCGGCGAGATTACCGGCGAGAACATCGGAACCTACAAGGGCTATCTCAACGCGCTGAGAAGTCGCCGCGAGTTCTTCAAGTCGCTCGGAGCCACGGCGACCGACCACGGCCACCTTACGGCCATGACTGCAGACCTTGATCCTTCCACCGCAGAGGCTCTCTACGGCCGCATTCTCTCAGGCCGCTCCGTGCCGCAGGAGCAGGAGATCTTCCAGGCCCAGATGCTCACCGAGATGGCCGGCATGTCCGTTGAAGACGGCCTGACCATGCAGCTCCACCCAGGCTCGGTGCGCAATCACAACCGGCTGCTCTACGAGCAATTCGGCCGCGACAAGGGTGCCGATATACCGTCGGCCACCGAGTACACGCGCAACCTGCGGCCTCTGCTCAACAAGTATGGCAACGATCCACGCCTGACCTTCATTCTCTTCACGCTCGACGAAACGACCTACTCGCGCGAACTGGCTCCGCTGGCCGGGCACTATCCTGCTCTGCGCCTCGGCCCCGCCTGGTGGTTCAACGACTCGCCTGAGGGCATGATGCGCTTCCGCGAGCAGACCACGGAGACGGCGGGCTTCTACAACACCGTCGGCTTCAATGACGACACGCGTGCCTTCCTCTCCATTCCAGCGCGCCACGATGTCGCACGGCGCATCGATTGCGCATTCCTGGGCCGTCTCGTGGCTGAGCACCGGCTCGATGAAGATGAGGCGTTCGAGCTTATCGTCGATCTAACGGTCAACCTGGCGAAGAAGGCCTACAAGCTATAGCAAAGTGAGAGGCCGGAGTGATCCGGCCTCTTCCGATTCCGCCAGCCAGCCCCTCACGAGAGAGCCGCCTTGAACAGCTCAGTCATCTTGCCGTAGGCCCGTTCGGCCTCGGGTTTGTTGTACGACGCGCTATCCGGAACCGTCCAGCCATGAAATGCGCCGCGATAGGTTTCGCTCTCGTACTTCCCGCCCCAGCTATTCAGAGCCTGCTCGAAGTGTGTGATCGCATCAGCCGGCATAAGCTGGTCTTTGTCCGCATGGCCGAAGTAGAGACGCGCCTTGACCTTCGGCAGAACCAGATGCGGGCTGGCTGGATCGTTCTCTTCGTACAGTCCGCCTCCGTGAAACGACGCAGCGGCTCGAACCTTCTCCGGTCGCACCGCCGCAGTCCGCAACGCACAGCCTCCGCCGAAGCAGAAGCCAACGACTCCGATCTTGTTGGGCAACACGGAGGTCTGCGACGCTAAATAGTCAACGTAAGCAGCTATGTCCTGCTCCTGCGCCTCGGGCGTCAAGGGAGCAATCAGTTCCTTCATCCGCTCCATTGTCTTTGCATCTCCCGGCTTGCGCTCGAACGGGAAGACCGGCGGTCTGCTGGTGCGATAGAAAGGATTGGGCATCAGGACAACGTAACCCTCCGCGGCCAGCCTGCGGGCCATCGCGCGCTGGGACTCCCGGATGCTGCCTATGTCGGGAATGTGCACGATTCCAGGAAGCGGTCCGGAGGAGCCGGGAAGAAAGAGCACTGCATCGGCGTTTCCGCCGGGCATCTTGAGCTGAAGAGCCTGTTCTGTCATTTTGTCTCCATTGGCGACCTCTAGAGCCGCTCACATCCCAGAGTAAGATGAGATGCTATGAGCCTTTATTTTGCTGCCGGAAGCCAGACGACGGAGATGTCCGCCGATGATCTGCGCGCCAACCTGTTCACTGCGCTGGATGCGATCGGGAAGAAGAACAAAGTGCTGGCTGTGCCACCCGATATCACTCGCTTTTACTCTCAGGCGGGCAAGCTGACGGAGCTGGCGTGGCAGTACTACCAGGACAGGCTCGTCGACATTCTTCCCGCACTCGGGACCCATAAGCCGATGACCGACAGCGAGATCGCGACGATGTACGGATCGACTCCGCGCACGCTCTTCCGCGTTCACGATTGGCGCAACGACGTCGTGACCCTTGGCGAGGTTCCGGGCGAGTTTCTCTACGAGGTCAGCGAAGGCAAGGTGGATTACACGTGGCCGGCGCAGGTCAACAAACTGGTGCGCGATGGCGGCCACGATCTCATCCTCTCCATCGGGCAGGTCGTGCCGCACGAGGTCATCGGCATGGCGAACTACAACAAGAACATCTTCATCGGAACGGGCGGCTCAGTCGGGATCCATCGCAGCCATTTTCTCGGCGCGGTCTATGGGATGGAGCGCATGATGGGACGCGCCGATACGCCGGTTCGACGCGTTCTGAACTACGCCAGCGAACACTTCGCGAAGAATCTTCCCATCGTGTACGTCCTGACCGTCATCGGGAAGAATCCGGCCGGTGAGCTTGTGACCCGCGGCCTCTACGTTGGCGACGATGCTGAGTGCTTCGAGCTTGCTGCCGCGTTGAGCGTAAAAGTGAACTTCCAGATGCTCGACCGCGAGATCAAGAAGGCCGTCGTGTTTCTCGATCCGCACGAGTTTCGCAGCACGTGGCTGGGCAACAAGAGCGTCTACCGCACCCGCATGGCGCTCGCCGATGGAGCTGAGCTGATTGTGCTCGCTCCGGGCGTCCACGAATTCGGCGAAGACGGCGCAATTGACAAGCTGATCCGCAAATATGGCTACTGCGGAACTCCGCGGACTCTGGAGGCGGTCAAGGAAGATCCTGCGCTCGCGGGAAACCTGAGCGCTGCGGCTCACCTGATCCACGGCTCGAGCGAGGGCCGTTTCACCATCCGCTATTGTCCCGGCCACCTGACCCGGCAGGAGATTGAGAGCGTCCACTTCGAGTACGGCGACCTGGCTCAGATGACGGCGAAATACAATCCAGATGTTCTCAAGGATGGCTGGAACGTAGTCGATGGAGAGGAGATCTTCTATATCTCCAATCCCGGACTCGGCCTGTGGGCCTACAAAGGGCGGTTTGGCCAGTAGCTCCAGGCCAATTACGCCAAAGTTCGCACTAAATATTTGCTCATGTCCCGATAAACCAGTTATGCTGGGACGGCTGCAAAGTGGTTAGACCAATCGCAGCCGATAAGAGAAGGTGTATGTCGTATGGGCGAAGGGCTGCGGCTTCCGAAGTACTCGGTTGGAGTGGGTGATCGATTTGCCCATCAGGCGAAGGCCCAGCTTGCTGCTTGCGTGAAGGCCGCCGATGCGGGCATCGAGGTCTCGCCGGTGTGGAACAAGTCCAACCGGGAGCACATGATTATCGGATCGGATCCGAGCCAGACTCGCGCGGCTGCCGATGACGCGGTGAAGGAGCTCTGTTGGGCCGGACCGTACTTTCTAGACGCCGACCACATCAATTTGAAGACGGTGGAGCGGTTCCTTGCTTCGTGTGACTTCTTCACGCTCGATGTTGCGGAGATGATCGGAAAGCCGGCGGACGTGAAGGATGTTGCTGCGTTTGTGGCGCGGCACCCGGAGTTGATTGGGACGGTAACGATTCCGGATATCGCCGAGCCCTTCAAGACGGATGAGGCGTTCGTGACGGGGGTTGCGAACAAGTTTCTGGCCGCGGTGCAGGACGCTAGCCGGATCTACCGGTTTCTGGTGGAGAAGAAGGGCGCGGGCACGTTTGTGCCTGAGGTTTCGATAGATGAGACCGACTCGCCGCAGACCCCGATGGAGCTATTGATCATTCTGGCGGCCATCGCCGACGAGAAGATTCCGATTCAGACGGTTGCTCCGAAGTTCATGGGGCGCTTCAACAAGGGCGTGGACTACGTTGGCGATGTCACGCAGTTCTCCAAGGAGTTCAACGAGGACCTGGCAACGATTGCGTTTGCTGTCAAGACCTACGGTTTGCCTGGGAATCTGAAGCTCAGTGTGCATTCGGGTTCGGACAAGTTTTCGATCTACAAGTCGATTCACGACGCGATAAAGCGGTTTGATGCCGGAGTTCACCTGAAGACGGCCGGAACAACGTGGCTCGAAGAGCTGATCGGGCTTGCCGAGGCGGGCGGTTCGGGCCTTGCGATTGCCAAGGAGGTCTACTCCGAGGCTTATGCGCACGCCGAGGAGCTCTGTGCGCCGTATGCCGCGGTGATCGACATCGATCCGGCGCGTCTTCCGAAGCCCGAGAGGGTATGTGGTTGGACCAATGGGGAGTTCACTGCGGCCCTGCGGCACGATCAGAGCAACACGGCCTACAATCCCAGCTTCCGGCAACTGCTGCATGTGGGCTTCAAGATCGCGGCGAAGTTGGGAGGTCGCTATCTGAAGGCTCTGGAGGCAAACGAGGAGGTTGTGGCGAGGAACGTGACCACGAATCTTTTTGAACGGCATATCAAGCCGGTCTTCCTCGGATTGTAGGCGCGTCTTGATTCAGTGCTTCAGGGTTGAGAGGATGTTGGGATGGTTGTGGTTTTGATGGGCGTGTCCGGTTCGGGAAAGACAACGATCGGCACGCTGCTGGCTGAGCGGACGGGCGCTGTGTTTGCTGATGCAGACGACTATCACCCTTTGGCGAACAAGCAGAAGATGGCTGCAGGGCATCCGTTGAACGACGACGATCGGCAGCCGTGGCTCGTGACGCTGAACAAGTTGATGCGTGGCTGGTATGAGGCGGGCAGGAGCGGGATTCTCGCGTGCTCGGCCCTGAAGGAGAAGTACCGCGCGACGCTGGCGGACGGAATTCCCGAGGGCATGGTGCGGTTCGTTCTGCTGGATGGGTCGAAGGAGCTGATCAGCGAGAGGCTGGCGGCGCGTCACCACGAGTTTATGAACTCGTCACTGTTGGACAGCCAGTTGGCGACGCTTGAGCTGCCGAAGGACGCGCTGCGGATCGTCAATGACCGGTCGCCTGAGGCGATTGTGAACCAGATTCTGGAACATATTCCGCTGGAGCGAGCGGGCAGGCAATAATTTTCTGCGATATTTTTGCAATGAAGAAAGGACGTTTTTCGATGGGGCATCCGTTGTTTGATTTGAGCGGCAAGTCGGCTGTGGTAGTTGGAGGAACTTCGGGCATCGGGCTGGCGATGGCGATTGGGCTGGCCGAGGCCGGAGCCGATGTCGTCGCAAGCTCGCGGCGGCTGGAGCAGGTGGACGAGGCCGCGAAGGCAATTGAGGCCAACGGCCGCAGGTCGCTGCGGATCGCGTCAGATGTGAACGACCGTGCTTCGCTCGAGAAGCTTCTCGAAGGCACGGTGAAGGAGTTCGGCAAGGTCGATATCCTGATCAACTCCGCGGGAAAGATCAAGCGCGAGCCCACGCTCACGGTCTCGGAGGAGACATGGGACGACATCATGAACACGAATGTGACGGGCACACTGCGCGCCTGCCAGGTCTTCGGCAAGCACATGCTTGATCGCGGATACGGCAAGATCATCAACATCGCTTCGTTGAACACGTTCGTGTCGCTCAAGGAAGTGACTGCTTATGCGGCGAGTAAGGCAGCCGTGGGAGCGCTCACGAAGTCTCTGGCGGTGGAGTGGAGCTCGCGCGGTGTGACCGTGAATGCAATTGCCCCGGGAGTCTTCCGCACGGCCCTGAACCAGAAGTTGCTGGATGAGAGCGACCGCGGCAAGGAACTCCTGATGAGGACCCCGATGGGGCGGTTCGGCAAGACTGAGGAACTGGTTGGCTCGGCGATCTTCCTGGCCAGCGATGCTTCCGCGTTTGTTACGGGCGAGATTCTGGTGGTCGATGGCGGTTTCCTGGCTAGCGGCGTGAATCAGTAAGGCTCCTTTCGGCGTGGGGTACCCCCCTCCCCCCTGTTTTGGGCAAAATCTTTATTTTGTTTGGCTTAGTTTGTTGCTTGAGGTTTAAAGTATTCCATCTAAAGGGGTTATGGTCAAAATATTGATTCCAGATGGTTTAGACGAAAAAGCCCCGGATCGAAATCCGGGGTTTTTTGTTGTCTGTTTCTATTTTAGTTGGCGGACGATAACTAATCTGCCACTTTCAGCGAGTTATTTTTTGTCGGATAAATTACTTTGTTTCTTTCGGTTATGGCTTTGTAGCCCGATTTTCCACAACTTTTGGAGCTTGACAGGATTTTCGATCTCTGGAGCGGAATGAAGCGCAAACAGGAGTAAATTAGCTGTATGCGGCGCTCTTTGGCAGCTCTGATTTTCCTCGCCGCGGCTGGTCTCTTTGCCGTATCTCCAGCGTCTGCCCAGCGATCCGCAACTGGCACACATTTTTCAGGCGGACACATGGGTGGAGGCCGAATGGGCGGCTTCTCGGCCCCAGCAGCCGGCGGTTTCTCCGGCCGGACTCCGAGCAGTTTCAATTCAGTGCCGCGCATGAATTTCGGTGGTGCGCCACGGGGTAATTTTTCCCGAACATATCCGACGCGCAACTTCATGCCTTCTCGGCGCTTTGCGACGCCGGGATCACGCGCTCCTTATGGCCCGCATAGCCCGCAGACACGATGGGATCGCGGCGGTGGCCCGAGATGGGACCATCACAGGCGCGATCATTTCCGCAGGCCATTCTTCTTTGCGAGTTCCACATATCTCTGGCCTTACTGGCCTTACTGGCTTGGGTATCCCGAGTTCAACGGTTACAACAACGGTTACTACAACAACGGTTACTACAACGGGGACCCAAATGCTTCGACGCCTGTTGCGAGCCAGAATGCGCAGTACGATTCAGAAGACAAAGACAACGCGCCAACGCAGTCAAATGGTCCTGCGTATCAGACTCCCTATGTGCCGCCCGCGCCTGAGCCCGAACTCACTGTGATTTTCAAAGATGGCCACTCGCTGAAGATTCGCAACTATGCTCTCACGGCCAGCACGCTGATTGTCCTGGACCGTGTTTCATCTGAGCATCAGAACCTTATTCCGCTCGATGAAGTAGATGTGTCCGCAACTCAGCGGACCGCGCGCGATGCAGGGCTGGACTTTACTCCGCCATCAGGTTCCTAAAGGCATGTTCTCATTGCTGCCAGAGCGCCATCGCCCTCTAACCTGCCGTTCGCACTCCGTATCACAAGACCGATCTGAACCGAAAGGGACGTGCCGGGACACATGCTGAGATTGTCCTGCAATCTCATGAAACGAGGCGCCAGACGCTGATCTGCACCTATACCTAGCTCTTGGGCGAATCGGATCGATTCACTCAAGCGATTGGAGCATGCGATGAACAAGTTCGAACAACCGATGACACCGCACCGCATCGGAACGGAAGGCCGGGGATCGTTAGAGAACTTCAGAGCCCGTCGCCGAGCGTTCCGCGCTCTCCATGAGGCAGGCTGTTTCGTGATTCCGAATCCGTGGGACGTCGGCTCTGCACGGTACCTGCAGCAGCTCGGATTCCCCGCGGTGGCGACGACCAGCGCGGGTTTTGCGTTCTCGCAGGGGCTGCCTGACTCCGAAGGTGCGCTAACTTGTGAGCGTAACCTGGCATACATAGCCGATATCGCGGGCGCGGTCGATGTTCCGGTCAACGCGGACTTCGCGTCCGGCTACGGAGCGTCACCGCAAGATGTGGCCGATAATGTCACGCGCTGCATCGCGGCCGGCGTCGCGGGCCTGTCGATCGAGGATGCAACCGGTGATCCATCGTCGCCGCTTTACGAGCTGCCGCTCGCCGTCGAGCGTGTGCGCGCTGCGCGCGAGGCGATCGATCAGTCCCGTGCCGACGTCCTGCTGACGGCTAGGGCAGAATGTTTCCTTGTCGGCCATCATGATGCGCTCCGCGAGTCGGTCCGGCGTCTGCAGGCATTCGCTGAGGCGGGGGCGGACGTGCTATTCGCACCCGGCCCCCACGATCCCACGGCGATCAAAGCGCTCGTTGACGCGGTTCGGCCGAAGCCGATCAACGTCCTGGTGGTTCGGGACAGTGGCTTGAGCGTCGCCGACATTGCGGCGCTCGGCGTGCGACGCATCAGTGTCGGCGGCGCGTTGGCTCTTGCTGCATGGACCGGTTTCACGCGCGCAGCGCAGAAGTTGAAGTCGGAGGGGAGTTTCGCAGGCCTCGCGAGCTTGGTGTCGTACGCCGACATCAACGGCTTCTTCGTGACCGACTACCGCACGCGGCAGGCAGACGGGCGGCGATCGGCAGGGTCACGAAGCTAAGTATTCAAGGAGGCGACAGATGACAAGAGTGGATACCGCGTGACTCGCGCTCCTGACAGGTTCAGTTGGACCCATCGTGCGCCAATCTCCGAGCACTCCTCGCACTGTCTCGCTTTCGGGTGCTTAATGGTCTTGATGACGTTCGGTCATTTGAGATCTCGATGGTCTGCGAACTACTCGGCCAGCGCGCGGTGGACAAACGAAACCGCGATCGACCCTTCACCGACTGCCGATGCCACGCGTTTGACGTTGCCGCACCGAACGTCACCCACGGCGAACACGCCCGGAAGCGAGGTTTCGAGCAGATGCGGTGAGCGGTCGAGCGGCCATCGGGCAGCGGCGAGATCTTCCTTCGTCAGGTCCCATCCGGTCTTGATGAAACCTTTCGCATCGAACGCGACACGGCCATTCAGCCAACCGGTGTTCGCGTCGGCCCCCGTCATCAGGAATACGTGCTTAATATCCTGACTCGTTACTGCGCCCGTGCCGTCGCGCCACCGCACACGCTCAAGATGTTCGGTTCCCTCCAAAGCCACGATCTCGGTTCTCGTCCTGACCTGGATTGTTGGGTTCTCCTCGATGCGTCGAATCAGGTATCGCGACATGCTCGCCGAAAGACTGCTGGAGCGGACGAGCAGATGAACGTGTCTCACCGTCTGCGCCAGAAACACCGCAGCCTGGCCGGCCGAGTTCGCTCCGCCGACGACTATGACTTCATCACCGTCGCAGAGCTGTGCTTCCATGAAAGTCGCGTTGTAGTAGACACCCGCACCTTCGAACTGACCGAGATTCGCGAGCGACGGCCTATGGTATCGAGCCCCAGTGGCAATGACCACTGTGCGAGCCGGGATGGTCACGCTGTCGTCGAGTCTCACGCCGTAGGCGTTGTGTTCGCAGACCAACTCCGCGGCGCCTTTCGCGATCATGACCTCGGCGCCAAACTTCTGTGCCTGGGCGTAGGCGCGATCGGCCAGCTCTCGCCCTGAAATCCCCGTTGGAAATCCAAGGTAGTTCTCGATTCTCGAGCTCGAGCCCGCTTGTCCTCCAGGCGAGCTCGCCTCGATAACCAGCACATCGAGTCCCTCGGAAGCCGCGTAAACGGCGGCCGCAAGACCCGCTGGTCCGGCGCCGACGATCACGACATCGCGCCGGTGGGTGTGATCGATCCCAATATTGAAGCCGAGACAGTCGGCGATCTCCTGATTGCTGGGATTCTTCAGCACCGCCTCGCCGCGGCAGATCACGACAGGTATCTCCGCCGGCTCCACGTGAAAGCGATCGAGCAATTGCCGTACATCGGCGTCCCGGTCAAGATCGAGGTACTTGAAGGGGTGGCCATTGCGCGTTAGGAATTGTTTGGTTCGTAGCGTTGCCCCGGACCCGACGGAGCCGATGAGCAGCACGTCGCCAATCCCCTGCGCAACCACCGCGACACGTCGATGGATCAACGCACTCATCAGCACTTCGCTGATTTCAGCGTCGGTTTGAATGAGGGCGTGCATCTGGTCGCGTGTCAGTTGGACAACTTCGCCAGAGTCACTCACACGGAGGCGCATCTGCGCGGGGCGACCGAGGATCATGCTGATGTCACCGGTGAACTGAGCCGGCCCGACAGTCGCGACCAGAATCTCGTCCAGTGCCGATGGGCGAATGACCTCGATCTCACCAGCCTTCAGAACAAAGAACGGCACGTTGGTTTGGCCGCCGTCGATCAACACTTCGCCGCGGGTGATTGGACGAATCACTCCGTGCGAAGCAATCCGTGCAATCTGCGCGGAACTCAACACCGGAAACATGAGCGCTGCATTCGCGGCGCTTGAGAGCAGCGGCGAGCGTGCGGTCTCAGTCACACGTCGCTCGTTTTGGACAGCAAGTATGAGCGGAACGTCGACGCGCCCAACTTCGCCGTCGACCGTCACGCAGTAGGTCTTGAGGGGATCCTTCGCCGGGCCTCGCAGCACGGCGCCAGTCCGCACGTCAAATTGCGAGCCGTGCAGCGGGCATGTCACTGTCGATCCGTCGAATGTGCCCTCATTCAATAGACCTTGCATGTGCGTGCAGCTGGCTTGGGTGGCGCAGAAACCCCCTTCGACGCTGAACACCGCCACATCGCCCATCAGCAGGACCGATCCAAGCGGCACTTCACTGATTCGAAATTCGTTCTTCTTCATACCGCATCTCCACGTACGCTCGGCGGGCTGGGGAGAAATCCAAATACGTATCAGTACCTAACTCACGTGTTTTACGACGCCCTTGGCCTTTTTGGCGGCCTTCGCGGTTCCGCAAGCAGTGGCCTTGGCGGCTTTCTTGGTTCCGGAAACTGTCGCGTCAGCCTTGAGTTCTGTCACGGAAACGTGGCGAAATTTCGCATACCCATTCGCCTCGCGGTTGTTCTCTTTACTGAGATTGTATCGAACTTCGTCCCTTAGCCTGCCGCCCTTGTGATTCAGGATTCACGCTGATGAGTCCTGATTAACGACGAAACCGTCCAAGTGCCCGCCCAATCCAGAAGTCCGGTGGTGGGAAGTTCACCGTTTCACCGGATCGGTATTGGAAACGCCGTAGGGTTCAGTGAATTCCAGTGGGGGACTTTGCACGTGGACGAAGAGTCGGCATTTCGGACAAGTGACCCTCGGCGATCAGCTGTTAAGAACAGGATTTCTGACAAGATCAATTCGTAATTAATGCGCGACTGCCTTGGGTTCTGCGGTTTATGGGCTCCGCCAAGGATTAGTACTGATATGTCGGCTTATGGAAGTAAAGATATGGAGCGCGACGTTCTGGGATATCAACCTAAGGACTCGGGGCGGTGGGCGGTTCCGTCGAAGTGGCTGGTGGTCTTGAAGGGCTCGTACTTGCCTTCGAGGGCGGCTTCGCGGGTGCGGGCGAGGAGACTTGCGACCTCAGTTTGAGTCATGGGCTTGAAGGTGCGGGCGGCGGTGAGGGCCTGCTCGAGGATGGCGGGCGAGTCGATACCGGTGATGACGACGGAGACGGGCTGGGTGAGTCCGTAGTGCAGGGCCTCGATGGGTTCGACGGTCTTGCTGTCGAGGATGAAGTGGTCGCCGAAGGTCTTCATCGCGAGGACTGCGATGCCTTGTTCGAGTGCTACGGGCATGACGTCTTTGGTGAATGAGCGGAAGTGCGCGTCCATGACGTTGATGGGCATCTGGATGGTGTCGAAGTGGAAGTTGTGCTTCTTCGCGGTCTCGAGCATGCGGAGCATGACGATCGGGTCTTTGTGGCCGGTGAAGCCGATGTAGCGGATCTTGCCTGCCTGGCGCGCGGCTACTGCGGCTTCGATGGCTCCGCCGGGGGCGAAGTAGCGGTCGGGGTCTTCGAGGCGGATGACCTCGTGGAACTGGACGAGGTCGATGACGTCGGTCTGGAGGCGGCCGAGGGACTGCTCGAGCTGTTTGTTGTACGAGTCTTTGGTGCGACCGTTCATCTTGGTCATCAGAAAAACTTTTTGACGGTAGCCATCGCGGAGGGCCCAGCCCATGCGGACTTCGCTGAGGCCGTCGTTGTAGTCCCATGAGTTGTCGAGGAAGGTGATGCCGCTGTCGATGCCCTGGCGGATAAGTTTGATGCTGGCGTCGGCGTCGGGGGATTTTCCGAGATGGTAGCCTCCCATGCCGATGGCGGAGACGCGCTCGCCCGTCTTGCCGAGCTCGCGGTAGATCATGCCAGGAGCCTCGGGGCGGGTGGTGTGAGCCGGCGCGGCTGGGGATTGCGCGAAGGATCTGGTGGTGGCGGTTGCGATTCCGGCTGCGGTGGCGGACTTGAGAAAGGTGCGGCGCTCCATGCGGTTTCTCCTGTTTGGAGATTTGGATGCTGGAACGGGGAGAGATGGTTTTGGACAGGCGGAGTCCTGTGGATGGTTTTAGTTTGCGTGCGCGGCGCGGGCAATAAGGGTTGCAGCGTTGACGCAAGCGAGCTACAGGCTACGTGCCATTCTCGCGATCAAAGTGGCGGTGTTGACGCAAAGCGCGCTATTGGCGATGTGCCATCCTTGCGATGAGGGTGGCGGTGTAGGCGGCTCCGAAGCCGTTATCGATGTTGACGACAGTGACGTTGGGGGAGCAGGAGTTCAGCATGCCGAGGAGCGCTGCGGCTCCGCTGAAGCTGGCTCCGTAGCCGACTGAGGTGGGAACGGCTATGACTGGGACTCCGACGAGTCCTCCGACGACGGAGGGGAGCGCGCCTTCCATTCCAGCGCAGACGATAACCGCGCTGGCGGAGGTGAGCTGTTCGCGGACGGCGAGGAGGCGGTGGATTCCGGCGACTCCGACGTCGTAGAGGCGGGAGACACTGGTGTGGAAGAGCTCTGCGGTGACTGCGGCCTCTTCGGCGATGGGGAGGTCGCTGGTTCCGGCGCAGACGACGGCGATGTGGCCGTGGGGCTCGTGGTGAGTGGATTGGCGGAGGGTGATGGCGCGGGCCTTCGGGTGATAGACGGCGGCGGGGACCGCAGAGAGGACAGCGGCGGCGGTGGCCTCGTCGGCGCGGGTAGCGAGGACGTCCGAGCCGGCGGCGGCCATGCGGGTGAAGATCTCGGCCGTTTGCGCGGGTGATTTTCCTGCGGCGTAGATGACCTCAGGAAGACCTGTGCGGAGCGTGCGGTGGTGGTCGATGCGCGCGTGGCCGAGGTCTTCGAAGGGAAGATGGGTGAGGCGCTCGGCGGCGGCGGCGGAGGTGAGGTCGCCGCGTTCTACGGAGGCGAGGAGTTCGAGGAGGGTGGTTTTGTTCATTGTCTTACGGGTCGATTTTCGGTGCGGGGTAGGAGTGCGGTTCGCTTCGCGAATGCCCACATCTCAAAATCGAGATATAGGGCATCCAGATCTGTGGGGATACTTGCTTCATTGCTTTGCTTGAAGGTAGGCGGCGGTGGCGGCCTGGAGGACTTGTTTGACGGGGACGTTGTGTTGTGCGGCGGCGGTGCGGCAGTCTTCGAACTCGGGGGCGGCGTTGAAGACTTCGTTGTTGCGTGAGCCGACCTTGATGCGGATGTCTCCGTAGGGGGTGGTGACGGTGGTGTGGGCGCGGTCGAGGCAGGAGCGGCGCTCGTGATGGATGCGGACGCCGAGGGTGCTGGTCTCGCGGAGGAGGAGATTTTCGAGCACGGGGGCGTGATCGTCGTCGGCGAGGATCGTGATGAGGGCTCCGAGGCGGCCCTTCTTCATCTGGACAGGGGTGCACATGACGTCAAGCGCGC
The DNA here is from genome assembly GCF_025685645.1 of Edaphobacter bradus. Taxonomy (NCBI): domain Bacteria; kingdom Pseudomonadati; phylum Acidobacteriota; class Terriglobia; order Terriglobales; family Acidobacteriaceae; genus Edaphobacter; species Edaphobacter bradus. Next base: position 358,659 of record NZ_JAGSYF010000001.1, read on the forward strand.
CGAGGGCGAGCGCGGATTCGGTGACGTGCGCGAGGATCTGCGGGGAGAGGTCGTCGAGCGCGGTCTCGAGGACGGTGACAGTCGTAGTGCCGTGTTCCTGTGGCAGAGAAGCAGGTCCCTCCACTACGGCGGCAAAAGGCGCCGCCTCCGGTCGGGATGACACATTTTGGGCTGATAACAGGTCTTTGACTGAAGGGGCCTCAACAGATTCGCCGATGGAGAGGCGGAGGACGTTGGGGAAGTCTTTGTGGTTGCGGCTGCCTGCTCCGTAGCCGATGTGCTGGACGCGCATGGCCGGTTGCTGGCCGAAGGTGGGCGCGAGGGCGCGGAGGATGGCGGCTCCGGTTGGGGTGACGAGTTCTTGCTCGACGTGAGCCGAGTAAGTAGGCAGGCCGCGGAGGAGATCTGCGGTGGCGGGGGCGGGGACGGGGAAGCGGCCGTGGGCACAGTCGACCATGCCGCCGCCTATGTTGAGGGGCGAGCAGTGCCATTTGTCGATGCCTAATGCGTGGATGCCTGCTGATGCGCAGACGATGTCGACGATGGCGTCGACGGCACCTACCTCGTGGAAATGGATCTTTTCGATGTCGACGTTGTGGATTTTGGCTTCGCTGGCGCCGAGGAGTTCGAAGGCTTGGATGGCGGTCTGTTTGACAGGCTCAGCGAGCGGCGCGGATCGGATGAGTGAGCGGATGACCGAGAGGGAGCGGCCGTGGGGGTGGGGATGATCGTGCGAGTGGCCGTGGTCGTCGTGGTGATGATCGTGATCGTGGGTGTGTCCGACTTTGTGATGGTGCTGGGTTTTGGGGTGGTGATGATGCTCGTGGTGGTGCTGGTGCGTGGCCTCGGCGGGGGAGTGGGTGTGCGTGGTCTCGGCGGGCTTGCCATTCTCGAGGACGTGAACTCGGGTGGCAGAGATTCCGCTGCGGTCGACCTTCTCTATCTTGAGGCCGACGTTAAGATGGAGGGCGCCGGCGGCGTCGTGGAGGACCTTTGGGTCGAGGCCGGAGTCGAGGAGAGCAGCGAGGAACATGTCGCCGCTGATTCCGGCGAAGCAGTCGAGGTATGCGATCCGCATGAGGCCATTGTTTCACGGTTGTGGCGCGGCGGAGCGCAAGGGTGACGGGGTCTTCGTATTCAAAAGGTATGAATTTTCAGCATCATGAGACAAAAGGCAGGTGTAGAATTCCGGCGTCTCACCATCCACTGCTTTTCCGGCCCTTGTCGAGCGGTATGGGCTTCACGCGGCTCGATGCGCGCCGTCGGGCCCCGCATCTGAATTCGAACTTGAGAAGCCAAAGGAGGCTATCGAAATGAAGAAGCTAACAGGGCTATTTGCTGGAGGTTGTCTGCTGATTGGCGGTCTGTTTTGTGGTGTCACCGGAGTGGCGTCGGCACAGGAGATGAAGGGGCCGCCAAAGGTTCTGGTCGTCGCCCGTGAATTTCTGAAGCCGGGCCGGGCAGGTAGCATTCATGAGAAGTCGGAGAGCGCGTTTGTGCGGGCGATGGCGGAGGCGAAGTGGCCACAGCACTACTTTGCGGCGGACTCGATGTCGGGCCGGTCGCGTGCACTGTTCTTTGTTGGCTACGATTCCTTTGCTGCGTGGGAGAAGGACAACCAGGATACGGAGAAGAACGCGACGCTCTCTGCAGCGCTGGATCGTGCGGCTCTGGCAGATGGCGACCTGCTGTCGGAGTATGATTCGGGCGTTCTCGTCTACCGGGAAGAGATGAGTCTTCGCCCTAACGTTGATATCGCACAGATGCGCTACTTCGAGATATCGGTTTTTAAGGTTAAAGCGGGACACCAGAAGGACTGGGAGGACCTGGTGAAGATGTACAAGGAGGGGTACGAAAAGGCTGTCCCTGATGCGAAGTGGGCCGTCTTTGAGAGTGCCTATGGAGCCGACAATGGTGGGGTGTTCGTCGTCTTCAACCCGATGAAGTCGCTGGCGGAAGTGGACAAGGGCTTCGCCGACGAGAAGAAGTTCATGGAGTCGATGGGCGAGGACGGGATGAAGAAGCTGAGCGAGTTGTCCGCCAAGTGCCTTGAGTCGGAGCAGTCGAACCTGTTCCATTTCAACCCGAAGATGAGCTATCCACCGGAGGAGTGGATCAAGGCCGATCCGTTCTGGAAGCCGAAGGTGGTTGCTGCTGCTCCGGCGAAGGCGACTGCTGCGGCTGCTAAGGCTGGACAGTAAGGCGGTTGCTGGTGATCGAACCGACGGCTCCGCTCTGTCGCTCAGGTGATGGAGTGGGGTTCGTCTGTCAGCGAGCGGCTGGCGCGATGGCGCTTGAGGGGAGGACTTCGTTCATGCTGCCGGAGCGATAGCCCTGGGTGTCGAGCGTGATGTAGAGGAAGCCGAGTGGCTTGAGCGCGGCGGTGATGCGGTCGAGGGTCTCGAGGTCGAGGGCGAGAGGGAGTTCGTCGCGGGCGATCTCGATGCGCGCGAGATCGCCGTGGTGGCGGACGCGGACTTGTTTGAAGCCGAGGGCGTGGAGGGCGTCTTCGGCCTGTTCGACCTGCGAGAGGGCCTCGCGGGTTACGGGGCGGCCGTACTCAATGCGCGAAGAGAGGCAGGCGGAGGCGGGTTTGTCCCAGAGGGGGAGATTCGCCTCGCGGGCCAGGGCGCGGATCTCGGACTTGGCGAGCTGCGCGGTGACGAGCGGGGCTACGGCGTGATGAAGCGCGGCGGCCTGCTGGCCGGGACGGAAGTCGCCGCGGTCGTCGAGGTTCATTCCGTAGGCGATGTGCAGAAAGCCTCGTGCTGCGCGCTCGGCTTCCATTTGCGTGAAGAGCTCGTCCTTACAGTGGAAGCAGCGGCGTGAGTCGTTGCGCTGGTAGTCGGGGTTGTCGAGCTCGGCGGTGTGGAGGATGTGGGTGGGGATGTTGTGTGTGGTGGTGAAGGCGAGGGCTGCGGCGAGCTCGGCGCGCGGAAGCGAGGGGGAGTCGGCGATGACAGCGAGCATGTTGGAGCCGAGGACCTGGTGCGCGGCGAAGGCGAGGTAAGCGGAGTCGGTTCCGCCGGAGTAGGCGACCATGATGCTGCCGAGATCGCGGAGAGCGTCGTAGAGTAGGGCGCGTTTGGCGGCGAGATCCATGACGTAGATGGTACGCGTTGGGGGTGGGTGTTTGTCGAGTTGTTGCGGGTGATTGAGAAGTTCCGAGATGATGGTGTGGAGCGCGCGGATCGAGGAGATGAGGATGGCCTGGCGGATGTGTTGTCGTGGATTGTCAGTGGTGATGGTGTTATCTGCTGGGCTGGCTGGTGGATCGTGCGCGGCGATTGCACAAGGTAGCATGGCCGGGCATGACATGGGCTCGATGAGAGAGGTCACCCCGCCGGAGAAGTTGCCGCCGCCGGTGAAGATGACTGGGATCGGGAACAGTCACCTTGCGATTAAGGCGAGCCCTGAGGCGCAGATGTGGTTCGATCAAGGGTTGAATCTGCTGCATGACTTCTGGGACTATGAAGCATCGCGGGCATTTGAGCAGGGAGTACGTGTCGATGCGCAGTGCGCGATGTGCTATTGGGGGATCTATCAGGCGCAGAGCTTCCGGCATGGCCCGGGGCCGACCTACGCTCAGCCAGCCCTTGATGCGGCGGCGCGGCTGATGGGGCATGCGAGCAAGGAAGAGCGGCTGTATATCGAGGCTGCCGTCGAGGAGAGTGCGGCGGACAAGGCTGCTGCGGGTGGGCAGCCGAATTATGAGAAGGTGACTGCCGTGTGGCGGCAGGCGGTGAAGGAGAATCCGAAGGACTCGCAGGCGAAGATCTTTCTGGCGGAGAGTCTTGTTGACGGATACGACAAGGCGGGGGAACCGAAGAAGGGAACCGGGGAGGCGGTAGCGATTCTGCAGGAGGTTCTGGCGGAGGCGCCGAACGATTCGGCGGCGAACCACTACTGGATTCACGCGGTGGAAGCGGGTTCGCATCCGGAGCTTGCGCTGCGGAGCGCGACAGTTCTGGCGAGCCTGGCTCCTGCATCTGGGCACATGGTGCATATGCCGGGGCACATCTTCTACCGGGTGGGGGATTATGCGCAGGCGGAGCACTGGTTTGCCGCTTCAACTGAGGTGGATGAGCGATATCTGCGCGAGCAGCATGTGGATGTGGACAACGACTGGAACTACGTCCACAACCTGATGTATTCGATCGCCAACCTGATGGAAGAGGGCAAGTTGCAGGAGGCGACAGCGCTCTCGGCCAGGCTGGCGGGCGCACGCGGGCAACTGGCGGCAACCCTTTATGTCAGCTCTCCGAGAGACGGGATGGCGCGGCTGGATGAGCGGCTTCCTGTGGCGATGCGAATGGGAGACTGGGCGAGCGTGCTGAGGATGCTGGCGGAAAGCAAGCCCGAGGCGAAGCTCGAGAACCTGAACTTTCTGGCGGGCCAGCTTCGCGAGTTCGCGAGTGGAATGCTTGCGGTGCAGGCTGGCGATGCTGCGAACGCGGAGGCGGCTTCGACGAGGCTGGATGCGGAGCTTTGGCGTATGTCGCAGCACGTGAAAGATGTGCCCAGGAAGAAGATGGATGAGAAAGGGCCGGTGATGGCGGAGGTGTTGCCTGATGCTTTGCCAGCTCCGCTGATGTCGAGTCTTTCGATCATGTCGCTGGAGCTGCGCGCGTCGATTCTGGCGCAGCAGAAGAAGCTGCCGGAGGCGAAGGCGCTGTTTGCCGAGGCCGCCCAGGAAGAGAAGGCTTTGGGGTATCGCGAGCCGCCGAGCTTCATTCGACCGGTGGGCGAGACTGAAGGCGACGCCTTGATGCGGGCGGGCGACTTTGCTGGCGCGCATAAGGCCTTTGCCGCGGCGCTTGAGGAGAGGCCGAAGTCTGGCTTTGGGCTGTTCGGCATGGCTCGGAGCAGCGAGGCTGCGGGCGATTCGTCGGCGGCGTTTGCGGAGTACACGAAGTTTATGGACGCGTGGAAGAACGGCGATGAAGGTCTGCCGGAGATGACGCACGCGCAGGAGTTCATCGCGCGGCAGAATGTCGTTGCGAGCCTCGGGAGTTCACGCGGAGAGGCGTTCGTTCGATAAGAAGTGTTTTGCGGGTCCGGGCCTCGTGATACGTTGGGCAGCGGAGAGGAATGTTCATGCGTATGGGCTTGGTGAAGTTAGGGCTTGCTATGTTGGTGTTTCCGGGGGTTGTGGCGGTTGCCTCGTATGCGGAGGGCCCGCTGCAGGTGAAGACGGATAAAGGGAAGATCGAGGGGTCCTTCACGGCGGACAATCAGGTTCGCGCCTTCAAAGGGATTCCGTACGCCGCGCCTCCGGTGCGTGAGCTGCGCTGGCAGCCTCCGCAGCCTGCGGAGAAGTGGAAGGGCGTCTGGCTCGCGAAGGACTTTGGGAAGCACTGCCTGCAAGGAGTCACGTATCCCGACATGGTCTTCGACGATCCGGGCGCCAGCGAGGATTGCCTCACGCTGAATGTGTGGACGCCGAGCAATCCCAAGGGCAAGCTGCCGGTGATGGTGTGGATCTACGGCGGCGGATACGTGGGTGGGAGCACGTCGGAGGCGCGGCAGAATGGGGAGTTTCTGGCGCACCGCAACGTTGTGGTCGTCTCGATGAACTACCGGCTGGGGATCTTCGGGTTCCTGGCGCATCCGGACCTGACGGCGGAGTCTCCGCATCATGCCTCGGGCAACTATGGGCTGATGGACCAGGCGGCAGCGATTGCGTGGGTGAAGAACAATATCAGCGAGTTTGGCGGCGATCCGAAGAACATCACGATCTTCGGCGAGTCAGCCGGGTCGTTTTCGGTGAGCGCGCTGATGGCATCGCCAATGTCGAAAGACATGATCGCGAAGGCAATTGGCGAGAGTGGTGGAGCGTTCTATTCTGCAGGGCTGCGCTTTCCGACGCGCGAAGTGGCCGAGAAGCAAGGCGCAGAGTTTGCCGAGAATGTGTTGCACGCGAAGAGCATCTCCGTGATGCGCAGGATTCCTGCAGAGCAACTGCTGAACATCGCGTCTGACCGGGAGAACCATGCTCCAAGGTTTGTCCCGGATGTGGATGGGTATTTTCTGCCGGACTCGGTCCCGAACATCTACGCGGCAGGGAGCCAGGCGCATATTCCGTTGCTGGCGGGGTGGAATGCGGATGAGGGGAGAGCCGCCGTCGTGATGGCTCCCGTGAAGCCTACGGCGGCAAGCTTTGGCGAGCAGGCGAAGAAGGAGTTTGGGGACGCCTCGGCGCGATTTCTCACCGTGTATGGCGCGGCGACGGATGAAGAGGCGCTGCGGTCAGCCGGTGATTATGCAGGCGATCGCTTTATCGCGTACTCGACGTGGCGATGGATGGGGGTCCATGTGGAAACGGGAGCGTCGCCGGTGTACCGGTACTTATTCGCGCTGGGCTCGCCGGGGGACAAGTTTCATTTGGTGGCGATGGGCGCGTTTCACTCCGACGACATTGAGTATGTCTTCGGGACGCTGGATTCACGGCAGGGTGCGGCGTGGCGGCCGGAGGATCGAAAGCTCTCCGAGTTGATAGGCGCGTATTGGACGAACTTTGCGCGGACTGGCGATCCGAATGGCGCCGGGCTGCCGATGTGGCCGTCCTACAACGCCACCGGAGGGTGGCAGGTGATGCACCTCGATGCGGACTCCGCAGCGAAGCCGGATGCTTACCGCGAACGGTATCTGTTTCTGGATTCGGTGTGGAGCAGGCCGAAGGTCGAGGCTGCGGGGAGCCACTAGGTCGCTCTCAAACTGTTCCATATCTCGGGATCGACGGGGACGCCGAGGCGGAGGTTCTCTTCGCGTAGGCGCAACGTTTGCTCGCCGGGATAACGGATGGGCTTTGCGGGATCGATGGGCGCAGCGTGGCGGAGCGAATCGATGATGCCGTCTGCGATGCGGTCGAGCTCTTGTCCGCTGGCTAGCGAGGCTGGGTCGATGACAAGGAAGATTTGTGACTGGCCTGTCTCACGGAGTGGTTCGTCCGAGAACTGATGGGTGGCGTTGCCTCCGGAGAGCATGGCTCCGAGCATGTCGAGGACGATCGCGAGGCCGGAGCCCTTCCAGTAGCCGATGGGCAGAGCGCGCTGTGAGGCTTCGATGGCGGAGGCGTCGGTGGTGAGATTGCCTGCGGCGTCGTAGCCTCCGGGGACGGGGAGCGGCTTGTGGCGTTTGGAGTATGAGGCAAGCGTGCCGTAGGAGAACTGGGAGACGGCCATGTCGACGACGACTGGGCCTGCCGCGCGCGGGACGGCGATGACCAGTGGGTTGTTGCCGATGGAGGGCGTGGTCGCTCCCCAGGCAGGGACGTTGGGGAGGGTGTTTGACCAGCAGATGGCAAAGAGACCTTGCTCGGCGGCGAGCCAGCCGTAGGTTCCGCCACGCATCCAATGGTTGGTGTTGCCAAGGGCGACGCCGCCGATGCCGTTCTGTTTCGCGAGTGCGATGGCCCGGTGGACGGCGACGTGAGCGTTGAGGTTGCCGGGGCCGCAGCGGCCGTCCCAACGCTCGAGCGCACCGAGGCCGGAGACGCGGGTGGGTTCGGCGTGGACGTCGATGCTGCCGTTGCGGACCATGGCTTCAAAGCGAGGAAAGCGGTTGAGGCCGTGAGTGTAGACGCCGTCACGTGTGGTTTCGGCAAAGAGGCGCGCGCAAAGCTGGGCGCGGCATTCGCGGAGGCCGAGCCGATGCATGGCTCTTTTGAGGGCTTCGTAGAGGTCGTCGAAGGGGACGCGGAGCATATAGCCGAGTTTAGAGGATGGAGTGACCGCGGATGCTCGCGGAGAGTCAGCGGACGAGGGGAGGGAGCTTGTCGCTAACACCGAAGAGGAAGATGGAGCCGATGGTGAAGCTGTAGGCGGCGGTGAGTGAGGTGACGAGGGTCTGGAGGCGCGGACGGTGGGTGCTGGAGGCGAAGACTCCTGAGGCGCTGGCGGTCATGAGCGTGTTCATGACGAGGAGGCCGGCGATGAAGCAGAGCAGGCCGAAGAAGCCGCGGCTGGTTCCGCCGAGGTTGGCGGCGAGGAGGAAGAGAAGAAGCTGCGAGGGGGTTTCGGCGCCGAGGCCGTGGATGATGCCGACGACGAAGACGGAGCCGCGGTCGTAACGGAAGGCGAAGGGGGCGGGCTTTGGCGCTTCAGGGTTGCGAAGCCTCTGGATGCGCCAGGCGATGTGGCGCGCTCCGCTGATGAGCAGGGCAATTCGGCTTTGTGGAATGACGTGATGATGCCCGGTGTCCGGCTTGCGGCGAAGGAAGGAGATGACGACGTAGATGGCGAGAAGGATGAGCGTGGCTCCGACGAGACGCTCGCCGATAGCGTCGAGGCGCGCGGGCAGCCCGAGGTGCAGGAAGATGACGGCTGCTCCGAGGACGGCGACGGTGAGGGCGTGGCCGAGCGCGTAGAGCAGGCCGAGCCGCATGCCCTCGTGCCAGTTGCGCTGGACGGAGGTGATGTCGGTGATGGCGGCGAGATGGTCGTAGTCGAAGCCGTGGCGGAGGCCGAGAAGGGCGCAGGAGAAGAGGGCGAGTTCGAGCGCAGAGGACATCTTCTGGTAGGGTACGGGCGTGCGCGGACTGGCGCAAGGTTAGCAGATTTCTCATGGGCGCCGTGGGCGCACCGTAATTTTTGACAATAGAATGTCGCTTGAGCAGATGAAAGAGGTAACGATGGATCTGGAGAAGGTGATTCTTGAAGCTGCGCCGCCGAGGCCCAGAGTGGCGAAGCCGATTGTGATGGTGGGTGCAGGTGGCATCGTGCACGACGCCCATCTGCCGGCTTATGCGAAGGCTGGCTTTCCCGTTGCGGCGCTGGTGGATGTGAGCCGCGAGAAGGCGGAGGTGCTGGCGAAGAAGTTTGCGGTTCCGTTTGCGACAGATTCGATCGCGGAGGCGATCGGGTATGCGCCAAAGGATGCGGTGTTCGATGTTGCAGTTCCGGCGAAAGCGATTGCCGGAATTCTGCCACAACTGCCGGATGGGGCGGCGGTGCTGATTCAGAAGCCGATGGGCGAGACGTTGGCCGAGGCTGAGGAGATTCTGAATATCTGCAGAGCGAAGGGGCTGACAGCAGCGATTAATTTTCAGCTTCGGTGGGCTCCGAACATGCTGGTGGCGCGGGCGCTGACTGAGAGCGGTGCGCTGGGTGAACTGCATGACATGGAGGTCTCAGTAAGCTGCCATATGCCGTGGGAGCTGTGGAGCTTTCTGAGTACGGCCCCCAGGCTGGAGATTTTGTATCACTCGATTCACTACGTGGATCTTGTGCGGAGCTGGTTCGGGAATCCTCGCGGCGTGTATGCCAGGACTGTGAGGAGTCCGCGGACGCCTGAGTTGGCGGCGACAAAGAGTGTGATCACGCTTGATTATGGGACCGATAAGCGGGTCTTCATCGCTTCGAATCACAGCCACGACTTCGACCCGAAGATGCAGCGCAGTTTTGTGCAGTGGGAGGGGATGACGGGTGCGATGCGGGCGCAGATGGGGGTGAATCTGAATTATCCGGTCGGCTTGCCTGACAGCCTCGAATATGTGATCCGGGGCGACGGGGGATGGAAGGACGCTTCTGTGCCCGGGAACTGGTTCCCGGATGCGTTCATGGGTTCGATGGGGTCGTTGCAGGCCTACGTGCAGGGAGAGACGAAGGCGCTGCCCACCAGTGTGGAGGACGCAATCGACACGATGCGCGTGGTGGAGGCGGCGTATATCTCCAGCGAACGCGGTGGTGTAGCGCTGCCGGGGATCGAGTAGGAACGGCAGGATGGACTATCGTCCCATCCAGCCTCCATCGACGGTGAGGACGGTGCCGGTGACGTAGTCGCTGGCAGCAGAGCTGAGGAAGAGCGCGGCTCCGGCGAGGTCGGTGGGCTGGCCCCATCGGCCGGCGGGAATGCGCTCGAGGATCTGGCGATTGCGGGTCTCGTCGGCCTGCAGGGCTTCGGTGTTCATTGTGGCGAAGTAGCCGGGGGCAATTGCGTTGACCTGGATGCCTTTGGGGGCCCACTCGTTGGCGAGGGCCTTGGTGAGCTGGGCGACTCCACCCTTGCTGGCGGCGTAGGCAGGCACGCGGATGCCGCCCTGAAAGCTGAGGAGCGAGGCGATGTTCACGATCTTGCCGGAGCTTCGTTTTTCCGCGTTTTCGCTTTTGTTTCTTTCGATCATGTCGCGGGCGGCGAGCTGCGAGAGCTGAAAGACGCTGGTGAGGTTGACCTGCAGGACAGTCCGCCAGTCTTCGATGGGGTACTCCTCGGCGGCGTGGCGGATGATGGTGCCGGCGTTGTTGACGACGATGTCGACGCGGCCGAACTTTTCTTTGACCTGAGAGAAGAGATCGGCGGCTCCGGTGGTGGAGGACAGGTCGGCGCGGAAGGCGGCGGCTTTGGGGCCGATAGCTTCGGCGGTCTCGGTTGCGGGGCGGCGGTTGCCGTGGACCGCGACGGAGGCTCCGGCCTGCGCGAGCGCGGTGGCGATGGCGGCTCCGATGCCGCTGGCGCCGCCTGTGACGAGGGCGACCTTGTTGTCGAGACGGAAGAGATCGAGGACGTTGATCTGAGTGGGCATGGTCAATCCAACTGTAATTCCGCGTTGAGCGGCGGGCAAATGGTTGATCTCACGAGTGGTTGACCAGAGGGCTCGGGGTTCGTATGGTTGCAGAGACGGAATCAATGTCATGAGAGTGGGGGAAGACGCGAAGTTATTCCTTTTGCAGGTAAAACACGTACTCTTTTGATTACGAGGTGAGTGGTTATGCGGCTGTATCAGATGGCGGACGCGGTCCGGTATGAGTTGATGAATACCGAGGACCTGCGCGAGACGTTTTTGCTGGAAGGCTTGTTTCAGCCGGGCGAGATCGAGTTCGCTTACGTGGACCTGGATCGCACGGTGATTGGCTCAGCAGTTCCCATGGACGAGGCGTTGAGGCTGGAGACGGAACCAGAGCTGCGTGCAGAGTACTTTCTCGAGCGGCGCGAGCTGGGTGTGCTGAACGTCGGCGGTGTGGGCGCAGTTGTAGTGGATGGCAAGATGTTCGCGCTGGACAAGCTGGACTGCCTGTACGTCGGACGAGGATCGAAGGACGTCTCGTTCTCAAGCAAGGATGCGAAGAACCCCGCACAGCTTTATCTGCTCAGCTATCCGGCGCACGCGGAGCATCCGACGGCGATGGTGAAGTTCGCCGATCTGAAGCCAGTGGAACTGGGCTCAGTGGAGACGTGCAATAAGCGCAGGATCTACAAGGCGATCTATAAAGAGGGCATCAAGAGCTGCCAGCTGGTGATGGGCTTTACGATGCTGGAGACAGGGAGCAACTGGAACACGATGCCTCCGCACACGCACATGCGGCGGAGCGAGGTCTACTTCTACTTTGACGTTGATCCGACGCATCGCGTGCTGCACCTGATGGGGCCGCCGGATGCGACGAGCCATCTGGTTGTGGCTGACAAGGAAGTGGTGGTCTCGCCGGGATGGTCGATCCATGCGGGTGTGGGCACGAAGAACTACACGTTCTGTTGGGGTATGGGCGGAGAGAACCAGGCGTACGACGATATGGACGGCGTGGCAATCGCCGACCTGAGGTGATGACGGCTGGCGAGGCCGGTCCGGTGGGGCTGGCGATACGGCCGAAGCAGGAGTGCCGCTGGGATCTGCTGAGCCTCGGCGAGGTGATGCTGCGCTTCGATCCCGGCGAGGAGCGGATCTCCGTGACGCGGAACTTTCGCGTGTGGGAGGGCGGCGGCGAGTACAACGTGGCTCGCGGGCTGCGGCGTTGCTTTGGCGAGCGGACGACGCTGGTGACGGCGCTGGCGGACAATCCTGTGGGTCGGCTGCTGGAGGACCTGATGCTGCAGGGAGGCGTCGACCTGTCGCACCTGCGATGGGTGGAGTACGACGGCATCGGACGTGAGGCGCGGAACGGGATCTATTTTCTCGAGCGCGGGTTTGGCAACCGCGGCGCAATGGGAATGATGGACCGCGGGCACACTCCGGTGTCGCAGATGAAGCCGGGGCAGGTGGACTGGGACGCAATCTTCGGCGGGGAGGGCGTGCGGTGGTTCCACACGGGCGGCGTGTTCTGTGCCCTGTCGGCCAGCACGGCTGAGGTAGCGGGTGAGGCGATGCAGGCCGCCAAACGGAATGGCGTCGTGGTGTCGTACGACTGCAACTACCGGCCTTCGCTGTGGAAGAGCTCAGGCGGGCGGCAGGCGGCGTGCAATCTGAACCGCGAGTTGGCGGAGTATGTCGATGTGCTGTTCGGGCACGAGGGCGATCTGGCGGCGTCGCTCTGTGAGGCGACGCAAGGGCCGCCGTGGCACGACCGCAACAGCTACGACGCGATGGCGCGGCGAGTGTTGGCAGAGTTTGCGAACATCAAGGTGATTGCAACGACGATGCGGCGGTCGAAGACGGCCAACCGTAACGACTGGGCGGCGTTCGGATATGCGAACGGGCAAGTCTTCGAGAGCGTCGCGTTTGATGATCTGGAGATATTTGACCGCGTCGGCGGCGGGGATTCCTTTGCGTCGGGCCTGATCTATGGGCTGATGGAAGCCAAAGGGATGCAGTGGGCGCTTGATTGCGGAGTCGCGCACGGCGCGCTGACGATGACGACGCCGGGAGATAGTTCGATGGCGACGCTGGCAGAGGTCGAGCGGCTGATGCAGGGTGGATCGGCTGCGGTGCAACGTTGAGGACGAACAGGAGAGTGAGATGAATAAGGCGGAGGTGTTGCAGCGGCTGCGCGAGATTGGGCTGGTTCCAGTGCTTCGGGCTGAGTCCGTGGAGAAGGCGCTGGCGCTGGCCGAGGCGATTGCCGCGGGTGGTGTGACGGTGCTGGAGATCACGATGACGGTGCCTGGAGCGATCCAGGTGATGCGCACACTAGCGGAGAAGCGGCCGGATATCCTGATCGGCGCAGGGACGGTGCTCGATGCAGAGACGGCAAGGATGTGCATCCTCGAGGGCGCGCAGTTTGTGGTGAGCCCGGCGTTGAACCTGCAGACGATCGAGATGTGCCATCGGTACTCGATTGCGGCGCTGCCCGGCGCGCTGACGCCGACCGAGGTCGTGACGGCGTGGCAGGCGGGCGCGGATGTGGTGAAGATCTTCCCGGCGAGCGCGATGGGCGGGGCGAAGTATCTGGCATCGCTGAAGGCTCCGTTGCCGCATGTGGAGATGATTCCGACGGGCGGGGTTTCGCTGGCGACTGCGGTGGACTTCCTTGAGGCAGGAGCGTTTGCGCTCGGTGTGGGCGCCGATCTTGTGAACGCGAAGGCGATGGCCGAGGGCAAGCCGGAGGTTGTGACAGAGAGCGCGAAGAAGTATATGGCGATCGTGAAGGAGTTCCAGTCGCGTTCGAAGAAGTAATTTGAAGTTCAAGTTGAAGAGAGGTTGGGTGGTTGCCGCCTGGCCTCTGTTGTTGCGACTGTTCGCAGTCAGGGACGGGGCCGAGTGACCCAGAGCAGCGGTTGGCTGATGGGAAAGGTTCGCTGAAGCGGGGGGATAGTGGTGTCGGGCGGCAGCCTTCGCCAGAGGTCAGCGTACTCGGGGCGGCTGTAAGCGCGGGCAGCGAGCAGCAGGCTTGGTCGGCGAAGGGGAAGCGCGGTGAAGTAGTTCAGGTCGGCGCTGTAAGGCCAGGTGCCGCGGTCGAGCATGAAGGGATAGTGGCGCGCAATGGCAGAGCGCATACCGGGGCCATCCTGCAGGTCGTAGGTCCAGACGCTCTCAAAGCGTGTGGAGAGGAGATCGCAGGCGGCGGCGAGCATGTCAAGGTTGAAGAGCGAGTTGCGATAGGGGTTGGGCGAGGCGATCTCGTGGGGAAAGGTTCCGTCGGCGAGAATCTGGGCGCGGATCGTGGTGGACTTGAACTGGTGGCGCAGTGCGGTGAGCGGGGCGTCGTCTTTGGTGTTGAGGCGGGCGCAGGTGGCGGCTTGCAGGAGCCATGAAGAGCCGTGGTGGTTCTTCAAGTCGCGGGCGAGGCCGGCGATGCGCGATGTGGTGAGCCAGTTGTGATAAGTGGTGAACCATGTAGTGAGGGCGTCGAGTGTGGGCTGCGGGAGCGATTCAGACGTGGCGAGGAAAGGGATGGACTGGGCGATCTCGGCGAGGAAGACGCCTTCGACGATGCCCTCAGGCCGGCCGGTCTTCGCTGGAGGAATGATGCCTGCGTAGAGGAGCGCGGGTGTCATGCTTGTCGCAGGTTCGATGAACCATGCATTCAGGTGCGTGACAGCGTGATGGGCGTAGCGGTCTTCGTGCGTGAGGACGAAGGCTGAGGTGAGTGCTCCGACGGCGAGGCTGAGGTTGAGCAGAGCATCACGATGCGCGGTGAAAGCTGTAGGGTTGGGGGCTCCGCTGCGCTGGGTGTAAGGGGCTTCGGGGTTGGCGGGGTCGGGCCAGTAGTTGTCGGCTTCGGAGTAGAAGTCGTGTGGCGTGCCAGGGCTGTGTGGGCTGGGGAGAGTGGTGAGCGGAGTGGGGGACTGCGAGAGGTAGTGTTCAGCTTGAGTGAGAATGCGGTCGTGATCGATGGCGGCTACGTCGGGGTGTGCCGTTGACCGCGAAGAACCCGGTTGCTGAGCCAACAGAATGCGTGGTGCGAGGAGAAGCGTTGCGGCCCGGGAACAGAAGACTCTGCGCGTAGTAGACATAACGGCTTTTGCCGGAAGGGTACCACGGAAGATTGAAGCCTGCTGGGAGTGTAGAACGTCTTAGAGACTATAGGGACGGATAGGAATGCGAGTTTCTGTTGGAACAGTAGCCGTTGCTCTCGCTTGCCTCTTGTGCAGGTGTCCGCCTGTGCATGCAGCGGAGAGAGCGGTGCGTGTGTGTGTCCGCGATGAGAGTGGCGGGGCGGTCGCTGACGCCAGCGTACAGGTGCAGGGAGACTCAGGCAGAAGAGTTGTAAGCGATGCGACTGGTTGTGCGAGTCTCACCGTGTTGGGAGAGCAGTCGAGGCTGGAGGTTGCGCACGCTGGCTTTGATGGCGTCGTACGGGCACTGGGGGATGAGGCGGAGATCGCGGTTGTGCTGCGAGTGGCTGCACGGGAGGAGGCGGTGGAGGTGACAGCCGCGCGGACTCCGCTGGCGCTGGACGCAAGCGCGAGCAGTGTGCGGACGATGTCGCCGCAGCAGCTTGAGGAGGCTCCTGCGCTGACGCTCGATGACAGGCTGCGGCAGGTGGCTGGGTTTCAGTTGTTCCGCAGAACGAGCTCGTGGGTGGCGAATCCGACGACGGAAGGGACTTCGCTGCGTGGGCTGGGTTCGACGGCGGCAAGCCGGACGCTGGTGTTGAGCGACCTGGTTCCGCTGAATGATTCCTTTGGCGGGTGGATTCACTGGAATGAGATTCCGCAGCTCGCGACGCGCGAGGTGGAGCTGATGCGCGGCGGGGCCTCGGATTTGTACGGTTCGAGCGCGATCGGTGGAGTGATCGACGTGATGACTGTGACGCCGGAGAAGTTTGGCTATGCGGTGGACCTGTCAGGCGCGAGCGAGGCGACTTCGATTCTGAATGGACTGCTTACGGCGGGAGATAGAAATTTGAGTGCGCTCGGCGCGGTGACGCTATTTCGGACGGATGGTTACATCCTGACGGCGCCCGAGGCTCGTGGTGCGGTGGATATTCCCTCGAATGTGCACTCGCAGAGTGGGCGGGTGGAGATGCGGCACGGCGTGGGGAGCGATGGTGCGGTGTTTCTGCGGGGCAATCTGCTGAATGAGGCGCGGAGCAACGGGACTCCGTTGCAGACGAATGCAACGCGCATCTGGCGGTATGCGACCGGCGCGGACTGGACGGCGAATGAGGCAGGAAGATTTGTACTGCGGCTGCACGGGACGAATCAGGGCTACCGGCAGAGCTTCTCGTCAATTGCGTCGAATCGTGCAACGGAGAAGCTGACGCGCTTGCAGGTGGTTCCTTCTGCGCAGATGGGCGGGGCGCTGCAGTGGGCTCGGACGTGGCGGGCGTTGACTGTGGTGGCGGGCAGCGACGTGTTGGATACGCGCGGGACTGACGATGAGACTCCGGTGAGCAACGGCGTGCATCAGGCGACGCAGAGCATCAGCGCGCGGCAGCGAGACACGGGCGTCTATGGCGAGGCGCTGTGGCAGCCGAGGACGTGGTCGATTGCGTTCTCTTCGCGGGTGGACTGGTTCAACACCTTCGACGCGAAGGCGGTCGGGGTTAAGCCGACTCCGGTGCTTCCGACGGTGGCGGAGACGATCTTCGATCCGCGGCTTGGAGTGGTGAAGCAGTTGGGAGGTGGGGTTTCGCTGACGGCTTCGGGGTTCAGGGCATTTCGCGGGCCTTCGATGAATGAGCTGTATCGAACCGGTCAGGTGGGGCAGCAGACTACGCTGGCGAATCCGAATCTGCGGTCGGAGCGGGCCACGGGGTGGGAGGCTGGCGGGCTAGTGAATGTGCGGCACCTGGGCTCTGTGCGGTCGAGCTACTTCTGGACGCAGGTGAACCGGCCAATTGCGGCGGTAACGCTCCGCTCCACTCCAACGAGCACCCTGATGCAGCGGCAGAACCTGGGGCAACTTGAGAGTCGTGGCGTGTCGCTGGAGGCGGAGATAAGACCGATGAGCTTCCTCACCCTGACAGGAGGCTATCAATACGCGAACTCGACCGTGACGAAGTTCCAGGCGGATCCAACGCTGGTGGGGAAGTGGACCGCGCAGGTTCCGCGAAACAGCGCAACCCTGCAGGCACGGATGGAGCGGCAACGGTGGGGCGTCTTCAGCGTCGATCTGCGGACGAGCGGGCAGCAGTTCGATGATTCGGCGAATCAATTCCGATTGAATGGGTACGCACAGGTAGATCTCTACGCGGAGCACTCCTTGTGGGAGAGGCTGCGCGTCTATGGCTCAGTGCAAAATCTTGCGGATTCGAGGATAGAAGCTGGGCGCACGCCGATCCTTACGCTAGCTTCGCCGAGGATTGTGGTGTTCGGGCTGCGGTTTCATTGATTGGCAGTTTTCTCTGCCTGCTTACGGCCAACCCTTTTATATTCATGCGACTAACACTTGGGTGCGGTGCCGGGCGTATATGCAACTAAAGTCGTTCTAAAAATAAAGGGCTAAAGCGAGAATGGCTATCCGCTTGCTAGAGCAGAACACAGCAAACCATCGGCTGGGTACAGGGACTAGTCTTCGCAAAATAGTTGAGTAAGCGAAATTTCTTATCGCCAGACCTAGTCCTTTGGGTTACGATGACCGCGACTCTCCCCGCCCGATGTTGGAAACGCCAGGAGACCTACATGTTCGCTTTGCGTCGTGTTTCGGGACTTTTGCTCGTCGGCCTTGCTCTATCAATCGTCGGTTGCGACAACTCGGGGCTGGATTCCGTTCAGGTTACACCGGCAACTCAGACTGTGACGGTTGGTCAGACTGCGCAATTTACCGCTGTTGGGACATACGGCAGTGTGAACCACCATACGACAAAGAACCTGACGAGCGAGGTGAGTTGGGCCTCCACCGTTCCTGCTGTGGCAACCGTCAATTCTTCCGGGCTGGTAACAGCAGTGGGGTCGGGTGTAACAACGATCACGGCCAGCGCAATGGCGTACAACGGTCATGTCAGCTCCAGCGCAATCCTTACCGTGACAAGCTCAGCCGGAGGCGGGACTGGGGGGAGCGGAGGAGGCATCCTTTCGCTCACCATCATTCCGAGCGGGATTGTCTTTGGCAGCTTGACCCAGAGTGGGCAGTTTCTGGCGATTGGAACGTTCTCGAGCGCGCCGACCGTGAGGGACCTGACCAACTCGGTCAAATGGCTTACTTCCGCACCGAATGTATTCCCGGTCACAAACTACAGCAGCACGTTGACAGGGACTGGCACACAAAACGGCGGGGTCGTCAGTGCTTATGGAAGTAGCGTAGGGCCCGTAGGCGCCGTCATCACTGCGGAGGCAACCGACAGCAATGGGTCGATAGCTACCGCTACGGCAAACGTCGGCTGCCCGTTAGTTCTTC
Organism: Edaphobacter bradus; assembly: GCF_025685645.1. Classification (NCBI taxonomy): domain Bacteria; kingdom Pseudomonadati; phylum Acidobacteriota; class Terriglobia; order Terriglobales; family Acidobacteriaceae; genus Edaphobacter; species Edaphobacter bradus. The sequence continues at coordinate 376,591 of NZ_JAGSYF010000001.1, forward strand.
CCAATCCCACCGCCAACCCGCCGACGCCAGGCTCGTGCAATGAGAACATCCCACAACTCCTGTCGACGCTGACGGTGTACAACGAAGGGCTGAATCCCAATACCCCAGAAGCCGGCGGCAACTGGCTGATAACTGCTCCTTCAGCCACTGGCACTCCGGCCGTTATCAATTGCGGCCCGGGCGCCGGAGCCGGCAAGTCAGTCTGCACGGCAACTTATCCCCTGGGCACCATCGTGACCTTGACTGCCCCCGCCCGAACTGGAGTCTCCTTCGGTGGATGGTCTTCCAACTGCTTCAACACCGGAACGATCACACAAGCCGGGCCCAACACTTGCACGATCGACTTGTCGGCGAGTGACGCCACCGTGGGAGCTATCTTCAACTAAGCAGCAACCGCAAAACATGTGAGAGGGGGCCGCCCTTCGGGGCGGCCTCTTTTGATTAGCTGATGGCTTTGTTGACGAGTTGCTGGGCTTCCGTCTGGATTTGTTTGAGGTGATCGGGGCCTTTGAAGCTCTCGGCGTAGATCTTGTAGACGTCTTCGGTGCCGGAGGGGCGGGCGGCGAACCAGCCATTCTCGGTGGAGACCTTGAGGCCGCCGAGGGCAGCTTTGTTACCGGGGGCTTCAGTGAGGATGGCGGTGATGGGCTCGCCTGCGAGTTCTTTTGCTGTGACCTGAGACGGTGAGAGCTGCGACAGCTTGGCCTTTTGTTCCTTGGTGGCTGCGGCGTCGATGCGCTGGAAGACGGGCGAGCCGTACTTTGCAGTGAGTTCCTGGTAGAGCTGGCCGGGGTCTTTGCCGGTGCGTGCGGTCATCTCGGCGGCGAGGAGGCCGGGGATGAGGCCGTCCTTGTCGGTTGTCCACACCTTGCCGTCGCGGCGGAGGAACGTTGCTCCGGCGGACTCTTCACCTACGAAGCCGAGCGAGCCGTCGACCAAGCCGTCGACGAACCACTTGAAGCCGACGGGGACTTCGAGCATGGGGCGGTTGAGGCCCTTGGCCACGCGGTCGATGATCGAGGAAGAAACGAGCGTCTTGCCGATCGCGGTCTTCGCGCCCCAGTTCGGACGGTTTGTGAAGAGATACTGGATCGAAACAGCGAGGTATTGGTTGGGGTTGAGCAGGCCGGCGGTGCGGGTGACGATGCCGTGGCGGTCGTGGTCGGTGTCGGCGGCGAAGGCCACGTCGTACTTGTCCTTGTTGGCGATCATCGATGCCATGGCGTAGGGGCTGGAGCAGTCCATGCGGACGCGCCCGTCCCAGTCGCAGGTCATGAAGCGGAAGGTGGCGTCGACATTGCGATTGAGAATCTCGAGCGGGAGCTTGTACTGCTCGGCGATGCGCGGCCAGTAGTGGACGCCTGCTCCTCCGAGCGGGTCGACGGCCAGCTTGAGGGAGGTCCCGCGGAGGACGTCGAAGTCGATGACGTTGGCGAGATCATTGACGTAGGCGGTGATGTAGTCGTGGCGGTAGGTCCTGTCTGCGGAGAGAGCGCGGAACCAGGAGATGCGCTTGACGTCCTTCAGTCCCGCCGCAATTAATTCATTTGCCCGGTTCTCGATCCACTTGGTGGCCGTGGTGTCGGCAGGGCCGCCGGAGGTAGGGTTGTACTTGAAGCCGCCGTCCTCGGGAGGGTTGTGCGACGGTGTGATGACGATGCCGTCAGCGCGGTGGAGCTTCGGGTTCTGGTTGTGGGTGACGATGGCGTGGGACAGCGCGGGGGTGGGCGTGTAGCCGAGGTGCTCGTCGATCATGACCTCGATGTTGTTGGCGGCGAGGACCTCGAGCGCGGTGGTGAAGGCGGGCTCGGAGAGGGCATGGGTGTCCTTGGCGAGGAAGAGGGGCCCGAGCGTGTGCTGAGCGGCGCGGTATTCGACGATGGCCTGGGTGATAGCGGCGATGTGGTCGTCGTTGAAGCTGGCCTCGAAGGAGGCGCCGCGATGGCCGGAGGTCCCGAAGGCGACGCGCTGCGCGGGGACCGCGGGGTTGGGGTGAAGCGCGTAGTAGGCCGTGATAAGGCGGGGGAGATCGACGAGTGTGGAAGGATCAGGGAGTTGGCCGGGCTTGTTGGTCTGCTTGGTGCTCATACTCTGTGTGTCCTCTTGGATTGCTTTTCGACCTTGTAACTATAAGGGATACGGGAGGCTCGATGCGAAGCTAGACGATTGTAGTTCTTCACTCATTGAACTGTTTTGCATGGAGTTCCCGGGAGGTCGCATATAGTATCGTTGTGTCTCCGGAAATTCTGACTGAAAACGGGAATCGCTCCCAGTATTCTGTTCCCAAGAGGAAATGACTGGCCAGGGAGAGAAGGCCAGCGCAACGTGCATCGCAGAGCAGTAATCGTTGATAGGCTGCGTCTCGGAAGGTACGGCTTTGTGGGCCGGAGATGCAGGCCTGGGGAGTGGGATGGGCCGGGTTCTCAGAGCACTTGGAAGAGGTGTGGGGAGATGGGTCTGGTTGGCGGCGTCGGTTGCCGCTCCCGTGCGCTGCGTGGCCCTGGAGGCGACGCTGCTGGCCGATGCCCATGTGAACAGTGCGTTGCCAACCGTGAACAGCGGGGCGATCTCGAATCTGAATGTGGGTGGCGGATATACGACACTGGTGCAGTTTGACCTGAGCGATCTGCCTGCGGGAACGACGACGTCGCAGATCTCGCGAGCGCTGCTGCGGCTGTATTGCAATCGCGCGGACACGCCGGGGCTGGTGAGCGTGCAGCCAGTGAATGGCGCGTGGGGCGAGTACAGCGTGACCTATACGACGCTGCCGAAGCTGGGGAGCGCGGCACAGGTGGTTCAGGTGAACCAGGCCGGAGCGTATGTGACGGTGGATGTGACGGCGCTAGTACAGGCATGGATTGCGAGTCCAGCGACGAACAATGGGTTTGCCCTGACCGCCGGAACGGCGGTGGTGCAGTTTGACAGCAAGGAGAATGACCTGACGGGGCACGCTCCCGAACTGGATGTAGCGCTTGTGTCGCAGGGGCCACAAGGACCTCAGGGACCTGCAGGAGTTGCAGGACCGGCGGGCCCGCAGGGGCTGCTAGGACTTCAGGGGCTGCAAGGGCTCCAGGGCCTTAAGGGCGATACGGGAGCGGCCGGACCTCAGGGGCCGCAGGGAGTGGCCGGAGCTGCTGGCGCGACGGGGCCAGCAGGGCCACAGGGTTCGGCTGGTCCGACTGGGCCGCAAGGGCCGGCAGGGGCGACCGGGCCTGCAGGGGCTCCGGGGCTGGTGTATCAGGGAAGCTATGCTTCGACGACCAACTATGCGCTGGGCGATGTGGTGCTGTGGCAGGGTGCGAGCTGGGTCTCGCTGAGTGGGAGCAACCATGGGAATACGCCGAGCGAGAGTCCGGCGCAGTGGGGAGTTCTGACGGCGCAAGGGCCACAGGGATTGCAAGGGCCGCAGGGCTTGCAGGGAGCGGCCGGGCCACAAGGGCCGCCGGGATCGGTGGGGCCTCCTGGGGAGCGAGGGCCGCAGGGCTTGCAGGGGATTCCCGGGCAGGCCGGAGCGCAGGGGTTGACCGGCGCAACGGGACCGCAGGGCTTGCAGGGGCCGATGGGGCCGCAGGGTCCGGCGGGGCCAGTGGGGATGACGTTTCGCGGGGCATACTCGTCGACGGTGAACTATGCGCTGGCGGATGGGGTGAGCTACAACGGCTCGGGGTATGTGTCGTTGGTGGGCGCCAATCACGGGAATACCCCTGATCAGAGTCCCGCCTACTGGGCCGTGTTTGCAACGGGAATGGCTGGGTCGCAGGGGCCGGCGGGTCCGGCTGGTGCGACGGGTGCGACAGGTGCGCAGGGGCCTGCGGGGCCGCAAGGTCCGCAGGGAGTCCAGGGGGCGACAGGGCCACAGGGACCGGCGGTGGCGAATTATGTGGGGAACTATTCTTCCACGACTAACTATGGGCTGCACGATGCGGTGAGCTATGTAGGATCGACGTATATCTCGCTGGTGTCAGGGAACCACGGAAATACTCCGGACCAGAGCGCCGTGGCGTGGGCGTTGCTGGCGGCTCAGGGGCCGGCTGGGCCACAGGGCCCGGTGGGTGCGACGGGAGCGCAGGGGCCTGCGGGCGTAGCAGGTGCGAACGGCGCGACTGGGCCGCAAGGGCCGCCGGTGAGCTTCAGGGGAACGTGGGTTGTGGGGCAGTCGTATGTGGTGGGCGATGCTGTGGGGTATGGCGGCGGGAGCTACATCGCGATTGCGGCGAATGCGGGCAGAGAGCCGGATGTGAGTCCGGCGTACTGGGCAGTGTTGGCGCAGGCGGGGACGGCGGGCGCTGCGGGAGCGGCTGGGCCACAAGGGACGCAGGGGCCCGCTGGTGCGACGGGAGTGAGCTGGCGTGGGGCATGGACTTCCGCGATGGGATATCTGGCGAACGACGCAGTTTCATACGGGGGCAGCACATATCTGGCGTTGACTTCGAGTATGGCTTCGGAACCGGATATCAGCCCGGCTCAATGGGCGATGTTGGCACAGTCGGGTAGCGCGGGGCCGACTGGGCCTGCTGGAGCGGCAGCGACCGTGACCGTGGGAACGGTGACGACGGGCGCTGCAGGCACGGAGGCGACCGTCACGAACAGTGGAACGGCGTCCGCCGCGGTTCTAAACTTCACAATCCCTCAGGGTGCTGCAGGGTCGGGTGGCACTGGAGGCGGCGGCGGGACAAGCGGGATTCCATTTGCTTCGGTGTATCACGCAGTGTCGTTCAGCTCGAACTACTACTCGGTGAATAACTCGAGTGCGAGTTCGAGCGAAGCGGCGTCAGTTCTGACGTGGGTTCCGGCGGGGTGTGTTGCGTCGGAGCTCACGGTGTTTTCGCAGCAGTCGAACACGATTACGGTGACGTTGCGGACGGGGACGCCGGGGAGCATGGCGGACTCGGGGTTAAGTTGTTCGGCGGCTTCGAGTGGCAGTTGCAAGGCGACGGTAAGCGTGACGATTGCGGAGGGAGGCTTTGTCGATCTGAAAATCAGCGGCGCGAGCGGGACTTTGGCTGGAGTGTGGACGGCACTGGCCTGTAACTAAGTTCCAGGCGAACCGAGTCCATGTGTGAAAGGTGAGTGGAATGGGACCTTTCGGTGCGAGCACACGCTGTTATCTGAGGTATTGAGGAAAATCTGAGTTTTGTCAGTAAAACAATGGAATCGCGCACGTCGGTAGCCGGTGCAAGTATGCTGGTGTGCGTTTGATTTTCATGTTTGCGAGGTTGGCATGAGGCTGGTTGCGGCTGCGGTGGTGCTGGGACTTGCGGTGGGGAGTGGAACGGCGCGGGTTGTGGGGAGCGCTGACTCGCCTTCGGAGAAGATGGCCGAGACAGTGGTTAAGATGTGGCCGGCCGGCGTGGTGACGGCGGTGAATCATCCGGGCGTGTGGGGATACGAGGAGGGTGTGCTGCTGGATGGGATGGCGGCGGAGTGGCACTCGACCGCGGTGGGCGCGGACTTCAAGTACATCAAGGCCGCGGTGGATAAATATGTAGCTGACGATGGCACGATCAAGACGTTTGGTGCTGAGGCGCATAGTCTCGACAGTATTGAGATGGGGCGCGCGGTCATGCTGGTGTATCAGGTGACTCAGCAGGCGAAGTACGCCAAAGCGGCGAAGTTTCTGGAAGAGCAACTGGCAGGACAGCCGAGGACGCCAAGCGGAGGATACTGGCAAAAGGAGACCTATCCCAACCAGATGTGGCTCGATGGAGCGTACATGGCCGAGCCCTTCCGGGCGGCTTATGCGGCGACGTTTCAGCAGCCTGGCGATTTCGACGATATTGCGAAGCAGCTTCTGCTGATGGATGCGAAGATGCGCGATCCAAAGACAGGGCTGATGAAGCATGGGTGGGGATGAGTCGAAGCAGATGAAGTGGGCTGATTCGAAGACAGGACTCTCGCCGGAGGTGTGGGGACGGGCGATGGGGTGGTATGCAATGGCCCTGGTTGACGTATTGGACTGGTTTCCGGTGGATCATCCGCAGCGCACGGCGTTGGTGGCAGCACTGAACCGGACGGCGGAGGCGGCAATCCGATACCAGGACCCGAAGACCGGGCTATGGTGGCAGGTGGTGGATCAGGCAGGGAAGCCTGGAAACTACACAGAGGCCTCGGCGAGTTGCATGTTTGTGTATGCGATTGCGAAGGGCGTGCGGATGGGCTACCTGCCGCAGTCGAATGAGGCGAGCGCGCGACGCGGGTGGCAGGGAATTCAGAAGGCGTTTGTGACAACGGGCGCGGATGGCTTGATGGAATTGGACGGGACTGTGAAGGTCGGCGGGCTGGGCGGCACGCCGTATCGCTCAGGAACGTTTGATTACTACATTTACTACATTGGCGAGAAGCCGGTTGCGAACGACGCCAATGGGATAGGAGCGTTTCTGCTGGCGGGTTCGGAGATGGGGCAGACTGGAACGGAGGCCATGGGGCAGGGCAAGACAGTTCTGGTGGACGCATGGTTTAACTCGCAGACGAGGAAAAATGCGGCGGGGCAGACGGAGTTGTTTCATTACAAGTGGGACGACGATGCGAACTCAGGGTTCTCTTTCTTCGGCAGGGCGTTTCAACGGTATGGCGTGACGCTGGCGACGTTGAAGACGGCTCCAACGCTTCAGGATTTGAAGAAGGCGCAGATTTATGTCATGGCGTCGCCGGATATACCCGCGAAGAATCCGACGCCGAACTACATGGACAAGGCGAGCGGAGATGCGATTGAGGCGTGGGTGAAGGCAGGCGGCGTTCTCATCCTGATGGAAAATGACGTCAACAACTCGGAGTTCGAGCACTTCAACACGATGAGCGAGAGGTTTGGGATTCATTTCAATCCGGTGCTGCGCAATGCTGTGGTGAACAACACGTGGTCTCAGGGAACGGTGATGATTCCAGCAAACACGGGAGTGTTCGCGCATCCGCATCAGGCTTATTTGAAGGAGATCTGCACGATCACGGTCTCGGGACCGGCGAAGGCTGTTGTGACCGACAAGGGTGATGTGCTGATGGCCGTGGCGAAGGTGGGCAAGGGAACGGTATTCGCCGTGACCGATCCGTGGATCTACAACGAGTATGTAGACCGCAGAAACACACTTCCGGTGGAGTTCGACGGCTACGATGCGGCGATCGATCTGGCGGGCTGGGCTGTCCAACGGGCGAGGTAAATCAGAGGTTCGCGGCCAGGGCCTCACGCAGGCGAGCGACGAGCGCGGCGAGGCCGCTGAGCGTGGCCGGCGTGGGTGCCTTGAGGATTTGTTCGATCTGGCCGGCGATCTCGCCTGCACTGGAGTGGCCGAACATGCCGAGGTTTCCGGCTAGATTGTGGGCGGCGGACTGAGCGCCCGCTCGTGTCTCCTCGGGGATCGAGCCGGAGGCCTCGGCTAGCGTCGCTGCGCTCTCAAGCAGGCCCACGCGCTCACGCAGGGTGGGAAGATGGCGCTGCCAGAGGTCGGCAAGCAATGCCTGAATCTCGGCGTCGGGTGTTTTGCTCATCGAAGAAGAGATGCTGCGCGCGAAAACGAAGGTGGCATCGGAACGAAGTGCCTGTCAGGGTGCGTCAAGAAACATGCGGCGGACGATGGCTAGGTTGAGGAGGACGAGGCGCGAGGCGCCTGCGCGTGGGCTGGCGCGCCACCGTTCCAGCCGAGGGTCTCGGAGATCTGCTCGGCGAGGGTTAGAGGGTCGAAGGGCTTGAACAGGATCCCGGCGACGCCAAGGTCGGCGAAGCGGCGCTTATCGACTCCCTGAACCTTGGCCGTGAGCAGAAGGACGGGGATGTGGGCGATGGCAGGGTTTTCCTGCATGATTCGGAACGTGGTCGGGCCGTCCACGCCGGGCATCATGACGTCCATGAGGATGGCGTCAGGCTGGCGGGCCGTGGCAATCTCGATGCCTTCGGCTCCGGAACTGGCAGTGAGGATGTTCCAGCCAGCAGTCGCCTCGAGAGAGAGAGCCGCTACCTCACGGATATCAGCCTCGTCGTCAATGATGAGTATCGAGTGCATGAGCGAACATATTCTCTCATGTCTCGGAACATATTGCAGGTAACCGCGAAGTTTCTTCCTTATGTGGCGGGTCGGGTGGTAGCCAGATCGGCGAACTTGGAACGGATCCGGTGGACCATGGTGAGGACCAGCTCCTCGACTTCGAGGGGCTGAACCTTGGCCTTGGTAAGGAACTCGGTGGGGCCGAGGCGGAGCTTTGCCATATCAGACTCGGAGATCTCGCGCCCGGAGTAGACGACCAGAGGAAGCGTGCGAAGCGCGGGTTGCTGGCGGAGCCACTCGACGAAGGAGAAGCCATCGCCGTCGGGCAGGGTGAGGTCAAGAATAAGCAGGTCGGGGCGGCGATTGATGCACTGCCGGATGGCGTCCTGCCGGGTGGCGGCGTGGTCGACGTGGACCGGAGCGTCGTGGAAGCTGGCTATGAGGACGCTGGCGAGGTCCTCGTCGTCCTCAACAAGCAGGATGTAGGCGGGGCCGTCGCCTTGATGGAGGACACGGCCGAGCTCGGCGAAGAGCAGGTTCTCGTTGAAGGGTTTCTGGACCCAGCCCTGGGCGTCGCCAGTGAGCTGTGGGCGCAGAGTCGAGGAGAGAACGCTCAGAACGACAACCGGAATATTGGCCGTGGCGGGATTGTTGCGGAGCCGCTGAAGGGTCTCCCAGCCGCTCAGACCGGGCATGTAGAGATCGAGCAGGATGGCCTCGACGTGGCGCTCGGCGGCAACCACGAGGGCTTCATCGCCAGAGGCTGCTTCGATGACGGTATAGCCCTGGCGGGTGAGGTGCTCTGAGACGATGGTGCGGATGCCGGGGTCGTCGTCGCAGACGAGGATGGCCCCCTCGCCTTGAGGCAGGGAGACGGGGTGTTGTTCGGCCGACGGAGCATCGGTGGAACGCGAAGTGCGCGGGAGCATGACGTAGAGCGTCGTACCGACGCTGAGGTTGCGCTGGGCCCAGATGGAGCCGCCGTGCTGCTGCACGATGCTGCGGCAGATGGCGAGGCCGAGGCCTGTACCGCCACGCTGGCGGTAGTCGGAGGGCTCAACCTGCTGGAAGCGGTCGAAGATGGAATCGAGCTTGTCGGCGGGGATGCCACGGCCTTCGTCGACGACCTTGAGGAGGATGGAGTCCTGCGTGGCGTCGGTGTGGATGCGAACGGTGGAAGCCTGGGGAGAGAATTTGATGGCGTTGGAGAGCAGGTTCGTGACCACCTGCAGGATGCGATCCGAGTCGCCGTCGAAGAAGAGTGCCTCAGGCGCGGCAGCCTGGGCCACAGTGGAGGGCACCAGCTCAAGGTGGACCATGTTGGAGTCGGCCATGGCGCTCATGGTCTCGATGGCCTGCTGGCAGAGATCGCGGAGCGAGCAACGGCGGATCTGTAGCGGGGCGCGGCCGGACTCCATGCGCTCGAGATCGAGAATGTCGTTGATGAGGCGGATGAGGCGGTCGGTGTTGCTGGTGGCGATGCGGAGCAGGTTGAGCGCCTTGGCGTCGACGTCGCCGATGGTGCCGGAGGAGAGCAGGCCGAGGGCGCCGCGAATGCTGGTCAGCGGTGTGCGAAGCTCGTGCGAGACGGTGGAGATGAACTCATCCTTGAGGGTGTCGAGCTGGGATCTCTCGTTGAGCTGAAGCTTGTCCTTGTGCTGCTCCTCGCGGGCGCGGGTAAGCTGCTCAGCCAGATCACGCGTGGTGCGCTGAGCGCGTAGGAATGCGACTAAAAGGAAGCCGCACGTGGTGAGCAGAGAGAGATAGCTGAGGACAGGGAAGATGTGCATTGCTTGTCTTGGTAACCTTTGTAACTTCTTTTCCTTGAGATGGTAACCGAAACGCTATGAATCTATGTTCATTTTTGTCGTACTTTCTAAAAGAGAAAAACTACGGTTCGATTACAAAGAAAAATGATTTACCTGGAAAAGAAGTTCTGGCTTATTCATGCTGGGAGCCCAAGATCACGCCAGAACCTTAAGTAAAGCTTGGCCGAGACTTTCTGAAGCCTTGACGTAGATGGCCCTAATACAGATGCCGTACCCGAAAGGATGACAGAAAAAAAGTTGCAGCGGCAATAACACGTAAGAGGGTTATTCCCTAAGTCAACATTTATGTTTGAGTTACGAGCAATCAAAAGGGTCGTCCTCGTTGGAGGGCGACCCTTGTCCCCAAGCCTGAATGAACGAGCGATTAGGCGGTGACCGCTACCTGGTCGAGGTGGCGGGCCCACTGCCGGCCCTCACGGGCTGCCTGCGCGTTCTTGTGGAAGGCGTAGCCGGCGATGAGCGGAAGGGCGAGCGTTGCCTCAGAGTAGACCATCTGCTCGTACGTGAGATCGACCTTGCCCCAGCTCGACGCTTCCTTCAAGGTGGAGCCGGAGAGAGCGCCGTCGCGGGCATCGGCCACGGTGATCTGGATGGCGTACTTGTGCATCGGGGCTTCGACGCCGAGGATGTCGGCGGCCACGACGATGTCCTGCGCGAAGTTCTTGGGGACGCCTCCGCCGATCATCAGCAGGCCGGTGGTAGGGTTGACGATCTTGAGCTGGGTGAGCTCGTAGAAGTCCTTGGCCGAGTCGATGGAGACCATCGGCTTGCCCTGGCGCGCGTGCTGGTGCGCGACGAGGCCGAAGCCAGCGGAGCAGTCCGAGAAGGCGGGGCAGAAGATGGGGACGTTCTTCTCGTAGGCGGCGAGGATGATGGAGTCACGTCCGCCTGCCTGCGGGGTCTTGCCATTCTTGACGAGGTAGGCTCCCATCTCGCGGATGAACTCGCGCGAGCTGTACGGGCGCGGTTCGAGCGAGTTGGCAATCTGGTGGGTAGTCTCGTCGCAGATGCGCAGTTCTTCCTCATCGATGAAGGTGTCGTAGATGCGGTCGATCATCAGCTCGCGGAGCTCGGCGTCGCCCGCGCCGTACTTGTACTCATCGCCGGCGCGGTAGTGGTTGAAGCCGAGGGCTTCGAAGAAGTCCTGATCGACGATGTTGGCGCCGGTCGAGACGACGGCGTCGACCATGTTGTTGCGGATGAGGTCGACGAAGATCTTTTGCAGCCCGGCCGAGATGAGGGAGCCGGCGAGGCACAGGATGACGCCGCACTCCTGGTCACGCAGCATCATCTCGTAGAGGCTGGCGGCGCGGGCGGTATCACGCGAGCTGTAGGCCATGTTTTGCAGGGCGTCGACTAGGGCGACGACGTTGTGCTGCTTGATGTCAATGTGCCGGATTGGCTGGTTGAGGAGTTCTTTTTTCGTAGGCATAGCCTATATAGGATACCAAGCGGAAGACGCAGGTTGGCGCGGGCTCTATGTGAATTTTGGGGTTGGTTCCGGGGCTTCGAGAAGGGCGAAAGAAGGAAAGAGTTTGCGTCGCGACAAAGGTAAGGGCGAGACTGATTGGCATGAACGTAAACTTCGCCGAACGGGCGCACAACCATAACTGGAAGCTCGATCCAATTGTGCGGTCGCTGCTCGACACCGATTTTTACAAGCTATTGATGCTGCAGTTCATCTGGAAGAACTTTCCGGCGGTCCACGTGACGTCGGAGACGACGAATCGGACGACGGCGGTTCGGCTGGCAGAGCTTATCTCGGCTCCGGCGCTGTTTGATCAGTTGGAGCATGTAAGGCAGTTGAAGTTTCGCAAGAGCGAACTGATCTGGTTGGCCGGGAACACGTTCTATGGTACGCGGAGCATCTTTGAACCAGAGTTTCTGGAGTGGCTCGAGAAGGACTTCAGGCTTTCTGACTATGAGGTTACTGAGAAGGATGGGCAGTTTGTGCTGCGGTTCGAGGGACTTTGGACCGAAGTGACGATGTGGGAAATCTATGGGTTGGCGCTGTTGAGCGAGATGAAGACGCGCACGGCTCTGTCCAGGCTCAGCGAACTGGAACTGGATGTGCTTTACGCCCGTGCGAAGACGCGGCTGTGGGACAAGGTGGAGATGCTGCGGAAGGTCCCTGGGGTCAGCATCTCGGAGTTCGGCACGCGGCGGCGGCACAGCTTCCTCTGGCAGGAGTATGTCGTGGAGGCGATGCGTGCGGGTCTGGGCAAGAGCCTCGTAGGCACTTCGAACACATATCTGGCCTATAAGCACGACCTTGAGGCAATAGGCACAAACGCGCACGAACTGCCGATGGCACTGGCGGCGCTGGCAAACACCGACGAGGAACTGCATACTTCGCAATACAAGGTTCTTGAGCTGTGGCAGAAGAGCTACGGCGGCGAACTGTTGATCATGCTGCCGGATACGTTCGGGACGACACAGTTTCTCGCCGGGGCTCCGGATTGGGTTGCGGACTGGACGGGGCAGAGGTGCGACTCGAAGGACCCGTTTGTTGCCGGCGACGAGTACATCACGTGGCTCGAAGCGCGCGGACGCGATGCCCGCAGGAAGCGGCTGATCGCGTCGGATGGCCTGGATGCTGAGGACATTCTGAATCTGCACCAATACTTCAAGGAACGGATTCGCTTCAGCGCCGGCTGGGGGACACTGCTGACGAACGATTTTCGCGAGTGCCATCCGAGGCGCGAGCATGACTTCGATCCGATCAGCCTGGTGTGCAAGCTGACGACGGTGGAAGGACGGCCTGCGGTGAAACTTACGGACAACGCCCACAAGGCTACCGGACCGGCGCACGAGATTGCGCGCTATCGGAGAGTCTTTGGCAGCGTGGCGGTAGAGGGAGCGGCGGTGCTGGTCTAGCCGGCCCGATCAGCGCCTGCGTGCGGACGCGACTCTTTCGCGGCCAGTTAGGCTCAAAAATTACGGTGGATATACTGCGGGGATGATCAACTTTCGCGAGGTGGTTCGTTTTGTTGTAGCTGCGGCGATGGTGCCTGTGATGACGGTGCAACCATCCTTTGCCTGGGGCGCTGATGGGCACAGGATGATCAGCCGGTTGGCGGCGGCGAACCTTCCAAAGGATGTACCTGCATTTCTGCGCAACGGCAATGCGCTGGACACAATGGAGTATCTTGGGCCGGAGCCGGACCGGTGGCGCAACAGGGCGGAAGAGGATCTGGTCACCGCACAGGCTCCGGAGCACTTCATCGACTTTGAGAATGCCGATCTGGTGGGAGCGCTGCCGAGGAAACGCTACGACTACGTTCGCGCTCTGGAGAAGGCGCAGGCTGCGCGCCCAGAACTGCAACTGACGCCGGAGAAGGTTGGGCTGCAGCCGTATGCGACCGAAGAGATCTACGAACGGCTTAAGGTAGGGATGCGGGAGTACCGTCATCTGCTGGCCAATGGGGAAGACACGAAGCCGGCCGAGACGGCGATCCTGTTCTACGCAGGCTGGCTGGGGCACTATGTCGCGGACGGATCTCAGCCGCTGCACACAACAATTCAGTACAACGGATGGATGGGGCCGAATCCGAATGGCTATACGACAGACCACAAGATTCACTCGCAGTTCGAGTCGGTCTTTGTGAACGCGAACGTCAAGCCGTCGGACCTGGCGCCGCTGGTTAGGGCATCGCAGCCGAAAGTGCTGAACGACGAGTGGGACGATTATCTGGCCTATCTGCGGCACACACAATCGCTGGTGGAGCAGACGTATCAGCTCGAGAAGGTTGGCAGCTTCAGTGGAGCCGGAACGCCGGACGGCAAGGCGTTTGTGGAGGAGCGGCTCGCTGCCGGAGCAATCGAGCTGCGCGACATGATCTATACCGCGTGGGTTCGCAGCGGAGATCCAGTGCAGGAGTTCCACGGGCAGAGCTGACCGAACGCCGGCCCGCCACTAATCGGCTGAAAGAATGGGATATTGGTGACGCTCGACGCGAACCAGCAGCCTGTTCAGCAAGGGTGTCAGCGCAAGGGCAATCACCGGCAAAAGAACGACAGCCAGAGCAGTCCAGAGGACGAGGGCGTGCCACTCCCAGAGCCAGATCTTGCGCACTAACGCGATGGGAGTGGCGCGCGCGGTCGCCAGCAGGCTCCGCGGCGAGAGAGGCAGCGGCGTTGTGTGAAAGACGAGGCTGCCGAGGCGGATAAACGGAACCACCAGAAGGATCTGCAGCGGATAGACGATGTGGTTGCCAAGCTGTGACGCAGCAATGTTGAGTCGGAAGACGAAGGCTGCGGCAAAGCAGAGGATCGTTGTGCTGCCGATCAGCGGATTTATGCCGATGACGATGCCGGCCGCGAGGCTCCAGGCGAGCCTTTCCGGTGAGGCCCCCATGCGAAGCATGGCCAGGACAGGCAGTGCAATGCGGCGGTATGCCCAATTGTGACTGTCACGGGTTATCTTTAAATCAGGATCTGATGACGCTGTTTTCTTAATCGGCACAGGTCTCAGGATAGCCTGCTAATCCGTCCCTGCGAGGTGCGAGACTGCGAAACGAGGAACAGATAGGGTGAGATTTCTTCGTTCGCTGACACGTGGGCTCCAGGTGGCCGGCTACATTGCTCTGTCTGGTACGGAGTTGCTGCTGAAGCGGCCCCCGAAGCAGGAGGCCAGGGCGGAATGGCTGCACCGTCTGTGTGCGCGGGTCGTGCATGGGCTTGGCATCGAGGTCGTGGTGGTGGGCGACTTCCCGGGGCACGGTGCGGTGATTGCGAACCACCTGAGCTATGTCGATATCGTGATCTTCGCCGCGATGCGCCCGTGTGTGTTCGTGGCGAAGGCGGAGATCGAGAGCTGGCCTGTGATCGGCTGGATGACGACGATGGCTGGAACGGTCTATGTCGAGCGCGGGCGAGGCGGATCGGCAGTCAAGGCGAGGAAGGGATTGAGCGTCGCGTTTGATGACGGGGTTCCGGTTGTGTTCTTCCCGGAGGGAACGACTTCGGACGGCAGGGGACTGCTGAAGTTCCACAGCGGACTGCTCGCGCAGGTGCTGGCTGAGGATGCTCCGGTGACGGCGGCGCATGTGAGTTACAGCCTGCAGGCGGAGAATGGCGCGGGTGTTACGGTCGCCGACAACGTCTGCTACTGGGGCGATATGAAGATGTGGCCGCATGTCTTTCATTTCCTTGGGTTGCGTGGCGTTCGCGTTGAGGTGAGGTTTTCCGGGGAGCCGATCGTGTTTCACGATCCGGCGAACCGAAAGCTGGCGGCGGATGAGGCTCGGTCTGCTGTGGCGGAGCTTCGGGAGGCAGCCCAGGTATCGAAGGAGTGCACCATTTTTGATTCAACAAATGTTCACGTGAGGTGAACATTCTGTAACAAATAAGGACGCAGACTGACATCGAATGCATCTCTTGCCACTGCAAGGAGAGTCGATGCTCAGAGCTGCCGAACTATCCTCCGCAATCCTTCCCCCTGTACGACCGGATGTCCTCGAACTTCCTTCAAAGAAAGATGTTCGCCTGGAGGCGGGCGCCTACGTTGCGCGGCTTGCGTTGACTGAGGCAGAGCGGAGTGCAGCTTTTCGGCTGCGGTTCATTGTCTTCAATCTGGAGATGAACGAGGGGCTGGAGTCGTCGTTTGCCGATGGCTACGATAAAGACCTCTACGATGAGGTGTGCGATCACCTGATCGTCGAAGAGAAGGCTAGCGGAGCGATTGTCGGAACGTATCGGCTGCAGATGGGCGATGTGGCTGGCCGCAACTTTGGATACTACAGCGAGCAGGAATTCTCGTTTGCCCCGTATGAGGCGATGCGCGGCCAGATTGTGGAGCTGGGGCGGGCGTGCATTCATCGTGAGCATCGGTCTCCTGAGGTGTTGCATCTGCTGTGGCGCGGGATTGCGCGGTACTCGCTGGCAAACGGCGGGCGCTATATGATGGGCTGCTGCTCGCTCAACTCGCTGGATGCCGAGGTTGGCCATGCGGTATATGCGTCGCTCGGCAACTGCCTGGTTGACCCGGAACTGCGAACGGTTCCGACGCCGGCGTTTGCATTGCCGAGGCGGGAAATGAAGCTGGCTGAGCAGCGCGCGCCGAAGTTGCTGCGGGCGTACCTGGCGATTGGGGCGAAGATCTGCGGCGAGCCGGCGATCGATCGCGAGTTCGGCACGATCGACTTCCTGACGCTGCTCGACCTGCAGACGCTGCATCCGCGTGTGGCGCAGAGATTTCTCGAGGGCTGCTGAGTGCGAATTGTACGGTCGGTGTTCCGGGGAGCGTGGGTCGTATTCCTTCTGCTGGCGGCGGCCGTGGACTGTCTCCTTCGCTGGCCGAAGCCGGGTGTTGAGGGATCCGAGTGGGTCCATGTGTGGTGTCGCCGGATTGTGCGGGCGATGGGCGTGGAGTGCGTGGTTGAGGGTGAGCTTCCGGCGAGCGGGGCTGTTGTTTCGAATCATCTGAGCTATCTCGACATACTTCTGTTCGGCTCCGTGCGACCGTTTGTGATGGTGGCCAAGAGCGAGGTACGCGGCTGGCCGTTGGTTGGCTGGCTGGCGGCGCGGGCTGGAACGGTCTTCGTGGTGCGTGGCGGCGGACCGCCGACATACCCAGCAGTGAACGCGTCGATGGCTGCGGCTTACTGGACGGGAGTGCCTGTGCTGTTTTTTCCGGAAGGGACGACGACCGACGGATCGTGCGTGCTTCCGTTCCGCAGAGGCCTGTTTCACTCGGTGCTGAATGAGCGGGTTCCGCTGCAGGTGGCTGGTCTGCGGTATTCGATTGCTGGCGATGGCGATGCCACGGTGGAGCGAGATGTGTGCTGGTGGGGCGATGCGTTGCTGGCTCCGCATCTGTTTCGTTTGCTCGGACTGAAGGGTGTGCGTGCGGAGGTGACGTTCGCTGGCGAGGTGACGGACCGGGCAGACCGGTTCGTGCTGTCGGAGACGGCCCGCGAGCGGGTGGTGGAGATGGTAGAGGGTTCGGGGCGTTCGGCTGTTGCTGCGGTTGAGGTGGCGGGTGAGGCCTTGCTCGTAGAGGCGACGTAGGATCGCTCGAACATTTGTGTCAACCGGCGTGAGTGGCTAGTTGGGGGATGAGGGCGGTGAGGAGGCCGGTGAACTGGCCCTCGATGCGCTGGCCGATCTCCATGACTTCTTCGTGGTTGATGGGCTGGTCGAGAACGCCGGCGGCCATGTTTGTGACGACCGAGAGGCCGAGGACCTGGATGCCCATGTGGCGGGCCACGATGACCTCGTGCACGGTAGACATGCCGACGAGGTCGGCACCGAGGGCGCGGAAGGCGCGGATTTCGGCTGGGGTCTCGTAGCTGGGGCCGAGGACGGCGAGGTAGACGCCTTCGTTGAGCGTCCAGCCCTGCTTTGCGGCTTCAGCGACGGCGAGTTTACGGAAGGCCGGCGAGTAAGCCGAACTCATGTCAAAGAAGCGCTGGCCGAAGCGTGGCTCGTTGGGGCCGAGGGCGGCGTTAGTTCCGGTGAGGTTGATGTGGTCGGAGATGGCGACGATGGCTCCCTGACCGTAACGGACGTCGATGCCTCCGGCGGCGTTGGTGACGATGAGCTTTTCGACACCGAGCAATCCGAGGACGCGCATGGGAAAGGTGACCTGAGCCATGGTGTAGCCCTCGTAGGCGTGGACTCGGCCTTGCATGACGGCTACGGGGACGCTGCCGTTGGGGCTTCCTATTGTCCCGAGGACGAGTTTGCCGGTGTGGCCCTGAACGGTAGATTGCGGGAAGTTGGGGATGTCAGCGTAGGGGATGACTGTGGCGTCGTTGACCTGCGAGGCAAAGTTGCCGAGCCCGGAGCCGAGGATGATGGCGAGCTTCGGCTGGAGAGCGGTCTTGCTGCGAATGTAGCTGGCGGCGGATTGGGCGTGTGTGTAGAGGTCGTTTGCGGTCGCGTTGGACATCGTTGGTATCGTCTTTCCTTTTCCTGATTTCCGAGGGTACCCCTCCCCCCATTAAAGCTGTAAAATATTGTAAACAACGGACATAGTCGGGTACTTTATTCGCAAAATATTCATAATAAAGGGTTTGAAGGTCAAAATATTGAAAACAAATGAGTTGGCTTAAGCGATCGGTGGTCGCACAGCAGCGCAAAGTCCACTCTTTTAAAGTTTAGCTAGTTCGTTGGGGTAACTCTGCCACGGTCTGGAGATTTATTTTTCGGCGCGGAAGTCCTTGATTGGCATGGCCTTCGTGGCTTGGGTTGAGGCGGTTTTGCACAGAGCAGGGGCTTGACAGAGTTTGAGGCGTGCTTCGGGGGTCTCAAATATCTTCGCAGCGAGACGGTCTGCGGGTATCCTTCTGGTTCAGGGGAGCGGAGGGTTGGTCATGTGGCATCGCTTCATGGTGTCGCCGCCGGGCCGGGGACGAGTCTACGCAGCTCTGTCTATTGTATGCCTTTTGGTCGCAGCATCCTCGATGGGGCAGACGGCGCGCTCCAGGGCCTTCCAATCCGGAGCTGAAAAGAATCTTCGCCCGATCGTGGAGATTCTGGACTGGATCGTCGCCAAGTCATCCGGGACGTTTAGCTGGGAAGAGCCGGCGTCGCAGGTGCATCCGACGATGATGGTCCAGGTGGATGAGTCGATTAAGAAGACGGACGACAATCCACCGTGCCGTCTTGAGGTGCGCGTCGGCTACCGGTGGCACTGGCCGAACGAGGCGCGGTCGGGCTGGACGGAGAACATCTATGATCTTCCGCTGGACCAGTTGGATCCAACGAAGCTGGATGTGGACGCGCCCGATCGGTCTTTGCGGGGCGCTCCCTACATGTTGACGCTGCAGGTCTTCGGAGGACAACCGCGGATCGGTGACCACACGCGAACTAACTACGATCAGGCTGGCAGCAGCAGTTCGAAGTCGAGCGTCGAACTTTATGTGGCTGATGCCGGCATGGCCAAGAGGCTGTCGAGTGCCTTTCGGGACGCAATTCTGCAGTGCGGCGGCAGGTCGGTGGGCGAGATCTATTGAGTGTGGCTGCTGCTATTTGATGAGCATGGAGACGATGCTGGCGGACATGAGGTTGGCCATGGTTCCGGCGAGCATGGCGCGAAGGCCGAGCTGGGCGAGGTCGTTGCGGCGGTTGGGGACTAGCGCTCCGATGCCTCCGATCTGCATTCCAATGGAGCTAAGGTTGGCAAAGCCGCAGAGGGCGAAGGTGGCGATGGAGAAGGTTCGCGGGGTGAGAGCAGACTTCTGCAGGCCGAGCTGGGTGTAGGCGACGAATTCATTGAGGATGGCGCGAGTTCCGAGGAGGTTGCCGATGGCCTGGGCCTCGTGCCAGGGGATGCCGATGAGCCAGGCGACGGGGGCCCCGATGACTCCGAGCGTGTTGCCGAGGGAGTGCGGGAAGGGGATGTGTCCGTGGGCCCAGAGAAAGTTGGAGAGGGAGAGCATGATGGCGTTGAAGAGGCCGACCAGCGCGAGGAAGCTGACGAGCATGATGGCGACGTTGAAGGCGAGCTTGCCGCCGTCGATGGTTCCACGCGCGATGGCGCCGATGAAGTTTTCCTCTTTGTGCTCTTCACTGGGCGGCATGTGGACGGTTCCGGCGGTGGCGGGGACCTCGGTCTCGGGGACGAGCATTTTGGAGACGAGGATAGTGCCGGGCGCGGTCATGATGACGGCGGAGAGAAGGTCTTTGGCGTTGATGCCGAAGCTGATGTAGGCGGCCATGATTCCTCCGGAGACGTGGGCCATGCCGGAGGTCATGATGGTCATGAGTTCGCTGCGTGTGGCTCCCGCAAGGAACGGCCGGATGGTGAGCGGGGCTTCGGTCTGTCCCATGAAGATGGAGGCGGCGACGTTGGTGGATTCGGCGCCGGAGGTTCCCATGGTGCGCTGCATGAGCCAGGCGACGGCCCTGATGATCTGCTGCATGAGGCCGATGTGGTACATGATGGCGAAGAACGCGGAGACGAAGATGATGGTTGGAAGGACGGCGAAGGCGAAGGTGGAGAGCGCGTCGCCGGGTGTGCCGAGGCGGCCGAAGACCATCGAGGAGCCCTCGGCCGCGTGGCCGAGCAGCGAGGTGACGGCGGTGGAGCCGGCGGCGAGGATGCGCTGACCGTAGGTCCACTTGATGACGAGGAAGGCGAAGACGATCTGCAGGCCGAGACCCCAGGCTACGGTACGCCAGCGGATGGCGCGGCGATTGGTGGAGAAGGCGTACGCAAAGGATAGTAAGGTGATGAGGCCGAGTAGGCCAGTGAATCGGGGCAAAGGGGCACTCCGCGATGAAATAAGTGATTGAGGGAGAGTGTATCGGGTAAGCGGTGCAGTAGCCAGAGAGATTCCCGAGTTGAGGGTCGAAACCACTCAATCTGTGGAGGGACCTACTCGATTAGTTCTGATTTCAAGTTGAGATTCCGTGCCAGACGGTGCAGATATTTGGGGTGAATGTTGAGCAGATGCGCTGCCTTGGGATAGCTACCCTTCGCTTCTCGCAGCGCGTTCAGAATCATTTCTTTCTTGGCCTGATTGAGCACATCGTGGTATCGGACTCCCAGGAGGTCTGACGACTGCGCCTCAAGTATGGTGATGGGGAGATCTTCGGGCAGGATCTCTTCGGTGAGTCCCAGCACAATGGCATGCTCGATTGCGTTCTCCAATTCGCGAATGTTGCCCGGCCAGCTATAGCCCATAAGCAACGTGCGCGCCTTTGGCGAGATGCCTTTGAAAGGCCGATTACTTCTTTCCGCGTACTTTGACGCAAAGTAGAGGGCGAGCAGAGGAATGTCTTCGGGGTGCTCGCGCAAGGGCGGCACTATGATTGAGACCACGTTAAGCCGGTAGTAAAGATCCTGCCGAAACTCGCCGGACTTGATTGCCTGTTCGAGATTCTTGTTGGTTGCGGCCAAAACGCGGGCCTTGAAGTGTACAGGAACGGTACCTCCAACACGCTCATACTCCCTTTGTTGTAAGACTCGCAAGAGCTTCGCCTGCATCGCGGGAGCGAGGTCACCAATCTCGTCGAGGAACAGGGTTCCATCTTCTGCCAGTTCCAACTTGCCCTTCCTCATACTGATTGCGCCGGTGAAGGCCCCTTTCTCGTGACCGAACAGTTCGGTTTCGAGCAACGTCTCCGGAATTGCTGCGCAGTTGATGGCAATGAATGGGCGCTCGGCTCGGGGACTGCCGTGATGGATCTTGCGTGCGACCAGTTCTTTGCCTGTGCCGCTCTCGCCGCGGATGAGGATGGTGGATTCGCTTTGCGCCACCCGGGAGATAAATTCTTCCACATGGCGGATCTGCCGGCTTTCGCCGATGAGTCTGCCGTCAGGGCCGAGCTCCTCCTTCAATCGCCGGTTCTCCGAACGCAGAGCATCGAGGGCGAGAATGTTTTCGAGTGCTACGGCTGCGATTCGCGAGACCGAGTCGAGGAAGTGGATGTGGTCTTCGCGAAATGGCGAAGCGTTGCGAGGCGAAGTGAGATAGATAGCGCCAATTGTTCTCTCCACGCCTACCAGAGGCAGACAGAGCACGTTCTGCATCTCGCTGGAGTCTGCATCAGGGCTCGTAAAGACTGCTGAACGCTCCCAAATCGCACGGTGAACCAGTTCGCACCGAATCTCGACCGGCTGTTCAGCATCGGACTGCCGGTTATAGGTACAGATGGAGTTGGGTTCTTCGTCGAGATCGGTCGATAGAAAGACGGCGCCGTTCTCTGCCGGAATGACTTCAAAGATGAGTCGCAGAAGTTCACGCTGCAGCAGTTCGGAGTTGCGAATGGAATTGACGGCATTGCTGATTCTGATGAAGGCGGTCAGGTCGCGTGCCATGCGTCCGACCTCAACTCCGAACGTGAATAGAGGTGACGGCCGATCGACTCGCATGGTGTTGAACGTGGAGGGAGAAGTCGCGTCACTTAGGGATATTTTGGAATTTCCGGCCGACTCTCCTTCGTGCGTCAGAAACACGAGCTCGGACCTTCCAACGCGAATCGCATCACCGTGATCGACAAATTTGTGCCGCACAGGAATTCCATTCAGGAAGGTGCCATGACGGCTGTCGAGATCGACGAGTTCATATCTGTCCTTCAGCTGCCGGATGATGCAATGTTTCCGTGAGGCCGCCGGATCGTTCAAGCACAGCTGATTCGATTCATCACGGCCAATAGAGATCTCGCCATTGACGAGCTCTTGAACGGTGCCCGCCAGCGAACCCGAGATAGCGAGGAGTCGCGGCTTCATCAGAGGTACTCCGATGTGTCAAAGTGTAGCTGAGTCGGCGGTGAATCTGGGTGCTGGGGAGGACATACAGGCGGTTGGAGACAGACGGATACTCGCGGTAACCGATTAGATACCGGACGAGGGAGCCGCAGCAGGAAAACGTTGAGGCGTGAACCAAGGGGCGCCTGTATCTCATTGCAATACGTGCTTGCGGTTGCGGGGGCGGAGATTGGCAACCTGTGTGCAATAGATCCGGGCGTAACCCGAACTCCTGAAGAAAAAGTGTTCCGGAGTCTGTGGAGACCCAAAGAAGGTGCCTCAAAGGAGATTGTTCATGAAATACATTGTCTCGAAGATCGCTCTCTTCGTAGCAGCTATCTCCATCACGTGTGGAGTATGGGCCCAAGCTCGCGGAGTGAAGGCAACCGTTCCATTCGCCTTCACGGTTAACGATACTGTTTTCCCTGCTGGAAATTACACGCTCACTGCGGATTCCACTTCTTCCATTTTTCCCAATCTGCTTCGCCTCGACGGTTGGGATAAGAGAACCCATACTCGGTTGATAGCCACACACGAACCCAACGAGCGCGGAAAAGCCAACGTGCTTGTGTTCCACAGATATGGAGACGAGTATTTCCTAAACGAAATCCGCTCCGCAGATTCTTCGATGTACTTTCACTTCGCTATGTCGAAGGCCGAGAAGAAGGTCATGGCACAGACGGTGCTAGCAGGACTCCAACCTGGTAACGAGGTCACAGTCGAGTTCGGCGAATAACTTCTTATCCCGAGGACCCAGAGGATTCCCTCCGGGTCCTGTTCTGTTCAGAAGAGAAACGACTATTACTGAATATTGTTCTTTGTAATGACCTCGCGAACAAGGGGGCGGCGCGGCACGAGGCTCGACGAGACCTGCAACGTTTCACGGAGCATTTGTTCGGGCTCGTCGAGGAGGGCGGAGTCTTCGCTGTAGAGGGTGAAGAGGGGTTGGCCTGGCTCGATGCGGTCGCCTAGTTTGGCGTGGGACTCGATGCCGGCGTGGGCGCTGACGGGGTCGCCTGGTTTGGCGCGGCCCGCTCCGAGCCGCTGAACGGCCCAGCCGACTTGCTTGCAGTCCATCGCGGCGAGGTAGCCGGATTGCGTGGCTTTGAGGACGCGGGTGGCGTTGGGCTTGTGGTGGGATGCTGGGTCTTCGAAGACGGTGGTGTCTCCGCCTTGCGTGGCGATGATCTTGAGCCAGGCTTTGTATGCGGCTCCTGATTTGAGGATATCGTCGGAGAGCTCTGCGCCTTCTTCGGGAGTGGTGGCGTGGCCGGCGAGGTGGAGCATCCAGCCGGAGAGGATGTTGGAGAGTTCGATGAGATCGGAAGACATGGGATGTCGCTTGCCCTGCATAATGTCGACGCACTCCCAGACCTCAACCCAGTTGCCGGAGAAGCGGCCAAGGGGCTCGTCCATGGAGGTGAGAAGGGCGACGGTTCGAGTTTCGGAGGCTTCGCCGGTCTGGACCATGAGCTGGGCGAGGAATTTAGATTTTTCGTAGGTGGGCATGAAGGCTCCGGAGCCGACCTTGACGTCGAGGACGAGGGCTTTGAGTCCCTCGGCGAGCTTCTTGCTCATAATGCTGGCGGTGATGAGGAATGGGGATTCGACGGTGCCGGTGTGGTCGCGGAGGGCGTAGAGGATGCGATCGGCGGGGACGATCGTCGGGGTCTGGCCGATGAGTGCGGCTCCGCATTCACGCAGAACGTCTCGCATGTCTGGGAAGGAGAGCTGCGTGTTGAAGCCGGGGATGGTTTCGAGTTTGTCGAGTGTGCCTCCCGTGTGACCGAGGGATCGGCCGCTGATCATAGGGACGCAGATGCCGGGAACTCCTTCGGGGGTAGGCTGAGCGAGGCCGGCGGCGGCGATGATAGGGGCAATCAGCAGGGATGTCTTGTCGCCGACTCCCCCGGTGGAATGCTTGTCGATGGTGAAGGTGTTGAGGGCTTCGGTGTAGGCGACCTCGCCGGAGAAGCGCATGGCGGCCGTGAGGGTGGCTAGCTCACGGGGATCAAGTCCACGGAGAAAGACGGCCATCAGGAAGGCCGCGATCTGGGCGTCGGTGACGAGGTGCTTCCTGGGGGTGCGCTCGACAATGGCGAGGATGAAGGCGCGGATTTCAGCGTCGGTAAGGGCGAGGCCGTCGCGCTTGTGTAGGATGACGTCGATGGGATGGATGCGTTGGGCCTTGGTCATTGGTCCGAATTGTTACTCAGGAGGAAGGCCGCGGGAAGGAGGTCGGCGACGGTGGTTTCGACGACGGTGTCGTCTTCTGCGGGGAAGAAGATGCGGGTGTCGGGGGTACTGAACTCGTGGAGGGTCTGGCGGCAGGCTCCGCAGGGCTGGCTGGCAGTGTTGTTGAGGTTGGCGACAGCGATGGCGCGGATGCGAATGTGGGGGCCATACAGGCCTACTGCAGTTGCAACGGCCGACTGCTCGGCGCAGGTGGTGAGGCGGTAGGAGGCGTTTTCGACGTTACAGCCGGTGACGACGTTGCCGTCTTCGAGGAGGAGCGCGGCGCCGACGCGGAAGTGGCTGTAAGGGGCGTAGGCGTTTTGGGCGACCGCGATGGCACGCTGCTGGAGGTCCTCGATCTGAGTTGGGGTGAGACCGCTGGGATGGCTGATTGCCGACATGATGAGAGTGAATCTAACGGGTGCTGGGGCCGATGGCAAGTGGCACAGCGCTAATGCTTAAAGGGTTGCGCCCGATAAGAGGGGTGTGGACGACCTGACGAAAGAATTCATTGCAGAGAGCCAGGAAGGGCTGGACCGGATGGAACGGTGCCTGACTGAGCTCGAGACTCGGCCTGAAGAGAGTGAGCGTCTGGTAGGAGAGATCTTCCGCGCGGTGCACACGATCAAGGGCACGACGGGGTTTCTGGGCTTCGAGCGGCTTGAGAAGCTGGCTCATGCGGGCGAGCATCTGCTGGGCTCGCTGCGCGACGGCAGGCTGAAGGTATCGTCGGAGCTGATTAGCGGGCTGCTGCGGCTGCAGGATGGGCTGCGAGGGATCCTGAGCCTGATCGAGGAGACGGGCGGCGAAGGGCAGCGGTCGAGCGAAGAGGACGGCGAGCTGATCGCCGAGCTGGCGATGCTGAACAGCGAGGGCGATGCAGGAGTTGCGGTTCATGCCGAGGCAGCGGTGCCGGCAGGAGAGGTTGCTGGCAAGGCGTCTGGAGTTGCTGCGCTGTCCGGTGCGGGAATGAGCGACAAGACGCTGCGCATCGATGTGGATGTGCTGAACCGGATGATGAACCTTGTCGGCGAGCTGGTGCTGACGCGGAACCAGATGCTGCAGAGCGGCACGGGAGCGATGAACTTTCCGGAGCTGGCGCGGCGGCTGGACAGCGTGACGGCAGACCTGCGCGAGACGGTGATGCAGGCGCGGATGCAGCCAGTAGGGAATCTGTTTGCGAAGTTTCCGCGGATGGTGCGCGACCTGGCGCGGACGTGCGGGCGCAGTGTGAGGGTCGAGTTCTCGGGGCAGGAGACGGGGCTGGATAAGAGTCTGCTAGAGGCGATCAAGGACCCGCTGACGCACGCGGTGCGGAATGCGGTGGACCATGGGATCGAGCAGCCTGAGGTGCGCATGGCTGCGGGCAAGCCCGTGGAGGGATGCCTGCGGCTGCGAGCATTTCATCAGAGCGGGTCGGTGGTGATTGAGGTCGCGGATGACGGCGCCGGGATTGCGATTGAGCGCGTGTTGGCGAAGGCTGTCGAGCGCGGGCTGGTGACGGAGGACCATGCCGCGGGGATGAGCGAGCGCGAGGCGCTGCAGCTGATCTTTCTGCCGGGGTTTTCGACGGCGGCGGCGGTCACGAATGTCTCCGGGCGCGGCGTGGGGATGGATGTGGTTCGCGCGAATGTGGAGAAGGTGGGCGGAAGCGTCGAGATTGAGTCGAAGGTGGGCGTGGGGACGACACTGCGGCTGCGGGTTCCGCTGACGCTGGCAATTGTTCCGGCACTGGTAGTGCGCAGCGGAGGGCAGAGCTTTGCGCTGCCGCAGACGGCGCTGGTGGAGCTGGTGTATGTTCCGGCGCGTGAGGCGGAGCAGGCTGTGGAGCGCGTGGGCACGTCGGAGGTGTACAGGCTGCGCGAGCGGCTGCTGCCGGTGGTGTGGCTGGAGCGGCTGCTGGAGCTGGAGGCTGTGAGGGGCGAGGAGTCACATGGGTTCTACATGGCGGTGCTCGAGGCCGAGGGCTGCCGGTATGGGCTGGTGGTGGACGACCTGCTGGCTCCGGAAGAGATTGTGGTGAAGCCGTTGTCGGCAGTGTTGCGAGAGATCGGATTGTTCTCGGGCGCGACGGTGCTGGGCAATGGGACGCTGGCGCTGATTCTGGATATTGGCGCAGTTGCGGCTCGGGCTGGTGTGAAGCCGATGGAGGAAGAGGAGACGGAGGCCGAGAACGTGGAGGTGCAGGCGGAGGAAGAAGAGGCTTCGTTCCTGGTCTTCGAGGACCGCGCGCGAGAGCGTACTGCGCTGCCGCTGGATGCTGTCGAGCGGATTGAGAGCGTTCCGCTGGAGCAGATCGAGTACGCGAGAGGAAGGACGCTGCTACAGTATCGCGGCGAGCTGCTGCCGCTGAGCGATGACGGCCACGTGCTCGAAGAGCTGGAGGCAGGCGCGAAGGACGGCGCGGCGACGGTGCTGATCTGCGGGGATGCGGGCAGAGGCGGACGAAAACGGATGGGTGTCGTGGTGAGGCGCGTGCTGGATGTCTCGCCGGGGTCGCGGCTCGAGAAGGACGAGGCGACCGGCGAGATGGAGCTGGCGCTGGTGAAGGAGAAGTTGACGACGGTGCATCGGGAGTTCGTTGAAGACGTTGAGCCGGAACTGGAGGAGGTTGCGTGAAGAAGGCTGGGAAGAAGAAGGCGAAGAGCAAGGTGGGGGGCGTGCCTCAGGGTGAGATGAGTCATGAGGCGGCGCTCGAGGCCATAAGAGACGAGGAGGACGCTGTCTCGCTGTGCTCGCTGTTTGTAGGCGAGCAGAGCTTTGGGATCGATACCAGGAGGATCGGCGAGGTGCTGGGCGGGCGGGAGCTGCAAAGGGTTCCGATGGCTCCGGCGTTCATTGGCGGTGTCGTGCCCTATCGCGGGGAGGTTCTGACGACGGTGAACTTTCGCGCACTGCTGGGGCTGACGGAGAAGGCAGAGACGAACTGCGTGCTGGTGCTGGAGGACGAGGATGCTTCGCAGCGGTTCGGGCTGGTGGTGGACGCTGTGGGAGGTGTGGTGACGGTGAGCCGGAAGATGCTGGAGGCGAATCCGAGCACGTTGGACGCGCGGGGAAAGTGGTTGTTTGACGGCGCGTACAAGATGCCATCGGGGTTGATGGTGCAGCTCGATCCGCTGCGGCTGCGTCCTTCGCGGCTGGCCGAGACGGAGATGTTTAGGCAAGGGACAGCGAGTGGAGGTGCGGCATGAGGGCGCTGATTGTCGATGATTCGAGCTTCATTCGGGAGTATCTGAGGGCGCTGCTGCAGCGGATGGGAGTGACGTGCGTGGAGGCAGTGGATGGGCGCGACGCGCTTTCGGTGCTGACGGACGCAGAGGCGTTCGATCTGATGCTGCTGGATGTGAATATGCCGGGCATGAGCGGGCTGGAGTGCGTGAAGGCTCTCCGCGATGCTCAGATGTGGCCGGGGATGAAGGTGATGATGGTGACGACGGAGGCGGACCACTCGTTCGTCCTGGCCGCGCTGGACAACGGAGCCGATGAGTTTCTGATGAAGCCGTTCACGCCGGAGAGCCTGCGCGAGAAGATGTCGTTGCTGGGCCTCGCTGCTTAGAGAAGAGACGGAAAGAAGGGGTGCGGGGCATGAGGATGAGGATGGAGCGGCCGCTGCGGGTGCTTGCGGTGGACGATTCGGCGGTGATGCGGGGGATTATGCGGAGCCTGTTTGAGGCACATGCGCTGGGCGGCGGAGGCGAACTGCCGCGGATGGAGCTGTGCGGAGTGGCGCGCGATGGCGTGGAGTGCCTGGAGAGGCTGGCGGAGCTTCGTCCGGATGTTTTGGTGCTGGACCTCGAGATGCCGCGGATGGACGGGCTGGAGGTGCTGGAACGGCTGCAGTGGGAGGGCCCCCAGGTTCCGGTGATCATGTGCAGTTCGCATACGGAGCATGGAGCGCGATCGACGCTGGAGGCTCTGGCCCGCGGGGCGTCGGACTATGTGATGAAGCCGACGGGGCAGAGAGACTTCGCGTCGGCGATGGCGTCGCTGGCTCAGCAGCTGCTGCCGCGGATTGCGGCGCTGGCGAAGGGGAGCCGAGGCGAAGGCGCGGCGGGAAGTGGAGCGCCGAGGAAGGCTCGCTATGGCGACAGGCGCACGGGCGCTCCAGTTGAGGCAGTGGTGATTGGACTCTCGACGGGAGGGCCTTCGGCGCTGGAACAGCTGCTGCCGAACCTGCCTGCAGACTTTCCTGTTCCTGTGCTGATTGTGCAGCACATGCCGAAGCTGTTTACGGGAGCGCTGGCGGAGCGACTGGACCGCTGTTGCGCGCTGCGCGTGGAGCAGGCGTATGAGGGAGCGGCAGTTCGTCCGGGGAAGGTGTGGCTGGCCCCGGGAGACTCGCACATGGAGGTGGCGCCGATGGGGACGGGGTTCAGCCTGGACGCGAGGAGCGCGGCGAAGGGAAGGGTGAGGTTGCATCAGCGGGAGCCGCTGAATCACTGCAGGCCTTCTGTTGATTACCTGTTTCACTCAGCGGCGAGGCTGTATGGAGCGGGAACGCTGGCGCTGATGATGACGGGGATGGGCTCGGATGGGCTGGATGGAGCGCGGGCCGTCCATGAACGCGGAGGCGTAGTACTGGCGCAGGATGAGGCGACGTCGGCGGTGTGGGGGATGCCGGGACGCGTGGCGGAGGCGGGGATTGCGAATGCGACGCTTCCGTTGGGAGCGTTGGCGGGCGAGCTGAAGCTGCGGGTTGCGGCGGGAAGAACGGTGGGAGAGATGTCGGGTGTTCATGCTGCGGGAACGGGTTCGTGGCAGGAGGTTGCGAATGGCCTGCTCTGAGGCGGACTACGCGTATCTTCGCGAGGTGGTGCGGCTGCAGTCGGCTAATCTGATCGATCCTTCGCGCAATGCGCTCTTCGATACGAGGCTGGCGCCGGTCGCAAGGCTGGCGGGGGTTTCGAACCTTGAAGGGCTGGTGAGCCTGTTGAAGGAAGACAGACCGGCGCATCTGCAGCGCGCGGTGGCCGAGGCGATGACGATCAATGAGACGAGCTTCTTTCGCGATCCGAAGACGTTTGCGATGCTGAGCGAGGAGATTCTGCCGCGATTGATTGAAGAGCGCGCAGGGGCGAAAAGGTTGCGGATCTGGAGCGCAGCGAGTTCAACGGGACAGGAGGCGTACAGCGTGGCGATGACGCTGGCGGAGAAGTTTCCGGGGCTCGCGGGGTGGGACGTGAAGGTCGTCGGAACGGACATCTCGCGGCAGGTGGTGGAGTATGCGAAGAGTGCGCGGTATCGGCGGCTGGAGGTGAACCGCGGGCTGCCGGCACGGATGCTGGTGAAGTACTTTGAGCGGCACGAGGAGGAGTGGGAGGTCTGCGCGCGGGTACGGCAGATGTGCGAGTTTCATGTGGTGAATCTGTGTGCGCCGCTGCCGAAGCTGCCGGTCTTCGACCTGGTGCTGTTGAGGAATGTGCTGCTGTATTTTCCGCAGCAGGACCGGAGGACGGTCTTTGGGCAGGTGCACCAGCAGGTGGCGCGGGATGGATACCTAATGCTGGGGAACGCGGAGCAGGCGGAGGATTCGACGAACCTATTTGAAGTGGAGTTTGCGGCGCAGTGTTACTACTATCGGCCCGTGGTGAAACGCTGAGTGTAATGGTTTTACGCGGAGATTAGGGGCGGTGGTGCATCCTATGGGTGGAGCGGCGGTTATGCTGCTGCCAGAGCTAAGGGGATGGCGAAGGCTTCCGCAAAGAAGATGGTGGCGAAGAAGGGCGCGGCGAAGGCTGAGCGGGGTGGTGTGTCCGCGAGCGACGGCGCGCTGACGCTATTTCATCCGATTACGGCGCGGTGGTTTCGCGAGACGCTTGGGGTGCCGACGCTGCCGCAGTTGGAGGGGTGGCCAGCGATCGCCAAGGGCGAGTCGACGCTGATTCTTGCACCGACGGGGACAGGCAAGACCCTTGCGGCGTTTCTGTGGTGCCTCGATAAGTTGATGATGCATGGGCCTGCGGAGGCGGAGCGTGGATGCAGGGTGGTGTATGTGTCTCCCCTGAAGGCGCTGGCGGTGGATGTGGAGAAGAACCTTCGAGTTCCGCTGGCGGGGATTGCGGAGATGGCCGGGCGCGAAGGAGTTGCGGTGCGCGTGCCGGAGATCAGCGTGCGGACCGGGGATACTCCGCAGAGGGAACGGGCAAAGTTTCGCAGGCATCCGGGGGAGATTCTGATTACGACGCCGGAGAGTTTGTACCTGCTGCTGACCTCGGGGGCGGGCGAGGGGCTGCGGTCGGTGGAGACGGTGATCGTGGATGAGATTCATGCGCTGGTCCCGACGAAGCGCGGGGCGCATCTGGCGTTGTCGATGGAGCGGCTGGAGGCGTTGACGGGGCGGCGGGTGCAGCGGATCGGGTTGTCGGCGACGCAGCGGCCGCTGGAGGAGGTGGCGCGGTTTCTCGGTGGAGCGAGTCAGCGAGTCAGCAAGTCAGCGAGTCAGCGGAGCGAGGCAGCGGCTTTGGCGGATGTGGCTGGTGAGGACGAAGCGGCTGAGTCGGCGGTGCGGTTTCGGCCCGTGACGGTGGTGAATGCGGGGGCGCGGAAGAGGCTGGAGCTGCGGGTGGAGGTTCCGGTAGAGGACATGGCTCGGCTGGGCGAGGCGGAGGCGCAGCATGGAGCGGCGGAGTCGCAGGGAAGGAAGCAGACTTCGCTGTGGCAGTCGATCTATCCGCGGTTGCTGGAGATTGTTCGTGAGCGGACTTCGACGCTGATCTTTGTGAATGCGAGGAGAGTGGCGGAGAGGCTGGCAGGGGCGTTGAATGATCTGGCGGGCGAGCCGCTGGCTAGGGCGCATCATGGGTCGCTGGCGGCAGCGCAGCGCAGCGAGATTGAGGAGATGCTAAAGGAGGGCAGGATCAAGGCGCTGGTGGCGACCTCGTCGCTGGAACTGGGGATCGATATGGGAGCGATCGATCTTGTGGTGCAGATTGAGGCTCCGCCGTCGGTGGCGAGCGGGATGCAGCGTATCGGGCGAGCGGGGCACCAGGTGGGCGCGCCGTCGAATGGGGTGATCTTTCCGAAGTACAGGGCGGACCTGATTGCATGCGCGGCGGTGACGCGGGCGATGCATGAGGGGCATGTGGAGTCGACGCGGTTTTTGCGGAACCCGCTGGATGTGCTGGCCCAGCAGATGGTGGCGATTGTGGCGCATCCTCCCCTCGGGGAGGCGGGAAGGTGGCGTGGCGGTGAGGAAGACGATGGGCCGGGGATTGGGTATGAGGAGTTGCTGGCGTTGATGCGTGGTGCGGCCCCATTTGCGGGGTTGAGCCAGGCGGTGTTCGACGGTGTGCTGGATATGCTGGCGGGGCGGTATCCGTCGGACGAGTTTGCGGAGCTGCGGCCGCGGATTACGTGGGACAGGACGAAGAACTGGCTGACGCCGCGCTCGGGAGTGAAGCGGATCGCGATTCTGAATGGTGGGACGATTCCGGATCGCGGGATGTATGGGGTGTTTCTTGCGGGAGAGCGCGCGAAGCCGGTGCGCGTGGGCGAGCTGGATGAGGAGATGGTGTTTGAGAGCAAGGTGGGCGAGGTCTTCGTGCTGGGGGCTTCGGCGTGGCGGATCGAGGAGATTCATCATGACCGCGTGCTGGTGTCTCCGGCGCCGGGCGAGGCGGGGAAGATGCCGTTCTGGCATGGAGACAGGGCGGGGAGGCCGATTGAGTTCGGCCGGAGGATCGGCGCGTTGGTGCGGGAGATGCGTGAGGTCCCGCGCGGAGTGGCGGTGACGAGGCTGACGGAGGAGCACGATCTCGACCCAGTAGCGGCGGAGAATGTGCTGCGGTATCTGGCGGACCAGGAGCTGGCAACGGTGGAGGTTCCGGATGACCGCAATGTTGTGATCGAGCGCGTGCGCGATGAGCTGGGATTCTGGAGGGTGTGCGTGCTGACACCGTTCGGCAGCAGAGTGCATACACCGTGGGCGGTAGCGGCGGCTGCGAAGGTTCGCGAGAGCGGTGGGCCCGAAGTGGAGACGATGTGGAGCGAGGATGGGTTCGTGCTGCGGTTTCCGGAGACGGACGAGCCGCCTGCGGTTGGGTCGTTGCTGATGGAGCCTGCAGAGGCGGCGGATCTGGTTCTAAAACAACTTGGCTCGACGGCGTTGTTTGCGGCGAAGTTTCGCGAGAGCGCGGCGCGCGCGTTGTTGTTGCCGAGGCGGAGGGCGGATGGGAGGAGTCCGCTGTGGCAGCAGAGGAAGCGGGCGTATGACCTGCTGAGCGTGGCGAGCCGCTATGCTTCATTTCCGATTCTGCTGGAGGCTTACAGGGAGTGCATGCGCGATGTCTTCGACATGCCGGCGTTGATGGAGGTGCTGCGGCTGATCGGAGCGCGGACCCTGCGGGTGCATACGGTGGACTCGAAGACGCCGAGCCCGTTTGCTTCGGCGCTGCTGTTCAGCTATGTGGCGAACTACATCTATGACGGCGATGCTCCGCTGGCGGAGAGACGGGCGCAGGTGCTGGCGATCGACCAGGACCAGTTGCGCGAGTTGATGGGCGATGCGGACCTGCGGGAGCTGCTCGATCTCGGGGCGATCGAAGAGACCGAGGAGCAGTTGCAGGGACTGATGGAGAATGCGAAGGCGCGGACGATGGATGGCGTGCACGATCTACTGCTGCGGCTGGGCGATCTGTCGCAGGAGGAGCTTCGGGCGCGGTGTGTGAGCGATGCGGTTGCGGAGAGTGTGACTCGGCTGCTGAAGGTTCGGCGCGTTGTGGAGGTTTCGATTGCAGGGCAGAGCCGGCTGATTGCGGTGGAGGATGCGGCGCGGTATCGCGATGGGGTGGGAGTGCGGCTGCCGCAAGGGTTGCCGGAGGTGTTTCTGGAGTCTGCCTCTGATGCGCTGGTGGATGTGGTGCGGCGTTACGGGCGGACGCATGGGCCGTTTACGGCGCAGCAGGGGGCGGCGAGGTTCGGGGTGTCGGTGGAGAGGGTGGAGGCTGTGCTGGAGCGGCTGGTGCAGGCGGGGCGCGTGGTGGAGGGAGGCTTCCGGCCGGACGGCGTGCATCGCGAGTGGTGTGACGATGAGGTACTGCGGACGATTCGGCGGAAGAGCCTGGCGCGGCTGCGCAAGGAGGTTGAGCCGGTTGAGCAGAGGACGCTGGTGAGGCTGCTGACGCGGTGGCAGGGCGTGGTGCAGCCGCGCCGCGGACTGGACGCTCTGCTGGATGCGATCGAGAATCTGCAGGGGGCCGCTGTGCCGGCTTCGATTCTGGAGACGGAGATTCTGCCGGCGCGGCTAGCGGCGTATCAACCCAGCGATCTGGATATGCTGATCGCCGCTGGCGAAGTGATCTGGGCGGGGCTCGAGCCGCTGGGCGAGCACGATGGGCGGATTGGGTTGTATCTGGCGGAGAAGCTTCCGGCGCTTTGGCCGGTTGGACGCGCGGTTGATGAACGGGCACTGACGGAGCGCGAGGCGGCGGTGGTTGCGTATTTGAAGGCGCGAGGGGCTTCGTTCTTTCAGGAGATTCATGAGGGAGTTGGAGGAGGGTATCCGGGCGAGACGCTGGATGCTCTGTGGGAGCTCGTGTGGAAAGGATTTGTAACGAACGATGGGATGGCGGCGCTGCGGGCTTATTGTGAGCGGCCTTCGGCGAGCCGGCCGGCGCGCAGGGTGCACCAGCAGGGAACGGCGTTCCGGTCGCGCCGGACGACCCCTCCAGCGGGGCAGGGCCGGTGGGCGCTGAATGCAGCGGCGTTTGATGTAGCCCGTTCAGCGACGGAGTGGAGTCATGCGATCGCGCAGCAACTTCTGCAACGGTATGGCGTGGTGTTTCGCGAGACGGCGCATGCGGAGAATCTGCCGGGAGGGTTTTCGGCGGTGTATGACGTGCTGAAGGCGATGGAGGAGAGCGGGAAGGTTCGGCGCGGTTATTTTGCGGCGGAGTTGGGGGCGACTCAGTTTGCGCTGCCGTCGGCGGTGGAGTTGCTGCGCTCGTTGCGGACGCAGAGAGAGGGCGAGAGGCGGGAGATGCTGCAGTTGGCGGCCACGGACCCGGCGAATCCGTATGGGGCGCTGCTGCGATGGCCGGATGCTGTGTCGCCGCTGACGCGGAGCGTGGGGGCGCGGGTGATCCTGTGCGATGGAGCGCTGGTGGCGTATCTGCGCAGGGGGAATCCGAATGTGCAGGTGTTTCTGCCGGAGGAGGAGCCGCAGCGCGGGCAGGTGGCGAGGGCGCTGGCGGAGTTTTTCGTGAAGGGTGTGCAAGAGCGGAGCGAGGAGGGAGACACGCACGCGGGGATGCTGATCGTCACGGTGAACGGACTGCCGGTGCGGGAGCATCCGCTGGCGAGCTTTTTGCTGGAGGCTGGTTTTTCGGCTGCTCCGATGGGCTTCAACGTGAGGAAGAAGCTGCCGTCATTGCGAGGTTAATGGAGGTCATTGTTGAGAGTCTTGGGGCTGCTGCTTCTTCTTGTCTCCGCCGCCGAAGAGCTTTTGGAAAAAGTTCTTCTTCTTGGGTGCGGCTGGCTGCGTCTCGACGGGGGCATTGGCCGCAGTCGGAGAAGCTGGACGCGCGGGTGAGGCTCCGGGCAGGGCAGGCGGAGGATTGGTCTGCGGGTTGGGGTGTTCGCCGATGCCGAAGATCTTCTGGATGAAGTTTTGCGGGCTCTCGGACATCTGGCTGCAGGAGTTGGCGGGCGCGGTGCCGTCGAGGAAGGCGAGACTGATGGAGTTGTCGGGGCAGGAAGTGTCGGAGAGGAGATTAGTGGTCTTATCGATGCGGACGACGCTGACTCCGTCGGGCGGCGAGAAGGAGTGGACGTCGGAGTACTCAGGAAGCTGGATGGCGCGCTTCATGAACTCGGTCCAGATGGGTGCAGCTGCGTGGGCGCCTTCGATCTTGATGTCGCTGTAGTCGTCGTTGCCGACCCAGACGATGCAGATGAGGTTGGAGGTGTAACCGGCGAACCATGCGTCGTGACTGGTTCCGGTCTTGCCGGCGGCGGGAGCGGTGAAGCCGTGCCCACGAACGGCTCCTGCCGGAGTTCCGTAGTTCATCGTGCCTTCGAGCAGCGACTGCGTCAGATAGGCCGCTCGGGGATCCATGACCTGCTTGGCCTCGCGCGGGAAGTCGGAGATGATGTCGCCGCTTGTGTTGGTGACGGAGGAGAGCATCCAGGGCGTGAGGTGAACGCCATTGTTGGCAAAGACCGAGTAGGCTCCGGCCATATCGAGCGGAGTGGCGTCGTAGGCCCCGATGGAGACAGACGGGGTTCCGCGGGCGGAGGCGACTCCAGCGGAGCGACCCAGGGCGGCTACGTTGTCGAAGCCGACCATCTCGCCGAGCTCGATGGTGGCGTTGTTGAGCGAGTGGGCGAGGGCGTAGGCAGCGGTGACGTCGCCGCGGAAGTCGCCTTTGAAGTTGTTGGGAGTGTAGGTCTGGCGGCCGTTATCGAAGGTGAAGGTCGTCGGGACGTCGGTGAGCTGGGTGAGGGCAGTGAAGATCCCACCGCCGCCCAGAGCGGTGCCATTGAGGCTGCTGTTGTAGGCCGCGGCGTAGACGAAGGGCTTGAAGATGGATCCGGTGGGGCGTTTGGCGACGGCGTGGTTGAGCTGTGAGGCGCCGTAGTTGCGGCCGCCCACGAGCGCGAGGACCTGGCCGGTGTGGGGATTGAGGGCGATGAGTGCGACCTGGGGATAGACGATGGGCGCGGTGCTCTTACCGTGTTGCTTGCGCACGATATCGTCGACGTTCTTCATACCGGCCTCAACGGCGTCGGAGGCGATGCTCTGAAGGTCGGGATCGAGCGAGGTATAGATGCGGAGGCTCTGGTGGGCGAGGTCCTGGTCGCCGATGCGCTGCACGAGCTGGTCGTGGACGAGATCGACAAAGTAGGGGGCCTCGCTGGCGTCGACGTTGGGGGGAGCGAGATTGAGCGGCTCGGCTTTGGCGCGCGCAGCCTCAGAGGCTGAGATGGCGCTGGTCTCGACCATGGAGTCGAGGACTACGTTGCGGCGCTCGATGGCGCGCTCGGGATGGCGGTAGGGGTTAAGCCGGCTGGGGCTCTGGATCATTCCGGCCAGCAGAGCGCACTGGGCGGTGTCGAGCTGCTTGAGGTCTTTGCCGAAGAAGGCCTGCGATGCCTCGCCGAAGCCGTTGATGTCATAGCTGCCGCGATGGCCGAGGTTGATCTGGTTGGCGTACATCTCAAAGATCTGCGGCTTGGTGAAGCGCGATTCGAGCTGGAAGCTGATGAAGATTTCGATGAGCTTGCGCTTGAGGTGCTTCTCGGGGGAAAGGAAGAAGCCGCGCGCCAGCTGCATGGTGATGGTGGAGCCGCCGCAGCGCTTGCGGCCGCTGGTGATGTCTTCGACGCCGCACTTGACGATGCGGAGGAAGTTGATGCCGTTGTGCTCGAAGAAGTTGCGGTCTTCGATGGAGGTCACGGCCTGCACCATGCGCGGCGGGATGTCCGTGTAGGCGATCATGCGGCGCTTGGTGCGGCTGTTGTCCGCGGAGAGCGCGGTGATGAGTTGCGGCTCTAGCTCGTAGGCGCTGAGGGCGGCGCCGTTTTCGGCGGTAATTTTCTGGACAGTGCCGCCGGAGGTGTCGATGGTGGCGCCGTCGGTGTTGTGGTAGCTCTCCGGGCCGGGCTTGATGAAGATGCTGTTGCCGTTGAGCTGAAAGGTCCCGAGCTGAGTGTTGGAGTTGTAACCGGCGCGGCGCAGATCGGCGGCGATGGCAGCGGCGGTGTACTTCTGGCCGTCGCGAATCTCGCGCGGAGCGGCGTAAATCTGCGAGACGCTGGAGAAGAGGTGTCCCGAGGCGAGGCGCGTGTCCACGATCTGCTGGTACTTGTGGTTGTAGTACGCGAAGACGGCCGCGAAGAGAACGAAGCCCGCCAGAACCGTCACAATGGCAGCCCGCAGAATGCGGTGGCGCAGGCTGCCGGTCCCGATAGCTTTGCTGGCGTATTTGAGTTTAACTGGCAAGCTGATTCTTCCTCGTTAGACGCTCAAACTACCTGAGCGGGCTGTCCGGGTTGTAGGGCTGATGTTATCTGAGTGGCTACTTCGGCGGCTACCTTTGCGATCGTAAGGTCCTGGTTGCGCTTTGCGAGGCGGTCGACGAACTCGACTTTGCCCTCGGCGACTCCGCGTCCGATGTTGATGCGATAGGGGATACCGACGAGATCGGCGTCCTTGAACTTGACTCCGGCGCGCTCGTCGCGGTCGTCGAGCAGGACGTCGAGGCCAGCGGCAGCGAGTTCGGCGGCGACTTTCTCTCCGGCGGCGAGCAGGCTGGCGTCTCCGATGTTGGTGATGGTGACGACGACCTGGAAGGGCGCAATTGCCGGGTGCAGGGCGAAGGCGGAGCCGTCGTTCGCCGCGGCAGAGGTCTCGATGGCGGAGGTGAGGATCCGCTCGATTCCGATGCCGTAGCTGCCCATGATGGGAGTGACCTCTTTGCCGTCGCGATTGAGGACGGTTGCTCCCATGGACTTCGAGTACTTGTAGCCGAGCTTGAAGATGTGGCCGATCTCGACCGCCTTGCCGAGACGCAGGGGGGAGCCGTCGATAGGGCAGGGCTCGCCTTCGACTACGTTGCGGACGTCGGCGATGAGCGTCGGCTTGAAGTCGCGTGTGGGGGTGACGTTGCGGAGGTGGTACTCCTCCTTGTTGGCCCCAGCGATGAGGTTGGCGCGGCCTTCAAGGGCCTTGTCGAGGATGACGAGGGTTCCGGGCTTCCTGGGGTGCGGCGCGGGCTCGAGGCCGATGGGGCCTAGGTAGCCTGCGGGCGCCTTGAAGACTTCGACAATCTCTTCGGGTAGCATCGGGCGGAGTTCGCCGCCCGCGATAAGCAGGAGCTTGGCCTCGTTGAGCGTGTGGTCGCCGCGCAGGAAGACGACGACGGGGCGCAGGGGACCCAGCTTGGCGTGATCGGCTTCAGGCAGTGCGGCCATATAGGCCATGGTCTTGATCTGGTACTGCGGCTCGACGTTGAGGAAGGCACCAACCTCTTCAATGGTGCGCTGACCAGGGGTGTGGACGAGCTCGGGGGAGCCGTCGCCGGTGGGGGCGAGGTCCTCGACCGGGGCAAGGCGGCTGGTGGCCTTCTCGAGGTTGGCGGCGTAGCCGGAGGCAGAACTGGCAATGAGGTCTTCGCCGGCTTCGGTGTAGACCATGAACTCCTGCGAGGCTGACCCTCCCATGGATCCGGAGTCGGCTTCGACGGCGACGAACTCGAGGCCGCAGCGGGTGAAGATGGCGCGGTAAGCGGCGTCGTGCTTGTTGTAGCTCTCGTCGAGGCCGGCCTCGTCGATGTCGAAGGAGTAGGCGTCCTTCATGATGAACTGGCGGACGCGCAGGAGGCCGGACTTGGGGCGCGGCTCGTCGCGGAACTTGGTCTGGATCTGGTACCAGATCTGCGGGAGCTGCTTGTAGCTGCGGAGCTCGTTGCGGGCGATGGAGGTCATGACCTCTTCGTGGGTCATACCGAGGCAAAGGTCGGCGCCCTTGCGGTCCTTCAGGCGGAACATGTTGTCGCCCATGACGGACCAGCGGCCGGACTCCTCCCATATCTCGCGCGGATTGAGAGCGGGGAGCAGGAACTCCTGGCCGATCTTGTCCATCTCGTCACGCACGATGGCGATGATCTTGTTGATGGAGCGGTTGCCG
Organism: Edaphobacter bradus; assembly: GCF_025685645.1. NCBI lineage: Bacteria > Pseudomonadati > Acidobacteriota > Terriglobia > Terriglobales > Acidobacteriaceae > Edaphobacter > Edaphobacter bradus. Next base: position 415,453 of record NZ_JAGSYF010000001.1, read on the forward strand.
AGGAAGAGGTAGCTGTAGATGCCGGCACCGAGTTGACGGATGTAGCCGGCGCGGAGCAGGAGCTTGTGGCTGGCTACTTCGGCGTCTGCGGGGGCTTCACGAAGGGTGGGGATAAATAGTTGCGACCAGCGATGCATGCGTAGTGTGGGACCTTCCGGCTGTCTGTGTGAGTCGTATGTCGTTATGCCTATTCTAACTTCCGCATGGGTGATGTGGCGTGTGTGGGGCGCGGATGAGCTAAGGGAAGATGCGGTAGCGGCACTTTCGCGGGTGTCCGCTCTGGCGGATGATGCAGTTTGGCGGGACGTCGACGATCTCGACGAACTCGGCTCCGGCGAGCTCGAGGGTTCGCCGGGAGGCAAGGTTTTCCGGGTCGCACGTGATCCAGACGGGATCGATCTCGAGGCGCTTGGCCAGAGGCAGGAGGAGGCGGAGGGACCTGGAGGCGTAGTGATGTCCACGATGAGCAGGATGGACGCTGTACCCGATGTGGCCGGCGTAGAGCTCGATATGAGGCGTCGAGCCGACTCGCAGGCGGATGTAGCCGAGCTCTTCCTCCGTCTGACGATGAACCATGCGGAAGTTGTAAGCGGGCACATGGTGGATCGGGTGGAGCGCAAACTCAGTGAGCTCCAGTTGGAGCTCTTCGTCGCGGAGTTGACCCGGAGCAACGGGCATTGCCAGCGTGGTCATGCGTGATTTAGATGAGTTCCAGGGTCCAGAGGTCGTGGAGGTGGAGGACGCCTTCGGCCTCGCCGCTGGGTGCGGTGACGATGAGTGAGGTGATCTTCTTCTCTTCCATGAGGGCGAGCGCGGAGGAGGCGAAGGCGGAGCCGTCGATAGTGAGGGGATGGGGGTTCATGATCTCGGCGGCGGTGTGGTTGAGGGCGGCCCCGCCGTCGCGTTCGAGCAGGCGGCGGAGGTCTCCGTCGGAGATCATGCCGAGGAGTTTGTTTTCGCTGTCGAGAACTGTGGTCATGCCGAGCTTTTTTCGGGACATCTCGTAGATGACCTGGGGCATGGGGGTTTCGGGCGAGACGCGGGGCAGGGCGTCGCCTGCGTGCATGAGTTCGCAGACGCGGGCGAGGCGCTTGCCGAGGCGGCCGCCGGGGTGCAGTTCGGCGAAGTCTTCGGCCTTCCATCCGCGCCGTCTGCTGACCTCGAGCGCGAGGGCGTCGCCGAGGGCGAGCATGACGGTGGTGGAGGCCGTAGGGGCGAGGTTGTTAGGGCAGGCCTCGGCGGAGACGCTGGTGTCGAGCGTGATGTCGCTGGCCTGGGCGAGGGTGGAGGTGAGGCAGCCGCAGAGGGCGATGAGCTTGTCGGCGAAGCGCTTGAGGAGCGGGAGGAGGCGGAGGATCTCTTCGGTCTCGCCGCTGGCGGAGAGGACGACGATGGTGTCGCCGCGGGAGAGCATGCCCAGATCACCGTGGAGGGCGTCGGCGGGGTGGAGAAAATGTGCGGGGGTTCCGGTGGAGCGAAGGGTGGCGGCGATCTTGCGGGCGATGATGCCGCTTTTGCCGATGCCGGTGACGATAATGCGGTTGCGAGTAGCGGTGGCGCGGAGGAGAAGATCGACGGCCTGGTTGAAGGTTGCGAGCATAGGGCCGTCGAGGCGGAGCGCCAACTCGACGAGGGCTGCGGCCTCGATGCGGATGTAGTCGGAAGGGCGGGTGGAATCTGCCGGATTGACGGGTGTGTGAGACATGATCGCGACCTTTCCGATGCTAGCAGAGGCGGTGTCTTGACCCTTCAACTGTGCTGATGCGGCAAATCGAATGCACGAATGGAGACGGAAGGAATAGAGTGGAAATGTCTGTGGGCCACGGGACCGATCTTCTGCAAGGGGAGATTTGGCATGGGGCAGACTCATTACATTATTCGCGGTGGAATTGAGGGCTGGGAGCGGCTGCGGATTCTCTCACGCGTGATGAGGCCGACTACCATGAGCCTTCTGGGACGGGTCGGTGTTCACCCAGGGATGAGATGCCTTGAGGTTGCCTTCGGCAGCGGCGATGTGGCGTTTGATTTAGCGGCCATAGTGGGATCCAGAGGGAGAGTCGTTGCGACCGATGTCGACCACGTCAAACTGGAGCGGACGACGCGCGAAGCGCAGGAGAGGGGCGTCCGGAATGTCGAGTTCAGATTGTCGGACATTCTCGCGGATGAGCCGGAGCACGGTTTTGACCTTGTTCATGCAAGGTTTTTGCTGACCCATCTTCCGGATCCTGCGAAGGCTCTGATGCGCATGCGACAGGCACTGCGGCCAGGCGGAGTCGTGGTGATTGAGGACGTCGACTTCAACGGCTACTTCTGCTATCCAGACTTCGAGGCACACCGGCGCTATGTCGAGTTGTACATAAGAACAGTGCAGCGAAGAGGCGGGGATCCGTGCATCGGACCGCGGCTGCCCAGCCTTCTGGAGAACGCGGGCTTTGAGGAGATTGGGATGAACGTGGTTCAGCCGGCGGGCACGGAGGGTGAGGTGAAACTGATCTCTCCGATCACCATGGAGAATATTGTCGATGCTGTGATCGCGGAGGGCTTCGCTTCACGGGACGAGGCTAAGGAATTGACAGCCCAGTTGTATGAGTTTGCGCGCAGGCCGGGGACGGTGGGTGCCATGCCGCGTGTTGTGGAGACGTGGGGTTACGTGGGACAGGTTGGACAGGCTTGAGAAAGGGCGTTACGAAGCGCTCCGCGATTGCGTCTAAACTGATGGAGTGGCGTGTTTTGTTCGTGCGCCGACGGAAGGATGTCGATCGTAATGCGTAAAGCACTGGTTCTGCTGGTGATGGTGGTGGGAATTAGCCTTCTGCTGTGGTCGGGGTGGCACAACCTTCGTGAGAGAAAGCTGGCGATGCAGCAGGCGCAGGAGAGCCATGCGATGCTGATTCCCGACAAGGGTAGCAGCTCATCGGGGCCCGCTATAGAGGGACCGACTCTGACGGGCAAGGCGGCGCCGGCGTTTGTGCTGACGACGCTGGATGGGAAGAAAGTCTCGCTGAGCGACTACAAGGGGCGTCCGGTGCTGGTGAACTTCTGGGCGACGTGGTGCGCGCCGTGCAAGCTGGAGATGCCGTGGTTTGAGGAGTTCCGCAAGCAGTATTCCGCGCAGGGGTTTGAGATTCTGGGAATCACGGATGACGCGGACGCGGGCAAGGATGTGATCTCGAAGGCAGTGCAGAAGACCGGCGTCACCTATCCGATCCTGTTAACGGACGGGAAGATCGACAAGGCCTATGGCGCGACGGATTATCTGCCGATGTCGTTCTACGTGGACCGGAATGGCGTAGTCGTCGAGGAGACGGCGGGGTTGGGGACGAAGGACGAGATTGAGGCGAACATCAAGAAGACGATTGCGTCGGCAAGCCAGGCTGGCTCGGCTGGTGGGCAGTGAGGCGCGCCGGATGGTTGGTTGCCGCGCTGGTGGCTGCTTCTGGAGCGCTTGAGGCACAGCAGCTCGGGAGCCTGAGCGCGAGCGCGGCCAAGCCGAAGCAGTATGTGAGCTACGCAGCAGAAGAGCAGGTGGTGAAGGCAGGGAAGCGCGGCATGATGGAGCTGCACTTTCGCGTTGCTGACGGCTTCCATGTGAACTCGCACACACCGAAGTCTGAGCTGCTGATCCCTACGGCGATCAAGCTCGATGAGGCGGACGGCGTGAAGCTGGGTGAGGTTGAGTATCCGGCGGGGACGTCGTACAGCTTCAGCTTTGAGCCGGGCGAGAAGCTGGATGTGTACTCAGGAGCGTTTACAGTGAAGATTCCGGTGGTGGCCGGGGTTGGAGGCCATACGGTGAACGGGACGCTGCGCTACCAGGCGTGCGACAACGCCGCGTGTTATCCACCGAAGAGCCTGCCCGTTGCGGTGGTTCTGACCGCGAAGTAGCGAGTCCGGTTCTCCTCAGGGCAGCGTGTGGGTGCTATGTCCTCCGCGATGGCATGATGGTACAAAACACATCAAGAGAGATGAGCAGGACGCGATGGACGAGTTCAGAAGACTGACAAGGCTGCCGGCGTATGTGTTCAACATTACGAGCGAGCTGAAGGCGGCGGCCCGCAAGCGCGGCGAAGACATCATCGACTTCGGAATGGGCAACCCGGATGGCGCGACTCCGAAGGCTATCGTGGACAAGCTTATCGAGGCGGCGCAGAAGACTCAGACGCACCGGTACTCGTTGTCTCGTGGGATACCGCGGCTGCGGCGCGCGATCACGAACTGGTACAAGACGCGCTACAACGTCGATCTCGACCCCGAGACCGAGGCGATTGTGACGATCGGTTCAAAGGAGGGAATCGCGCACCTGTGCCTGGCCGTGCTCGACGATGCCGATACGGTGGCGGTACCGAACCCGAGCTATCCGATCCACATCTACGGGCCGGTGATTGCTGGTTCAAAGTTGCAGACCATTCCTGTGGCAGAAGCTACTGCGGACGAGGTGCTGGCGAGGTTGGAGTATGAGTTGCCGCGCATGGAGCCCCGGCCGAAGCTGCTCATTCTTAACTTCCCGGCGAACCCGACGACGCAGTGTGTCGAGCTGCCTTTTTTCGAGCGTGTGGTTGGGCTTTGCAGAGAGCTGGGAATCTATCTTGTGCACGACCTGGCTTACGCCGACATTGTGTTCGACGGCTATCGCGCGCCGAGCGTGCTGGAGGTTCCAGGCGCGAAGGACATTGCAGTCGAGTTCTTTACGCTCTCGAAGAGCTACAACATGCCGGGCTGGCGCGTGGGCTTCATGGTGGGCAATCCGAAGCTGGTGGGCGCGCTGGGACGCATCAAGAGCTACTTCGACTATGGGACGTTTACGCCGATCCAGGTGGCCTCGATCGCCGCGCTTGAGGGCCCGCAGGATTGCGTGAAGCAGATTCGCGACACGTACAAGGCCCGCCGCGATGTTCTGGTGCCGGGGCTGAACAAGCTGGGCTGGAACGTTGAGCTGCCGAAGGCGACGATGTTTGCGTGGGCGAAGATTCCTGAGCAGTATCGCGCGATAGGCTCGATCGAGTTCTCGAAGAAGCTGCTGGCCGAGGCGAAGGTTGCGGTGAGCCCCGGCGTCGGCTTTGGCGAGCACGGCGATGGCCACGTACGGTTCTCGCTGATTGAAAACGAGGAGCGGACCCGGCAGGCTCTGCGCGGCATCAAGCATATGTTCAAGAATGGTTAGCGCATGCGCTTTGCCGCCGATAGAGGCGCGGGGCGTGCACTTGACGGCAGGTGCAATATGCGCCGGCGGCGTATACTAACTCGATAACAGCGCCAGTCTTGAGTGAGGGACAAGAGAGACATATGAGCAGCAATGGAAAGAGCCAGAGCGGGAGCGAGCACACCAACGGCTACAGAGTGCCGACGGGGCGCGCGGAGTGGATCGTCAAGCGGAAGACTGAGGCCGAGCGGACCGGCGACTGGAATATGTCGCAGATGCACTTTGCCCGCAAAGGGCTGATCACCGAGGAGATGGCCTTTGTGGCGCAGCGGGAGAAGATCTCACCGGAGCTGGTGCGGAGCGAGATCGCCAAGGGAACGATGATCATCCCCGCCAACATCAACCACGTTGAGCTGGAGCCGATGGCGATTGGTGTGGAGACGCTGTGCAAGATCAATGCGAACATCGGCAACTCGGCCATTGTGTCGAACGTGGATGAGGAGCTGAAGAAGCTGCACACGGCGGTGCACTTCGGCGCCGACACGGTGATGGACCTCTCGACCGGAGGCGATATCCCGATGATCCGCGAGGCGATTCTGCGGCATAGCCCTGTGCCGATCGGCACGGTGCCGATCTATGAGGCGCTGAGCCGCGTGAAGAAGCTCGAAGACCTGAACATCGATCTGTATCTCGAGGTGATCGAAGAGCAGGCGCAGCAGGGCGTGGACTACTTCACGATCCACGCTGGAGTTCTGATTCAGTACGTGCCGCTGGTGTCGAAGCGCATCACCGGCATTGTGAGCCGCGGCGGCGCGATCCTGGCGCAGTGGATGACGCACCACCACAAGCAGAACTTCCTGTACGAGAACTTCGACCGCATCACGAAGATCATGGCGAAGTACGACGTCAGCTACTCGCTGGGCGATGGTCTGCGGCCGGGCTGTGTGGCCGACGCGAGCGATGAGGCGCAGTTTGCTGAACTGAAGACGCTGGGCGAGTTGACACGGCAGGCGTGGAAGCACGACGTGCAGGTGATGATCGAAGGCCCAGGCCACGTGCCGATGGACAAGATCAAGGAGCAGGTCGATAAAGAGGTCGAGATGTGCGACGGCGCTCCGTTCTATGTGCTGGGCCCGTTGGTGACCGATATCGCTCCTGGCTACGACCACATCACGTCGGCGATTGGCGCGGCGATGATTGGGTGGCATGGGGCTTCGATGCTCTGTTACGTCACGCCGAAGGAGCACCTGGGACTGCCGAACGAGAAGGACGTCAAGGACGGCATCATCGCGTACAAGATCGCGGCCCACGCTGCCGACATTGCGCGGCACCGGCCGGGGGCTCGCGACCGCGACGACGCGATCTCGCATGCGAGGTACACCTTCGATTGGGACAAGCAGTTCGCGCTCTCGCTCGACCCGGAGACGGCTCGCGGGATGCATGATGAGACGCTGCCCGATGATTACTACAAAGAGGCGGCGTTCTGCTCGATGTGCGGGCCGAAGTTCTGCTCGATGAACTGGTCGAGCAAGGTGGACAAGTTCAACGAAGAGCAGCACGGGCTGAAGAAGCCGGACCTCACGCAGATTGTGACCGAGCAGATGGCGCTGCGGAGCTAGTTCGCCGGCTGAAAAGCTGATCCCTCCACTGCGCTTCGCTTTGGTCGGGATGACAGTTTTGATTCTGTGGCTCTTTAGGGATTAATTCCCGCCAAAACTGAGAGGCTGCACCCTGATTGAGGTGCGGCCTTTTCGTCTGATCAGGTCATCTGGCGTTGGGTCTGACTCGAACGGAAGATGGTGAGCGACGGATCCGCAGCGAGCTGCGATAGTCGCCGGTTGCGGCTGTTTCGGGGTCCGACCCGACGACGTCGTCGGGTCTAACTGCGCTGAAGTTGAAGGCCATTCCCGCAGCGTACGCCAGCGTACAGCGTGGCACGGAGAGGCAACAGTAATTTTCAGGAGCCAATCGGACCTCAAAAAGTTAGAGGGTATCCTTCTCCTCGCGATCGGAGCGCATGGCGAGAAGGGCAGGGGCGATGATCATAGCAAGAAAAACCAGTGCAAGAACCAAGTCGTGAACCATGATGGGGGGGACTCCCTGGGGGCGGCTTCAGCCGTCTCATCAAGCATGATGAGGCAGTTAATGACCTAGGGACATCCCACCTCGGACAGGGGGGATGTAACCCATTCGTTGTATGGAGCCTTTGAATGCAGCGTGCCGCGGTGGGTCGTCGCGGCTGGCTAATTGCTAATCCGCAAGAAGCTCACTTCGCCGCGGCTTCGAGGATTGTGGCGGAGTGGTTGAGAGCGTCGGCGAGGATCGTGAGCTGGGCTTGGGCGCGGGCGAGGTCGTCGGTAGAGATAGCCTCGTTGACTCCAGGAATGACGACGGCGGCGTAGCCGGTGAACTCGCCGGGAGCGTAGATGGTGTGTTTGTACCAGGAGCGATGCGGGAGGCCATTGGGATTCAGCAGGGCCTCCTCGGCTGAACGCAGGGCGTGATTGAGCGCGGCGGAGTCGGTCGGCGGCGCGAGCTGGCGGGAGCGGACCGAGGCGCCTGCGTCGGCGAAGCGGTGGGCCGCGGCGATGGCGGCGGAGAAGTCAAGCGCGAGCTTATCCGTCCGGGCACGTCGCTGTGCCGTGTCGAGGTAGCTCAGAATCTCGCGGCCATAGAGCTGGTAGTCGTAGGGCAGCACATCGGTGTCGGCCATGTGGAGAATCTCAAGGCCAAAGACGCGGGCCTGCTGCTGCTCGTAGACAAAGGTGGGGTCGGCGAATTTGATGAACCAGTTGTAGTTGTCGAAGACGGAGTGATAGACCCCGTAAGGGCCTTCGGAACCAATGTCCGTCGAAGGCACACCGAGGTGCTGAAGGAAGGGCGTGTAATCGGAGCCGGAGCCGAGATCGCCGACGCGGACATCTTCTTCGACGTCGGCGTTGAAGCGTGAGGGGCCGCCGGTGGTTCCGGCCGTTATGCTGGCGCGGCGCTCGGCGTCGGCCTTCTCGGACTCCTTCCACCGCTCGTAGACGGTGCCGCCCTTCGGGCTTGGGACCTCCCGCGTGACCTCGCGGACGAACTCCTTGAGCGAGGGGACTGCTGCTGCCTTGAAGTCACTCCCGGAGACGGCTACGTCGGTGTTGAGGTAGGCGACGGCATGGGCGAGATGGCTGGCGTGCTGCTCGGCCCATTCGGTGGAGCCCATGAGCCCTTCTTCTTCCGCGTCCCATGAGGCAATGACGATGCGCCGTTTCGGACGCCATCCCTGCTTCAAAAGATCGCCGAGGCCATGGACGGCCTCGAGCATGGCGGCGGTACCGCTGTTGGGGTCGACTGCGCCGTATACCCAGGCGTCGCGATGGTTGCCGGCGACGACCCATTCCTCCTTCTGCGAGGGATCGGTGCCGTCGATGGTGCCGATGACGTCCCAGATGGTGCGGAGCGCGGTGTCCTGCACAAGCTTCATGTGAACAGTAATCTTGCCGTTGCCGTTGCCGCCAATGCCGAGGTGGTAGGTGAAGGGAAGCGCACCCTGCCACGCACGGGGAGATTCGGCTCCTCCAAGGCACTTGAGAATGGGGGCCGCATCCTTGTACGAGAGCGGGTTGACAGGGATGCTTGGCTGGTTCGCCTGCAGCTTGTCGAGCGGAATGCGCGCGGAGTCAGGCAGGTCGGGAGTGGAGGCAATGCCGGGAGTCTGCGGATCGCCGGGGTAGATCGGCAGAAACTGCACGGAGCCACGCTGAACTCCGGTCGCAGGTCTGTAAGGGCCCTTGGGATAGACATCGCCGCGGAAGTAGCCGTCGTCGGCGGGGTCCGAGTAGATGAGGACGCCCTTGGCTCCGTACTGTTGCGCGAGGTAGACCTTCACTCCGCGAAAGTTGGTTCCGTAGCGGACGAGGACGATCTTGTCCTTGACGCTGATGCCCATGCTGGCGAGCTTTTTGAAGTCGGCGAGATCGCCGTAATTGGCGTAGATGACCTCGCCGGCCACGTCGCCGGAGGGCGAGGAACCGCTGAAGGCCGGCAGAATGCGCGGGTCGTCCTGAAAGGGATCGCCACCGTTCCGGTTGGGGTCAACGTGTTCGGGCGACGGACCGGACATGATCTGTTTGCCGTTGGAGTCGAAGGCCTCGACAAGGATGCTGGTGGGCTTGTTGATCAGGACCTTGTAGGGAACGATGTCAGTGTGGAGACCGGCTGCCTTGAACTTGTCGGCGACGTAGAGCGCGGTGGCGTAGTCCTCGGGTGAACTGGCCCAGTGCGGCGCGGCGGTCAGGGTCTTGAGATGCTGGCCGGCGAGTGTGGCGTCTGGGATAGCAAGGAAGGCCGAGTCCCATTTGGCCTGCTCGGTGAAGTCGCGGTAGCCGAAGACCCTTGGGGTTTGCGCTGTCGCAGTGAGGCCAAGGAGGGGGAAGAGGCAAACCAGGGTACTGAGACGGCGCAAGAGCAAACCTCGCGAATCATATGGGAATGCGCCTTCAAGGGTATCAAAGGAACCCCCCGACCGCCGAGAACGGGGACAAACTGGCGCAGGCATCGCTCATCTTCCCCCTCTGCAGGGAGAGAAAACAGAGACGCCCGTGGATCTCTCGGGATTGTCGGTAAATCAGGCGACCGGCTGGCTGCAGAATTTGCAGCGGTGTGCGGCCAGTGGGATGTCGGACAGGCACTCCGGACAGGGCTTGGTCGTCGCAGCCTCCGGGCTGTTGGTCCGCGCGAGCAGCTTCTGAATGGGAAGCACGAAGAAGAAGTAGATGACGAAGGCGATGATCAGGAAGTTGATGCAGGCTGTTAGAAAGCTGCCGTACTTGATCGGGGTGCCGTTGAGGTTGAAGACGAAGGATGAAAAGTCAGGCTTACCGACGAAAGCTCCAATGAACGGGCTGATGACGTCATCGACGAGGGATTTGGTGATGGCGGAAAAGGCGGCACCTATGATGACTGCGACGGCGAGGTCGATGACGTTGCCGCGCAGAATGAAGTCGCGAAAGCCTTTGAGCATGTTCTGAACTCCCTTGAGTAAATTGACCGCCAGAAGCACGGCGAGTATATGACAGGGGCAGTGAAAATACAGCAGAAAACGTTTCTGACATTTATTTGCGACAGGTTAGCCGGGTGGACAGGCCAATCCTCCGTATCAAACAATTGCATGGGATCGGATCAGGATTTGGGAAATGTGAGAGCCGCCGTGGAGACTTCGAGTGTGCCGATGTTGTTAGTAGTTTTGTCGATGACTCCCAGGCGCAGATAGAAATCGCCCTTTGCAGGCATGGCAATCTCCTGGCTGAGTTGGAGACCGCCGCGGATCGCTGCTGCATAGTCCTGCTCGGTTAGATGAAGGGGCACGACGCGGTTGACATCATTCATGATATTGCCTATGGCATCGTAGCCAATGATCATGAATTCAAGATTGGCGGAACGTGTGCCGTGCTCGTCATCCCAGTGGATGTCCCGGGGATCGACAGCATAATCGATGTGGTAGCGGCGCTGGGAGTGCAGGGAGACAGCCGCTAGGGTATGTTTCGCGGCTTTGCTGGATGTGTCCTGCGCAGGTGGGTTGATGATTCCCGAGGGAGTGACCAGGACCTTGAAGAGTATTTCACTGGGGTTGGGCGCGCCACGTTTCATCGTGACGGCGATAGCGCTGGCAACGCTGCTCTGCGATTCGGTCACGGACTGCTGATTGGATGGAGTGACAGGGTTGTCACTGGCGATGTACCCGGTGCGATAAGCAAGCTGGTAGTGGTGTCCCTCAAGAGCGACCTTGATCTTGCGCTGTTTGCCGTTCCAGTTTTTGTTGGTGGGGACGTAGGTAAGCGTGTAGTAGTTGGAGCCCGAGTCGATGGCTTTGGTTATCAGGCCTGATATGTCATTGGAACCGTAGAAGGCGTGACCGCCGGTATCGTCGGCGAGTCTGAGCATGGTGGACTGTTCTGAGATCAGTCGGGATTCGAAGGCTGAACTCTCTCGCGCGATGCGGCCGGGATCGTTCCTAAGGGAGCCAGGGGGGCCTGAGGAGTTCGAGGCGAAGAAGGTGGAGTCTGCCTGAACTCCTCGACCATCGACCGGGTAGATGGCAACGCGACTCTTGGAGAGTTCGTCGGAGATGCGTGTGACAGACTTGGAAAAATCGACGCTGTTATCGAATATTCGTGCACCCATCTGGGCGGAATCAGTGTCGACAAGCAGCCCGAGGGGGAAGGACCCGGAGACCCAGATAAGGTTCTTGCGCCCAGGAAGGGCGGCGAGGTACCGGCTGAGCTGAGTGAAGGCATCGACGGTTTGGCGAACGCGCTCCTCGGTCTGGAAGTTATCGACGGAACGATTGAATGTAGCGAGAGCCGAACCAGGATCGTAGGGAGAAGCTTCGTAAGCGCCAGAACTCGACATTACCATTGGCCCCAGTGAGGCGGACGTTTCGGATGCAGAAGCGGCTTGCAGAGTAGCGGTAGCCGCAGCGCGGGCAAGGACGGCCTTAAGGACAGCAGGATCAGAGGTAAAGCCTTGCAGCATGACGAGGTCGTTGCTGAGGCCGAAGATGGCGACGCGGCTGCCAGGGGGAAGGGTTTCAGCGAGGATTTTGAGCTGAGAACGAATAGAAGGCTGGCTCGTCTGAGGTGTATTCAAGGCATCGAGCAGGATGATATTGAGTGCGCTGCCTTGCGGACCGGTGACGACATTTGTGAAAGTGTTTGGCGGAAGTTTTGGTTGAGGTAAGGATGGAGTCGCGATGGTGGGGGTCGCTGCTGTCTCGTCGAAGTGTCGAATTGTCTGAGCGAGGTTGTCTTCACGAACGACGAAATCGGAGGCCTTGAGATTGTGGACGGGCTGGTTCTTTGAGTCGGTGACAACCACGTCGATAACGACAATGCGGGCATTCTCGCGGATCGTCGGTGTCTCTGACGGCGGAGGCTGCTGGGCCAGGGAAGATGTCAAAGATGCGGCGGCTAGAAGAAGGGCGCATGTAGGAATGGAAGATAGGGTTCTCATGGTTGGTCGCGCGAAGAATAGCACGGTGCCAGGAGAACGAGAAAGAAAAGGTCTACGGGATGCGATCTGGAGAGATGTTGGCAGACGAACGTTAATGCGAGGAGGTTATCCAGCCTGCGTAAGGGTAGAGCAGGAAGAAGATGATCATGCAGAGGGCCATAAGGTCCATGTAGACGAGCAGGATAACTCCACCGTGATAGAAGCCCCAGCGGGTACGCATACAGCGAAGATGATCGATCATACCGGCGGTTGCTACGAGAGCAGGGAGCGCTATGTACGGGTTTGCGCGATTGTGGGGAAAGTCCGAGAGTAGAATCGCCGCCCCGAGGCTGACGAGCACCAGAATGCCACCGCGCAGCAGGGATCTCATTCTCGGGTTGAAAAAACGGGGGATCACGCCGCTAGGAATAGCTTAGATGGTTTTTGCTATTCGCGGCGGAACCCCTCATTGGCTCGCGAGATTGTTGATGGCTTATGCGGTTGCGAGTTCCGGCTTCGTTGTGGCCGCCTCGACCATCTTGCGGATGGATTGCTCGAAGGGGGCGCGGAGGACGCCGTGCTCGGTGATGATGGCGGTGATGTACTTCGCGGGGGTGACGTCGAAGGCCGGGTTCTCGATGTCGGCTCCGTCGGGCGTTATCTGCTTGCCCTGGGAGTGGGTGACCTCGGTAGCTGAGCGTTGCTCGATGGGGATCTCGTCGCCGTGAAGGGTGGCGAGGTCAATGGTCGAGAGCGGCGCGGCGACGTAGACGGGGATGTTGTGCTCTTTGGCGAGGACGGCGACCGAGTAGGTTCCGATCTTGTTGGCGGTGTCGCCGTTGGCGGCGATGCGGTCGGCGCCGACGATGACGGCCTGGACGCGTCCGAGGCGCATGAGCGACCCGGCCATGTTGTCGCAGAGGACGGTGGTGGGGATGTTGTCGTGGAGGAGTTCCCAGGCGGTGAGGCGCGCGCCCTGAAGGTAGGGGCGGGTCTCGTCGGCGTAGACGTCGATCTTGTGGCCGCGCTCGACAGCGGCGCGGATGACCCCGAGCGCGGTGCCGTAGCCGCAGGTGGCAAGGGCTCCTGCGTTGCAGTGGGTGAGGACGGTGCCTTCCATCGGCAGCAGGGATGCGCCGTGGGCTCCCATGGCCTTGCAGGCGGCGATGTCTTCGTCGTACATATGGCGGGCCTCGGCGATGAGGGCGGCCTTGATTTTGGTGATGGAGGTGTTGGCGGCGACGAGGGTGTCGTACTTGTCGCGCATGCGCTGGATGGCCCAGAAGAGGTTGACGGCGGTGGGGCGCGTGGCGGCGAGGGTCTCGCAGATGGTGGCGACCTCGGCGTTGAGGGCCGGGATGGTGGTCGCCTTGCTCTGGCTGACGCCGAGGGCGACGCCCATGGCGGCGGAGACTCCGATGGCGGGGGCGCCGCGGACGATCATGTCGCGGATAACCGTGGCGACCTGCTGGTAGTCGGTGGCGAGGACGTAGGTCTCTTCGAGAGGGAGCTTGGTCTGGTCGAGGAAGCTAACGCCGTTCGGGAGCCATTCTAGGGTCGGGATCATGTCTTGTCCTATTTTAGACCTTTCGAGATCATCAAAGCGCTGATCCCGTGTACTTGCGGGGAGTTTGGCTCCCACCATGAGCAGAAATCCACTGTGATGTAGCTTGAGCCCTTGTCGGGCACGGGGATTCCATATTCATGAACTTAGGGTTGTGGAGAATGGCTGCGCCTTCCGCCGTCATCTAGGTGAAGATTCATTCGTTCGCAGCAGTGTCGGCTCATTTTGTGTCCTGTAGGGTTGGTGTCCGCAAAGTTGACGCCTAGATTGCTAAGGCTCGAGCAAATTCTTCTACTTCGCTCAACTCCACGCTCCACTCGGAGATCCTCTCGCCATCTTCATTGATGGTTCTGCGATCTCTTATGAAAGAAAGCATGTTCTCTTGTGAGAACGGACGTGTTAGCTGGTCATAAAACAGCAAATGATTTTGGACGTGAATGACGTTTCCTTCTCTATACATCGGCCACCACTCAAGATTGTCAGAAAATTCAGGGGCTACATACCAGACAGCCAAGGCCGATTTAGAGCCTTTGAGTATCGCTTTGATCGCATCTCGCCACTGAGCTTCGTAGTCAGCCTTGTTCCATTGGTAAAGGCTTGCTACAAAGTTCTCTTTGAACTCGCCGAGGACTAATTCTCCCGTCGCCATCGGCGTCTGTTCGTCATAAAACACCGGTTCGCCGAGGAATGAGATCGAGAAGGACATGGCTTTTAACTCTCCAGGGCGCTAAAGTGTTCAGTTTTGAGTAGCTGTCTTGTGGATGGCCCACTTGATGACGGCGTGACGAAACTCTTCCAAATTGTCAAAAGCCCTTCCGAGCCCAACCGCTTGGATTTCTTCGATTGGTGGTGGTCCACTGAACATGTACTGTGATCGATCCTTTATCAGTCGAATGCAGCTCTCTGTTTGATTTAAGTCGACGTACCAGTTTCCAAACGACTGAGCATCGTAACGAGCGAAGGACATCCTCCATCCCTTCCTTTGAAGTTCTGAGATCAATTCCCCGACTTCCTTTGCGATTTCGTAAGGCAGTATCGGTTTCATGTTGTCCTTTGCTGCGCGATGTGGGCGGCGCGGACGTCGTTGGCGGTGAAGACGGAGATGAAGGGGACGTCATGGATGATGGCTTCGATGTTGGCTCGGCCTCCCTGTTCGCGGTCTACGAGGCAGAGGACTCCGGCGACGTTCATGCCGGATTCTCGGGTGGCTTCGATGGCGGTAATGGTGGAGCCTCCGGTGGTGCAGACGTCGTCGACGATGACGACGTGGGCGCCTAGCTTGTGGAAGCCCTCGAGGCGGCGGCCGGTTCCGTGGGTCTTTTCGGCCTTGCGGACGAGGAAGCCGTGAATCAGATCTCTGCTGAGCGGGTCGCGGTGGTGATGCACGTGGTGCCAGGCGGAGGCGCTGGCGGTGTTGGAGACGAGGGGGTCGGCTCCCATGGTGAGTCCGCCGACGGCCTCGGCGTGGGGGAAGCGCTCGCGGATGAGGTCGTAGAGGAGGAGGCCGGAGAGGCGGCCGCCTTCAGCGTGGAGGGTGGTGGTGCGGCAGTCGATGTAGTAATCGGACCTCTGGCCGCTGGCGAGGGTGAAGTCGCCGAGGCGGAAGGAGAGCGTCGCGATCAGGTTGAGCAGGGCAGTGCGATTATCAATGGACATTGCTTTGGCTCGATTGTAGATGCTTCTGTTATGGGGGTATCCCCCCCCATGGTGCGGTCTTTGTGCAAAGTCTTCAAATGAAAAGGTTTAGGCTTGGACTTCAGGTGTAAGGTATTGCATTGAAACGAGTTGCAATCAAAGTATTGCAAATAAACGGGTTGCGTTGGCCAGGTTAAAAGCGAAAGCCCCGGGTTCTCCGGGGCTTTCTGTGCTTGATTCTATTTTAGCAGTGTGAGGGAAACTACTATGCCACGGCTATCTTTATTTTTTGTGTTAGTTAGGTGATTTTTGGCCTTGACAGAGTTTTCTGTGGAAAAGTTGAGGGGGGGCGAAATAGCTGTGGCGGGGTTGCAGCCTGCGAAGCCCAGGTCTCAGAAGCGAGACTGGGGCACGCATTCAAGCGGGCGGCGGTCCAGGATGTCCTTTATTTCTTCGCGATTCGAGCAGCGAGGCCTTATCGTGATAAGTCAAATGCTTATTATACATGCATTTGCGAGATAATCTTCGCGTGATGGACGATGGCCAAGTTATTGATTTGAGTCATGTAGTTTTCGTTAACAAGTTCGATGAGAGTCTGGCCCCAGGCGTGCCTTATCTTCTCGGCTTCAAGAGGGCACTTCCAGCATTGAAGGATCGGGCGTAGAGAAGTAAAGGAGTTTGGTTGCTTGATCGAGGGCAATATTTTGGGAAGGAAACGCTCTCTCGATGTGCAACAGGTTGCAAGTATCCCATGGGAGGGTTTGCATAGAGTACGCACAATGTTGCGCTGTAAGGTATTTATTCTTCTGATTCCCGCACTTTATTTCTGAGGCCTGGTCTCTTTGGTAATTGAAATGCACATACAGGGCGAAGCGATGTTGTGTCTTTGTGCGCAAACCCAATGGGAGGCTCTACTTTATGCGGAAACAGATTCTGGCTTTTGGGATTTTGGTTCTTTGCGGTATGGCTGTCGCGCATGCAACGACTCTAACCCCTGGGTCGACCGTCGCGGCATCCACGCTCAGTTTTGGTGGGGCGCCGGTACAGTTTCTCGGTGGTCCGATGGTCAGCAACGGCATTACTTCGAACTATGCCTCGACGGCTTATAGCGATCCAAGCAACGTCTACTGTTCCGGTTGCCTGGACTTTGTCTATCAGATCGATCCAACTGGTGGGAAGGGCTCGGTTACAGATGTGGTCCAGTCTAATTTTGACCACTTTTTGACGAGCGTCGGTTTTTCGGCCCAACCGGGGCAGGCGGTTCCTACGTCCATCTCACGCAGCGCGGATGGATCGCTGATCGATTTCTTCTTTGCCAATGGAGATCCGATCAATACGTTCAGCGCGTTTCTCGTCGTTGAGACCAATGTTACGAACTTCAGCAGGGTTGGAACGATTGGCCTGGTCCCTCAGACTGCGGGAACAGCTCTCGACATCGAGCCAATGCCTGAGCCGGCCTCGTTCGTGCTGCTGGGAAGCGGTCTGATCGGTCTGGCGGGCTTGGCAAAGCGGAAGTTACTCGGATAAGCAGGTCTCAAGAGAGCGGCAGAGCGTTTCTGACGTTGTGCAGATGAAGTGAATTACGCCCGTCCCGAGAGGTGCGATGCCGATCGGGGACGGGCGTTTTTTGTCTGCGTGGGAGCGCGACCATGCATTAGTGGGGACCGTCCTCCTGTTCGACCTGTTCTCCTTCGCCAGGGAAGGGCCACTGGCGCTCGAGGGGTTGCTGGGCCTCACGCATGGACTTGGGGACGTTGTTGATTGTCAGGTTTTCCAGGACGTGGACGCCGAGTTTGCCAGCCGTGGCGATGTCGATGTCGCCGTCTTTGTCTAGGTCGAGAGCGAGGATCTGAGTGCCAGCGGTGGCTGTGGAGTTGACGGAGAGCGGGATGCGGGTGAAGGTGGTGTCCTTGCGGTTGATCTTGTATGCGTAGAGCACGGGTGGGTCGTAGGAGCCGGGGTCGTCGCCGGAGTGGCCGCGGTAGCGCTTGCCGGTGATGAGTTCGGCTTGGCCGTCGCCGTCGATGTCGGCGAGCAGGAGTGCGTGGGACTGGGAGAAGGACTCGTCGATGGCGTGGCGGGTCCAGATGCGGTGTTCGGGTGTTCCTGATTGTTCGAGCCAGTAGAGGCCGTAGCTGTGGCCCTGGCCGTAGATGAGGTCGAGCTTGCCGTCGTTGTTGACGTCGTAGCCGAGGATGGGGAATCCGGTATCGCCGAGGCGCCAGTCGGGATGCCACTCCCACTTGTCGTTGTTGGCGTCGATGTTGCGGAACCAGCCGTAGGGGGTGAGGATGTCGGGCTTGCCGTCGCCGTCGATGTCGGCGATGCCGATGCCGTGGCCATCCTGCTCTTTGCCGCCGACGTGATGGACGCGCGGGGTGGCGCCGGAGAAGTCGACCCAGAGGACGCCGGAGTGGTTGTAGTGGGCGAGCGCGATGTCGGGGACGCCGTCGCCGTTGATGTCGGCCATGACGCCGCCTTCGGTGTCATAGCTGTCGGCGATGAGGTGCTTCTGCCACATGACGCCGGGCTTGTTGGGATTTTCGTACCACCAGAGGCCGTTGGTGATCCAGCCGGCGGTGACAACGTCGGGGTGGCCGTCGTGGTTGACGTCGATGGTCCACTCGCCGCAATCGGAGACGAACTCGCCGTGGATGCCAACGGTGCGGTATTGATGCTGCTTCCACTCGCCGGCGTTGGGGCCGGGGTTCTCGTACCAGTAGGCTCCGCTGAGGAGGTCAGGGTAACCGTCGTTGTTCATGTCGAGGGTGGTGATGCCTTCGGCGTGGTCGTTGCCGAGGCGGTGAACGAGGAAGGTGGGGTTGAGGGTGCCGTCGGGGCCGGGGCCGGGAGTGGGCTTGCGGAACTCGGTGGCGTGGGAGGGGTCCTGCGCTTGGGCGATGGCGGCGAGCGAGAGTAGAAAGAGCGGGATGATGGTTAGGCGCATTGTGGTCTCGGGTGTGAGGTAAGGCTTTATGGCCCGGGGCTAAAGCCCCTTTTTGAGGGGATCAATTCAGGGGCCTGAAGGCCCCTGCTCCCTCCGTTCTTGAAGCCGGTCCCTCCGTTTTCGGGAATAGGCTTCATCCGCTTTTTGGAGGTCATGTGAGCTTCATGGTTTCGGGGTTCCAGTGGATGATGGAGCCGCGTTCGAGGCTGAGATTGCTGAGTAGTGCGGCTCCGGCGGCGCGGAAGCCGAAGGTGGCGTCTTCGACGGGCTGCTTGCGGGTGCGGACGGAGGAGAAGAAGTTGTGGAAGTGGTCGTAGCTGTCGGAGTAGCCGTGCGGCGCTACGAACTTTTCGACTCCCGCGTAGGGAGTGCCGGTGGGCGTGGAGGCATACTTCTGGCGATACTGCTCGAGGAACTGCTGCTGGGTGGCGGTGGCGAAGGTGCTGATGGTGTAGCCGGGTTCCTTCTCGAGGGGGACGCGGTTGACGGTGACGGCGTTGCCGGTGATCTCGAGGGTACCTTCGGAGCCAGTGAAGAGGAATCCCTCGCTCTCTTCCCCGCCGTCGACGAAGTTGACGCGGAGGCTGAGGTTGAAGCCCTGAGGGTAGTCGAAAAGGGCGAGCAGGACGTCGGGGACGTTGCGGCCGTCCTTCCAGAAGCGGAGTCCGCCGGTGGCCATGGCGCGCGTGGGGCCGTTGGCTCCGGTGATGAAGTGAGTTCCGCTGAAGAGGTGGACGAAGAGGTCGCCGGCGACCCCGCTCGAGTAGTCTGTCCATTTGCGCCACTGAAAGAAGTGCTCGGCGTTCCACGGAATTTTTGGGGCGGAGCCGAGGAAGAGCGGCCAGTCGCAGGTCTCAGGACTGGCGTCGGGAGGGACGGTGTAGTTCCAGGCGCCGAGGGAGGAGTTGCGGTCCCAGCGGGCGGAGACCATGTTGAGCTGGCCGATGGCTCCGGAGGCGAGGAGCTCCTTGGCTTTGGCGTAGATGACGGAGCTGACGCGCTGGCTGCCGACCTGGAGGATGCGGTTGGTGGAGCGGGCGGTGGAGATCATCTCGGGGCCGTCGGAGTAGAGGTGAATCATCGGCTTTTCGAGGTAGACGTCCTTGCCGGCGCGCATGGCGTCGATGGCGGCCTGCTTGTGCCAGTGGTCGGGGGTGGCGATGATGACGGCGTCGATGCCGGGGCGTGAGAGGATCTCGCGATAGTCGCGCGTGGTGAAGAGGTCGACGTTGTTGGGGGTGCCGTTGCCCCAGAGCTCCTTGGAGTGGGTGAGGCGGCCGTCGTAGCAGTCGGCGACGGCGACTAGTTTTGTGCCCGGGACCTGAAGGGCGACCCGGGTGTCGTTCTGGCCCTGAATGCCGGCCCCGATGAGCGCGAACTGGATGTTGTTGTTTGCGGCGGTCGGTTGCGGAGGAGCCTGAGGCGTGAGGGCTGTGAGGGTTTGCAGATGCGCTCCGGCGGCTGCGGTGCCCGCGAGCTGGACGAAGGTGCGGCGGTTCAGCATGGTCATGGATCGGGTCCTCTTTTTTTCCGAGCGCGGCGCGAGGCCTTGCGGCTGACAGGGGAACGGTATGCGATCCGGGTTTTGCTGTCCAGAGCCTAGGCCCGTGCGAAGCCGCCTAGAACCCTGGCGGGGTTTCGGCGGCTACGTTGAAGTGGCGCTCGAGGGCGAGGCCGGCGCGGGCGATGGTGCCTTCGTCGAAGAGGCGGCCGATGAGGGTGATGCCGTAAGGGACCCGGCGGGGCGGACTGAACTTCGGCAGGGGATGGTTGGGGTCGGGCGCCCAGTCGCTGCGGGCCTCGGAGACCTCGACGAAGCCAGCGCGGAAGGTAAGCGAGGGGTGGCCGGTGAAGTTGGTAAGGGTGAGCATCTCGTCGCGGAGGGATGGGACGAGGAGGAGGTCGACTTGCGACATGATGCGGGCCATCTCTTCGGCGACCATGCGGCGGAAGCGGTCGGCCTGGACGAAGTCGACCGCGGAGAGGAAGCGCGACTGGCGGAAGGTGTTGGGCCAGGCGTCGGGGACCTGGGCTTTGAGCTGGTCGACGGCGTGGTTGAGGGTGATTTCTTCGAAGGCGGCGGCGGACTCGGCGAAGAGAATGATGTCGAGCGAGTCGTAGGGCCAGTCGGGGAGGGAGACCTCGACGGAAGTCATGCCGAGTTTGGACAGCGCGGCGAGGGCGGCGCGATCGACGTCGGTGGCGGGGGCTTCTTTCATCCATTGGGGGAAGTAGCCTACGCGGAGGCCTTGCACGGGCGCGGTGGCGTCGAAGTTGAGATGGCTGGGGACGCAAGAGAGGTCGCGCGGGCCGGGACCGGTCTCGGCTCCGGTGATGGCGTTGAGGACGAGCATGGTGTCTTCGACGGTGCGGGCCATGGGGCCTAGCTTGTCGAGCGACCAGCAGAGGGTCATGGCTCCAGTGCGGGGGACGCGGCCGTAGGTGGGGCGCAGGCCGGTGACTCCGCAGCGCATGGAGGGCGAGACGATGCTGCCTCCGGTTTCGCTGCCGATAGCAAAGGCGACGAGGCCTGCGGCGGTGGCGGCTCCGGGACCGGCGGAAGAGCCGGAGGAGCCTTCTTCGAGGAGCCAGGGGTTGACGGTCTGGCCGCCGAACCAGATGTCGTTGAGGGCCAGGGCTCCGAGCGAGAGCTTGGCGATGAGGACGGCACCGGCGTCGTTGAGGCGCCGGGTAACGGTGGCGTCGTTGGCCGGGATGCGGTTGCGGAAGGGCTCGGCGCCGTAGGTGGTGGGGATGTTGGCGGTGTCGAGGAGGTCCTTGGCTCCCCAGGGGATGCCGTGAAGCGGACCGCGGTAGTGGCCGGCGGCGATCTCGGCGTCGGCGCCCCGGGCCCGGTCGAGCGCGTGGTCGGCGGTGAGGGTGATTACGCAGTTGAGCTTGGGATTGAAGCGCTGGATGCGGTCGAGGTAGATGCGCGTGAGGCGTTCGCTCGAGAGCTTGCGGGTTTCGAGCCAGCGGGAGAGATGGGTGACGGGAGAGTAGGCAATGGCTTCATCGGATGAGGGAAGTGGTCCGGGATCGGCTGCCGTACGGATGAAGCTGTCTTGAGTGGGAATCGGGTGTTCGCTGGGGAGCGCGGCCTGCCAGCGGGAATATGGCGCGATAGTGGTGGGGATGGAGATCTTGCGTGGGCCGACGCGGCGCTCGTAGAGACCCGCCATGGCGTTGCGCCAGTTGCCCGCTGCTTGAGAGACGTCGGCTGGCGTCATGTTGACCTGAACGAGCTTTTCGGCCTCGGTGAAGGTAGCCGCGGAGACTTCGGGACCGACTGCGGGAGCGGTGCCGAAGGCGGGAGGCGCGCCTGGCGTGGGGGTGGCGGGGTTTTGTGTGAGGGCTTCGGGGGTGGTGATGGCGGCGGCTACGAGGCCGAGAGCTGACTGAGACAGGAATTCTCTGCGTGATCTGGGCATGGCTGAAGATGACCGGTTGTTGACGATTGTATGGGATGAGGAGAACTGACAGCGGATCCCCCGTTCGACTCCGCTCAGGGCAGGCTCTTCGGGGATGACAACTAGAAAGGCAACGGCAACGGCAGCGATGAGGAGGCGGTCAGTCGGGCACCTGCCAGCCGGCCATGGTCTGGGCGAGGGCGGATTGGCCGGTGGCCTGTCCGCTGGCGGCTGTGGCGAGCGAGGGGAAAGCTTGCTGGACGTCGGCGGATTTGGCCCAGATGGGGACGTCCTGCATGGTGTAGTGGTAGTTCACCTGGGTCTGCGGGAAGCCGTTGACGACCGCTGGTGGAGTGGAGCTGTCGATGCTGGAGATGACGCGGTGGCCGTAGCAGAAGCGTGGCGCGTAGCGTGTGCCCGCGGTGGAGACGGTGTAACGGGTGACGTGGATGCTGGCCTCCTGATGGCTTTCAAGAAGCTGCGATTTGACGAGGGTGTCCAGGCGCTTGATCTCGGCGGAGTCGCTGGTCTCGTAAGGGAATCGGGTGTTGGAGAGCAGGCAGTCCGGGTGGTCAAGGAACCAGGCGTTGAGGGCGGCGGTGAAGTTTTCAGGGGTCGGCTTGACCTTCGAGTTGCAGCCGGAGGCGAGTAAGAGTGCTGCTGCGGCGAGGAGTGTGGCTGAGAAGAGATTGGTTGTGCGATTTGGCATGGCGCTCCTGTGGCTCGGGTGCAGTGGAAGTGAGGTTAGGCTAAGTTCGGCGCTCAGGAGCGGCCTACGTAGTCTTTGTATGCGGGAAGGTGGAGGTCGGGCAGACTGGATGCGTTCATGGCGGCGCGGACGATGGCGCGCGACATGACGACGGCAGCGATGGCTCCGATGGCGGTGACGTCGGCCTGGACCTTGGCTGTACCGGTTGACATGGCGAAGATGGTGTCGCCGTCGGCCATGGTGTGAACGGGGTTGATGGCGCGGGCGTAGCCGTCGTGGGCCATCTGAGCGATCTTGGTCGTCTGGACTTTAGTGAAGGGGGCGTTGGTGGCGACGCAGCCAATGGTGGTATTGGCGGCGTTCTGCACGACGACGCGGTAGCCGTTCATGATGGCGGCCATGGAATCGCGGAAGCCCTTGCCGGCTTCGCTGCGGGCGCCGGCGACGATCTTGCCGCTGTGCGGGTCGATGACGTCGCCGACGGCGTTGACGGCTACGATGGCTCCGACGACGATGCCGGTGTCGCCGATGGTGACGCTGGCGGTGCCGAGGCCGGACTTCATGGCGAAGCCGGGGCCGAACATCTTGCCGATGGTGGCTCCAGCGCCTGCACCTACGTTGCCTTCGGTGATGGGGCCGCTGACCGCAGCCTTGCAGGCGGAGTAGCCGTCTTCGGCGGTGGGGCGGATCTTGAAGTTGCCGACGCCGAGGTCCATGAGGATTGCAGCGGGGACGATGGGGACGACGCCCAATTTACCGATCTTGTAGCCGGCGTTGTGCTCTTCGAGGTAGCGCATGACTCCGGTGGCCGTTTCGAGGCCGTACGCAGAACCGCCAGACAGGACGATGGCGTTGATCTTGTCGACCACGTTTGTCGGTGAGAGGAGGTCGGTTTCGCGGGTCCCGGGGGCGGAGCCGCGGACGTCGACACCGGCTGTGGCGCCTTCTTCGCAGAGCATGACGGTGCAGCCGGTGGGGCGGTCGGTGCGGGTGTGGTGGCCAACCTTGAGGCCGGGGACGTCAGCGATGGAGCCGCCGGGAGGCATCGCAATGGGGTCGAGCGCTGCCGCGTAGGCGGAGGGAGGGATCGCGGCGGCGAGAGGAAGTCCTAAGAGATTGCGGGCGAATTCACGGCGATGCATCAGAGTGACCTCGATCTGAAGCTAAAGATGGTTCGGGTGATGAGACTGCCAG
This sequence comes from Edaphobacter bradus, assembly GCF_025685645.1. NCBI lineage: Bacteria > Pseudomonadati > Acidobacteriota > Terriglobia > Terriglobales > Acidobacteriaceae > Edaphobacter > Edaphobacter bradus. The sequence continues at coordinate 439,024 of NZ_JAGSYF010000001.1, forward strand.
AGACTTCGCTCAGGACGACACTTCCGGGGGTGGGGCAGCGTCTGAAGATGTTTGGTGAGCTTTGACCGTCTTAGCTCCCCTGAAAGAAACCGCAGGTCCTTCGACTCCGCGATTCACGGTGAGGCTGTGAATCGCTCCGCTCAGGATGACACTTCTATGGGGGGATTCGGGAGTGAGGGAGGGAAATATTCGCTGGTTAGCTTGCATTGGTTCCTCCGGCGAAGGAGATGTTTTTCGGTGCCTGCTGCGGATAGAGGACTCGGAAGGCGAGCATGACGATGGCTGCGGTGGCGATTCCGATGGCGGCGGGTGAGAAGATTCCGTAGCCTGCGTTCGCAGTGAGTTGGCGCGTGATGAGCGTTGCGGCGATGGCCGCGATGATGCTGGTGATGGCGGCCGAGGAGAGAACGCGGCGGGAGTAGAGGCCGGCGATGACGGGGACGAAGAGCGCGACGGCGATGAGCGAGTAGAAGATGCTGACGGCCGCGATGATGGAGGGGAGGACGGCGGCGAGGAGGATTCCGATGATGCCCGCGGCGACGGAGGCGATGCGGCTGGCGATTAGGAGTTTCTGCTGCGAGATTCCGGGGTTGAGGAAGGTCTTGTAGAGGTCGACGGCGAGCGAGGTGGAGAGCATGAAGAGGATAGCGTCGGTGGCGGAGAGCTCTGCGGAGAAGATGGAGGCCAGGGTCCAGACGCCTAGCCATTTCGGGAGCAGGAGCTTCATGGCGGCGGGCAGGGCGAGTTCGGCCTTGGCGAGATGTGGGAGAGCGGCGAGGGCACAGAGGCCGAGGATAGGTGGGACGAAGGCGAAGATGGCCTGGCCGAGTGAGTTGAGGCCGACGCCGAGGCGGACGGTGCGGGTGTCGCGGGCACCGTAGATTTTCTGAACGAGGCCGGGGGAGATCATGAAGGATGGGACGAGGATGGCGATCCAGGCGAAGACCTGTTTGGGGCCTGCTCCGACGATGGTGAACATATTTGTGGATGTGGTTTGATGCGCGGCAACAAGGGTGTGGAGGGTTGTCCAGCCGCCGACGGCGTGGATCGCGAAGGGGACGGCGAGGAGCAGGCCGGACATGGTGACGGCGAGCTCGAACATATTGACGAAGGCCGAGGCCATGAGTCCGCCGGCGGTGCAGTAGACGATGGCAACGAGGCCGCCGATAATGCAGCCCTGCCACTTGGGGATTGCGGCGACAGTCTCGAGGATCCAGGCGATGGCGATGATCTGGCCAGCGAGGATGGCAAGGGAGCCGCACCAAAAGAGGACGGCGATAAGAGCTTTGACGGATTTGCTGTAGCGGAATTCGAGGAAGTCCTGGAGCGTGGCGAGGTTGTGTTGCTTGGCGATCGTCCAGAGGCGTGGGCCAAGGAACTGCGAGAGTATGAGCGTGCCTATGGAAGCTGAGCCGACCCACCACCAGGCGGAGAGGCCGAAGCTGTAGCCGAGGCCGGTGGCGCCGACCGTGGAGCCAGCGCCGATGTTGGCGGCGAGGAAGGTGGCGAAGAGTCTACCCGGACCGAGGCTGCGGCCGGCGACGAGGAAGTCAGAGGAGTTCTTGACGCGGCGGCTGATGACGAGCCCGAGAACCATCAGGAAGATTGAGTAGGCGAGCAGGGCGACGAGGTAAAGGTTCATCGGGTTCCGGTGGCGGGCGAGGCTCCGAGCAGCTGCATCGCGGTGAGCGCCATGATCTTAGCTGAGTTTACGACGTCTTCGATGAGACAGTACTCGTCGGGGCGGTGGGCCTGGTTGAGAATGCCGGGGCCGTAGGCGATGCATTGGGCGACGTCGCCGATGCGGACGACGTGTTTTTGATCGTAGGTTCCGGGGCTGGCGGTTAGCCTGGGCTTGCGGCCGAGGATGGTCTCGATGCTGGAGCTGATGGTGGTGACGAGTTCGCAGTCCGGGTCGGTGTTGACGGGATAGACGATCATGAGATCTTCCAAGTTGTATCTGAAGTCGGGGTTCTGCGAGCGGAGATCTTCGAGCATCGAACGGATCTCTTCGCGGACGTGGTCGAAGTTTTCTTCGGCGAGGAAGCGGCGGTCGAAGATGGCACCGGAGCGGTCGGCGACGCAGGGTGTTTGAGTGCCGTCTTCGAGCTGGCCGCCGAAGACGGAGTTGACGTTGATGCTGGCGTAGCGGGAGCCAGGAGGCTCGACCGGCGCAGCCGTCTTGCGGGTCGCGAGAACGGGCTTGAGCCTGTGGGTGACGTCGTGGAGGACGTCGCCAATCTGGTCGATGGCGCTGATTCCAAAGTGTGGCATGGAGCCGTGCGCGATGCGTCCGTGCGTGGTGATCTTGAACCAGTAGACTCCGCGATGGCCGAGACAGATGCTGTCCACGTTGCTGGGTTCGGTGATGATGACGAAGTCGGTCTTGTCTTTGCCGATCCAGCCCTGGCGGGCCATGTAGGCAACGCCGGCGAAGCCCCCGCTCTCTTCGTCGACGCTGCCACTCTGCTCGACGGTGCCGTGGAGACGGATGCCTGCGCGGCGGATGGCCTCGATGGCGAAGATGGAGGCGGCGATGCCGGCCTTCTGGTCGGAGACTCCGCGGCCGTAGAGTTTACCGTCGCGGATAAGGGCTCCGAAGGGATCGACGGTCCAGCCGTCGCCGACGGGGACGACGTCGAAGTGTCCGTTGAAGTGGAGTGCGGGGCGGGGAGTGGAGCCTTCCATGCGCCCGAAGACGTTGACACGAGGATGCTGGGGAGTGTGCTCAGGGAGTTCTTCGGCGGCGATGTAATGCGTGTCGTAGCCGAAGGACGCGAGCTTGCTGCCGATGAATTCAGCGGCTGCGGTGTAGTTCTCGCCGGGCGGATTGACGGTGGGGATGCGGACGAGATCCTGCAGCCAGGCGATCATCTCGTCCCTGAGGGCCTCTACGCTTCTTGAGACCGCTTCCTGAAGATCAACGGATACGACTTGTGCTGCCATGAAATCGACCTCTGGAGTGATTTGGGGAGGTTCACGGCTCAGAAGGAGAGCTTGATCGCCATCTGGATGACGCGGGAGTCGTTGCCTACGGTGCTGGTGATCTGGCCGAAGGTGGATGACCCAAGGGTTGCGACGGGCTGCGAGAAGTGAGCTTCGTTGAAGAGATTGAAGACCTCGAAGCGGAATTCGAACTTCCTGCTTTCGCTGAAGTTCAGGATTTTGAAGAGCGAGGCATCGGTGGTGTTGTAGCCGGGACCAAGAGCCGAGTTGCGGGCTGCATTGCCGCTGTGGCTATTGTCGATGAGAGAGACGCCGTTGAGCGTCACGGTAGGCAGAGCGAAGCAGCCGGTGTTGATGTAGTGCTGACTCGAGAGCGTGCCTGCTTTGTGGGGCGCGCCGGAGTTGGCGTTACAGGTCTGGTTGGGCCTGAAGGTGAGCGACTGCGCGGTCGTGGAGGAGTTGACCACCGCGAACGGGCTTCCGGACTGAATCTGGTAGATGGTGTTGAACTGCCAGCCACCGATGATGAGCCGTTGTGCAAGAGAGTGGCCATCGAGCCGGGGGAACTCGTATTGCAGACTGAGGACGAAGCGGTTGCGAGCGTCGAAGAGTGAGTCGCCGCGCTCTCTCGCTACTGCCGCATCGATGAATGCCTGGTTGCCGATGGTAGCGGGGAGGACCGGGCGCGAGTCGGTGCCGATGTTGAGGCCTGATGCGTTATCGATGGAGTGGCCGTGGGTGTAGGCGGCAGTCGCATGAATGTGGTGGTAGTTGCGCAACTGCCAGCTTGCCTGCAGCGAGTCGAACCATGACTTTCCTGCGGAGAAGGTTGGACGCGTGAGGCCGAAGGCGGGGAAGACAGCGCGGGAGCCTGCCTTGTAGGCATTGGCTCCTGCGGCGGAGGAGCCGCTGGGCAGGACCGTGGTTGGGTTGACCTCAATGAAGATGGGAAGGTGCTCACCACGCGAGCCGACGTAGCCGACTTCAAAGGCCATGTTGTTGGTCAGTTGGCGCTGCACGCTCACGTTGTACTCCTGGACCTGGGCGGTCTTAAAGGAGTTGGCGAGGCTCCAGCCGATGAAGGTGAGGTTAGGGGGAAAACCGGGGGCTCCAACTGCTACGCCAGCGTAGGGGTTGGAGAAGTAGGTGGAGGTGGGCGGAGTGGTGTTCGCGAAGAAGTCTATCTCCTGGAGGGGCTGGAAGGGGGGAGCGAGGGTTCCGTTCTGGAAGAAGTCTCCCTGTCCGGGAACGGTGTCATAGAAGAGGCCCCAAGCGGCGCGAATGCTGGTCTTGCCGTCGCCGATGGGGTCGATGGTGGCTCCGATGCGGGGAGCCCAGTTGTCGGCGTCGGTGTAGTAGGTTGCTCGGGGCGTACCGGCGTCACCGGGGTAGACGAGGCCGACGGGTGCTTTGGGCTGGATGGTCGACTGCTGACCGGGATGCAGGGCGGCAAGGTGGTTCTTGTCTTCGACGTAGGGGCGGTTGACCTCGTAGCGCAAGCCGGCTTGGAGCGAGAGGTGGCGGTTGATGCGGAATTCGTCCTGTCCGTAGAAAGAGTAGGTCCACGAGGAGCCGTTGAGGGACGGATCGCCTGATCCCTGCTGAAACATGAAGGGATAGCCAAGCAGGAAGTCGGAGAGCGCGTTGGTGGTGAAGATTTTGTTGGTGTTGAACGTGAAGGCGCCGTTGGGGCGGTTGATGTAGAGGAGGTTGATGCGGTCGCGCCGAATCTCGCCGCCGAACTGGATGACATGACGGTGCTTGATCCAGGTGAGGTCGTCGGAGATGGTATTGACGCCGTTAGCGCGGTAGGCGAAGGGTTGCTGCAGATCGCCGGTGGTGAAGTAGCCGGTGAGTGTGACGTTGGGCAGTCCCTTGGCCGTCGCGTTAGTGGAGGAGTAGGCGTAGCCCTGGCTTGTGAGATCGAGGCCGCTGGTCTTGTTCGGAGTGCCTTCGATGCGCTGCCAGGCGTAGCGGCCGACGTTGATCATGTGGTCGTTGATGTTCCAGGTGTCGGAGGCGAGGGCATCCTGCAGGGTCATGATCTGGCGGTTGCCGGTGGGCGGGAAGTTCGTGGGTGTGATGGGGCCGTAGAGGTTCTGGTGAGTGTAAAGATAGCGGCCGAGGATGGAGTGCTTCGAAGCAAGTTTCCAGTCGGCGCGGAGTCCGAACATGTTGCGGTTGTCGATGTTGGCGGGAGCCGCCTTGTAGAAGTTGCCCGCGCTGTTGGGGAGCGGAATGTAGTTCTTGAGCAGATTGGCGCTGACGGCGCTGATGCGTGCGGGGTCGATGACGTTGGGCTTACCCCCGTAGCAAAACTGCGTCTTCGTTAGCGGATCGATGATCCTGCCTCCACCGGTAACCCCAGTGGTTGAGCAGGTGGTTGAAGACGATGTGAGAAGCTCGGAGAAGTCTCCCCCACGCTCGGCTGAGCTGAGGACGGGCTGGTTGAGGACGTTCGAGGTCGCGTCCTTGAGGCGGAAGCCCTCGTAATAGCCGAAGAGGAAGACCTTGTCTTTGAGGACGGGGCCGCCGGCGGCTGCTCCGAACTGGTTCTGCTGGTAGTTGGGCTTGGTGACGGCGAAGTAAGTCTTGGCGGCGAGGGCGGCCTCGCGGTTGAACCACCAGAGATCGCCGTGGAGCTGGTTGGTTCCCGAGCGGGTGACGACGTTCACGACGGAGCCCGCGTTGCGGCCGTACTGCGCCTCGTAAGAGTGCGTCATGATCTTGAACTCCTCGATGGCGTCCGGTGGAGGGCGCATGACGAAGCCGCTGTTGAAGGAGTCGTTGTTGGGAGCACCGTCGAGGAGGAAGCTGTTGGACTGGTTGCGCATCCCGTTGACGTTGAAGCTGCCAGTGGTGTCGCCGAAGCCGCCGACGGTGGCGTTGCCCTGGGCTCCGCCTAGTCCCGCGGGGGCGGCGACGACGCCGGGGATAAGGGTTCCGAGCTGGGCGAAGTTGCGTCCATTGAGCGGGAGGTCGACGATGCTCTGGCGGTCGACGACGACGCCCATAGTGGCGTTGGTGCTTTCGACGAGCGGCGGAGCGTCGGTGACGGTAATTTCAACAGTTGTCGGGCCCACGGCCAGCTTTACTTCGATCCGGTTTGTTCCGTTGACGTCGACCTCGACGCCCCGGGTGAGGCTGGTTCGGAATCCAGTGGCATTGACTCGAACCTGATAGGTGCCGGGATTGACGAGAGGAAAGATGAAGCTTCCGTCTGAGGAGGAGGTGGTGGAGCGGGTCTGCCCGGTGGCGTCGCTGATGAGCTCTACTGTCGCTGCTGCGACGACTCTGCCGGAAGGGTCGGAGACCGTGCCAGCGATCTGTCCTGTGGCCTGGGCGCGGGCGAGAGATGGGACAAGGAGGAGAATTCCAAACAGAGCGAAGAGGAGGGTTATGTGTGAAGACTTCTTGACGCCCGAGTCTGGAAGGGGCGGTGTGTTCTTGCGCATGGCACTCTCCGGGTTCCGGTGAAATGGTATCGCCACGTCTCGCAAAAACTACATAGGTAGCTCCAGTGCCAGGGTGGAGCCTACCGATGCGTGGCTAAAGCACGGCATAGGTTCTGCTACACATAATGAATGGATGCGAACATATACTGCAACTGGAGCGGTCGAAGGCTGCGAGCGAGGCCCGAGACCGTTGCATCTAGCAGCTGTTCTTTTTGCTTGTTTTTGAGGCCAATGAAGTACGTTTAATTTGAACAAGAAAGAAGTGGGACCTATGTCGAGTGAGCTTACATCGCAGGAAGTGATCGACCTTACCAGGAAGCATAATTACGGAACGTGGCGGAAGCAGAAGAGCTGGAATCCTTCGCATCTGGTAAGCGCGGATGGCTGCTACTTTACGGACGGGAATGGGAAGAGGTTTCTGGATTTCTCGTCGCAGCTGATGTGCATGAACCTGGGACACAACAATGCTGCAGTGATCGAGTCGATTGCTGAACAGGCAAAGACGCTGGCGTATGCGGCTCCGTTTTATGCGACGACGGCGCGAGCGGAGTTGAGCAAGCTGCTGCTGGAGGTTCTGCCGGAGGGACTGACGAAGTTCTTCTTCGCGCCCTCGGGGACCGAAGCGAACGAAGCGGCCTTCAAGATTGCGCGCATGTACACGGGCAAGACAAAGATCATTGCGCGCTACCGGTCGTATCACGGGTCGACGGCGGGCTCGATTGCAGCGACGGGCGATCCGCGGCGCTGGCCAATGGAGCCGGCAGGCAAAGGGCAGGGTGTGATCTTTTCGCCCGAGGTGAACTGCTACAAGTGCCCGATCAAACACACGTATCCGTCGTGCGGCATTGCGTGCGCGGACTATCTGGAGCACATGATCGTGAATGAGGCCGATGTGGCGGCGGTGCTGGTGGAGCCAGTGGTTGGCACGAACGGCGTGCTGGTGCCTCCTCCGGAGTATTTCCCGAAGCTTCGGAAGATCTGCGACGACCACGGGGTTCTGCTGATTGCCGATGAGGTGATGAGCGGATGGGGCCGCACAGGAAAATGGTTTGCCATCGACAACTGGGGCGTGAAGCCGGATATTCTAACGACGGCCAAGGGAATTACGTCGGCCTATATTCCACTGGGGTTGTGCGCGACCTCTACGAAGATCGCCGAGTTCTTTGACGATCACTACTTTGCGCATGGCCACACCTATGAGGCGCACCCGATGTCACTGGGGCCGGCGGTGGCGACGATCCGCGAGATGCAGCGGCTGAAGCTGGTGGATCGTGCAAATGAGATGGGAGCTTATCTCGGCGAGAAGCTGCGCGCGCTCAAGGAGAAGCATCCGTCGATCGGCGACGTGCGCGGACTGGGACTGTTCTGGGCTGTGGAGTTGGTAAAGGACCAGAAGACGAAGGCTCCTTTCAACACCTGGCAGGAGAAACTGGACGGCAAGGCGCTGGTGGTCGATCAGATCGCCGCGAAGATGCTGGGGCAGGGAGTGGTGATGCAGGCCTGGATGAGCCACTTTGTGCTGGCTCCTCCGCTGATTATAGAGAAGGCAGACATCGACAAGGCGGTTGCAGCGCTGGATGAGGCGCTGGTGATTGCTGACGAGTTGCTGTAGGTTAGTTGCCGAGCAATGAGTGAGAGGCTGGATGCTGGTCAGAAAAATGACTGATGCGCCAGCCTCTTCGTCTTTGGTTCGCGAGGTAAAGGTGAGAACTGCGAAGGTCGTCTACGGAGTATCGTCGCTGTTGTTGCTGGGGACTGGGTTGGGTTTGGCGCAGATGCCAGGGATGGAGAGCGGCGCGGACGAGCACCGGCCGGTTGTGCTTGTGGACGGGTTGGGGAACTCGCATCATGCGATTCGTACGACGAACCCCGAGGCGCAGCGGTACTTCGACCAGGGGATGGACTACATCTTCGCCTTCAATCATGACGAGGCGCGGCGGTCGTTTGTGAAGGCGGCCGATCTGGATCCGAAGGCGGCGATGCCGTGGTGGGGTGTGGCACTGGCTGTGGGACCGAACTATAACGACATCGATATCGGTTACGTGCGGGCAAAGCGGGCCGTGGATGCTTTAACCAGAGCGAAGCAACTGGCTGTAGGCGGATCTGAGGAGGAGAGCGCGTATGTAGATGCGCTGGAGATGCGGTACTCACCGGAGCTTGTGATCAAGGGGGGAGAGTATAGCGTGGCGATGAAGGCTCTGGTAGCGAAGTATCCCGATGATCTGGATGCGGCAACGTTGTACGCGGAGAGCCTGATGGACTTGCATCCGTGGCAGCTTTGGGGCGCGGATGGCAAGCCGGCGGACGGGACCGAGGAGCTTGTCGCGACGCTGAAGGGCGTGCTGGCGCGCGATCCGAACCATGTAGGAGCGAACCACCTGCTGATTCATGCGGTCGAGGCATCGGACGATCCTTCCGTTGGGCTGCCGAGCGCGAAGCGGCTGGAGACGCTGGCTCCGGCTGCCGGGCACCTGGTGCACATGCCGGCGCATATCTATCAGCGGGTGGGGAACTTCGAGGGATCGGCGGAGGCGAACGAGAAGGCGATTGCTGCCGATGCGGCTTATGTGAAGAGCCAGCACCTGGAGGGTGTCGCCAATATGTACGACTACATGTACCTGACGCCAATATTCATTTTCTTGCGGCGGCGTGCATGATGGAGGGTCGCTCGGAATGTGCGGTGGAGGCGGCGGACAACCTGGTGAAGCACGTGGAGCCTGAGGTTGCGACGGTGAAGCTGGCGGAGTGGTATCTTCCGACGCAGCCGTGGGTGCTGGTGCGGTTCGGGAGGTGGCAGCAGATTCTGGATGCGCCGGCGGCTCCGAAGGAGATGCTGGTGTTGGGCGCGATGTGGCACTACGCGCGCGGGTGCGCGTATGCAGGATTGGGAAGGTTGAAGGAGGCGGCGGGGGAACGGGATGCTCTTGCCAAGGCGACGAGCACACTGCCTGCGGATACTCCGCCAGACTTCAACAACCCGACCAAGGACGTGATGGGGCTGGCGCTGACGGCGCTGGATGCCCGGATGGCCGAGGCAAAGGGCGATCGAGCGGGTGCGATTGCCGAGTGGAAGAAGGCGGTCGCGGTGTGGGATACGCTGGCGTATAACGAGCCGGCGGACTGGTACTATCCAGTGCGCGAATCGCTGGGCGGGGCGTTGCTGCGCGATGGCAAGTTTGCCGAGGCGGAGGCGGTGTTTCGCAGAGACCTGGAGATCAATCCACGGAGCGGGCGGTCGTTGTTCGGGCTTTGGCAGAGTCTCGTGGCTCAGAAGAACGATGCAGACGCCGCGTGGGTGAAGAAGCAGTTCGATGCGGCGTGGGCGCGTGCAGATGTAAAGGTGACGGTGGGGACTCTGTGAGGCAAGCGCCGTGTGTTTATGAGAAAGTCTGTCTTTCCATTATAAGTGTATCTGAGTAGTTCTCTCCTGCCTCTGCAAGTTCTCGTGTTGACCACACCTCTTACTGAAGGAGATGCGTGATGGATCGTCGTTCCTTTTTACAAGGCTCTGGGGCGTTTGCCGGATTGAGTGCGATGGGGCTTTCCGGATGCGCGAAACGGGTGACCGCTCCTCATGTTGCGGGCGCTCCAGCGCTGCCTTTTTATGATGCGGTGGGGCCGATCATTCCGATTCGAGCGCATGTGGACCGGATATTCCGGATCACGGTTTGCCTGCGACCGTTTCGGGCGGCAGGGCCTCGGCTGGATGTGGAGCGCGTGGGCGACAAGGTTGTAGTGCACAACTATGGGCACGGCGGGAGCGGATGGTCGCTGTCGTGGGGGTCAGCGGATGTGGTGGTTCGCAAAGCCCTTGAGGCTGCGAATGGGAGCAAGGAAGTGGCAGTCGTTGGGTGCGGGGCGCTGGGGCTGACGGCGGCGATCACGGCGCAGCGGGCGGGGCTGCGGGTGACGATCTATGCGAAGGAGCGGCCTCCGTTTGTGCGGTCGTCACGGGCGACGGGGTCGTGGACGCCGGGCTCGAGGATTGCGCTGACCTCGGCTGCGGCTCCGGAGTTTGCAGCACAGTGGGAGGCGATGGCGAGGACCTCGTTTGCGATGTACCAGAGCTATCTGGGGATGCCCGGGACTCCGATTGAGTGGACGGATCGGTATGTGCTCTCGGATATGACGGACGAGGAGGCTGGCACTCAGAGAAAGCAAATGGATGGCCATGGGTTTGCGCATTATCAGGAAAGAATTGCGGATATTACGCCGAACGCGCAGGAGATTCCTGCGGGGATGCATCCGTTTCCGACGAAGCATGTGTGGAGGAGTACGTCGTTGACGTTCAACGTGGCGGATTACTCGCGACAGTTGATGAACGACTTCATGATTGCCGGCGGCGTGATCGAGACAAGGGAGTTTCATTCGCCGCAGGAGGTCGCCGCACTGCAGCAGAAGGTCATTCTCAACTGCACGGGGTATGGGGCAAGGCAGTTGTGGGCGGACGAGAGCATCGTTCCGGTGCGCGGGCAGATCGCGTGGTTGATTCCTCAGGAAGGCGTGAACTACGGGCTCGGTTATAAAGACCTGAATGTTCTGGCTCGGCGTGACGGGATCGTGATTCAGCCGAACCCTCATGGAGAGGAGACGGGCTGGAATGATATGAATGAGCAGCCGGATCGTGGTGAGGCTGAGGATGGTGTCCGCGAGCTGCAGGAATTGTATGGCCGGATGGAGAAGATGCGGCCGCAACGTGGCTGAGGCAAAAGAAAACTGGCAGCAGTTGCGGCCGCTGCCAGTCGTGTGATGAGGAACGAATCAGCCAAGCGTTGGCATGGTGGTATCGACGCCGGTCCGGATGCCGGTTGGCCAGCGGGCGGTGATGGTCTTGATGCGGGTATAGAAGCGTACGCCCTCGGGGCCGTAGATCGAGTGGTCGCCGAAGAGAGAGCGCTTCCATCCACCGAAGCTGTGGAACGCCATCGGAACAGGGATGGGCACGTTGATGCCGACCATGCCGGCCTGGACGCGGTGGGCAAAGGTGCGTGCGGTGTCGCCGTCGCGGGTGAAGATGGCAGTGCCGTTGCCGTATTCGTGGTCGTCGATGAGCTTGAGGGCGGTCTCGAAGGTGTTGGCGCGGACGACGCCGAGGACAGGGCCGAAGATCTCCTCGCGGTATATGCGCATCTCGGGTTTGACGTGGTCGAAGAGGCTGGCTCCGAGGAAGAAGCCCTCACCGCGAGGTAGGGCGGTTTCGCGGCCGTCGACGAGAAGGGCTGCGCCCTCGTTTGCGCCGGTTTCGAGGTAGCCTTTGACGCGGTCGAGGTGCTGGCCGGTGACGAGCGGGCCCATATCGGCCTTGGGTTCGGTGCCGGGAGAGATCTGGAGAGCGGCGATGCGCGGGCGGAGCTTTTCGATGAGGGCGTCGGCGGTGGCGTTGGTGACGGCGACGGCGACGGAGATGGCCATGCAGCGCTCGCCGGCTGAGCCGTAGGCTGCTCCGACGAGGGCGTCGGCGGCCTGGTCGAGATCGGCGTCGGGCATGACGATCATGTGGTTCTTAGCTCCGCCGAGGGCCTGGACGCGCTTGCCGTGGGCAGTGCCGCGCGTATAGACGTACTCAGCGATGGGCGTGGAGCCGACGAAGCTGACGGCCTTAATAGTGGGGTGATCGAGAATGCCGTCGACGGCCTGCTTGTCACCGTGAACGACATTGAAAACGCCGTCGGGGAGGCCGGCCTGCTTGAGCAGTTCGGCGAGGAAGATGGAGGCGCTCGGGTCTCGCTCACTGGGCTTGAGGACGAAGGTGTTGCCGCAGGCGAGAGCGATAGGGAACATCCAGAGGGGGACCATCGCGGGGAAGTTGAAGGGGGTGATGCCGGCGACGACTCCAAGGGGCTGGCGCATGGACCAGCTGTCGATGCCAGCTCCGACCTGGTCGGTGTACTCGCCCTTGAGGAGCTGGGGGATTCCGGTGGCGAACTCGACGACCTCTAGGCCACGAGTGACTTCGCCTTTAGCGTCGGAGAGGACTTTGCCGTGCTCGGAGGTGAGGATGGCGGCTAGTTCGTCGGCCTTCTGCTCGATCAGTTCGCGGAGACGGAAGAGGACCCGGGCACGGCGGAGGGGCGGCTGCGTGGACCATTCGGGGAAGGCGGCAGCCGCGGCCTCGACGGCGGCGTTGAGCTCATCGGAACTGGCGAAGGGGACGGTCGCCTGGACCTGGCCGGTAGCTGGGTTGTAGACATTACCGGAGCGGCCGGAGTTGCCAACGACTGCACGGCCATTGATCCAATGCGGAACGATGCGGACTTCTTTCGCGGTGGTGTTTGGAGCGGTCAGGTCAGGAACAACAGCTGTGGACATAAGTAACCTCGATCGTTAGACGAAATATGTTGCCACGTGTACGCGGCGAAACCTACGAGCTTCGGTGTGATCGACCGGCTTGCTTTAGCACGAACCATAGTAACTCCGGGGAGGCAACGGCGGTGGAACAAAGCTAATATTCGGAAGCGAGCAATCTCTGGCATATTGGGAATTTGAGCCATTTCCAGTTGACGTAGATGAGGTTAGTGAGTGACGGGGTCGCTGTGATGGCCGTAACGCTGCACTAGATGCAGATACAAACCGTGTGAATTCCAAGATTCAAGTAGAAAGGAAACAGCGTGTCGTACGACTACAGCAAATTGTTTGATCTGACGGGGAAACAGGCGCTTGTTGTTGGGGCGGGCAGCGGTATTGGCGAAGCTGCCGCGCATGGCTTGGCAGCACACGGAGCGCACGTTCTGTGTGGCGACTTGAATGTGGAAGCGGCGCAGAAGGTGGCTGATGCCATCAAGCAGGCCGGCGGACACGCTGAGGCGCTGGCGATCGACATACGCGACAGCGCGGGCGTTGTGAAGGCAATCGATGCACTGCCAGATCTGGATGTGTTGGTGAGCACGCCGGCGATCAATGTGCGCAAACCGCTGGTGCAGATGACCGATGAGGAGTTTGACCGGGTAGTATCGCTGAATCTGAAAGGCACGTTCAGGCTGATTACGACTGCGGGACGCAACATGGCGAGGCGCGGGAGGGGAAGCATCATCGCGTTTGCGAGCATTCGCGCGCTTGTTGTCGAGCCTGGACAGGGAGTGTATGCCGCGACCAAGGCGGGAGTGCTGCAGATGTGCCGTGCGCTGGCGGCGGAGCTTGGGCCGAGTGGCGTACGAGTGAATGCGATTGGGCCAGGGGTTGTGGATACTCCTCTCACGGCGCCAATTGCTGCAAATAAAGCGTGGTACGACGCATACGCGCAGAAGAGCGCGCTGGGGCGATGGGCGAAGCCCCATGAGATGGCTGGTGCGGTGGTTTATCTGGCTTCGGACGCTGGCTCATTTGTGACAGGAACGCTCACGATCGTCGATGGCGGGTGGACCGCTGTGGATGGCCGGTTTACACCTCCCCTATAGGGCTGAATGTCTCGCAGCCGCCCTCTCCATCCCCATGGAGAGTGTCCTCGGTCGATTCGGGGCATTCTTCAGGCTCGGTTAAGGATCGCTCTCTAATATGTAGAATTCGTAGACAGAATTCGTTGTCGGCGGGCCTCGGTTATGGTCTTCTGCAGCGGATTCAACGAGATAAGATCTGCAGCGCGGGACGAGTGATGCGGGTATTAGTAGTAGAAGATGAGATAAGGTTGGCGGCAAACGTCGCACAGGCGCTACGCGAGGGGCCTGGTTTTGCAGTTGATCTTGCACACGATGGCGAAGAGGCTTTGTTGGTGTGTTCGAGCCACCCGTACGATCTCATCCTGCTCGACCTGATGATCCCTCGCATTGATGGTGGCGAGGTGGTTCGAAGGTTGCGAGCGCAACAGATTCATACGCCGATCCTTGTGCTTACCGCGAAATCTGAGACTCAATCGACGATTGATCTGTTGAACCTGGGTGCAGACGACTATATGACGAAGCCGTTTGACCTCGGAGAATTGATTGCACGAGTCCGAGCGCTGATTCGGCGAGGCAAGGGAACAGCGCAAAGTGTGCTCACCTTTGGCGTGCTGACGTTAAATACTGCGGAGCAGACGGTGACGAGCGGGGGAGAACTGGTCGACCTGTCTCCCACGGAGTACCGGATCCTCGAATATCTGCTTCATCGTCCGCGCCTGATCGTGTCGAAACGCGAGTTGCTTGAGCACCTGTACGACTTTACTTGGGAACACCATTCCAACGTCATTGAAGCCCATGTCTCGAACCTTCGACGGAAGCTGAGATTGACGACAGAGACGATCGTGCTGGAGACGTTTCGAGGGCGCGGCTACCGGCTTGCGGCCCCGGAGTCTGTGCTATGAAGATGCGTTCGCTGACCCGACAGGCGGTACTCAGTGTTCTAGTTGTGGAGTTGGTGTGCGCGATCGCTCTCACGGGCGCTGCGCTGCTCCACGAACGTCATACGCAGGTGCGTGCTTTTGACGTGATGCTGAAGGGAAGATCGGATTCCCTGCTTGGGGCGATTCAGGACGCAGAAGATCCTGAGGACAACGTGACGATTGATCCAACGGAACTCACTGTCCCGAAGGAGGATGTTTACGCCGTCTACAATCAGGGTGGACGGATGCTCGGCGCATCAGGGAATGCTCCTGCAGAGATCATCGAACGGCGAGGAGGCGGGACATCCGTGCGCCGCGCGAACGGCAGGAGCTATCGTGTGCTACAGCGTGACGGCATTCGTGTGATCGATCGTGCTGATTATGGAGGCGTTGGGCTGCGGCGGCCCGTAACTATCGTGTATGCCGCGCCGGACCACAACCTTTGGCATCATGTCTACGAAGCCGTGCGGTTCTATGTTTTCGTGAGCGCACTTCTTATCTTCGGGACTGCGATTGCGATGATCGTGCTGCTCAGGAGAGTGCTGCGCCCGATCGATGAATTGGCGCTTGAGGCAAGCACCGTGTCAGCGCGTTCGCTGCAGTTCACCGCCCCTGAGTCGGCGAGTGGTATCCGGGAACTGCGCCCGCTGGCAGATGCGTTGACACGAGCCATGGAAGGGCTGAAGAGGTCGTTCGACCAGCAGCACCGTTTTGTGGGAGATGCGGCCCACGAACTGAAGACGGCGGTCGCGGTTGTGCGCTCTTCCATCCAGTTGTTGATGCTGCGTCCTCGAGAGACAGGCGAGTACGTCGACGGCCTGCAGGCCCTTTTGAAAGACAATACCCGCGTGGAGGAACTCGTCACTCGAATGCTGACGCTTGCGCGTCTTGAAGAGCGGGGAAGCACAGAAGGAGCGCGCGCTGACTTATGCGAGGTTGCGGATCGGGTGATTCATGGGACGCAATCGCTTGCGGACAGTGAATTGATCGAGATTCAATCGGTCTGCTCCTCGAGTGTCGTGGTTCCGGTTCCCGCGGAGGATCTGGAGATACTCATTTCGAATCTTCTGGTGAACGCGATCCAACACAGCAAACCTGGTTCGGAGGTTCTTGTGAGTTCTGAAGAGAGCGATGGCCGGGCGATTTTCAGGGTGAAGGACAAGGGGGAAGGAATCTCGCCATCAGCTCTTCCGCATCTCTTTGAACGGTTTTTCCGGGAAGACAGCTCTCGATCGAGGCAAACGGGAGGGGCAGGCCTTGGCCTTGCGATATGTAAGACGATTGTCGATGCCGCTTCCGGAACAATATCGCTGGAAAGCACTCCTGGTACCGGTACCACCGTGATTGTGAGTCTCCCGCTGGCGGCGGATGCTTAATGCTGAATTAATGTCCGTGAGAAAGACTTCTTCCGACACTTAATGTGTGATATCACCTCAGAGGACCGTCATGTTCAGAGTGGGCTTTAGAAGGTATGCATGTGCAGCGACTGTGATTGTTGCTACAGCTGCTGCATCTGCTCAAACGCAGTATCGAATCGTTGATCACTGGAAGGTCGGTGGCACGGGCGGATGGGATTACGTTGTCGCCGATTCTGCGGCGCATTTGCTCTATGTGACTCACGGGCCTCGCGTGGAGGTGCTCGACACAACGACTGGCAAGTCAGTAGCGGCGATCACGGGCTTGAAGGGGACTCACGGAGTTGCCTTGGACTCCGAAGGCAAGCTGGGTTATATCTCGGACGGCGCGAGCAATGAGGTTGTTATCTTCGACCGGAAGAGCTTTGCAAAGGTCGGGTCTGTGGCGACGGGCACGAATCCAGATGGCATATTGTATGAGCCAAGCACGAAGACGGTGTGGGCGTTCAATGGCCGTAGCAACAACGCGACCGTGATTGACGCCGCGAGCGGCAAGGCGATGAGCACAATTGCGCTGCCTGGGAAGCCAGAGTTCCCGCAGGCAGACGGCAAAGGGCATGTGTTCGTGAACATTGAGGATAAGAACAGCATCGTACACCTGGATGCTTCGAAGAAGACGATCTCGTCTGTTTGGCCGCTGGAAAACTGCGAATCACCGTCAGGGTTGGCTCTGGACAATGAGCATCACCGCCTCTTTGCGGTCTGTGATGGGAAAAAGATGGCTGTGGTCGATGCAGTGAGTGGCAAGCAGCTCGCGTCGCCTGCTATTGGCGATGGGCCGGATGCAGCAGGGTACAGCGCGCTTCATCAACTCGCCTTCAGCTCCAATGGTGACGGCACGCTTTCTGTGATTGACGCCGCGAATGGATACAAGCCGTTGCAGACGGTTGGGACGCAGAAAGGTGCGCGCACTATGGCGTACGATGATGCAGTCGATCGGGTGTACCTGGTGACAGCGGAGTTTGGACCGCGTCCAGCGCCGACGCCGCAGAGCCCGCGTCCACGCCCTGCGGTGCTGGCAGATACGTTCACCGTTATCGTCGTCGGACGTAAGTAAGAGCCGAGAGTCAAACGCCGAAAGCCCGCGCATCTGCGCAGGCTCTCGGCGTTTGCAGCCCTTTATGCCAGTACCGTATGGCAGCTTCGCTGCTTGGTGAGAATGTAGTACACGACGGGCGTCACGATCAGGCTTAGCACCATGGAGATGACAAGGCCTCCAATTACCGCAATGGCGAGTGGTTGCAGCATCTGTGAGCCTGCGCCAATCGCGAACGCCAGCGGGAGCATGCCGCTGATGGCTGCGGTAGCAGTCATCAGGATGGGACGGAGGCGGCGCTGCGCTGCGTGCACCATCGCGTCGTAAGCGGACATGCCTTCACGGCGGTATCGTTCATCCGCATCGAGCAGCAGGATTCCGTTCTTCGCCACGATACCAATGACCATAATGACGCCCATGAATGACGCTACGTTGAATGTCGTACCTGTAATAAGGAGGGCCATAACGACACCGGCAATCGACATGACGGATGATGTAAGGATTGCGGCAGGTGCGAAGAAGTTGCGGAACTCCACGAGCAGGACGCCGAAGACAAGAGTCAGCGAAAGCAGCAGAACCCGGAGAAGTTCCCGGAAGGACTTCTGCTGCTCCTGATAGGTTCCACCATACTCGATTCTGACGGTCGGAGGCAGATGCATCCCACTGACAACGCGTTGAACCTTCGCGATGGCGGTGCCGAGATCTGAGCCCTCGAGTCGAGCGGTTACGACGACAATCTGTTGGAGGTTCTCTCTGCGAATCTCGTTCTGCGGCGGCAGTTGTTGAATCTGCGCCAGCGCTCCCAGAGTAGCCGTTTTGCCTGTTGCGCTATTAAAGACTGTGTTCTGAATTGAATCGAGCGACTGACGTGTCTCGTCTCCGAGCCGCACACGTACGGTATAGGGTCGTCCGTTTGCAATCAGAGGATCGGTTGTCGTGACTCCATCAAGAATAGAGGTCGCGTCTTCCGCGATCTCTGTTGGTGTAAAACCCATTCTTGATGCGACTGAGGGATCTATTTGAAAGGTTGTCGCTGGGCCGCTAATCGTGTTGTCGATGCCGTTCTGTACATCGACGACACCGCCGATTTTGCTGATGGCGTTTGCAATACGAGGGCCAAGCTCCGCCAGCGAGGCGGGGTTATTTGAAAAGACTTTAAGCTGAATCGGCTCTGGCGCGTTTGATAGATCGCCGATCATGTCCTGTAGTACCTGGGTGAACTCGATGTCGAGCTCGGGCTCAGTTTTCTTGATCTCCGCTCGTGCATCGGCGATGACTTCATCGATACCGCGACTGCGCTTGTTCTTGAGCCGGACAGTGATGTCACCGGTGTTCGCTTCGGTGACAGTCGCGAGGCCCATCTGCAGGCCCGTCCTGCGCGAGGTGCTCTCCACTTCAGGAATTTCGTGCAGAATCTGGTCGACACGAGTGAGTACGCGGTTGGTCTCTGTCAAAGAGCTGCCGGCGGGCATGATGTAGTCGAGAATGAAGCCGCCCTCATCCATCTCGGGGAGGAGGTCGGATCCAAGGCCCTGATAGGCGAAGAAGGATGCAAAAACAAGAGCACCGCACATGCCCAAAAGCATCCACGGTCTTCGCAAGGCCCAGGCGAGACCAGCGCTATGCCAGCGTAATACGAGAGTCATGATGCGGCCATGTTCATGTTCCGCCGTGGATTCGTCGTGGGAGAGGGAGGCATGCTTCTCTTTCAGCAGAGAGAGGCTCAAACCGGGAGTCCAGGTCAACGCGAGCAGCAATGACGTGAGCAGGGCAGTGGTCATGGTGACGGCGAGGGCGCGAAAGAAGCTGCCTGTGACGCCAGTTACTGTGATCAGTGGCAGGAAGACAACGACCGGTGTGATGGTCGATCCGATCAACGGAACGGTAATCTCACGCAGGGCCAATCGCGCTGCCTCGGCGCGGCTCTCGCCAGAGTCGCGGTGCAGCACGATGTTTTCGACCACGACGATCGCGTCGTCGATGACCAGGCCGATCGCTGCTGCGAGGCCGCCAAGCGTCATGAGGTTGAAGCTTTCGCCGATGATCCAGAGGAACAGAATCGTAATCGCAATAGTAACGGGAATGACCAGGCCGGCGACGAGTGCGGAGCTCCAATCACTCAAAAACAAGAACATGATGATGCAGGCGAGCAGCAGGCCGATGAAGATCGCGTCACGAACGCTGCGGATGCTTTCACGTACAAGCTCAGACTGGTCGTAATACGGCTCGAAGCGCACACCGTTGGGCAGAGTCTTCTTGAGATGTTGCACTTCGGCGAAGACGGCATCGGCTACCGCAACGGTATTGCTCGATGGCTGGCGAGTGATGTTCAGCAACACGCCCGGCTTTCCTTCGGCCGTGACGGTGGTATACACAGGCATCACACCAGGTTGCACAGTTGCAACGTCGGAGACTCGAACAGGAGCACCATTTGGGGTCGTCTTGACGACGAGGCGGGCGAGTTGGTCTGCATCGTGCACCTGCGCTCCGACCAGCCCGAGGATCAGTTGATGATTGGCCTCATAGAGCCCAGGCGAGTCGATGATATTGGAAGCCTGAACCGCGTTGACCAAGTCGAGGATCGTCACGCCGGCGCTCTGCATCCGCGCAAGATTCGGTACGAGATGAAACTCCGGAACCTTGCCGCCCTGGACGGTTACCGTGCTAACACCTCCCACGCGGTTCAGTAGTGGCTTGAGGTCGTAGGTTGCCAGCTCCCAAAGCTGCGTCTGTGAGAGTGTGTCCGAGGTAAGGCTGTAGCCAAGAATAGGGAAGGTGGCGAAGGTGAGGCGGTTGGTCGTGACAGCCGCCGTGGCTGGCAGCTCCTGCCTGATCTTGCTCAATGCGGCGTCTACCAACTGTAACGTGTGGAACATGTCGGCGTTCCAGTCGAAGAAGAGGCTTACCTCGGCGGAGCCACGGCTTGTTGTTGAGCGAACCGTCAGCAGACCAGGCACGGCATTGACTGCGTCTTCAATTGGCTTGGTAATCAGGACCTGCATCTGTTCAACGGGCATGACTCCGTTGTCAACGCCGATGACGACGCGCGGAAAGTTCGTCTCCGGAAAGACGGAGATGGGGACCTGACGCGACGCGTAGATGCCCGCCAATGAGAGGACCACCAGAAAGAAGAAGATCGCTCCGCGGAAACGGACGAGCCAGAATGTCTTCGTTGTTTGAGTAACGCGTTCGGTGATCAGCATTACTTTGCATCCTCTTCGGCAGCGCCGACCTTTACTTTGGTACCTTCGTCCAGTCCGTATGCTCCTGAGACGATGACGGTATCGTCATTAGACACTCCAGTGACGACCTGCACGTCATCACCGTCGTTGATTCCAAGAGAGACAGGCTTGCGATGGGCTGCTCCATCCCCACCGACAATCATTACGTATTTGCCGCCATCCTGTGCTGTAAGAATGGAGGTCATGGGGAGCTTAAGAGTCTTTGGAACTGTTCTGCCGGTGATCGATGCGTGAACGGGCGTTCCAGCCTTATACAGGCCCGCTTTGTTATCGACTTTCAGCCAGACTTCCACTGTCGTGCTGCCGGGATCAAGTGCAGGGCTGATAAGGAAGACCTTTGATGCGACGGGCTCATTCACTCCGGGAATGTTGATCTCCGCGTCGTCACCGACTTTGAGTTGTTGCGCGATTCCCTGGGCGAGATGAACCTTCGCGAGGAGGTTAGAGGTATCCATCACAGTCAGAAGGGTACTGCCTGAAGCTACTGTCTCTCCGGGGAAGAGGGGGCGATCTGTCACCACGCCGTTGATCGGACTGTGGATCCTTGAGTAAGAGACTTGCGCCTCCGCGTTAAGAAACTTTCCTTTGGCGGAGGTGAGTTGTCCTTGTGCCTGATTCAGCGCAGCCTCGCGGCTTACGTTCTGCAGAGAATTGAGGTGGTTGACTGCCACATCATAGGCTGCTTTTGCCTGTACGAGTGCGGCGGCGGCGGTGTCGTAGTCCCGACCGGGAATTGCGCCCTCAGTGTAAAGTTTTTTCCTTGCGGTTGCGATGGATTCACTCAACTGAACCTGTGCCTTTGCCTGCGCGACATCAAGCTGTGCCTTGGCGAAGTCTTCGGGAACCTGGGCCTTGGTCTGAGTATTAAACGACGCTTGCGCCGCTTCGTATTGGCCTTGATTATCCAGCGCGGTGGCTGTGAGATCGCTGCTCTCGAGTTCAGCCAGCAGCTGTCCCTCTTTTACGTGCGACCCGCGCTGAACATAGAACTTCCGAATAGGCGCTGTGATCTTGGGGGAGATGGCAGCCTGAGCGAACGGCGACAGAGTAGCGTCGGTCACGATGTGCTCAGCGATAGCGCCGGACTCGGGCTTCTGGGCCTGTACGGTCACCAGGGTTGTGGCTTCCGTGTCAGCGTGTTTGCAGCCGATCGCGAGAGGGAAGAGGCACGTACCACAGAGGAATAATGCGCTGATTCGAGGCCGACGAGCTTGGATGAGGGTAGGGTTCATATGTTTTCTCACAAGTTGCCCGAGAGTAGTTTGAGATTGGAGAGTGCGGCGTTATAACGTACCATTCCATCCGCCTGAGCGACCTGAGCGGAGATCAATGAGCTCTGTGCATCAACGACCTCGAGTGCAGTCGCTTCGCCGGCGGTGTACCGGAGGTTTGTCAGGCGAAGGCTTTCGGTTGCTGTCCGAACGCTCTGGTCGAGCAAGTCGAGTTGTTCGCGCGCGGTGGCTGCTTCTGAGTAGGACTCATCCAGGGTGGCGATCAGTCTGCGCTGGGCTGAGGTCAACATTACGTGCGCTGCCTGGTTCCGAATCTTACTCTGCTTGATCCGCTTCTGCGTCGAGAACCAGTCCCACACCGGAATATCGATTGTGCCAGAGATGGAGTAGCCGAGGTTGTTTATGCCGTCAGGTCCTCGCTTGGCAAACTGCGGTGCGTCAATACCGTATGTGAAGTTGAGCGCGAGATCCGGGAGGTACGCTGCCTTTGCGCCGAGCACTTCAGCGTCGCTCTGTTGCAGAGATGCGAGCGCGCTCTTGACTTCGGGGTTGTTTGTTGATGCGACTGCATTGACTTCCTCTCGCGTGGGCATGGGGGCGAGTTGGTCGGGGGGCAGCGTCGTATATGGAGTTCGCGGGTCTGGGAAGAGAAGTACGGCGAGCTCGAGGCGAGCTTTTTCGGCAGCGACGCGGCCGTCGAGGAGATCTCGCAGTCTCTGCTGCTGCTGCAGCTGGGCCTTCACAACATCGGCGTGTGCCACCTCGCGTGCGGCCTCTCGCTTTTGGGTCTGGTCTGTGAAGGATTGTGACTCACGCAGAGCCTCTTCGAACAGAGTTTGCCTTTTGTCGGTACTCTGAACGGAGTAATAGAGATTGACGACCGCTCCGACCAATCCTCTGCGTGACAATTCGAGCTCGGCGTCAGCGCGTGCGGATTTTGCTGCCGCAGCGCGGACGTCGGCAACCTGCTTGACGCTCAGGGTCTCATTGATGGAAGCCTGACTTATGTATTCGTGAACCGTGTTGTTCGCTATAAAGACGGGAGAGGACTGATTGTTGATCACCCCACCATTCGGCTGCGTATAAAGCAGCTGATTGTGGTAGGTGACGGACGGAAGCATAGCGGCTTTGGTCAGATAGCGGTCGATTGTGGCGGAACGCTGCTCTGCCAATGCGGTCACGAAAACGGGCTCATTCTGTTGGGCCCGGCGGATTGCTTCAGCAAGGGTGATGCTAATGGGTTGCGATGCAGGCTCTGTGTTACCGGGTGTGGCTTGCGCATTTCCAATCGCGGAGGATATGCAGCAGAGCGCGCACGAGATAACGCTGAGCGACTGTATCCCTTTCCTCAGAGTGACCATGAAGAAGAGACTAGGGAGCAAACCTTAATATTTTCTGAAGCAGAGAGAAGAATTTTGGTGGAGGAGTTGAACCAGACATCATATTGAAAACAAGCAACTTAATGATCCATGTCTAGTTTGATGCCTCTTTCGATGTTCCACTTGTTGCTACAATACACCTCCTTCGACGCTTCCGAGATCGAGATACGTGAGGTCAACGGTTGCTGGTCACTTTACGGAATAGCCGCGTGCGTCCATGCACGCCGAGAACGCCCTTTGAAAGGTCTCGATTCCTTCTTGGCTTGCACGATCTTGTTTCTGGTTAGCGTAATGTTGTCCATCGGACTGGAGGTGACGGTCTCAGAGCTGTGTCAAGTGTCCACAACAGACGGCTCCTGATGAACGCGCTTATCGGGAATTTTGTCTTGGTCCCGTTGCTGGGCATTCTCATCGCCTGGATCATTCCCCTGCCTTTGAACATCGAGGAGGGGCTGCTGCTTCTTGCTGCCTTGCTTTTTCTGCTGGCGGCCTTGTCACTTGTTCTCACTCCTCCCTTACCAGTGGCAGAGATCGCATTTTCGGAACGGTATGTTAAGGACCTACTATGTTTCACCGTCGAAAGATCATTTCTCGAATGGCAAGCTGCCTCTGAGATATGGAGTCGCAAAGAGTTCGTTCGAGGTGACATTTGAGATTTGGCGGAATGGGACGAATTCCCGGCAACGCAGCCTGCGCCTCAAAGCCGAAGGATTCTCTCATTCGAAAGGATTTGGCGCGGATATGGGGCATGGGGTTCTCATCTCCAAGGCGAAAAATGAAGCAGAGTAGTACCATCTAACTGTTTAGGGTCCAGGCTCGTGCAGATTCTGGCGCATGGAAACGATGGGGCAATCGCGCGATCTAAAGCCTGCTACATGATCCTGCTGTGAAAGTGCAGCCTGGAACATGAGGCTGTCCGAAGTAACTTGTCTACGTACCGCGAAAAGCCCCAGACGGTTCGCACCCGTCGTCAGTGACAAAAACAGGGTTATATATGCCCACTGAAATAAGTGGGGTTTGCTGTGCTGAGGAACACTGCAGCAAAGGACGACCGCTTGAAACGCTACAGACGAGCGTACCTTATGCTCGCTATGGTCGTCGCTGTGTGCTCCCTCCACCTGTCATCGGCCTCGGAGGACATGGTCTCAAAAGCTCGACGAGTCCTCGTGATCACCGAGGTCGGCCTCTCTGCTCCTGCCGTCTCCTTAGTTGACGAAGAGATCCGTGCAGCAGTGATGGAAAGATTGCCTTACGAAGTACAGTTTTACAGTGAATATCTTGAGACGACTCTGATTTTGGATAAAGGTTCTCAAAATGAGCTTCACGAATGGTATGCCCACAGATACCGCAATCACAAGCCAGACGTGATCCTTGCTCTCGGTCCATCGCCCATCAAGTTCCTCGCTAGGTCGCGGAAACAATTCTTCCCGGATACGCCTATTGTCTTTTGTGGGAGCAGCAAGGAACAAGCTGATAATCCTGTGCTCGATTCCAGGTTCACAGGCGCCTGGATGGTCTTAGAGCCGGAGAAGACAATTGAAGTGGCGCTTCGCTTGCGGCCTCGAACTCAGCACGTGGCCGTTGTCGGGGGCACGACGTCGTATGACATGCACCTCGAGAATCTAGTAAAGACGAGTCTGCGCGCCTTTCAAAGCAAGCTTGACATCATTGACCTGACACGTCTGGACATGCCATCTCTTAAGAGTCGCGTGAGGCAGCTGCCAGATAACACAATCATCCTGTACACCTCAATAGAGCGGGATTCTCAAGGGATGCATTTCTTTAACGCAACACAATCGGCTCCGATGGTAGCCGGAGCCGCAAATGCACCAACTTTCGGACTCGCCGATACGCTTCTTGGTCACGGTGTAGTAGGCGGGTATTTGAGTAGTTTTGCTGCTCAAGGCCGTGTCGCCGCCGAAGACACAATCAAGATACTGCAAGGAACAGGGCCGCAAAACATCCCCATCGTCCAAGGTACGAGTGTTTACATGTTCGATTGGCAAGCGTTGAAGCGCTGGGGGATAAGCGAGCGTAATCTGCCATTGGGCAGCGTTGTTTTATACCGTGAACCCACATTATGGGAAAAACACAAGTGGCTCGTCATACCAACGTCGTTGGTCACGTTTGTATTGACTCTGTTAAGCGGCTATCTGTTGATCGAACGAAGGCGCCGCAGGTTGGCTGAAACCGAACTAGAGCTTGAGATGAACTTCGAAAGGCTGATCTCTGAACTATCCACTTATTTTATTGATCTGCCGGCGGACAAGGTTGATTTGGGAATCGATTCAGCATTGACTCGCGTAGTCGGATCTCTGGCAATCGACAGGATTAGCATGCTTGAGTTTAAGAAGGATGGCAGGGAGCTTCAGATTACCCACAGCCGTAGCGTGCAGAGCAGT
Organism: Edaphobacter bradus; assembly: GCF_025685645.1. Taxonomy (NCBI): domain Bacteria; kingdom Pseudomonadati; phylum Acidobacteriota; class Terriglobia; order Terriglobales; family Acidobacteriaceae; genus Edaphobacter; species Edaphobacter bradus. The sequence continues at coordinate 464,424 of NZ_JAGSYF010000001.1, forward strand.
GCCATGCTGAGCTACTCCTTAAAAAGTGAAGACCTTCCGTATCTTGTGGCGAAACTATCGAAAAACGAGACACTGGTTATCTCCGATTTCGATCAGTGCATCGAGATGTCTGCCGGGGAGCGCGAATCGTTGCGGGGGCGTGGTGAACGAGCAAGCGTATTTGTCCCTCTGAAGGCCAGAGTGTCAGTACTGGGTGTTCTCGCGTTTGTAAGCCAGCGGGAACGTCAGTGGTCGGAAGAGATTGTCGAGCAGTGCAAAATGCTTGGACAAACCTTCGCGAACGCATTGGTGCGCAAGCGAGCGGACGAAGCGCTCCTGACCAGCGAACTGCTGAAAAGCGCTATTCTGGCCTCTCTCAGCAGCGACGTTGCGGTGGTCGATCGCAGCGGCAATATCCTCGGTACCAACTCGCAAGTGGAGCGGGAGGCTTGTCCGGGAATGGTCTCCGAAGCGGAGTTCCATGTAGGTGCAAACTGCCTGGAAATCTATCAGCGCATGAATGCCAGCAACCCGGTTGCCGGCGAGATCCTGACTGGAATCAATGCTGTACTGCAGGGGGAGCAGCCACAATTCGAGATCGAGTGGTCGCAGCAGTCGCCCCACGGACGGCAATGGTTCCTGACGTCCGTGACTCCTCTCAAAACCTCGGAGGGAGGAGCGGTCATCACACGCAGCGAGATCACGAACCGCAAGCAGGCTGAGGAGGAACGCCTGGAATTGAGTGGCAGGCTGATCGATCTGCAGGAGAAGGAGCGCAGCCGACTTGCCCGGGAACTGCATGATGATTTCAATCAGCGACTCGCGGTATTGGCAATAGATTTGGAAAGGGCAGCACAGACAGTTTCGGATTCACCCATTGAGGCCAGCCAGCGGCTGCATGAACTTTGGAATCGAGCCAGCGAGATCGGAGCCGATTTGCACTCCTTGTCCCATCGCCTGCACTCCTCCACGCTGGAAAGCCTCGGTTTGGTCCTTGGAGTGAGTTCTTTGTGCGGAGAGTTTGCGGAACAACATGGCATCCAAGTTGATTTCACGCATGAAAATATTCCACGTTCTGTCCCACCCGATATCGGGCTGTGCTTGTTTCGCGTCACCCAGGAAGGTCTCCGCAATATGAAACGCCACAGCGGCGTATCCAGAGCCGAAGTACGGCTCGAGGGAACGGAACAAGCGATCTGGTTGTCCATCGCAGATAAGGGAAGAGGGTTTGACTTGTCGCGGGCGAGAACCGGTCTCGGCATAAGGAGTATGCAGGAACGCTTGCGGCTGTTGGGAGGACGATTTGAAATCCGCTCGCAACCTGGAGAGGGTACAGAGATTCATGTTTTGGTTCCATTGGCGGTAAAGGCAAACCATATGAGTTATAGGGCAACCGTGACCGCAGCCCCGTGACTGCAGCACCAGGAGGATTGCATATGCAAGACTTCAACCAATCGATAGCACGCCCACGAATTCTCCTCGCAGATGACCATAAGATGGTGATAGAAGGTCTTCGATCTCTATTAGAAGAGAAAGGCCACGATGTTGTCGGGGTTGTCTCAGATGGTCGAGCGCTGGTGGCCGCCGCTCTGGACCTGAAACCAGACGTTGTTATCCTGGACGTATGTATGCCTCTCATGAATGGTTTGGACGCGGCCGAGAGGCTCAGACAATTGGTCCCAAAAGTGAAGATCGTTTTCCTAACGATGAAAGATGACCTCAATCTGGCAGCCGCCGCGCTTAGCCTGGGACCTGTAGGATACGTCCTCAAGCATTCTGCAGCATCGGAACTGTTGACTGCGATAACGGAGGTTTTGCGAGGCAAGTCCTACGTTACTCCCAGGCTCAAACCGGAGAACTGGGCAGTGCGTGAGGCCCGTGCTCTGCAATTCTCAAAGGATTTGACTCCGCGTCAGCGTGAAGTACTACAGTTGCTCGCTGAGGGGCGCCCCATGAAAGAAGTCGGCGGCATTCTTCATGTCAGTGAAAAGACAGTGATGTTCCACAAGTATCACATCATGAGGTCATACAACCTCAAAAGTAACGCTGACCTCGTGCTCTTGGCACTAAAGCAACAGCTCATTTCGGTCTGATCGACTATAAGTTCTCCTAGTGGCAGCGCGACGGATCATTCAATAACATCCATTCTTAAGAGCACGCTCCTTTGTCGGTGCGCTGAGAGCCCATGCTGCCGATTGAACAAGGCACCGGTCGTCGCCGAACGAATGCAGATGCGTCACCGGAGGAGCTGGTGGAGGGGTTGAAGTTTCACTGAGGAAAGAGTTTATGCCGAATCCGGTCGGGACTCTTCCACAGCAGATCGAGTTATCAGTGACTAGCAGGAAGATGGCGTCTGTGGTCCAGCGGAGTTTGGGATTGCCGGACAAGGCCCCAGCCAATTTCTGCAGAAGGTAGGTACGTCTTGAAGCGGCCCCGTATCTTGCTGGCCGACGATCACGGCCCGATGATAGAACGGGTCAAAGCCTTGCTGCAGCCACACTTCGAAATCATAGGGGATGTCGGTACTGGCCCGGACCTGATTTCCGAGGCTGGGCGGCTACAGCCTGACATTATAGTGCTGGACATATCCATGCCTGGACTCAGCGGGATTGAGGCGGCCCATGAGCTGCGACTGGCTGGGTCCGCAGCAAAATTCGTTTTTCTCACTGTGCACGAGAGGGTTGAATTTGTTCACGCATGCCTAACCGAAGGTGCGCTCGGTTATGTGGTCAAATCCCGAATCGCAATAGATCTTGTTCCCGCCATCGTCGATGCACTCGCAGGACGCCGATTCATTTCTCCGCCGGTTTCCCGCTAAGCGCAGTGTCGAGACAAATGCCAAGCGACGGGTTCTTAGCTCTTGGGCGCATTAACCAAAGCGGGCCGGAGATCGTAATCCCAGTGTGCTAGTACGGGGTAACTCGGTGTCCGCGTTAGAGTCCGGGCTCCGTTGTCTTTTCGGGGTTTGACGAGCACTGCGAGCCATCGTCTCGCCGTGCGTCGAGTTGTCATGGGTTCGGATTTGTGGCCAATGCCTGCGGCCTGTCTCCGTCGGAGGTAGTTGGCGCCGGAAGGCTGACAGCATGTGGCTGTACCGCCATCTGGATTCCGGCCGATTGGAGAAGCTCCATAATCTGAAGCAGAAGCTCCTCCTGAATCTGAAGGAAGTGAGGCCAACCACGAGCAAAGACGTAAGCAAAGAGCTCGACATCGAGAGAAAATGTGCCCAGACAGAGGAAGCTCACACGGAACGAATCACGCTCCACCGCGGGATTCTGAGCCAGCAGGTTCGTCACACCTTCAACGAAGGAGCGCATCTGGGAACCAGTGGTTTCTTTGTGCAGGTTCAGGTTTTGGTGGAACCAGAACTTGTCGCGCATGGTGATGTTCTCGAGGCTGGCGTTTGCTATTTGTCCGTTGGGCACGCTGACTACTGTCCGGTCAAGGGTCCGGATTCGCGTTGAACGCAGGCCAACGTCCTCCACCGCGCCGAACGCGTCTCCTATCTTCACCATGTCTCCTACCCGCACGACACGGTCGAGTATGATCGAGGTGCCCCCTATCAAATTTTCCAAGGTCTTCTGCGCGGCAAGGGCAACGGCGATACCGCCTACGCCTAGCCCAGCCAACGCCGCTGTAGGGTTCAGGCCAAAGTAGTAGAGGCCGGTGAGCACGCCGACGAAGATGGCTAGTATATCGACCATTCTGCGCCCGAGACGCAAGATCGCAGAGGCCCCCGTGTATCTGTGGCGCATGAGTCGATGGTGGATCAGCTGTTCGACCCAGCCGTTCAGAATAATGAATAGCCAAACAATAGCTGCAATTGTGATTACCGTCGCAGCGATGGACCAGAACTGCCTCTGCAGCAGCGGGAAACTGAAATGGGAGAGGGTCCAGCGTATGACGAACACCAGCACAAGGAGGCGGATCGGTCTTGGCAATACGTCCGGATCTGGCAAATCTGGTTTTTTCCGCAGACGCCGGCGTAACAGGCCGACAATATGGCTCAACACCCGGTTGAGCAGACCAGTGAGCAAGTAGAGAGAAGGCATACCCACGAATATGGCGAGCAACTGAAACAGTGGGATAGGGCCAACTTTCCTTTTCGTCAGGAATTCAGGGAGAATCTTCTCGACAGATTGGGTATTGATCTCTTTGTAGAGACCGGGGATTGAGTCGAGAGTTCCGCGCGAAAAAAGCCATAACGATCCGGCCTCTTTGCGATCCAGACGTTCAAGGAGAATTTCGACATTGCCTTCGCTGCTTGGGATGGTTCCTATCAACTCCAGGTTCGGGTGTAGTGGATCCGCCTGAGAGCCTTCAGGCCGATTGCTCAGCTGGTTGAGGTTTGCAGGCAGTCGGCGGTTTAGGACAACGAAGAGTTGGCGAGCAAGTTCTGCGGCTGGCTCGCCCTTCAGACGGGTATTCAGGTAGCGTGCTGCGGTTTCGTTGTCGTTCTTTCCCGCAGCGCTCAGGAAGCCTAGAACAGCGCCTCGAGGAGTAGTGCGTCCAAGAGTATCTTGGGGAACCTCCGGTTTGGCATTCTGTGCAGGGCTGGGAATGCCCGGTTGCGCAGGTGCGGAGTCACAACACAGAATGCCAAGCAGGAGGAGACAGGCACATAAAGAGCATCCGGTGCGGACAAAGTTTGTCCGCGGCATGCTCTTCCGCATCATCGTGCCGGTGGTGGGCATTGATTTTATTGATCCAGACGAGCTGAGCTGCCCGGTCATGCGCAGCTTGCCTTTCCTGAAGCAATGGTTCGACGCTAAGTGTAGTGATTGAGCACCATTGTCGTAAGTAAACTAGAGATTTGAATATGGCGCATCTACTAGGACTTCCACTAGTCGGTGTCAAAAGGCCGACTGGCTGTCACTTCACGGTTACAACTTCCCCAATCCGGAGTGCGACCATTCGATAGTTTCCGCTTTCTCTTGCGAAGAGCATGCGCTGAGAGTCAAGGCTCCCGCCAGACCTTAGAGTGAAGTTGTGTGTTCTGCAAATATCCCCCCTTTGGATCAATTGGCTTTGGCCGCGCGCCTGCCGGTGCCCTGGTGCTGGACGCAAGGTGCGCCAGTTTGGGCAGATTTCGTGTCACAAGATAAGCCTGCGCACAGCCCACGACTGCTGCCAAGTTGAGCCTCTTGAATTACAGTTCGTTATCAAGACCGGCTCAACCGTCGGATGCTCAGCGACACACCGGTGCAAAATATTCCCAGCAATCCAACCAACGGTAGCAGACTTCCAGTCTTGGGCAACTGCTGCGGAGCCGGCTCTGGCGCAGCCTCAGCAACTTGCGGAGCTGGATGGCGAACTACGACGACCAGGATCGGCTGATCCGGGGGAGGTGGCGGAGGAGGCATTTCGCCAGTCACGTTCTTCGCTTGTGTAACTACGTTGACCGGAGTTTCAACGACTTTAGTCGCCGAAACCCTCATGCCTTTTTTCAAGCCCCACGCATCGACCATCGTGCCGTCAATGTTGAACTTCTGGTCTTTAGGGATCCTGAATGATTGATTCGTCCCGTCTTCCAGAGTCAAAATCACGTGCGACGGCGGTTGCACTTGCCATACTTTCCCTGTGACGGTCTGTACGGTTGTAACTGTCTGAGGAGTGCTGGTTGTCGTTATGGTTCGTTCTAGCTTCATGCCTGGTTTCAGATCGTGGATTCCGAGTTGCTGGCCGCCTACCGTGATCCGGGCGCTTTCCGGTACGTTTGGAAAGTGGCGAAGCGACCCGTCCTCCATTTTCACGAATAGATCGTTCCCATCCACGAGCGCGACTGTTCCTCGCTCAACAGTCACCTGGTGTGTAGGTGATCCACTGGCCGTGGTAGTTGTTGTTTGGACTTGTGCGTGCCCCGTAACAGCAAGGGGCAAGCAAACTGCGCTCGCCACAAACAATCTGCATATGGTTGCTGATATGGTCCTTTTCATTCTGTCCTCTCCTGATGGCTGTCACTGCTGGATATAGAAATAAATTGCTTGCCGGTTCCGATGCCTGACGGCTCAGAGCCGATAAGAGACGCGTGAACGATATACCGCCGGGGGGCACTGCCGATGAAATAGAAGGGATAACAGGTAACAAGAGTCAATGAAGATATGGGGCCGGATTGCAGTACACTCACATTGTTTGGATCGACTATCTGAATCTTGTCGACTGCAAATTTTTCTGTTCTGTCTGGCATGACCAAATCCACCGTGTCCCCAGTCTGGATGTCCTTCAATCCCCGGAAGAAACCATCCCTGTGGCCGGCGATGCCGATGTTTCCATTCATTCCCACGCGAGCGGTACCTGTGATCCGTCCCACGCCGCGGTTCAACGTCAAATCGTCAGTTCCCTCAAAAACTGGTACCTCAAGATGGATCTTCGAGATGCGCAGCAGCACCTTGGGCGGATCAAAGTGCTGAGTTAAGCTCTGTTTAAATGCCGCGATTCTCTTTTCCGACCAGAGGCTAACGTCTACCCCGGAGATGGTTTGCCCATCCGACCTCTCTTCCGGCGCAGGCGCTGAACTCTGTGCTGCCTGGAAAGCCAGAACGGCCAGACGGGACGACAGTTCACCATGGATTCGGATACCGAGGTAAACAGCGAGTAGGGTAAGGCCTACCGCCAAGAAAAGCCGCTCTATTGTCCGTATAAGTGTCATTCTTCTATATGCTTCGTGTGTCAATATGCCAATCATGTACTGACCGGAAAGCCCGGCCGCGCTGAAGCACGCCTATGGTGCATTCGCGTTAAGATTATTCTCCTCAGAGCAAAGGCACCTGTGTAACTGGCAAAAGTGCTAGGGGGTGATCAGCCACACGGTACTCCCCAACGGGCTGCATGGGAATTAGTGGTGAGCTGTGTCCTTTGCGATCCTTTGCGCACTTTCCCGCAACCGCCTGTTCGTGTGAATCCAACACCCCGAGATCTCCGGGCTCTAGTGTTTTTCCTAGTTTCGCTATTTCGGGACAATTAGTTAGATAGCTAGAAAAGACTTACCCCAACACACCGGGCGGAGAAAAGTTTGCGGTCAAGACCTCAAGAAATAAGATTGGTCTGCCTCTAGGAGGCAATGATGAAGAATCATATAGGGACGCTAGGATCGCTTGGTGCGCTGGCTGCATTGGGATTTCAAGGGCAGTTCGCTCATTCGCAGGAAGAAGGCGCTCCCGGCAGCGTCCAAGTTCACATGGTCATAACGAATGAGGCAGTTCGGGATGGATATCTTCATCGACGAAAATGACATGCGGATCTCGCATGAGAATCGAAAACGCTTGCAGCGCCAAACTTTTCTGGTGCTGGCTCTGGTCACAAGGAATTTGACGCGGCAATCCGGCTCGACACTGGCAGCCACGCTCGCTCCGGGGAACCCGCAGTGATCAGCGTTATCTGGGCAAAGGCGACATTTTCGATAAAGCTATTGCGGCCTTCTCAGTCGCCTATGTCGATCAAACGGAACGCGATTATGAAACTCTCAAGAGTGCAGCACGCAAGGGGAAGCTGGAAGTCCTGATTGAGCGGGATTTAGCAGCGTGAAGCCAAGGTATCGAATCGCTGCCAAAGCCAGAATATTGGACGAATCGCAAGTCAGCCTTTGTGCTTCGGCGAATGCTTCTCGAGGACATTCACCAGGGGTTTTCCGGCGGGTGTCGTGGTGACTCCGCCCTCGCGGACGATCTGATTTGCTGTGATGTCTTTGCCATAGACGTTCTTGTTCGCGTCGTCATCGGTGTCGAGCGATGCACTGCCCAAGGACGCGCCGGCGAACAGTCCCTTGGCCCTTGAGTAGGTGAGGACATCGACTTTGGGGTCGTTGGCGCCCACTGCCTTAGCGCCAGTAGGGCCGGCAACGGCACTTGCGTCAGCACCAAGCTTCATCTTGCCGGAGAGGACCTTTTCTGCGCCGGTCTTGGTTTCGACGAGCAATACGTAGTCGGTGGAAGAGCTGCCGAGCTGCACCCCAAGACTGCCGACGTCGATCTTGTACATTGCAGGTGCGGACCAGGGGCCGGTCATGTCTGTTCCGGTCCGGCAGACAATCACTCCGCGGCCGTAAGTCCCGCCAATGCCTACTGCGATCTTCTTGACGGAGGGGAAGACGAGGACGCAGACCGATCTGTCGAGAAAGACCTGAGGAATTTCGTCTGGCTTAAGGAGGATTTGTTTCAGAACTTCGGCCGAGTCACCCAAGCGATCGTCGATCTTGTTTTGAGCAACTGCTGGCAGGGTCATCGCAAAGCTCACTAGAGCACATAATGCGGTTCGCTTCATAATAAAACCTCTCTCAGTGGTTGGTGGGGGCCTGACCACATGGCAGCAAGGTACTCCCCTCGGTTCTCAGATTTCAAGTTCAGGCTATCGGCCAATTGATGAAACTGAAACTAGCAGAATTACTAGGGAGAGGAGGGTACAAGGATGAAAGGGCTTGGGTGTGCTAATGGCGGGTAAGTTGATCCAGCTTCCTTCTCGCCCGTCGCAAGGTGCGCGATGGTAGGGCACCGAGGGATTTCGCCCTGAAAGGAGTTATCGTTGAAAACAAACGGTTGGTAACTGGCTATTTTTTAGTCACTTGCACGTCGCTCGATGCGCTTTTTCCTGCTTCGCGAAGCGGATGGCGTGAAGCTTGAGAACTGCGCTTCCTATATTCGCGAGTGACGCCTTGTCGTTCAATGCAAATGAAAGGAAAACGCGTATGTGGTGGAGGCGGCGGGAGTCGAACCCGCGTCCGAAAAAACTTTCAACAGAGAGCCTTCATGCTTTTTCCTGTTCATTTTGTCTCGTCATCGGCGCTTAGAACGGACAAAGATGCGACGACGACCAGTCTGATTGATCTCGTCCGACCCGCGCAGACGGAGCAGGGAAGACCAGCCTACTGTGCGACGATCGGTACAGGCCCGTAGGCGAAGCTTGAGCGATCGGCTACTTAGTTAATTAAGCAGCAAGAGCCAGATTGTTGTTGGCACTTATAGTTTTGTGAGCGATTACGGGTGTCCACACCCCGGCATGCCTCTCTGCCGCAAGCAATCCCGTCGAAGCCGTGACGCCCCCATTTGGAGCTGGCACCAACAATGTCTTGGGCTGTGCAAAGAACTGTCTCAAGTATACGCTGAAGGACCAGCCACTCAGGCGAATACAAGAACCACTGCGCCGACCACGATCAGAGATGCGCCCCCGATCTTCACCGGAGTGAGCCGTTCGCCGAGGAAGAGCCAGGCGCCGAGGAGCACGAAGACGACGCTCAGCTTGTCGATAGGAGCAACGCTTGAGGCTGGTCCAAGCTGCAGCGCACGGAAGTAGCAGAGCCAGGAGAGTCCGGTGCAGACTCCTGAGAGGATGAGAAACAGCCAGCTACGACGGCCGATCTCAGCCAGCCCGTGGTGCCTCTCCAGGCTAAGTGCAATCGCCCAAGTAAAGAGGACGATCACAGTGGTCCGTATCGCGGTCGCGAGGTTGGAATCGATTCCTGCTATTCCTACCTTAGCGAGGAGGGCTGTCGCGCCGGCGAAGATCGCGGAGAGAAACGCCCAGAAGACCCAGGTCATGTTCTGAGCATACGCTGATCTGGGTGCCCGACTCTGCGATCTGATTTAGAGGGCGGCGGCAGTCAGGTCGACCATCTGCCACTCGCCGCGCTCGATGCCGGCTCGAATCTGTGCTGAGGTCTGGCCTTTCTTCGTCTGCTGGTACGCATATACGACTTCGCGCATGCAGGTAGAGCAGGCGGCTCCGTGGGTGCCTTCGAAGCAACTGTGCAGGCTGTTGTGTCCCAAGGCACGATCGCAGTGGCAGTAGCATGGCTCCTGATAGAGAACGTCAGGGATATTAGCCGCCATCTTGTATGCCGTGACCTGGTAGGGGTGGGAGAAGTATTCCCCGGTAAGCTGTTCGCCGCTTAGAATCGCGGGCAGTTGCTTTTTGGGGGGAGCAGTGTGGTAGGCAGGCACATCGTTTGCCGGATTCGTCCACTGGCCTGAGGCCACCACGGTGACCAATCCCAACGCAACGCATCCCAGAAGGCGCTTCATGGAATCATCCTAAACGGCTCGATGCGCTAAAACCAGTGTTTTCGGCTTGATGGGTGGGTTGTGAGGACTGGCAAAGGCAAAAAAAGGCGGCACGAACGGTAATTTGTCCGTGCCGGGAGGCCAGTGACGCAACTCGTGTCAGTCGAGGGATAGTCCCGGACTGAAGAACTGTCCGGAGCGGATACACGCGCCCCGTAGTTATGAATATACCACAATATGGAGGATGGGTATAAGAAAATACGTTCTGTCATATAAAAATGCTGATTGCGGCTTGAATGTAGGCGAGGTCATTCCTGTGCGTTGACGCGAAACCAGTTCGGCAGACAGGTTGTAGGCTTGTCGACTAGGAAAGGGGGAATTTCGTATCGAGCTGAGAGGCCATGGCGGCATCGCGGCTCGTGATTCCACCGGCGTCATGGGAGACAAGGCCTAGACGGACGTTGTTGTAGCGGATGTCGATGTCGGGGTGATGGCCAGCGGCCTCCGCCATTTCGGCCACCCGGTTGACGAAGGTTATGGCGGCGACAAAGTCGGGGAAGGTCCAGTCACGAACAAGCTTGCCTCCCTCGTACTTCCATCCGGGTTGCGATTTCAAAAGGCTATCGATCTCGGGCTGGGTCAGCGGTGGCATGGGCGGCTCCCTTCAGTGCTTCCGGCGTAAGTGATGCTAGACCGAAGGGTTTGGCGTGCGCAACTGTGGGTCGGATCAGAGTGGGCAGGGCGGAGACTGAGGCTTTGTCAACCTCGCCACGGAGCTCAGCCCAGGATTCGGGCGGCACCCGAAGGAAGACCTCGACGATTGCGGGGTCGAACTGGGTTCCAGAGCAGCGGGCGATCTCCTGCTGGGCCGCTGCGAAGGTGGTGCCCTTACGATAGGGGCGGTCGGAGGTCATGGCGTCAAGCGTGTCGGCGATGGCGAAGATGCGCGCGCCAAGGGGGATCTCGGAGCCACGGAGCCCCCGAGGGTAGCCGGTGCCATCAAAGCGCTCCTGGTGAGAGTAGACGATCTCGGCGGAGTCGCGGAGAAAGGGAATCTTGCTCACCATCTCGTAGCCGCTGCGGCAGTGCTCGCGCATGATGGCCATCTCAGCGGCGGTGAGGCGGCCGGGCTTGTGGAGGATAGCGTCGGGTGTGGCGATCTTGCCGATGTCGTGCAGGAAGGCGCCTCGGGCGATGATGCTGAGATGATCGGAATTGACCCCAAGGGCGCGGGCCAGGGCGATTGTGTACGCTGTAACGCGGCGGGAGTGGCCCTCGGTCTCCTCGTCGCGGAGGTCGAGGGCGTCGCCCATGGCCTCAAGGGTGATATCGTAGCTGCGCTCCAGCTCGTGCATGGCTGCGCGAAGCTGAGCGGTACGAGCGGAGACGGCGTCTTCGAGGTTCTGGCGATAGGCGTTGTGCTGCTGGCGCAAGCGGCCATGCTCGATTGCGCGAAAGACGACGCTCTCAAGCTGAGCACGTTCGAAGGGTTTTAGCAGGTAGTCGACTGCGCCACGGCGGAAGGCGTTAGTGGCCACGTGGATGTCGTGTACAGCGGTGATGAGGATGACGGGAGTGCCGGGGTGATCGGCGGAGATGCGGTCCAGGAGTGAGATGCCGTCGATGCCGGGCATCATGATGTCGGATAGAACGAGGTCGTAGGCTGGGTCTTCGCGCAGACGGATCAGGGCCTCTTCGGCGCCATTGGCGAGCACGGGGGAGTAGCCGCTGCGCTGGAGCATGGCCGCAATGATGCTGCGAACGGCGGGCTCGTCGTCGACTACCAGGATTCGTTCTTGTGACATTGACCTGAGACTCCTCGGCGCAGGTCGCGCCGTTTCTCTTATCGGCGGGGCAGAGCGAGACGTTAGTTTGAGTGTTCTCCTTTTGAGGGGCTGGAGACGGCTGCCTGGCGATTAGATTTCCTGTGACCGCAAATATTTTTTCGCGTCTCATGAGCAGCATCAGGTGAATTTCAAGTTCCTCACAAGGGAAGAATCGAGAGTGTGTGTGCAGATAAAGATAGAGAATCTACGGCAGCGCGGGCCCTGGGCTATCAATCGAAGTCTTATTGTGCTGCTATTTGTATTTGCAGCAACGATGTTTAAACCCAGTTTGCTTGCGGCCAAGACTCCCGATGTCGGAGGTACAGCGCCGGATTTTACTTTGTCTACGCCGGAAGGGCGGGCAATTCGTCTCTCAGAACTTACTGCAAACGGCAAGGTTGTTCTGGTGGTCCTTCGAGGCTACCCTGGCTATCAATGCCCATACTGCCAGCGTCAGGCACATGACTTTCAAGTGAATGCCGGGCGGTTCGCTGAGAACAATACGCAGGTTCTGCTGGTCTATCCGGGGCCGCCTGCTGAACTGGGTGAGCGAGCAAAAGAGTTCCAAGCTAAGCAGGGCGAACTTCCCGCCAACTTCCATCTGGTGATCGATCCCGACTACAAGTTCACCAATCAATATGGTCTGCGATGGGACGCACCGCACGAGACTTCCTATCCTTCTACCTTCGTCATCGATTCACACGGCGTGATTCTGTACCGAAAGGTCAGCCACGCTCATGGAGATCGTACGACCGCGGACGATGTTCTTGCGGAAGTAGTCAAGGAAAAGTGAGGTTTACCTCTGCGTCTCCTCAACAGCCTTTTTAGCTTCCTGCTTTGCCTTTTTTGTCGCGACCCATCCAGGCTTGGTGGTCTGGCGGCTGCGGCCTAAGGCGAGTGCGCCTTCGGGAACGTCTTCGGTGATGCAGCTTCCGGCGGCTATGTAGGAACCGCTGGCTAGTGTCACCGGGGCGACAAGCGTGGAGTCGGAGCCCACGAAGACACCGTCGCCGATGGTGGTCTGGTGCTTGTGCACGCCGTCGTAGTTGCAGGTGATGGCTCCGGCACCGATGTTGGTTCCGGCGCCGATGACGGCGTCGCCGAGGTAGTTGAGGTGGTTGGCCTTGGAGCCTTTGCCGATGGTGACCTTCTTGGTCTCGACGAAGTTGCCGATGTGTGCGCCTTCGCCGATGCGGCTCTCGGGGCGGAGGTGCGAGTAGGGGCCGAGTATGGCTCCGTTGGAGACCTCGGCTCCATCGAGAATGCAGCCGTTGCGGATCGTCACGTTGTCGGCGACGACTGAGTTCTGGATGACGGAGTAGGAGCGGATGCGGCAGTCGGAGCCGATCTTTGTGGCACCGAGAAGTTGGACGAAGGGCTCGATGATGGTGTCGGGTTCCACGGTGACCTGGGCATCGATGATGCAGGTCTCGGGGCGAAAGATAGTGACGCCGGAGGCCATGAGGCGGCTGGCGGTTTCGAGGCGCATGGCGGCGTCGAGGTGCATCATCTCGGCGATGGTGTTGGCTCCGAGAACCTCGTCGACGCTTTGCGCTTTGACTGCGACGACGCGGCGGCCGTCGGCGACGAGCATGGCGGCGACGTCTGTAAGGTAGAACTCGCGGTGGGCGTTGTCGGTGGAGAGCAGGTCGAGCTTGGAGAATAGCGCGGAGGTCTCGAAGCAGTAGATCCCGGAGTTGATCTCGGGGGCGCTGAGTTGGTCGGGCTTAAGCGATTTCTGCTCGACGATGGCGGTGACCTCGGGGCCGTCGGGCGTGCGGCGCAGGACACGGCCATAGCCATTGGGATCTTTGGGGACGGCGGTGAGGATGGTCATCGCCGCGCGTTCGGCGAGGTGAAGCTGAGCGATGGAGGCGATGGTCTCGGGCTTGATGAGCGGCACATCGCCGGAGAGGACGAGCAGGTTCTGCGGGACGGGCTCTCCTGAGAGCGCGAAGTATGCCTTGACCATCTGGAGGGCGTGACCGGTTCCTAGCTGCTCCTCCTGAAGGACGAAGCGGATTCCGGTGGATTCGACGGTCGCTTTCACGCGGTCGGCCTCGTGGCCGATGATGCAGTAGATCTGATCGGCGGGCACGAGCGTCTTGGCGGCGGCGATGACGTGGAGCAGAAGTGCCTGGCCTCCAATCTCATGGAGAACCTTGGGCCTCTTGCTCTTGAGCCGCGTGCCTTTGCCGGCGGCCATGATGGCGATGGCGAATCCTTTGGTGTTCATCTTTTGGCTATCTTCTCATGGGTGTTTCGGCTCGTTCTTTTCGCCAGTTTCTTCTGATGTTCAGAAGGTACCTCTCCCCCGCCTTATTTTGTGCAAAGTATTCAAAGCAAATTGTTTAGGTCTGGACTTCGGTTGCGGTTAATGTTAAATGCAGAAGCCCGGCTAAGCCGGGCTTCGCTTCTGTATCTCTACGTTTAAGGTTAGCAGGGGTGTCAAGGGTTGGGTGTGGAAATCCAGGCGGACTGGACTCCGCGCCTTAATCATGCCCGGGGGACTGGGCGGCTGAAGGCTTCTGGCGCTTTTTGGCGATGGCCCTTCCGATGTCCGGGAGGAATTCCTTTGCCGCGCTGAATCCGATGTTGCTGGCCATACTGATTCCGAAGCTTACAGCGCCGTCTCCTGCGGAGTCTGTGCTTGGGGGTTGCCAGAGGCGAGCGAGAAACGCTCCGGCGGCTACTCCTCCCAGTTGAGAGATGGAGATGTGTCGGGTGCCGTCGTCACGGCGGGCAAGGATGCCGCTGGAGAGCGCATATCCGGTGCGTGGCCATACACCGCTCTTGCCTGAGTTGAAGTAGCGATTGTCTTCGTGCAAGGCGCTGGAGAGACCGAAGGTGACCGTGCGTTGGATGGAATACTGTCCGATGATGTTGCCAAACCGTCTGCCGTAACCAGACGCGCCCTGTTCCCATTCTTCGGGCTTGTCCTCCCATTGATCGAGCCCAGCAGACAGTCCCGCCTTTGCGTAGCCCAGCGGATTCACCATGGTTTTAAGGTAGAGCCGGTTTCTCTCATGCTGGGTCATAGGCTTGAAGTCGCTCGCCTTCGTCGTTCCGGCCATGTTGAGGTAGTTGAAGAGATAGTCGATGCCCTTACCGGGCGGACCTGCGTGACTGGGAGTCGTGCCGGCGCTCTGGTCCTGCGCTCTCAGGATAGGAGCACAGAGAAGAATGGCGATTGCCAATTCGGAAGTGAGACTCCTGATCATGGCGGTCACCTATCCAATTGATGCCAATTTCTACCCTAAACGGAGTCCGGCAGCGGAGATATGTTGTGAGCAGGGAAGAGAATCACTGTAGTCCCGCGAGGGTCTTTGGGGTTCTTGAAATGGTCTCGATGTATTCAGTCTCTTAGGTTTGCCCGTTTTCACTGAGCGTTCATCTTAATTGTTTGACGCTTTATTCTTTGAGCCGAACGGAATGGCTGGATTTTATCCAGAATAGGGGTGAGTGAGGAAAGGGGATCGCGCTTTGCGCGATTGCCCACCTTAGGCGCGGTGAAGTCGCGCCGAAGATGGGGCACCCGATCGTGGTGGTGCGGCCAGATGTGGGCCATCTACCCGAGCAGTTTACATTCCGACCCTTCGCAAAATCGCGAAGGATGGGGCACCCGAGCGTTTGTGGTTAATTGAGATTGGAAGGGTGGCCACCCCGCCAACGACAAATGCAAAAGCTACTGCAAACGCAACGGCGAACGCAAAGGGCGCTAAGGTAACGCGAAGGTTCGCAAAGGCCAAGCTGCCGGTCCTTGCGACTTCGCTCAGGATGAGGAAGACCTTAGTCTCCCTGTTTGCCGGGTGGCGGCGGGATGGTGACGTCGAGAGTCGTTACCTTACCCAGGGCATCGAGTTTGGGAGTGATTTCTCCTTCGTTGCCGACTACGACGATTCCGAGCTTTGATTGATTGACGTACTTGTTGGCTACGCGCGAGACGTCGGCGGCGGTGACCTTTTCGATGCCGGTCTTGTACTTCTCGAGAAAATCGGGTGGGTAGCCGTAGAAGTCGAGCGTGACCTGCTCACCAAGAATCTTGTCGGGTGAGTCGTAACGGAAGATGAAGGAGTTGAGGAGTTGATCCTTCGCTTTTGCTAGCTCGCCCGGCGTGGGCGGGATGGTCTTGAGGCGGTCGACTTCTTCCATCATGGCCTTGGCTGCCGCGACTGTGCTGACGCTCTTGGTGGCGGCGATGACGTAGAAGATGCCGGGGTGATCGTAAGAGGCCCCGAAGCTGCCGCTAACCTCATAGGCGAGGCCGAGTTTGGTACGGACGTTCTGCACGACGCGTGAACCGAAGCCTCCGGAGAAGACCTCGTTCATGACGCTGAGGGCGTAGAAATCAGGATTGCTGCGCTCTGTGCCGAGGCCGACGATAAGGACGTTGGACTGATTGACGTCATCCTTTTCCACAAAGTTGACGCCAGGCTTGGGATCGGTGAAGGTGAACTTTTCGGACTGAAAGGCCTCGCCGCGTGGAAGAGCCTCAAAGGCCGTGCGAAGCCTGGCCTCCATGGCGCGGGAGTCAAAGTCGCCGGAGACAGAGACGATCATGTTGTTGGGGACGACGGTGCGGTCGTGCCATGCCTTGAGGTCGTCGAGAGTGACGGCACCGACGGTGGCGTACTCGGCCTGCCGGGCGTAAGGGCTGGTGGGGCCGTAGACGAGTTTGATGGCTTCGCGGATAGCAATGCCGCTGGCGTCGTCATTGCGTCGTGCGATGCCGGTGTCCATCTGGCGCTTGGCCAGGCTGAGCTTGTCGGCCTTGAAGGCAGGATGGAGAAGAAGATCCATCGTGGAGGAGAAGACAGAGTCGAAGTCGCCTTTGAGGCTGGACCAGGTGACGGAGGTGGAGGCGACGCTGCCGCTGGTCTCAATGTGCGCGGCCTTGTCCTCAAGCTGATCGTCGAGCTTGTCGCCGCCGATGGTTGCCGTTCCGCTGGTGCGCCAGGTCTGGCCGTAGAGGTTGACGAGGCCGATCTTGGAGGCGGGCTCGTCGCGGCTGCCTCCGCGGATAAGGATGCTCCCGTTGATAAAGGGGAGTTCGTGGTCTTCCTGGAGGAAGAGGACGAGTCCGTTGGAGAGCACGATGCGTTTTGGCTGCTGGGGTTTGAAGGCGTGCAGCGGCGGGATGGGGATTTTCTTCCACGGTTGTGCCTGCGCAGCGGAGTGAGTGGGCACAGGCGCTGTGGGCGTGGCTGTTGCCTGCGCGACAGCCATGGGGCCTGCGACAGTTGCGCTCAGCAGCGCGATAACTTGAATTGAAGAACGCTTCACTGAGCACCTCCCGTGCTGGTGGCTGGCTTCTGCGGAGCGACGAACTCGATGGCCGCGCTGGTGCGGTTGCTCTCGACGAAGACTTTATTGGCTATCCGCCGGATGTCGGACTTGGTGACGGCATCGATTTTGTCCAGCTCGCGGAAGAGCTGCCGCCAGTCGCCGAAGCGTGTCTGGTACTCGGCCAGTTGATGGGCGAGACCTTCGTTGTCACCCAGGCCGCGGAGCAGATCGGCGCGCGCGCGCGTTTTGAAGCGAGTGAGCTCTTCGTCGGTGACGTCCTCGTTCTTCAGGCGGTCAAGCTCTTTGTGGATCGCTGTGCGCATCTCGTCAGGCGTGTGGCCGGGGAGGGGCACGGCATAGAAGGCGAAGAGGCCGGGATACTTGTAGCCGGGGAAGCCGCTGAAGCCCTCGGCTGTAGCGGCGATGCGCTGGTCGCGGACGAGCGAGCGGTAGAGGCGGGCCGTGCGGCCGTTCGAGAAGACGTCGGTGATGGCGTCGTAGACGGCGTCGTCGGGGTCACGGTAGTCGGGGCGGTGGTAGCCCTCGATGTAGAAGGGCTGCGTGGCCTCGCGGATAACAACGGTTCGTTCAGCGAACTGTGGCGGTTCAACGGTGGTCATCGGCTCAGGCTTCGGTCCGTCGGGAATGGGAGCGAAGTACTTCTCGAGGACTGGCATGGTCTCGGAGGCTTTGAGGTCGCCGACGACGGCGATGACGATGTTGGAGGGAACGTAGTACTTCTTGTGGAAGGCCTCGGCTTCGGTGGCGTTGATCTGGCTGAGCTCGCTCTCCCAGCCGACGCCGCTGCGTCCGTAGGGATGGGCAACGTAGGCGGTGGCGAGGAACTGCTCGACCATGCGGCCGATGGGCGAGGAGTCGATGCGCATGCGGCGCTCCTCCTGCACGACGTCGCGCTCCTTATAGAACTCACGCTGGACAGGACGCGCAATGCGCTGGCTTTCGAGGTACGCCCAGAGCTCGAGGCGGTTGGAGGGCATGCTCCAGAAATATTGGGTAGAGTCTTCGCTGGTGGAGGCGTTAATGTTGACGGCCCCGTTTGCCTCGGCGATCTCGGAGAACTGGTTGGGGATGACATACTCCTGCGCGGCTGCCTGCGCGTCTTCGAACGCCTTCTTGAGCTGCGCGAGCTTTGCGGGGTCCTGGCCGACGCGCTTGCGGTATTCGGCGTCGTAGGCGGCGTAGGCGACCTCAACCTTGGCGAGCGCGACCTTTTCGGCCGGGTAATCGGTGGTGCCAATCTCGGTGGAGCCCTTGAAGGCCATGTGCTCGAACATGTGAGCGAGTCCGCTGTCGCCCTGCGGGTCGTCGGCTGAGCCTGCATCGACCAGGGTATAGAAGCTGAAGACGGGAGCTTCGGGACGCTCGCAGACGATGAGTGTGAGGCCGTTAGGCAGAACTTTGACCGCAGTTCGCTTCTCAAAGCTCGCCAGGTCCTGTGCCTTTGCAATACAGCACAGAGCCATCGCGAGTGTGACGACAACCGCAACTTTACTTCGAACTCGCACGGAACTACCTCCAGAGTGAGAACGCCAGAATTCTAACTATACCGAAGCATGCGATCCCGGTTCTTATTGGACGCTGGAGGGAGGGAAAGGATGATGAGGGCCTGCGGTTCAGCGAGCCGACAGATCCAGGTGGCGCAGTGTGGCCTTCAGAGCCGCGTGGCCTTGAGTCCCGGGTTTACCGCTGACGCCGCCTGCTCATCACAATTCGCTTGACCAAGCTCGAAGCAATGGTTTAACGTCGCAGGCGCTCCGCGAAAAGAATCAGATCTGACACGCACCGTAGGTTCGATGCCCGCACTAATTCTCGTATCGAGAATCATAGTAAAGAGAAAGTTCGCTCTTACAACAGAAGGTCTTTGGGGAGGACCAAATGACTTGCAATCGGAAGAATCGTCTCGGGCTGGAGCCTTGGTTGTTCGTAGTGGCTTTGTTGATCGCATGTGTTTCGTCGTCCGATGCGCAGCAGATTACAGGTTCCATCACCGGTACGGTGAAAGACGATACAGGCGCGGTGGTGCCGAACGCCGACGTCAGGGCGACCAACGTCGCAACAGGGTTTACTCGGGCGACCAAGACAGGTAGTGACGGCACATACAACATCCAGTATCTTCCGGTCGGCGGATACACCGTTACCGTGGATTCGCAGGGCTTCAAGAAGTTTGTGCAGCAGAATCTGGTGATCACTGTCGACCAGACACAGGCGCTGAATGTCACGCTGGCCGTTGGCGAAGCGACGCAGACCGTGGAAGTCACCGCTGCTCCGCCTCTGGTGAACACCAGCACCGCGGAGCTTGGCCGAACGGTCTCGCCCGCAGAGATCAATAGCCTGCCATTAACGACCCGAAGCGCTTATGCGGAGATATCCCTAACGCCCGGCGTGCAATCCAATAGTGCGAGCAACAGCCAAAACACTCCAAATTTTGTGATTGGTGTTCCCTCGACGCAGGTCATCATCAATGGTGGCGTCGACGGTGGCGTCCCCATGGTGAGCTTTTACCTGGACGGCGGCATCAACATGACCGGATTGCGCAATTACGGCAACCCACTGCCTAACCCTGACGCGCTGGAAGAGTTCCGAGTAGAAACCAACAACTTCGCGTCCCAGTATGGCCGCATGTCGGGCGGCGTCGTCACCGCCGTCACGCGTTCGGGAACGAACAAGTTTCATGGTTCTGTGTTTGAGTTCTTTCGCAACACCAATTTGAACGACACACCGTGGGGTACCCCCAAAGGCGCTCCAAAGACGCCCTTTCATCGGAATAATTTTGGCGCCACGGTTGGTGGTCCGATCGTGCGCGATAAAGCGTTCTTCTTCTTCAGCTATGGCGGTCTGCGGCAAACGGTCGGACAGCAACTCACTGGGGCAGTCGTGCCCACGGCGCTGGAGCGTCTGGGCGACTTTACGCAGTCCTATATCTACAACCCTGCGACGCACACTAAGACGCCAATCATTCCGAACCAACCCGGCACCAAGACTCCGTGGGTGGGTACAAACAGCTCATCTAACTGCGTGGTTGCGAAAAGCAGGTGTATCCCGCAAAGCGCGCTGGATTCGACGGCGGCGAACCTCATTAAGACGTACATCCCTTTGCCCAATGCACCGACCGACACCGCGCCAGGTGGTTATGTCGGAGTATTTAGCAGCCCGACGAACCAGGATGAGTATCTAGGAAAATTCGATCAGGCTTTGGGACAAAACGATCACCTGTCGGCGAGCTACTTCTATCTCGATACCACTCAGAACGCCTTTGGCGGCGCCACCACCAGCGCGGCAATCGTGTATTCGGTGAATCAATCGTTTGCAAAACAGCAGGTCGCGAACATCAGCGACGTTCATACCTTTAGCGGGACAACTGCAAACCAGGCCTGGTTCACCTTTACGCGGGTGGCCGGAGGCCGCGTAAACACGCCGACGGTCTCGCTCGGGGACCTTGGATCGAGCTTTACGATCCAGGGGCCGAAAGCTCTTCCACAATTGAGCGTTTCGGGTTACTTCAACGCCGGCGGGGCCTTGGCCGGCCCGGTCAGCACCACCAGTTTCTATGCTCTTCGCGACGTAGTGAGCCTGACCAAAGGCAGACACAGCTTTAATTTTGGAGCCGAAATATCGCTCGAAAAAGATGCGATCGTCGGCAATCTGTATAGCTTCGGAGTCTTCAACTTTCTCTCCACCGCTCCAACGACCACAGGGAACGCGCTGTCAGACTTCATCACCGGCCAGGTCGCTAACATGGAACAGGACACTCCTTACCATGGATTGCTGAATACCTGGTATTACGCGGGCTTCGTGCAGGACAGCTATCGAGTCACACCAAGGCTTACGGCGAACCTGGGTTTGCGGTATGACCTGGAGCAATCACCCGTCGAGTCTCAGAACCTCACCACCGCGTTTGTTCCGGGCGTTCAATCGACCGTGGTTCCCAGCGCGCCGCGCGGGGTCCTCTTTCCTGGTGACACCGGCATACCGCGTGGCATCGCACCGAACCGCAGTACGCACTTCTCACCGCGCGTGGGTCTGGCCCTGGATCCGTTTGGCGATGGGAAGACAGCGGTCCGCGCTGCCGGCGGCATCTTCTATGGCAGCGTCTCTGCCAACGAATGGAACCAGCCCGCGAACGCCCAACCGTTTGCGATCCGTCAGACCTTCAACTCCATTACCTCACTCTCCAACGTCTATGGGAATAAGGCATCCTTTCCCAGTGGGGATCCCTTTCCCTATACCTATAGCCCATCGAGTCCGCGCTTTCTTCCTGCAGCAGCCGTAGAAGCGATCGACCCAAAGTATAAGTGGCCTGTGTCCTATCAGTTCAATGTCGCCGTTGAGCAGCAACTGCCCCTTGGGATTAGTATGCAGACCGCGTATGTGGGTAATCTGGTGCGTCATGTTCCGACTGCACCGGACGCGAATAATCCGGTGTGGGCTCCGGGAGCCAGTACGTCGCAGGCGAGCATCAATGCCCGCCGCCCATATTTCGGTGCGAATAATGCTAACGGCGCGACGCTTGGCCAGGTGATTCTCATCCAATCGAGCGAGACTGCGAACTACCACTCTCTGCAGTTTTCAGTGCACAAACCGCTGACGCACAATCTGCTGCTCAACGGGTTTTATGTATGGAGTCACTCGATCTGGAGCTCGAATCCAAGCGCAATCGGTCTGGCGCCTACCGCACAGGACTATACTTATCTAAACGAAGAGCGGGGCCCATCTGACCAGGACCGCCGGAACATGGTCAGCATCTCCGGCATCTGGAAGCTCGATTATTACAGGGGTTCGAGCTTTCTACCCAGGTTGCTGGCCAACGGTTGGTCGATCTCACCCATCGTGAGCCTCAACAGCGGTCAGCCAGTCAACATAACCACGGGCGCGAATAAGAATGCCACCGGCTACAACAACGACCGTCCCAACCTCGTCCCTGGTGTAAACGCGTTCCTCGATTCCCACAGGTCCCGCACTGTTTCTACGCAGGCGTGGTTCAATACCGCAGCCTTCATCGCCAACGGCCCTAGTGTAGCCGGAGGGATTGGTCCGGGGGGAGCCGACGGCAACACGCCGCGCGACTACCTGCGAGCGCCGGGCTACCGGGACATCGATCTTGGGATCTCCCGCGACTTCCACTTTGAACGAGGAATCGGTTTGCAGTTCCGCGCTGATGCCACCAACGCGTTCAACATGGTCAGTCTCAACCCACCAACGGCAAACCTGTCCTCTGGGAATAACGGCAAGATCTTGTCGGCTGCCAGTCCTCGTTTGATCCAACTGGGTGCGCGGATCAGCTTTTAGCCTGTTCCGATAACGCTGAAGGGCCGACGCCTGACTTTCTTCTGAAGTCAGGGGCGGCCCTTGTCAGTTGGCGCGTGAAAACGCCAACCAGTTGAGGACCGGTGTTGAGGTCGCTATATCCGCTATTTTTCCAACTATGACGGGAGTATTTACGGGACAGACTTGCTCATGATTCCGTTTACCTGCTTCGGAAGAGTAACAATGTGGAGAGTATTCGCTAGGGTTCGGCGCTCTCCCGATTTTTCACGATGTTGTTGGAGGTGAAGGAGAAGCCGATCGGAGTGCGTGAGGCGGTAGATATAATTCATAGCCTCTACAAAATGTCCAGGCTTGAGTGATATAAAGGCTCGTCCTCGAAAACGTCAAGGAACGGGGAAGATGTATCGCGATCTGGCGCAAGGCCGATAGTTTGGTCCGCCTCTGCAGCACCTGGTAAGTGGGAAGCCTAATCATGCCGACTCCTCCATCACATCCGTTCACGTTTACGCGAAAACAAAGTGCGTCTAACAAGACGCCTCGCCAGATCAACCGGAACCTTGTCTTTAATCTGATTCGTACGCGACAGCCCATCTCACGTGCCGATCTCGCGCGCGTTTCGGGGCTGCAGCGGAGCACCATCTCGCTCATCGTTGAGGACCTGATTCGTGAGCGCTGGGTGCTCGAGGGATCTACGGGACGGCTGCCACGTGGACGCAGGCCGACGTTTCTTGAACTGAACCACCAGCGGGCTGTAATCGCGCTCGATATTCACCCTGCGCAGACAACCGTCGCGGTCACCGATCTCGGCGGCAGGATCGTCGCCCAGAATGTTGTCGTCCTGCCTGCGGACCCGAACAAGGCAATCGTCCCAATCATTGCGGCGATAAAGAAGCTGATGGCGAACCACTCCGATAGATCCTTTGACGGCATCGGAATCAGCCTCCCGGGCCGCGCCGATCCGGAGATGCAGAAACTGGTCTTTGCGCCGAACGTGCACTGGCCCGTTCTGAGCATCAAATCGAAGATTCAGCGCGCGACGGGGTTGCGCGTGGAGATGGACAATGTTGCCAATGCCTGTGCGCTCTCTGAGGTATGGTTCGGCGACAGTGATGGCGTCAATGATCTGGTCGTCGTCAACGTCTCGGAGGGTATCGGAACCGGCATCTTCTCCAATGGGCGGCTGCTGCGAGGCGCCAACGGAATGGCTGGCGAGTTTGGCCATGTGGAGATGGAGCACGATGGGCGTCTCTGTGGATGTGGAGGGCGAGGCTGCTGGGAAACAGTGGCATCAAACACCGCGGGCCTGCGTTATTACCAGGAGATGAGCGGGCACGGAGCGCCGAACTTTGCGACGCTCGTCAAGATGGCGCAGGCGGACGACCGGAATGCGATAGCTTCGCTCGAAAAGATGTCGCTGTATCTCGGCCGTGGGCTTCGCATGATTGCCTCGGCGCTGGCTCCGAGCGAGATCGTCATCGTAGGCGACATTACAAGCGCGTGGCACATGTTTGGCCCCAAGGTGGAGGCTGAGTTGAAGCGCAACGCGATCTCCAGGCCACCCAGGCTGCGCCCCTCGTTTGAGGGCAATACGGCACGGCTGCGAAGCGCTGTCGCGCTCGTGATGAACCAAGGTGTTGATCTAAATCAAAGGAATTAATTCGCTATGTTTTCTGCTGTTGATGTCTTAACTGGCAGTGCCAGTCTCCGCCAGCGACTTGTCTGCCACGCGACTCGTGTGGCGATGTTTGCTCTTTTAGCGGCGTTCAGCATCGGCTCAGGCGCCACACGGGTCTTTGGGCAAGCGGCCGCTTCGCCTGTGGCGTCGAAGCCCGCCTCAGTAGACGCGCAGGCGGCCGGAGACCAACCGGACGATCCTGGTCCGCTGGCAACTGATCTCTCGTCCAATATCAATCCCAAAGCGATTCAGGCGGCGATCAAGAGGGTCGGCGACTGGGAACTCAGTGTTGCTGAGCCAAGCTTCAACCGGCAGTGGACCTTTGCTGCCCTCTACGACGGTCTGCTTGCGGCCTCGAAGGCAACTGGCGATCCGAAGTACCGCGACGCCGTTCTCTCCTTCGCAGAAAAGTCGAACTGGCAGCTGATTGATACACGCTTTCCCCACGCCGACGATCAGGCACTGGGACAGGCATATCTCGACCTCTACCTCGCTGATCCTAAGGCGGCCCGCAAGGCGGTGAGGATGGCAAACACCAAAGAGATAATTGACCGTCTTGTCGTTCGGCCCGACGATCCGGACAAGCTGCTGTGGTGGTGGTGCGACGCGCTGTTTATGGCACCGCCCGTGCTTTCGCGGATGTACGTTGCAACGGGCGACCGCAAGTACCTCGATGCGATGGACCGAGAATGGTGGATCACCTCAGGCAGCCTCTACGACAAGCAGAATCACCTCTACTTCCGCGACGCGCGCTACTTTACGCAGAAGCAGGCGAACGGGCAGCCGATCTTCTGGTCTCGCGGCAACGGCTGGGTGCTTGGCGCTCTGGTGAAGGTGCTGGAGATCATGCCGAAGGACTATCCGAGCCGCCCGAAGTACGTCGAGCAGTACCGCCAGATGGTCGAGAAGTTAACGGCGATCCAGAGCAAGGACGGCCTCTGGCGCTCCGGTCTGCTCGATCCCGACTCCTATGAGCTACCGGAGGTCTCAGGTTCGGCGTTCTTTACCTACGCGATCGCCTACGGAATCAATGAGCACATCCTGGACCGCAAGACGTATCTGCCAGTCGTCGAGAATTCGTGGAAGGGCATGCTGACACACGTCTACGCCGACGGCCGCCTTGGCTCCATCCAGCCTATCGACGGCCAGCCCGGCAAGTTCAAACCAACAGCAAGCTACGTGTACGGTGTGGGCGGCTTTCTGATGGCTGGTTACGAGATGAACCGGCTCGCTAGCAGCAAGCACTAAGCAACTGAACCCCGGCTCTGCTCTCTCGGCATCCACAACAGCGGCTGTCGGATCGGGAAGTTCCGGATGACCTCCGGAACGGTGGGGTCGGGGTTCAGCCTCTTCCACAAAGCGATGTAGTCCTGCTGGCCGTACACGAGACCGGCGAAGAGCAGGGCCGGGTTGCGGACAGGGAAGTCGTCCCAGTGCTCGACGTCGTGGGCGTAGGGCCAGATGTTCTTGTCCTTGATGTATGGGACCATGAACGCCATCATCTTCTTCAAACTCCGGCCGTCGGAAGTGGAGAAGGCCCAGAGGCTCTCCCTCTCCGTCGACAGACTCTGAGCCAGCCCGCACAACACGTCCATGTCAAAGAGCGAGTAGCTGTATGGCTTCGTGCGCGCCAACTCCATTGGAAGGCTGCCGTCGGGCGCAACCTGGTTGGGCAGCAGCGTGGTGCGAAAGCGCTCGCGGCACAACTTCATGACCTCTGTATTGCCGGTGAAGCGGGCGAATTCGCCTGCCTGGAGAACCCAGCAGGTTCCGTGATTGTTTTTGGCGTCGCATTCCTCCTGGCCGTTCTTCGAGGTTCGCATCCATTCGAGATACTGCGCGAACCAGTCTTTGACACTCTGGCCTCCTTCGATGGCATTGGTGGCAGTCAGCAACGTCGCCGCTCGTGCCACCTCGACTAAGTGCAGCGTATCGATAATCCCGATGCCTCGTCCCTTATTTACGCCGAAGATGGCCTGAGCGTGCTCGAGGTTCGCGTTCATCTTCGTCGCCGGATCGACGAACCACGCGCGCAGGTGATGGCCAGCGTGATCGGCATACTTCGGCTGCTTCGTCAGCAGCCATGCGGCTGTGAGAGCAGGTACGATCAGGCTGAGCCGAACCATCGCCTCGCGATGCGCGTTGAAGTTTGCAGGATTCGAGAATCCGTCGCGGCGGATATAAGGGCCGCCGGGATTCTTCGGGTCGGGCCACCAGTAGTCGCCCTCAGAATAGAAGTCATGCAGGCCTCCGGGACTGCGCTCGCTGTGTGCAGCGGTCACCGTGACAGGCTGCTCTGCGAGAGATTTGTCTGCTGCAGCGAGAATGCGGCTGCGATCTGTTGCAGCAACGAGCGCATAGGGTGACTGGTCAGACGGCACGTCAGCCCGGATCGTTTCGTCAAAACAAGCCGCGGCTCCGGCAGCCAGGGCGCAGAACTTCCGTCGTGTCAGACCATTCATTCGTCAATGTCACCTTTTCGCAGGCGGAAACTGGGGGCTATTCACCCTTTCGTCCGCACCGTCGCATCATATCTTTTTGCCCGATAGAGTGCTCATTCCGTGGGCTCAGAACGAAGATTTCACTGGCGTTTCACTCTATGGCTTGACGAAATGAATGACCATTCATTATGCTTCACTCCCGTCTGAGACTTTCGCCCGATGGGAGCCCGCAGCATGCCGAACAGCACCACCTCCGCGCCAAACCGTAACATCCGCAAGGTAGCCGTTCTCGGCGCCGGAACCATGGGTTCGCGCATCGCCGCGCACATTGCTAACGCCGGCCTGCCTGTTGTTCTGCTTGATATCGTTCCGCCGGGCACTGCGGCTGACGTATCGAAGGCTGAGCGCAACAAGATTGTGCTCGCGGCCTTGGAGGGCCTGAAGAAGTCGAAGCCCGCGGCCTTCTATGCGGCGGATTCTGCGCGGCTTATCATTATCGGCAACTTCGAGGACGACCTTGCGCTGCTGGCCGGCTGCGACTGGATCATCGAGGCGGTCGCCGAGAACCTCGACATCAAGCACGCACTTCTCGGCAAAGTTGAAAAGCACCTCAGTGCGGGAGCGATCCTCACAACCAACACAAGCGGCCTGCCTATCGCAAGCGTCGCGTCTGGACTCAAGCCGGAGACCCGGGCCGTTTTCTTCGGAACCCACTTCTTCAACCCGCCGCGCTACATGCGCCTGCTTGAGATTATCCCGACGCCAGAGTCCGATGCGGGGGCCGTCGCGGCGATCTCTCACTTCTGCGATCAGCGTCTAGGCAAGACCATCGTTCGTTCTCGCGACACGCCGAACTTCATCGCCAACCGCATCGGCACCTTCTCGCTTGCGAATGCGATTCGCCTGATGCAGGAGCAGGGGCTGACGATTGAAGAAGTAGACGCCCTCACCGGTTCGGCGCTGGGATGGCCGAAGACCGGGACGTTCCGGCTCGGCGACCTGGTCGGAATCGATGTACTGGCGCATGTGGCACGCAACTTCGAGGCGAAGGCGGCGAGCATCCATGACGAGCGAACGGACGTAAAGCTGCCAGCCTTCATCAACACGATGCTTGAGCGAAAGTGGATCGGCGACAAGGCTGGGCAAGGCTTCTACAAGAAGGAAGGCAAGGACGCCGAGGGCCGCGACGTGCGTCTTGCGCTTGACCTCAACACACTGGAGTACCGGCCCGCCACTCGGCCGAAGTTCCCGGCGCTTGAGATGGCCAAGAACGTCGAGTCGACCGGGGCGCGCGTGCAGCAACTTATGAACGGCGATGGGAGTGCGGACAAGGCTGCGCGCTTCTACTGGCCGCTGCTGACGGAGTTGTTCAACTACGCGGCGAACCGCATCTCGGCCACGGGGACCGAGCCGGCGGACAACATCGTCGAGATCGATCAGGCGATGAAGACGGGCTTCAACTGGGAGCTTGGTCCGTTCGAGTTGTTCGACGCCGCTGGAGTTCGCGAAACGACCGACAAAATGCGCGCCGCGGGTGTGGCCATCTCACCCAACGTCGAGAAGCTGCTCGCCTCGCACGGAGGCAACGGCAAAGGGCCAACCTGGTATAAGGATGACCCCACAACCCCGAGCGGACGCCAGTACTTCGACGTCATCACGGGCGCGTACAAGCCTGTTCCTGTCGCTGGGGGCGTGAGCTCGCTCGCCGTCATCAAGAAGGCAAAGGGTGTGGTGAAGAAGAATCCGGGAGCCTCGGTCGTCGATCTTGGCAACGGCGTTGCGGCGATTGAGCTGCACTCGAAGATGAATGCGCTCGGCGACGACATCGTCTCGCTTATCACCCAGACCCTCAAGCCCACGAGCCAGCAAATTGCCGATTTCGAGGCCT
Source organism: Edaphobacter bradus (assembly GCF_025685645.1). Lineage (NCBI taxonomy): Bacteria > Pseudomonadati > Acidobacteriota > Terriglobia > Terriglobales > Acidobacteriaceae > Edaphobacter > Edaphobacter bradus. The sequence continues at coordinate 492,797 of NZ_JAGSYF010000001.1, forward strand.
TCGTCATCACGGGCGATTCGGCCAACTTCTCCGTCGGAGCCAACCTCATGCAACTCCTTATGGCAATTCAGGAGCAGGAGTGGGACGAGGTGGAGAGTGCCGTCCGCGCCTTCCAGAATATGACGCAGGCCATCAAGTTCTGCTCGCGCCCAGTCGTCGTTGCGCCCTACGGGATGTGCCTCGGCGGCGGCGTCGAGATCAGCCTGCATGCCGCGGCTCGTCAGCCTCATGCCGAGCTTTATATGGGGCTGGTTGAGGCGGGCGTGGGGCTTATCCCCGGCGGAGGTGGCTGTAAGGAGATGGTGCTTCGCTCGATCGAAGCCGGATCGAGCATTCGGCCTGATGCGCGCGGCGAGGGAGTCGAGATCTTCGAGGCCATCAAGAAGAACTTTGAGACGATTGCAAAGGCCTCGGTTTCAACCAGCGCGGCAGAGGCGCGCGGCCTGGGCTTCCTGCGCCCTTCGGACAATATCACCGTGAACCGCGACCGCCTGCTTACGGATGCTAAGCAGCGCGCAAGAGCTTTGGCGGATGCAGGGTACACCGCACCCGTCCCGCGCACCGATATCCCCGCACCGGGTGAGTCCGTCCTCGCGACGCTGAAGCTCGCCGTGTGGACGATGCGCGAAGGCCAGTTCATCTCCGACCACGACGTGAAGGTCGCCAACTGGGCCGCCTACATTCTCTCCGGGGGAAGAGTGAACCCCGGCACGCTAGTCAGCGAACAATATCTGCTCGATCTTGAGCGCGAGGCGTTTGTCTCCCTCTGCGGCGAGAAGAAGACGCAGGAGCGCATCGCCTTCACGCTCAAGACCGGCAAGCCGCTGAGGAACTAGAGGCAGCTTTTAGCTATCAGCTCCTAGCTTTTAGCTAAAACGAACTTAGAACAGGCACCATCGCTTCCAGCTAGGAGCTAGAAGCTAAAGCTAGGAGCTAGCTGTCATGAACGAAGTGATCATCGCCTCTGCAGTCCGCACCCCTGTAGGCAAGGCCCCGCGCGGCACCCTTCGCACCACTCGCCCCGACGACCTCGCCGCCACGGCGATTAATGGAGCATTAGCGCGCATCCCCCAGCTCGACAAGTCCGAGATCGAGGACGTCATCCTGGGCTGCGCGATGCCCGAGGCGGAGCAGGGAATGAACGTCGCCCGTGTCGCCAGCTTCCGCGCCGGGCTTCCCGTCACCGCCTCCGCCATGACCGTCAATCGCTACTGCGCCTCCGGCCTGCAATCGATTGCCCTGGCCGCTGACCGCATTCGAGGCGGCAGCGCGGATGTGATTGTCGCCGGAGGCACGGAGAGCATGTCTTATGTGCCGATGGGAGGCAACAAGATCTCGGTCAACCCGTGGCTCGTCGACAACTACCCGGGCTCCTACATGTCGATGGGCCTCACAGCGGAACGCGTGGCAACCCACTACGGCATTACCCGCGAGGCCATGGATGAGTTCTCCTACCAGAGCCACCAGAAGGCCCTCGCCGCGATTGCTGCCTGCAAGTTCGCCGACGAGATAGTTCCTGTTACGGTTATAAATACAACGCCGGACGGAAAAGGCAAGGCCAAGCCTGTGGAATCGATCTTCAAGATTGATGAGGGGCCGCGAGCCGATACTTCCTTTGAGGCGCTGGCGAAGCTGAAGCCGGTCTTCCATGCAAAGGGCACGGTGACGGCGGGGAACTCCTCGCAAACTTCAGACGGTGCTGCTGCTGCAGTCGTCATGTCTGCCGAGCGCGCGAAGGCGCTGGGGATCAAGCCGATGGCTAGGTTCATCGCCTTCGCCTACGCTGGCTGCGACCCTGAGGAGATGGGCATCGGCCCCGTCTACGCAATCCCTAAGGCTCTCAAACAGGCTGGGCTCACCCTCGATCAGATCGACGTCATCGAGCTCAACGAGGCCTTTGCCGCGCAGTCGCTCGCTGTTATCAAGGTGCTCGGCATCGATCCCGCCAAGCTCAACGTTAACGGAGGAGCCATCGCGCTCGGCCACCCGCTCGGCTGCACCGGAGCCAAGCTCACCGCAACGCTGCTTCGCGAGATGCCTCGGCGAAATGCAAAGTACGGCATGGTGACGATGTGCGTTGGTGGAGGGATGGGGGCGGCGGGAATCTTCGAGGCGGTGAACTAGCTATGTTGTCGATTGCTACCGAGTCTATGGAGAAAAAGGTACGAGTTGCAGCGCGAATATTTGTCGCAATGAATGTGATTGTCCTGACTCTCGCTATCACTTTCTACAAATTGAACCTGGAGTTGTGGGATCGCTTTCGTGATGACATCTTCCTAACCTTGGCATTGTGTTTTTTTGTGCTGATTGGATTAGGAATAGCGACTTCACGATCGCGGAACACATCTGAATCCTTAATTACCAAGAGGAACGCGGTCGGAGCAGCTTTGATTGTTATCGATAGCCTACTGCTTCTCATACTTGGTGTAGGTCAATAACCGCTTCTCGTTCTTGTAACAACCCAAGAGAGGTAATCCAAATGTCCACAATGACCGCCCCCACCTCCACCGACAAGAAGATCATCCCCGGCGGAAGCTTCCTCATCTCCAACCCCACTCCTGCCGACTGCTTCTTCCCCGAGGACTTCACCGAGGAACACCGCCAGATCGCCCAGACCACGGCCGACTTCGCGCTTAACGAGATCGTCCCCGTCTCCGACCAGATCGAGGCCAAGGACTTCTCCGTCACGCGTCGGCTCATCAAGGAGGCCAGCGAGCTTGGCCTCACCTCGGTCGACATCCCCGAGGAGTACGGCGGGCTTGAGATGGACAAGGTCACCTCGGCCATCATCGCCGACAACATCGCCAAGCAGGGCAGCTTCTCCGTCGCCTTCTCGGCGCACGTCGGCATCGGGACGCTGCCCATCGTCTGGTACGGCACAGTCGAGCAGAAGAAGAAGTACCTGCCCAAGCTTGCCAGCGGCGAGTTTGTCGGTGCCTACGCGCTCTCTGAGTCCACTTCCGGGTCTGACGCTGTCAATGCAAGAACGCGCGCCGTTCTGTCGGAAGACGGCAGTACCTACACTGTCAACGGCGAAAAGATGTGGATCACCAACGCAGGCTTCGCTGACATCTTCACCATCTTCGCCAAGTGCGAGGTCAAGGAAGGCAAGGACGCGGGCAAAGAGCGCTTGACTGCCTTCCTCGTTGAGAAGGGAACTCCCGGCTTCACCGTCGGCAAGGAGGAGCACAAGCTCGGCATCCGTGGCAGCTCCACCTGCCCGCTCATTCTCGCCGATTGCAAGATCCCCGCGTCTAACCTGCTCGGCGAAGTAGGCAAGGGCCACCACATCGCGTTCAACATCCTCAACGTCGGCCGCTACAAGCTCGGCAACGCCGCCGTTGGAGCCGCGCGCATGTGCCTTGGCAACGGCATCCGCTACGCCAAGGAGCGCAAGGCCTTCGGCAAGTCCATCTCCGAGTTTGGCCTTATCCAGGAGAAGCTCGCCGACTGCGCCGTGGGGGTCTTTGTCGGAGAAGCGCTCTCGTACCGCGCCGTAGGGATGATTGACGCCGCGCTGGCGAAGGTCGATAAGCACGACACCGCCGCCATCCAGAAGGCCATCGAGGACTACGCCGTCGAGTGCTCTATCTGTAAGGTGTGGGACTCGGAGATGCTCGACCGCGTCGTCGACGAGGTGCTGCAGATCTACGCCGGCTACGGCTACGTCGAGGAGTATCCGGCGGAGCGCGCTTATCGCGACTCGCGCATCAACCGCATCTTTGAAGGCACCAACGAGATCAACCGGCTGATCATCACCGGCTGGCTGATGAAGTCGGCGATGAACGGCAAGCTCGCCCTGATGCCTGCCATCAAGCAGCTGATGGACGAGGTCATGTCCGGCCCCGTCGCGAAGGAAGACCGCGAGGGCCCGCTGGCCGAGGAGTACAACCTGCTAGCCAGCGCCAAAAAGCTCGCTCTGTTCGCCGCCGGTTCGGCGACGCAGAAGTATATGCAGAAGCTCGCCGACGAGCAGGAGGTGATGTCCGCCATCGCCGACATGATCATCGAGGTCTTCGCCATGGAATCGGCCATCCTGCGTGCGGAGAAGCTCTCCGGCAAGGGGACGGCCGAGATCCCCGTCGCCCTGGCGCGTATCTATGCTTCGGGCGCGATGGAGAGAGTCGAACTCGCGGCGCGCAAGGTGATTGCGACGGTGGCTGAGGGCGACATGCTGCGCACGCAGCTCGCCATCCTTCGCCGCCTCGCCAAGCACGATCCGGCTGACACCATCGCGCTGCGCCGCCAGGTGGCACAGCACGTCATCCGGGCAGGGAAGTACGCCTTCTAAGCAGCAACCCTTACCTGCTACCTAAGCTGTAGAACATCCCACAAAAGCACCAGCCGAGATACCCTCTCCGCTGGTGTTTTTCGTTGTCTTTTGAAGGTCGCTTTGTAACCATCGAAGCGATACCTTATGTTGACTCCCCATTCTCTGCGCGGCAGACTCCGCATAGCTTCGCCGTTCGTCTTTGCGTCGGTCTGTCTCCTTGCGCTCTCTGTGCCTGCTGCCTCGCAGACACCGCGTGTCGTTGTTGCGGCACCGGAGATCAGGCTTTCGGCGGCTGATTCCGCCGTCGATGCCGGCCCCGTTCCGGTCTCGCAGCCGTTGCGGTTGACTCTCCGGCTGAATCCTTCGGCGGATCGCACCGCCGCGCTCGACCAGCTTCTTGCCGCGCAGATTACGTCGTCCTCGCCGTCGTATCACCAGTGGCTTACTCCACAGCAGTTCGCCGCCAGCTATGGAGCCACCGAAGACCAGATTGCCACCGCCACATCATGGTTCCAGTCGCAGGGCCTCACGGTTGAGTCTGTCTCGCCCGCAAAGACCTGGCTCGTCCTCAGCGGCACCGCGGCGCAGGTCCAGCGTGCCTTTGCTGTGTCCCTGCGCAACTACGCCATCTCTGGAGCGTCGTACTACGCAAACTCAGACACCCCCACGATGCCCCGTGCAGTGGCTTCGCTGGTTGCTGGAGTCTCCGGGTTGAGCAGCATCCCATCGGTGGCGACGACATCTGTCTCCTCGGTCGGCGTCATGGGGAAGGCGACGGTACTTGCTGTTGGAGCGTCCAGCGCCGATGCGCTCTCCGCGGCGGCCTCGGCCATCGACGATAACTCCTCGCCGATCCTTGCCATCTCTACAAGCGCCTGTTCGATCGATCTCACCCAGGCGGACTACGACAACTATCGCGCGCTCTTTCGGCAGGCGAGTGCACAGGGCATCACTGTGCTGGCGACCAGTTCCTGCGGAGCACGTGGCTCGGGCAGCTTTCCTGCGAGCCTCAGCGAGGTGACTGCGCTGACGATCGCTCCCACGACCGCAACCTTTGCGGCTATCGACCCCCGCCCATCCTGGCAGAGCGCCGCAGGCCTGCCAACGGACGGATCGCGTGACGAGCCCGACCTCACCACAAGCTCGCTGGCCGACTTCGCCAATGCGATGGTGACCATCCTGCAGCAGAGTGGAGGCCGTCAGGGCAACATCAACAGCACGCTCTACGCACTGGCTAAGACGCCTGATCTCTACACGCAGCCTGACGATGCGCCTGCAGGTACGTGGGAGCCTGCCACCGGGCTCGGCACGGTCAACCTGCAGACGCTCATCAAGGTCTACCCGCGCGGCGTGAATGGTACGACGACCACGCTGACTTCCAGCAGCAACGGTAGCTCCGTCGGTTATGGGACGTCGGTCACGCTGACCGCGACCGTCTCTGCCTCAACCTCAGCCAGCACGGGACCGACCGGCACTGTCACCTTCAGCACTGCCTCCCAGGGAACGATCGGCACAGCGGCGCTCACCAACGGTACAGCAACGCTGACGGTAGGCAATCTCAACGTTGGGACCTACCTCATCACGGCAGGTTATTCCGGCGATAGCAACTATGCCGCCAGCTCTGGAACAACCAGCGTTACAGTCACTACTGTAACCGCCACAGTGGCGGCGACCATCTCTCCCGCTTCCAACGTTCCCTACGGCAGCACTGCGACTGTAACGGCTACGGTCTCTTTGCCCAACTCGGGAGCAGCTCCTAGTGGAACGGTATCCGCCCAGATCGAAGGCATTACTGGTGCTCTTTACACTGCTACTCTTTCGCCGAATCCGGGTGGCAACACGGCTACAGCAAATATCAACGTCAACGCACCCACTCCCAGCACGACACCCTATACTGTTCAAGTCACCTGCGCCGGCAATCAGAACTTCCAGTGCCAAGCTCCTCAAAATCTTACCTTCACGACCGCGAAGGGCAACACCACTACAACCATCAGTCTTTCTCCCGCCGCTCCCCAGGCCGGACAGCCCGTCACCATTACGGCGACGGTCAACAACAACGGCAACGGCACCGGGACATACACCTTCTCCGGCAGCATCACGTTTGTCGACACCTCCACTGGAAAGACACTCGCCACGGTCCCCGTCGGAACGAACCAGGCGGCCACCTCCCAGACACTCTCAGGCAACGTTCAGCACAACATTGTCGCGACTTACAGCGGTGATGCCAACTGGAAGGGCAGTACCTCGACTCCTCAGGCTGTCACTCCCACGCTTCTGCCCGCGACGGTCTCTTTGACTGCGAACTCCTCCAAGACACTCGCCGGCGTCAATGTAGTCTTCACCGCAACGGTCTACACCACGGTCACCAATACGGTCGGCCCCACCGGCACGGTCACGTTCTACGATACCTTCAACGGGTCGGTCGTTCAGCTCGGAGTGCCATCGGCAGTTACACCTAACGGCCCCAATCAGTCGATCGCCATCTTCTCAACGACTGGGCTCCAGGCGGGCACGCATAGCGTCTACGCCATCTACAACGGGGACGCGAACTTTTCGAGCGCAACCGCCCTGCCGTACTCGTTGATGCTCTCCGACTTCACTCTTTCCATGGTTCCGCAGACCCTGACGCTGCAGCCCGGTCAGACTGGCCAGGCCGTCATTCTCGCCGGACTTGTGGGTGGCTTCAATGGGAGCGTCAGCCTTGGATGCACACCGCCCTCAAGCTCTGAGACGACGTGCTCCTTCAACCCGGTCATCCTGACGGGCGGGGGCAGTACAACCCTGACGATCGTCACGACGGCTCCGGTCGTCCAGACGTCGCACAGGGGGCCGGGGCACTCCGGGCCGTTTGGCGGATGGAACGCGTTCGCCGGCTCGACCCTGGCTGTTCTGGTCTGGTTTGTGACGCCTCGCCGCCGCCGAATGCTTCCCGGAGTCATGCTGCTTCTTGCGACGGTGTGCCTCTCCAGTTCGATCGGCTGCGGCCGCGTGAAGTCAAGCGGTTCCGGCGGCACCACGATAACCGACCCGGGGACTCCGCTCGGCACGCAGATCTACACCATTACGGCTGCGGGGAGCGACGGCGTCAATACGGTTCGACACACCTACCAATATCAAGTGACAATCCAGTGACGGTGGATTGAGCAAGTCCAGCAAAATCGGAGATACTTACGGTCGGGACTGCGAATCAGTTGGTTCGCATGCTCCGGCCGCAACCTTTTTTCCCGTGTGCCGTCTATACCGGTGGAATTCAACCTCGCAGCGGACGCCTGGAGGCTGGTGCCGTTCCCCCGGAAGACAATCCTCGTTGGGCACAGGTATAAAGGCAAAATGTTCATGCGAAGCCCTTTCGTAGTCAGGCTTATCCTCCCCGCTCTCTTCGCTATTGGTCTTTCGGCCTTTCCGCTTGAAGCGGCCGTCAATAACCGTATCGCGACAGTCAATGACAACAGCCGTCGCACGATTGAGCACACAATCCCTGCCCGGGCGCGGCTGGCAACCGATCTTGGCGAGGCTCCCGCGGATCGCAGGCTCGACTCAGTCACGCTGCACTTCAACATGACCGACGCGCAGCAGGCCGAGCTCAACCAGCTTCTCATCGACCAGCAGAATCCCAGCTCGCCACACTACCACCAGTGGCTCTCGCCGGAGCAGTTCGCCGCGCGCTTTGGGCTGTCTAGCTCCGACCTCGCCAAGATTTCCTCGTGGCTCACTGGCAAGGGCCTTACCATCACCAGCGTTGGGCGCACCGGGACGATGATCACGTTCTCCGGCACAGTCGGGCAGATCGAGCAGGCCCTCGGCACCCGCATTCACGCGTACTCTCTCAACGGCGAGCAACACATTGCCAATGTCGCCGACCCGTCGCTGCCGGCCGCTATCTCAGACGTCGTGATGGGCGTCACTGGGCTGCACGACTTCAAGCTCAAGCCGCGTGCGCATGTGCGCCCAAATTACACGTCATCCATTACTGGCAACCACTACATAGCTCCCGGTGACTTCTACACGATCTACGACATAAATCCGAACTCGATCAACGGAGCTGGAGTGTCAATCGCAGTCGTGGGACAGACTGACATCAGTACCTCTGATGTTGATGCCTTTCGCGCTGCGTCTGGTCTCTCCTCCAACTCGCCGACGATTGTTAAGGCTACGGGATACGTTGCCGGTACCGTCGCGAGCGACATCGACGAGGCTCAACTCGACGTTGAGTGGTCTGGCGCAGTTGCTCCGAATGCCTCGATTAGTTTTGTGACTGTAGGGGCGAGCCAAAGTGCCTCCGTTATTGACGCGCTTCTCTATGCCATTTCAAACAAGGTCGCTCCCATCATCAGCATCAGCTATGGCAGCTGCGAGGCTTCGTGGGGGCAGTCCACTCTTGCTTCAATCAACAAATCCCTTCAAATGGCCAACACCATGGGCATCACAGTTGTAGGGCCCGGAGGAGACTCCGGCGCGACAGACTGCGACTCTGCCCTTTCGACAGCGACGCAGGGACTGGCAGTCGACTTTCCCGCCAGCTCTCCGTTTGTGACCGGTATTGGCGGCACCATGTTCAACGAGGGAACAGGCACCTACTGGAACAGCAGCAACGGCAGCTACTCTGGCTCTGCAACCGGTTACATCCCGGAGACAGTCTGGAACGAGTCGAATTCCTCCGGTCTTGGCGCCGGTGGTGGAGGAGCCAGCGCTTACTTCAGCAAGCCCGCGTGGCAGGTCGGTACCGGTGTTCCGTCCGACCTCTCCCGTGACGTGCCGGATATCTCCCTTGATTCAGCGGCCAGCCACGATGGTTATCTCTTCTGCTCGAAGGGATCGTGCACCAACGGCTTCCGCAACTCTTCCAGCAACCTCAATGTCGTAGGCGGCACGTCGGTCGCCACGCCCGCATTTGCCGGTATCCTCGCTCTGCTTGAGCAGAAGCTCAACGCAACGACTGGCCTGGGCAATGTAAATCCTCAGATCTACGGCCTTGCCAACAGCACCTACTACAACAATGCCTTTCACGACATCAATAGCGGCAACAATGACAGCCCCTGCACAGCCGGCACGCCCGATTGTCCCAACGGCGGCAGCATCGGTTACAACGCGACGACAGGCTACGATCTTGCTACAGGATGGGGAAGCCTTGACGTAGCCAACTTCGTCAATAAGTGGAGTCTTGCCTCGCCGACGGGCGTCAACGGCTCCATCGGGACAGCAATCTCGACCACGACTGTCTCGACCACCAGCGCGTCATGCGGCCTTCAGGGCAAGATCGCTCTGACCATCACTGTCGCCGGCAGTGGCAGCACTCCCACTGGTACTGTTCAGATCGTCGATCTTGGCCCGAGCGGCACCGCCTCGACCGTCCTGGGTTCTGCTACTCTCTCTGGCGGCACTGCTACCTATACGCTCGATACCTCGACGCTTAGCTCCGGCGGCAACACCATCAACGCGGTCTACTCCGGCGACTCGAACTACGCGGGCTCGAAGGGACCGCTCTCTCTCGATATAGTCTCTTCCAGCCAAAAGGACTTCGCCCTCACCCCCTGCACCGCTTCTGCTTCGGCCAGGTCAGGTTCGACGGCAAACGGAGTCACGTTTACCCTGACGCCTGCCAACGGCTTCACCGGCACCATCACCCTCAGCGCCAGCGCAGACAGCCCGCTCTCTGGGACCTACACCTTCACTCCCTCATCTGTAACCATCGGCTCTACATCTGCGGTGACCACGAGTTTCGTCCTTACGGCATTTGTGAGCCAGGCCAGGACGGGCAGTACGCTTAGCTCTTCCAATGGGCCTCCGCTCCGTGGTCGGGCTCCGTGGTACGTCGCAGGTTCGGGAGCCACCCTCGCTTGCGCACTCCTCCTCATCGCGCCGCGCCGCAGGCGTTGGGGAGCACTGCTTGCAGTACTACTTTCCGTAGCTGCAATCAGCGTCTCTGGTTGCGGATCGAGCAGTAGCAGCTCTACGGGCTCGGGCTCTGGTGGAGGCACTGTCACTAATGCAACTCCGGGGACTTACACCGTCAATGTCACGGCCACCTCTGGCAATCTCGTGCATACCTCAACCGTCACCTTCACCGTGCAATAGTTCCTGCGCCACAAAACCAGAGGCCGCGGCCTCTTGCATGTTCGCGAAACGGCGCCAAGCTAAACGGTCGCCGGCATGACCTCAGGAATCTTTTCGTTGCAACCCTCGGCGATGCGCATCAGATATTCCTGAGCGTTAAAGGGCTCGCCTGACTGCGGAGCCCGCACATAGCTGCCATCAGGCTGCAACAACCGCGCCTTGGTATTGTCCGCGAGGTACGCCGCGAGGATCTCCTCGCGTAGCCGCCTCTTCAGGTCAGGCTGAGTAACAGGGAAGACCGCCTCGCACCGCTCCAGCAGGTTACGTGGCATCCAGTCGGCGCTACCGCAGTAGATGTCCTCATGGCCGCCATTGGCGAAGCAGAAGATGCGACTGTGCTCAAGGAACCTTCCGACGATGCTGCGCACTCGGATCCTTTCGCTGAGACCAGGGACTCCGGGACGCAGCAGGCACATGCCTCGCACGATGAGGTCGATCTCCACGCCCGCCTGTGAGGCGGCGTACAGCGCCTCCACCGTCTTCGGGTCGATGAGTCCGTTCACCTTCGCAATGATCGCTGCCGGCCGTCCTGCGCGGGCGTGTGCTGTCTCACGCTCAATCATCGCCAGCGTCTCCTTCGCCAGAGTCAGCGGAGCCACCAGCAGTGGCTTGAGCGACTCCGCCTCGGTCTCTGCTGTCAGGTAGTTGAAGACTTTCTGCACGGCGGCAGTCATATCCGGTCGCGAGGTCAGCAGGCTCACGTCCGTGTAAAAGCGCGCCGTCACGGGGTTATAGTTACCCGTCCCCAGATGGGCGTAGCGCCGTACGACGCCATCGGGATCGCGTCGCACCAGCAGAGACAGTTTGCAGTGCGTCTTGAAGCCAAAGATACCGTGATAGACACCCACGCCCGCTTCTTCCAACTCGCGCGCCCAGCGGATGTTCGAGTCTTCGTCAAAACGCGCCATCAGCTCTACAACGACCGTCACATCCTTGCTCTGGCCTGCTTCAATCAGCGCGCGGAAGATCGGCGAGTCCTTGCTTGTGCGGTAGAGCGTCTGCTTCATCGAGATGACATTAGGGTCCTGCGCGCCCGCCTCAATGAAACCCTCCACTGCAGCGTACGAATCGAAGGGATGATGTAATAGAACGTCTCTTTGCCGCAGTTCATGAAAGATATCAGTAGACTTCGCGCTCAGCCTGAACTCGCGTGCTCCAAATGGCGGATACTTCAGCGCGGGCCGCTTTACCTCGGCATACAGGTTCATCAGCCGCGACAGATTCACTGGCCCATCGGTACGAAAGACCTGCTTTGGCTCGAGTTCGAAGTTCGTCCGCAGCCGCTCAACGATCTCATCGGTCGCAGAACTCTCAACCTCCAGCCGCACGGCGTCGCCCTTGCGGCGGTTGTAGAGCTCCGAACGCACGCTTTCCAGCACTGAACGTGACTCTTCCTCCTGCATGTACAGGTTGCTGTTGCGCGTTACGCGGAAGGCCGACCGCGAGAGCACCTCATAGCCCCGGAACATCCTCTCGACCTGAGACTCGATCAGCTCGTGCAGCAGGATAAAGTCACTATACCCATCGTCGGCGCATAGCGGAATCAGCCTTGGCAGCGCGCGCGGTATCGTCACGACGCCCAGAATCGAAGCCACTTGCTTGCCATTGGTCCGGCGTTTCCGCTTGAGTAGCAGAGCAATGCACAGCGCCTTGTTCAAGACATGCGGAAACGGATGGGAAGGATCGATTGTTACGGGCGTCAACAGGGGATCGACCTCGGAGGCATAGAACTCCAGGGCCTGATGGCGAGCCTGCTCGCTCAACTCGCTCCAGCGCAGCACTCGAATCTTCTCTGCCGCCATCGCAGGAAGCAGACTCTCATTCCAGCATCGGTACTGGGCCTCAACAAAGCTCGCTATCTGCTGGCTCAACCGGTCGAGCCTCTGTTGCGCGGTCAGGCCTCCCTCATCGAGTTGATGTGGCTGGCTGTAGCTGTCTTCGATCCGCTGCAGAATGCCAGCCACACGAATCTCGACAAACTCGTCGAGATTGCTCGCCGTAATAGCCAGAAACTTGACCCGCTCCATCAGCGGATTTGTGGGATCATTCGCCTCTTCGAGCACCCTCTCGTTGAACTTCAGCCATGACTCATCCCGGTTAAAAAACAGGTTCTCAGCATGTTCCGGAGACTTTCCAGTCGCAACGCGCTTCGAGGTTTTTGTAGCGGTCTTCTTCGTCACAGTCATACAGGTCTATGAGATTACAGCAGTTCCTGGTCTTTGCCGAGATGAACACCTGCCAAATCCCCACTCACAGACAGCAGGAAATCTCCACCGCCAAGGATAAGTAGTCTTACGTCCGCAGGGCAGGGAACAGCCATTTTCCCTACTCTGGCGGAAAGAGAAACCTCAGCATCGGAGCCACACGTTGAGCCCAGGCCAGTTCATTGTGCTCCGCGCCTTGCGCCTCGGTGTAAGCAAGGTCCTGACCGAGCTGCCATCCCTTTCTGATCAATCCTCGTTCAAGAGCGCGCGCGTTCGGAACAGCTCGCCTACTCTCGCATGTGCCCACATCCAGCCAGATTCGAAGGTCCGGCTTCCTATCGATTCCGGCTACCGACTTCAGAATGGCGCGATTCTGCCACCATACCGAGGGCGACATCACAGCGAGCCTGCCAAAGATCGTGGGATAGCGCAACCCAAGGTAGAGCGAAACCAGCCCTCCCAGCGACGACCCGCCAATCCCATAGTTGCCGGCTCCAGGTCGTGTGCGATAAGTCCTTTCGATAAAAGGCCTTAGCTCCTCGGTCAGCATTCGGCCGTAAGCATCTGCCTGTCCACCCCCAAGCCGTGTGTCTTCCGTAGGCGTGTACTCGTCAATGCGGCGCTTGCCAGTGTTATAAATGCCCACAATGATCAGAGGCTCGATGGCGTCCGCGGCAATCAACTCGTCGGCGGTCTCTCCCATGCGCCAGTGGTTTCCCGGGATAAACGCGGTCTTCGGGTCGAACAGATTCTGGCCATCCTGCATAAATAGAACAGGATAGCGGCGTTCTTGCTCGGCTTCATACATTGGAGGCAGATAGGCGATCAGGTCATGCTTCTCCTCCATATACTGCGAGGCAAACTGCAGATGCTTTTGCAGGCGCGACTCAAGGATTACTGTTGTGGCCGCGAGCGCGTTCTGATCTTCAGGTCTGACCGAATCCGTATTCATTCTGTAATAATGTCTGATCTTTAGAGTACCAAGCCCCCACCCTGCAATGGAAAGGCGCGACAATATTGAACCGCGAATATCATCGCTGGTGGTCAAATGATCTTCAGCGCGACATGGAGATGCTCGTCTTCGGCCATGGCGGCGCAAAAGTTCTTGTCTTTCCAACGTCTCAGGGGCGCTTCTTCGAATATGAAGACAACCAGATGATCGCCTCCGTCGCCGACCGCATCGACGCCGGGCATCTCCAATTCTTTTGCGTCGACAGCGTGGACAGCGAGAGCTGGTACAACAAAGGCGCGCACCCCTATTGGCGAGTACAGCGCCACCTCCAGTACGAGCGCTACCTTCTCAACGATGTCCTGCCGTTGACGTGGCGCATGAACTCCTCACCCCGCACCATCACGACTGGCTGCAGCTTTGGTGGCTACCATGCGCTCAACCTCGCCTTCCGCCATCCTGACAAGGTCAACGGCTGCGTCACGATGGGAGGCGCGTACGACATCAAACAGTTTCTCGATGGCTGGTATAGCGATGACGCTTACTTCAATAATCCACCCGACTATCTATCGAACTGCACCGACGGCTGGCGCTACAACCACATGCGCACCATTCTGGCTACGGGCGAATGGGACATATGCCTTGGCGATAATCAGCGGATGGCCGAGGTCCTGGGGAGCCGAGGCATTCCTCATGAGCTCTATGTCTGGGGCGATCATGCCGACCACGATTGGCCGTGGTGGCGTTCAATGATAAGGGTTTATCTGGAATGAGCTACCGGTTCATCCGGAGCGAATGAGAACTCGATCCAGGTTTTTCTGCAAATTCTGCCTCCTTCACCTACAATGCAGTTCCGGTCACAAGAGCCGCGCTGTTTTCTCGCAAAATGCCCGGGGGACGGATACGTGTCACTCTTGCGGACAAAGGAGTAGCCGTGAAAAAGATCGGGGTCATCTTCGGGATGGAGAGTACGTTCCCTCCAGCGTTGGTCGACAAGATCAACTCCATGGGGGAGCCAGGAATCCACGCAGAGCTTGCGTCCATTGGAGAGGTCCGTATGGCGGAGCCTTCTCCCTACGATGTCATCGTCGACCGCATCTCCCATGACATCCCCTTCTATCGCGGCTATCTCAAGAACGCGGCGTTGTCGGGCACGACGATCATCAACAATCCGTTCTGGTGGAGCGCGGACGACAAGTTCTTCAACTTCGCGCTTGGTACCAAACTGGGAGTCGCGATCCCCAAAACGGTGCTCTTGCCGCACAAGCAGCATCCGGCGGGGACTACTGATCAGTCCATGCGCAATCTGCAATTTCCATTGCCGTGGGAGAGCATCTTCAGCTATGTAGGTTTCCCCGCATTTCTGAAACCCTTCGACGGCGGCGGCTGGCGGGACGTTTACAAGGTGGACTCGCCTGAAGAGTTCTTCCACGCCTATGACCAGACCCGCGATCTCTGTATGACGTTGCAGCGCGCCGTGAAGTTTAAGGAGTACTTTCGCTGCTACGTTGTCGGCCAGGAGAAGGTGCACATCATGCACTACGATCCGTCGGCTCCCTTCCACGAGCGCTATGTGAAGAATCCGCCGCCGGTCGATGCCAAGCTGCTGCAGCGCGTGGAGCGGGATGCGCTGATCCTCTGCCGCGCCCTTGGTTACGACCTCAACACCGTCGAGTTCGCCTGCGAAGGCGGCATCCCCTATGCCATCGACTTCATGAATCCCGCGCCGGACGCGGATGTCAATTCCGTTGGACAGAAGAACTTTGACTGGATCGTAAATGCAGTGGCAGAACTCGCCGTTCGCAAAGCGAAGGAGCACGCAGGTCAGCCTTATACGTATCGCTGGAGTACATTTCTGAGCGGTCAATCCGATGAATCGGCGGGCGCCACGCAGACTAGCTCTACAAATATCTCAGAACCAAAGAAGAAGACCAGGGGGTGAACGGATGAACCGGCCAAGCCTCAGCATCGGAATTGAAGAGGAGTACCAGACGATCGATCCGGAGACACGTGATCTCCGGTCGCACATTCAATCGGAGATTCTTCCCAAGGCCAAGCGCGTGTTGCACGAATCGGTCAAGCCAGAAATGCACCAGTCCGTTATCGAAGTGGGAACCAGGGTCTGCTGCGGCATCAAGGAGGCGCGCGAGGACATCCGCAACCTGCGGCGCGCGATGATTACGCTCGCCAGTCAGAACGGCCTGCTGCTTGCCGCCGGCAGTACGCATCCCTTCGCCGACTGGAAGGTCCAGGAGATCTACCCGGACGAGCGCTACCATAAGGTGCTCCAGGAGCTTCAGATGGTTGCCCGTGCCAATCTTGTGTTCGGGCTCCATGTGCACGTCGGCATCGAGGACCGGAACACCGCGATCCACATCATGAATTCGATGCGGTACTTTCTGCCTCACATTCTTGCTCTCTCCACAAACTCACCATTCTGGGAGGGCCAGCCGACGGGATTCAAGTCATATCGCTCCAAGGTCTTTGAGCGCTTTCCGCGCACGGGCATCCCCGACGTCTTCGCCAACTGGGCTGACTATGAGACGTTCGTGAACCTGCTGGTCAAGACAGGCTGCATCGACAACGGCAAGAAGATATGGTGGGACATCCGTCCTCATCCACACTTCAACACGCTTGAAGTGCGTGTGTGCGATATCCCCATGCGGCTCGACGAGACGATGGCCATCGCGGCCCTCATTCAGGCAACAGTTGCGATGCTGTACAAGCTGCACGCGTCCAACAAGAGCTACCGTATCTACGGACGCGCATTGCTGATGGAAAACAAGTTCCGCGCAGCCCGCTACGGCCTCGACGGTAAGCTCATCGATTTCGGAAAAGAAGAAGAGGTTCCGTTACGCGATTTGATGCCGGAATACCTGAACTTAATCGACGATGTCGTTGATGAGCTCGGCTCTCGCGAAGAAATTGACTACATACACGAAATGCTTAAGATGGGTACCGGAGCCGACCGCCAACTCAAGGTGTATGAAGAAACTGGCGACTTGAAGAAGGTTGTGGATTACATGGTCTCCGAGACTCGGGTCGGGGTCTGCGAGCCTACTCCTGCACTCGCATAGTAGTCTTAGCTAAGAAGGGACTGTACTTGAATCAACCTGTTCTCACCGATCTCACGAAGACCGCATTTGATCCTGAACTCTCCCCCGGCGCATATAACGCGGTTAACACTTGCCTGCGCATTCAGCCGTCTGAGAAGGTCACGCTCATTACCGACCAAGAGTGCCTTGAGATCGCAGCCAGCCTTGCACACGAACTCGCCAAGGTTGGCTCCCAATTCAAAGCGTTTGTTCTGGAAGACCTTGCGCCTCGCCCTCTCACCGGGTTGCCGGAAGAGATCGCAAGCGATATGGAAACCAGTCAGGTCAGCATCTTCGCCGTCCGCGTGCAGCAAAGGGAACTGAAGTCGCGCATGCAGATGACCGACATCGTCAACCGGCGCAGGATTCGCCACGCCCATATGGTTAACATCAATCGCCAGATCATGCTGGAAGGCATGCGCGCGGACTACAACCGTGTCGACGCGCTCAGCCGGAATGTCATCGACATCGTCAGCCGGGCGAAAGAGATCAGGGCAACGAACCCCGCGGGTAGCGATTTCACGGCACGGCTGAACCCGAACTACCGCTGGCTCAAGACCAGCGGCATCATCAGCCCGGACAAGTGGGGCAATCTTCCCGGGGGCGAGGTCTTCACGACTCCCGGAGAAGTCAACGGGATCTGCGTCGTCGACGGCGTCGTCGGAGACTATCTGTGTGAAAAGTATCAGGACCTCGCAAGCCATCCCCTGACCATCCACATCAAGAACAACCGCATCACCGAAGTCTTCAGCGACAACAAGGAGTTGGAGGCGGAGTTCTGGCAGTACACCCACACCGATGAGAACAGTGACCGCGTTGGCGAGTTCGCCATCGGCACGAACATCGAGCTGACCCACCTCGTCGGGAAGATTCTGCAGGACGAGAAGTTCCCCGGCGTGCACATCGCCTTCGGAAATCCATATGGCGCGCACACCGGCGCGGACTGGTACTCCAGTACGCACATCGACGTCGTGGGGACGCGGTTTAATATCTGGGTGGACGGCCGGCAGATCATGGCAGACGGTCGCTTCCTTATCGAGGCCTGAGCATGATTCCGGCCCTGCGTGAGGAGTTCAACCGCAACTACACGCCGGAGAAGTATCGGCACTTCCTCGACGCGCTCGACAAGCGCTGTGGCAGTCACGTCGGCTTTCGTGTCTGCGAAACTCCGTGCTTTCTTCCGAAGACGCTCCTGGATCAGATGGCGCAGTATGGCCGTGAACTTGTCTTGCAGCTCGTTGACGATCCGCAGTATCTTCGCGCCTCGGATGCCTCCATCCCTCCGCAATATAAGGTCGCGAACGAGTCGAGGCTTCCAATGTTCCTGCAAGTCGACTTCGGCCTCGTCCGCAGCACGAGCGGCGAACTCGAGCCGAAGCTCGTGGAGTTGCAGGCCTTTCCCTCGGTCTACGGCTATCAGCCTTTGGCCGCGCAACAGTACGTCGAGTCCTACGCTCTTCCAGAAGATCTAGGGATATATCTCAACGGCTTCAACGGCGAATCGTACTGGAAGCTGCTTCGCAACTCGATTGTTGCCGAACACGACGCGGAGAACGTCATCCTTCTGGAGATCGATCCAATACACCAGAAGACGTTGCCCGATTTTCTGGTGACGCAGCGAGAGTTGGGCATCGCGGTGGTCGATATCCTCTCGCTGATTAAGCGCGGCAGAAAGCTCTTCTATCGCAACGGAGGGCGCGAGATCGAGGTCCATCGCATCTATAACCGCTGCATCGTCGATGAACTCGAACGTAAGAGTGTGACCCTGCCGTTCGATCTGCGAGACGATCTCGACGCCGAATGGGCCGGCCATCCCAACTGGTACTTCCGGATCAGCAAGTTCTCTATCCCTCATCTCAGGCATCGCAGCGTGCCCAGGACGTGGTTTCTCGACGAGGTCAGCAAGTTGCCCGAGGATGCCGAGAACTATCTGCTCAAGCCGCTCTACTCATTTGCCGGGCTCGGAATCAAGTTCGACCCCACGCAGGCCGACGTCGACGCTATCCCGCACGACCAGCGGCATAATTACATTCTCCAGGAGCGCGTTTACTTCGAGCCCGTCATCCACACGCCGCACGGAGCAACGCAGATGGAGATTCGTCTGATGTACGTCTGGCCCGAGGGCGGGGAACTGACACCTGTGCTGCCGCTCATCCGCATGGGCCGCGGCAAGATGATGGGCGTGGACCACAATCGCAACTTGGAATGGGTCGGTGGCTCTGCCGCGCTATGGGCGTGACATCCACTGCGCCGCAGAGCCACTGAGCTTACATCCCGTGCGAGCTACCTGTGCCAGTGCATCTTCCAGCCAAGGTACTTACTCGCAGCCTCATACACGGGAGCCGCAGTCGCTGAGAAGTTCGCCGCCACATGGTGCTCAAAGCCGTTCTCGCAGATGTACCGCAGCAACTCCTGCATCTTCGGAATCTCAACGACACCCGCACCGCCAAAGGTGTTCAGCGGATCATCCGTAAATGCGCCCTCGCCAACGTATCCGGCGATCTGCCCGGTGAAGTCGTTGGTCGAGAATCGTGCGAAGCTCATCGGCCCGGCCTTCACTGTGCCATCGAGCGTACCGAAGGTATTGTCCTTGCCGACCGTCCCGGCGATGATCTGCTGAAAGTCCATCTTCACGCCTTGCTTGAAGAAGTGCTTCGGCAGGTTGGAGCAGTGGAAGCACACGGCCTTGTCCGGGTTGTCGCCGTAGTTGTTGTTCCAGTCCAGCAGCGCCGAAGGGGTCTCACTCGCCAGAGTCAGCGCATACATGCTCAGCGTGCCCAGCACGTCGACCTCGCAGGCTGACGGAATCAGGCTCTCGCTCATCATGCTCATCACGGTGCAGGGAACAATTCCGAGATACTCTTCGATGGAGGTCCAGCACTGGACAGCGCTGATGGTCAGTGCGCTGGCGGCCATCCAGTGGTCAATGACCGCGCCCAGCTTAGCCATCTTCATCAGCGCAGCCTCAGGAGTCTCGCCAATCGGAATGTACTTCTTGATCGCCGCGAGCTTGGCCTGCGCTGCGTCGTCGTGGTCCTTCATGCGCTCGATGCGGCCCATGACCTCGCTGAGGTCCAGCGTCTCCACGGTGATGCCCGACTTCTCCAGCAGCTTCTCCGAGTAGCGAACCGTGTTGAACGCAGTCGGGCGGGCTCCAATCGCCCCAATCCGAAGGTTCTTCAGGCCCTTCACCACGCGGCAAACCGCAGTGAACCACGCAAGATCCGCCTTGAACTCCTCCGACTCCGGGGCCTCCGTGTGCAGCTGCGTCAGCGAGTAAGGAATCCCGTACTGCTTCAGGTTGTTGCAGATCGACATCTTCCCGCAGAAGCTGTCGCGCCGGAATGCAATCGACATCTTGCCTGCAGAATCCGGCGTCGCCTGGATCAGCACCGGAACCCTCAGATCCGCAAGACGCAAAGCATCGGCCAAGCCGCGCTCCTCGCCGAAGTTCGGTAAAGTGATGATGATGCCGTCGATCTCATCCGCGTGCTTTTTGAACAGGGCCGCGCATTTCTTGGCATCCTCATAGGTTTCTACCGCTCCATGTGCCGTCTCTTCCGGGGACAGCACAATGGGCTTTATCCCCGCCGCTTCCAATACCGCGATCATCTCCAGCCGCCCGCTCGTCGCCAGGTGGCTGGGGAAGAATCCACGGTTGCCAACGATTACGCCTAACGTCATCTGCTTCGCCATCTCTCTTACCAAAACCTCTCTGTGCCCCTCGAGGGCAGTTGTTGATGCAAGTTTCGCGCCTGCCACGTTATCGGAGCAGCGACGCATTGTCTTCGCCGTTTAGAACAGCTTATGTTTCGGCCAGAACCGAATCGAGTAAAACGCGCCAAGCACCGTCATCAGGGCACCCCACCACAGCGTGGGGTGCAGCTCAGCCAGCGCGGTAGCAGGAGGATCGTGCAGCTCCAGGACGCCTGTAATCACCAGGACCACGCCGTAAGCAAGCAGCAGAATCCCGCAGAAGAACCAGATCGACAACTCAGCCGCTTCAATGTCACGCTTCTCCGCCATGCTCACTCCTACCAGAACATCAGGTTCAAAATAAAGAACACAACAATCACCACGCATGCCCAGAAGATCGGCTTCTCCCAGAGCGTCTTCGATCCATCGTGCGGAATCGGGGTCACTCCGTAGACCAAGCCCGAAAGCTGCTCCTGTGGCACAGGCTTCGTCATCACGCTCACCGTCACCGTCACCACAACGCAGATAATCCAGCTCCAGAGCGCGCGGTACAGGTTCTCAGCCATGCTCTGCGCATTCGGGCTCAGCGCGATGTACCGCAGAGCTCCAGGGTCGCTCTGTACCCAGCCCCACATGCCAATCGACGAGGCCGTGCCCGCAAGCAGTCCCCAGAAGCCTCCCGCATGCGTCGCACGCTTCCACAGCATCCCCAGGACCACCGTTCCGAAGAGCGGAGCGATGAAGAAGCTGAACAACGCCTGCACGTAGTCCATGATGCTCGCCGCGTTCATTACCAGGTAAGCGGTCGCGATGCTGACCAGCATGCCTATCACCGTCGACAAGCGGCCCATCTGAACG
This sequence comes from Edaphobacter bradus, assembly GCF_025685645.1. NCBI lineage: Bacteria > Pseudomonadati > Acidobacteriota > Terriglobia > Terriglobales > Acidobacteriaceae > Edaphobacter > Edaphobacter bradus. The sequence continues at coordinate 513,986 of NZ_JAGSYF010000001.1, forward strand.
TAATGCTTATCGTCCGCCTTCTTGTTGATGAATGCGCCGTAGATGTCGTACGTCCACACGGTCGAGAATGCGCTTACATTACCGGCCATGCCGCTCATGAAGCCTGCCACCAGGGCCGTAATGCCGAGCCCGAGCAGTCCCGGTCCGCAGTACCGGATCAACATGAGTGGAAGCACCTCGTTGTAGCTGTGCTGTCCCGTCGCCGCCGCCATGCTCTCGGGTACCAGGTGCATCAGGCTGCCGTCGGGGTTCTTCAGCACTGACAATGCCAGCAGCCCGGGAAAGATCACGATGAACGGCACGGCCATCTTGAACGCCGCACCGATCACAGGTGCCATCTTCGCCGCCCGCAGGTTATGCGCGCTCAGTACACGCTGGACTACAAGGAAGTCAGTGGTCCAATAGCCGAAGCTGATGATGAATCCTAGCCCAAAGACGATGCCTGTCCAGTGCACGCCCATTGGGTTGTCCTTAAAGCTTCCTAGCGTGCTCCACATATGCGTGTAATTGTTTCCGACGTTGGTTGCGATCTGCGCCTTCAGCTTCCCCCATCCGCCTGCTTCGATCAGGCCAAGAATCGGGATCATCGCCGCGCCCGCCCAGATCAGCACAAACTGCAGCACCTCGTTGATGATGGCCGACCGCAACCCTCCCAGCATTACGTACAGCGCGACTGTCGCCGCGCCCACCCAGATGCTGAAGCTGATGTTCCACCCCAGTACGGTCTTCATCACCAGCGCCATGGCGTACATGTTCACGCCGCTCATCAGGATCGTCATCAGCGCGAACGAGATGGCCGAAAGCCCGCGCGCTCCCTCACCGAACCGGAGTTGCAGATATCCAGGTACCGAGTGCGTCTTCGAGATGTAGTAGAACGGCATCATCACGATGCCGAGGAAGAGCATCGCGGGGATTGCGCCGATCCAGTACCAGTGAGCCGCCAGAATCCCGTACTGATAGGCCGACCCAGCCCAGCCCATAAGCTCTAGCGATCCAAGGTTGGCCGAGACAAAGCTCAGCCCGGCGATCCACGCCGTCATCTCGCGCCCGGCGAGGAAGAAGTCCTCGCTGGTATTCGCCTTACCCTTCGCGTAGAAGCCGATGAACACGACCAGCGCGAAGTACAGAAGCAGAATCACAACATCGACCGACGACAGGCGGGTCAGCTGCCTGTTCATCAGGTAAAGCGCAGAGAGAAGCTGCATTCGTCCATGACCTTGGTAAACGTTATCCGTCCTCGTCGACGGAGTGCCGTCACACCCTTCGGTTGAGATTGTCTGTTTCGCCACCGTGCCAGGAAGCGAATTTGCGAACGTTGCCAATATACATCAATGAATTCCTTGCGTCAGCTGTTCTGTTGAATCAAGAAGGATCAGAAAGAAGCTGCGGCCATCCAAGCCAGGTAAACGTTATCCGGAATGTGGCTGTCGAGCTGCCGCCGCACCCTTTGATTTGAGGTCGCCTGTGTCGCTAACGCGTCAGGCGGAGGCAATCTCCCGAAAGCTTCGCCAATATACATCAGCGAACTCGCTGGAGAAGCCGCTCAAGATCTGGTTAGGCGCCCGTCTAAGTCCATCTACGATAAACTGGCATGCAGCACAACCAGTTTTCAGGAGGAAATTTAGACAATGCGTATTCTGAAGCCAGCTGTTCTTGTATTGACCGTGTCTCTGATGGCCGGGGCCTCCAGCCTTGCATTTGCACAAAGCACCGTTGGGAAGGACGCCAAGCAGGCAGGAACTGATACCAAAGAGGTCGTCAAAGACACCGGGAAGGACGTGGAGAAGGGGACGAAGAGCGCCTATCACGCGACCACGAAGGGAACAAAGAAGGCCTATCACAAGACCACAAGCGCCACAAAGAAGGCGGCTGACGCGACCGTGGATACCACTAAGAAGACTGCGGACAAGGTCGAAGGGAAATAGACGGCCCGCCTCGGTAGACGGTCGTTTACTGGTTCCCAACTGAGGTTATGATCAGGCTCGCCGAAGGGTTTCGATAGCGCCGCTCTGCGGCGTGCCTGGTACCTCCGCCTTAGCTGGCCACACGATCTGCGCCACAAGGGCCACAAGCGCTAACCAGTAGAGGTCTGCTCCGAGCAGGTGCAGAATCTGCATCCACGCAGGCGCCAACACCAGGACGTCTCCCACTCCAAGCACAAACTGCAGTCCCAGCAGACCTGCCACAATCCGGCTCAGCGGTGATCGTACTCGCGCCACGAGCCACAAGACGCAGCACAAGCCAATGACCGCAGCCGTCGGGTGCATCCACCGCATCCGCACCAGAAGGGGGGAGTCCGCCGCAAAGTCGGACGCCAAAGCAGCCTGTAGAGACGGAGAAGGGAAAAGCGTGTCAGCGAGCGCCGCGACCGCACCCGTGGCTCCCACAACAACGGTCGCCACCACGGATGTCCACGCAGGCCAGGTAAGGTTCCGACCGACAGACAGTGACGATCCTTCTCGGCGGCCTGCATCGCTCAGCCACCACGCCGTCAGGCCCAGGGCCGCCAGCAACAGCATCGTATTCGTGAAGTGTACCGACTGCATGACTACGCGTGCCGTGGAGATGTTGTGCTCAACATAACCTCCAAGCACGAGCACAGCACCCAGCAGAGCCTCCGTCACCAGAAAGAACGCCGTGGCCATCACGGCTCGCCGAGCCCTGTCCCCGCGCTTCGTCTCGTAAAAGGTCCAGACAGCGAGAGCAATTACCAGAAACGTGCAGACCCCGGTCATCGATCGGTGCGCAAATTCGATGACCGTAGCCAGCCGAGGATGATGCGGGAAAAAATCCCCATTGCACAGCGGCCACCTGTCCCCGCAGCCTGCGCCCGAGCCCGTCGCCCGTACCACCGCGCCCCACAGAATCACCAGGATGTTGTAACCCACCACGCCCCAGGCAAAGCCGCCCAGCGCCCGCGAAGGACGCTTCACCGCAACCGCACTCGTAGACATAGCATCATTTTACTTCCAGACATCCAAAGGCCCTCCGTGCTGGAGGGCCTTCACTCCACTCCGAAGTATGCACGGGCCTAACCGCTGGCCAATTCTTTCGCCCGCTGCGTCGCTCGCTTCACAGCCTTGATCAGCGTCACACGCAGTCCACCTTCCTCAAGCTCCAGAATTCCATCAACCGTGCAGCCCGCCGGAGTTGTCACCGCGTCCTTCAGCAGCGCCGGGTGATATCCCGTCTCCAGCACCATCCGCGCCGAACCCAACGTTGTCTGTGCCGCCAACAGCGTCGCTACGTCACGCGGCAGTCCCACATTCACTCCTGCCTCGGCCAGTGCCTCGATGATGATGTAAAGAAACGCCGGCCCCGAGCCGGAGAGCCCTGTCACCGCGTCCATGTGCTTCTCGTCGACGACGACCGTGCGTCCGACCGTCTGGAAGATCTTCTGCGCCACGGCCATCTGATCAGCCGAGACGAACCTGCCTGCGCATAGCGCCGTAATGCCCGCCGCCAGCATCGCCGGTGTATTCGGCATCGCCCGAACCACCGCCAGGTCACACTTGGCTGCATCCTCGATGCTCCGCGTCTTCACCGAAGCCGCGAATGATAGCACCATCTTCTTCGGCGACAGCGCCGGCCGGATATGTTCGATCAGCGTCGGGACCTGCACCGGCTTCACGCCGACCAGAATCACGTCGGCCTCGCGCGCCGCAGCAAGGTTGTCCGTCGTCACCTCGATGCCGAACTGCGCTGAGAGCGCCTGCGCGCGCTCAGCATGATGCACCGTAGCAAAGAGTTGCTCCGAAGAAAACAGGTTGTTCTTCAAAAACGCCTGTAGCAGGATGCCGCCCATCTTGCCTGTGCCAAGAATGGCGACCCGCAGCCCCGGCATCGTTGGCGCGGAAGCCATCACCTCATATGTTTCTTCGCTCATGCAAAGAGGCTACCAGACTCGCACACACTTACTGCTTCCGAGAAGCAATCCACCGATCGACCTGCTGCTCCAGCACTTCCATCGGCAGTGCGCCCGAATCCAGCACCACGTCGTGAAACGCCCTCAGGTCGAACTTCGGTCCAAGTGCCGTCTCTGCTTTCTGCCGCAGCTCCAGAATCTTCAACTGCCCCATCTTGTACCCCAGCGCCTGCCCTGGCCACGCAACGTAGCGGTCCACCTCAGCCTGAATATTTGTCTCATCGATCGTCGAGTGCTCGTGGAAGTAATCCACCATCTGCTGCCGGGTCCAGTGCTGCGAGTGCACGCCTGTATCGACCACAAGCCGGATCGCCCGCCAGATGTCTGCCTCAAGCCTCCCGTAGTCGCTGTAAGGGTCCTGGTAGAAGCCCATCTCCTTACCCAGCCGCTCACTGTAGAGCCCCCAGCCCTCGGTGTAGGCCGTGTAGTACTCGTGCTTGCGAAACTCCGGCAGACCGGTCAACTCCTGCGCAGTCGAGATCTGCAGGTGGTGACCTGGAATCCCTTCGTGATACGCCACAGCCTCCACCGAAGTCAGCGAGCGCTCCGTTGCGTTGTACGTATTCACATACACGCGCCCGGGACGCTTGCCATCCGCGCTCCCCTGGTTGTAGTACGCCGCCGCTTGGTCCTTTGCGATGAACTCCGGTACCGGTAGAACCTCCAGCTTCGCCTTGGGAAGGGTACCGAAAAGTTGCGGCAGCTTCGGTTGCATCTGAGCGATGTAGTTCTTGTAGGTGTAGAGCAGCGCCTCCCCCGACGTCGGATGATACTTCGCATTCGTCTTCAAAGCCGCGTTGAAACTCTTTAGATCCGAAAAGCCAAGCTTCTTCGCGATCGCCAACATCTCCGCCTCGTCGCGCTTCACCTCGTCAAGTCCGACCTGGTGAATTTCCGCAGCCGACTTGTTCAGCGTCGTGCTCTGCCGTATGCGAAACGCGTAGTAGGCATCGCCGTCCGACAGCTCCCACACCCCCGGGTCCTTCCGTCCCGCTGGAATGTACTGCGCCTTCAGGAACCGCGCGAACCGCTGATACGCCGGCAGCACATCCGTGCCGATCTCCTCGATCACATCGGCGGTGATTCTCTTCTGGTCCGCCGCGCTCACCGTCTTTGGAAACTTCTTCAGCGGCTGCGCAAACGGGCTGTCCGCAGGTTTCTGATTGGCAAGCGTCTCCGTCTGCGCCAGCACCTTCTCCAGCAGATACTCCGGCGGCACTCGCCCATCGTCCACGCCGAGCCGCATATTCGTCATGTTCTGCGAGAAGACCCTTGGAATCTGCTTCAGCCTGGCGACATAATCGTCATAGTCCTTCACCGAGTCGAACGGCAGTTCGTTCACCAGCCGCGGCAGCTCCGTATGGAAGCCGCTGAACTGGTTCACCGGCATCTCCCACTCTTTGAACGGTGCGGCCTCCTGCCGATCGGTAAGATCGCGAAGCATCAGGCTCTTCGAGAGATTCTCCTGCTCGGTCAGCCCCGTCGTGTCGATTTCGCCCAGCTGCTGAATGAAGACGCGCCCCCGCGCCAGCCTGGCATTCACTTCGGCCACAGAGTAATCCGAGAGCTGATCGTTGTATCGCTTGTCGCCGAGCGTCGACGCAAACTCCGGCGAGTGCTTCAGCCGGTCCTCCCAAATCTCCGCAAACAACGCCGAAAGGGCCTTGCTCCGCGCCGCAACCGAATCCGGCCCAGTTGCCGGAGCCTGCGCCCACAGGGCCATCCCGAAACTCAACGCACAACCACCCAGAGCAACAACAGCAAGCTTCTTTCCCGGCATTGTGACCATGACAGCCAGTGTATCGTGCCTCAAAAACATCGCTGCCTATCCGTCTTACCCTTGTGACGAACTGCTCTCCAGCATCCTGTAAAGTGTCGACCGGCTGATCCCAAGAAACTCTGCGGCCCTTACCTTGTTCCCCTCGCATCGCTTCAGCACAAGCTGCACATGCTGCTCCACTACATCCTGCAGACGGGACGGCACCGCAGTCACCGGCACAGACGCCTCCATCTTCAGCTCCCGTAGCGAGGTCAGATCGTGCTCCTTCAGCACAGTGCCCTCGCTTTGCAGCACCCCATTGCGAATCACATTCTCCATCTCGCGCACATTTCCAGGCCACGCATGAGCCATCATGCGCTCCATCGCGTCCTCGGAGATCGCCTCGATACGCCGCCCATACAGCGCCGTAAACCGTCGCAAAAAATGCCAGGCCAGCGATGGAATGTCGTCCACGCGCTCGCGCAGCGGAACAAGGGCGACCTCCACCATGGCGATGCGATGATACAGATCCTGCCGAAACCGCCTCGCCGCCGCCAGGGAGCGCAGGTCTTCGCTCGCAGAGACGATCATCCGCTGCTGCTGCCCCGACCTCTTCCTGAGCACGGCTACCAATCGCGCCTGGGCCGTAGGCGGCATCTCTTCAATCCCGTCCAGGAACAGCGTGCCCCGTCGTGCAGACCTCATCAGGCTCTGCAGCCAGTCGTTATCGGCGCTGACCGCCGCGTCTCCGAGCGAGGCCCCATGGCACACGACAAACGGCCCTCCTGCGCCTTTGCTGTGCATCGCCCTTGCGACCATCTCTTTGCCGGTTCCGATCTCGCCGCGGACCAGCACAGTGCGAAAGTGCGGCCCGATACGTTCCACCTGTGCGCGAAGCTTTCGCATCGCATCGCCGTCGCCAACCATCTCGAACCGCAGACTCTCCGCTGCAGTAGGCAGCGGTTCGTTGAGGCGTGCGGGCGCAGGAAAGGCGAGGACAGGACGTAGGGTCGGCATGGCTACCCCCTATATCGGCAGCCAGCCCTTCAATATGAGTCACTTAAACCGGAAAGGCCTGAGATCGCGCCAGGCAATCTCAGGCCTTCAGTATCTTCGAGGTTCTTCTAAGCGGTTGCCTTCGTGCAGTAGGTATCGAACGCCCGCGCCAACTCCTGCGCGATCGCCGGAGCCGTTGAGGTCTCAATCGCCGACCGCTGCATGAGGTACACCAGCTGCCCGTCACGCAGAATCGCAATCGCCGGCGAGGTGGGCGGGTGCCCCGCAAAGTAGCTGCGCGCCTTCTCCGTGGCGTCGCGGTCCTGGCCTGCAAACACCGTGACCGAGTGGTCCGGTGTATTTGCATGCTGCATTGCCAGCCGCACTCCAGGACGCATCTTGCCCGCCGCGCAACCGCAGATCGAGTTCACCACTACCATCGTGGTCCCAGGCTGCGCCAGCGCCGTCTCCACTTCAGCCGCCGTACGAACCTCTTTCAAGCCCGCACGAGTCAGCTCCTCGCGCATCGGAATCACCATAATCTCTGGATACATAATCTCTCCCCAAACTCTTCAGCCACGGGCCCAATCCCGCGCCTTCTACGATTGTACCGGCCCGTGCGCCTCCACGCCATCTTCACGTTCCGCATGTTGTACCCTCAACCCGTGGACAGTTCCTCAATCGCCATCCAACAAAGCATCCCGCTGGCCCCCTATACCACCTTCCGCATCGGCGGCCCGGCCCGCTACTTCGCCGAGATTACCTCCGAGCCTGCCCTCCTTGAGGCCATCGCCTTCGCCCGCGAGCACAACCTCCCCATCTTCGTCCTCGGCGGTGGCAGCAACCTCCTCGTAAGCGACTCCGGTTTCGACGGCCTCGTTCTACACGTCGCGCTCCAAAGCCCCATCGCTCCATCGCGCAGCGGCTCCCACATCAATTGCACCGTAGCCGCTGGCGTTGAGTGGAACGCCTTCGTCCTCGCTATCTGTGAGCAGGGAATCAGCGGCATCGAATGCCTCGCCGGCATCCCCGGCTCCGTCGGCGGAACGCCCGTCCAGAACGTCGGCGCCTATGGCCAGGAGGTCGCCGAGACCATCCTCTCCGTTCGCGCTCTCGACCTCACGACCAACACCTTCGTCGATCTCCCCAACGCCCAGTGCGGCTTCGCCTATCGCCTGAGCATCTTCAATAGCAGCCACCGCAACCGCTACATCGTCACCGCCGTCACCTTCCGCTTCGACGCCGCGGCAAAACCCCGCCTCACCTACGCCGACCTCACCCGCCACTTCGGCAACGCACAACCCACGCCCATCGAGGTCTACCACGCCGTTCGCGAGATCCGTCACCGCAAGGGCATGCTTCTCGTCGAGGGCGAATCCGACTGCCGCGGCGCCGGCTCCTTCTTCAAGAATCCCGTCGTCCCGCAGTCCACCCTGACCTGCATCGCGACCACGCTGAACATCGCTCCCGAGAAAATTCCCCACTGGCCCACGAGCGACGGCCACATCAAACTCCCTGCCGCGTGGCTTCTCGAGCACGCGGGCTTCCCTAAGGGCTTCACTCTGGGCAACGCCGGCATCTCCTCACGCCACACTCTCGCGCTCATCAACCGGGGCAACGCTACCGCCGCGGATATCGCAACCCTCCGCGACACCATCCGCACCCAGGTCTCGCAACGTTTCGGTATCACCCTAGAGCAGGAACCAGTCCAGGTCGGTCAGTAGCCATCAACTGCCAAGCTGTTCCAGCAACCGCCGCCTCTCCTCGGAGAGGACCGCACCCACTGGCCCCTGCCGTACCACCGCGCCATCGGCGATCTTGATCACCTCGGCCCCAAGCTGAAATGCTTCGCCCACATCGTGCGTCACCGAGAGCACGGGAATCTTCCATCGAACCAGCCACTCTCGCAAGCTTGAAAGCAGTTCATCTCGCAACGCAACATCCAGCCCAGAGAACGGTTCATCCAGCAGTAGCAGTCCATTCCCATGTCCGAGGTACGTCACCGCCGAGACCGCCGCTCGTGCGACCGAAACCCTTTGTCTTTCGCCCCCGCTCAGCTCGCGCGGCAGTCTCGCCGATAGTCGATCCACCCGAAACAGTGCCAACACCTCTTCCGCGAGCTGCGACTCATCCGCAGGCTTTGAATTCCAGCCGCTCCCATACAAAACATTCCGCAGCACCGTCATGTGCGGAAACAAGCACGCCGTCTGTGCCGCGCTGCGCACCGGACGCAGATGAGCAGGAACAAACACACCAGACGCGGAATCCATTAACACCACGTTATCCTGCGCGACCCGCCCCTCATCCGGACGTACAAATCCAGCAATCGCCCTCAGCACGGTTGTCTTCCCGCTGCCGGAAGGCCCAAACAGCACCGTCCACGGCTGTGTCAGGGCAAACCCCACATCGAGCCGCACCGTGCCCACCCTGTGATTGAGCTTCACCATCAGCAGGCTATCGGACAACGTCAACCTGCCTTCCATCTACCTTCCTCACGCTCGGCAGAAGATAGATCGCCAGCAGTGCCGCCGTCGCAAACCCCACCAGCACCAGCGCCGTCCGGTTTGCCGCGGCATAATTGCCGTCCTGCACCAGGTCGTACAGCGAGATCGAAAGCGTCCGCGTCAGCCCCGGTATGTTCCCGCCCAGCATCAGCACCACGCCGAACTCACCCACAGTATGGGTAAACGTCAGCACCGCGCTTGTCAGCAGAGAAGCGCCCGCCGTCGGCAGCACCACCGACACAAAAACCCGCATCGGCGACGCACCCAGCCCCGCCGCCGCCTCGATATAGCCCTTTTCTACCGCACCAAACCCTGCCACCAGAGGCTGCACAGCAAACGGCAGACTGTAGAGCACCGACCCCACCAGCAATCCACCAAAGCTGAATGCCAGCGGATGTCCGAAGACGTGGATCAGCACCCTTCCCGGCCACGTCAGCGGCCCCAGCATCACCAGCAGGTAGAAGCCCAACACCGTCGGCGGCAGCACCAACGGCAGCGCCACTACTGCCTGCACTACCGCACGCGCCATCCCTCTGCCTGACGCGATCCACCACGCCAGCGGCAGCCCCACGAGCAGCAGAATCGCGGTCGTGCTCGCAGCCAGTCGCAGCGTCAACCACAGCGCCTCAAGATCCATATTGCGCCAGTCTATACACTCGTTGGCCCGCGTGCGCAGTGTTCGACGTGCGCTTACTTCACCGCGCCCAGTCCAAGCTTCTCAAATTGGCCCTGCACCTCCGAGGAGAGCAGCCAGTTGAGAAACGAGTGTGCCGCCGCCTTCTTTTCTGATTTCGCCATCACCACCGCGCACTGCAGAATCGGCGGGTACACCGTTGGCACACGAACGAAGCTTCCCACCTCCTTGAAGTGCGCGGAGCTCGCTCCGGTCAGCGAGATCAGCCCAAGTTGCGCGTTCCCCGACTCCACAAACTGTGCTGCCTGCGCGATGTTTTCTGCCACCACAAGATGGGGAGCCACCGTCTCGTACATCTTCATGCTCTTCAAAGCCCTCTCGGCGGCCAGACCATACGGCGCATGCAGCGGATTGGCGATCGCAATTCTTGTCACCCGCTTGTCTGTCAGGCTGTCGATCGACAGAGGCTGCAGCGGCGAGTCCTTGCGAGCCCACAGCACCAGGGTCCCCTTCGCATATTGTGTCGGAGCCTGCCCATCCGCCAGCCCCGCCGCAACGATCTTCTCCGGATTTGAAAAGTCCGCGCTCAGGAAGATGTCCACCGGGGCCCCATTCAGAATCTGCTCGGCCAGCGTGGACGACGACCCGAAGCTCACCACCAGCTTCACCCCTGTGGCCTTTTCGTACTGGCTGGCCAGCACCGGCATGACCGGCTGCAGATCGGCCGCCGCAGCTACACGAATCTCCTTCTGCTGTCCCCAGTCCACACCTGCGCTCCCCAGCCACGTCAATCCAAGCCAAAGCACAATCCATGCGACTTTGGGCCTGCGCCGCGCTTTACGATACCCTAGCTGAAACCATGAAAGTCGCGACACATCAGCTCCGATGCATTGATTGCGGTGCCAGGATTGACGGCAGCGCTGTAAACAGCATATTCCGCTGCCCCGCCTGCAATGGTCTGTACGACGTCATTTACCCCTGGTCCTCCATTCCCAACGGAGACACTCCTGCGTCCGACAGCAAGCTTCCCAACGCGAGCGCGCTCCGCTGGCTCTGGCAGGAGCGCCGCACCTCCACCCTGCCCGAGGACCAGTCCGGCGTCTGGCGCTTCCGCGACCTTCTCCCCATCGTCGACAACCCGGAAAGGGTCGTCACCCTTCGCGAGGGCAACACTCCGCTTTACGATCTTCCTCGCTGCGCCAAAGCCATCAGCATCGACTGGATCCTCGCCAAGCACCAGGGCATGAACCCCACCGGCTCCTTCAAAGACACCGGCATGACCGCCGCCCTCTCCGTCGCCGCCGAGCGCGGCTTCGAGTGGGTCGCCTGCGCGTCTACCGGAAATACTTCAGCCGCCATGGCCGCCTACGCCGCCCGCGCCGGCCTGCGCAGTATTGTCTTCATCCCCGAGGGAAAGATCGCCTGGGGCAAGCTCTCCCAGTCTATGGACTACGGAGCCCTCACCATCCAGCTCAAGACCGACTTCGACGGCTGCGTTCAGGTGCTCACCGACCTCGTCACTCGCTTCCCCATCTACCTGCTCAACTCCGTAAACCCCTACCGTCTCGAAGGCCAGAAGACCCCTGCCTTCGAGCTCCTCGAACAGCTTGAGTGGCAGGTCCCTGAGCACATCATCGTCCCCGGCGGCAACCTCGCCAACAGTTCCGCGCTTGCCAAGGGCTTCACCGAGATTCACCACCTCGGCCTCATTCATCGCCTTCCGAAAATCAGCATCATTCAAGCCGAGGGCGCCAACCCGCTTTACCGCACCATCGAAGAGAACGGCGGCAAGGAGCTGATTCCCGTCAAGGCCAACACGCGCGCCTCCGCCATCCGCATCGGGAACCCTGCCTCCTGGAAGAAGGCCCTCCGCGCCCTTCGCACTACCGGCGGCTGGTGCGAGCAGGTCTCCGAGCAGGAGATCGCACTCGCCAAGGCCGAGATTGGAGCCGAAGGCGTTGGCTGTGAGCCCGCCAGCGCGGTCACACTTGCCGGCCTCAAGAAGCTGGTCGCCCAGGGCAAGGTGGGCAGGGAAGAGCGCGCCGTCCTCATCCTCACCGGCCACACCCTCAAAGACTCCGACTACACCATCCATTACCACCGCAACGAGCTCTTCACTGAAGCCGAACAGACCCAACTCACCGCTGCCCAGCAGGCCCAACATGCCGCTCTGCGCAAGCCTCCCATCGTCCTCGAAGCCGACACGAACGTCGTCTTCCGCGAACTCGAGTCCCACATGAAGGCACCCCAGCTCGCATGACGACCCAACCTGCGCCTCTGCACCTTCGTCTGCCGGCGACCTCCGCCAATCTGGGTCCTGGCTTTGACTCCCTCGGCCTTGCCCTTGCCCTCTACCTCACCATCGACGCAGTTATCTCCACCGAGAACGCCTTCTTGATCGATGCCACCGGGCGGGACGCTGCGCAATGCTCTGTCGTCGAGAACAACCTCATCCTAACCACCTACGTCGACGTCCTCGCCTGCGCCGGCAAGCTCGCTCCACGCCTCCATCTCAGCCTCCACAACGAGATCCCCCTCGGCATGGGCTGTGGCTCGAGCGCAGCCGCTCTCCTCGCGGGAGTTTTCCTGGCCAATCACTTTGGCAACCTTGACTGGACAGGCCGGCAGATCCTCGAAGAGGCCTGCCGCCGCGAGGGCCACCCTGACAACGTCGCCGCATGCTTCCACGGTGGCATGACAGTATCGTCGTCAAGCGAAAATAAAGTATATACAGCAACATACGGGAATAACCTCAACTGGAGCCTTCTGCTTGCGCTCCCTTCGACAAGCCTCTCCACCCACAAGGCCCGCGCTCTACTCCCGGAGCACTACTCCCGCGCTGACGCCGTCGCCAACATTCAGGCGACGGCGCTGCTCGTCTCTGCCTTCGCTCTCAACCGCGGCGATCTCCTCCACGTAGCCATGCAGGACCGCATCCACCAGCCCTACCGGATGCATGCCTGTCCACTTCTACCGCGACTTCTGCCGCTTTCCACCGCCCCCGGTGTTCTCGGGGTCGCCCTCAGCGGAGCCGGTCCCTCCGTCCTCGTCATCGCAGCCGACGGACCATCGGCCGCCGCTGTGCCTGATCTGATTCGCGCCGCCGCCGGAGATTTCACCCTGGAGATACTGGAGACGGCAATCTCTACAGGAGCACTTCAGGACCCTGCCTTACCTGCCACACCCTAAAGCACTTAGATACAAACCTGCAAACATGGTAACCGTCCTGTAAAGTTACCTAAGATTTCTTTACGTTTTCCATTTTCCTCAGTAACTTAGCCCATGTGGGCAGTTCTGGGGAGGGCTGCTACGCCGCCCGTTGACCTCTCGCTATAGAGAGGTCCGGGCGTTTCCTCTTTTGGGCGCCACTTTCGACCCCCTCGATTCTGCTTCTTTTCAACAGCATTCGACAGGCATGAAACTATCAAATCCTCCGTGCATCTATTATTGTGAAGATTGCCCTGCACCGATTCGCGTGGCAAGACAGAGAGCATTCTGGGAGGGAAGGTAAAAAATGGCAGGTCAGTTCGTCACGGAAGTCAACGACGCCAACTTTGAAAAGAACGTCCTACAGTCGGAGCAACCCGTACTCGTGGATTTTTGGGCAGCATGGTGCGGCCCCTGTCGCGCTCTCGCGCCGGTAGTCGATGAGGTTGCTAGCCACTATCAGGGCAAGCTCAAGGTCATGAAGATGGACGTTGACGCCAACACGGCAACCCCCATGCGCTATGGCATCCGCGGCATCCCTGCTTTGCTGATCTTCAAGGAGGGCAAAGTCGCCGAGCAGATCGTCGGCTACGTCCCCAAGGACACCATCGACAAGTCCGTCATCAAGGTCCTCGCGTAAGTAGATCTTTTGCAGACAAACGGCCCGGCGATCTCTATTCGCCGGGCCGTTGTCTTTGCTTAGTAAACGTAGGTGCACCGGTCGATGAAATCGACCAGTCTAATCGAAACTCATCCATGACGACACAACATTCCCGGACGAAACCAAATACGCGCGAACATCTGATCGACGTCGGGCTACAGCGCATCTACGCCACTGGATACGCTAGCACCGGGGTCAAGGAGATCCTTGACCTAGCCGGAGTCCCCAAGGGCTCTTTCTACCACTATTTCCGCAGTAAAGAAGCCTTCGCCGAAGAAGTCCTTCAGCGCTACGTCGCCGAGGAGAGTCGCCGGACCGAAAGCATCTTCAGCGACACTAAGTTTCCACCCCTCACACGCCTCCGCAGCTACTTTGAGGAGATGAAGTGCCTCTGCGGATACACAGGCCCCAACAATGGCTGCCTGCTCGGAAATCTAAGCATCGAAATCGCCGGCCAGAGTGATTTGCTTCAAACTCTTCTCAGCAGGTCCTTCAACTCCTGGCAGCAGTCGATCGCAGATCTACTCCGCTCGGCTATTGATCGCGGCGATCTGGCACAAACAGCAAACCCCGACGAACTCGCATCCTTCCTTCTCAACAGTTGGGAGGGCGCTCTCGTCCGCACCAAGGCCGAAAAGAGCAACCAGCCGCTCGAAACCTTCTTTCACTTCGCGTTCGACGTCCTGCTGAAGAAATAGCCCTGACTGGGAGCCAAAAATCCCACAAAGCATTTTCTGAATCCGATAACCAACCGGTCTACTCTAACTGAGCGAACCACCTTTTGGGTTCAAAAATTCGCTCCAGTGAGGTCTCACATGAACACTCAGCTCTCCAAAGGCACAGCACTCATCACCGGCGCCTCCACAGGTATCGGCGCAGTCTACGCCGATCGTCTCGCCAGTCGCGGTTATGACCTGCTACTCGTCGCTCGTGATCAGAAGCGCCTGTCCGAGCTCGCCGCCCGCCTCACGTCGAAGACCGGCCGAAAGGTTGACATCCTTCCCGCGGATCTGACCCTCAAGTCCGACGTCCTTCGCGTAGAGGAGCGTCTACGCTCCGACAAGACCATCACCGCTCTCGTCAACAACGCAGGCTTCGGAGCCACCTCGAAACTCATCGACTCGAAGATCGACGAGCTCGAGAACATGATCCAACTCAACGTGACTGCGCTTACCCGCCTCACCGCAGCCGCTCTTCCAGGCTTTATCGAGCGCTCCAACGGCCTCATCATCAACATCGCCTCCATCGTCGCCCTCGCACCGGAGCTGCTCAACGGCACCTACAGCGGCACCAAGGCATACGTCGTCAATCTCACCCAATCTCTCCACAAGGAGGTAGGCGACAAGGGCATACAGGTCCAGGCTGTCCTCCCCGGAGCCACCAGCACCGAGTTCTGGGACCGTGCCGGTCTTCCCGTGCAACATCTTCCCGGAGAGATTGTCATGACCGCCGAAGAGATGGTCGACGCCTCGCTCGCAGGCCTCGATCAGCACGAGCTCATCACCATCCCAGCGCTGCCCGACATCGCTGACTGGCAGAAGTTCGACGCCGCTCGTGTCGCCCTCGGACCGAACCTCTCCCGCAGGCACGCCGCCGATCGCTACGGTCTCCAGAAGTAATCGTGGAAACCACTCGCGCCCGCTGATGCTTCTATCCTTTGGCCAGAAGCATCAGCGCACCTCTTCACGCGCGCACCCATTACACTGGCTGTAATGCTCGAGTGGGTTCTCTTCCGCGTCATTATGGTGGCCTTTTTCATTCTGGCCAACAGTTTCTTTGTCGCGGCGGAGTTCGCCATCGTCAGTGTCCGCGAGACGCGCATCCAGCAGCTCATCTCCCTCGGCCGTCCCGGAGCCCGCACGGCCCTTAAGCTCAAGCACACCATTGACGAGTTTCTTCCCGCCGTACAGCTCGGCGTCACCCTCGCCGCCCTCGCCCTCGGCTGGGTCGGCGAGCCTGCTGTCGCCGACGTCATTCTCCGCGTCGCTACCTCCTGGTTCCGAGTACTGCCGGAGCACGGGGTCCTTTACGCCCACACCCTCGCTGTCATCCTCGCGTTCGGGCTCATCACCTACTTCGAGGTTCTTCTCGGGGAACTCGTTCCCAAGTCACTGGCCCTCCAGCGCGCCGAGCGCATAGCTCTCGCCGTCGCCGGACCCATGGACGTCTTTATCCGCATCACCCGCCCCGTCGTCAAGCTCATGAACGCCTCTGCCGCCGTGGTTCTGCACCTCTTCCGTGCGCCGCTGCGGGGCGAAGGGGCCGTCCACTCGCCCGAGGAGCTCAAGCTCATCGCCACTGCAACCCGTCGCATGGGCCTCCTGCCTGCCTTTCAGGAGGAGATCATCCACCGCGCCATCGAGCTCAACCACCTCGTCGTGCGCGAGATCATGACTCCCCGCGGCAAGATATTCTCTCTCCCCGCCGACATGGACATCGAACAGGCCAGCGCCCGTATCGTCGAGGAGCAGCACTCCCGCGTCCCCGTCTACGATCCCTCGGGAAACGGTCCCAGCACCGGCCGCGACAACATCATCGGCGTCGTCTACTCCAAGGACATCTCCCGCCTTATGCACCTCCGCTCCGTCGCGCTCTCGCTCGGCGGTAAAGGATCCTCCGGCCTTACGCTTCGCCAGGTCATGCGCTCCGTGACCCTCGTTCCTGAGACGAAGCTGGCCATGGAGCTCTTGCAGGAGTTCCAGCAGTACCGCCGCCAGGTCGCCATCGTCGTCGACGAGTTTGGCTCCACAACGGGCCTCATCACCGCCGAAGACATCCTTGAGCAGATCGTCGGAGAGCTCGATGACGAGTTCGACGTCCGCTCTGCACTCCCGACTGCCACCGGAGTCATGACGCTCGACGGCAGTACGTCCCTTCGCGATCTCACCACGCAGCTTCACTGGGCCTTCCCGCGCGAAGCTGGCGTCGAGACCCTCGCCGGCTTCCTCCTCGCCCATCTCGGCCACATTCCCTCCTCGGGCGAGAGCGTCATCTACGACGGCCGCCGCTACACCGTCGTCGAGATGACAGGCCACCGCATCAGCCGCGTCAAAGTAGAACCCGTCACTACGCCGCCGAACACCGCCGAGGCGGCAAGCAGGGAAGCGGCCATATGACGATCTCCCGCGCGGTCCTCGCGCGCCCGCTCCGCCGCATCCTCCTCACTCTCCCTGTCCTCTGGGTAGTCGTCTCTGTCGTCTTCCTGCTCATCCACCTCGTCCCTGGCGACCCCATCGTCCAGATGCTCGGCGAAGGCGCCACCGCCTCCGACATCTCCGCCCTGCGCCACTCCTACGGCCTTGACGCCCCGCTCTCCCAGCAGTATGCCCACTATTGGCGCGGCATCCTCCACGGTGACCTTGGCCAATCCCTGCGCCTCCACGACTCCGTCACGCACCTGATTCTGCAGCGCTACCCCTACACCCTGGCCCTCACGATTGCGGCCCTCATCATCGCCATCATCACCGCGATCCCCTCAGGCATCTGGTCGGCGCTCCATCGCAACCGCTGGCCAGACCGCACCCTCGGCGTCGTCTCCCTCGTCGGACTTTCATTTCCCAACTTCGCCCTCGGCCCCATCCTTATCCTGATTTTCTCCATCAGCCTCGGCTGGCTCCCCGTCTCCACCGCAGGCACCGGAGGCGCGCTCGATTTCCTACTCCACCTCATCCTCCCGGCCATTACCCTCGGCCTCTCACTCGCCGCCATCCTCACCCGCATGGTTCGCACCGCCATGCTCGAAGAGCTCTCGCAGGACTACATCCGCACCGCCCGCGCCAAGGGCCTCAGCGAGAACGCCGTCGTCTACCGCCACGCCCTGCGCAACGCGCTCGTTCCCGTCCTTACGGTCATCGGCCTGCAGTTCGGCTCGCTTCTCGCCGGAGCCATCGTCACCGAGACCATCTTCAGCTGGCCCGGTATCGGCCGCCTCACAATCTCCGCGATCTACAACCGCGACTACGCCCTCGTTCAGGGTTGCATCCTTGCCGTTGGACTCACCTACGTCCTCGTCAATTTACTTACGGACATCGCCTACACCATCGCCAATCCGCGCATTCGCAGCAACTAGCTACAATCAAAAGCCAAGAGCATGAACTTTTCCCTCGTCCGAATCGCGTCTCTCCTGCTGGCCTCTCTCGCAGCTCCACTCGTACATGCGCAGACTAAAGCCGCCATTCCTCTCTCTGCCCCCGAGCCAACCTCCCCGCCCGCCAGCACCTTCCACGATTCCCGCTACGGAGTCACCTTCCAGAGCCCCGTCGGCTGGACCCTCACTCGCCGCGACGCCGAGGTCAGCACATTCGCCAACGACGCCCACACTGCAGCGAGTAACACCCGCATGCGCGGAGTCGCCACCATCTCCTTCAATCCTCACCCCACCTCCACCTTTTCCGGAGCGCTCTTCTATTTCAGCGTCACCCCACGCTCCAACGACCACGACTGCCGCCTCCAGGCCTCTGGACAAACCCCGCGCACTGTCACCACACAGCAGATAGGCAGTCTCACCTTCAACCATGGCTACGACGAGCACGGCAAGATCTGCGTCGAGGCCCGCGACGAGATCTACACCACACTTCGCAACAATACCTGCTACCGCTTCGACCTCGTCATCAACACCTTCTGCGGAGGCGAAGTCAGCGGAGTCCGCGAGATATCAAAGGCCGAGCTCGACGCCGTCCGCCAGCGCCTGGAATCCATCCTCTCCACCGTCCACTTCGACACGAAGTAGCAGTTCGGGGTCAAAAAAGCACATCACGGAGCACTCGCGATAATTCTTCCGCCACGGATCGCATAGAGAACACGCGTAAATGCCAGCGGATCTGAGGCAGGATCAGCCGACAACACCGTCACGTCACCCGCCATCCCAACTACGATGCGGCCCTTCTGATCGCTGACATGAAATCTCTCAGCCGGAGCCGTTGTCAGCATCGCGAGAACATCCCGGTAGTTCAACCCGGCAAGCGCAAGCTGCCGATATTCCTCCTTCACGTCATAGTCAGTCAGAAAGCCCGTGTCGGTGCTAAACATAAGCTTTCCTCCGAGTTGATGAAACCTGGCGACAATCGTCCTGATACGAGCAATATCTGAATCGCCCGAAAAAAGTTTGAGAGTGGGAATCATCGCCATGTGATGAGCGACAATCTGGCCAATGAAAACGTCGTCGATCCCGTCGACGGCCTCCGGAGCATGAGCTAGGAGGTCAACTCCGCTTTGCATTGCTACGCGAGTTCCCTCGAGATTCGAAGGGTGGGCGAAGACGAGCTGCCCGTGTTCATGACCTGCTGCGACTGCCGCCTCAGCGATAGGAAGCGGCATGGGGACGATATGGGTGTTGGAAACAATGGAGCCGGCAAAAAGTTTGACAATATCCGTACCGGCCGCAATGTTTTTCTGGACCTCCGTTACAGCTTCGGCCGGCGTATTTGGCTGAGGCAGATGAGCCAGAACTGCTGGCGGCATATCCTTCACGTAGTACGGAAGGGCATGCGGCGGAAATAGTCCGGCTCCTGCCGTGTAAATGTGCGGCCCCAGCACCTCGCCGGCTTCGATTCGATGACGCAGAGCAATCGTATTATCCGGGATCGAAGCGGTATCGACCACGGTCGTGAAACCCGAAAGCGTGAGCATCTGTTGCAACTGTTGCGTGAGTTTTTCAGCCGGCTGACTGGAAGCGTCCACCCACTTCTGTTCGGTAAAGTGGACGTGAGTGTTCCAGAAGCCTGCAAAAACGATGCACGTTGCGCACGATATCTTGGTTATCGCTGCCGGAATCGGGGCGTGTTCGCCAACCGCGGCGATTCTTCCATTGCGGATGATGATGGTTGTGTTGCTGGTCGGTTGCGCTTCGGGTGAGGTATAAACCTTAGCTCCCACAATCGCCATATCCTGCGCTTGCACCTGCCAGGACGCGAGAAGCAGCGGCATAAGAAGAAGTTTCTTTAACATGCCGGGATTCTACGGACTCAGCCGACCGAGAGTTCAATCACTCTTGCTTGCACTTCATCTCCCAACGTCACCAACGCCACAGAAACCGGCAACCTAAACCGCCGAGGCCCCGCACTCCCCGGATTCAAATAAACCACCCCGCCCTTCCCGCTCACCGAAGGCCTGTGCGAGTGCCCGCTCACGACCACCTGCACTCCCGCCGCCACCGGATCAAGATCCAGCCAATCCACCGAGTGGACCAAATAGAACACAACCCCACCCAACGAAACCATCTCTGTAGCCGGTAGCTCCCTACAAGCCCCAGACACGTCCACATTCCCGCGAATCGCCGTCACCGGAGCGATCTCCCGCAACGCGTCCAGAATCGCGGCATCCCCCACGTCCCCCGCATGCAGGATATGCTCGCACTCCGCCAGCGCCACGCGGGCCTCGGGCCGAAGCAGCCCATGCGTGTCCGAGATCACTCCGATCAACATAGCGTCAAGCCAGACGAAGCCGCTGCAGCGAAGCCACATGCTGGCCCAGCTTAGGATCATGACTTCTGTCTGGATCGATCCTGAGCTCCAGCGCAGTAACACCATCGAGTTCCACCTTGTAATCTTCTAGTTCCTCGGTCGCCCCATGCGGCGAAAAGTTCCACTGCTGCCGCTTCACTTCGCGCAGCGCATCGCCCGTCTGAGCAAAGACCGCAAACTCCTGTGTCCGCTCCGCGACCCGGTCCACAAAGTGAACCTGAATTCGCCGAACCGCCTGCGGCTTGTCAAATAGCACCCGAATCACCTGCGGCCCGGTCCCCGCCGCTCTCCACCCAGTCGTCACCGTCTTGCCCAGCGCATGCTCAATTGGAAACGCGGCGTCCTCCGACGTTAGCTCCACCTGTGCGATCTTCTCGAGATCAAGCCAATCACCACCAGCCGCTACACTCGCGTCGTCCTTCACCTCAAGCAGCCTCTTGCGCACAGTCACCCCCGTCGAAACACCAGCGCCAAGCATACTCCAGTCACACTAAAGCCCGGCTCGCAACCGCGTCCTTGGGTCCAGATAATCCCGCAGTGCATCACCAATAAAGTTGAACGACAGCACGCAGAGCATCACCGCCATCGCCGGAAAGAACACAAGGTGTGGCGAGTCGAACAGGTGCGACCTGGCATCATTCAGCATCGCCCCCCAACTCGCGGCAGGCGGAGGAACCCCCAGCCCCAGAAAGCTCAGAGTAGCCTCCGCGAGAACCGCCGCGGCCATCCCAATCGCCGCCTGCACAATCAGCGGTTGCACAATGTTCGGCAGAATATGCCGCACGATAACCCGCATATCCGACGCCCCCAGCGCCCGTGCCGCCTCGACGAACTCCCGCTCCTTCACCGCCATCACCTGTCCGCGCACCAGCCTCGCATATCCCACCCACCCCGAGATCGCGAGCGCCACAATCACATTCCCCAGCCCAGGCCCCATGAACGCGACAAATGCAATCGCCAGCAGAATTCCCGGCAGCGCCAGAAACGCATTCATCACGTACACATTGATCACCGTATCGACCCACCCGCCATAGAACCCAGCCGCACACCCCGCCACCAGCCCGACCGCCAGCGACAGCCCTACCACACTCACTGCCACCACCAGCGAGATCCTGGCCCCGTACACCACACGCGAGAGAATGTCCCTCCCCAGTTCATCGGTTCCAAACCAGTGCGCCGCACTCGGTCCCATCAACCTGGCCTTCAAAGCAATCTGCGCCGGATCGTGCGGAGCTAGCCACGGCGCAAACACCGCACAAACCGCAAACACCACCAGCAATCCCACACCAATCGCCGCCAGAGGCTGCTGCTTTATCCGCACAACGAAATCCATTCCATCAACGCCTGTTCTTGCAGGTTTGCACCGACACGGACTCAAACTACTCAGAATCCCTACATCATATCTGGCGTTTGCCATCCCGTATCCAGTGCGCACTCCCTGCCGTGATCCTTTCTGGATGTTGCATCTGATTGCTACCACTTTACCGCCACTCCCAACGGACTCTGCCCGCGGCTATACTTACCCAAGACCTTCCCAGAACACCGTCGAAGGATGACGGGCAATGCGCGCCATCTCGACGGAAGCAAAGCAAAAGGAGCCCAATTCGTGGAACTCAGAAAAGAGAAAGCGGTAGTCTGCGGTGCAGGTGGTTTTATCGGGGGCCATCTCGTTAAGCAATTGCTGGCGAACGGAGTCGATGTCGTTCGGGCAGTTGATATCAAGCCCCTTGATGATTGGTATCAGGTCACCACAGACGTAGAAAATCTCGTCCTCGACCTCAAGGACAAGGACAATTGCCACAAGGCCGCTGAGGGAGTCACCGCAGTCTTTCAGCTCGCCGCCGACATGGGCGGAATGGGCTTCATCGAAAACAACAAGGCCCTCTGCATGTTGAGCGTTCTCACCAACACCCACATGCTCATGGCCGCGCGCGACAAGGGCGTCGAGCGCTTCTTCTACTCCTCCTCCGCCTGCGTCTACAACGGCGAGAAGCAGACCAACCCCGACGTGGTGGCCCTCAAGGAAGAAGACGCCTACCCCGCGCTCCCCGAAGATGGCTACGGCTGGGAGAAGCTCTTCAGCGAACGCATGTGCCGCCACTTCGAAGAGGACTACGGCGTTCAGACCCGCGTCGCACGTTATCACAATGTCTACGGCCCCCTCGGCACCTGGACTGGCGGTCGCGAGAAGGCCCCTGCCGCCATCTGCCGCAAAGTCATCGAGGCCAAGCACTCAGGGAAGCATGAGATCGAGATCTGGGGTGATGGCAAACAGACGCGCTCCTTCATGTATATCGACGACTGCACCAAGGGCACGCAGATGATCTTTGAGAGCGACATCCACGAGCCTCTCAATCTCGGTTCCGACGAACTCGTCACAATCAATCAACTTGTCGACATCGCCGAGGAGATCGCCGGCATCAAGCTCAAGCGCAACTACAACCTCGGCGCTCCCAAGGGAGTCAATGGCCGCAACAGCGATAACACCCTCATCCAGCAGAAGCTTGACTGGGCACCTTCCATCAGCCTTCGCGAAGGTCTCGCCAAGACCTACGCCTGGATCGAGAGCGAGATGCTTGTCGGAGCCAGCAAGTAGCGATGCCCGACAACGCCGGAGCCACTGGCTACCACCGCATTCTCGGCGTCGATTTTTTTGACGGATCGGCTCAGGCCGCCATTGCGAAGTTGCGTGATGGCGGTCTCCTCGTCGTTCCGGCGGCTCCCGCTCTCAAGGACATCGAGCACAACCCCGGCTACCGCGAGGCCTTGCTCAACGCCGACCTCGCCATCACCGACTCTGCCTTCATGGTTCTCATCTGGAACCGCCTGCAGGCCGAAAGCATCTGCCGTCTCTCCGGCCTCGAGTATCTTCGCGAACTCCTCCTCCAGCCCGACGTCCGCCAGCCCGGCAACACGCTGTGGATCATGGCCAGCCCAGCCAGCGCCAGGCGCAATCTCGACTGGCTCGCGGAGCAGGGAATCGTCATCCCGGAAGACAACATATACATGGCTCCTATGTACGGGCCAGAGATTGAAGATACTGCTCTGCTCGACCGGATCAACCGCATTCGCCCGCAACACGTCATCGTCACTGTTGGCGGAGGCACGCAGGAGCGGCTAGGCCTATATCTCAAGCGCAACCTGTCCTATCTCCCCGCGATCCATTGCATCGGCGCTGCCATTGCCTTCCTGAGCGGCGATCAGGTCCACATCCCTGTCTGGGCTGACAGACTTTACCTTGGTTGGCTCTTCCGCTCTCTATCTGAGCCCGCTCGATACATCCCCCGCTATTGGGCTGCGCGCAAGCTCTTTTCGCTCATCCTCCGATATCGCAGCAACCTGCCGGCTCTCAAAACCTAGCTACAAACTCCAGAACCTGCTGTTCCTCTGCCTGATTCCCGACTCCCCCAAACGTGGGATTAACCGCGGCTGTACTGCTGCCTAACATCGCAGGTAGCTGTCGCCGATGTACCCCCTGTGGGAAACCGGGGAAAAGATTTCTATGGGCCACAACAAGATATTCAGAACCACTCTTGGATTCATGACTTTCCTGGCCGCCTTTATGACGCCAGGGCTCGCGGTCAAGACCACCGGCAACCCCACCAACGTGGCCGAGCAGTTCCTCCTTGCCTCGGCAAATCAGGACCGCGTCGCCCGCGGCCTGCATCAGCTACAGTTTGATCCCGTCCTCGCCCAGGCAGCACTCTTTCACGCTAACGAGATGGCCGACCACGACGGCATCTCCCACCAGTTTCCCGGCGAGCCCGACCTCGCCGAGCGCGGAGCCGCAGCCGGCGCGCACTTCTCTCTCATCACCGAGAACGTAGCCGAAGCCGCCGACTCCTCCATCATCCACGATCTCTGGATGCACTCCCCCGGCCACCGCGCGAACCTCCTTGATCCCGAAGTCGAGGTTGTAGGCATCGCTGTCGTCGTCCGCAACCACCAGTTCTACGCCGTCGAGGACTTCGCCAACACGGTCGAATCCCTCTCTTTCACCGAGCAGGAGTCCTCCGTAGCCGACCTCCTCGCCCACACCGGCCTTCAAGTCATCAATGAAACCGACAGTAAGACAGTCAGTGTCGACGACGCCCGCAAGACCTGCAGCATGTCCTCCGGATACGCCGGTCAGCGCAAGCCCTGGTTCATCATGCGCTTCACCGCCGATAAGCTTGATCGTCTCCCAGACGAACTAGAATCCCGAATCGGCACCGGGAAATATCATCAGGCTCTGATAGGAGCATGCGCCGACGACGACACAGGTTCCTTCACCGGCTACAACATCGCAGTGCTGCTGTACCCGTAGCGGGAGTCTTCCTTTCAAGCTGACTCTTCCGCAACATATCGCTGTATCGGGCCCCTGCACCCTCCCGCAGCCCCTTTGACCGGGCCAAGCGCATTTGTTATAAATAATGCAGCGCAGCGCGTTTCCAAACGTGCTCCACGACACTCCTGAGTAGCTCAATGGCAGAGCATTCGGCTGTTAACCGAAGGGTTGTAGGTTCGAGTCCTACCTCAGGAGCCATAAATTAAAGCACTTACAAGCTCCCTCCAAAAACTCAACCCCACAGAACCCCACACTAAGCGGAGACCCGTTTCTTTGAAAGTCGCGGATTCCGCGTTTTGGGCAGGACCGCACTCCTCGTTGGGCTATCGACCACCAGCACCGGAGGCATGGATGACCTCAACAAGCAAGGGGCATGGAGAAGTGGAAACCGCTACGCGCTTCCCACTTCTCCACACCCCCGACGGCGGCTATCTGAACTCAGAGAGAATCACGCTACACTAACTTCTCACTGGCACAAAACATCGGGCAATCCAAACGTAAATTGGGAGTTCGATAAGGATGGGATCATGCATCATCGGTACGCCTCGATCAATGATCTGCCCATCAAGGAGAACGGCAGGAAGTTTCATTGGCCTGAGTGTACCGGAACATCCGTTACACTTTGGACCGGGGACATCCGTTACAAGTCCCTTGCGGAGTCGAGGGTTTAATTTGAGGGTTTTGGATAGTTTTTGTCTCTGTTTCTAAACACATCTCTCGCCGTCGAGGCCGTGGTAATGTGGTAATCCCGAAGGGATTTCCACAGAGTGTGGGAAGGGTGGGAAGCCGGCTTTATGGCTTCCCACCCTTTCCATACTCTGTCATTTCCATGGTCTGCTTCTGGCGTTGAAGGACATTGCTCTGGCGTCAGGTTCAAGCGCGACCTTTCGCCATAAGCCTGCAGCACGCCTAAGACCAGCAGCCAACCTTTTGCTCACAGGCTAACTTACCCTGTCGGGTCGATGGATAGGATTCAAGGGCTCTTGCCGTAGACTTTTCCGAGTGAGACAAACCTTCAGATCTTCGATCATGGCGTGTATTTGGATTGCCACTGTGTTCCACGCTAACGATGCGGCGGCAAGGCAACGACAGTCAGTAGCAGTGAGAGACAACAAAACCGATTTCCAACGGCGTTCAGGAATCCAGATCGTCAGAAGGCCTGATCGACCCTTTATCGAGCGGCGCAACGGCCAGCAACTCATCAACTTCGATTTGTTTATTAAGAATGTTGGGACAAAGACATACAACCTTGTCTCAATCAAACTCCAGGTATTCGACAGTGGCGACCATCTCGAACTCGAGCGTGAACTTAATGAGAATGGAAGGCCTCCTGCTCTCGATATGATTGGAGAACGCCTATTGCAGCCGGGCAATGTTTTGGACGTATTCCAGCCGTTTTACGCCTTCGATGCGGCAGTTGATGTCAGCCGAATGCACTTTGAATTGTTGTTTATGGAGCAAGGACATGCTGCTCCACCTGCAGCGATCACGACGGATGAACTGGTCTCCGTGGATGTGCGACCCAGGTCATACAATCCGGTTGCATTTTCGCTTCCACTCCACGGTTTGGTCCTGGTTCACGATGGTCACGATTTTTATTCCCACCATCGGCGCTACAACCTGGTGGCAAGATACGCGGTCGATCCCGGCTCGGCAGTATCCGCGAATCTCTACGCGTACGATTTCATGACGACCACGAGCGCAGGCCTACTGTTCAAGGGTGATCCAAATCGTAAGGAGAACTGGCTTTCCTACGGAGAACCGATATTTGCACCGGCGGACGGTTTGGTGATCGAGATGGTCTCCGATCTTCCGGAAAATACATTCACCAGCACTGGAGATGCTCAATCTCCTTCACTAGAAGAGGCGAAGGATCCAATGGGGTTCGGCAATCACGTGAAAATACAGCATGCTGACGGACGAGTCAGTTGGCTACTCCACATGCAGCCAAATTCGATTCGAGTCAGGGTTGGAGATCATGTGCGTGCCGAACAGCTCATCGGCAAGGTCGGCTTTTCTGGTGATTCACTCTTCCCTCACTTGCATTACAATGTAACCGACGGTCCCAACTATCCATCTCAGGGCGTGCCCTCCTACTTCAAACAGTTTGTCCGTGTCTTGGGTGAGCGCAGGACACCCATGTCCAAGGGCCAGATCGATACCGGCGATATAGTCGAGGATGGGACGAACTGATCAGATATGGGAGCTATAGGACAAGTTGCCAGATGAGGGGTGAGATGGAGCTTCATAGCTCCGAAATACCGCATGGTCAGTAGTCATTTCTCAGGCGCACTTGACATTCATCAGCTCGACGGAACCTCCGATTGCTTAGCGCGAGAATTTAATAGCAAGAAATGCATAGCCGATCGCGATTCTACGTTATCTCATAGACATGGACACGATCGGTCCCCAGGCGAGAACGAGCATCTAAAAGTCGGCCGAGGAGTCGTTGGTTCCATTTTCGATATAGATCCCAACCAACGAGAGGATTGCCACAATGAACGGTTCTACTGAACTGGCAGAAAGTCTCATTACCTCTTCCCCAATTCTCCCGGAGAGCTTGCGGAACCTCGAGAAGTACCAGAGCGAGCGGCCGATCGGCAATCAGGAGACCGAGAGGCCACACATTTCCTGACCGGCTCGCCGGCCAGCATCGAAGCCATATCCGTATCAACGGGATTCCAATACGTCCGGGTACCTGGTCCGGACGGAAAGCTTGATCAGTTCGCACATTCGAGTGTCATCATGTTTGCCACGCCAGACGGCCGACTTTCGAAATACATATCCGGGATCGAGTACACGCCTCGCGATCTGCGTTTTGCACTGCTGGATGCGTCACAGAAGAAGATCAGCAATGCTGTGGATCTGCTTTTGATTTACTGCTGCAGCTATAACCCTGTTGTTGGAAAGTACTCTGTCGGAATCCTTTCGCGTCGTGAGTATCGCAGGAATGGTAACCCTTGTGGTTGTAGGAGGGCTCCTGATGTTGATGATGCGCCGAACAGGAAACCATCGTACGATCTGATCGATCATTTCTCCAGGACGCAAATTAGCTTAGCGGACGAGCTCTCACTGTTACCGGATGACGAGCGCTCCGCAAGCTGTCTGATCAATTGAAATCGCCTCAAACAGAACTTCCTGCAAATGGGTTCGAGCAAGTCGCTTAGCGTGGAAAGAGTGCCTCGCAAGCGGAGCGCAGCCAGATGGTGATCGCCTTCGCTCCTGGATCGGGATAGCCGAGCACCCGGTCCCCGAGATAACTAGACCGCCCTAGACGTGGTTTCATTTGGGCCGTCGCCTCGACCCCGCGCTCCGCCGCTTCGACCGCGGCCAAAACTGATTCGCGCGACGCCTTCCGATCCGGACTCTTCTTTAGTGCCTTCACGAATGGATCGAGCGCATCCAGCATGGTTCGATCGCCTGGCTTCGCGCCGCCCAGTTCGCTGATGGCCCGGCAGCCCTGATCGAGCGCTTCGGTCCATGGCGCCAATCTGGTCGCGCCGGAGCTCTCCAGAACGCTGCCGCAACGCAGGAAAAGCACCCCATAGAGCGGTCCTGATGATCCGCCCAACTCGCGCCGGAGGGTATGACCGAGCGCTTTGAGCGTAGCGGGAACATCGTCCAAAGGGTACGACCCCACCGAGCCTTGCACGGCTTTGGCCGCACGCTCCATGCTGGCGCCTAGGTCGCCGTCGCCCGTAACGCGGTCCATCTCAGTAAGCTCACTTTCGCCGTTGATCAGCGCCTTGCATGCGGCCTCGATGGCCTGCTTTGCTTTTTTGCCTGCCTCCGATTGCGCGCCCTTGCCGGTCGACGAGCTCACGTTCGCGCTGACCTCCCCTGCGATTCTCGATTCCGGTTTGCCTGGCCGTTGTTTCAACACGTTTGGCCATGCAGGAGCCGTTGTAGCTGCGTCGAGCCAGCGCAGCCACTCATCGTTGACACCGAGAACGGAGATCGAGACCCCCGCCATATCAAGGGATGAGAGGAATGTTCCGGCATATATTCGCTCCACCGTAAGCCCGTTGCTCTCAAGAAAGGGCACTGCGTGGCAGGCCACAATCGCCAGCTCCATCTCAGTGACTGCCCCCAGATTGTTCACCATCACAGCCACGCGCTTCTCGTCGCCAAACTTCCCGTGCTTCAGAATTTCGGTCAGCAACTTCTCTGTTAGCGTATCCGCGGGCTGCAGCTCCGTCCGCTTCACTCCGGGTTCTCCGTGAATACCGAGGCCAAGCTCCATCTCACGCTCGCCGAGTTCGAAGCTGGGCTTTCCAACTGCGGGCGAAGTTCCCGCCGAAAACGAAACGCCCATGGTCGCCAGAGACTCGACCGCCGCTTTGCCCGTTGCCGCTACGTCGGCCAGGCTCTTGCCTTCGGCCGCGGCAGCCCCCACCAGCTTGTGAATGAAAACAGTGCCGGCGAGACCGCGCGCACCCGTGGCCTGCCCCGTTCCTTTCAGGGCAACGTCATCATCCACGACGACCATTTCGACCGAAATGCCTTCAGAACGCGCCATTTCGGCCGCCAGACCGAAGTTCAGCCGGTCGCCGGTATAGTTCTTGACCACCAGCAGCACGCCGGACTTTCCCGAAACCGCCTTGATGGCGGCAAAGATGGAGTCGCTGCTTGGCGAGGTGAAGACGTCTCCGACCACAGCGGCACTCAGCATGCCCACACCGATGTAGCCTGCATGTGCCGGCTCATGGCCGCTCCCCCCGCCAGAGACTATCGCAACCTGTTGGTTACGAATTAGCCCCACATCCCCGCGGACCATGGCCTTATGTCCCGGCAAGCGGGCCGCACCTGGTTGTAGCACGGCCAGCCCTTGCAGCATTTCTTCCACGACGTCTTCCGGACGGTTAATGAACTTTTTCATGGCGAAGCCAATGTACAGCGTCGAGTCACTTTCTGGGCCGGAGGTAGTTGGTCGCCGTAGTATAAGCAAATAACGCATGCGGCCCCACATTGCCAGCCTTGTTGACGATTGGCGCGCCAGCGGTTCTCAGACGGCCGTCGTCCGCTACTCTGGCAATCGCGCGACAAGAACAAGCTACCGCCAGCTCCTCGACCTCGCGGAACGATTCGCCACCGAACTCGACCGCCGCACGATAGGCAGCGGTGAGCGAGTCGTCCTCTGGGGACAAAACTCCGCCGAGTGGATCGCTGTGTTCTTCGGCTGCATCCTGCGCGGAGTCATCGTCGTCCCACTCGATGCAGCCGGCTCACCTGAGTTCGCCCAGCGAGTCATCGCCGAAACAAATCCAAGCCTCATCACCGGCGACACTGATCTACTCAGACAACTCATCACCAGTTCGCCAACGCTCAGCCTCGAAGGCCTCGCCTCCAACATCCCGCCAAAACCCCTCCCGCCCACTACCGCCGTAATCCTTACCCGCGAAACCCCATTGCAGATCGTCTTCACCTCTGGCACAACCTCCGAACCTAAGGGAGTCGTCCACACCCACGGCAACGTCCTCGCCAGCGTTGAGCCCATCGAGAGCGAGATCGCAAAATACCGCCGCTACGAGCGCCCATTCCATCCGCTCCGCTTCCTGCATACGCTTCCGCTCAGCCACGTCTTCGGTCAGTTCATGGGACTCTGGCTACCGCCGCTGCTCGCCGCGGGAGTGCACTTCGAATCACGCCTCGAGGCCGAGCGTCTCATCCGTGCCATCCAGCGCGAGCGCATCAGCGTCCTCGCCGCCGTCCCACGCATGCTGGAACTCCTGCGTGCGCACCTGCTTCTGCTGCAGCCCGACCTGGACCAGCAACTCACCTCCTCACAAGACCTTCCCATCTGGAAGCGCCTCCTGCGCTTCCGCAGAGTTCACCGCCTCTTCGGTTGGAAGTTCTGGGCCTGCATCTGCGGCGGAGCCTCGCTCCCACCCGACCTCGAGCGTTTCTGGAGCACCCTCGGCTTCGCCGTCATTCAGGGCTACGGCATGACTGAGACCACCGCGCTCATCACGCTCAACCACCCCTTCAAGATCGGCAAGGGCACCCTCGGCAAGCCTCTCCCCGGCCGCGAGGTTCGCATCGGCTCCGACGGCGAGGTCTCTGTCCGCGGTGAGGTGGTCGCCACCTCCACGTGGCAGCAAGGCGCCATCCAGCAGCGCAGTGACCCGTGGCTCGCCACCGGCGACCTCGCCTCTCTCGATGAAGAGGGCCAGCTCCGTTTCGTCGGCCGAAAAAGCGAGACCATCGTCACCCCCGCAGGCCTCAACATCCATCCCGAAGACCTTGAGACGGCACTCCTCCGCCAGCCGCAGATCTCTGCCTGCGCCGTAGTGCCCGCGGCACAGCAACCCGTAGCGGTCCTCGTCGTCCCCCAGGGCCACGCCGCAGCCGAACAGGCCGTAGCCTCTGCCAACCGCGATCTCGCCGACTTTCAACGAATCCGCCACTGGTATCTCTGGCCAGCCGCCGATCTCCCCCGCACCTCCACCGGCAAGGTTCGCCGCAGAGCCGTCGCAGACTGGACTGCCCGCCAGATCGCCTCACAGACTTCGCTCACCGAAAACCCAACAACAGCCGATCCACTCCTCGCTCTCGTCGCCTCCATTGCCTCCGCTCCAGCCACAAAGACAGACGACACCGCCACGCTCGCCGAAGACCTCCACCTCGACAGCCTCGGCCGCCTGCAGCTCCAAACCGCCATTGAGCAGCGCTTCGGCATCGCCCTCAGCGACGAAGCATTCCTTAGCATCGAAACTCTCGGCCAGCTCCGCGCTGCAACAACCGTACCCTCAACTCCGCAAATCCAGGAAGCAATCGCCACAGGCGCCACACCAAAACCATCTCAGATCCCGCAGCCCCCACAGCCCAGCGAATTCCTCTACCCACGCTGGCCCTGGTCGCGCGCCATCGCCGCCATCCGCATCCTCTTTCTCGAACTAATCATCCGGCCGCTGGTCTGGCTACTCCTCAATCCCGGTGTTGAGCGTCCGCAAACCGCAAGCCTCCCCACGCAACCAATGCTGTTGATCTCTAACCACGTCACATTCTTCGACGCTGCGCTCGTCCTTTATGGCCTCCCGCTCAAAATTCGTCAACGCGTAGCGATCGCTGCAGCGGGCGAGATGCTCGAAGACTGGCGTCATGCGCGCAACCAGCCGCACTGGTGGCAGAACGTCCTCGCCCCGCTGCAATACCTGGCCCTCACCGCGCTCTTCAACATCTTCCCTATACCGCGTCAGGCCGGCTTTCGCCGCAGCTTCGCGCACATGGGCGAAGCCCTCGACTGTGGTTACCATGTCCTGATCTTTCCTGAAGGTCGTCAATCCCTCAACGCAACCCTGCTACCATTCCGCTCCGGCATCGGCCTGCTCGCGTACGAATCCAACACCGCCGTCCTTCCCATAGCCATTAAAGGTCTCGACGACCTCGTCTCCCGCAAACGCCGCTGGTTCCACGCCGGTCTCAACACCGTTCGCATCGGAGCGCCCATTCGCCTCGACCCTTCACTCAGCGCCGAAGAGGCCACAGTGGCACTTCACGAGATCATGCAAAAGCTGCTCCAATAGCTGCGTAGCCGAGAGGGAAGCGATGCTCTTCGAAGATCGCAGAGACGCCGGCCGCCAGTTAGCCCACAAGCTCGCGCACCTCCGTGGCCAGCCCAACACGCTCCTCCTCGCGCTCCCACGTGGCGGTGTCCCCGTAGCCTATGAGGTCGCCCGCGAACTCAACCTTCCCCTCGACATCTTTCTCGTCCGCAAACTCGGGGCTCCCGGCCACGAAGAACTCGCCATGGGCGCGCTCACTGGTGACGGAACCTGCGTCTTCAATCACGACGTCATTCACGAGCTCAACATCCCCGCCTCCGCAATCGACGAGGCCATCGAGCGCGAGCGTCTTGAACTCCAGCGCCGCGAGCAGCAATACCGCGCCGGCCAGCCTCCTCGCGCCATCGAAGGCAAAACCGTCGTCCTCATCGACGACGGCCTTGCCACCGGAGCCACCATGCGCGCCGCCGTCCGCGCTCTTCGACCCGTCGCGAGTCAGGTCATCATCGCCGTCCCTGTCGCCGCAGCGTCCACTTGCGACGATCTCCGGAGCGAAGGCAACCAGGTTCTCTGCATCCATACCCCCGAGCCCTTCGCTGCCGTCGGCCTCTTCTACCAGGACTTTCGCCAGACCACCGACGACGAGGTCCGCACCCTCCTCGCCCAATCCTGCCAGCCGCCGCATTCGAACTAAAGATCCGTCAGCCGTATTGCAGATAAAATAACTAACGGCTCGCGCGAAATGCTGATCTCGACACCGCGCAAGCCGGAAAGGCACTCCCCTTGAAGGCACTTGTAAAAAGCCGCACCGAGCGCGGCCTCTGGCTCGAGGACGTACCCGAGCCCGAAATCGGAATCAACGACGTCAAAATCCGTGTCCTCTACACCGGCATCTGCGGCACCGACCTCCACATCTACGACTGGGACGCCTGGGCCCGCTCCACCATCCGCCAGGGCCTCGTCATCGGCCACGAGTTCGTCGGTGAGGTAGTAGCCTTCGGCTCCAACGTCACCGATCTCGCCATCGGCCAGCTCGTCAGCGGAGAAGGCCACGTCGTCTGCGGACGCTGCCGCAACTGCCTCGCCGGCCGCCGCCACCTCTGCGCCCACACTCTCGGCGTCGGAGTCAACCGCGACGGTGCCTTCGCCGAGTACATCGTCATCCCTGTCACAAACATCTGGAGCCACGCCCCCGGCATCAACCTCGAGATCGCCGCCATCTTCGACCCCCTCGGCAACGCCGTCCACACCGCGCTCGCCTTCCCCGTCCTCGGCGAAGACGTCCTCACCACCGGAGCCGGCCCCATCGGCATCATGGCCGCTGCCGTCGCCCGCCACGCCGGCGCGCGCTTCGTCGTAATCTCCGACCCTAACCAGTACCGCCGCGACCTCGCCACCAAAGTCGGCGTCACCCTCGCCGTCGATCCCCGCGCCACCCCGCTCAAAGAGATCCAGAAGCAACTCAACATGCAGGAAGGCTTCGACGTCGGCCTCGAGATGTCCGGCAACCCCGCCGCCTTCCGCGAGATGCTCGCCAACATGAGCCACGGCGCCAAGATCGCCATGCTCGGCATCCCCTCCGAAGACATCTCCATCAACTGGAACCAGGTCGTCTTCAACCAGCTCACCATCCGCGGAATCTACGGCCGCGAGATGTACGAGACCTGGTACAAGATGACGGTCATGCTACAAAGTGGCCTCGACATCTCCGGAGTCATCACCCACCGCCTGAACTGGCGCGACTACGAAGCGGGCTTCGACGCCATGCGCTCCGGAAACTCTGGCAAAGTCATCCTGGACTGGCGCGACGTAGCCTGAAGTCCGGCACTCAGATAGACCCAATGGTCGGGCGCCCCATCCTTCGCGCACTTTGGCGAACGGTGGGCGCCTCCATGTTTTTGCACGGGTCACTTGCGGGAGGTGCCATTGACACTCGTCATCATCGCGCTGTCGGTGCAACTTGCGCTCGGCTGCTCTTGTCCCAGGTGAAGTACTGATCCCGCACACGACGAAGCGTTAAGCTCCGGGTTGGAGAACCCTCCAGCCTGGCCGGTGGCATCGATCATCACTTCAGAATCAAGCAGCCCCCGAGCAAAGTTGAAAGGGGATACCGTATACCCATGATCGTTATAGATTTGAACGTTCCTGATCTGCCAATTCCAGGCCGGAGCTTTTATATCGATGGCCTTGCAGTTCTGGCATTTTCCCGTTTCGACATAAACCTGATCCAACTCAATATGGCGCAGTGCCCCAACACCTGTATCGGAGAGAAACGTCCCGCCGTCAGAAATGTTTGCATAGGCATCCCGGATAGCGATCGTGTAGTTCGATTCCGTTGCGCCCTGATCGAAGACCACCGCTTTCCCGGAGCCGGAAAACGCGCTCCGAGCGCCATTAACGCTCAGCTTCGTCATCGAAGTCGGAGCGGGGACTGCAACCGCATACGGAGATTTCAACCCCGGCGTATTCGCTGCCGACAAATATAGCAGGCCTAGATTCCCCGGACCCTGACTCTCGAATTGGCAATCCTTGAAGTCGGTCTGTTCGTACCCGTAGAGCGCCACGTCATAGGCGCCAAAGCTCAGAAAGAAGTCGTTGTCGAAGATGTGAGCGATCGCAAACGCGGCGTCTGTGGCGCCCACGCGCGCGCCCAGCACGTTCACCACGGGAGCCATGTCAACAAAACCGCTATACCCTCCAACAAAACCAAGATCCGACACCTGGTTGTAACCGGAGCCCGAGAGATCTATACCTGTCGTCTGCGCTCCGATGGTCGTGGCTCCGGGATTCGTTACATCAATGGCATAAAGCATCGTCGCACCGTAGCCTTCTCCGTAGATCTTGATGGAGTTGTTTGTCCAGTTCAGGCCATGATGCAGATATTTGCCGGGAGGGATGTAGAGCGACTTCCCGGATCTTACGGCAGCCGCATAGGCGTTCTGCAACGCGCGCGTATCGTCATGTGCCCAAATGATCATCGCGCTGGAAGTGTTCGTCGCCGCAGGTCTCGAAAGAACAATATGTTTTGAGTCGATGAAGGTCGCAATAGAAGCTGTTAGTGTCGCGCGAGACGGGCCCGTACGCTGAACGTAGATCTCTTTGCCAACATCTGTAGCCTTGAAACTCTCTCCGGAGCAGGAAAGCATCGTTGAATCAGCCGTGGTAGAGCATCCACCGCTGGAAGCCAGGTCGCCATAAGCGCCATAGCACGACCTCGCATCCACCGCTCCTGCCTGATTGCATACAAGACTTGCCGCGAAGGCGCCAGTGACGTTGAGGCTTGTTCCCGCTGGTTGCGTAACCGTCTGACTTCCGGATGGAGATTGCAGCACCTGGCCGCTTTGCGGGCATGCGCTCTTGCCGAGAAGCAACACACAGAAAAAGAAGCAACCCAACCTAAGATAAGTCTTCGAGACTTTCACGTCGAAGCGCCAGTGGCATAAGGTTCGATACCGGAAGACGACTGGAAAGGCCATCACTAATGATAATTAGGGCATTCGCACGTTAATATGAGGCGCCAAATCCCGACTTGCCCGAAATGGATCCAAAGCCACCGGATTATGGGTACCCGCCATTGCAGCGCTCGCACTAGAGGAGCGCGTGGCCGCCGAATCCGATGCGGCTGCACGATATGAAGACGCAATCGCGTTTGCCAAAGCGACATGGCCTTGCAAAAAACATCCCATGAATTGCAAGAAAGCAAGTTCAGACAAATAGAACTTTCTCTGGCTCACGAGGTGACACAAGCGCACCTGATTTCCACACGCCAGTCTTGACACCCCTGATAACCTTAAATCAGGAGCAACCTTAGAAGCCCGGCGACCAGCCGGGCTTTTTGCTTCTACAATGAATGCACGAAAAGTGCGCGAGGAGGTTAGGAATTAAGCCATTTGCTTGGAAGACTTTGCACGCCACCGTGCCCGATTTCCTTGACTTTTAAGATTTGGCAATGGAATTGCGCGCGAAGTCCAGACCTAAAGTATCTACTTTGAATACTTTGCGCAGAAAGATAGAGTGGGGGAGTCCACGCTATACTGCCTTCGTCGCACTAAGGGGAGAACATGCAACATCGCATCGTCGGCACCACCATGCCCGTCCTTGAGTTTGCCCTCGACCACAACGACGCCATCATCTCCGAGGCCGGCGAACTCTCCTGGATGAGCCAGTCCATCCAGATGACCACCCACACCCAGCACGCCGGCGGCGGAGGCTTCCTCGGAGCCCTCAAGCGGGTCGCCGGCGGAGGCTCGCTCTTCATGACCGAGTACCGAGCCTACGGAGCACCCGGCGAGGTCGCCTTCGCCACCCGCGTCCCCGGCCACATCGTCCCGGTCGAAGTCGCACAGGGGCACGAGTACCTCGTCCACCGCCACGGCTTCCTCTGCGCCACCGCAGACATCGAGCTCGGCCTCGGCTTCCAGCAGTCCCTCGGCGCGGGTATCTTCGGCGGCGACGGCTTTCGCCTCCAGAAAATCTCCGGGCAGGGGATGGCCTGGCTCGAACTCTCCGGCGAAGTCATCGTCAAAGACCTCGCCCCCGGCGAGACCCTCCGCGTCCATCCCGGCCACGTCGGAGCCTTCCACGCCAACGTCACATTTCAGATTCAGCGCGTCCCCGGCATCCGCAACATGATCTTCGGCGGCGACGGCATCTTCCTCGCCGCACTCACCGGCCCAGGTCGCGTCTGGCTCCAGACCCTTCCCATCCAGCGACTCGCCCATCAACTCCAGGAGTACCTGAAGGTTGAGCGCGTCGAGCAAAATACTGAAGCCGGAGTCGTAGGCGGCATCGTAGGCTCCATCCTCAAGGGTATGTAGCCCCGCTACCAGGCGTGATGGAAGCCGTCTCTGTGAGTCAGTTGAACCTCAGTTGCGAAGAGATCACTCAGCCGCGAAGCAGTCAGCAACTCGGACTTGGGGCCGTCGGCAACGATGCGCCCCTCCTTCATCATCAGGATGCGGTCGATCTCAGGGATGATGTCGGAGACGTGATGCGTGATAAGCAGGATGCCGGTTCCTTGTCGCGCAAGGCTCCGGAGCAGATCGCGAAGATCTTGCTGCGCTGCAAGGTCGAGTGCGTTCGAAGGCTCGTCAAGCAACAGCATCTGCCGGTCGCTCCCAAAGGCACTCGATGAGCCGACAAGGGCGCGGCCGATCATGATGCGGCGCTGCTGCCCGGCGGACATCTGGCCGACCGGCTTGTCGCGCAGCGGAACGGCATCGATAAGCTCAAGCACCTCGTCGGCGCGTGCCTGCATCGCGTCGGTGACCGTAAGGTTGGGCCAGAGCGTGGAACTGGAGAAGAATCCAGTAAGAACGGCGTCACGCCCGGTAGTAGCTAAGGTGTGACGGCCCGGCAGCTCCGGAGAGACGACGCCGAGCCGCTTCTTCAGCTCGGTGAGATCCCAGCGCTCGCGGCCGAAGATGCTCACTCTCGTCTCAGACTGGACGATCGGATAACACTCGCAGGTGATGGTTTTGATGAGAGTCGACTTGCCGCAGCCGTTAGGGCCGAGGATGGCGATATGCTCGCCGGCGTTGACCGAGAGGTTGATGTCATGCAGAACGATGTTGTCGCCTCGGGTAACGTTGACGTTGGAGAGATGCAGAAACGGAGCAGAAGACAGAGAGGCCATAGAGAGAGGATAGCGTGACGTTGAACAACAGTTTCTGTGTAGCGTCGCAGAGTGAGAGCACGTCTAACCTGCAGGAGATGAGGATGCCATTCGAGAGGGAGAACAGCGACCAGAG
Organism: Edaphobacter bradus; assembly: GCF_025685645.1. Classification (NCBI taxonomy): domain Bacteria; kingdom Pseudomonadati; phylum Acidobacteriota; class Terriglobia; order Terriglobales; family Acidobacteriaceae; genus Edaphobacter; species Edaphobacter bradus. The sequence continues at coordinate 551,715 of NZ_JAGSYF010000001.1, forward strand.
GCTCGCTTATGCGTTACTGCGCGCCGTGGCAGGCATGAATCTGTTGATGCACGGACTGAGCCGATGGATTGCGGGGCCAGCCGTGTTTGCCGGAAAGCTGATGGAGCAGTTCGCGAAGACTCCGCTGCCCGAGTGGAGCGTTCGCGCGTTTGGGCTGATTCTGCCTACCGTCGAGGCACTGCTCGGCCTGCTGCTGTTGATTGGCCTGCGTACGCGGGCGGCACTGGTCGGTGCGAGCCTGCTGATCCTCGTGCTGACGTTCGGTTCGGCGCTGGCGCGGGACTGGAACGCAGCGGGGATCCAACTTTTTTACGCGTTGGTCTTCTCCGCGCTGCTCTTTCTGCGCCGCCAGAACAGCTGGTCGCTCGATTCGTTCGTCGAGCAGAAGAGTGAGTGAGGAACGCCGGTTCCCTCTAGTGGCCGCCGTATCCCTGTGCGTGCTCCGGCACCTTGCCCCGGAACAGCCAGTACACAATCGCCGTATACGTCAGCGCCAGGAGGATTCCGAACGTCCACCACACCAGCCCCACGTGAAGCGTATGTTCCCCTGAGAGAGCGCGCGCGATCGTGATGTCCTTGCCCTCGCCACCAACTGCAGGAAGCAGCACCGGATACAGCCCTGCCGCGGCTCCTGCCATCATCGCCGCGAGATAGGCGCTCGATCCTATGAACGCACGAAACTCCCAGTGCTTCGTTATCGATATTGCAACCATCGCCAGACCGGCGATCACAACGAGAGGCGCCAACCATGCCAGTCCATGCTCGCGATAGTTGTTCAACGAATCTGGCCGCGCCACGACCGTCGCTGGAACACTCAGCAGCGTGATGATTCCGACGACAGGCAACAGAAGCTTCGCCCATCGCTTCGCGTTGCGGTTTAGCTCACCCTCCGCCTTCAGAGCCAGGTACAGAAGGCCATGCAGCGCGAGAGCAAGTAACGCCAGCACGCCACCGAGCACGGTATACCAGTCCAGAATTCCCGGATGCGGACCGGTCCTCCAGTCCGTCCATAGAGGCAGGAAGAAGGAATCGTCGGCGCCGAGAGGCACTCCGCGCACAACGTTCGCCAGGGCTGCTCCGTAGAAGATGGCGAGCAGCGCACTGGAAAGGAAGAAGGTTCCGTCGCAGAAGGTCCTGATGACATTGTCATGCGCATGCCCTCGCAACTCGATGCTCAGCCCCCGCAGCATCAGCAGCCAGAGCACCATCGTCAGCGGCAGATAGAACCCGCTGAACGACGAGGCGTACAAGAGGGGAAAGGAGAAGAAGAGTGTGCCGCCGCCTGCGATCAGCCACACCTCGTTGCCGTCCCACACCGGCCCGATCGCGTGCATTGCCTTCTGCTTGTCCTGCTCGGTCCGCGCTACCAGTGGATACACGATTCCCACCCCGAGGTCGAAGCCGTCGAGCACCACGTACACCGTCAGCATTCCAGCCACAATCCAGAACCACAGTGCTCCCATCGATTCTCCTTTCAGGCAGTCGTTAGCGTATGTCCATCCGAGCTGGTGTCAGTCGCTGGAGCCTTCGGGCCCTTCTGGATCGCCGTGTACACCATCACGATCCAGAGGATCGACAGCACCGAGTACATTCCCAGAAATCCGAGCAGAGTAAATAGACTTGTTCCCGCTCCCACGTGCTTCGAGTACCCCTCCGACGTCCGCATCAGCCCGTATACCAGCCAGGGCTGGCGGCCAAGCTCAGCGGTCATCCAGCCTGCGGTGTTGGCGATGTAGGGCAGCGGAAAACTCAGCAGAATAGGCCACAGCATCCATCGCGCGGTATAAAGTCTCCCCTTCCACAGCAAGGCTGCAGCCACGACCATCAGCGCAACGAAATAGGTCCCCAGTCCCGCCATGATGTGGTAGCTGTAGAACAAGAGTGGCAGGGCAGAGGGCCACCGATCGACAGGGAACTGGTCCAGTCCCTTTACCTCCGCCGCAGTCGTGCCGTAGATCAGGAAGCTCAGAACATTGTTGACGGCCAATGGATTGTCGATCCGCTGCCGCTCGATATCGGGTTGTCCCATCAGAACAATCGGCGCGCCTTTCACTGTGTGGAACAGACCCTCCATGCCAGCGATGGCCGCGGGCTGATGCTTCGCCATGTACTTGCCATGCAGATCGCCTGTCGGGAAGATCTGCGCGACGCAGGAGGCAACGCCTGCGATGACACCCACCTTGACGAAGATGCGGCCGTACTCGACGTTGTGACCCTGCAGCAGGTACAGCGCGCCGGTCGCGGCCATCACGAAGGCTCCTGTAATGACAGCGCCCGACATGTTATGCGCGTACTGGATCCACGCCCACGGATTCATCACCAGACCCCAGAAGCTCGATACCTCGAAGGTGCCGTTCGGCAGCAACCGGTACGCCACGGGATGCTGCATCCAGGCGTCCGTCACGATAATGAAGAAGCCCGAGATCCATGAGCCAAGAAACACCATCACCGCCGCGCCCAGGTGCGCCAGCCGCGAGAGGCGTTTCTCTCCGAACAGCAGCAGCCCGAGGAACGCCGACTCGAGGAAGAATGAGAAGACCCCCTCCATCGCCAGCGGCTGCCCAATCACTCCACCGGTTCGCCGCGAGAACTCCGACCAGTTCGTGCCGAACTGAAACTCCATCGGAATCCCGGTGACCACGCCAATGACAAAGTTCAAGGCGAATATCCGCGCCCAGAACCGCGCCGAGTCGTCATACCGCTCATCGTGCGCGCGAAGAGCCATGATCTTCAGCACCACAATCAGCAGCGCCAGCCCCATCGTCAATTGCGGGAAGAGATAGTGATAGGTGATCGTGAAGGCGAAGTGAATCCGATGAAGCGTCAACGCGTCCATCCAACATCTCCTGACTACGAGTATGCGCTGTGGGCGAACTAAAGTCTCAGATCTGTCGTGATTTAGGATCGATAACCGGCTGGAAAGGCGCCTCTTGTTCTAACATCGGACAAAAGGCGCCTTCATGACGCTCTGCTTGGCATCAAGTCTTGTTAAGGCCTGATTGTGGGTGATTGCAAGTCAGGATCGAACATTATTTTCTGTGCTCATCGGCAGGCGGAACAGGCGCGGCCGCGATTGAGCCTGCCTGCAGCTTCACCAGTTCGGGCCTGGGAAACTTGCTTGGGCCGAGGACCGCAATCTTGGGGACTGGCCCGCGGGCCATAGCGACCTCATCGCACGCGTACAGCCGAGGGCAGGTCTGGCAGTCTTTGTAGATCTTGTCGGGCAGCGTTGTCCGATCGACGACGCGAAAGCCGAAATGGAAGAAGAAGTCCGGGATGCGTGTGAAGAGGCAGACGCAGGTGACACCCTGCTCCTCGGCTTCCTCGATCAGCGCACGCAGCACCCTACCGCCCGCTCCCTGTCCCTTGGCTTCGGGCTTGACGACGATGGAGCGAACTTCGGCTAGGTGCGGTCCATACAGATGCAGCGCGCCGCAACCCAGAAAGACGCCGCTCTCACTCTCTGCGATGGTAAAGTCACGGACGTTCTCGCATATCTCAGCGTAGCTCCGGCGCAGCAGCGTACCGTCGCTTGAGAGCGAGTTGACCAGCTCGAAGATGTTCACCGCATCAGGCAGCCTAGCCTTGCGAACCGTGGCCCCGCCCACACGCGGCCGCGAGGATGAGGTCGATTCGCTTACAGGCATCAGGGAAGAGTTAGACACTGACAGTACGCTCCACCGGTAGTTTCGCAGACTTTTTAGATGCAAGCACGGCTGCGTCGGACACAACGCGTCGGGAGGCATCTTCGATGGCACTCTTGACGCGACTGCGCGCCGTGCCGCCGATAACGTCGTGGCAGTCCAGCGTGGCTTCCAACGTAACGGCGTCGAAGAAGTCCGCTTCGAACTCATCGCCGAAGCCGCGCAGCTCATCGAGCGTCAGTTCGTTGAGTTCGCGGCCAGACTCAAGCCCCAGACGCACGGCCTGGCCGATCTTCTCGTGCGCCTTGCGGAAGGGAACTCCCTTGTGCGTCAGGTAAGTGGCGGCAGCCATGGCGTTCAGGTAGCCCTTCTGAGCGGCAGCGTTCATCGCGTCGAGGCGGAAGCGCAGAGCCTGCGTAAAGTCGGGCAGAACCGCGAGGATGCCGCTGATCGTATCGGCGGCGTCGAAAACCGGTTCCTGGCCCTCCTGTAGGTCCTTGTTGTAGGCAAGCGGGAGTCCCTTGAGGATCGTGGCCAGCGTGATCGCTGTGCCCTGCAGACGACCCGATTTGCCGCGGATCAACTCCGTCAAATCGGGGTTCTTCTTCTGCGGCATGGCGCTCGAGCCCGTCGAGAAGCGCTCGGGCAGATCGAGGAAGCCGAACTCTGCCGTCGAGTGGAGCGTCAGCTCTTCGGCGAAGCGCGAGATGTGCAGTCCGAGCGTCGCCAGTGCCTGGGTAAACTCGATGGCGAAGTCGCGATCGCTGGTCGCGTCCATGCTGTTTGGCGTGGGCGCTTCGAAGCTGAGGGCCTCAGCCGCAATATTGCGATCAAGAGCCAGCGTCGCTCCGGCAATCGCTCCTGAGCCGAGCGGGCAGAGATTCATGCGCTTGCGGCAATCCAGCAGGCGGCTGAAGTCTCGCTCGAGCATTGAAACGTACGCCAGTAGCCAGTGCGCGACCAGCACCGGCTCGGCCCGTTGCAGATGCGTGTAGGAAGGCATCACAGAATTGTCCGCAACGCGCGCTTGCTCGATCAGCGCCTTGCGCCATTCGATCAAGCCGCCAAGCGTTTCGTCGATGGCGTCGCGCACAAAGAGGCGCATGTCGGTCGCAATCTGCTCGTTGCGGCTGCGTCCAGTGTGCAGCTTCAGAGCGAGATCGCCGATGAGCTTCGTGAGCGTGAGCTCGACGAAGTGGTGGATATCTTCGGCCTGTGGGTTGAGAGCCACAATAGCGGCGTCAGTAGAGAGAGCCTCGCCGGCAGTGGACCTTGCTGCCTCTGTCGCAGATGGAATCACTCTGTCGAGGCCGTCGAGCATCGCAGCAAGCTCGGCGTCACTCAGGATGCCCGCCGCGGCGATCATGCGCGCGTGCGCCTTCGAGGCGGCTACCTCCTGGGGGAGGAGCCGCACATCGAAGGGAAACGAACGCTGCCAGGCCTCAAAGCGAGGGTCGAGCGGTTCGCGGAACCGCCCGGACCACATCTTGCTCACTTGGCAAGCTCCTTGTGCTTCGCCTTCTGCCCAAGCACCTGGGCGCGGACGCGCGCGGGGAGGCCGAGGATTTTGATGAAGCCCTCGGCGTCCTTCTGGTCGTAGCTCGCGCCCATCGTGAAGGACGAGAGGTCGGCCGAGTATAGCGAGACGTCGCTCGTGCGGCTGACAACGGAGATGTTGCCTTTGTAGAGAGCCAGCTTCACCGAGCCAGTGACGTTCTCTTCTGTCTTGGCGAAGAACGCGTCGAGAGCGTCGCGGAGCGGCGTGAACCAGAGACCGAAGTAAACAAGCTCGGCGTACTTGAGGGCGAGGGACTCCTTGAAGTGCTCCGTCTCGCGGTCGAGTGTCAATGCCTCGAGCTGGCGCAGCGCCTCGAGGATGAGCGTGCCGCCCGGAGTCTCATACGCTCCGCGCGACTTCATGCCGACGAAGCGGTTCTCAACGATGTCGATGCGGCCAATCGCGTTGCGTCCGCCGATCTCGTTGAGCAGTTCGACAAGCTGCACCGGGGGCAGCTTCTGGCCATCGACCGAGACCGGAACTCCCGCCTCGAAGCCGATCTCGACGAATTCCTCGCGGTCGGGAGCGTCCTGTGGGGACTTGCTCATGCGCCACGTCGTCGGATCGACGGGCTTGTCCGTGCCCTCGAGCTCGCCGCCCTCGTGCGAGACGTGCCATAGGTTGCGGTCACGCGAGTGAATCTTGGTGCGGCTCGCCTCGACCGGGATGCCATGCGCCTCCGCATAGTCCAGGCAATCCTCGCGCGACTTCAGCGTCCACTCACGCCACGGAGCGATTACCTTCAGGTGGGGAGCAAGCGCCTGAAACGCATGCTCGAAGCGGACCTGGTCGTTGCCCTTGCCGGTGCAGCCGTGTGCGAGCGCCGTTGCTCCCTCAGCGAGCGCGACCTCGACCTGGTGCTTGGCGATCACCGGCCGAGCGATCGAGGTGCCGAGCAGGTACTTGTGCTCATACACAGCGCCAGCGCGGACAGTGGGGAAGACATATTCGCGAAGGAACTCCTCGCGCAGGTCCTTGACGATCGCCTTCTTCGCGCCAGTGGCATAGGCCTTGGCGACGACGGCGTCGATGTCCTCGCCCTGTCCAACATCTGCGATGAAGGCGATGACGTCGTAGCCATAGTTCTCGTTGAGCCATGGAATGATGATCGAGGTATCGAGTCCACCGGAGTATGCAAGTACAACTTTCTCTGCCATAATCAATCCTTTTCTTTGTTAGAAGCCAAAATCGTTAAGGTAGCTCAGGCGAGTGACGGACGCTTCTTCGCCTGGGTCCCGCGCTTGCTGTTAGAGATTCGCTTTGCGCCGCCGAGCAGCATCAACAGCAGAGCCTTCTGTGCATGCAAACGGTTCTCCGCTTGATCGAAGACCACCGACTGCGCGCCATCAAGAACAGCATCGGTGACTTCGGCGTTGCGGTGAGCCGGAAGGCAGTGCATGAAGACCGCATCAGGCTGAGCGTGCGCCATCAACGCCTCGTTGACCTGATACGGCTTAAATATCGGAGCGCGTTTGGTTGCCTCGTGCTCGAAGCCCATGCTGGTGCAGACGTCCGTATAGACAGCGTCCGCGCCAGTCACGGCCTTGATCGGATCGTGCAGAAGGGTGATGCTGCCGCCCGTCTGCTCAGCGATCTCGATCGCCTTGTGGATGATCTCGAGTTTGGGCGCGAAGCCCTTCGGCGAAGCCACGGTGCAGTGAGCGCCAAGCTGCGCTGCCGTCAGCATCAATGAGTGGCAGACATTGTTGCCGTCGCCCACATAGGCGAAACGCAGCCCTTCAGCCGAGCCGAAGCGTTCCTCTAGGGTGAAGAAGTCGGCGATTGCCTGACAGGGATGCTCGAAGTCCGACAGGGCATTGATCACGGGAACCTGCGAGCATGCCGCCATCTCCGTGATGGTCTCGTGAGAGTACGTGCGCAGTACGATGACGCTCATCCATCGCTCAAGGTTGCGCGCCATGTCCGACAGCGACTCGCGCTCTCCGAGAGGAGACTGCGTCTGGTCAACGAAGATAGCGTTGCCGCCGAGGGTGTTGATCGCCGCCTCAAACGTCAGACGAGTCCGAAGCGAGGCCTTCTCAAAGAACATCACCATCTGCTTGGCGTCCAGCGCGTGTCTGAAGTCTTCTGGATGGGTCTTGACGGCGTGCGCCAGCTCCATGATGGCCGCCATCTCCTGCACAGTCAGGTCGGCAATCGAGCAGAAGTCCCGGCCGTTCAGGCGCTTCGCCGCTTCGTTGAAGGCGGTGTCTGATTGAATCCCCAGAGTCGCGGTAGCCTTTCGAGGCGTCTCTTCGCCGGCGCTCTCGCCAAGCTTTGCGGTCATCACTACTGTCTTGCTACCCATGTGAGTTTTCTCCTGCTGGCGATGCGCTAGCATACGCCGTGCGAACTTTTAGAAGCTCATCGAGCGCTCGGACAGCGATCTCGACGTGCTTATGTTCAACAATGTAAGGAGGCAGAAAACGCAGAACCGTCTCGCTGGTTCTGTTGACAATGATCTTGTTCTCCATCATCTGCGCAGCGATTTTCTGCGCCAGTTCCGCCGACGATAGTTCGACGCCGATCATAAGACCCATTCCGCGTACACCCACGATGCACTCATGTCGCGAAGCCAGCTTATGAAGCTCCGCCATGAAGAAGTCGCCAACCTCGCGAATGTGCGTGAGCATATCCTCGCGCTGCATCGTGTCGAGCACAGCCGTGGCGACTGCGCAGGCAAGCGGCCCTCCACCAAAGGTAGTCCCGTGGATGCCCGGTGTAAATGCAAGTGCTGCCTCATCCGTGCACATCATCGCCCCCATGGGAATTCCGCCTGCGATGGGCTTTGCAAGGGTTGTGACGTCCGGCTGCAGGCCGTAGTGTTGGTATGCGAACCACTTTCCTGTGCGTCCGAGGCCGCTTTGAATCTCATCGGCCAGGAGAAGCGCTCCGGTGGAGTTGCAGAGCTCACGGGCTGCCGCAAAAAACTCCTGCGAGACGGGATGGATGCCGCCCTCTCCCTGGACCGGCTCGATGCAGATCGCGCATACGTCCCTGGAAAACTTCTTCCTGAGATCGTCGACGTCGTTGAAGCGGACGAACTCAACATCGGGCATCACTGGAGCAAACGGCACTCGGTACTTCTCCTTGTGTGTCGTCGCCACCGAGCCCATCGTGCGGCCATGAAAGCTGTGCTCCAGCGCAAGGAACTTCGTTCCGATGCGTTTGCCATTGTTACGGAGGCGTGTTGCGTGCGCGCGCGCCAGCTTCAGTGCGGCCTCCCATGCCTCAGTTCCGCTGTTGCAGAAGAAGACGCGGTCGAGACCGCTGATCTCGGTCAGCCGCAGAGCAAGATCAGCAGTGCCCTCGTGATAGAAGAGGTTCGAGGTATGCAGCAGCCGCTTGCTCTGATCGAGAATTGCCTTCTCGATCGCTGGATGACTGTATCCGAGCGCCGAAACGCCGATGCCGCTCAACAGGTCAAGGTACTCCTGTCCATTTTCATCCTGAAGGTACACTCCCTTACCACTCACGAAGAGGTAGGGGTTACGTTCGTAGGTGTGAAGAAGCAGCTTCTTCTCCGCTGCCTGAATCGATGCAAGCTTCATGCGACCATGACCTCCGTTCCATCGTTGACGCGCGTCGAGCAGAGGTCTGGCAGTTGCGGCGCAGATCCTGCAGGAAGAATGCGAACTCGTTTGACTCCGCACATTAGCGCGTCGCGGCATGCCTTCAGCTTCGGCAGCATCCCACCGGAGATGACCTGCTCCTTCTCGAGAGCCGGGATCTGCGCGAGAGTCAGCCACCGCATGACGCTTCCGTCAGCGCCTTTGACTCCAGGAACATCCGTCAGGAAGACCAGTGTATCGGCCTTGGTGCTGACAGCACATGCCGCGGCCATCTCGTCGGCGTTGATGTTGTAGTACTCTCCGTCGAAACCCAGCGCGATCGAAGAGATGACGGGCACGGCATTCATCTTCCAGATTGCCTCCAGCCACCGCGGATCAGCCGCCGCGATCTCGCCGACAAAGCCGAGATCGGGGGTCGTCTTCTTCTTCCTTGCGCGGAAAACGTGGCCATCTCCGCCGGAGAGTCCGACGGCAGCCTGCCCGTGCGAGCCAATTGCTGCGACCAGCGATTTATTAACGCGGCCCGCGAGGACCATCAGGGCCGCGTCGCGGGTCTCCGCGTCCGTGATTCGCAACCCCGAGACAAACTCGCTCTTCTTTCCGAGTTGCGCGAGCGTGCGCGTCAACTGAACTCCACCGCCGTGCACGACAGCCACCTGGTTGCCATCGGCCACAAGATCGGCGATTGCCTTTCCGCACGCGTGAAGCAGAGCAGCATCCTCAATGGCTGCACCGCCTAGCTTGACAACAAATATCACAGCAAGCCCTCCTGCTCTCTCCATCCGCACATAAGGTTCAGGTTCTGCACTGCCTGGCCGGCAGCGCCCTTCAATAAGTTGTCCAGGCAGGAGACGACGACCAATCGTCTGCCATCGCTGGAGAGTTCAAAGCCGACGTCGCAGAAGTTTGTACGTACGACATATTGAATCTGCGGCAGCCGTGGCGACGAATGGAGCCTGACGAGAGGGCTGTGCTGATAAAAGGTACGGAACACGGTGTTGATCTCAGCCGCCTCGGTCTTCTGCTTGAGACGCACGTAGATCGTGGAAAGTATCCCGCGCGGTATGGGCAGAAGGTGCGGCGTGAACTGGATCTGTTCAGAACTCAAATGAAGCTGTTCGAGCAACTCTCCCGTGTGACGATGACCGAAGACTGCATATGCGGAGAGATTGTCTGCGGCATACATGAAATGTGTCTTCGAGGTTGGAGCCTTACCGGCCCCACTCACGCCAGACTTCGAATCGCAGACGATGCCGCATTCCAAATCAATCAGTCCGGCCTGCACCAGCGGGGCCAACCCGAGGATGATCGAGGTGGAATAGCAACCCGGGTTCGCCACCAGGCGAGCGGTCTTAATCGCATCACGATGCAGTTCAGGGCAGCCGTAAACGGCCTCGGCCTGCAGCTTTTCGGCCACAATCGGATCTTTGTCGTGCAGCTTGTATACGGCGCGGTTGGATGACTCGTGCAGCCGCCATGCTCCACTCAGGTCGATGACCTTCAGACCGCGCGCAAGAGCCTCCGGCGCCCATTCACGCGACTGCTCGTGCGGCGTCGCCATAAACAGAACTTCAATCCCAGCATCGGCGACGTGGTCCCAGTTGAACGGATGAACCTTGCAGAACGCATCTTGCCCCCCCGCTGCCAGCGACGGATGGATGTCTTCGAGATAGGTCAACGTTGCTGATTCGCCTTCGCGGCCGAAGAAGGTCGGAGCCGTTTCTGTGAGACCCGGATGGCGCAGAAGAAGGCGCGCCAGTTCGCCACCGGAATAGCCGCTGACGCCTGCAACTGCAACTCGAGGAGGCCGTGACACTTGAGCATCCGGCGGATGGCCCTTGCGAGATTCCTTTGCTTCGATTGTGTCTGTATTAGCCAATGTACCCTTCAATCCGCTCCTTCAGTAGGTTCGCCTTATCTGGATCCGGGCAGATCACGAGCACGGTGTCGTCCCCGGCAATTGTGCCGACCACCTCGGGCCAGTCCTCGTAGTCAATCCCCGCGGCAATCGGCTGCGCGCCGCCAGTCGTCGTAATCACGACAAGAAGATTCATCGACTGGCGCACTTCAAGGCCAAAGTTCTTGAGAACGTCGCGAATCTCCGGCATTGCATCATCCGAATCCCCCTCTTCGCTCGGGAGTGAATACCCATTCGGTCCCTTCGACAATCTCAATTCATGTATATCCCTGGACAAGGTTGCTTGTGTAACATGGAACCCACGACCCGCAAGCTTTCGGCGCAACTCATCCTGACTGGCGATTGCTGTTTTGACCAGCAGTTCTCTGATGACGTTATGGCGTTGTTGTTTCATGAGTGTGTTTTATCCAGTAAATCGTTAAACGTCCAATAGAGACGCTGACATCGGAAGAGTCAAAGTCTATGTATAAATATACATGAGATATGTATAATTATGCATAGCGCGTTCGTCAATCCTTACGGTCGCCATCACAAGGAAGGTGTATCTGGCAGGTACTCCCGGCTGCTGGACGTATAGTTAAACATGGAACGGTCTCCTAACGTTTTTCCGCCCATCGGCGCAGCTACGCGTGTCTCGTCAAAGGCTCCATCTTCTTTGATTGATGAACGCTTTGACCACGACTCCTGCGGTGTGGGATTTGTGGCCTCGATTGAGGCGGTGCCGACACACAAGATTCTAGAGCAGGCACTGACTGCCCTGGGGCGGCTCGCCCACCGTGGTGCGACTGCGGCCGACGGAAAGAGCAGCGATGGCGTTGGTGTGCTTACGGCGGTTCCGCGGGCTCTATTGGCAAAGGAAGCGAACCTCGCAATCGATGAGAAGCAGCTGCTGGGTGTGGGCATGCTCTTCATCCCGAAGGAAGAGACGCGTGCGGAGGCTTTGCTGGAGCGCTGTCTGATCTCTCAGGATTTAAAGGTGCTCTCCTGGCGCGATGTTCCTGTACGCACCGAGTATCTCGGTGAGATGGCACATGCGACGATGCCGAATATCCGTCAGGTTCTGGTGGTCGACGCGGAGAGTGCGGAGCCCGGCACGATGGAACGCCGGCTCTACCTGGCGCGCAAGCAGTTTGAGCGGTCGCACGAGCGTGGAGATGTGACTGGCTACGTCTGCTCGATGTCGACACAGACCCTCGTTTACAAGGCAATGTGCACCGGCGAGTTTCTCGCCAACTTTTATCCCGACCTCGCGTCGGCAGGGTTCGTAACGCCCTTCGCGGTGTTTCATCAGCGCTACGCGACCAACACTCTGCCAACCTGGCATCGCGCGCAGCCCGGCAGAACGCTTGGGCACAATGGCGAGATCAATACAGTCTGGGGCAACCGCGCCCGCATGGAGGCGCGTGACTCCACGCTGCCGGTCGAGTGCAAGCCCGTGCTGACGCACGGAGGCACGGACTCCACCAGCCTCGATGAGGCGATCGAGCTGCTGTCGCAGAACGGAAGGACGCTCGCCGAAGCGATTCGGATGCTGCTGCCTCCTGCTTCATCGGGGCCGCACGCATCTCCCTTCCTGCGCTACCACTCCGATTGCGCCGAACCGTGGGATGGCCCTGCGGCGATTGCCTTCAGCAACGGCAAGCTCATCGGCGCCGTGCTCGACCGCAATGGCCTGCGTCCTTGCCGCTTTGCGGTGACGAGGGGCGGACTGGTCGTAGCTGGATCGGAGGCTGGACTCGTCGATCTCGACCCCGAAGAGGTGACGCACAGCGGCCGGCTCGGGCCAGGCCAGATGCTCGTGGTCGATCTGGAGCAACACAAGATCTACGAGGACGAGGCGCTTCACGAGCTCTTCGATGCAGGCGCGACCTACGCCAAGCTGGTTGAGGACACACCGCTCACTCCTGCTCCTGTGGAAGCCGCGAGCGATGCCGTTGCCCTGGCGGCTCTGCAGCGTGGTTTCGGATACACACGCGAAGACGTGAAGATGATCCTGCAGCCCATGGCAACTGAAGGCAAGGACGCTGTCTGGTCGATGGGCGACGATACCCCACTGGCCTTTCTGGCTCGTTCGCCGCGGCCGGTCTATGCCTACTTCAGACAGCGATTCGCTCAGGTGACCAATCCGCCAATCGACTCCCTGCGCGAATCCTGCGTGGTGTCGTTGCACACGCGCCTCGGCCCCTGGCCTCACATGCTGGACAAGAACGCTCCGCTGCCCGGAGTCTCGCTGCCATCGCCATTCCTGTCGCTGGGACAGGTGGAGGCCCTCCGGCGCCGCGAGTATCCGCACGAGGCTGAGTTGCACCTTGAAGAACTGCACTGCGTCTTCAAGCCGGAGACTTCGCTGACACAGGCACTCGATGACATCTGCATGCAGACGATCGAGCTAGTGCGCAACGGTGCCAGAATCCTTCTGCTGACGGACCGCTCCGCGAGCAGCGAGAAGTTGCCGGTTCCGATGGCAATGGCGACGGGCGCGGTTCACCAGGCCCTTGTGGCGGCCGGCCTGCGTACGCTCGCCGGGCTTGCGGTTGAGGCAGGCGACTGCCGCGATATTCATCACGCTGCAGTGCTGATCGGCTATGGAGCTGGCGCAGTCTGCCCGTGGCTGGCACTTGAGACGGGTAAGGGCCTTGCTCCTGCTGATGCAGACCCGGTTGCGTGCGAGAGCAAGATGCTGAAGTCGCTCAACGCTGGCCTGGCCAAGGTGATGTCGAAGATGGGCATCTCGGTGGTCGACAGTTATCGTGGCGCGCATCTCTTTGACATTCTCGGTCTGCATTCGAGTGTTGTTGAGCGGTGCTTCCCCGAAACCCCGGCGCCGTTGTCGGGCATCGGCTTCGCCGAGGTGGAGCGTCAACTACGGCACGCATGGCAGCCGACCGAGGCCGGTGAAGCGGCCACGACAGATCTGCCGGACTACGGATGGGTTCGCTTCCGCAAGGCCGATGTCTCGGAGCCTCACGCCTGGCAGCCGCCGACGGTCAAGGCGCTGCAGTCGGTGGTTGGCAGCGCGCGCAACGTTCCGCAGCCGGCCGATCCTGCGGGTGCGTTCGCAATCTTCACCCGCGATATGATCGCGCGCGATCCGTCGGTTCTGCGCGATCTTCTCGAGATTCGCCCTGCGGGGCCTGAGCTTGCCTTGAGCGATGTTGAATCGCCTTCGAGCCTTTGCAAGCGCTTCGTCGCCAGCGCGATGTCGCTGGGCTCACTGAGCCCGGAGGCACATCAGACCATTACGGCTGCGATGAACATGCTCGGCGCGCGTTCGAACACGGGCGAGGGCGGTGAGGACTCGGCTGTGTATCGGGTCCATTCCGTCGATGCAGCCAAGCCCGGACCCTCCGATGACCTGAGCTTTGGGGCGAGCGCCAAGGCAGGGGCTGCGGTTGCGGAACCTGTTGTAGAGGCTCCGGCGGTGCATGTCTCGCTTAACAACAAGATTAAGCAGATTGCCTCAGGTCGCTTCGGTGTGACCGCGGAGTATCTGGCACATGCCGAGGAGATCGAGATCAAGGTGGCGCAGGGAGCCAAGCCCGGCGAGGGCGGACAGCTTCCAGGCCACAAGGTGAGCGGCCTCATTGCGCGGCTTCGTCACGCGCAGCCCGGTGTCTCGCTGATCTCGCCTCCGCCGCACCACGATATCTACTCGATCGAAGACCTGGCGCAGTTGATCTACGACCTCAAGCGCGTCAACCCAAAGGCGGCAGTCGGTGTGAAGCTGGTCTCCGGCTGTGGTGTCGGCACGGTTGCGGCGGGCGTGGCCAAGGCCTATGCGGACTACGTCGTGATCGCTGGAAACACCGGCGGCACAGGCGCGGCGGCGCTTTCGAGCATCAAGTACGCCGGCAATCCGTGGGAGCTTGGACTCGCCGAGGCGCAGCAGGTCCTGATCCAGAACGGCATGCGCGGGCGGGTTCGTCTGCGCACCGATGGCGGCCTGGCGACGGCTCGCGATGTGTTGATCGCTGCGCTCCTCGGCGCCGACGAGTACGCCTTCGGCACGGCAGTGCTGGTTGTGCTGGGCTGTGACATGGCCCGGCAGTGCCACCTGAACACTTGTCCGACGGGAATTGCGACGCAGAAGCCTGAGCTGCGGGCCAAGTTCCGCGGCAAACCGGAGCATGTCGTCCGGTTCTTTGAGCAGCTCTCGGCCGATCTGCAACATCTGCTCGCCCGCTACGGCCTGCCTTCGATTGAGGCGGCGGTGGGGCGCTCGGACCTGCTCGAGCAGGTGCGGTTCGACGGCAACCTCGACCTGCAGCCGATGCTGGCGCAGATCGAAGGCGATCGCCGGTGGATGGGGGGCCGCAACGACCAGCCTGTCGCCGGGCCTCCGCTGGACGAGCAGTGGGTTGCACCGGCCATTGAGGCCGCCGAGAACGGCGCATCGTACGTAATTACCTCGACGATCGCGAACCGAGACCGTTCCGTGGGGACGCGGCTGGCAGGAGAGATCGCTCTGCGCAGGGCACAGACCGATCTCCCGGCGGACGTGACGTTCAACTTGAGCGGCGTCGCTGGACAGTCCTTTGGCGCCTTCATGGTCGAAGGGATGAAGCTCGTGCTCGACGGGCAGGCCAACGACTTTGTCGGCAAGGGACTTTCTGGGGGCGAGATTGTGATTCGTCCCTGCGGCCTTGCAGCGAAGGACAGCGGGCAGCACGTAATCCTGGGTAATGTTGCGCTCTATGGCGCGACGTCCGGCCAGCTCTTTGCTGCGGGACGGGCTGGCGAGCGGTTTGCTGTTCGTAACTCTGGGGCAACGGCGATCGTTGAGGGTGTTGGCGACCACGGCTGCGAGTACATGACAGGCGGTGTCGCGGTGATTCTGGGTAAGACCGGAATCAACTTTGGCGCTGGCATGACTGGCGGACTCGCCTGGGTGTATGACGCCGATGGAAGTCTCATTTCGGACAAGAAGTATCATGACGATTTTCTTGATGCAGAAAACTTTAGCAGCGTTGATGCAGAGTCGCAGGCGAGCCTGAAGGCTCTGATTGAGTCGCACGTAGCGCGCTCGGACAGCAGCCTTGGCAAGGCGATGCTGGCTAACTGGCCAGCAAGTGCTCAGGCATTTGTTCGGCTGACCCCGAAGCCTCAAGCCTGATCCCAACCATGTGGCTGTTTATGTAGGATCGCCCCTGGGATCTTTCCAGGGGTATCTTTTTGGTGTGAGGAGTTCCCAGAGATGCCGGGGAGGTTGTTGGAGACCGCCGGAGGAGATGCCACAAGCGTATAAAGATGCAGAAGAAGTGAATAGCAATTCATTCTTGGCAAAGCCGGGTCGTTTCATTAGAGTGGCGTGGCTGGAGATTTTACGGAGACTTCCGATTTGCGGGGCCCGAACTGAAGCGAACAACGATGACAACGGTGGCAAAAGACGCAAAGGTGCCGGCGACCGGGCCGGGGAGCGAGAAGTATCAGCGCATCCTGGATGCGGCGGTGGACGTGATCGCCGAGCGAGGGTACTTTAACTCGCCGGTGAGTGCGATCGCCAAGCGGGCAGGAGTGGCCGACGGAACCATCTATCTCTACTTCAAGAGCAAGGACGATGTGTTGCGGACCGCCATCGATGCGACGTTCGACCGCTTTCACAGGCAGGTTGACGAGCAGTTCAAGACGCTGACAGGGCCGAGAGAGCAGTTGGAGTACATCGCGCAGGTGCACCTGGAGAGCCATTCGCTGAACCGGAACATGGCGATCCTGATGCAGACGGAGATCCGGCAGAGCGCGAAGTTCATCGCCGAGTTTTCGCACCATCATCTGGTGCGGTACATCCAACTGGTACGTGAAGTGGTGAGGAGGGGGCAGCAGGACGGAATCTTCCGGCGCGACGTTTCCGACGGCGTGGTGGCGCACTGCATGTTTGGAGCAATCGATGAGCTGCTGAGCTCAGCGGTATTTACAGGGCGGGTCTATGATTCGAAGGCAACGGCGGCGCAGGTGATCGATGTGCTGCTAAACGGGATTGGTGTTTAGGGAGTTGCCTGGCCTCCTTCAGAGGTCGTGTTACTTCGAGCAAAATTCAGAGACTCTCCTCTGCGGCGGCAAAGCGTTGCCTCCGTCGAGATGACTTGGTGTTTCTGGCGCAAGGATGAAGGGTGAGGCATGTTCGATCTGCAGACGGTGAATGATGTTCTGGTGCGGGCTACGGGACGCGGCGACCAGACAGTGATGATGGGGCAGGACGCCGCTGGGCAGTGGCAGACGATCTCTTCCACAGACTTGTATGGCAGGGTGCGGGCTCTGGCCGATGTGCTACGCGAATGGGGAGTGGGCAAGGGTGACCGGGTGGCGATTCTTGCAGAGAACAGGTGGGAGTGGCAGGTGACGGACTTCGCAGTGCTCGGGATTGGCGGGGTGGATGTGCCGCTGTATCCGACGCTGACGCCAGAGCAGATTGGGTACATGCTGAAGGACTCGGGGGCGAAGGTGGCGGTAGTCTCTTCGCGCGAGATGTATGAGAAGGTCATCGCGGCGGGCGAACTGCCGGAGCTGGAACACGTAGTTGTGATGGATGCCGGGGAGTTCAGCGGGGCGAAGAGCTTCGGCAGGCTGATGGAGAAGGCGGCGGAGAAGCAGCAACGCGACTCGGAGTTCGATGCGATGGTGAGGGCGCCTCAAGCGGTGGACCTGGCGACGATCATCTACACTTCGGGCACGACGGGCGAGCCGAAGGGCGTGATGCTGACGCATGGGAATCTGGCGAGCAACGTGAACTATTCGACCGGGCCTTTGGGGTTTGATGACCGGGATAGCTGCATCTCTTTTCTGCCGCTGTCGCATGTAACAGCGCGGCACCTGGACTATGCGCTCTTGTGCCAGTCAGTTAGGCTGGCGTACTGCTCGAAGTTCGACCGGCTGCCCGAGGCGATGAAGGCGGTGAAGCCGACGATCTTTGTGGCGGTGCCGCGGGTGTACGAGAAGATCCGGCAGGCAGTGGAGGGGAAGTCGGTGTCGTCGCCGGTGAAGTCGCGGGTTCTGCAGTGGGCGCTGGGTGTGGGCAAGGACCACCGTGCGGAGACGCTGACTGGCAAGGAACCGGGCGGTCTGGCCTGGAAGCTGGCGAGCAAGCTGGTGTTTGGGAAGATTCGCGAGGCATTTGGGGGAAAGGTGAAGGTGTTCATCTCGGGCGGGGCGCCGTTGGGGATGGATACGGCGGGATGGTTTGCAGATGTGGGGGTCCGAATCTTTGAGGGCTATGGGCTGACGGAGACCTCTCCGGTGATCGCCCTGAACTATCCGGACGCGCACAGGATCGGCACAGTGGGCAAGGCGCTGCCGAATGTTCAGTGCCGGTTTGCCGAGGATGGCGAACTGGAGGTGAAGGGGCCATCCATCTTTGTGGGGTACTGGAAGAAGGACGATGTGACGAGGGAGACCTTCACGGTCGATGGATGGTTCAAGACGGGCGACATCGGGCACGTGGATGCCGATGGGTTTATCTCGATTACGGACAGGAAGAAGGAGCTGCTGAAGACGAGCGGCGGGAAGTTTATTGCGCCACAGCCCATCGAAAATAAGCTGAAGGCGAATGTGATGATCGGGCAGGCGGCGATGGTGGGAGATAAGCACAAGTTTGCCAGTGTGCTGATCTCTCCAAACTTTGCGGCGCTGGAAGGATGGGCAAGGGGGCAGGGGATTGCCACGGACGACCGCGAGGCGCTGGTGAAGGATGCGCGGGTGGTAAAGGCGTATCAGGAGATTGTGGACAAGGTGAACGCGGGCCTGGCGCACTTTGAGAGCATCAAGCGGATACACATTGTGCCGGAGGAGTGGAGCGTGGAGGATGGCACGCTGACTCCGAGCATGAAGTTGAAGCGGCGCGTGGTGGGAGAGCGGTACGCGAGGGAGATCGGCGCCTTCTATGCCGATGAGGTGACGCTGACGAGGGGATAGTCTGGCGCGGAGAGGCGCATGATGTAGCATCGTGTCGCATGAGTGCGACTGATCCGCAGATGACGGCCAGCCAGGTGCTGCATATTTTTCATCGTGATGAGGCGATCCTGTTTCTTGGAGCAGCCTTTGTGACGGTGAGTATCATCGCGGCAGCTCTTTGCGTGATCCGGCGCAAGGCGGACGCTCTATTGCTTTGGCTAGCGGTATTTGCGTTGCTCTATGGAAACAGGCTGTGGCTGTGGTCCGGATTGCTGGCATTGATTGTTCCGCATTCGAAGCTCTTTCTTGATTTGCGAGCCACAATGAGTTTCGTCGTGGCTGTTCCGGCATTTTTCTTTTTTCAAGCGGCCGGCTTTATCGGACGGTGGGGGAAGCAGATCGCGTTCGCGATGACATCAGTGATGGCTTGCCTGGTGGTGGGAACGTTAGTGTACGGACCACGGCAGATATTCCAGGATGTTAACAACATAGTGATCGTCGCGGGATTGCTGATGCTTCTGGTCTGGTCAATACGGCATAAGGCGGATAGAGATTTCGTGATTGTGCGTCGCGGTCTGGTGATCTTTGTGTGCCTAGCACTCTGGGACAATATCGCGGGACGTTTATGGGTTGCATCGAGGCTTGAACCGTATGGTTTTGCGCTCTTCCTGGGGACGCTCGGGTATGTGGCTGCGCGCAGGACGATTCAGCAGGAGCAGGAACTGGGCGAGATCCAGAAAGAGCTTGAGGTAGCTTGGAGCATTCAGCTCTCGATTATGCCGCAGGCGTTTCCTTACTCACCGAATTTTAAAGTGGCGGCGCGTTATGTTCCTATGACATCAGTGGCCGGCGATTTTTACGATTTTGTGGTTACGGATGAGACTGAGGCAGGGCTTCTAATCGCCGATGTTTCGGGTCATGGTGTACCGGCGGCGCTGATCGCGTCAATGGTGAAGATGGCGGCGACCTCGCAGAGAGCTAACGCCGCGAATCCGGCACAGTTGCTGACTGGCATGAATGCGACGCTTTGCGGTAATACGCAAAGTCAGTTTGTAACAGCGGCGTATGTGTATCTTGATGCGCGCGCCGGGGAGTTGCGGTACGCAGCTGCGGCGCATCCTCCTCTGCTGCTGTTGCGCGATGGTGAGGTAAGGGAGGTTGTCGAGAACGGGCTGATGCTGGCGGCGTTCGATTCGGCAAGCTATTCGAGCGTAGTGCATCCACTGGCTCCCGGCGATCGGCTGGTGCTGTACACCGACGGGATCGTCGAGGCAGAGGACGGGCGTGAGGAGCAGTTTGGCCCGGTGCGGCTGTGCTCGCTTGTACGAGAGAGCGCGGGGATGAGTCCGGCAGAGATTGCGGACCTGATTCTTGCCGCCGTAGAGCGATGGTCGGTCAGGCAGGATGACGATCGTACTCTGCTTGTTTGCGATTATGTGGGAACAAGTAAGACGTGAATGGGCATTGCTTTGCGGGGCAGTGTCTTTACACATCTTTGACAATGAAATGTTTTGACAATAGTATTTCGTGCCCATGACACATGCGGCGGCCGCCGCGGCGTAGCGTTTGGTTTGTAAATCGGGCCTATCTCCGAAACTCGATGCCAACGCAACATCAACCGAATGGAGTCAGTCATGAGAAGTGAACAGCACGCAGCTACAGGCGTATCGTCAACGCGTCAAGGTAAGACAACGGAGGTGCAGGGGAGGGTGGCGCGCCGATCCTTCCTGAAGGGGATGGGAGTCGTCGGGGCGGCAGGAGCGCTGGCACCTGCCGCGCTGCTTGCGGGCCAGGAGGAGAAAAGCGGAAGTCTGAGCCGGGGAGATGCTGCCATCCTGCGGTTTCTGGCTGCCGCAGAGATCCTTGAAACCGATCTGTGGTCGCAGTACGCGGAACTCGGTGGCGATCAGACGAATGAACCGCCACAAATCACAGGGCTCACAGGCGGAAACCCTGCTTACATCAAAGCCCTCATGAATCTTGATGGGGACATGCCTCAGTACATTCACGACAATACGGAGGATGAATTCAGCCATGCTGCGTTCATCAATGCGTTCCTCAAATCAAAGGGCGCGGACACTGTGAATCTCGATCAATTCCGCACATTGCCCAGCAGCAAGGCCACCGGCGCGCAGCAAATTGGGCGGCTCACAAACCTGATGGAGCTGACAGTTGACACGTCGTGGTGGACCAGATATCGCAGCCGCACCCAAAATCCTGATTTCGGCGATTCGTTTCCTAACGCAATCGGCGTGATCGGAACGGGCAAGCACACTGCCATTCCGAGAAATGACAGCGAAGCGCAACTGGACGCCTCCTCGCCGAACGGCGTCACCGATCTGACGCAATTCATCGCCAATACTGCCGGCTTTCACTTTGCCTTTATTGAGCAGGGCGGGACGAGCCTGTATCCGTCGCTAGCGCAGCGTGTGAGTTCGCCGGAGGTGCTGCGTATTCTGCTGAGTATCGGGCCGACGGAGACGGCGCACTTCCAGACCTGGCACGACAAGGCGGGAAATTCGCCTCCGCTGACAGGTGTGCTCGACCCGGTGAGCGGGAAGACGGTGGATTTCCCGGACCTCAGCAAATTTAAGGGTAACGAAGACCTGCAGACGAACCTGATCATGCCCGAGCCAACAGTGTTTTTGAATAAGACTAAGTTCCCGGTATGCTCAATCATTCGGCCGACCGAGACGAAGGGAGCTGCGATGGGGGCCGTGAAGGCGCTGTCGGCAGATGGGCTGTTTATTGGGCAGTCGAAGGAGTTCTTCGCGCTGATAGTCGACTTGGCAGAGGACGCGGATGACGCCAGGCGGGAGGGGTTCGAGGCGTAAGGCTGCGCGAGCCGGCGGAGGAGCTCGCGGGAGTTGCTCAGCCGCCGTTGACCGATCCATTTATCATTTGCCCGTGGCACGCATCTGCCGTGACGCGGAGGTGAGGGATGGGGCCAACGGCGGCTTCGGAGCTTGAGCAAGCGGGAACGATGCTGCGGCGCGCCGAGCGGGAGGGGCGGAGGTTTCTGAATCCCGTCCCAACGACAGTGGGCGAGTGGAGCACGATCTTTAAGGTGCTTCCTCTCTACCTAAGCAGCAAGGAAGAGAAGACTCCGAGGCGGCAGCTGGGGCCGTTCCGAACGGATGTTGCGAAGTATGACACGGTGCCGGAGAGCGGGCTCCGTGTGACGTGGATAGGACACTCGTCGCTGCTGGTGGAGATCGATGGGGTTCGGGTGCTGATTGACCCGGTGTGGGACGAGAGGGCAAGTCCGGTGCGGTGGGCAGGACCGAAGCGGTTCTTTGCGGCACCCCTGAAGCTGGAGGAACTGCCGCAAATTGATGTCGTGCTGGTCTCGCACGATCACTACGACCACCTGGGCGAGTCGACGATTAGGACGCTGGCGGGAATGGTGTCGATGAAAGAGACGGAGTGGGTGACGTCCCTGGGGGTGGGCGAGATTCTGGAGCAGTATGGGGTGAAGCGAAAGCGGATCACGGAGCTCGACTGGACCGAGTGTGTAGGCGACACGTCGCTGGAGATTACCGCTGTGCCTTCACGGCACTTCTCGGGGCGGAGCATGTTCAACCGGTTCGAGACGCTGTGGTCGTCGTTTGTGCTGAAGGGTCCGACGCACAAAATCTATTTCGGCGCCGACTCAGGATGGTGGCCGGGGTTTAAGGAGATCGGGGTAGCGTATGGGCCATTTGACCTGACGATGTTGGAGATCGGGGCGTTCAACGAGCTGTGGGAGGCGATCCATCTGGGGCCGGACAACGCGGTGCGGGCGTTTGAGGCGCTGGGAGGCAAGGGGCTGATGATGCCGATCCACTGGGGGTTGTTCGATCTGGCAATGCATTCGTGGCGGCAGCCGATTGAGCGGATGTTGGAGTTGGCGAATGAGAAGAGTGTCAGGCTCTGGGCTCCGGAGCCGGGGTATCCGACGGAGGTCGTGAAAGGGGTTGAAGTGAGGTCGGATTGGTGGCGGTAATGCAGGGACCAGAGCGTGGGAAATAGAAATAGCAGGCAATGCGAGGCAACGCCGAGGGTGGAAGATGGAGTGTGGGGTATGATTCTGCCGTCGTGCAAAGGAGACAGGAATGCGCATCGGAATATTGACTGGCGGCGGCGATTGCCCGGGATTGAATGCGGTCATTCGCGCCGTGGTTCGCAAGGGAATCTATCACTACAGGGATGAGTTTGTCGGGTTCATGGAGGGCTGGCGCGGGGTTATCGACGATGTGACCATGCCGCTGACGCTGGAGACGACGTCGGGAATTCTGCAGAAGGGTGGGACGATTCTGCGGTCTTCGCGGACGAACGTGAAGAAGATCCCGGGCGGCCTTGAGAAGTGTCTTGAGGTGATCGGCAGGCACAAGCTGGATGCGCTGATTGCGCTGGGCGGTGACGATACGCAGTCGATCAGCCTTGCGCTGAGCGAAAAGGGGGTGAAGTGCGTCGGAGTTCCGAAGACGATCGATAACGACTTGAGCGGCACGGATGCCTGCTTCGGGTTTGATACGGCTGTGACGATTGCGACCGAGGCTGTGGACCGGCTGCACTCGACCGCGGAAGCGCACAACCGCGTGCTGGTGTGCGAGGTGATGGGCCGCGACGCGGGATGGATTTCGATTACGGCTGGGATTGCGGGAGGGGCTGATGCGATTCTGGTTCCAGAGGTTCCGATCGACATCGAAGAGGTCTGCCGGCTGCTGAAGTATCGGCACGATCACGGGAAGAAGTTCGGAATCGTCGTAGTGGCCGAGGGAGCGATGTTTCCCGAGGGCGAGCAGGCGACCCAGGGGAAGAGCGTGGACTCGTTCGGCCACGTGCGGTTGAGCGGGATCGGGCAGGCTCTGGCCGAGGAGATCGAGAAGCGGACCAAGTTTGAGACGCGCAGCGTGAATCTGGGGCATACCCAGCGTGGCGGGACGCCTTCGGCTTACGACAGGGTGCTGGCTTCGAGGTATGGCGTGAAGGCAATCGATCTTGTTCACGAGGGGAAGTTTGGGAGGCTGGTGGTGCTGAAGGGGACGGAGATCTCGGATATTCCATTGGCCGATGCGATTGCGAAAACCCGGACCGTCGGGCAGGATCTCCTGGACGTGATGGCCAGCCTGCAGCCTCCGAAGAGCGCTTCGTGAGCTATGTTTAGCGGTTGGTTATCAGTTATTTACTGGTAAATAGCCTAGATTTCCTATTGAACGGGCGGAGAAAAGGGAATACAAAGAGTGTGCCGGGTTTGGTAGGCTCTTCCCGGTTTTTCGCCCGTTTCTTTCTTTGGATCAGGAGATCATTCCGATGGCTGGCATGACGCAGGCTGCAGCTCGCGAGGTGATGGATATCCGGCAGGCGTCGGAGTATCTGGGCATCAGCGGCGATACGCTGTACCGCTATGCGTCGGAGGGATTCATCCCGGCGTTCAAGCTGGGGAACCGCTGGCGGTTCAAGAAGTCGCTGCTGGACGCGTGGATGGATGAGAAGAGTGGAGTGAAGCCACAGGCTCCGGCGGTGGTGGCCCCGAAGCAGAAGAAGCCGGCTGGACGGGCTCGCTGAACGATTTAGTTGATGCCGTATGGGCTCGGCCGAATCAAATGAATCATGAAAGTGATTATTCGTTGCTCCTGGGCGGAGAGTGATCCGCTGCTCCGGTCGTATCACGACGAAGAATGGGGAGTTCCCGAGTACGACAGCCGTTCCCTATGGGAGAAGCTGATGCTGGATGGATTTCAGGCGGGCTTGTCCTGGTTGACGATCCTGCGTAAGCGTGAGGCCTTTCGTGAGGCGTTTCACGGATTCGACCCTGAAGCTGTTGCCCGAATGAGCGAGGCCGATGTGAAGCGGCTTCTGGCCGATTCCGGGATTGTTCGGTCGCGAGCGAAGATCGAGGCTACCATCGGCGGGGCTCGCGCCTACCTGAAGATGCGGGATGAGGGCGAGGACTTCTCGGTTTTTGTGTGGGGCATGGCGGGTGGAAAACCGATTCGGAACAAAACGGGTATCGTTCATGCGAAGACGCCGCTCTCGGAGGAGATGTCGAAGGCCTTGAAGAAGAGAGGATTCAAGTTTGTCGGGCCCGTGATCGTCCACGCGTGGATGCAGGCTACGGGCGTCGTTGACGATCATTCTCCTAAATGCTTCCGCAGACATCAGGCTTAGAGAATGTTCAGGCCGGTTGCAGGGTGAGGACTGTGACTTCGGGTGGGCAGTTGAGGCGGAAGGGCAGACCTACGGTGCCGAGGCCGCGGTTGACGTAGAGCTGCATCTGGTTGAAGCGGAAGTGGCCCTCGACGTACTTCTGGCCCATAGGTGGAAGGATAAGCGCACCGGCGAAGGGGAGACGGATCTGGCCGCCGTGGGAGTGTCCGGCGAGCATGAGATCGACGAGCGGGCCGCGCGGGTGCTCGACGACTGTGTCGGCGTAGTCGGGCTCATGGGCCATGAGGATGACGGGGCCGTCGGGCTTCGCGGGAACAGTGAGATCGAGATCGGGGTGGCTCGTGCCGGGGTCTTCGGCTCCGCAGAGCCAGAGACGGGCATCGTTGCGCTCAATAGGGACGTGCTGGTTGACGAGGACAGGGATACGGAAGCTGCCGAGAGCGCCGATGACGAGGGAGGCGTCCACAGCGACGTCGTGGTTGCCGAGAACGGCGTAGACCTGGGGGGCGGTAAGGGTGCTGAGGATCTCGGCGCAGCGGTGGGCAGCGTGGCGGGAGCTGAGGAAGGTGAGTGAGCCCCGGGTGATGAAGTCTCCGGTGAGGAGGACGAGGTCGGGTTTGAGAGCGTTGATGTGTTTGACGACGCGCTCGAGGAAGAAGGGCTCGGTGAACTCGTCAAGGTGGATGTCGCTGAGCTGGACGATTCGGAAGTCGTGGAATGGGGCGGGAAGATTGGCGATGGGGATCGTCTGGCGAACAGTGTCCAACTCGTGGCGGGCGATCTCGCCCGAGTACAGCACCATGCCTGCCGCGGCGACGCCGGAGCCGAGGATGAACTGACGACGCGAGAAGAGCGACCGATTGTCGCCTCGGGAACCGGGCATACTTCATGATACCGGGTCGCAGTGATGCGAGGCCAGATTACGCGGTTGGAGTTGAGTAGAATCAGAGAGATGAGTTTCAGCATAAGGAAGAGAAAAGTGGCAGCGGCAGCAAAGGCCGCGGGGGTGGATGGATTGCTGGTTACCCATCTGCCGGATGTGCGGTATTTATCGGGATTTACAGGCTCGAATGCGGCCTTAGTGCTGGCGGGTGAACGGGCTGTGCTGTTCACCGACGGCAGGTACACCGCGCAGGCGAAGGCTGAGGCGGCGGGGACACGGGTGGTGATTGCGAAGAAGCCTGTGCTGCCAGCGGCGTGCGAGTGGATTGAGGCCGCCGGGGTAAAGCGGTGTGGCTTTGACGCGGCGAATACGACCGTTGCGGCGCTTGAGTCGATGCGCAAGGCGGTCTCGGGGAAGGTGCGGCGGGGGCTGTTTGCGCCGGTGGGGTCGCTCATAACAAGACTGCGTGAGGTAAAGGACGCAGACGAGATTGTGCGGCTGCGAGCTGCGGCGAATCTGGGCTGCGGGTTGTTCGACCGGATGCTGGAGCTCCTGCGGCCGGGGCTGACGGAGATTGAAGCCGCCGCAGAGCTGGAGCACGCAGCGCGCCTCTCCGGGGCCGAGGCGATGTCGTTTGAGACGATCGTCGCCAGCGGAGAGCGCAGCGCGCTGCCACACGGACGGGCCTCGAAGGCGAAGCTGCCGAAGCAGGGCTTTGTGACCATGGATTTTGGCGTGGTTCTGGACGGCTACATGAGCGATATGACACGGACCGTGCATTTTGGCAAGGCGCTCGAAGGCGAGAGGGACGTGTATGATGCGGTTCTGGAAGCGCAGGAGGCTGCGGTGGCAGCTGTGGCTCCGGGCGTGACCACCGGCGATGTCGATGAAGCGGCGCGAAGCGTGCTGCGGAGGGCCGGATTGGACAAGTACTTCACCCACTCGACCGGTCACGGCGTGGGGTTAGAGATTCATGAGGGTCCGAAGCTTGCGGCGAAGCAGACGCAGGCGCTCGAGCCGGGCATGGTGATCACGATCGAACCGGGTGTGTATATGCCGGGGAGGTTCGGGGTCCGCATCGAGGATATGGTGCTGGTAACGGAGGCCGGTGGCGAGATCTTGACGCCAAGCGTGAAGGCCTGGATTGAGCTGTAAGCAAAAAGAAGTGCCGTGACAGGCACAGGAGAGATGATGGACGCAAATAAGTTGAATGAACTTCGCGAGCTGGTTGAATTCCTGAAGGCGAACGATATCGCCGAGTTCGACATGGAGCAGGCTGACCTGAAGGTGAGGATCAAGTTTGCGGGTGATCCTGCGCTTGCAGCGCCGAGAGGAGTGGATCTGGCGCAGTTGAGCCGGCTGATGGCTTCGGCTCCGGTGGCTCACGCGGCGGCGGCGCCTGCGGCAGCGGTTGCCGCTGGGGCGCCGGCGGCGGCTACTGAAGCTGCGGCGGGTGCGGGGCTGCACGAGGTGAAGTCGCCGATTGTCGGGACGTTCTATGAGTCGCCGGCTCCTGGGGCCCCGCCGTTTGTGCAGGTAGGCGATCAGGTCGAGGTGGGCCAGGTGCTCTGCATTGTTGAGGCGATGAAGTTGATGAACGAGATCGAGGCCGATGTCGCCGGCGAAATCGTGAAGCGGATCGCGACCAGCGGGCAGCCGGTGGAGTACGGGGCGCCGTTGTTTGCGATCAAACCCCGGTAATGAGTTATTGACGATTCGTTAGAGAAGATTCAACGGAAGGCATCTGGTTCTATCTATGTTTCGAAAGGTTTTGATTGCAAACCGTGGGGAGATCGCGCTGCGCGTTATCAGCGCGTGCAAGGAGCTGGGCATCCGCACGGTTGCGGTATACAGCGAGGCGGACAGAAACTCGCTGCATGTGAAGTTTGCCGATGAGGCGATCTGCATCGGGCCCCCGCGGAGTGCGGAGAGCTATCTGAATGTTCCGGCGGTGATCTCGGCCGCGGAGATAGCGGATGTGGATGCGATTCATCCGGGCTATGGTCTGCTGAGCGAGAACGCGAACTTCGCCGAGGTCTGCCGGGCGTCTAACATCAAGTTCATCGGGCCTCCTCCAGAGGTGACGCGGATGATGGGCGAGAAGTCCACAGCGCGGCAGACGATGAAGAAGGCCAAGGTGCCGATCCTGCCGGGGTCGGATGGCGTGATCGCGAACGAGGGCGAGGCGCTGGAGTGGGCCAAGGAGGTCGGTTACCCGGTGATTCTGAAGGCGGTGGCCGGAGGCGGTGGGCGCGGCATGCGCATCTGTCGCAGTCCGGAAGAACTTCCCGGGCTGTTCAACCAGGCGTCGACCGAGGCGGCGGCCGCGTTCGGCAATGGCGATCTGTACATGGAGAAGTTCATCGAGCGGCCACGGCACATCGAATTCCAGGTGCTGGCTGATGAGCATGGGAATGTGCTCTCGCTCGGGGAGCGCGAGTGCTCGATTCAGCGGCGGCACCAGAAGCTGATCGAGGAGGCTCCGAGCCTGCAGGTGACCCCGAAGCTGCGCGAGGAACTGGGCAAGACGATTAAGAAGTCGCTGGAAAATATCGGCTACTGGAACGCGGGCACGATCGAGTTCCTGATGGATGAGGACGGGAAGATCTACTTCATCGAGATGAACACGCGCATCCAGGTGGAGCATTGCGTGACCGAGATGGTGACGGGTATCGACCTGGTGAAGGCACAGCTTCGGATTGCGGCGGGCGAGAAGCTGAGCTCGATCGTTCCGGGTCCGGTGGAGATTCGGGGCCACGCGATCGAGTGCCGAATCAATGCGGAGCATCCGGAGAAGTTCACTCCGAGCGCGGGCAAGATTTCGGTGTTCAATGTTCCGGGAGGCAATGGCGTTCGCGTGGATACGGCGCAGTATGCTGAAGGCGTGGTTCCGCCGTACTACGACTCGATGATCGCGAAGCTCATCTGTCATGGTAAGGATCGCGAAGAGGCGATGAACCGGATGCAGCGGGCCTTGAGCCAGTTTGTGGTGCAGGGGATTCATACCTCGATTCCGATGCACCAGCGAATCTTTGCCGATGAGGAGTTCCGCGCGGGCAGATTCGACACGAAGTTCATGGAGCGCTTTCTTGAGAAGCAGAAGGAGAGCCAGTAGCTGACCGTCCAGGCATGGATACCGTCGCGAAGGGAGCGGTGTGGCAAAGGCTGCGAAAGGAACGGGCTCAACGCGGAGTCTGAAGCTGCCCCGGCTGTATCCGATCATGGATGCGGGGACGCTGACTGGTCGCGGGCTTGAGGTGAGCCATTTCGCCGAAGAACTGCGGGACGCCGGCGTGAGGCTGCTGCAGTATCGCGACAAGGCGGGCGGGCCGGCGCACATTCTGCGCAATGCGAGGATCATCGCGGATGTCTTCCTGGGAGTGGATTGCCTTCTGGTGCTGAACGACGATCCGGTGCTGGCGATGCTCGCGGATTGGAACGCAGTACACGTAGGGCAGGGAGATACGTCGGTCGAGAAAGTCAGGGAGCAGCTTGTGCAGGGGGGGATCGTCGGTTGCTCCACGCATAACGACGAGCAGGTAAGCGCGGCTGAGGCCGCGTGCGCGGACTACATCGCGATTGGTCCCGTCTTTGCGACGGGCACCAAGGCGGATGCCGAGCCGGTGGTAGGGCTTGAGGGGGTGCGGCGCGCGCGGGCCTTGACGAAGCGTCCCCTGGTGGCGATCGGCGGCATCACGATGCAGAATGCGCCGAGCGTGATTGAGGCTGGGGCCGATTCAGTGGCGGTGATCAGCGCTCTCCTCGTTGACGGAAGGACGGTCGAAGAGGTAGCAAGAGACTTTCTGAAGATTTTGCGGTAGAAAAGACGGAACGTGACTCACTTGGAAAAGACAGTTAAAGGTTCCGCCGCTTCGGCTTCGCTCAAGGGGCGGGATGAAGACCGGTTTGCTTCCACTGCGCCGCAGTTTGTGCAGGGGATGGGTTTGTTCTCGGCCACAGCGATCGTAATGGGCTCGATGATCGGGTCAGGCATCTTCATCGTCTCGGCCGACATGTCGCGGCTGCTGGGCTCGCCGGCGCTATTGATTGCCGCGTGGCTGGTGACGGCGGTGATGACCATCATCGGGGCGCTGAGCTACGGCGAACTGGCGGCGATGATGCCGAAGGCCGGCGGACAGTATGTGTACCTGCGCGAGGCGTTGGGGCCGCTGTGGGGATTTCTATACGGGTGGACGCTGTTTCTGGTGATTCAGACAGGAACGATTGCCGCGGTGGGAGTGGCATTTGGAAAGTTCCTCGGGGTCTTCTTCCCGAGCGTGAGCGCGCACCACTGGCTGTGGCACATCGGGCATGTTCCAGCGTGGCATGTGGGACCAATGGTGCTGGGGAATATGGACCTCGGTCTCAATACCGCGAATCTTGTGGCGATTGTCGTGATCGTGTTCCTTACCGTGCTGAATACGCGGGGCGTTAAGATGGGCGCGGCGGTCCAGAATCTGTTCACCTCCGCGAAGGTGCTGGCATTGGCTGCGGTGGTGCTGGTGGGGATCGTGGTCCGCGATCCTGCGGCTGTAGCTGCGAACTTTGGCACAGGCTGGCATAACTTCTGGGCTGGCGCGGGATGGCACACACTGCATGTGGCGCAGATGGGGGGTAGGGAGTACGTCGGACTACTTACGATTGTGGCGATTGTGCAAGTGGGTTCGCTATTCAGCGCGGATGCGTGGAACAACGTCACCTTCACGGCGGGCGAGATCCGAAATCCGAAGCGCAATCTCCCGCTTTCTCTAGCGATCGGGACCGGCGTCGTGCTGCTGCTGTATGTTCTCTGCAACTTCGTGTACCTGAGCGTGCTTCCGCTGGCTGGGGATCCTCACGCGGCAACGATTGCGGGGCGGGGAATTCAGTTTGCTGCGGAAGACCGTGTGGCGACGGCGGTGATGGAACGCGCCTTTACCGGCTATGGCGCGAAGCTGATGGCTGCGGCGATTCTGATCTCGACGTTTGGCTGTGCGAACGGGATGCTGCTGGCCGGCGCGCGCGTCTACTATGCGATGAGCCGGGATGGACTGTTCTTCAAGAGCGTTGGAAGGCTGAGTGAGCGGGCTGGCTCTGGAGGGGGGACGCCGGTGAACTCATTGTGGGTGCAATGTGTGTGGACATGCCTGCTGTGCATCTCGGGAAGCTATGGGCAACTGCTGGATTATGTGATCTTTGCCGTGCTGATCTTTTACATTCTTACGATTGCGGGCTTGTTTGTGCTGCGAAGGACACGGCCTGAGGCTGCGCGTCCATACTGCGCCTTTGGGTATCCGTTTTTGCCCGGGCTTTATATCGTTATGGCGGTATGGATTTGTGTTGTACTCTTGCGTTACAAGCCCCAATATACGTGGCCGGGACTGATAATCGTTCTGCTTGGCGTGCCGGTTTATCTGGTATGGAAACGGCAGGGAACCGCAGCAACGATGGACGCGGCTAGAGCAGAGACGACAGGGATTTGAAGGAGAACCATAGAACGATGTCGATGTTGTTTGCCAGAAAATCAATGGATGTGCTGTTTGCCGAGGCTCACGCCGAGGGCGCAGAGACACTCGAGCGCGCGCTGGGGCCGTTCCAGCTGACGGCGCTTGGGATTGGCGCAGTGATTGGCGCGGGTATCTTTGTGCTGGCTGGCCTTGGCGCGCACTATGCAGGCCCGGGACTGATGCTCTCGTTTGTGCTGAGCGGACTGGGTTGCGCCTTTGCCGGTCTCTGCTATGCGGAGTTTGCGGCAATGATTCCGCTGGCCGGGTCGGCATACACGTATGCCTATGCGACGCTGGGCGAACTGATTGCCTGGATCATCGGTTGGGACCTGACGCTGGAGTACGCGATGGGCGCGAGCACGGTGAGCTCGGGCTGGTCGAACAACTTCGTCGAACTGATGAATGTGTTTCATATCGACTTCCCCCTATGGCTTGCCTATGACCACTGGACCGGTCTGCGAAAGGCGCTTGAGCACGTTACGCGCGATGTGATGGCGGCGAACTATAGTTCGCTGGTTCCCGGCACGCAGCAGTACATCAACCAGGTCAGCGTGCTGCAGGCGACGCCGACTGCCGAGATGATGGCGCGGGCGCATCAGCTGCTGGGCGCGCCAGTGCTGTTTGGTCACGAGATCGGCATCAACCTTCCGGCCTTTCTGATCGCACTGGTTGTGACGACGGTGCTGGCGATCGGAATCAAAGAGTCTGCGAAGTTCAACTCAACGATTGTTGTCATTAAGGTTGCTGTCGTGCTGTTTGTGCTTGGGCTTGGTGCGAAGTTTGTGCATCCGGGCAACTGGGGCAGCAATTGGCACTCCTTCGCTCCCTATGGATTGAGCGGAATTGGTGCAGGCGCAGCGTACATCTTCTTTGCATATATCGGCTTCGACGCGGTGTCGACGACGGCGCAGGAGGCGAAGAACCCTCAGCGCGATCTGCCAATCGGCATTATCGCTTCTCTGCTGATCTGCACTGCGCTCTACATTGGAGTTGCAGCGGTGCTGACGGGCATGGTGCCGTGGCAGTCGGTGAACATTGAAGCGCCGATCGCGCGCGCATTTCTTGATCGCGGACTGGGGTGGGCGAGCGACGTTATCGTGGTCGGCGCGTTGGCTGGCCTGACCTCTGTGATGCTGGTGATGTTGCTGGGGCAGACGCGTGTGCTCTACGCCATGGCGAGCGATGGCCTGTTGCCGAAGAAGTTTTTTGCCGAGATTCACCCGCGGTTTCGCACGCCGTTCAAGAATACGTTTCTTGTTGGCATATTGGCAGGCGTAGTAGGAGCGGTCACTCCTATCGACGACATCGGCAAGATGGTGAACATCGGCACGTTGCTGGCGTTTGTCATTGTCTGCACTTCGATTATTTTGCTGCGCAAGACGGACCCGGACCGGGAACGGCCGTTCCGTACGCCCTTGGTTCCGTTGGTGCCTATCCTGGGAATCCTGTTCAACGGCTATATGATGATTAAGCTTGGCTGGCTGAACTGGGCCCGGTTGATCATCTGGCTCATCATCGGGCTGGTTGTCTACTTCACCTATGGCGTGAAGCACAGCAAGGTGCGTGAACGTGCTGGTGAGCCAGTGGCACACTGAGGAACCACAGAGCTTCAAAGGAAGAGAGGCCCTCCAGTAGAGGGCCTCTCTTCTTTTGCAAAGAAAGCTCAGGGAGCTGAAACACGCGTCGCGGCAGTTGCAGGGGCTGGGGGTTTCTGGACAAGGACCGGCATGGTGACGGTGTTCGCTGCGGTGGGGTCGTCGCGAAGCTTGAGGTAGAAGCCCGTCGTGCCGGGGTGAGGCATGGTGAGGGTTGTGCCGACGAAGCCTTCTGGGACGGCAACAGGATTTGAGAAAGCCGGGGTGATGTCGATGGACTCAACCAGATAGAGACTGGTTCCGGTAAGAGTGCAGGGGGCACTAGCGTCAGCCGCGCACTGGATGTCTCGCAGGGACGGTAGGCGGACGAGAGTCGCGAGAGGCAGCCAGTCGCCGGTGGTGCCGTCGGGTGAGACGGCGCGGAGATGGAGCGGGCCAAAGGTGGAGGTTCCGAATGTCTTCATCGGGTCGAGCGTGCCGAGCAGGGTATGGGGATTCTGCAGCACCAGGCCACCGTTGGCAACACTGAGGTAGGTGTGGAGCGCGTCATCCGCTGTGGCGACCTCGATCTGTCCAGTGCGGGGAAACGGGGGTAAAGAACGCAGAGAAAAGTTTACCTGCTGGTCGACAGGAAGATCGTTGGGGTTTGCAAGATGGATGGGCGAGTCGGCCTGCTGGCTGATGTTCTTGCTGAGAAGGGTGACGACGGGACGCGCGGGAGCAAGCGTGACGGGCAGGCTGAGCGTGCGGCCGTCCTTCAGCGCGACGTGGGCGACGTACTTTTCGCCGGCAGGGAACCTGGGAGCGGCCGCGTCGGGCGGCAGCGTGAGGGTAAGGCTCTCTTGGTGGTCGTCATCGTGCGCGGAGGCAGGGAGCTCCGTGAGCGCGGATGGCGTGAACACGAGGTTTTCAAGGTTGAGATGCTGTACCTGATCGAGGCTGGTTCCGGTCAGAAAGGCGGAGGTATCGCC
This sequence comes from Edaphobacter bradus, assembly GCF_025685645.1. Taxonomy (NCBI): domain Bacteria; kingdom Pseudomonadati; phylum Acidobacteriota; class Terriglobia; order Terriglobales; family Acidobacteriaceae; genus Edaphobacter; species Edaphobacter bradus. Next base: position 585,379 of record NZ_JAGSYF010000001.1, read on the forward strand.
GGCGTGGAGCGTGAGCGAGGCGAGCTTTGCCGGTTCGGAGTAGGTCTGCGCCGCGACCGCCACAGCCTCGAAGTCTCCGTACTGGCGGACGTTGAGATGCAGCGCGCCCGGGTCGAAGGATTTGAGCGAGAGAGTGACATCGACGACATTGGGCTTTTCGGACGGCCTCCACTGCGCATCAATCTGATTGCCTGGAGCTGTCTCGAGGCTGATCGATTGAATGCAGGCGGTGCCGGAGGACGAGAGCGATAGGTGGTTCTCGCGTCCGGCGATGAGGAGATCGTCGGCAGCGAGCTTCCAACCATGGCCCGGGACGTCCTGCAGCCGTAGAGTGGGTCCGATAAAGGGATCGAACCCCCAGTAGCCCTTGATGGTTCCGGTAATCTCGCTGGCCGAGTCAGGCTTGGCAGGGGTCGCCTGAGCCTGGGCAGGTGCCGTCTTCGCGGGATGGGATTTTTCCTCCCCCTCGCCGGCTCCGCTGAAGTACAGATCTCTGCGGACGGGCCCTGTGGCGAGGACGAGGCCGCCCTGAAAAGCATCGGCCGTCAGAGGAATGTCCGGATGGGGTGTTCCACTGTTGATGTGGAGGACGAGATCGTGGGCGAAGGCCGTCGAGAAGACCAGGGGCGCACCTTCAACCGGAAGTACAACTGAGGGCTTGAGTAGGCAGGTGACGTGTTTGGTATCCGCCGGGCGCAGGGGCGGTGGAAGCGCGGCCTGAATCGAAGGCAGGCCGATCACAATGACTGACTTGGGATTGTGGAAGGACGGAGCGACGTTGAGGCGCAGATTGAGCTCCTCGGCCTCAGGAAAGGCAATCGCCGGGATGTACTGGTAGTGAGCGGTGTGCAATCCGCTGGTGAGCCTTACGAGATCGACGACGGCACCGACGTAGGCGCTATAGACACCTCCGCCTGCGAGCGACGTGGAGGAGGCGGCGTTGATCAGGTCCGAGCCTGATCCGTTGGTGAGGATCGAGACGACGCTTTGCCCGTGGCCGTCATCGAGAAGGGTCTGAGAGCCTGTCTGGGTGAGGCAGCTGTACTGTTGATCGACGGGGCGGGTGAAGCACTCCTCGTTGGGCTTGAGGTTGAGCGTCCGGGCGAGCAGGTTTGAGTGATTGAGCAGCGCCTTGGAATCTCCCGGCGGAGCAAGCTTTATGGAAGAAAGATATTTTTCGATGCGTGCCTGCTCAAAGCCTGCCTCGGAGAGGTCCTGGGAGGCGCGGACGAAGACTCCGGGGCGTCCCTGCACGGCTGAGCGCAGTGCTGCGAAGTCACCACCGGTCTCTGGAGCGAGGAAGAGGATCGCCTGCTGGGCTTCGTCGGGAACGGTGATGTAGGCACCCTCGACGCGAACCTTTCTGTTCCACGTTTCGATTTTGTAGAACCAGTTATCAGGTGGAGGGTTGGTTGTTCCACGCAGAAAGACCGCGACCAGCAGGTAGTGGACCGATTGTGTGGGCGGCAGGTCTGGATAGAGCCAGAGCCGGTCGCCGGGCTGTAGATTCGGGACCGAGGCGATAGGTAGGACCTTGCCCCCGCGGGCGACACGAACCTGGAGCTTGGGGCCGGCGAGATCGAAGCGGCCCGTACCCTGCGCGAAAAGAAGGGTGCAGACGGAGAAGATTGCAAGCAGTGTGCAGGTGGCGCGGATGCGGCCCGATATCTTTGCCATCATTCCATCTTAGACGGCTTGAACGCCGCGAGCGGGTGCAACCCGGGCGCGAGGTGTAAGCCTTGCTACTGGTTGCGGATACGAGTCGAGACGTGGTCGCTTGCAATGACGCCGTCGCGGATAGTGACGACGCGATGGGCGTATTCGGCGATGTCGGCCTCGTGGGTGACGAGGACGATTGTGTTGCCCTTGGCGTGAAGTTCGTCGAAGAGTGCCATGATCTCCTCGCCAGTCTTAGAGTCGAGGTTTCCGGTGGGCTCGTCGGCGAGGATGATAGAGGGGTTGTTGACCAGAGCGCGGGCGATGGCGACGCGCTGGCGTTGACCGCCAGAGAGCTCGTTGGGTTTGTGAAACATTCGGCTGCCGAGGTCGACCGATTCAAGGACCGCCTTAGCGCGCTCAGTGCGTGCGGCGGCCGGAGTGCCGTTATAGATGAGCGGGAGCTCGACGTTATGGAGTGCGGTGGCCCGGGCGAGAAGATTAAAGGTCTGGAAGACGAACCCAATCTCCTTGTTGCGGATGCGGGCAAGCTCGTCGTCGTTCAGCTTGGAGACATCGTGTCCGTTGAGCCAGTACTTGCCTTGCGACGGCGAATCGAGACAGCCGATCAGGTTCATCAGCGTGGACTTGCCTGAGCCCGAGGGGCCCATGATGGCGACGTACTCGTTGTGACGGATGCGCAGGTTGACGCCCCGAAGCGCGTGGACCTGCTGGTCGCCCATCTCGTAGGTCTTCCAGAGATTGTCGGTGACGATGACCTCGCCGGGTTGAGGGCCAGAAGCGCTGCTGCTGATGCTGGGTTCGACGACTGCTGTTTCGATAGCCATCCGGTTCTCCGGTACGTGCACGTTGCAGAGTGGTACGTTAGCTAGCGCAGGATGGTTCCCATGGCACGAACCATGATCTGCACCTGATTGAATTTGGCCGGATTTCTCCGGTCTGCAGACAGAGACAGTTTACGACTTATCCGCTTCCGAGCCGCCCTCAGGCGTGTTGTCCCGTTTGACGAGTGTACCGCTCTTAAGGGCACGCAGAATCTTATAGCGGCCGGTCACAATCTCGTCGCCTGGTTGCAGGCCGCTGAGCACCTCGATGTCCGTAGCTCCTGTGACCCCGGTGGTGACTGGTACGAAGACCGCGCGGAGCTTCTTGTGGTCCGTCTTCAGGATGTAGACTCCCTGCACAAGTTGCGACTTAGCTGGGGGGGTAGTGGCAGCCTGAGCGGTTCCCGAGGGAAGCTTGCCGCCGTTGGCTGCGAGAGTCTTTTCCAAGTCAGGGTTGCGCTGGACGAGTGCCTGGATGGGGATCGTCAGGGCATTGGCGCGGTGGGCTGTCGTGACTTTGGCAGTCGCTGAGAGACCCGGGCGGAGGTCATCCGAGGGCTGGTCGAGCGTGACGACGACCTTGAAGTCCTTGGCCTCTTCGGTTCCAGTGGTGGACTGGCTGGTGGCGATGCCGGTGGTGCGCAGCAGCGCCTGGTCTCCCACTTCGGTGACGTGGCCTTTGAAGACACGGCCGGGAAGGGCGTCGACGGTTACGTCGACTGGTTGATTGAGGGCTACGTTGACGATGTCGGTCTCGTCGACCTTGACCTCGGCCGTGATCACGCTCATGTCGGCGAGGGTCATCAGGGTCGAGCCTTCGGCGTTCTGGATGCCGACCACGACCGTCTCTCCCTCGCGAACCGGCACATTGGTGACGAGCGCGTCGAAGGGGGCCCGGCTCTGGGTCAGGCCAAGATTGTAGTCATTTCCGCGAAGGGTCGCGACGGCCTGTTCGACGTGCCCGCGGGCCGAGGCGGTCTGCGCCTTTGTCTGCGCCACGGCGGCGATGCGCTGCTGCAGCGTCGCAGCCGAGACGTCATAGGCGGCCTTCTTGGCGTCGAAGTCCTGCTTGGCGATCAGTTGAGCTCCATAGAGCGCCTTGGCCCGGTCGTAGTCGAATTTCTTCTGCTCGAGATCTGCCTTGGCCTGCTCTACGTTGGCTTCGGCGGTGCGCTCGGCGGCGGCGGAAGATTCGACGTCTGTCTTTGAGGAGGCGATGGTGGCGCGCTGGGCCGCGACGGCGGAGGCAGGCTGCTCGCTCTCAACCGTAGCAACCAGCTGACCGGCCTTTACGTGGTCGCCTTCTTTGACATAAAGGTGCGTGATACGTCCAAAAGCTGTCGCCCCGACGTTGACGTAGGTCTTGGGCTTGATCTGGCCTGTGCCGTTGACGATGGAGACAAGGTCCTGCCGCACGACCTTACCAGTCGCGACCTTGGTGACGGAGGACTGGCTACGGAGGATGGTACCCGCAATGATTCCACCCAGGATCAGAATGCCAAGGACGATAAGAAGGATTTTCTTTCTGCTCATGGACGCTTTCTCTGCGCTGCCAGGGCGTGCCGGGCCGCGCATCCGTAATTTCGATCCCTCGGAGAGTAACTACGTCGGTAAGACGGTACAGGTTCCACTGCAGTTTCTAAAGTCGTGCCCAGTGTACCTCGGATTTTCGGCGGATTGGCTGCCGGGGATGTCATTGTTTCTGGGAATCGTAGCAGGGGCGAAAGCAGGCTTTAGTCAACTTGTAACAACAGGAAACCGGCACTACAATATTGGCTGGTATCAGGAGCACCCACCCGCATTTATGAAGACGTCCCCGCACTTCCTTTCTGGTTTGGCTTTTGTTGCTCTGACGATGACAGGGACGTGCGCGCTGCGCGCTCAGGACGCCGCTCCTCCCGCGACCTCCGCCGACGGGGTAACGCAGAGCCAGCCGACCACCGAGAAGCCTGATCCGCTGAAGCGCCAGCTCAGCGACAAGGAACGGTTTGCCCAGCAGAAGGCGCTCAGGGGCGAGCTCCACGGTGAGTACAAGAAATGGGTGGATGAGGACGCACGTTGGATCATCACCGACCAGGAGCTGCAGGCCTTTAAGAGCCTGAGCAACGATGAGGAGCGGGACCAGTTCATAGAGGCGTTCTGGCAGCGCCGGAACCCGAATCCGGACTCCCCTGAGAATGAGTTCCGGGACGAGCACTACCGCCGCATCGCCTATACCAACGAGCACTTTGCTGCGGGCAAGCCAGGATGGAAGACCGATCGTGGCCACATCTATATCGCTTTCGGCAAGCCGGACAGCATCGACTCGCATCCCAGCGGCGGAAGCTACGAGCGGCCGATTGAAGAGGGCGGCGGCAATACCTCTACATTCCCGTTCGAGGTATGGCACTACCGGTATATCCAGGGCATCGGCGACAACATCGATATCGAATTTGTGGACTCGTGCATGTGCGGCGACTACCACATGACGATCGACCGCTCGGAGAAAGACGCACTGAAGCATGTACCCGGCGCCGGCGCGACGCTCTCAGAGCAGATGGGGCAGTCCACGAAGGCCGACCGGTTCACCGGCGGCGGACTGGAGCAACTCGGCGCGGGACCGATGTCGCAGCAGAACCAGAGCAAGCAGTTTGACCGCCTGAATCAATACGCGAAGCTGATGGCGGCGCCCGAGATCAAGTTCAAGGATCTTGAGGCGTACATGGTGTCTTCGAAGATCCTCACCGGACCACCGTTCCTTTTCGACGTCCGGACCGATTATGTGAAGGTGACGAACGATACGGTTCTGGTGCCTGTCACGCTGCAGATTAGAAATCGCGATATCACATTCAACACTAAAGATGGCGTCTCGACAGGAACGGTAAACATCCTCGGGCGTATTTCAAACCTGAATCACAAAGCAGTCCAGACCTTCGAGGACACTGTCTCCGTGCCAGTTCCGAGCGAGCTGCTGGCTCGGACACAGAACAACGTCTCGGTTTACTGGAAAGCGCTTCCGCTGCGCCCGGGTCTCTATAAGATCGACATCGTCATTAAGGACGTCAACAATCCCGACCATATCGGAACGTGGAAGAGAAGTATGAATGTTCCGAAGTATGACGATGACCGTCTGGCAGCGTCCTCGCTGATTCTGGCTGACCAGATGGAGCGCGTGCCGTCGAAGGACATCGGCGCCGGAAACTTCGTCATCGGCAATACCCGTATCCGGCCACGGGTGCCCACCGGGGTCGCTGTGCCGGTGACGTTCCACCGCGGGCAGAATTTGAATTTCTGGATGCAGGTCTACAACCTCGGTATCGACGAAAAGAGCAAGCACAACGATGCGACGATCGAATACCAAGTGATTGATTTAGCAACGAATACGACGCTTCTACAGACGGAAGAGCAGACGGGCAAGACCAATCCGAATGCAGACCAGGTAACGCTGGAAAGGACGATGCCGCTGGCGAGCCTTCAGCCTGGAAAGTATAAGATCACGATTAAGGTAAATGACGGTATCAGTAAGCAACAGATCGCAGAATCTGCTCCATTTAATGTAGATTAGGTGTAAATTTAGGTGAGCCGATAAGGCTGTGGATTTTAGCTGTAGAGATTTAGGTGAGCCATTCAGTGGCGAAGGGTCACGCAGATTCAGGTATGCGATGGCCTACCCAGGCGAGCCTTTTACGCGTTACCCCATTTTTGCAGGGCGCGTTCCTTGTGGAGCAACCGTGGACGCCCAGGTGCAAAAACTGTGCTGCGAACTCAGTTGAAAATCTCGATCCTGTCGCTGATGCTGACGGCCGCCGCCTCCGGTTGGGCCGCTTCTCCGGCTGCGGCAGTCTCGGGCATTGTGCGGGACTCACAGGGTGTAGCCCAGATGGGCGCCTTGGTTCAGGTGCTCACGAACGACTCCGTGATGGTGGGCACGGCGTTTACTGATCTTCACGGCCGTTATCTGATCTCCAACCTGGTACCTGGCAAGTATGAGGTGCGGGCGACAGCGGCATTGTTTGTGCCGGCGCTGCGCGACAATCTTCAGTTGGGACCCGGAGCCAGGGCGATCGTAAACCTGACGCTGAGTGCTATCTACGACGCCGCCTCATGGTTGCCGGCCGAGAGGCGCAAGGCAGATGAGCCGAGCGATGACTGGAAATGGACGCTGCGCTCGGCGGCAAACCGACCGATTCTCCGGATGGTCGGTGACGACGGACAGCTAGTCCTCGTCTCCTCGAGCGCCGCCGAGTCAGCAAACCATGTCGATCGCGCCCGCGCAACTGTGATGGCCGGCGACGGCGGCTTCGGCAGCGGGGGAGTGCACAACGTACTGTTGGTGGACCGTATCTTGCCCGATGGGTCCGACATGACCGTCCGGTCAGACATTGGAACCGCCACAGGCGCGCCGAATCGGGCCCCGTCCACTGACTTCCAGGCGGGGTACCAGCGTCAGTTGGGCTTTGTAGGAGCCGGCCGAACAGTAGTGAGTTACCAGTTCCATCCTGAGATAACAGGATCGGCGGGGGCGGTCAGCCTTCAGGCAATCCAACTGGCCAGCGCTCAGAAGACCGAACTTGGAGATATGGTTGACCTCGAGGTTGGCGGCTTGGTCTACGTCGTTCGGACGACTGGCAATGCCATGGCTTCGCGGCCGTTCCTGAAGATTACTGCGCACCCCACGGACACGTGGTCGGTGGGGTATCGTATGGCAACCTCGCGCGACCTGCAGAGCTTTGCCGGACTCGATTCGATTGAACTGGATCTTCCGGTTGCCGTCGCCTCCCAGGGCAAGATGCAGGTTGAGAGCGGGTTGCATCAGGAATGGGCGCTCGGCCGCAAGACAGGGCGGGGAACTGTCGAAGCCGCCTATTACCAGGATCACATAGGCCATGCTGCGGTCGCGGGAACTGGTCAGCTAAGCGTTGCCGACCTTACGAGCGCGGGGGGGCCAGGGGCAGCCTCGGTGGGGGTCTTGACGGACAGCGCAACCGACACCTTCCGCACCCTGGGCAGAGGATACTCTACCCAGGGATTCAACCTGATGGTGACTGAGCCGATTGCTTCAGGACTGTGGCTTGCGCTGGAGTACACGACGGGGACTGCTCTCTCGGCTGGCGAAGACAGGACGCTGTCCTTGCAGACGCTCTCGACCGATCTGAGGCCCAGGCTCTCGCAGGCGGCGGTGATCGCCGTCAAGGGACGAGTTGTCGGCAGCGGAACGCGAGTACGGGCGAGCTATCGCTGGCAGCCCGAAAAGCTGGTGACAGCCGTAAATCCCTTTGCAGCGTTTAGCGATCAGGCCTACCTGAGCTTCATTGTTCGCCAGCCCGTGCGGTGCGGCTCTCTGCTGCCGGCCGGACTGGAGGCCACCGTAGATGTCTCAAACCTGCTCGCCCAAGGATATAGGCCATTCTTGTCGAGCGACGGCAATGTACTCTATCTTGCCCAGACACCAAGAACCATTCAGGCCGGACTCGCCTTCAACTTCTAAGGCTGACTCTCTCGGTTGCTCCGCCTGAGGCCCTAACAGTTAAAACAATGGTTTAGTGCGACCTGGATGCGCGCCTCAGGTAGGTGATGTGGGTGAGACCGTCGAGGTAACGGCTTCGGCTGTCGCCATTGATACGGGGAACACCGCGATCACCACCAACCTGACGGACACCTTCTGCGACCTGACCTGAAGCAACGCCCGGCGCCGCAGAGAAGATAACCGAGACGTTTCGCGGTACTGGGACGCTGTTATGGCTGTGGAAATCGCACCCCACTATTCGGGTATTTTTCGACCGAAAATGCTCCGGGAACGGATTCGACCAGGTGCTTCGCTGCGGAGGAAAGAAATGACCTCTCGCGGGCGAGATCTGTTCAACAAATCCTGTTTCGAGATTGATCTAGTAACGTGCCCGGACTCGGGGTCGGGATGTGTACCTTCGTCATGTACGAGCTGTTTCAGAGGGCTCGTTGTCCTCCACATGCAGAGCGCCTCCGCGGAGTCCTGGATTCCGAATATCTTGTTGACGGCATCGAGTTCGACATGTGGCTGGCAGAGAGCTCAAGAGCAAAACCGGCCCGATCTGGTGAGAGTGGTTGGCCTTGGAGGCCGTTGCTCCTCGAAGATGATCTTCTTTCCGGAACTGTTCGCTGCCAAAGTATCCCATCAGGGAATGCATCAGCTCACCACCTGCTCGGGCTGATACCGCTTGCCTATCGCCATTTGCTCTCCTCGTTCCAGTGTGTCTCTTATTCACTGGCACAATTCAAGCCGGGCACTCCAATTGCTTCGCGGCACATGGGCTGCAGAAGCGGACGAACCTCTTCTACGACAGCTTGCTCACCGGCCAGCACGCAATAGGATGTTTGAAGAAGTTCTACCATTCATGATCCACTTCGTCTGCAACTAGCGGCACCCGCCCCGCAGCAAGCCAATTCCCAAAATGGAAATCCCCCAAAATAAATCCGGAATCCGTGTCACATCTCTCCTACCCGAAAACACAGCCATCACAAATTGACCACCAAAACACCACGTCCTTCCCTCATTTTCGCCAAAACCCTCAACAAAACACCACAATCCCCCCAAGCAAAAGAGCTGCACCAAAACTCCTTCAGGAGGGCTTTAGGGGGGGCAGTTGCAGGCTCATCGACTGTAAGGATTTGATCAGCACGAACGTCATTCAGCCTCTGGATAATGCCGCTAGGCCAATGGATTTCAATCGACTTCACTACAGTATCCGCCCCGAGACCGAAGTGAGCGCGTTTGTCGTTAGAAGACAGATAACCGCCTGCGGTCGTAACCGTGACATACTGCGGGCCAGCGGAGGTGTTGACCGTAATCACAGCGCCAATTCCGTCGCGATTGCTACGATGGCCGACGAGCAGCAAGGTAAGCCAGTGATTTCCGGTAAGTGTTTCATTGTGCAGTAAATAGGCGGGGCCATCGTTGGTCGTGACGACGGCATCGAGGCGCCCATCATTGTCTACATCTCCGACGGCCATCCCGCGTGCCACCCAGGCCTGGTGGAAGACGTTCCCCGACTGCGCGGAGACGTCTACAAATCCCTTTCCGGTGTTATGCGCCAGAAGCATCGGCTCCTTGTACCTGAGTTGGGGGAAGTTCAGTTCAATTGTGTCTAAATCATGCCCCTGGGCGATGAGCAGATCCTTGAGCCCATCATTGTCATAGTCGAGAAATCGAATCCCCCAACCAGAGTGCAATAGGGTCATGCCCCCTATGCCACTCATGTAGCTGTCGTAGGTGAAGCTGGAGTCTCCGCTGTTGTGATAAAGGGCATATTTCTGGTTGGCAAGGTTGGTGATGACTAGATCGGGCAGACCATCATTGTCGTAATCCTGAAAGTCAACTCCCATTCCGGCGTAGGTCCTTCCGTCGCCGTCAACTGCAATCTCTGCAGTCAGGCCGACCTCTTCAAATGTGCCATCACCTTTATTGCGGTAGAGAAACTCGAGCATAGAGTCATTGGACACCGCTACGTCGATCTTACCGTCGCGGTCGAAGTCTGCGATCGCAATACCGAGCCCCTTGCCAGGTTTGTCGAGACCCGTTTTGGCCGCGACTTCCGTGAAACGCCCGTTGCCGTCGTTATGGTAGACGAGAGGGGAAACTGCAGGGAAGATGTCTGGGTGACAGTAAGCGCGATAACCTTCACGGTGTTCTCCACACCAGACGTCATCGAAATCCCACCGCAAATAGCGTAAGACAACGAGATCGAGAAGTCCGTCATTGTCTAGATCGACCCAGGCAGCGGAGGTGGACCATCCGCTGCCGCCTGTACCGGATTTGTCGGTTACATCTGTAAAGGTTCCATCGCCATTATTGTGATAGAGACGGTTCCCACCGTAAGCCGTTACGTAAAGATCTTCATAACCGTCGTTATCGTAATCCGCCGCTGCAACACCCATGCCATAGCCAAAACCTTGCAGGCCAGCATTCTCGGTAACATCTTCAAAAGTGCCATCCTTCTTTTGATGAAATAGGCGGTTCCAATATTTAGGGGCGGTCTTTTGCGGAATAGTTCCGTTCGGTGTGGGATCGGCTAGCGGGGCTCCGTTGACGAAAAAGACATCTAGAAGCCCATCGTTGTCGTAGTCGAGAAGGGCGACTCCGGATCCCATTGTTTCGAGAAGATATTTCTTTGACGTGTGCGATGCTTGTCCTACAAAAGCAAGGTGGCTCTTGGTCGTGATATCGATAAAGCGACCCTGCGTGGAGGCAGGTTGGCGCGGCTCCGAAATGTTCTTCGACTTTGCGCCATTTGCAGGTTCCGTCCGAGCTAAAGCTGTGACACTGAGCGTTAAGAAACAAAAATGTAGAAGGCAGCTGACGAGAGCGCGGACTAGTGAATGGGAAGAGATTCTGTTTCGCATCGAACACCGTACCAGTCGAGGAACTAAAGATGGAAGCCTGTTCAGCATGTTAGCTGACTCTTCTCAGCGATCTGCTCCATGCGTTGTGCTGGTGCAGCATGCTGGGGGCAAATCCGGGATTGCGTGACGGGGCTTGTAGTCGAAGCGGAACTGCTGCTGCGGATTACTTGGTTCGAAACGATCGTTCCAAAACAATTGATATTCAAGATAGCCTGCGTCGTCCGGGATGTGCTCGGGGCTTGAATATGGGTAGCTGCTCATTCCATGAAATGGCATCGCGGAGACCGTGAAGGGCATGGCCTCGTAGAAGTCCATGTCTTTGACGTATCCATTTGCGTAGAAAAAATAGTCTCTCTTCCAACCCGCAGGGAGAGCAGGCAGTTGGGAGTCGCGAAATTCCAGGTCGATGTCTTCGCCGCTTCCGAAGATGACAAATTGATTGTCCAGCGCGGTAACTAACGGAGTTACGTCGCCGTAGTGTGTGTAGGAACCACGCTGACGCGCAAAAGGGCCAGCGACGCTCGCCTGGTCATAGTAGTAGGTCAGGTCACCCGGAGTCTTCCCATCCACCTGTCTCGGATACCCGCGAAAGGCGAGAGAAGCCGAAGCGATGGGCAGTTCCGTCTCCTTCACGAGTTCGGGGTGGTCATCTTCATTCGATACGAGGATCTGGTCCCAGTAGATCTGGAGATTCGTGGTGATTCGGATACGCCTCGCCTTGCTGGGTATTCTGCCGGTCAGGTCTGTGATGATAGTCCTCGGCAGACCTGCAGGGAAGCCCATGTCGTCGATGACGCGTTTCCATGTGCCATCGGCCATCTGAGCTTCAACGTAAGGCGAGATGGGCGTGAGCCCCGACTGCCAAGCGGAGTAGAGAGACGAAGCACTGAAGTATTCAATGAAGCCAGTCATCAGCAGCCGCAAGGGCTTTGATTCGTCCCACTCGCCAAGGTCGAGAGTGAGGCTATGTGTATTTGCAAATCCAGCGTAGGACAGATTGGTGAAGTCGCGCACGTACTCATGATCGTGGCTGCGTAACAGCGCCAGAACATCTTTCCCGTCATTGTCCCACGCGCCGGATGGCGGGTGACCGGCGCGCGAGAAGATTGTCTTCCGCTCGGGAAATGGTGGGTCATCCTTGAAGCGCTCATTCGGGAAGACCACAGAATCGGCAGGGTGGTCTATTGCAAGAAGGCGCACCTGATCAACGAAGTTGACCTCTTCCATGGGTTCGCCAAGCCGCAGGCTGAGGTAGCCATTTTGCGACTTCAACTGCGAGCCATCTACCTTAATCCACTCATCCGGGTCTGGAATATTTCTCGCGTTAGGAGATATCCAGTGACCGATCACGGCTGCGCCAATCGTATCGCTGATGAATTGGTATCGGGTACCGTCCCACGCGAAGAGCACCGGACAGGAACTGCCTCTGCGATCGGTCTCTGTAAGATCCAGTGATCCTTTTGCCGCTAGATTGATCTCATCCTGCGGAACACCGGTGGGCCAAAGCGTCCGCACAATATCTGGTTGCTTCGCTTCGCCCAGGCCTGCGAGGATGCTCGTCGCGCCCTGAGTGAGAAAGCCGCTCGCACCGGCAACCTCCCACTTCTGCCAAAGTCCTCCGGCAAAGACTTCGACCTTCGTTCCAATCGCAGATTTGTTGTCTGCGTTGCCATGGAGGACTATCTGGATGGAGTGATTACGATTGCCTCCGTCGTTTCGTAGAAGGAGCGGAGGCCCGTCGAGTGTTGAGACAATCAGGTCCGCGTCGCCGTCGCCATCGAGATCGACAGCAACAATGGAACGAGCACCCTGTGTTTTGAGCTTGCCTAGGCCCAAGCGTTCGCTAACATCCTCGAAGGATCCTGTTCCTGTATTTCTAAAGACGCGGACTTCAGTTCCGTGTGACGTTTCCACGACAGCTGCCAGGTCTATCCATCCGTCGTTGTCTACATCGATGGAGGTGATTCCCCAGGCTCGCTTTATATCGCGTAGAGGGAGAGCCACTCTCTCGAAGTGATTGCCGGCGATGTTCTTCCAGAGAGTGATGCCAGGTGCTCCCGCATGGGTAACAGCAATATCCATCCAGCCATCTTTATTGAAATCGAGGATCGTTAGACCAAGAGCCGGAGGAAGAGCAGACTTCGGATACAAAGGAGCCGGGAGAAAGTGCCCCTCCCGAGGGTTCATATAAAGCATCACACCATCCTGCCCTGCCACGGCGAGATCGACGGCGCGGTCATTATTGAGATCGGATAACATTGCTGTCGTGGTGCTGCTTTGCCCGCCGAGCCCCGTCTCGGTAGTCCACTCCGTGAAAGTCTGGTCGCCATTGTTGCGCCATAGAACGTTCGCGGATCCTGATTTGTCGGAAGCGCGTGCGGACCCGGTTACGAACAAATCGACATCGCCGTCGTGGTCGTAGTCAACAAAGGTGAGACCAGCTGGGGCGTTGAGCTGCCGAAGCTGCGCTTTCTCCGTCACGTCCGCAAAGTGCCCGTTCCCAAGACTACGATAGAGGATCAAACGATCGCTCATGGCAAGCGCCACATCCGGGTGACCATCGTTATCGAAATCACCGACGGCACATGCCACCGCTCTCCCTTCCGCACCAAGTCCAAGGTTCCGCCCGGGGGCAGGCTCGAAGCCCCCATCAGGGAGGTGATGGTAGAAGGTTACAGCGTTCGCCCCCTCATTCAGTACGATCAGGTCAGGCCGCCCGCGGCCCTCCATGTCGATGACGCACATACCTCCGCTTAACTCTGGATGCGCGCCGGAGTGAATAGAGGATTCATTTGAGGAGGCAGGCAGCGGCATTCGAGTGAAGGACAGAGGGATCATTGCTCCCACTGGAGACAGATTGGACTTGATCTCCTCGGCCAGCGAATATGCGCCCTGATCACCGTATGTTCGGGCAAGGACGGGTGCGAGCTTCTCGTGAGTCAGGTGCTCGAAGCGTTTCAAGTGTTCTCGAGCCTCATCGACGTTTCCGGATCGCTGCAAGGCTCGCGCAAGGCCGAACTCCGCAGACGCGTGCATCGCATTCAGATGGAGTGCTGCAAGGTACTCCTCGATAGCACGAGGGTATTCCTTGCGTTCAAAGTAAAGGGAGCCAAGAAAGTAATGTGCGTCTGCGGCAGAGGGATCAATCTTGAGTACATGCTCGAACTCCTGAATGCTTTCATCGCTGCTACCCAGCTCTCGATAAAGGAGCCCAAGGTTGTACGAGATTCGTGGATTGCTTGGGTCGAGACTTGCGGCCCGAACCAGTTCGACCCTCGCCTCGTTTAAGCGTTGTAGAGAAAGAAGCGCTATGCCGGCGTTCAAATGTGGAACAGCCAATGAATCATTGATGGCGATCGCATCCTTGAAGTGCGCCAGGGCTTGCTCACCAAGTTGCTGGTTCAGGTAAGCGACGCCGAGATTATTGAGCCGGGCACTGTCGTCTGTGCCGTGAGGTGTGCTGGCGGGATATGCAGTCCAACCCGTGAATAATAGGCAGAAGAGGAGGCTGTAGGCCAACCCGAGCGATGGCGTGGCGGCAGGCCGCACTAAATGAGCACACATGATTGTGTGTGCGAGTATAGCGCAGTGGCTGGGGAGCAATTCCGTCGGCACCGCGATTTGATGAACATCTATACTTCCCTCTATGAATGGCTTCCCACTTCTTGATACTGTCAAAAGGCGATATGAAATGTGGTTCACATGCAGGTCGGACGAACGTAAGAGCAACGAGTGAGTGAACTAACCATTAAGCCGGCCGTCGATCTGCTTGCCATGTTGCAGCAGCGTAGCATCTCCTCTTTTGAGCTTGCACAAGAGCACGTCCGCGAAATTGAGCGGCTGGACCCGCTTCTCCACGCTTTTGCCGACTTTGATCCCGATAGGGTCCTGCGCGCAGCGCGGCAGGCCGACCAGCAATCCCACACACGCAGCAGCCCGCTACTGGGCCTCCCCATGACTGTGAAGTCTTCAATTGCAACGGCTGGTCACCGATGCGAGATAGGCAGTATTCTCAATCGCGGATTCATCCCGGAAGAGGACGCCCTTGTCGTCCAGCGCATGCGCCAGGCTGGAGCGGTCTTACTGGGAACGACGAACTGCCCTGAATTCCTGATGGCCTACGAGACTGACAATCTGCTCTACGGAGCGACTGTGAATCCATGGAGCCTCGGGCATTCAGCAGGGGGCTCCAGCGGTGGCGAAGCAGCGGCGATTGCTGCGGGAATATCAGCGGGCGGCATCGGTAGCGATAGCGGAGGATCAGTACGCGAACCCGCCCACTTCACTGGAATTTGCTCACTGAAGCCAACGCCCGGGCGTATCCCGGGTAAGGGGCACCTTCCTCCATGTGTCGGGCCTTTCTCTATGCTTGGAGCCGTAGGACCGATGGCCAGAACTGTTCGCGACGTCAGTCTGTTCTTTCAAATACTCTCCGGCCAAGACATCGCCGATCCGGCAGGCGCTCTAGTCTCATTGCGACCAATCGCGGACGAGCGGCTTCGTTCCCAGCCGATCGCCGTACTCGAAGACGACGGATTCATACCGGTGACGATAGAGACCCGGAACGCCGTACGTTCCGCGGTCATAGCGCTTGAGGAAAGAGGTTTCCAGATCAGGCCATTTCAATCCAGGATGCTCGAAGAGGCACGTCTACTCTGGTGGAAATTCTTTATACGGTGCGGACGCATGCTTCTGGAGCCACTAATACAAGGGCGAGAAACAGAGCTAAGCGCCACGTTCCGCTACTTCCTGGATACGGCTCGAAGTGAGCCGCTTCTAAGCGGAGAAGAGCTGATCGAGGCGTGGACTCGATGCGATCAGGTTCGCGCGCGGCTACTTGAAGAGCTTTCGCCCTACTCCGTTCTGCTCTCGCCCGTGTGCAGCATTCCCGCATTCAGGCATGGAGAGCGAGAATGGTTCGTGGAAGGCTGCAAGGTGGAGTATTTCAGCGCTATGCGATTTACGCAGTGGTTCAATCTTCTGGCTGCGCCTGCAGCGGTTGTTCCGGTAGGCAGATCACCGGAGGGCTTGCCGATAGGCGTCCAAATTGCGAGCCTGCCATATAGGGATGAGGTGGTGCTCGCCGTCGCAGAAATGCTGGATCAGGATTTTGGCTACCAAGTGCCGCCAACCGCCTGTCACCCCAATTCACTACCTAGGTAGGAGCGCTTCTGAATGAGCGGAAACGAATCTAGATGAGGTACTGCTCATAGTGCAGCGCTCGCTCAGTGCGGAAGTGAGTTGCTTAACGCAAACCTCGAGATGTCAGTTTGTCGGCGCTTGCAGAGCCTGCTTGATGATCGCAGCGGCCTGGTCGCCCATGATCGCTGAGCCGGTCTTGTTGAAGTGCACGTCGTCTTCGTAGAGATCAAGGTGGCGGCCCATAAGAGCTTGCTGGTCGTCTACGGAAATCTTCCGGGCTTCGACGAATGTTTTAGCGATCGCGTTTCTGGCGTCGATGCGAGGATTGGTGGCACCGCTGGTCACCTCTTGCCTGACTGGGGTGATAGTGGCCCATATCAGCCTGCCATTCCCGGAAAGTGCCTGGATGGCACCAAGGAAGACGGGAAAGCCAGACTCGAACTGTGCCTCAGTGTAGCCCCATCCATGCATACCGTTGTTGAAGTGGACCACACGAAACGGTACATGTTCCATCGCTGAGAACTCCGCGATCTGGCTGGGCAGGCGAGGATCACCGACAGAGGTAGACGATGCCATGAGGTAGACGTTGGCGATGCCCTCAAGATCCTTCGTTACCTGCGGAAAGTAATTCCGCGTAATGGAGTCTCCGAGGAGAAGAACGTTCGGGAGCTTGGGGTTGGGATGCGGTGGGCGAACCTCCCACGTCCACTCGATCTCCTCCGGGATCGAAGAGGACATCTGCGCTAGGATACTAGCAGGTCCCGACATCCAAAATATGCTTGCAACAAGGGCAAGCATTACGTTATAGAGCGGCAGACGTGTTCGGCTAGAGCATTGGTGCCTACAGCGAGACTGTGTCACTATTTCTCCGTCGCTATGCTGAAGTTCTGAGGGCGATGACGCTGACGTTTGCGTCGGGCTCGTGTGCAGGAAGGTCAATCTGCAATCTGCCTTCGGTCTGCAGGACCTTCAAGGTCTGTCCGGTCGCGACCAGATGCGCGGAGAGGATCTTAGGATCGACACCTTTCAACTCCAAGGATGAGGCGGGCCAGTCGAAGACGTGGACGAAGATAGTATTTTCCTTCGCAGTGGTACGTAGACCCTTGATGCCCTGCACAGGGCCGTAGGTGGTCCCGTAGATGGAATCGCTATTGACAGCGAGCCAATCGCCGATAGCGCGAAGGCGTTGCTGGAACTCCGGCTGAATGACACCGTCAGGCTGCGGGCCTACGTTGAGGAGGAAGTTGCCGCCCCGGCTCGCCACCTCGACCAGGCTTCGAATGAGGAACTGGGCAGACTTGTAGTTGGTGTCGTGCATGTTGTAAGCCCATGTGTCGTTGATGGTCATGCAGGTCTCCCAAAGCTGGAAGTCCTCGGGTTTGGGCACGGTGGGCTTCAACTTCTTCTCGACGCTGGGGTCGACGCCGGTGATCACAACGTCGCGGGTGGGAATCGCGTTGGGGATGAACTGTTCTGGGGTCTGATAGTCTCCCGGTACTCCGATACGATCGTTGACCAGCGTGCGTGGCTGCAGCCTGTGAATGAGATTCAGAACGTGGGCGCCGTTGTACTTTTTCTGGTCGTTGAGACCATCGAACCAGACCAAGGCAGCCGGGCCATAGTTGGTAAGTAACTCGGTAAGTTGCAATTCCATGTAGTCAAGGTAGAGTGGCCACTCTGGGCGTTCGGGCTCGCCTTCCCAGTTCTCCTTCACCAACTTCGATGTGTCACGGAAACCGGGGTGGTAGAGGTCGGGCGGCGAGTAATAGAACCCGAGCGGCATACCCGAGTGCTTTGCTGCCGTAGCCAATTGCGCCACGATGTCTTTTCCGTATGGAGTTCTGGTGATCTTGTGTTCGGTGTACGCGGAGTCGAACATGCAAAAGCCGTCGTGGTGCTTGGTGGTGAAGACCATGTACTGCTGGCCTGCACTTCGAGCCAGATCGACGAACGACTGCGGGTCGAATTTGGTTGGATTGAAGCGCTGTGGAAGGGCGCGGTACTCCGCTTCGGTAATGCCGCCTGCCTTGGGCCTCATGATGGGCCAGGAGGCCTCGACACTAGCCAGGGAGTAAGGTCCCCAGTGGATGAACATGCCGAACTTGGCGTTGCGGTACCAAGCTGTCCGGTCGTCCTCAAAGATGGATGCAAATGCCGCGGTGGGTAAGAGAGGTGAGGCGGAGGCGGCGAGGGCAAGTTGGAGAAACTGCCTACGGGGGTAAATATAAGCGCTCATATCTGGCGAAAACCCTATGACAGCGAAAACAGTGATGTCAAGATAAATTAAGAAATTGCCATATTTTCTTTTGATTGACAGCGGCGAGCGCGTGGGCCTATTGTGAGGGACGCAATAATTTAAGTACTCAAATTATGTCGACGCCTTCATCACTAACAACGAATGGTTTGGTGAAGACCAACCTGGCCGACTGGCTGCGGCGAGAGATCGTGACAGGCTCCCTGGCTCCCGGGGAGCGAATTGTGGAAGGCAAGTGGGCGATGAAGTTTGGCGTGGCGCAGGGCTCGATACGGGAGGCGATCAACATTCTGACGCAGGATGGGTTCATCACCAAGGAGTCCGGGCGGAGCGCGCGGGTGATCAACCTGAGCGAAGGGGATGTGGCACATCTCTACGACCTGCGAGGCGCGATCGAGGGTCTGGCAGCGCGGCTGGCGGCAGTGGCACAGCCGGATTTCGGGAGCCTGCAGGCAGCTGTACACAATATGCGGGAGGCGGCCCTGGCAGGGAACCGCGAGCGGCTTTTGGACTGCGATCTGCAGTTTCATCTGGAGCTCTGCAGGCTCTCGCAGAATCCTTATGTCATTGAGCACGCACGCCGCATCCTGCTGCCGTTCTTCGCCTTCGTGCGCATGCGGGTGACTGTCAGCGGGCAGCAGACGACGGTGTGGGACAAGGACCTGGAAGCGCACCAGCGAATCGTAGACCTGCTGCGCGAGGGCGAGGGTGAGGTTGCCGAGCAGTATGTGAAGAGGGCGATGGCGCGCTTTGGCAAGGCGGCCTACGGCAACTGGGAAAGGCGCGCCTGATATGGCGGATGAACTGACGGGGAAGGTGATTGTGCTTACGGGAGGCGCGGACGGGATTGGCCGCGAGTGCGCGCTTGCCTATGGACGCGAAGGTGCGACGGTCGCGATTGTTGACCGCGACTTGGACGCGGCACAGCGAACGGCGGCTGAGCTCGGCGGCGGCAGCATCGCGCTTGGTGCGGATGTCTCCGATGGAGAAGCGGTCCGTAGCACGATAGCGGCTGTGGTGAGCCAGTTCGGGCGCATCGATGCGGTCCACAATAACGCCGGCATAGCGAGTCCTTCGAAACCGCTGCACGAGACCACGGAGCAGGAGTGGGACGATCTGCAGCGGACGAACGTGAAATCCGTTTACTGGACGACAAGGTTTGCATTCGAAGCTCTGGTGGCAAGCCAGGGCTGCATTTTGAATACTGCGAGCATGGTGGGGCTGATCGGGCAGACAGACCACGCAGCTTACGTGGCAAGTAAGGGCGCGATGATCTCGTTGACCAAGGCGATGGCGGCGGATTATGCGCGCCATCCGATTAGGGTCAATGCAATCTGTCCGGCTGGCGTATGGACGCCGATGCTGGAGCGGTGGTGCGCCGAGCAGCCGGAACCGGACAGTATCCGGCGATACCTGGATGAGATCCACCCTCTGGGCTACTGCCCGCGCGGTGACGTGATTGCTGACGCCGCAGTGTTCTTACTCTCAGCCAAAGCACGGTTTATGACCGGGTGCATTCTGCCGGTGAGCGGCGGAGCTGAGTTGGGCTACAGAAGATAACGCCAACCGGAGAGGCGATGCCGAGTTACACAATCAACAAAATCTCAACTCACGATGCGAGATACAAGCTACCCGCAGGGGCGGGGACGGATGCTGTCCACACGGATCCTGAATACTGCATGGCAGTGACCCTGCTGGGGAGCGATCACGGCCTCTGCGGGACAGGGATCGCGCTCACGCTGGGAGAGGGCAACCGGCTGGTGTGCGAGGCGATTGAAATGCTCGCGCGACCGCTTGCAGGCCTGGAGATCGAAGAGTTGATGGCCGACTTCGGGAGCATGGCCCGGCGTTTGGGCAACGATCCGTCTCTGCGTTGGCTTGGTCCGCACAAGGGCGTGGTTCATCTGGCGCTGGCCTCCATTACCAACGCCTGTTTCGATCTATGGGCGAAAAGCCGTGGGGTTCCGCTTTGGAAACTGCTGCTTGACCTGAAGCCGGAAGAGGTGGTTCGGCTGCTGGATCTGAGCTATGTGGAAGATGAGATGAGCGCGCAGGACGTGCTTGAGCTGTTGCGCAACAAACTGGCCACCCGTCCGGAGCGGGAACACATTCTTGCGAATGGCTATCCAGGGTATGACACCTCAGTGGGATGGATGGCGTATGACGACGATAAGGTGCGTGAACTCACGCTGCGAGCGATCGACCAGGGATTTAACGCGTTCAAGCTAAAGGTGGGTTCCTCCGACGCGGAGCGTGACCTGCGCCGTGCAGCGATGCTGCGGGAGTGCGTTGGAGACGCGGGAACATTGATGCTCGATGCGAACCAGCGCTGGAGCCTGCCGGTGGCGCTTCGCCGCTGCAGGGAGCTCGCGAAGGTCCGGCCGCTTTGGATTGAAGAGCCCACCCATCCTGACGACATACATGGTCATGCCATGCTGGCGCATGCGATAGCGCCAGTGAAGGTCGCAACGGGAGAGCACATACCGAACCGCGTGGTCTTCAAGAATTTCATGCAGTCTTCGGCAGTGCATTACGTTCAGGCCGACTGCACGCGATTGGCGGGAGTGAGCGAGTTTCTCACGGTGAGTCTGGTGGCGAAGAAGTTTGGGCTGCCGATCGCACCGCACGTAGGCGATATGGGCCAACTGCATCAACACCTGGTGCTCTTCAACCATATCGCGATGGGACATGAGGCGTTGCTGCTTGAGCACATTCCGCACCTGCGCTCTCACTTTGTGTTGCCTGCGCAGGTGAGCGGCGGGGTTTACAAGACACCACAGGAACCTGGCGCCTCCTGCGATCTCAAACCAGTTTCCTGCGGAAGAGCTAAGTGACGGAACATCTCTTGTATGGCGTTACCCTGACCATGATCGCCGGGCTGATGTCAGGCAACTGTATGTTGCCTATGAAGTTTACGCGGTCGTGGAAATGGGAGAATGTTTGGCTGATCTTTAGCGTGGTCTCGCTGCTGGTCCTGCCGTGGGCGCTCGCGGTCGTTCTGGTGGACCACTTGTTGGATATTTATCGCGGGCTAGGGATGGGACGGCTGGCCGTTCCCCTGTTGCTTGGAGCGGGTTGGGGCGTTGCGCAGATATTGTTCGGCATCTCAGTAAAGCGTCTGGGACTAGGAGTGGCGTACGCGATCATCGTTGGGTTGGGAGCGGTGTTGGGAACGCTGGTCCCGCTGCTGCTCCAGCAGAATGCGTCCGCGATCGGACACGCGGCGTACTACATCTTCAGCGGCGTCATCATCATGGTGGCGGGGATGTTCTTTACGGCTTGGGGCGGGCAGATAAGAGAGCACGGATCGTCCGTTGCGGCGAATACGCCATCGCGCCAAGGGTACGCTGCCGCGATCCTGCTTGCACTGATCTGCGGGATCATGGCACCGATGCTGAACTACTCGTTTGCGTTCGGGCAGGATATTGCGAAGGAGGCAATCCGGCTTGGGGTCACCGCAGTACACGCGGGCTATGCCGTGTGGCCGATTGCGCTGGCGGGCGGATTTATTCCGAACATCGCGTACTGTTTCTATCTACTCTCGAAGAACGGGACGTGGCAATCGTTTCGTTTGCCTGGACAGGACTTTTTCTGGTCGTCGCTGATGGGGATCCTGTGGATGGGGGCGTTTGCGCTGTACGGCATGAGCGCGAGCTATCTGGGAGCATTCGGAACGTCCATCGGATGGGGGCTCTTTCAGATATTCATGATTATGACTGCGACATTGTCGGGAGTTCTGGCGGGTGAATGGAGGAAGGCACCAGGGTGGGCGATAACGCTCCTGGGGGTGGGACTGACGTGTTTGACGGGCGCGACGATCCTGCTCGCGCTTGGCAACCGGTAGGTACGATATCAATTCCACTGTCTGCAGCGAAATTGCTACTTCTGCATTGAGTCCAATATCTGGAGCGCCTTTGCCACATCCGGGTCGGCAGGCGAAAGCTTCTGTGCTACGAGTAACTCGGCGCGTCCGTTCTTCAGTTCACCGGAGCGGCAGTAGATGAGCCCAAGATCCTTGTGAAGCAGCGGCAGCGCACTACAGTCTTTGCAGAGCTCAATGCCCTCCTTCAACTGGGCGATCGCTTGCGGCCAATCGTGAGCCTCCGCCGAGGCCAAGGCAAAGTTGCCCAGCGTCTGGGCGCGATCCATGAGGTGCTTCTGTGTCTGCAGATCATCGAATCGGGTCTGTAGGCGCTTCGCATCCTCGGGGTCGGATTTGGCAAGCAGACGGGCGAGATTATAGAGGGCCTCGCCATAATCGGGCTGAATCTCAATGGCCTTGCGCCATTGCTGAGTTGCGCCGGCACTATCCCCCTTGTGCAGCAGTTCGCGGCCGAGCATGTACCGCGCCTCGGCGTAATCGGGCTTCAAGGCGACGGCCTGTGAAAACTGCCCGATGGCCGTCTCGGTATCTCCGGATTGCCGGGCAATCAGACCCAAGAGATACCAGGATTCTGTCGACCTCGAGTCAAGCTTCGTTGCTGCCTCCAGCTCCGGCTTTGCCTCCTGATTGCGCTGGAGATCGAGCAGGACTCTGCCTCGGTTGTAGTGGGCGACTGCACTATCAGGAGCAAGGCGCACCGCCTCAGAGAACTCGGCGAGAGCATCGTTCAGATTGAACTGATCTGCCAAGGCAATTCCCAGATTCAGATGAGCCTCCGCAGCCTGAGGATTGAGTTCGATCACCTTGCGAAAGGAGGCGATGGCCTCGGCGTGGCGGTTGAGACGGGTCAATACCATTGCATCGGCGGTGAGAGCGGAGGTGTTGTTGGACTCGAGTTGCACCGCGTGATGCAGCACCTCTTCCGCTTCTGCAAAGCGTGCCTGACTTGCCAGGACGAGTCCGAGATTCACAAAGGCCCGGGTGTATTTGGGATTGTTCTCCGTCGCCTGCCGGAAAAGGCGTTCTGCTTCCTGATTATTTCCCTGCTGGCCATACAGGACGCCCAGATTGCCCTGCGCCTCGGAGTACTGCGGGTCGAGCGAAATGGCGAGTTTGAGCTGCTGCTCGGCATCCGCCATCTGCCCTGCCTGCAGGCTGAGCAGCCCAAGCTGATTGTGGGCGGGAGCGAATGCAGGGTCTAAAGCGATCGACTTGGCGAGAGCGTCGCGCTCGGCAGCAAGATCTCCCGCTCGATCAAGAGCCAGCGCGTAATCGTAGTAGGTGCGTGAATTGTTCGCATCTTCGGCAAGAGCTTCACGGTAGAGTTCAAGGGCCTTCTGCACCTCACCTGTGACCAGATATTGATTAGCCTGGTTGACTTTGACGCCGGCTACGTCCTGCTTTACGGTCTCTGCTTTCTTCTGCTGGAAGACTTTCAACTCTTCGTTGGCCTGATCTTTCTGGCCGAGGGAGCGCAGGACAGAGGCGAGCTGAAACCGGGCTTCGCTGGAGCCGGGATTGAGTTGCAGCGCCCTTTCAAACTGCACTCGCGCTTCAGCAAACTTATCGAGCTTAGCCAGAACAAAGCCTAAATCGTAATGGGCGTCATAGTGATCCGGCTGAA
The DNA here is from genome assembly GCF_025685645.1 of Edaphobacter bradus. Lineage (NCBI taxonomy): Bacteria > Pseudomonadati > Acidobacteriota > Terriglobia > Terriglobales > Acidobacteriaceae > Edaphobacter > Edaphobacter bradus. Next base: position 609,138 of record NZ_JAGSYF010000001.1, read on the forward strand.
GCGCTACGGCCTTGGATAGCGTCCTTTCCGCCTCGGTATATCTACCGAGTTCACGGTCTACAGCTCCCACAAGATAGAGAGCCTCGAAATCGTTGGGCTTGCGGCGAAGGTAGTCTTCAGCCAGCGGCAGTGCGGTATCGAGCTGCGCGAGAATGATCAATGCTTTGATGTAAGAGGCACGAGCAACATCATCTGTCGGATCAAGCCGCAGCGCCTGCTGAAACTCGTCGGCCGCATCGCGGTAGCGGCTCTGCTGGGTATAGAGGATAGCGAGGTTTACGTGCGCCTGCGCGTAGTCTGGGTGATCTTTCACGATTGCAGAGAGGGTTTGCAGCGCTTCCTCGAGATTTCCGTTCTTTGAGTAGGCGATGGCGAGATTCAATGCCAACACTTCGTCAGGTGGTGCATCCTTCAGATAGGCAATGGCCGCCGAGTATCTCTTCTCCGCAATCAGCGCCTTGGTTAGACCGTCCAGGGCAGGTATGGATTTTGCATCGATCTTCAGAACGGCCTTGAATGCATCGATGGCGGCGTCGGGCTGGTTCGACTGATTGAGTGCGACTCCAAGCGCGAGCTGTATACGTGGGGTTCCCGGCTTCAGACCTGACGCGGTCCGAAGTTCCCGCACTGCTTGTTCCGCATCGCCGTGTTGCAGGAGGGCAATCGCGAGATCATAGTGAGCCTCCCACGACCCGGGGGCAAGATGGAGCGCAGAGCGGAAGGCGGAGAGGGCGCAAGAGAACCGCTGTTGCTGCCCAAAGTAAGCGCCGAGCGCATCGTAGGCAGCCGCTGAAGGATGCGCGGCGATGGCGCGCTCCAACTCGGCCGGACCTTTGCAATGCGGCGTCCGTGATTGAGCGATGGCGTAGCCGCAGCAACACAGGACAGTTACGGTGGAACGAAATATACCGGAAGAGGTAAAGCGAGCAATCATTGCTGCAAGCATTGGTGCGCCCCACGTCAGTGATACCCGCCTCCGAGTTCACCGCGACTGGCTGCGGTAATCACGCAGCCACGTGGTTAATCTCGCGAGAAAATTTCTCTGTCTGACGGGGAGCCGTAACGCCTGCCTTGCGGTCGTTCGCAGTCGCGGGGCGTCGCTCGGTCAGAAGTCTAGCACAAACAACAAGGGTCTCTGTTACTGCCGTTCCGCTCGTGGGCCGCCATCGTTGCGACTCCGCAGCATGAGCGAGATGCAAACTGCGGCCTGCAATTGAGGATGCTAAAATCCGCGAGGTGATCAGGAATTGCTCTTTTGCCCGCTATGCCAGTCTCTCTCTTGTTCTCTTGTGCGCCGGCCTGCTGCTGGGTTGGTGCGGGAGCAGTATTGCTCATGCGCAAGGGATGGGAATGGCGACGGGTAATGGGAAATCTACTCCCGCCAAACCGTTGCCTCCGGGAATGAAGGCGCCTGTTGTGCGGTATCAGGACATCGCGGCCCCTGCGGGATTAAAGGGCGTCAACATCTCCGGTGCGGAGAAGGGCAAACAGTACATCATTGAGACCACTGGGACCGGTGTCGCGATCATCGACTATGACAACGATGGTCTCCCGGACATCTTTGTCGTGAACGGCGGGCGGCTGGACGATGGTCAAGCTCCGACGCACTATCTCTACCACAACCTCGGTGGATTGAAATTCGAAGATGTTACGGCGAAGGCAGGGCTGGCACACACGGGTTGGGGGCAAGGGGTGTGCGCGGGCGATGTAGATAACTCCGGAAACGTCGACCTGTTTGTCACGCAATGGGGGCAGAACGCTCTCTACCATAACCTCGGCAATGGAACGTTTCGTGACGAGGCGAAGGAGAGGGGACTGGCAACCGAGCAGCGGCGATGGAGCACGGGTTGTGCCTTCATTGACTTCAATCGGGATGGTTTTCTTGATCTGGTAGTGGCGCACTATATCGAATTCGATCCGGCCAAGACGCCGCGGCCTGGAGATAAGTCGCAGTGCCGGTGGAAAGGCCTGCCGGTGTTGTGCGGTCCTCGGGGACTGCCGGCAGAGACGGTCTCGCTGTACGAGAACGATGGGCACGGCCATTTCAAGGACGTCTCCGATCAACTCCATGTGACGACCCCGAAGAACTACTATGGCTTCACCGTACTGACGGGGGACTTCGACAACGACGGCTGGCCGGATATCTACGTGGCTTGCGACTCGACCGCAAGCCTTTACTACCATAATCTGGGCGGGAAGGGCTTTGAGGAGATCGCTGCGAAGGCCGGTGTAGCTTACAACGAAGATGGCCGCGAACAGGCTGGAATGGGAGTGAGTGCTGGAGACTTCAATCATGACGGTCAACTGGACATCTTCAAGACCAACTTCGCAGACGACACACATACGCTCTATCGCAGCGAGGGCGACAACAATTTCGTGGATGCGACGATCGATAGCGGTCTCGCGGTGAACACGCGTTATCTGGGATGGGGAACCGCGTTTCTCGACATCGACAATGATGGGTGGCCTGACCTGATCGTCGCCAACGGGCACGTGTATCCCGAGGTGGAAGACGGACACACGGGCGAGCGTTTCAAGCAGCAGCGGCTCCTCTATTGGAACCGGAGAGACGGCCAGTTCTTCGACCTCTCCGGGGCGGGCGGACCGGGTATATCCGACGAGCACTCGTCGCGCGGTCTCGCAGTGGGAGACCTGGACAACGACGGCGAGCAGGAGATCGTTATCGTGAACATGGGAGAGGCGCCCACGCTGCTCAAAAACGTTGCCCCTGTGAGCGGGAGTTCTCTAACGGTACGGGCGCTGACCGCTACTGGCCGGGATGCGATCGGCGCACGGGTTACGTTGAGCGCCGGAGGGCATAAACAGATCGACGAGGTCCGCAGCGGTGGCTCGTTTATGTCGCAGAGCGACCTGCGCCTGCACTTTGGTCTAGGCAAGTCGTCCGAGGCGGAGCTCACGGTCCGCTGGCTCAGCGGCAAGACCGAGACCTTTCCGAAGGTCGGTGCTGGGCAGATCGTTACGGTTCAAGAGGGCAAGGGCATCGTCCGCAAGCAGCCCTACACGCTTTCCAAAAAGTAGCCAACCGCCGATTCATTGTGGTGGGGCCTGTTCGTATCCCTTGCGCACAGGTGGAGGAGTCTCCCGAGTCAGAACAGCATACTTCTCCGCCAGCTCCGTTTCACCCAGCCGCCGGTAGATCTGTTCCAGCAGCGCATAGATCTGGAGATCAATGATGCCGCCAATCTGTGCGGTGAGGCTGGCAGCCTTCTCGGCATCCGTTCGCGCCTCCGGATAGTTGCCCAGCCGCAGGTTGAGCTTCGCGCGGTCGTACCAGGTGGCGCGGAAATCAGGCACGAGTTCCACTGCGCGGTCGAGATGCCGCTTGCTCTCGACGAGTTGGTTACGCTTGGCCAGAAAGCGACCGTAGTTGTAATCGAGAAATGCGTCGAATTGTGGTCCATCCTGGTTAACCGCAAGACCTTTTTTATAGGCGGCGTCGGCGCGATCCATTTCACCGAGCGGTTCCAGGTTCAGAGCGAGGTAATCCCATGCAGGAGCGTACCCGGGATCGAGATCCACTGCCTTCTGAAAATGCTTTACTGCTTCGGCGGGACGCTTGGCGCGATCGTACAGAGCTCCGAGTTGAAACTGTGCGTCGGCATCGTCGGGATCAAGCTCGCAGGACCTTTTGAGCAGTTCTAGGCCTAGCTGGGACTGCCGCTTCATATCCAGAATCTGACCACGCACCGCCAGCGCGGCAGGATCGCTGGGACTACGATCAAGCGCGCCGGCCGAGAGATCATCGGCCCTCTGGTACTCGGCCTGATCGATGAGGAAACGGGCGAAGTACGCCATGCCGGTGGAATCGTCCGGCACTTGTTCTAGGTAGCGCAGGAACAGATCTTGCGCCTCTGCGGCGGATCCTTGCGCCGCCTTGATCCGTGCACGCGCAAGCAGGAGTTGAGCGCAATCGGGATAAGCGCCCTGGAGCGGAGCCAGCAGACTCTCGGCAGCAGTGACCGCATTGCGTGCGAGATCCCTTGAGATGGTCTTGATCTGAGACTCCGCCCCGCTGCAGGTATCCGCGAAGGCAGCAGGCAAGGCGACTGCCATCCACAGAAGATAGAACCAGATCGCTTTCATGACGCGCCCTCGGTCACCTTAAGAATCTGATCCGCCTTCACGTTGTGCAGAACCTGGATCGTCCCGCTCGGCCAGCGGAGTTCGATCTCCTTCACCAGCTTGTCATGACCGAGGCCGAAGTGGACCCGCTTGTCCGAGGAACTCGCATAGCTTCCGGCGGTCGTCACTTGGTTATACTGCACGACGCCGGACTGCGAGATGAGCTTGATCTGCGTGCCGATGCCATCGCGGTTACTCTTGACTCCGATGGTCTGAATCAGCAGCCAATGGTTGCCGCTTGCGGATGTGTTGTAGAGGAGCTCGGCTGGACCTCCGATCGCCGAGACGACGACATCGATCCTGCCATCGTTATTCAAATCGCCGAAGGCACAACCGCGATGGGCTGCCCGTAGGGATAGAGCAGCGCCTGCCTGTGCGCTTACGTCCTGAAAAGTGCCGTTCTGCAAGTTCTGAAAGACGGCGTTGGCCTGCCGGTAGTGCTGCTGCGGGTCGAGATCGGCGTTCTCACTTACATGCGAGTTCGCGCTGAACAGGTCCTTGAAACCATCGTTGTTGAAGTCATAGATACCAGCTCCCCAGCCGCTCATCTTGAATGTGGGGAAGCCGATCCGGGCGGGATAGGTGTCCATCCTGAAGAAACCATTCCCTTCGTTCCGGTACAGGGGGAAGGTCTCGCCACCGAGAGCGGTGATGAAGAGGCTGGGACGGCCGTCGTTGCGATAGTCACGAAAATCGACGCCCATGCTCGAGAGGGGAAGGCCATCATCCGTGTAGGCCACGCCGGCCTCAACGCCGATTTCGTCGAAGCCCTTGCCCTTACGGTTCCTGAACAGGAAGTTTCTCTCGTTATCGTTCCCGACGAAGATATCCATCCATCCATCTCCATCGTAATCCGCGATGGCTACGCCCATGCCTTTGCCGATCTGACTGGCGATGCCGGTCGCCGTTGAGACATCGGTGAAGGTACCATCGCCGTTGTTGTGATAGAGGATGTTCGGCTGGCCGGGGTAGAGCGATGGCGGGCATGACAGGCGCTTGCCGGGTGCGCCACAGACCTTGGAAGTCTCAGGCGACCAGTCCAGATAGTTCGTTACAAAGAGATCGAGGCGGCCATCGTTGTCGTAATCAATCCACGCGGAGGAGACCGCCAACAGTTTCTTGCCTTCGGGCGTAACTCCGGAGACGCCAGCGCGCTGGGTTACATCGGTAAATGTCCCGTCGTGATTGTTGCGGTACAGGATGTTCCGATTGATCCCGGTGACATAGAGATCGGTCCATCCATCATTGTCAAAGTCCGCTGCAGCCGCACCCATGCTGTAGCCTGCGCCGCGCAAGCCGGCACGGTCGGTTACATCGGTAAATGTCCCGTCGTGATTGTTGTGATAGAGCCGGTTATAGAAGCTAGGCCCCTCTTTGGAGAGAGTGGGGATCTGTGCGCCGTTGGTGAAAAAGATGTCGAGGTAGCCGTCGTTGTCATAATCCAGCAGAGCGACCCCGCCCGGAATGCTGTCGATGATCGGCTTATCGCTGGTGGTTCCGTTGTTCAGAACGAAATCGACGCCTGACTGCGGCTGGCGATTTTCAAAGCGAATCTCGGCCTCGTTCTGGGCGAACAGGCCTTGAGTACACAAGGCCAGCAGCAGCCCAGTTGTAACGGCGCAGGTGGATGGTTGGAAACGGACTCGCTGCAGACTGCGGTTGATCATTTCTGTGAAGGTTCTCCTTTAGCGAGACCCAGCATCTTCCGCATATAGGAATCCTGAGGAAATATCTCCAGGTAGTGCTCCATTGCGGCGAGAGCGTTCGAGTATTGCTTCATATTGATGAGGCGCACAACCAGCGCCCTCTGCAGCACCGGATTGAAGGGATCGAGCACCGTTGCCTTCTGCAGCAGGGCGAGCCCCTCCTCGGCGCGGCCCAATTTTGTCATGACCTCGGCAAGATCACCATAGACCGTGGCCTGTGGAGGTCCGAGCTGCAACGCGCGATGCAGATGGTCGGCCGCTTCCTGCAGCTTGCCACTCTTGAGATCTCTGCGACCCAGAGCAGCCTGCACTATGGCCTTGTCGGGATCGGTCTGCTCCAGTTGTGCGAGGACCTTGAGATAAGGAGCAACATACTCCGGTTTACTCGCGGCAAGCTCGCCATAGGCCTGCAAGAGGGTGAGCGGTGGGACGACATCATCTTTCCTGCCGGGTATAGGGTTGAGATGAATCAGATCCGGTAAAGCCGGGGTGGTCTGATGTAAGGCGGTTTCCGGAAAGCCTTCGTCAGGTCGGGCGAGAATCCTGTGGCTAGTGACGCTTGAGTGCGAAATCACCTGCACATCACGCTTCGGCATATGGCAGCCGATGCAGTTATCTACGGGCTTGCTGCGCTCGCGTGCGGCATGGGACCCTTTGCAGCTCTGTTGAGTGTGGCAGGTCAGGCATCTTGCGTTGAAGTACGCCGGCGCCTCTTCCCGCGAGGGCTCCACATGCGGATTGTGGCAGGTGATGCATCCCATGCGGCCTGCGCTGGCCCGATAACACTTGCTCAAAGACATCGAGTAGAAGTGCTCAAGATGATCGGCCTGCGGGGGTGACTCCCGGGTTGGAGGAACCATCAGGATCGAGAGGACATCGTCCAGTGGCGTGCCCGGCCTGAAGTCTTGATACGTCTTGCCCTGTTTGAAGACGCGCACATTGCCGGTTTGATGGCACGACATGCAGATGTTGTTCGCCAGATCCATGCTGAGCCTGGCGGGATTTACGATAGAGTGGCCCTGGCCCCTCTCGGGTGAGTCTCCCGAATCCATCGCGCGAATGTGCGCCGCTCCTGGCCCGTGACAGTTTTCACAGCCGATGGCCATCTCGGTAAACGGCGGGGTTTCAAAGCGTCCATTGGTTGCGGCGACCGGCCGCGGGCGGCCGCTGTGGCAGGAGATGCAACCGGCGAGGATAGGGCGGTTGAAGCCGTAATCTCCGAACTCGTACCCCGGGGACGGCCCCCAAGTGCCTGGTTTGGAATAGAAGGACAGGGGTGCCTGGAAGAGATAGTTGTCGCGCTGCAACAGAGCTCCGAAGCCGTTGGCTCCTGCTCCAATGATCCAATCGACCTCGTGCGAGTCCCGAAATATCTCCTTCCCACCCGCATCCGTCTGGTACTCGCTCTGGTACAGCTTTCCATCCCTGGAATGCACTTCAAAGTGCCGGTCCAACTTGTCATCGTAGAGGTCGGCCGAGACGGGCAGAGTCTGCAAGAGCTCTGGAGTGATCGGAGACATGGACCGGCCCATGCTCGTCCGCGAAAACTGCTTGTAAATTCCGAGATGACACCGGGAACAGCTTGCTGACCCCACGTAGCCATCGCCGTCCGGGGTGGCCGGGAGCTGGATGGCTGCCCCTTGGCGTTGCTTTACGGCAGGGGCCGCTTTCTGGGTTTGGCCGAAGCCTTCCAGCAGCAGGAGGGTTGAGACGCTGCACAGCATCCATCCTGCGTACTTTTGCAACCGTCGCTGTTCAGTCTTCATATACCTGCTGTGTGTTCGCTTCAGCCAGACGCAGATGCGAACTCGAAACATTCTCCCACACCGTTTCACGACAGCGCGCCGGGGGATTCATTCGGAGGACATGGAGATACAGTAACTGGCAGCCAAGAACAAAATGAGAGGCTGGCTGGCAGCCAAGAACAGAAGGAAGCGGCACTCCTCCTTTGGTTGGAGATCATGGTCATCATGAAAGTTGATTTTTATTCTTGACAACAGCATGTTAGGGAGATTACAAGTGGCATCCGAATCCAGTTAGCGTGAAAGTAACGAACAAACGTTTGACGGAGAATCCTGTTCTGGAATGTTCGACACGAAAAACATTGCAGATAGGAAAGAGACTTTGGAGATCCGGGGTTGTCATGAAAGTTGATTTTTATTCTTGACAACGGCAGGCTAGGGGACTACAAGGGCATCCGAGTCCAGTTAGCGTGAAAGTAAAGGAAAAAACAGCTTTGACGGAGAATACTGTTCTGGGATGTTTGGCACGGAAAACATGCGGATAGGAAAGACTTTAGGGAGGCTGGACGTGGAACGAATAAATCGGGGACGCATGAGAATGGCGAAAAAAGTGTTTCGAAGCGCGGGTCTGTTGAGCTGCGTTGTTCTGCTGTTCTCGGCGCAGATGTTTGCCCAACTCTCCACCGCGGCCCTCAACGGAGTGGTTCGCGACTCGACTGGAGCGATGGTGCCCAATGCAAGGGTTACGCTGACCGCGGTGGACACCGCGGTGGACCACACAACCCTGTCCAACAACGCCGGCGAGTACGTCTTCACCAGTCTCACGCCGGGTAAGTACACCGTCCAGGCGTCCGCAAAGGGGTTCGAGACAAAGAAAGTCTCTGCGTTCCTGCTGGCCGTAGGCCAGACGGGAACAATCGACTTCACGCTCGCCGTCGGCACTGAATCGAGCGTCGTTACCGTTGAAGCGCAGGCAGAACAGCTTGATGCAACCAGTTCGAACTTGGGCACGGTGCTCGCCACCAAGCAGATAAACGAGTTACCCACGAATGGTCGCAACTTTACCTCGTTGCTTTCGTTGACGCCAGGCGTCGTTCCGGTCAGCACAGGTCAAAACGGCAGCCAGGGCGGGGGCGGATTCTCCGCGCCGGTCGCAGAGGGCTCGTCGTTCAGTTTTCCTGCAGTCAATGGACAGACGAACCGCAGCAACTTCTTCCTGACAGACGGCCTCAATAACTTTGGCAGCATTCTGAGCACCTACGCGGTTCCTCCCATCATCGATGCAATTCAGGAGCTCAAGGTCGTCTCCCACACCGACAGCCCCGAATATGGTTCAGTCCTGGGTGGCGTGGTCAATGTCGTCAGCAAGACCGGCACCAACGCCTTCCATGGGTCGGCTTGGGAGTACTTCCGCAATGACGCGCTCGATGCCCGTGCAACTTTTCTGAAGAGGATCCCGGATCCTAACAACCCAAGCAATTCTCTGCCCGGTAAAAAGCCAACCTTCCATCAGAACCAGTTTGGCGGATCCTTGGGGGGCCCCGTCTGGATTCCGAAGGTTTACAACGGGAAGGACAAGACATTCTTCTTCGTGGCCTACCAAGGATTTCGATACAATGAAGTGGCTGCCAATAACATATTGGTGCCGACAGCGGCACAGCTGGCCGGCGATGAGACTGGTGCCAACCAAATCTACGATCCGTACTCTACCAGACCCGACCCTGCACATCCAGGCCAGTACCTTCGTGATCCCTTCCCGGGAAACCAGATACCGGCAAGTAGGATCGATCAGCGTATGGTGGCCTTTGCCAAGTTCGTGTATCCCACGGCCGGCCCCCTTGTAAAAGGAACGAATGCCGTTGACAATACCCCGCTGGTGCAAACCGAGAACGAGTTCACTGCCCGTGTAGACCAGAACTTTGGCAAAAAGGACTCCGCGTGGTTCCGCTATAGCATGATCAACAACGTGGTGAGCAAGTCAGGCGGACTTCCGGGGCTGCAGGGCGCAAACTCCGTCCCCGCCCGTAACTGGGGAGGTAGCTACGTGCACGTCTTTGGGCCAAGCCTTATTCTGCAGTTGCAGTACGCTCGAACGACTGTCCGGTCCGACTCCACCAACCACTGGACCAAGTCGATCAACGACATCTTCACTACGGTCGGATTTAGCTCTGCATTTGCTGGCGGCTTTGCTGCAAATGGAGGTGGAAACTTGCTTCCCGGGACGGGAATCAATGGTTATTCGGATGGTGGCGAGAGCATTAACCTTACACCGAAGGCCACAGACAGCCATCAGGTCAGCGGCGTCCTCACCAAGATTTTAGGCAATCATGAAATTCGTTTTGGCGGTGGCTTCATTAGCAATACTTTCGAAGCCCCCCTCGGGCAGATCGGTCTGCACTTCCTGGCACAGCAGACCGCGAGCCAAGAGGAAGTGCTGGATGCAAGCGGTCACCCGATAGCGACAGGTGACCCGGTAGCTTCATTCCTGTTGGGCGTTCCGGACGGAGCCAACCGCCGCAATGTAAACGAAAAGACCCGGCCGGGTGGTGTGATGGACTTCTTTCTCCAGGATTCCTGGAAGGCGACGTCAAAGCTCACTGTCAACTACGGCCTTCGCTACGACTACTCCTTCCTTCCTCCGTATGGTACCAACGACACCATCGGTCAGAATGGAGGAATCGAGACCGGCGACATGAACTTCGCCAACGGAACCTATGTTCTGCAGAAGCTTCCACCAACCTGTGCAGCCAGAGGCTACGCGCCCTGCATCCCAGACCCCAGCGGTCAACTCCCCGCTCACGTGGTCGTCGATCCGCGCGGCAAGATCGCTCACAACTTCACCGGCAACTGGGGGCCGCGCCTCGGTTTCTCCTATCGCCTGGGAGAAAAGACGGTGCTTCATGGCGGTTACGGCATCGTCTATGACAACTGGGCTGCTGTGTCCCAGATGGCGCAGAACATCGAAGGTTCCTGGCCCGATATCGGTCAGTTGCTCGCTAACGGCCTGAACCAGCCAACTTCGGCTTCACCCACTCCGAACCGGACCGTGCAGAATCCGTTTGGCAGTGTGGGAGGCGGGCTCTTCCCGGCCGCCACCCCATTCGACCAGGTGCAGTGGTTCTACGATCCCAATATCAAGAACGCTTACTCGGAGCAGTGGAACGTCGGTATCCAGCGTCAGCTCAACTCGTCCACAGCCATCACGGCCAACTACGTAGGCTCCGGTGATCATCGGGTGGTTACAGGCGGCTACTACAACACCGCCTTGACACCTGGACCGGGCGATCCGCGGACACGGTCCCTGTACCCCTATATTGCGCCGACTTTCTACGACCGCAGCACCGGGACCTCTTCCTACAACGCTGCGCAGTTTCAGTTGGATAAGCGTTACTCAAGTGGACTGTCCTATTCCGTCGGCTACACCTATTCCAAGTCGATCAACGCCGGTGGCGATGGATGGTTCGGTGCAGAAGGTGGTTCTCCGGTTGACCCCTATCATCCCAACAAATTCGGAAGCCGCTCAGTGTCTGGTACGGATCTCACCCACGTCCTGACGGAAAACACGATCTTCCAGATTCCAGTCGGTAAGGGACATCGCTGGTCCACGGGCAGCGGCTGGGCGGACTATCTCCTTGGGAGTTGGCAGCTCAACAATTTCCTCACGGTCCGGTCCGGCCTTCCATACACTCCCACCATCAGCAGTGACATCGCGAACACTGGGAACGTTGGGTGGTCTGGATATGAACATGCCAATCTCGTGGGTGATCCTCACAAGAATGTTCCCAAGGGCGATGGATTCAATCCCGCGGCTTACACGGCTCCGGCGCAATATACCTTCGGCACTGCTGGTCGAAACTCGTTGCGTTCCGCGCACTATATCAATATGGACGCGTCGATCTTCCGCCAGTTCCCAGCATGGGAAGAAACAAGATTCGAGTTCCGGCTTGAGGCGTTCAACCTGTTCAACCATCCAACCTTGGGTACACCCAATAGCGACTTGAATAATGGAACGCGTTTCGGGTTGATTAACAGTACCTCAAGCACAGCCAGACAACTACAACTAGGCGGAAAGTTCATCTTCTAGGCACTTTTAACTGGTCTCTGACTGATAGAGGGCCTGCCTTCCAACAACATGGAGGCAGGCCCTCTTAAGTTCCCTAAGTTAAACTAACGAATGTGTTTAGAAGGATGGGGCCGATGCTCAATCGTAGTGCAGCCTGGAGATGCGGGATAGTGGCCGGCAGCCTGTTTTTTACCAGTGTCGCGGGCGGTGCGCAGTCGTCCGGTAAGCAACATTATGAGCCGGCGCTGAGCTCTCTCAATAGCCATCCCCTTCCGCAGTGGTACGCCGACGCGAAGCTCGGGATATTCGTTCATTGGGGACTGTATTCGGTGCCGGGTTGGGCACCGCTGCAGCACCCCAACCACGACTTCGCTTCGTCCGATTACATCAAAAACAATCCTTACGCCGAGTGGTATTACAACGTCATGCGTGTCCCTGGCTCGCCCACCGCGGCCTATCATCGAGAGCACTTTGGCGCCAACTTCAGTTACTACGACTTCGCTCCCATCTTCGACAAGGAGACGCAGAAGTGGGATGCGGACCAGATGGCCAAGGCCTACAAGGACGCTGGGGCGAGGTATGTTGTGCTGACGACCAAGCATCACGATGGCTTCACCCTGTGGCCCAGTGAGGTGGAGAATCCTAATCAGAGGAATCTGCACGCGTCCCGGGATCTCGTCAAGGACCTTACAGAATCGGTCCGCAAGGCGGGGATGCGGATGGGACTCTACTACTCGGGAGGATACGACTGGACCTTCAATCGCGGTCCGATTCTTGACCCTTCGGACTATGAGACGGTCAAACCTGAAAGTATTGCCTACGGCAGATATGCGGACGCCCAGATCGAAGAGCTGATCAATCGCTATCACCCCTCAGTTCTCTGGAACGACATCGATTGGCCGAAGACCGGTCATCCGTTGAAGATCATGGCGGACTACTACAACGCCGTGCCAGACGGTGTCGTGGATGATAGGTATGGCGTCAAGCACTCCGATTTCACCTCACCCGAATACGCTAAGCTCGATGAGATCAGCCCGACGAAGTGGGAGGAGTGCCGTGGCCTGGGCCAATCCTTTGGCTACAATCGAGCCGAAGGCGAGGCCGAGACGATTGCTCCGGCTGAACTCATCAGTCTGCTCGTGGATATCGTGAGCAAGAATGGCAACCTGCTGCTCGATGTGGGGCCGGAGGCCGATGGGACGATTCCGCCGGTGCAGATGGAACGGCTGCAAGCTTTGGGTGCCTGGCTTAAACAGAATGGCGATGCTATCTACGGGACGCGGCCCTGGACCCGTTCTGCGGGCGAAACGGATCAGGGGATCGGCGTCCGCTTCACCCGGAAAGACGCGAACCTGTACGCCACGCTGCTGGGAAAACCGCAATCCTCAGCCATCGTGGTTCGTTCGGTTAAGGCTAGGCCGGGCTCTCAAATCTTCCTGTTAGGAGAGAGCAAACCCCTCAAATGGTCGCAGCAGGGAGCTGACCTGCACGTGCAGTTTCCGTCAGTCTTACCCGGCAACTATGCCTATGTGCTTCAACTGCAGCCCGGGGATTGATCTAATTAATTCATTCTATCTCCGGGGTCGCAGGAGCCGTTCCCCGAGTCCTATTGGACTGGAGGTGCGTTGGTCGAGTGGAAGACACAGGGGTACACTGGAATGGTAGGTAGAGGCGTTTGCGGGTGATTCGCACCGCTCCAGCATGCTGTGAGCAGCCGGACAAAAATAGGCCACAGCACGCCGGGCGAGCGGGTTGTCCTAGATAACTTGGTAGTAGGCTGCCCAGGCGGAGTTTAGGAGTATCAGGTCGCGCAACCATATCCATATAAATAATATGGTGTCGCTTCGGACGTTCCTGCGTTGTTCCTGCGATTAGAGTGGAATTTACGGCATGTTTTAGGTAATTTACGAGTCCCAACCAGCCTTTTTCTGCCATAACTAGTCAATCCAGGTAAATGTTGAAATAAATTGGTTAGAAGAAATAAGAAAAGCCTCCGCATGCGGAGGCTTTCTGGTTTATGTCGGTAGCTTGTTGATTCTAAAAGGTGGCCAGAGACGGGATCGGTCTCTCGATTGGCTAATGGAATCAATAACTTACAGATTCTAAATGGTGGAGAAAGTGCCACAAGTGCCAGAATGCCCAATTCCTCTTGCAAATCTCTTGCAAATTCTTAGGGGTTCGGAAGGCAGAAGAGACCGAGACTCGCAATCAAAATGGTACCTCCAGGTAGTTTGGTGTACCTCTAGATGGCGGAAGTCTGTTCGGTGACCCAAGCGCGTTGTCAGTGAGTGACTCGGCGATTATGCAGCAATTGACATCCGGACCGAAATGATCTGGTGGGGCCAACCTTCAAGAATGTGGACTTTAATGCATCGAAGACGTTCCCGATTTTCGAGAGGATGAATCTCCAGTTCAGAGCGGAGCTCTTCAACCTCTTCAACCACACCAACTACAGCACGCCGGATAACGGCGTACAAGACGCGCAGTTCGGTCAGATCCTGCGCGCGGCCGGCCCCGGACGCGAGGTACAGTTCGCGCCTAAGCCTGTGCCTCGCCAAGACTTCGTCGTGCTGTATTTTGTTAGATTTCCATCTGAAGTCTCGTCGCGCTCGCCAAAATTCAATCCGACCGAGAAATGGAGGTGCAAGCTTGGGTTCTCTCTAGTTTCCGATTGGTTGGCGGAGAACATGATTATTGGTTCTTCAATGAATGGAAGAACGTTCTGCACTCGGTCGGCGTCCTCGAACTGAGCGAGATTGTGCAGTTCCAAAGCCAGTTGCCTTTCGACAGAAACCTTGATCTCCGCTGATCTCGTATTGGAAATACGGCCGAACATGCGAATCTCTATGTCACTAACTGCATCCCTGATAAATTGTTTTGCATCTGGAGTAGATCTAAGCGCCCAAAGAATAATGGCACTGTGAGTTGAGTGTTGGCATTTATTGGTCCTCCTTCTTAGTCGTATGCGACTAGAAAGGACCTGCAAGAAAAAGCTTCGCGAGGGGAAGATCTCAAAAAAATAATGGTTAGACGGCTGAGGCTTCGTTTGCCGAAGCCATGAGGTTCGTCTCTTGCGAGTATTGGCAGATCAGGGGAATCTTTGAAAGAGAGAGCAGTCTATTCTTCCGTCTCCCGAGTAAATCCAGTGTCACTGAGAAAGGTCCTCACAGAGGAGCTTAAGGGAAAATCTGCGCCTCGTGGCTCAGGGGTCCTAAACCGAGGCTGGCTACTTCGCGCGCGTGCTCAAGCCGCAGTTTAGCGAGGACGGCCACTCTATTCGCAAAACAGTTATCCTAGCATAGAAATCCGAGCGAGCTTTGGTGCAGCACCTACCCCTCGAACTAGCATTACGTCAAAACAATTCAGACAAAAAGGCCCGGAATTTTTCGGGGCTTCTCATTCACGGTTCGAACCAATAAATCGAACGCAACTTCATGCTTGCACTTAGTGCAAAAGAAGAGGAGGTTCGGTCCGGCCGAGCGTGTCGAAGAGCGGCTGGGCCGGGGTGAGTTGGGGGTTCTCCTCGGCGACTGAGACTGCGAGGATTCTGATCTTATCGTTGTTCGGTAAAGTCAGGGTTCGCTCGTTGCCGTTGAGATCGATCGAGTAGGCGAAGAGGTAGGAGTACTGGTAGGGCTGGTTGAGGCCGTCGGCGGTGTGCTGGTGCGAGGCGTACCAGGCGAGGCCAGCGGGCTTGATGTATCCGGGCTTGAGGCCCGCGTAGTCCTCCGGGTAGCGCTGTGCGACGGGACGTTGTTCGCGCTGCTGGAGGTCATCCGGCGGCCACTGAGCGTGATTGGCTGAGGTCGCCCAGTCGCGTTCCTGCTGATTCTTCCAGAGGCGCGTGTCCCATTGGCCGATAAAGCCCGTCCAATTCTGGATGGTGAGGTTGACGTTCTTGTCGCCCAGTTGGAATGTGCCGTTCTGGTCACCGACGGCTGCGGCGGCGAGGATGTAGACGCGGTTGTAGTGGCCTGCAGGGAGGGTGATTGTTTGGCCTTTGGCGACTACGGCGTTTGGAGTACCGGTTTTGGCTGGCGCTAGTTCGAACTCTACGTTGTTATAGTGGAGCTTCGAGGGAAGCATTTCGGCGGGCATTGCTTTACCGGTGCCGTCGAAGCCTCTGCCGGTGGTTTTGGTGTCGTCGTTGCTTGCGATGGCGAGGTCGTATTGCAGCGGGACAGGTTGGGATTTTACTGCGCTAAGTTTTGTGGATGGCGTGCCGAGGCACAGAGCGAAGGTTCGTGGTTGGTAGGGAGTGAACGATGTTACGAGAACGCCGTTGTTGACGCTGGCGTCTCCCGCTGGTTGCTCTTGCGCGTTTACTTCACGGGCAGAGGCGATGGGACCAGCAAATGAGACGTGTACGTCGTGCGCTGGCTTGCCGTCGAGTTCCACAATGCGAAGGATGATCTCGTCGCTGTTCTCGGCTTTCTTGAGAGCGAGCACGCGGATCCGTGAGTTGTTGAGGTGGATGAGAGAGAAGCTCTTGCCGAGTGCGCCGCTGTGCTTGGCTGTCTGGAAGGCGAGGAGTGGCGTGTTGAGCCGGTAGGCATGCCAATCGGTTTGCGCAGAGCGCCAGTCTCCGGGGTGGCCGATGAGTCCGAAGACGAACTCGTGGTGCCCCCAATCCTGATTGGCTTGATCGCTGTAGGGAGAGGGACGGCCGTTGGCTGGAGGCTCGATCCCTGGTGAGCGCATAAGGGTCAGGCGGATGGTGTTGTCGGTGGGTTTGTCAGAGCCGTTCTTGTAGTCGGTGAGGATGGTGGTTCCGAAGGTACCGCTCTTATCGGCGAGGTCGATCCAGCGGTGCGATGCGACTTCGAACTGGCGCTCGTTGGCGTTGGGGCGCTGGATGGTTCCGATCTCCCAGTTGTAGGTGGCGATTTCGTTGGAGGCGCTGAGCGGGAAGGTTGCTTTGAGGTTGGCGGAGAGGGTCTTCCAGTCGATTGCGTTGCCGAATTCGACTCGGTTGCCGGGGTCTCCTGCGTAGAGGCTAACTGTTTGGACGAACTTTGAGCCTTCCGTTTCGCGGGTTACTTCGAGAGAGACACGGACGGGGCCGTTCTCCTTGATGCGGACTTTGGCTGGACCGCTGACGTAAGCGCGTGGAGGCGCCTGCTCCTGATCGAAGTCCATATTCCATGCGGGATAGACCTTGGGCTTGTCGTTGGAGATGGCGAGGCGCATTGGAGCGGAGAGGAGTTCTTTGTTGAGCGATTTGTCGTAGATGCTGGAAACGTCGCCATCGGAGTTCAACCTGACGCGGTAGCGGGCGTTCTCGAGGGAGGATTCCGTTACTTTGAGTTCTGAGCTGGAGTTCGACGTTTGCCCGGGAGCGATGCTGTAAACTGCGTAGCCGACAGAGGGCGCCTTGGCCAGGAAGAGAACTTTACCGCCCTCCACTTGTGAAGGCACTTCTTTTCCTGTCGCGTCGGTTACGCGGGCGGACTTGGACGATCCAGCCAGATCGATGTCGGCTTCGACGATGTCTTCGCGTGTGATGTTGAGAGGATTGAAGACGACGACGGGGGTTCCGGCGACTTGAGTGTCGAGTGCGGAGGCGATGGCTTCGCTGGCGTTGGTGAATATGCCAGCAAACTGATTCGCTGCGATGACGTCGTCGTTCCATGCGAATTCATAGGAGCGCGGGGTTGCTGTTCCGGCTCCAGTGTCGTGGAAGTGGCCTCCCAGTTCGAGCATCCAAGCATCGTTGAGGCGTTGCTGGGGATAGGTTCGGCCTCCCAGCCATTCGGCGGCGACGGAGGTCTTTTCGGCGGCGTCGGCGAGTTGTTCGTTCCTGAGGACCCAGCGCTTGTGATACGCCTGCGAAGTCAGGGAGCCGGCGGAGTGATTGATGAGTTCGAGGTCTCCTTTGTACTGCGGGAGGCGCGAGGTCATTGCAGCAGGGATGTCGTTGAAGAGTTGATCAGCGGCAGATTCGACTACGTGGACTGGGCCGTCGCCGACTTTAATTGACGCACCGGTGGGTTCTGCCGTCGGGGTTTCACCCATGGCGAATGCGGCGCGAGGCGGAGAGGGCAGAGTGGTTTCGCTCTTTGTGACGATGGCTTCGAGCAGCTTTACGGTGGATTCCTGAGTAGCTCCGCCTATGTCGCCGGTGCCGACGTAGTGATAGTCGGCGAAGACTCCGGTGACTTTTCCGTTGACGTCGATGCGTTTGACCCAATCCTGTTCCTGCGGGCGCTGTCTCGCGACTGCGGCGGCCTGTTGAGGTGTGAGGCGGGCTCGCTCTTCGCTGGTGAGTTGCGGCGCTGAAGCGGAGACCTCAGTGGGCTCCTTGCTGAGGTCGGTGTAGACGTTGCTGCCGTAGCCGCCGGGGTTTAGAGCAGCGATGACGCCTTTGCCGTCAGGGCCGATCCACATGCCTACATTGAAGGGAATGCCTTCGGGCGTTTGCTCAGGCGAGCCGGGCCCTCCAATCTTTGGAGCGGGCTGCCACTGTGCGTTGAGTTTCTGAGTGGAGAATCCTTTCACACCGGCGTGGGCGAGAATGCTGGGGAGAGATGCAGGGAATCCGAAGCAGTCGGGCAGCATATATTCCGCGCTCGCTTTGCCGAAGTCTTTGCGAAAGTATTCGTTGCCGTAGAGGATCTGGCGGAAGATTCCTTCGGCGCTGGGGAGGTTGACGTCTCCTTCTTCGACGGAGGAGCCCGCCGGATACCAACGTCCAGCGGCGACGTATTGCTTCATCTTTGCGTAGTCGGAGGGGAAGTACTCCTTCATAAGGCGATAGCGATTTGCCCCGGTCCAGTTGAAGACGTAGTGCGGGTAGCGATCGATGTAGTCGAAGTTGACGCGCATGGTCTTGAGGAGATATTCGCTAATGGTCTGAGGGAACTCCCATCGCCATTGGGTGTCGAGGTGCGCGTAGGGGACAACGTAGAGGGTGGGATCTCTGGTGATGTCAGGGGCCTTCATGGTCTGGCTGCGGACTGCGCCGGGGAGAAGCAGGCCCGCGACTGTAGCGTAGATTGCCGAACGTTGGAAGCTTCGGTGGGCGGATTTTTTTCTAGAAGAAGACGCGGGGGATTCAACAGGTCGCATGCTTATAGCCATCCATTTGCAGCCAAAGTGGCCGGAGTGATTTGAACTTGATGTGACGCGAGAGAGATCCTGTAGGGAAAAGCTACTGCAGGATCTCTTAGCTCAAGGTTGATATTGCTTTGTTTCAAAGTGATGAGCCGCTTCGACAGGGAAGCGGCTCATCGAGTGCGTGCCAAGCTGCGCTTAGAAGGCGTACCGGAGGCTGAACTGGAACTGACGTTCAGACGCGTAGGTGTTTCCCTTCTGAGTCACACGGCCGAAGGTGTTGCTGGTTGGAGAGACATCGGGGTTATCCCAGTTGGGGTGGTTTGTGTAGTTGAAGCTCTCTGCCTTGAAGATCAGCTGATGGTTTTCATGGTTGGGGACGATGTGGAAGCCCTTCTGGAGTGCAGCCGAGAAGCTCTGGAAGCCGGGTCCGTAGATCAGGCCACGCATGCCGCGCGGAGCGAAGGTGCCTGCCGGCGCCGTCGACCATATTCCTGAACCCACGCCTTCAAACCACTGGTTGGGGGTCTTTCCGGCACGAGAGAACTGGTGGGGGAGATTCGGACTGCGGGAAACGACCCAGAGCTGGTTGCCAGACCCCGGCCCAACTCCCGCGACGTCGTTGTTCTGCGAGACTGTTTGCGGACGGCCAGATTGCGCCTGGATGGTTCCGGAGAATTGCCAGTTGCCGAGCATTGTCCGCGCAAACAGATTGCTCGCATTGTTGGCGAAGGGAATATCCCAGACATAGTTGATCACGAGAACGTGCCGAGTATCGAAGTCGCTGGGGCCATAGAAGTTTCTGTTGCTGAAGGCGTTGGGAATGTTGGTGCCGTTGGAGGACCCGAAGTCGAGACTCTTGGACCAAGTATAGGCAGCACCGAAGAGCAGTCCCTTGGTGAGACGGCGCTTGAGGTTCGCCTGCATGGAGTGATACATCGCGCTGCCGACGTTCTCGGCTTCGATGACGGTCGAGAAGCCTTTGTACGGACGAAGCGCATCCGCGTTTTTGATGGTGGGGTTTGCCTGCCTCGTCCCCGCCTGGAGCTGATTGATATTGGCGAGCTGCTCGAGGTGATAGCCCCGGCGTCCGACGTAGCTGAGGGTGAACGTTGCGACATTCGTGAACTCATGCTCAACCGTCACATTGAATCCCCAGGCCTCAGGGCTTGGGTAGGTATGCGCATGAGAGGTGAAGGCGAGCGGCAGAGCGTTTTGGCCGAGACCGCCAGGATTATCGACGCTGCCTAGCGTCACCGTGGATGCCGGTTGGAAGGGAGCATTGCCACCGACGTGCACTGTATCGCTGATGCCGAGGCGCTGCACGTAACGGCCGGCTCCGGCGCGTACGACGGTGCCGGGATTGAACTGATAGGCAAAACCAAGACGAGGCTGAATGTCAGTGTAGACCGTCGGCGAATAGCCAGAGTTATATCCGCGGAAGAGACGCTGATAGTTGCCGTTGAGGATGGAGTCAGGCACGTGGCCCTTGGCTTTGCTAGGGAACCCGCTACCGGGGATGACGACACCGTTATAGGGATCCCCACCGGTAAGGAAACCGGTGTTTGGATTGACGACAGGAGCAAGGGACGCGCTGTAGTCCTTCGGGCTGAAGAACGCCTGGTTGCCCCATAGCGCGTGGTACGGCGTCATGATGTCGTAGCGGATACCGTACTCGAGTACGAGTTTCGGATTTACGCGCCACTGGTCCTGGCCAAACATGCTGTACATGTTGCCGCGGAACAGGGTGTAGGAGCGTGTTCCGATCTCGCCGTAGGTATCGAAGAGCCCGAGGGCGACGTTTGCCACCGCAGCGTTCGATGTGGGGTTGGGCTTGCCGCCACGAGTGTCGGTAAAGGTGAAGAGGCCGTTCTGGTTGTTGGTGGTGCCGGGGCGGGTGTTATCGACGCTGATCTGGTCGTAGTTGTTTTCGCCGGCATACTCCCACTGGAAGCCGGCCTTGATCGTGTGGTTTCCCCAGACCCTGGTGATGTTGTCACCGAAATCGTAGACAATACCGCCTGAACGCGATGGATATGGGCCGCCGTCGAGCGTCCCGAAGTTCTGGAGCTGGATGGTCGGAATCTTATTGGGAACCACTTTGGTGGCGGACCCGAAGAGGTACGGGTAATTGATGCCGTACTTGGTGCGGTCGTACCGGCCCGACGAAGTGTCGATGTTGATGTCGACGTGATCGGCGGCTCCGGACGCATATGCGTCATTGACCATGCTCGGGTTGATCGTCCAAGTCCAGTGCAGAACGCCGATCTGATTGGGGCGATGGAAGATGCGGGGGTTGGTGTTGAAGTTGCCGAAATGCGGCTCGTAGTCGTCGTAGTTGTAGTCCAAAAGGCTGAAGCGCAGGTGGTGCGCTTCGAAGGGAATGTAGTCGACGACAACACTGTCCTTGCGTTGTCTTTCGGTATAGAGAGCGGTATCAGTCCAGTTACTGGAGGCATTTCCTGTGAGATTGGCCGCCGGATACGCGTTGAGCAGGCCGATTCCGTTAGGGCTGAGTTGGCTTTGAGGAATGACGTTGTTGGAATAGGGAACGCCAGTCGTAGGATTCACGAGTTGAATGGGGCCGCTGTAAAAGATGTTTGGCCCGAGCAACTCGCTGAAGTTACCTTGCCGCATGAGGGCCGTGGGGACCTTGAGGGTGGAACTGGAGGTGTCATCGTGGTTGTACTTTACCCATTCCTGTCCGACGAGGAAGAATAGCTTGTCGCGATTCTTGTTGAAGTGGCCGGGAATGTAGACTGGACCATTGAGGTTCCAGCCGAACTGGTTGTACCGGAATGCTCCGCGCTTTAGTCTGTTAAGGTTACGGCTCCAGGTATTGGCATTGAGTGCGTTATTGCGGAAGTATTCGAAGGCGCTGCCGTGGAAGTCGGTTGTCCCGCTCTTTGGAACCATTCGGATCTGTCCACCCGAAGTGCGTCCATACTCTGCCGAGTAGCTGGTGGTCAGCACCTGCACTTCCGAGGTGGAGTCCACGTCGGCAACGCCTACGCTGGTGCCGTTTGAGCGCGTGCGCACCATCGGAGCGCCGTCGAAAGTGATTACGCTTTCTTGCGAGCGCGCGCCGTTGACGTTGATGCCGTTGTCGAGACCGAAGGCGAAGGCCGCCATGGAGTTGTTACGGACAACGCCTGGCTCCATCTGCGCGAGATAAAGCGGATTGCGGCCGTTGAGCTGGATGTTTTTCACCTGCTCCTGCGTGATCAGCTGGCCGACTGAACCGCTCTCCGTCTGCACGGTGTTGGCGCTGGCTTCCACAGTGATCAAAGTGGTGGTGTCGCCGACTTTCATCGTGACATCAATGCGGCGGCCGATATTGGGATCAACCTGCACCCCACTGAGGGTCGTCGTCTGAAAGCCTGGAGCTTCCACACGTACGTTGTAGCTACCCGGTGCCAGATTGGTAATTGTGAAGTTACCCGCTTCGTTGGTGACCACATCCCTGTCAGTTCGGGTCGCGTCGTTGTGCGCAATGACCTTTGCGTTTGCGACGACGGCTCCGGAGGTGTCGGAGACCGTACCTGAAAGCGATGAGGTATCGGTTTGAGCGATTCCGTGTCTCGGAAACAATACGGCAATCGATAGGATTGCGCAAATGCACCATATTTTGATGGTTATGGCTTTCCGCATGGCGACTCCTTTGAATGAAAAATGACCTCAAATGATCGTTGACTTGTTTTTTCTTTAGAGGTGCACAACGTGCGTGCATCATGATTGCGCTATCACAACGCACACCTGTCTACGCGCATCAGTATTGCGCTGTCAATATGAGAACTGCTTAAATTTCCACGGAAATATTAGCGTTTGATATGTGCTGGGATGATAGCCCTCCCAGAAACCGCTTTTCGGAAAGGGACACGTGAAAAGAGCGCCTCTCTCAAAACGGGCAACGTTGCAAGATGTTGCACGCGCAGCAGGCGTTGGGGCCATGACAGTCTCTCGCACCATCAACGGGCATCCCTATGTCTCTGAAGAGACAGCAAAGAAAGTTCGCGCAGCAATTCGCCAGTTAGGTTATCGGCCCAATCAAGCTGCCAGAATGCTCACTGGGCAGCTATCACGATCAATAGGGCTTATCGTTACCGACTTAGCCGATCCCTTCTTCTCCGTCGTTAGTCACGCAGTACAGGAGACTGCACGGAAGAGTGGGTACTTGGTCTGGCTGGCCGCTTCCAGCGACGACCCAACCATTGAGGCCGCGCAGATTGAACAGATGACACATCATCCAGTAGATGGCATCTTATTGGTTCCAGTAGATAGCAAAGACAAACGTCTAACGACAATAGCTGCAGGACCAACTCCCATTGTCACCATCGACCGCCCCATCGAAGTCGCTACCACGGATTCGGTAGGTGTCGAGAACAGGGCGGGCGCGCGGATGGCAGTGGAACACCTCATTGGCCACGGGTACAAACGAATTGTGTGCGTGGCGACCAATCCGCATCTGTTCACCATAAAAGAACGGCTCGCAGGCTATGAGGAATGTATACGCGAAGCGAAGCTGCCTCACGCGAGATCACTGCGATTGCAGAGCCAGGCTGATGTAAAACTTGCTTTGAAAGAGCTGTTTGAGTCAGGCAACCGGCCGGATGCTCTGTTTTCTGCGAATAACTCTTCGACGATTTGGGTAATCGAGGCGCTCCGCGAATTGGGAATCAAGATGGGTAAAGATGTGGCTTTGGTGGGATTCGACGACGTCGACTTTTATGCTCTGATTACCCCTCCGGTAACTGCTATTCGCCAGCCAGCAGCCGAGCTCGGGCATATGTCAACCCGATTGCTGCTCCAGCGAATAAAAGGGGAGTTCACAGCCACGAGCGTTCGAACAGTTTTGCCGGTAAAGCTAGTCGTGCGTGAGTCGTGCGGTTGCAAAAGGTGAGAATAGCAATGACGAGCAGGTCATTTGCATCAGAATTGCTCTTGACGGTTGACCGCTGCAATGGAGACTGACGTGAGATGCGATGTCATCTCGATATCTGCGAATCCGGCTACAGATCGCCGAATCGTCAACCTATTTTCCCTCTGAAATGGAAGGTGGTACGGATCCAGTGTCCCAGTGCGTGGGCTTGTCTGTCATCGTAAGCCTCAGTTCGCCGCCCGCCATCAGTTGATTATGTGTAAACCATGAGCGCTGATACGATTTGCCATTCCACATCGCTTTTGCGATGTAAAAATGTTCGTTGGAGAAGAGCTCTCCGCGACGACAGAAAAGGTCTTCCCATTCGCCAGAAAGATAGAAGACCGTGGAAACGTTGGCGAGCCAATCACGTAGAAGTTCTGCGCTGCAACCGGGAAGAACCCTATCTGGTTGAATGTAAGAAACGATCCCATCGCGCCCGAATCGTCATTATCTGGCACAACATAGGCGTTTCAGCTATTGTGGGCCTCATCGCCACGCCGCTGGCGCCAGTACCCAAACACAAAACCTAGACAACCGACGCGACGGCGAATCCGCCGAAAAGCAGCTGGAAGAACCGTCGGCGAACTCCGAGAAACCTCAGCAATCGAGCAGTCGTCCTTTTTCAAGGTGCAGGGTTCGGCTAGCAAACTGTGTGGCGTGACTGTCGTGTGTAACCATCACGATGGTCTTCTCGAAATCCCCATGAAGTTGCTGCAGGAGCACCAGAACCTCTTGGGCGGAGGAAGCATCGAGGTTCCCGGTGGGCTCATCTGCGAGGATCAGGTCGGGATCAGTTACAAGAGCACGTGCAACGGCGACGCGTTGCTGTTGCCCGCCAGACAACTGATGCGGCAGGTGGTCTATGCGATCTCCCAGACCTACCAGATTCAATGCTGTTTTTGCATGTTTTTGCTTTTCTGCGTGGCTTAGCGTCGTCAGGTTCAAGGGTAGTGCAACATTTTCAAGTGCTGTCAACACAGGTATGAGGTTGAAAAACTGAAAGACAAATCCGACATGAGTATTTCGCCAACGGGCAAGCTCACGATCTTTCATAGACTCGAACCTGCTGCCCAAGACTTTGACCTCTCCCGCAGTTGGCATGTCCATGGCTGCGACCAGGTGAAGCAGCGTCGATTTGCCGGAACCTGACGGACCCATCAAGGCAACAAAATCTCCTTTCGGAATGGACAGACTGATGCCGTCCAGGGCGGTGACGCTGAATTCTTCGCCGGTGTAGGTTTTTGTCAGTTCTCTTACTTCGATAGCGATCTCACTCATGGATTGTCCCTTCTTTCCTGTTTGACTGTCTGACCTTCCTTAAGGCCGGCAGGCGGATTGACGATGAGCTGATCCCCCTCCTGCAGCCCCTCGGTTATTTGCAGCGCATCCGCAGAAGCGGCTCCGGTATGGACCCTGCGGTATGCAGTCTTGCCGTTCACAACGATGAAAACTCCCAGATCGCGGAGCGCTGTCTTCGGCACAGAAATAACCGGCAGCGCCTTTCCCGACTGCTTTTGCGTCGCGATCGCGTGGAATGACACCGAGGCGTTCATATCAGGCCGCAAGAGATCATCGGGGTTGCGTATCTTGACCTTCACCTCGACGGTCGCCTTCTGACGGTTGGCAACGGGCGAGATCTCTTCAACCTCGCCTTCGTATTTCTGGTCAGGATAGGCGTCCGTCGTGATGACGGCAGGCTGGTTTGGCACGAGGCGGGAAAAGTCGCTTTGGCTGATGTCCAGTTGCACCTGAAGCTGATGCAGGTCAGCCAGCGACACGACGTATCCTCGCGCCCCGTTGTCACTCACAAAGCCGGTGGTGACAAACTCGCCGGGCTCGACATTTCTTTCGAGGATGGTGCCTGCGACAGGTGCTCGAATTACTGTGTTCTGAAGCTGTGTGCGCGCATACGCAAGCGTGCCCTCGGCTTGTTCCAGTTGTCCCCGAGCTGCATCGATCTCTTCGGAGCGCGGACCTACGCGTGCGAGGTCGTAGCTGCGTTCGAACGATTTGAACTTTGCCTCTCCCTGATTGAATTTGGCGGTCGCATCATCAAGAGCTTGTCTCGAGAGAACCTGCGCCTCCGCCAACTGACGTGTCCTCTGTAATGTGACGCGAGCATTCTCCATCTCCGATTGCACCTCGGCCATGTCCGCATTGGCCTTCGCAATCTCCTGCGGCCGCGAGCCGTTTCGCAATTCGGTCAGCTTTGCCTTGAGGTAGTTGACTTGGCCGACTGCTTCCTGCACCTTGGCCTGGTATTCATCGGACTCAAGCCGCACCAGCACCTGCCCAGTGTTGGCCAGGTCGCCCTTCCCAACGCCAATCCAGGCCACACGTCCATCAACCTTGGTTGCGACCTCAATCTTATGCGCTGGAACGACGTAGCCGGTCGCATTCAGAATAACCTCGCCGCCGCTGCCACCAGCCTCCTTTTCCGCGTGCACCGTCACGACTGCTACTTGCGGCGCGGGAGTTCGGGTGACGAGAAAAACCGCACCAGAGGCGCACGCAACCAGAAGTGCCGCCCCACCGAGCAGTTTTCTGCTGCCGCGCTGAGGTTTCCTCTCAGATGGCCGCTTGTCAGATGAGCGATCAATCCGCAATTGTTTAAGGTCCACGGTCATGAGTGCTAGTTCTCCGTTAGCGCCGCAATGATTTCTCTTTTTGCACCTGCGCGGGCTGGAAGAAATCCGCCGGCCAGACCAAGCAGCACCGCAAACATCACCCCGGCAATAGCTCCCGTCAGCCCAACGTGAAAGCGGAACTGTATTTCACTAAACGTTGCAAAGTTGCCTATGCCGCTCGTGACGTAGTTCAAAGGGAGACTGGCGATACATCCAACAATGCCCGCCATCAACGCCAGCAAGATGGACTCGATCATGAAGCTCAGCAAAATGTGAAAGCGCGAAAACCCAAGGATTCTGAGTGTTCCAATCTCGCGACCTCGCCGAGCTATCGCCGCATACATCGTGTTCATTGCTGCAAAGCTGCTTCCCACCGCCATGATGAGAGCAATGAAGATACCGCTGGCTTCCAGCAGAACCCCGGAAGAGGTCTGTTTTGCGTAATACTCTTTTTCCGAGGTGGCAGATAACCCGAGGCTACGATCCTCGCTGATAGCCGCAATGAGCCGCGCCATCGCGCCTGGATCTGTCGCCCGCACCAGGATGGAGCTGAGCGAGGTCTGGCGATTGTAGTCAGAACTCATCTGATTGACGTCGCCCCAGATCTCGCTGTTCA
Organism: Edaphobacter bradus; assembly: GCF_025685645.1. Classification (NCBI taxonomy): domain Bacteria; kingdom Pseudomonadati; phylum Acidobacteriota; class Terriglobia; order Terriglobales; family Acidobacteriaceae; genus Edaphobacter; species Edaphobacter bradus. The sequence continues at coordinate 636,009 of NZ_JAGSYF010000001.1, forward strand.
ACGCCGAATCGCCGCCATCCATCACCCCAACTACCTCCCAGCTGCCTCGCCCGAAGTTCAGGCGGTGGCCGATTGCGGCATCGGGGTAGCGCGCAAAGACCGACTTGCCGACCACCACTTCCCGTTGCCCAGCATTGAACCAGCGCCCCTGTGTCAGTGGAGCATCTCGCATACCTACCCCTACGCGAGACAGGCCTCGGAGTGTGACATTCATACCCCGGGCAAGTTTGGGGCTTGGAAGGTTGATGACGGTGACCATTTCTAGAGAAGCCAGAAGCGAGCCGTTCTTGTCTGTGGCTATGCCGGGAAGAGCCTGCAACTGCGAGAACGCCTCAGGCGTAACCGCGCTAGCGATCTCCGAAGTGCTGCCCTTCCGTAGCGCCAGGACTTGAAGAGGGTTGCCTGTGCTAGTAAAAGCCTTTCGCAGGCCATCGACGAGCGCCAGCGATGCTACCAGCACAAAGACCGTCATGGAGATGCCCAACACTGTCATCAAAGTCGTCATCTTTCGTACGATGAGGTTTCGCCAGCTATACCGCAATGGAATCTTCATGTGTTTACCCCGTGTATGCCAATGCGTCGATGATGGATGTGCGTGCCGCGCTTCGCGCCGGTATGGCCGCGCTGATTGCCGCTACAAGAGCCGCAGCAGCCAGCGTGTATAGCACCGTAACCGGAGTCATGGAGAGGGTGCTCAGGGTTCGAAATGCAGTTTGCGAGTGTGCCGCGCGCGCAAGAGCGAGACACAAGCCCTCAGCCGCAATGCATCCGGCAACTCCGCCAACCAAGCCGATCAGAAGGGATTCACCGAGAATCATCTGGAGAATCTCTGACGGAGCATAGCCCAAGGTCTTGAGGATACCTACTTCACGCGTACGCTCCCGAACGGACATGGCGATTGCGTTGGCCGATACGAGGACGATCGTAAACGCTACAGCGGAGCAGATCGCGAGCATGAATATCTTCAAGTTGCCGATGAACGAGATGAAGCTCAGCATGAAGGCGCGCTCATTTTCTGTCAGGGTCGGCGCAGGCGATTCGGCGAAGCCGCTATCGATCGCCGCGGCGACACGGGCGACCTCTTGTTTTGAGGATGCCTCGACGTGATACTGCTGTGTCATGCCCCGGCGCTTGTCCGAGGCTGGCAGACTGTTCTCCAGGTAGTCGCGGTTGAAGTAGATGGTCTCTCCGTAGCCTTCGTTCGAGGCATCGTAGACGCCCGCGAGCGTTAGATCCAGCGTCAGCGCAGGCGCCGATGTCGAGTTCACGATTGTGATCCGCTCTCCCGGCTGCCAGTGCAGCTTGGCAGCAAGATCGCGAGTTGCAATGGCCGCGGTCTTCTGCGTTAGGAACACCTGCTGCTCCTGTGCGGACAGGCGGATCTCGGGATGAACCATGAGAAATGCCTGAGGCTCGATGGCGAACTGCGCAAAATGATTCTTCGGATCGCCTGGATCCTTATAGATTCCTCCAAACCAGCGAAGGCTGGTGACTGCCTTGACACCCGGAATCTTGCGAATCTTTTCCTCAAACGACGCGGGCAGCTCCTGCGTGAGCGAAACCCTGTGATGGACGATCAGGCGCAGCGCCGTGGCTGGAGTCTCGTCTCCGCCTACAAAGAGCACCTGGTAAAGCGCAAAGATCAACCCGAGCACACAGAGAGAGGTCGCCATACTGGCTGCTGTAAGAAAGCTCCGGCGCTTGTTGCGAACCGCGTTTTTCAGGATCAGCGAAAGAGAGTTGCGCATGGTTGCCTCTGTTCTCGGTACTGGTTCTTGAGCAAAACTGGTTGTGTTTTACCCTTCGTAACGTAGTGCTGCTTTGGCCCTGTCCGGGGGCCCTTATTGAGAGGATTGCTTCACCGAAACGCGGCGGGCGCTTATGGTGCAGTTGCTACACCGACGGCTGAGCCATTCCTTCAACTGCCGCTCCGCACTTGTCCTTATCTGCGCAGCTTCTTGGTGCGCTCCCGTTGCATCGAGTACTCGCGAATAAGCTACTTCCGCCGCAAGGTACTTCGGGTTCTGGCTATCCAGGGTGCGGCCAAGGATCGCAAGGCCCCGGTTCATCTCGGCGAGAGCTGTTGTCAACTCACCCACATCGGCGTGGGCTCTTCCCAGAAGCATGTAGCCCCATCCGACGAACGGATGCTCTTCGCCGTAACGTTTTGTTACCAGGTCGAGGGACTGCCTATATCTCAATACGCTCGTCGCCAGGTCTCCATCGAGCTGCGCTAGCCAGCCCCGCATCGAAGCGATGGCCGCAAGATCATCGTCATCGAGATCGTTCGCCAATTGCGCCTCTTTGATGGCTCGCTCCAGGTATCTCCTGCCTTCATTGGTCTTCTGCCGGCTGAAGGCAACTCCGGCAAGATCGCTTGAAGCCCTGGTCATGCCAGTGTGATCGCTTATCTTTTCGTATAGGCCAGGTGCCTTTTGCCTCAGCCTGACCGCAAGTTCCGGTTGCCCAGCCGCTACATACAGCCCTCCAAAGTCGTCCAATGCCATCGCATAATCTCTGGTATTGTTCGGCAAGCCTTCGAACGTACGAATCGATCTCTCATACGCGTGTTGAGAGTCGAGATAGTTGCCTTGATCTTCATAAGCAAGCCCCAGGACATTCCAGGCTTTGCCAACAGCCGGAGTATCTAGAGACTTTTCATCGAGCAGTGCCTGGAGCCTGACGATGGCCTCTGCCGGTTCGCCCTCTCGCTCCAGCGCGTATGCGTGAGCAAGCCTTTGCTCCGGGGTTGTTTGAGCCAGCAGTGGGCACGCGATGAGCAGAGAGAGAAACGTAGTGGCAACTTTGTTTTTCAGGACCAACGAAAGAGAGTTACGCATAGTTGCACCTGTTCCGTGAATCTGTTTTGCCAAGCTACGGGCTTTGTTTGTCGAGCCGCGCGACGGCATGGTCCATCCTGTCCAGCCAGCGTTGCTGCAACCTGTCTGCGGATTGGCGCTGCTCCTCGTTCAGGACGGTTGTGTAGACGCGCGATTTGAAGCGCTCTTTCTCCATGAGCAGTTTTGCAAAGGTATTGCCTTCCGCGGTCGTAATCGCTTGCGCCTTGCCCTCATCGAACTTTCCGCCGACGGTAGCAGCGGCCAGTTGATGTGCTCCGCTGGTCAGCTCCTTGAGCAGTGCTGTCACCGTGGGGCGCTCTTCTGTCCATATCGAACGGACCTGGGAGACCTGAGCATCGCTCAGCTTCAGCTCACGAGCTACCTGGCCCAGCGGCCCCCCATGATGCCATCCGGTGCCGCACCAGCCGTGTCCTCTCCTGAAGTCCGCCCGCGCGACAGTTACAACAAGGGCAATTGCAACTAATCCAACTGCTGTCCAAAGTGCTTTGCCTTTCATCGGTACACCTCGTAATGCGTCTGTTTGAGTACAGCACTACGAAACAGCGTGTGCGATAAAGATTGGTCAGGGAATGTAAAGGTAGGTAAAGATTCCGCACGGTGTGGCTTCCACGGCTACTATCTGGAGAAGGACAGAACCACTGACTGCCATGAACCGCCTGCTGATTGTCGATGACGATACCGAGCTCTGCGCACTGCTCGCCGAACGCCTTGGGGAGGACGGCTTCGTTCTCCATGCGGCTCACGATGGCCAGCGTGGGTTGGAACTGGCAAGCTCCGGCGAGTACTCGCTCGTCATCCTGGACGTCATGCTGCCGCGCATGGGCGGCATGGAGCTCCTCAGAGAGCTGCGCTCGCGGTCGTCCGTTCCTGTGTTGATGCTGACAGCCCGCGGAGACGAAATCGACCGCATCGTCGGCCTGGAGGTTGGAGCCGACGACTATCTCCCGAAGCCGTTCAACCCGCGAGAGCTCGTCGCCCGCATCAAGGCGATTCTGCGCCGACTGGACGAGCGGCGTGCTGGGCCTGACCGCTTCACTTCGGGAGACATCACAATCGACATCGCTGTGCGAGAGGCCTGGATCGACGGCAACCCGCTTCACCTCACTACCATCGAGTTTGCCTTGCTTGAGGTTCTGGTCCGCAATGCAGGACGCGCTCTCACCCGAGAATACTTGACCGATGCAGCCCTGGGAAGAAAGCTGGGGGTATTCGATCGCACGATCGACGTCCATATCAGCAATCTAAGAAAGAAGCTGGACGCCCATCGCGGTCTCGACCACATCAAGACCGTGCGCGGCAGCGGCTATCTACTCGCGCCGCGCCGGGCGAACGAGGAACACTGAGTATGCGGCATCTCTTCGTCAAGATATTTCTCTGGTTCTGGGCGACCGTGATCCTGACCGGAATCTCGCTTGTGCTGGCCTTTTTTTTGCAGTCCGCAAACGTGCCCTCCCGTTGGCATGCCGGCTTTGAAGATACTGCAAGATACTTTGGAACGGCTGCCGCTGGCACGTTCGAACGAGGCGGTGTGTCTGCTGCAGCTGAGTACATCCACCGCCTCTCTGAGGACGCCCATATCCACGGCTGTCTCTTCGATGATGCCGGCCATCCATTGGCCGGAGAGTACTGCCCGGAGTTCGAGGCGATGGGGGCACACGTCGCCAACGGCAAGCCATCGGACTACGCCATGCAGCGTGGCCTAGCAAGGATGGCTGTTCCCATCAAGGGGTCCGGCGGGCGCTCTTACATCTACGCATCGGAGCTGCTGGCGGGGCCTCGAGCCTTAGTCGGCGACCGTCCGGGCACGGTGCCTATGCGCATTGTGGTGGCTCTATTGGTCTCCGCTGCCGTCTGCTACTTTCTGACTCTCTACCTGACCGCTCCCATTCTCCGCCTGCGTTCTGTGGCGCAGCAGATTGCGGCGGGCGAACTCAGCGTGCGCGCCGAACCCAGGATGGAACTGCGCCGGGATGAGCTTGGCGACCTGGTGCGCGACTTCAACCGAATGGCAGACAAGACGGAACATCTCATCTCCAGCCAGCGCCAGCTCCTGTATGACGTCTCTCACGAGCTTCGATCGCCTTTGGCGCGCATGAATGTTGCCCTGGACCTGCTGCGCGGCCGGGTGCGCGATGATCCTGCCCTGGACCGCATTGGGATCGATCTGCAACGGCTCAACGAGATGATCGGGCGGCTGCTGACGGTCGCCAAGCTCGAGGCGACCTCCACGCTGCAGACGCCTGTGCGAGTTGACCTTTCCGTACTTGTTTCGAGTGTTGTCATCGATGCTGACTTCGAAGCGCGGGAAAAAGGAAACCGCGTTGTCTTTGTACAGGCTGCGAATCTGGCTGTTCCGGGGGACCCAAATCTTCTGCGGAGCGCAATCGAGAACGTTCTTCGTAACGCAGTCCGGTTCACTCGAACTGGAACGACGGTCGAAGTAGTCCTGCGAACCAACGGGGTGACGAGTGCTGACGAGGCAATCATCTCCATCCGGGATCACGGCCCTGGCGTGCCAGAGCAGGAGCTGGCAAACATTTTCAGACCTTTCTATCGTGTGACCGATACGAGCAGCCGCGATTCAGGAGGTGTCGGGCTAGGATTGGCGATCGCAGAAAGAGTCGTGCGCCTTCATGGAGGTAGCATTCAGGCCATGAATGTTCCCGATGGCGGCTTGCGACTAGAGATGATTTTCCCAAAAGCGTTCCGGATTTCAGAATGAAAACCTTTTGGGACCGCAGTTCGATCGGGACGCGTCCAACTCTTAGCTCTACTTTTTTCACTTACGGTGTCGGTGGAAACGCAGAAGTTTGTGCGGATCAGTAACGAGAGCTCGCTTCTCGACACCTACCACTAGCCGACGCACACTATTTTTTGGAATTCGCGATGGTCGCTTATTGGTCGTGCATATCAATCCAACTTTAGACACCAACTAAGTCGCATTAGAATGTTGAAGATAATACGGGGTAATGAGAGACGCCAGCCTTTTTTGCGGCCAGAACGACTCGTTGTCGCTATGTTGTTGCAAACAGAATGGTTATGCAGAAACATGAAAAGCCTCCGGTTATCCGGAGGCTTTTGTTAGATGTTGTAAATTATTGATTCTAAATGGTGGTATCTCTCTTGCCTAATAGAATCTGTAACTTACAGATTCCAAATGGTGCAGGAAGGGCCAAAAGTGCCAGAATGCCTAATTGCTCTTGCAAATCTCTTGCAAACGGATACTCGCGTGCGTATCAGGATGGGAAGCGCTAGTTGCAGGAAGCTTTCGGCGTCGAAGTGGTTGAGAGCCGACATGCAATGGCGGATATTCGCTTGCTGGCCAGCGCATCCCGAGGCTCGCGCAGCGGACCTGAAGGACCCCGCGATTCAGGGGATTGTCTCTACCATCGGCGGTGATGATTCCAACCGCATGCTGCCATTCCTGGACTATTCCCAAGGTCTTCATCGGCTACTCCGACTCAGCCATCACCCACTTCGCATTTTTGAAAGCTGGCGTGACGCAGCGGCCGGTTTTACCGTGGCGTATTCGCACGGCCAGTCCACACCCCGACGCGGTTGCGCCCATCGGATTTGGCAGAATAGAGGGCCTGATCTGCCTGCTCCAGCAATTCTCGGGGATCAGCAGGATCGTCGGGCATATAGACCGTAAGACCTACGCTGAGAGTGACCCGTATCCCTTGTCCAATCTCAGCCGCTGCGATGCCCACTTCGTCTCGAATACGATCAGCCAGTTTCGAGGCTTCATGCAGCGCTGTTTCGGGCAGCAGAATTGCGAATTCATCTCCGCCGTAGCGGCCAGGCAGGTCAGTGGATCGCAGGCAATGGGCGATGCGGCGGGCTACTAATTGCAATACATGATCTCCCATGGCGTGACCTGAACCGTCATTGATTGTCTTGAAATGGTCCACATCAATAAGCATGAGGGCAAAGTGGGAGTGATAACGTGACGCGCGCACACACTCACGATCCAAAGCGGAATCGAAGGCGCGGCGGTTTGCGATCTCAGTTAGGGAGTCGGTTACGGCATGATGCTGCAACCGCTGCACAAGCTCAATCTGGGCCGTAATATTCGACACGATCACAGCCCAGCCTAATTGTTGCGGCCCCCAGTTCAGAGGGAAGACTCGCATCTCGAAATGCTGTTCTTCGCCATTCACCGGCAGAGTCAGCTCTCGCACACTGTCCGAAGTGCTGAACGCCTCCAGGAAGCCCGAGCGTTCGGGAAATACGATGGAGAGTTCCTGCCCAAGACAGGATTCGGAGAGCCACGGAAAAAGGGCGCATGCCGCCGGGTTGAAGTCCACCAGATGATGCCGCAGATCAATCGCAAGCACAGAATCGCGGATGCTCTTGAACACGAGCGAGCGGACCGTCGGGACAAGATGGAACCACTCCAGCCGGAATACCGCAACGTACACGAGCGCAACCGTAAGGCAAAGGGCCAGCGGCGCCAGATCAAGTCCCCAGGGACTCCAGTCCAGAAAATAAATCAGGTAGCCGATGAGCGGCGGCACGCAGGAAGAGGCAAAAAAAATAGATTGCAACCGGACGAGGCCCGAGGAAGCGCGAATGCGCGAGAGGCAAAGCACCGTTCCATAAAAAAGGGAGCCATAAAGAAAGGCCAGATTCAGCCACGCAATGGGGCCTCTGTGAACCTCGACCACCCAGAAAGGACCGCGCGGCACAAGCATCATCGAGCGGTCATACAGACCGTGCATGCCGTTGGTCCATTCGGCAAAGGCCACGATCACGGGAATGATCGACAAAAGAGCTGCGCGGCCTCGCAGGCCGAAGTGCCGGCGTCCAATCAGAACCCATAGCGCCGGGATCCACGGAATGCCGATGTATTCCACGCGTAGCCAGAAGATGGCTCCGGCCAGCGTGGTCTGCGCCATCTCCTGCGCGTATCCGAAGCAGTAAAGAGCCTCGGCGCACATCGCCAGGACCAACAAGCCTGATTGCGGGGCCTGCCGCCGACGCGTGAACGTCAGGGCGGCCATCACGGACAGGCCAAGAGACACCGCAAAGAGAAAGAGTTGTAAAAGAGTAACGAGCTTCACAGGCATGAAAGAGAGAATGGCTACAAATGACTCAGATACTTTTCATTATCGGCACTGCCCCCGAATTCCTCAAAAGTTCGAGTGCTCCAGCGCATCTGGGACCATAATCCCGGTTGGGTTGTCAATCTCAATGAGCGAGATCGGCGATTTTTCCAACTGACGAAGCGACACCTGGATTGCCGAGTACGGTACTAGTTGAATGTTCATCAACGCGACGTTGAGCTGCGGTTCATCTTCTCGTGCTGAAAGTGAAAATTACGCTAGTAACATGGGCAACCGAAGCGGCATGAAGCGTGGTGCTTCATTCGTATCGGGATAAACTGATACTATTAATGCAGTACGCGAATATCATTTCTTTAATTGACGCTCGTGTGGAGCGCCTCTTCGAGGTTCGGCGCATCTTGACCGAACTTAACCTACCCCTCTCCCGGCGGAAGGTGGTCACTCCAACTCCTAACCGAACGGCTCAATCAAAGTCTGCCAAGAGAGGCAATGCACACCCGAAAACCTCTAAATCCACAGTTCGAAAGCCGTACGCGGAAAGAATGTCAGTCGCACCTACAGAGGACCGCAGTGCATCTCCGACCGCGGTTTCCGGCCCCCAGCGCGACGCAATAGCACCAAGCGAACCCACAACTCAAGCAATCGACAAGAGCGTTTCGTCAGGGGCCATACCGGTAGCTCGTTTTCGTACGACTCAACCATCCCGGGAGAAGCCCGTGATACAGAAACCTCCTGTGAAGTCAGGTACATTGGCCTTAGGCGGCAACATTCCGACCGGCCCGATTGTTGTGCCGGCAGAGCAGATTCGTTACGAACAGTCTTTGAAACGACGTGAATCAGCTATCAAGGCGAGAGGCTCCTTTCAGACTCCCAGCGATGTTCCCCTCACAACTGAATTACTCGCGCGGCGTTGGATGCAAGGCGCAAATGCCGCTGTCACCAAGACTGCCCTATAAGACTTACCGATACCACGTTCTTAACGGCCCAGAAAACAGTTCGGGCGAGCACGCCACGCCTAAGTCGATAGAGCCACATCGAACAACGCTCAATTGCCGACGGCAAACGCTCTTGTGCCAGATTTCGAGAAGCCGGTAATCCGCCCAGAACCCAGAAACCTGGAAAGTCGCTCATTAAGAATGTTTTCTGCGACGAATGCAAGATAGGTATCGGCAAACGCGTTTGCGGTCAGCGATGGCACAAGCTGGTAGCTCACGCTCAGTGCGGTTCAATCGATGAATTCAAACTGACCCACTGCCGGGTGTGAGCTCGCGTGCAGGGGGGTGAGGAGTTCGGCTTGCAGGTGATTGCCGACTCATTTCGGTGAGGTGCCGAGAGTAGGGCTGCGCCCGTGGCGGCGTCCTGGCGGCGTGGGGGAACGGCGCGGAGGCTGAAGCTCGCGATGGCGGCGGGGTTAGAGTTCGGACGCACCTGGAGAGTGCCAAGGACCTCGGTCGCCGATGGGGTCTGGTCGCGGAGCCGGAAGACGAGGACGCCGGGCTGGACCTCTTTGGCAGAGAGCAGGTTGAAGCCGCCGGTCTGCTGCCGGAGCTCCATCTGTGCAGCGGCCGCGGAGGCGAGCGCGACGTTGGGCAGAGCGTTGGCAAGCGCGGGGTAGCTTGCCTGGTTGAAGGCGGCGAGCCAGCCGTAGAGGAGGCGGCCAGCGGGGGTGTCGGGGATGAGGCCCACTTGGTCGCCGAAGCGGGGCAGGCGAACGAGGATGGTGGGGTGAACCGGGCTGACGTGATCTCCCGCGCGGGCGGGCACAGGAGCGTCGGCGGGATCACCGAGGACGATGGTGTCGATCTGGGATGGATCGTCCTTCTCGTCGGCACCCGAGGTGGCTCCGGATGTGGTGCTGGCGGAACGAGCAGCGCCGGAGCTGCCGGAGGTGAGATGTGCATGTTCGGTGTGACCCAGGGCATAGAGGACCGAGGCGAGCGCACCGACGGCGGCCACGATTGCGAGCAGGATGGCTCCGGGGCGGAGCGGCTGGCGGCCGGTGATATAGAAGCTGGGAGCGGTGAGAGTGGGGACTCCGGTGGGGAGGGGCTGCTCCATGGGTGGGGTGGTCCTTGGATGTTCCGGGGGCGAGCCGGGTCGGAGGAGGTCCGGCGGGGTTGGCCGCCACTGATAGTGTAGACGGGCTGCCAAAGGGTGGCGTGAGCTGATGGTGGGATCGGCAACGGAAGGGAGACAGGTGTTGCTCTCCCAGGAGTGACACCGATTCCCGCAGTGCTGGAGACAGCCGTGCTGGATACTGCCTTTCAGACGAACGGCGCCGAACGTGGTGCTTCAGAGCAGAGCCCCGCCCCGGCATCAGAAACCATAAGCTTATGCAGTGCTCCTGTACAGCCGCTCTCGTCATCGTTGAAGCCGTCCTGCAGCCCCGCTTACCTTTATCCGGAGGACCTCACCAAACTGCGACAGCTTCGCGGGTACGCTTCGACTGAGCACGGTACTCCTAGCGCCAACTCAGCGTCGACCAGAACACCGGCGGCCAGCTTGAGGGTCTTGACCTAGAAAGGGCTGTTGCGGACGTGACACTCATTCCTCATGGAAGGGGAAGTACCCTCCAGAAGCTGCATAGGCTGGCTATAAAGATAGCTATTCATGGAAACGTCTTTAGCGGCAAATACACCAGCGAACGTTCAGCAAGGAAGTTATGCGGATGGCTTGCGGAGAGGATGGCTTCAATCGCAATCTGTACGTTGCCGGAGGTGCCGTTCTTGAAGCCGACCGGACAGGAGAGGCCAGAGGCAAGCTGGCGGTGGACCTGGCTCTCGGTCGTTCGCGCGCCAATGGCTCCCCAGCTTACGAGGTCGGAGACATATTGCGGCGAGATCATGTCGAGATACTCAGTGCCGCAGGGAACGCCCATCTCCGCCAGATCGAGAAGCAGCCGGCGTGCAATGCGCAATCCGTCACTGATGCGGAATGATTCGTCGAAGTAAGGATCGTTGATCAACCCCTTCCAGCCAATCGTGGTACGCGGTTTCTCGAAATACACACGCATCACGATCAGAAGATCGCTGGAAAGCTCCGCAACCGCCGCCCTCAGCAATCCCGCATATTCCCTGGCAGCAATCGGATCATGGATGGAGCAGGGGCCGACAACGACGACCAGGCGGTCGTCTGACCCGTTGAGGATGTCGATGATCTGACGACGTGCTTCGAAGACAGTACGCGAAGCGTTCTCTGTGAGAGGCATCTCCTCCTCAAGGAAAATTGGAGGAAGAACGAGTCTGCTGGATTTGATCCTGAGGTTATTTGTGGGATAAAGTATGGCCGCTTGATCAGAATACTAGGTATGGCTCGCCCGCTCCATCGCTGGTGCAAACACCCTGCTGCTTAGAGGCGGGTTACGCGGATCGATGCGGTTGAGTTGAACAGTTGTACCACTAGCAAATGCGAGCCTCAGGCATCCGAACTCGACCGTTCGCTCTCAACGAGCGAGAACAGGCCTTCAGGTGAACTGAGCCGCTAGACGGTCCCCGCATTAGTAAGCGGAAGTTCAGCTCCTCGTGCCACTCTTCCGAGTAAGCCCTTCATTTGGGAGCAATTCGACGATGAGTCAAAGATCGATGAGTCGCTCAGTGCACCGCACCAGATGGCTATGGAAAAGGTGTAGTACGTTGAGATGATTGTGCTCGATGCCAACGCAACTAGTAGGTGCCGTCCTTGGCAAATGCGTCCGGCACCTACCGGATCAATACTCCCAACACGAGCCCGAAGTAATCATTGTTGGCTTGCTCTTGCTCGAAACGCAGCTACTTTGGCGCGGTTTCCGCAGCCTGTAGACGTGCACCATCTTCTGCGGTGGCCTTTCGTACGGTCATAGAACCACATGACACAATCGCGGCCTTCGCAATGCCGGACGAGCTCGAAATCACCATCCGCGAGCAGGTCGGCGACCGCTTCCGCGACCGGAGCCAGGAATGCCTCAACCGTCTCTTTGCCGTAGACACGAGTCACACGAATGTTCCTCGCGTCGTATATCGTAAGCACTGCATGACTCGGAGCGTCCGCCAGGAATCTGTTGAGCGCGACCAGCGAAGGTTTCTTCCCGGACTTTCGATCCTGAAAGGCCGCGAGCGCAATGTCACGAAGCTCTCTTGCCCCTTTAAGTAGTACGCCGTCGCCGAAAGGAAGTGACCTTTTCGCGACGGGGACTTCGAGCCTCCTGAGCCAGGCTTTCACGTCGCTGTCGCTCTGCAGTGTGTCTGTCAGTTGTCCCTCGACTATCCGACGAGTGTTGATGAAGTTGATCGCCAGATCGTCGCCCACGAAATCGAGATGGTCCTCGTTCGTCGGAGCTTTTAAAAGAGTGTTCTTCATGGCCCTCTCCAGTGGTAACCGCAGAATCCTTGTTTACACATTACTTTGATTCTTCAACAGGTGAACCCGGTTCAATCTGTCGTTCTGAAAAAATCGCTGCGCTCTACTAGGGCTCGATGTGCTCTTCAAGAAGCGCTTCGTCCCAATCTGAAGTACCTCGTCTATCGTCCGAAGTTGATTGCAGACACCAAATTGTCAGCTGCGCCTGGGAGAACTCTCAAGAACGACATGTCATCTGCAAGTGCGTGTAACGTTTTATGAATCGTTTATATCGTTACAAGAATCTATTTTGGTGTAACTGAGACGGTCACGCGGCAAGACGCGCAGATCGCTTTTGGTTCGCAGTCATCCGCACAAAAACAAAAGGAGCGATATATATGGCAAGCAATCAAAAGACGGTAATCGTGACGGGCGCCTCTCAAGGAATCGGCGCTGCAGTAGTAAGGGCGTTCCTGGAACGTGGCTATAACGTAGTGGGCACCTCTCGCAATGCGACAAAGTCGGCCGAGTTGAAGGCTTCCGAGAAGCTTGTGTTGGTGGACGGAGACATCGGCCAGGCGGCTACTGCACAGAAGGTGGTCGATGCCGCTGTTCAGAAGTTTGGCTCGATTGATGTCGTTGTCAACAACGCTGGCATCTTCTCGGTGAAGCCCTTCACTGATTACAGTGCTGATGATTTCCGTGCCCTCGTATCGACGAATCTCGAAGGCTACATCTACATTACCCAGCTCGCGGTCAAGCAGATGCTCGCTCAGAAGTCGGGCGGAAGCGTTGTGGGCATTACGTCATCGCTGGTTGAAAATCCCATCGGTGGCTTGCCGGTGTCCCTGCCGATGATTACGAAGGGCGGTCTCGAGGCCATCACACGTAGCTTGGCCGCGGAGTATGCGAAGGAGCACATCCGCTTCAATACGGTCGCGCCTGGCGTTGTTGACACTCCTCTTCACAAAGACAACCCAAAGGACTTCCTCAAGACCTTGTCGCCGATGGGCACGATCTCCACTTCGGAGGACATTGCAAGCGCGGTGGTCTATCTCACCGAATCGCGCCAGATCACTGGGGAGGTGCTGCACGTGGACGGCGGTCAGCACAACGGCAAATGGTAAGCCTGAGCAGTTCGCAGCATGCCAGCGCGGAACGTCGGCTGCAGGATCTCGGGATCGTGCTCCCCAACGCTCCCCATCCGCTTGGCTCATACGTCGAGGCAGTGCAATCAGGCAGCCTGCTCTTCCTCAGTGGAATGTTGCCGATCAAGGATGGCAAGCCTCAATACGTCGGGCGTCTGGGCAAGGAACTCGATGCAGATGCTGGCCGTGATGCTCTGCGAACCGCGACCCTGAATGCTCTATCCGCTGCGAAGGAGCACATCGGTTCTCTGGACCGCGTGAGTAAGGTCGTCCGCGTTGGAGTCTATCTGGCTACGTCTGAAGACTTCTACAACCAGCCCATCGTCGCGGACGCAGCATCGGAGCTTCTCCGGGATGTATTTGGAGAGGGCAAGACGTCCGTGCGGTCCGTCTTCGGAGTAGCCAGCTTGCCACTCGGCCTACCGGTCATGCTAGAGGTGACGTTCGAAGTCAATAGCTGAGAAGGAGGGAGCGATGCTCCCTCCTTCTCAGAATCCTTCAACGTATGAAACGTTCATTCCCTGCACCCTGCCGGTTTTGACCGGCGCACGGAGAAAATGACGATGACAACATATCAGAAAGATATCGCGGTAGCTGATTCGACTCAGGAGATCGCAAAAGTGCAGTACACCGCCAAGACCCATACTTCGGGCGGTCGGCGCGGCGGCGTCTCCCGCAGTGATGATGGCCGCTTAGATGTTAAGTTCACGTCCCCCGTAGTCCCGGGAACTGGTACCAACCCGGAGCAGTTGTTTGCCGCTGGTTGGTCCGCCTGTTTCATTAGCGCGATAGGGCTTGTGGCCAACAAGATGAAGGTCAAACTTCCGGCTGAGGTAGCCGTCGATGCCGAAATTGACCTGTGCAATTCTGGCGACGTTTACTTCCTCCGAGCAAGGCTAAACGTCAGTCTGCCGGGCTTGGAGCGCGAAGTCGCCCAGGCCATTGTGGACGCCACGCACGGCGAGACATGTGCATATTCCAACGCTACACGGGGCAACGTCGACGTTACGCTCAACTTGGTGTAAGCCGGACCTGTAGCAGACCGCGTGACAAGGACTGAGTCGGCTCTTGCGGGCTGTGATTGCGGCAAGAGCGTGACGAACTATGACTTCAATCTTGATGCAACGAAGGAGATAAATATGACACTCTCGCAAACATACCGAACTGCTTTGATTGCAATTGCAGGAACCCTACTGACAGCGATGTTTCACACGGAAGCGGTCGCTCAGGCGAACTCCCCTCGAGGGGTTAGAAACATTGTCATTGTGCACGGTGCGTGGGCCGATGGATCAAGCTGGTCCAAAGTGATTCCACTGCTTCAAGCCAAGGGAATGCATGTGGTCGCCGTGCAGAACCCATTGACCTCGCTCGCTGACGACGTTGCCGCCACCAAGCGCGCCATCGCATTGCAGGATGGCCCTGTACTGCTAGTGGGCCATTCTTATGGGGGAGTGGTTATCACGGAGGCTGGAAACGATCCAAAGGTAGTCGGCTTGGTTTATGTGGCTGCGCTCGCGCCGTCGGATGGTGAGTCCGTTGCTTCGGTCACCAAACCGTTTCCGCCGGCTCCGCTAGGCAGCGAAGTCCGGGGGGATGCTGAAGGTTTTCTGACGGTGACCCCAAAGGGAATCGCTGAAGACTTGGCCCAGGATCTGTCAGACAAGGAGAAGCAGCTGTTGACGGCGACACAGGGTCCCACAGCAGCAGCTGTTTTTGGGGCCACAATCACGACCGCCGCGTGGAAGACCAAGCCATCCTGGTGCGTGATTGCCAGCAACGATCGCGCTGTTTCTCCGGAGCTTGAGAAGGCCGAAGCGGCGGCAATGAAGGCTACATCGATCACTGTTCCCTCCAGTCACGTGCCAATGCTTTCTCAACCGAAAGCAGTCGCAGACTTAATCGAGCAAGCTGCAGCGAAAGCCGGGAGCCGATGATCCCGGTTCATGAAGACGCAGAAGTGAGTACTACCATTTGCAAAGCATTGGCCGGTTCGAGGTGGTCAAGGGGGCAAGATTTTATGGGTAAAAGTCTCGCACTACGGTCAATTCGCTTGTTCGTGTCCGTGAACCTTCTGTATGCCGCCATCTTTCTCAAGTTTACAGGGGTGCCAGATTCCGTGACCCTGTTCACGCAGATGTCGCAAGCGGTCCACGGGTTGGTATCTCAGCCGGTATTCCGGCTAGGGTCAGGGGTGTTCGAGACGGTGGTCGCGGTTCTGCTCCTGATCCCGAAAACAGCCAGATTGGGAGCGGGATTGACTGTTGTGTGGATGACTGCCGTAATTCTCAGTCACATTTTCGTATTGGGATATGGCTGGTTCTTTGTCGATGCTCTCATGGTGATGATACTGGCTGTCATATATCTCTTGCTGACACGCAGGCACTCCCATCAGGGCGAACCCGATTTTTTCCCGAAACCAAAAGGCAATAACACAAGGAGTGTCTTATGAGCAGTTCCAGCACAGTATCGACACAGAGCCGCCGCTCGTTCTTTAAGATGACGGCAACAGGTGCGGCCATGGCCATACCCGGCTTCGCTTTGATGAATGGAACAGAGATTGCCTTCGCCGAATCAAAGCCATCACTCAACGACAGCGATGTAGCCGTATTGCAGTTCCTCGCAGCGGCAGAACTCGTCGAATCTGATCTTTGGGAACAATATTGCGAACTCGCGACCAACAATCCCGGCTATCGCAAAGCCCTTCAGGGGATTGATGAATCGCTTCCCGACTACATCTGTGGGGTATTGGAAGACGAGCGCAGCCATGCCACCTTCATCAATGCCTTCCTGGTCGCTGCCGGCAAAACACCAATCAACCTCGATTCCTTCCGCACCTTGCCCAGTGTCCTAGTCGAAGGCGCGAAGAACATCGGCCGCCTGACCAACCTGAAGAGTTTGACCGTCGATACGAGTTACTACCAGCGTTACCGCCAGGCAGGAAACCCCGACTTCGGAGATGACTTCGGCCAGATAGCCAACATCGTCAACCAGCCCACAATTCCTACTTCCGAGTCGATTGGCGGAGATGAGCTCCGTTCCATTGCACAGACCGCTGCCTTCCACTTTGCTTCAATCGAGCAAGGTGGAAGCAGCCTCTACACCTCGTTTATGACTAAAGTCACCAACCTCGACGTCGTGGCAATCCTCGCCTCCATCGGCCCCATGGAGGTCTACCACTTCGCCGTCTTCCAAACGGCCCTTGAACGAATCCGCACACTCGCAGGCCACGACGGCCCGAGCTTTCCCGACATCCGGGAGAACCCGAGCCGCGGCGACATCATGCCTGAACCCAGCACCTTTCTGGATAAAAGCCTGCCCGTCTGCTCCGTCATCAGGCCCCGCAACACCAATACCGCGGGAGCGGTTGCGGCCGCGACGGGCCTGGTAAATTCCGGCCTGTTCCTGGGCCAAAGCCAGGCCTTCTTCGACGCAGTCGTACCGCTCGCCAAAGCAGCGGACGCCGCACTCCGAAGCTAAAAGAAACTAACCGGGCGGAGAGATCAGCCGACTCATCTTCGACCTCCTCTCCGCCAATTCTCCTCCGCGATCCCCGAATTGCTCATAGCAGGGTTGCTCAAAAATGTCTTTACTCTTCCCAGGTGCCATCCAACGACTCCTCCTGTTATAGCTCGAGGCATCTCATAGGACAGAGCAAATTGAGGTCGGGGGCCACAACAGGAAGCATCAACTACAACGGAGAACCGCACCTATGGATTTTCAAATTTTCAAGCGCAACTGGGAGAACACCATGACCCTCGAAAAAGTGTCATACACCGCCTATAACCGTATAGCAGGCGGTTGGAAGAACATCCTAATGAAGCATCCGCTCTTGCATCTTGTATGCGTCTTTTTGCTGGCCGCGCAGGCAACTCCAACTGTAGTCCAGGCCCAAGTATCTTCGGCTCCGGCCAGTACGCCATGAGGTTGTGGGTGAAGCCCGACCAGTTGGCGAAGCTTGGCATCACCATTACGGACATTTCCAACGCGATCCAGGCGCAAAACACAGTCAACCCCGCAGGTCAGGTCGAGGAGAACCGGCTCCAAAAAACCAGCAATTCACTTATGCCGTGCTTGCTCAAGGACGCCTGAAATCGCCGGAAGAGTTTGGCAACGTGGTCGTCCGCGAAGCGCCCAATGGTGGCATCGTCCGGGTGAAAGATGTGGCCCGCGTTGAACTAGGCACGCAGGACTACAGCATGCTCAGTCGTTGAACGGCAAGTCCGCTGCCGTGATTGCTGTCTACCAACTACCCGGAACTAACGCTGTGCAAACGGTGCAGGGCGTGCGGAAGCTCATGGCTCAGATGAAGCAGCGGTTCCCCGAGGATATGGACTACGCCATATCGCTCGACCAGACAGCCTCGGTCACAGAAGGCATGAAAGAGATTCTCGTGACACTCTTGATCGCGATTGTGCTGGTAATCCTCGTGGTCTATCTCTTTTTGCAGGACTGGCGCGCCACACTGATTCCATTGTTGGCAGTGCCTGTCTCCCTGGTTGGAACCTTTATCCTCTTTCCGCTGTTCGGTTTCTCCATTAACACGCTTTCATTGTTCGGGTTGGTACTCGCTATCGGCCTGGTGGTCGACGACGCGATCGTTGTTGTCGAAGGTGTGCAGCGCCATATCGAAGAGGGCCTGAACCCCAAGGACGCGGCTCGAAAAGCGATGGAAGAGCTAACCGGCCCGGTGATTGGAATCGCGCTAGTTCTCTCGTCAGTCTTTGTGCCGACAGCTTTCATCCCCGGCATCACGGGAAGGTTGTATCAGCAATTCGCGGTCACGATCGCCATCTCGGTTGTGCTGTCCGCATTCAATGCACTGACCCTCAGCCCGGCGCTGGCCGGGCTCCTGCTGCGGCAAAAGAAAGAGAGCCATGGGCTTTTGCAGCGTTTTTTCAACCGGTTCAATCGCCTGTTCGAGCGCGCTACGGGAGGCTACGTCCACGGGTCCGGCGTGCTCCTTCGCAAGGGTGCAGTGGTGCTGGTGCTGCTGGTGATTTGGCGCAGCCGGATTGTTCTTTGGCAGTCGTCTACCGTCCAGCTTCCTGCCCGATGAGGACCAGGGATATCTCTACATCAACATGCAGCTTCCTAAGGCGACGTCGCTCGAGCGCACCAGCGCGGCAGCGAGACAGGTGGAGCAGGTTCTCGCCGACACTCCCGGCGTCCAGTACACCACGAGCGTGGTTGGCTTCAGCCTGCTCAGCCTTGTCCGCACCAGTTACAACGGCTTCTTTTGGGTCAGCCTTAAACCCTGGGACGAGCGCAAGAGCCAGGCTGAACAATATCAGGCCATCAAGGCACGTTTGAACCAGGAGCTCAGGAATCTGCCCGCCGGGACGGTCTTCAGCTTCTCGCCGCCGGCGATCCCAGGCATAGGCACTTCCGGAGGAGTTTCGTTTGTCCTCGAGGACCGCGCCGGCAAGGACGTGCAATTTCTGCCGGTTAACTTAGACAAATTCGTCGCAGCCGCTCGCAAGCGCCCTGAGATTGGTTCGATCTTCACCACATTCGTGCCCGGCGTGCCGCAAAAGTTCATCCAGGTGGACCGGGAGAAGGTACTTAAACAGGGCGTTGCATTGCCGGAAGTCTACAACACCATTCAGGCGAACATGGGTGGCCTGTTCGTCAACTATTACAACGAGTTCGGCCGAACCTGGCAGGTGTACATAGAGTCCGAAGCTCCCTATCGGTCGGATACCGAGAACCTTGGACAGTTCTACGTGCGCAACAACCAGGGCGAAATGGTGCCGCTATCCGCTCTTGCAGACTTTGAGACACGCTCAGGCCCAGAGTTCACGATGCGCTACAACGAATATCGGTCAGCGCAGATCAATGCTGGCGCCGCGCCCGGATACAGCGCGGATCAGGCAAGAGCGGCACTCGAAGATGTCTTCAAACAAACAATGCCTCATGAGATGGGCTTCGGCTACATGGGCATGTCGTACCAGGAGAAGAAGGCGGAGGAGGGAGTACCGTCTTCGGCCGTCTTCGGATTCTCGCTCCTCTTCGTCTTCCTGATTCTGGCGGCGTTGTATGAAAGCTGGACCTTGCCATTTAGCGTTCTGCTCAGCACGCCGGTCGCGGTCTTCGGGGCGTTTGGAGTGCTGTGGCTGCGCCGCGTCGTGCTCGGCCTCTTCCTACCGCCTTACATGGTTCAGATGGAGAACGATGTCTATGCGCAGATCGGGCTGGTGATGCTGATCGGGCTGGCCGCGAAGAACGCAATTCTTATTGTCGAGTTTGCGAAGGAACAGTACGAGCATGGCAAGCCGCTGATGGACGCGGCACTCGAAGGCGCACGGCTTCGACTGCGGCCCATCATGATGACATCGTTCGCGTTCATTCTCGGCTGCGTGCCGCTCTGGACGGCGTCGGGCGCTGGCTCCGTCGCGCGCCAGATCATGGGCACGACCGTGATCGGAGGCATGACCGCGGCAAGTGTGTTCGGCATATTTACTGTCCCGGCGATTTTCTATCTCGTGGAGAAATGGTCCGCAGCGGCTCGAGCGCGCGTGATGGCGACTTCATCTCAGCACAGTGCGCTTACGGAGGGTGAACAAGATGCGTAACAGCTCGCAAAACAGATTTGGCACGAAAGCCGCATGGACTCTTCTCCTGGCAGCTGCCATGCTCCCCGGATGTGCGGTCGGACCCAACTATCATCGGCCGGTTGTGCAGATGCCTACGGCATTCCACGGTCCCGACGAATCCCAACAGACGGAAGCACAGACTGCATCGTTCGCCGATGTGCCATGGTGGCAGGTGTTCCACGATCCTCAATTGCAGGAACTGATCCGCACGGCGCTGAAGCAGAACTATGATCTGCAATTAGCGGTCGAGCGCGTCAGTGCCGCAAGAGCACAGGTCGGTATTACACGCTCAAATCAGTTTCCGCAGGTTTCCCTCAATCCGGAATTCAGCGGGGGAAAGACTGATCAGAACATCAAATCGAACATCTTTTCGCTCGCCGGTGACGCCGTATTTCAAGTGGATCTGTTCGGACGCTATCGGCGCGAAACCGAAGCGGCCCGAGCCCAACTGCTGGGCACAGAGGACGCACAACAGACCGTAATCCTGACGCTGGTGAGCGACGTGGCAAGTGATTACTTTCTGCTGCGCAATCTAGACATGCAGCTTCAGATCACCAAGGAGACGGTGCGAACTCAGGAAGATTCTGTCAAGTTGACCGAACTGCGGCGCCAGCACGGAGTCGCCACAAGCCTTGACGTGCTTCAGGCGCGGCAGGTGCTCGACACCGCGAATGCGCAGATCCCGGACTTGGAACGGCAAATCGGCCAAACTGAGGATGCCATCAGTATCCTTCTCGGGAAGTACCCTGACAACGTTCCGCGCGGCCAACCTCTCGGCATCGAGACTCCGGATGGCTGGAATTGGAGCGAGACTCTGCCGCCCCAGCTACCCACGGGGCTTCCTTCGGAGCTGCTCGAGCGCAGGCCCGATATTCGCGAGGCGGAGCAGAGCCTGGTTGCTGCCAATGCCAATATCGGCGTAGCCAAAGCGATGTTCTTTCCGCAAATCTCGCTGCTCGGCTCTGGCGGTGCGGCTTTCGGTCATAGCCAGTCTGCCGGCTCGCACATTCCGGCCCCTCCCGGGGTAGGAAGCTACGCGGCAACCGCGACGCAGCCGATTTTTGAAGGTGGCTACTTGCGCAACAACCTGCGATACGCGAAATCTCAAGAGCGGCAAGCTCTGATCGGTTACCAACAAACCATTCAGCGCGCGTTCGGCGATGTTTCCGACGCCCTGATTGGTTATGAAAAATACCACGGAGTCCGCGAGCGCCAGGAACAATCAGTAAAAGATTTGCAGGAATCAGTCAACGTATCGCTCATGCGCTATAAAGGCGGGACCGCAACTTATCTCTCTGTCCTAGATAGCCAACGGTCGCTATTCACAGCCGAGCTCACCCTGGCACAGGCACGCAACAACGAGTACCAGAGCCTGGTCCAGCTCTATAAGGCATTGGGCGGCGGTTGGAAATAGATCGTTTTTGAAAAGAGGAGCCGATGTTTATCCATCGTTTGGGAACAGAGTTGCTTCTAATAACCCTCACGCTGTGGTTACAGTCTGCGGGGGTTGCGGCGCTCATAGCGTGCGTTGCGGAACGAGACGCGCACAATGGGCGCCTTTCGGCTCGCTGCACTCGTTGTGCGACTAGCAATAGCCGTTGTCGTTCTGCACGGATTGGAGATTATGCTGTGGGCAGGATTCTATCGCTCGCGTTGCCTACCGCCGTGGGACTCTGCGATCTACTTCTCGGCAAGCAGTTATTCAACTCTTGGCTGCATTGACGTAAGCCTCCCATCGAGCTGGCGCATGTTAGCGCCCCTTGAGAGCGTCATCGGCGGGTTGATGTGTGGCATATCGGTGAGTCTACTTTTTGCAATCGTCACGCGGCTGATTAACCACGAGGAGCGAATCTTGCCTGAAGAACAAGGCGCTGTCATTACCCACCACAGTTTTGTTCAGAGAAACATCTCATGCAGGACAACCGCGAACTGAGGGAGCTCAACGAACATTTGACTGACGCCGAGATTACGTGGGCGATTCGGTACCTGCATCCACACTTAGGTGCTGAAAGAACCGGAGAAGACGCCGGCACGCTTGTCGGGATTTGCATCACATTGCTCACCGGATTAACAGGCGCAATCTGTCTTTACATCCGGAACCTTTGAACGCGCAAACATGGCGGTGGCGATTCCAAGAGGGCTTGGAAAAACTTCTCATGCATGATGACCCGGATCAAAGCAGACATCAGCAGCGCCGAGACTTGCGCCACGAGCGAAGCAGCGTCTGCTGCCGTCGCCAAATCCGCCGCAACGCCTGATAGTGAGGCGGTGTGTACGGTTCTGTGTATGTCGGCAATCGCCTTCTCGACACGCTCAATGAAGAGCTCGTCTTCAAGGTCCCTTATGCCCACATACCTCTTGCGGGCTGCTCTGTGCCCTTTCGGGAGGGCCAGAACAAGTGGCTCCCGAATCAGCAGCATGTTCTCGATTTGGTCGTAGGTACGGCTCAAGTGACCAATGCAGACATCAAGGCTTCCCGTAACATTTTCAGACCGGGGTCAACCTCACAAGGGCCCGAGTGGGAATTATGTTCCTTCCATCTTCTGCAAGAGACTTTGTTCCTGATGGGGTCGTGTTACGAACTCCAGGTTTTTCTATCGGACCGTTGGACACGTTTGCTCTATGGTCGCGTGGCAATGTAGACCCAAGCCCCTTGCGGGAAAGGCAGCTCGGATCTGGTCAAAGGCTGGCTAAGCCCGGTCTGAAACAAGGATATCTCCCGCCGCCGGTGCGTCGGGAATGTGGGAATCGATACTCCTAATGCTTACGTGTCCTTGGCATATGAGCTGCTGTCTTGGCGCGAATGTTGGCAGCTTCACTCTGTACTAAGTCTAGGAACGATTGCAGAACCACGGACTGACTGTTTTGGGACCACGCAGCAACGAGCTCAATCCGAATGTGATCCGGAGTAATACGTCGGAACGCAACTCCATCGGCGCGCAGATTGCGCACGCAGGCAGGGACGATCGTTGCCCCCGCCTCTGAGGCCACAAGCGACAGCACCGTTTGCATGAGGTTCGGCTCATGCTCCACTCGGGGAATAAACCCAGCTTCACGGCATAATGCGGTGATGCTGTCGAAGAGCCCGGGAGCGCCGCGTCTATGAAACAGCACCAGCGGCACCTGCTCCAAAGTCTTCAGATCGACAGTTTGCTTCCGTGGAGCCATGCGTTCCGGCATGGCAACGAGCAAGGGCTCCCTATAGATTGTCCGCGAATCCAAGAGTGCCGCCTGCTCGTTTGAGAGCGGGCGAGTGAAGCCTAGATCAAGCTCACCACGCGCGAAGGCGTCGTCCTGCTGCACCGGGGTCAATTCATCGAGGACCAACTTCACGCCGGGATAGCGCTCGCGGTAGAGGCGAATGAGTCCAGGCAGGAACGATGCGGTAGCGGAACCGAGAAAACCAATACGGAGGACACCGATCTCTCCACGCGCAGCGCGGCGAGCGGACTCGACGGCTTCCTCGACCTGCTGGAGAACTCGGACAGCTTCCTTGTAGAAGACCTCTCCTTCAGGTGTGAGTCTTGCGCGGCGTTTCTCACGGAGGAAGAGCTTCAATCCCAGCTCCTCTTCAAGTTCGGCGACAGCCTGACTGAGAGCCGGTTGAGCAACGTGCCGCTGGCGTGCCGCCTCGCGATATCCATTCCACTGGACGACCGATGTGAAGTAGCGAAAGTGACGCAGCTCCAAGGTGAACGTGGCTCCTTATCAAGGTGATCGTAAACTACTACGAATCATATCAAATGGCCGCTGTATCTATGTGTGTAGCTGACGGTGATGAGCCGAGCTTAAGGAGATTACAGATATGACGATCGCTACCAAAACCCTGTTCCAACCCTTGACCATTGCCGCCGCTCCCGAGGCCTCAAAGCCTATACTGGAAAACATCCAGAAGGCCTTCGGCTTTATTCCGAACCTGATGGCTACCTTTGCGAACAGCCCCGCCGTTCTTCAGGGATATCTCGCGTTGGACGGCGCATTCGAGAAGGGCACCTTCACTCCTGTTGAGCGTCAGGTCATTCTGCTTGCGGCAAGCGAAGAGAACAGCTGTGCTTATTGCTCGGCCGCTCACGCGACCATCGCCAAGAACTTCCTGCACGCTCCAGCCGAGACGATCGCCGCGATTCGCGATGGCAAGCCGTTGGCGGATCAGAAGCTGAACGCCCTGGTGAATCTCGTCCGTGAGATCGTCCGCAAGCGCGGTTTCGCTTCGCCCGAAACGGTCGATGCCTTCCTTGCCGTTGGCTATCAGAAGCCGCAGGTGATGGAGCTGCTGCTCGGCGTTGCGCTCAAGACGGTTTCGAACTACCTCGACCATCTTTCCCCAGCAACGATCGACCAGGCGTTTGCGGCAGAGGCTCGGTAAGAGCCTCCGCCCCGCGCGGAACCGCTACGAAACAACGCACCCAGGGAAAGGTGTTCGATGGCAACTCAAACTCAGGTACTGCAAACGACGAGCGAGCTGGACGAGGCGCGCGATCACTATCGCAATCGGGTGATCCCGGCGGACAAGCTCGCAATCATGGACCGGGCCACGGAGGCGCTTGTCCATAGCGGACAGGCCTCCCGTGCCCTGAAACCAGGTGATCGCGTGAGCGACTTCATCCTGATGGATGCGCATGGCTCGCCTGTGCGCCTCCAGCAACTGCTCGAACACGGGCCAGTCGTGGTGGCCTTCTATCGCGGAGGCTGGTGCCCCTACTGCAACATCGAACTGCGCGGCCTGCAGCGGGTGTTGCGGGAGATTCAGCAGCTAGGCGCGTCCCTCGTGGCCATCTCGCCGCAGCTTCCTGATAACTCGCTGACGACGGCAGAGAAGAATGCGCTCGAATTTCCGGTGTTGAGCGATGTCGGAAACACGGTGGCACGACGCTTCGGCATCGTGTTCACGCTGCCTGCCGATCTGCTTGAAACCTACGAAGGTTTCCAGCACGGTTTGCTGGAGAAGAACGGCAAGGTGGGCGCGTCCCAGCTGCCGATCCCAGCAACGTTTGTGCTGGATCAGCATGGCGTGATTCAGCTTGCCTATGTGGATGCGGACTATACGCGCCGCCTCGATCCGGAGATTGTGCTCGACAAACTGCGCGAGTTAAGCCAGCGCAGTTAAGGAACGGTGAAGACCATGAACAAGCTGCTCTCGCCGCTTTCACTCGGACCATACGTGCTGCGCAACCGCGTGGTCATGGCTCCGCTCACGCGCACGCGAGCCGGCGAACGCAATGTGCCTCGTGAGATGAACGTCGAATACTACCGTCGGCACGCATCGGCGGGGCTCATCATCACGGAAGCCACACCGGTATCGCCATACGGCCTCGATCTCGGGCCGGACCGCTTTCGTCGGCTGATCACGGGCGAGATGCGGCTGATCGCGGCCGGAGGCTATAAGCCTGCAGATGCTGAATCGTTGCTTGAGCGCGGCGATGCCGAGGCGGTCGCATTCGGCCGGCTCTTCATCGCCAATCCCGATCTGCCGCGCCGCATTGCTTTGGACGCGAAGTTGAATGTATATGATCGCAGCACCTTCTACACGCGCGAGACGAAAGGCTACACGGACTATCCCTCGCTCGAACAACAGGAAGCCGCCAATCGCCAAAGCGCGGTACAGGAGAAAGAGTATGTCGAAGTTGAACGGTAAAGTGGCTATCGTTACAGGTGGTTCCAAGGGTATTGGAGCTGGGATCTCTACCGCCCTCGCCGCAGCGGGCGCGGCAGTGGTCGTTAACTACTCAAGCAGTCGCGAAGCTGCAGATCAAGTGGTAGAACAGATCATCGCGGCTGGCGGCAAGGCGATCGCTGTACAGGGCGATATGTCCAAAGCTGCTGACGTGGACCAACTCTTCGCGAAGGCGCAGACCGAGTATGGGCACCTAGATATCCTGGTCAACAATGCGGGTGTCTTCCAGTTCGATTCCATCGAGACGTTCCAGGAAGAGGAGTTCCATCGCGAGTTCAACATCAATGTGCTCGGCCCTTTGCTCACGATCCAGCGTGCTATCAAAGTTATGCCCGAAGGCGGCAGCATCATCAATCTCAGCTCGGTGTATGCCCTGAATCCGGGACCAGCATCGGCCATCTACTCGGCTACCAAAGCTGCGGTGGATACCATCACCAAAGTTGCTGCCCGCGAGCTTGGTGCCCGCAAGATCCGCGTCAACTCCATTCTTCCCGGCGTCACCCGCACGCCTGGCATCCAGAAGATCGAAGGCTTTGAGGATACGGTTGGCAAGCAACTCGCCGCGAATACGCCGCTCGGTCGGCTCGGTGAGCCGGATGACATCGCGCGTGTTGCCGTCTTTCTTGCTTCCGATGATGCGGCGTGGGTGACAGGCGAGGCGATCCGTGTCGGAGGCGGCCTGCAGTAAGGCCGTTTAAGACGGAAGTCGAGGAGAGCAAAGATGGATAGCATTGCAATCGTAGAGAGGTTTTGGAGGGAGGTGTGGCAGCAGCCACAAAATCCAGAAGCTATCGATCAGATGGTGGGGAAGGACTTCGTCATCACGAGTGGAGGCCGGGACATTGTCGGACGCGAAGCATTCAAAGCCTGGGTCATCGCTTTTCAAGCGCGTATCCACGACCTCCAATTCGAGAGCATCGAGACTTTTCAAAACCAGGACGGGAGCCGTGTTGCGTCCCGGTGGAAGATCACCGGGCGCAACAACGGTTTCTTGGGCACGCAGGCCAATAACGTGTATTTCGAGATGACGGGAACCGCGGTATGGGCTGTCAGCCAGAATGGTCTTCTGGAGCACAACTGGGTCGAGCGTAATGCCTTCGAGGTCTACGCCGTATTGCGGGCTTCCAAGCCAAGTTCCAGCTAGCACCGTGGCAATCGACCGCGGCGCTGGTATCAGCTACGTCTTCATCGACATAATCGCTTACCTAGGAGAAAGAGAGCATCTACAACCCGTACGATACCGTATGGTCGCGTATCAAATCAGCTGAGGCGAGTTAACACCATGCAGAAGTCCCGTGGAAATGGACGCGGCGTTTCTGTACGAAGCGTGAAGTTCCGCAAAGAAAGGAAGCCAATCGATGAAGTTCAGGGCCGGAGATACCTTTCCTCAACTCAGTGTTTTTACCTCCAAAGGGACACGCTTGGTGATTCCCGTCGCCGGCGCACGCTATACGCACATTCAATTTCGGCGATTTTCCGGGTGCCCCATTTGCAATGCTCACATCGCGGCACTTCGCAGGAATAAAGCCGAGCTTGACGCCGCTGGGATACACGAAGTGTTGTTCTTCCACTCATCACAGGAGGACGTGGCAGATTTTCACAACGATCTTCCCTTTGACGCTGTAGGCGACCGCGAGAAGCGCTACTATCGCCAGTTCGGAGTTGAGTCGTCCTGGAGATATATCAGTTGGGCTGCAACCAAAGCCGCCTTCTCCAGTATTTTGCGCGGGCGAATGGGAGCGAAGATGACTGGCGGTGCGCTCGGTTTGCCAGCCGAGTTCCTGGTCGCTCCTGACGGCCGAATCAAAGCCGCACACTACGGCAAGCACGCCTACGATCAATGGCCTGTGGAGGCGCTTCTCGATTTCCTCCGAGATTCGAAACCAGAGGCCGCGAGTAAGGCTACTTAAGAACAGGCTTTACTTCAGAGCGAGTCGTCAATGATCCACCCAGGAAAGCGCACAAGGAATGTAGATGAGAAGCCTGTTTGAATCGGCTCAAGCGGAATCCTTATCGGTCCCCAATCGCATCTTTATCGCACCGCTTACACGGAGCCGTGCAAAACGCTGATGGCGTACCACGTGAACGCCGCGAGTCGAAGAGTCGAGTTCTCCCTGACTAGGCCTACACTCCCTATGTCAGCCGACGCCTTGCAACCGTTTTAGCCGTCTTGATCTCGCTCTGTTGAGGCTGATGTAATTCTTAGAACCAAACTGCGGAAGTGCTGGAAGCTGATTGTGCGAAACTGTCTAGGGGAAGACGGGTGCACCAAATCGGTTTCGTAACCTACTTGGCTGGAGAACGCTGGTAAGCCCTCATAAACATCAGCACTGCAGAGTCAAGATGCTTATGGATTGCATTCTTCGACATAGAAATAGGATCGAATCCGAGCACAAACCAACGCACCGGGCCACCTGTGACTAGGCTGAGGAAGTGCTGGGCCATCTGGCGGGTATCCTCATTCAATAGCCGCCTCTTCTCCACCTGCTTCGTGAAATATGCGGCCAATGTTTCTTCGCCGCGCTTAGGTCCAAGTTCGTAAAAGTGCTTCCCCAATTCAGGGAACGTGGCCGCTTCCATGCTGACCACCCGAAACAGCGCAATCTGTTCGTTCGACATCGCCAGTCGAATCAGGGTCGAGCCAAACTTCCGCAGAGTCTCATCTAAGGGAGGCTCCTCAGGCAGCGTGGCGGCAACCTGCTGAAAGATGCCATTAATTCGCCGGTCGATCACTGCCAGGAACAACTGCTCCTTCGTAGGAAACCGGGAGTAGAAGGTGGTCTTCGACGAATTGGCCCGCCGCGCGATTTCGTTCGTGCTGGCTGCCGAAAAGCCCTCGGAGATAAAGATCTCCGCAGCCACGTCAAGCAGCTCGGTCAAGCGCTCTTCATCCAGCCTGGCCCGGATGGGGTGAGGCTTGTGCTCCTTTGCTTTCATAAAAATAGCCTCCGAACCTACGACACTATCGCTTCCCATTCTAATTTTCCTTTCTTCTTGCGACTTCTCGCATGACATTCACATCTTATGACTATCAGTACCGTACCACATGGTATCGTTTATTCTGATTGAGAATGCCTGGTCGGAGGTTAGTAATGTCAAGCAAGCATCGAAACACCGTCACCAGCATGTCCGCAGTGCTCGAAGAGGAGGGGGCGTCACCGGAACCAGTTCCCGAACCCGCAGCGGAAACACCCGAACCCACGCGCGAATCCCGCCCGTCGCGCCCGGCTCACAGAAGGAAGATCATCTTCGCGGCGGTGGCTCTTGTCGTGATCCTCACGGCCACCGGCTACTTCGCTCGGGACGCGTATCTCTACCAGGACACCGATGATGCGCAGGTAGATGGGCACATCATGCCCTTGAGTTCGCGTATCACAGGACAGATTCAGAAGGTGAATGTCGTTCAGGGCCAGCGAGTGAGTGCCGACGAAGTGCTGGCTGTGATCGATCCAAATGACTACAAAGTGGCTGACGACCAAGCCAGGGCCTTTCTGCTGGACGCAGAGGCGACAGCCGCTAGCTCTCATTCGAGCGTGCCAATCAGCTCTGCCACTGCGTGGAGCAGTCTCGATTCATCGACCACAGAAGTTACGAACGCAGAAGCTGGAGTCAGTGCGGCTGAACGGAATCTCGACGCGGCGCGAGCGAATGAGCAACAGGCCGAGGCGAATTCAACCAAAACCGACGCGGACCTGATCCGTTATCAGCAGCTCGTCGCGGAACAAGTTATCTCGCAGCAGCAGTTTGACCAGGCTAACGCGTCTGCAAAGGCCAATCGCGCTGCGGTCGTTGCAGCCATTGCGCAGGTACAGTCAGCGCAACAGGCGCTCCGCCAGGCGCAAGGCAAGCTCCTTCAGGCGCAAGCGGCGTTGCGCAACGCTCAGACCGCGCCTCAGCAGGTCTCGGTCGCGCGTGATAAGGCGGATGCTGCCGAAGCGACGGTGAAGGAGCGAGCGGCGCAGCTTGCCCAGGCCGACCTGAACCTCAGCTACACGATCGTCCGCTCTCCAGTGGATGGAATCGTAGGACGCAAGTCCGTCGAAGTGGGCCAGAACGTTGGAGTAGGGCAGGAGTTATTCCAGGTTGTGCCGCTCGACGACATCTGGGTCACAGCCAATTTCAAGGAAACGCAACTTGCTCACATGCGCCCGGGGCAGCCGGTCGAGATCAAAGTGGACGCCTACGGCCGTACCTGGAAAGGTCACGTCACCAACATGGGCGGCGGCGCGGGCTCGGTCTTCAGCCTATTGCCACCCGAGAACGCGACGGGAAACTACGTCAAGGTCGTCCAGCGTATTCCGGTACGCATCGACTTCGATCGCTCGCCTCGGCAGGTCTTCAATGCTGACGGACTGCTGGAGCCCGGACTGTCGGTAGATCCGAAGGTGAGGGTACGATGAGCGCTGCAACGACACTTGCCGCACCGCAGGCGATGCAACGGCCTAAGGTGAACCCGTGGATCATCGCAGTTACAGTCACCCTGGCAACCATCATGGAGGTACTGGACACTTCCATCGCCAACGTTGCACTGCCACACATCGCAGGTTCCCTCGGCGCATCGGCGGACGAGTCCACCTGGGTCCTGACCTCGTACCTCGTGGCCAACGCAGTCGTACTGCCCATAGGGGCTTATCTGGGCAGCATCATTGGCCGCAAGAAGTTCTATATGACGTGCGTTGTCATCTTTGGAGTGAGTTCGCTGTTGTGCGGCCTGGCTCCATCACTACCCATGCTGTTGTTCTTTCGCGTGCTTCAGGGGCTCGGAGGAGGCGGACTGCAACCTTCTGAGCAATCCATTCTGGCTGATACCTTTCCACCGGAAAAACGTGGCCAAGCCTTCGCAGTCTACGGTCTGGCAGTTATCACCGCACCCATTGTCGGTCCTTCGCTGGGAGGGTGGATCACGGACAACTACGATTGGCGCTGGATCTTTTTCATCAATATCCCCATTGCCGTCCTGTCACTGTTTCTGACGCATCGCCTTGTCGAGGACACTCCAAAAATCAAGAAGGAGGTCGAAGAAGCCAAACGAGGAGGGTTCCGGCTCGACTGGATCGGCTTCGGTCTTGTAGCCCTTACCTTTGGTTCCCTCGAAGTGGTCATGGACAAGGGGCAGGAAGACGACTGGTTTGGGTCTAACTTCATCGTCGCCTTTACGATGCTTGCTATCGTCGGCCTGATTGTTCTGATCATCTGGGAGTTGCGTCAAGCGCAAGGCAAGAACCGCCCGGTCCTGGACCTGAAGTTATTCGCTTCTCGAAACTTCAGTGTCTCCTTCCTGATGATGTTCGTGCTCGGCTTTACGCTATACGCGACGACAGTCCTTCTGCCCCAGCTCCTTCAAACGCTCATGGGCTATACGGCGGAACTCTCCGGCTTCGCCATGTCCAGCGGAGGTCTGGCGACGATCATATGCATGCCTATCGTAGGGATCCTGATCTCGAAACTTGATGGACGATACCTCATCATATTCGGGTTCAGCAGTATCGCACTCGCGCTGTTCTATATGACCAGTCTTGACCTGCAGATGAGCTTCGCGTATGCGGCCAAGCTGCGCTTTCTTCAGTCAATCGGCCTGCCCTTTTTATTCGTGCCCATTAATACCCTGATCTATGTGGGAGTTCCTCCCGGCAAGAACAATGACGTCTCCGGCCTCTCGAATCTTGCACGCAACATCGGCGGCTCTGCTGGAACGTCATTCTTCACCACGATGCTGGCTCGCCATCAGCAGGTACACCAGCAATATCTGGTGCAGCATGTTCACGGGGGCAGCCAGGCCTACATCCAACAGGCGCGAGCGCTCAGCCAGCAATTCCTGACCCGCACCGCCGCTCTGACCGATGCTCACACCAAAGCAATGCTGAGCCTCTATCAATCTGTACAAGTACAGGCCAGTGTGTTGAGTTATATCGACATCCTGCAATCGCTCTGTATCATCTGCGCCTGCATGGTTCCCCTGGTTTTTCTCATGAAGCGGCCACCGAAAGGAACAAAAGCCGCGGTTCACTAAGCATCACGACAATAAACAGACACGACAGGCGGCTGCGCTGTTCGAATGCATGTCTTGCCCGCGCGGAATATTGTGCGGGCAAGGTGCGGATGCTTTGCGTGATCGACCAATTGGTTCCTTCCTGTTGGCCGGACACGATGGCGTTGGGAAGAGTGCCCTGCACGCGGTAAAGTCAGCTTCGGCCGCCAAGTCCACGCGATTTTATGTTGCCGCAAAATCTGATCTACAACTAACGGTATTACGGCGGTGTCAGCGACGGTATCCGAATGCCGCCAATTACAAGAGGCCGTTTCGATGAGTGCTTTGGTCTGTGGCTGTTGAAAAACTAGATATTCACAAGAACAGCGTGATCTCGGGAGATGATAAATGGTCAGTCGCTCGCTACAAATCGTTTGTAGGGCATCCTGACGCGACGTTATTGGGGACTTCTTCCGCATCTGAGTTTTTCAACAGCCACGTCTGATATCGCCGATTGAGTTCCAGACTGCCTCCAGGTTGCTTGAAATCTGGCCGACTTCGACGAAAGCCAGGAATAGCGCGCCCATCCAACAGCCGGGACCCAACAGGACGAAGTGTCATGTGGGCACTTCAGATACAACCCAAAGACTTATCAACATTGACCCGACCTTGGATATTACTTTCGGATTGCCGCAACGAATGGCAACCCAAACTGGGTCAGAGTCGTCGGCCCCGAGAACCCTCTGCTTCGGGCGAATACTTCAGCACACCTGCGAAATCCCTCAACTCGGATCTCTTGGGTTTCCACTCTTATATGAGTAAAATATGCAGCACCGGGACTCGCAAAATGTTGGCAAGCGCGCAGCACGCGGATCCGCAGCAAAAGCATGATATGGCGAGCCCTGCCTCCTTTCCCGCGCATAGCACGTCCCCTCAGGGCGCAGTAACCGCGACCGATACTGATGTTTTCGAGCACTCCGAGGCCAATCTTTGTCAAGACGTAGATGAACTGAGGCGGATCGTCGATCTTATTTCACAAACCATCATCGTTTTGAATCCCGACGGCACGGCCATTTACGCAAATCGCGTGGCACTTGAGTACACGGGGCTGTCTCTGGACGAAGTGCGCTCCGATAACTTCCGGGATCGCGTGTTCCATCCAGAAGACATTCAGAGACTTCGAGAAGAGCGACAGAAAGGTCTCTCTGGCTCGGTTCCGTTCGAAAACGAGCAGCGCGCTCGAGGGAAAGACGGCAAATATCGGTGGTTTCTGATCCGATACAACCCTTTACTCGATGAGGGAGGAAAGGTCATTCGCTGGTACGCGACGGGCACGGACATCGAGCATCGTAAGCAGGCTGAAAATAAACTTCGGCAGGAAGAACGCGAACTGCGGCAACTCATAGATTTCCTCCCTCAGCATGTGCTTGTGCTAGACAAGGATGGCACCTTGCTTCAAGCAAACAAGACGATGCTTGACTACAAGGGCTTCACCCTGGAAGAAATGAAAGGCGCGGGAACCCGGGAGAGGATCACCAGAGACATTCACCCAGACGATCTAGAGAGAGTTCAAAACGAACGAAGCGCGGGCCTTTCAAGGGGAATGCCGTTCGAGACGGAAAAGCGGCTGCTGGGTAAAGATGGTCAGTTTCGCTGGTTCCTTTTTCGCTACAATCCGGTACTCAATGAAGCCGGAGATATCGTCCGGTGGTTCGCAACGGCGACCGACATCGAAGATCGCAAACAGGCCGAAGATCGCATGCGAAATGAAACCGTCGCATTGCGAGAGGATATTGTCAAATCTTCGATGTTCGAAGAGATTGTCGGATCGTCGAAGGCAATGGGCAATATGGAGGCGCAGATTTCCCGCGTTGCGCCGACCGATTCCACTGTGCTGATTCAAGGCGAGACGGGAACCGGCAAGGAATTGATTGCGCGCGCGATCCACAACCGCTCGAGGCGCGCGAATCGCGCCTTCATTTGCGTCAACTGTGCCGCGATTCCGCCCTCGCTGATCGCTTCCGAATTGTTTGGCCACGAAAAGGGCGCATTTACGGGAGCGTTACAGAGACGGCTCGGCCGCTTCGAATCGGCCGATGGCGGAACGATTTTCCTCGACGAGGTTGGGGAACTTCCGCAGGAGACGCAGATTTCGCTCCTTCGGGTTCTGCAAGAACAGGAATTCGAACGCGTTGGTGGAAATCGGTCAATACACGTTGACGTGCGGGTGTTGGCGGCGACAAACAGAGATTTGAATGCGGCTATAGATGAGGGTGGCTTCCGCAAGGACCTCTTTTATCGCCTGAATGTGTTTCCTATCTGTGTCCCGCCGCTTCGTGACCGCACCGATGACATTCCGTTACTAGTTGAGTATTTCGTCGATCGCTACGCAAAGAAAGCTGGCAAACGAATTCGCAGCATCAACAAGCAGACGCTGCAGCTATTCAAGAGCTATAGCTGGCCCGGCAATGTGCGCGAACTACAGAACGTAATCGAGCGGGCTGTGATTGTTTGCGATGGTGAAACATTTCGCGTCGATGCAAGTTGGTTCCCAAAGACTGTTGCCGTTTCGAAAGCGAGGCATCCCTTCGCTGCCGACCTCGCTCAGCGGGAGAAGACGATGATCGGAAATGCGCTGCGCGAAACGAAGGGCGTGATCTCTGGTCCCGCCGGTGCGGCTGCGAAGTTAGGCCTCCCCCGTCAGACCCTGGAATCGAAGATCAGTAAGCTGGGTATTAATCGCTACCGTTTTAAGAAATCGTAGTCCCTCTTTTCTCATCTCCTCTAAATTTCAACCAACCCGGCCGTGCCGATTTTTTCGGCAATTTCAGCGAATGCTGATAGTTCGGCCTGTTTTTGTAGCACATACAACTCGACGATTCAGTCACTTACGAGTGGCGCTGCAATTGCAGTTACTCAAACGATCGCCCAATTTCTCAAGAAATGATGCTGAACATCGAGAGGCATTCCGACGGGCACACGACGACCATTCGGTTGATAGGTCGGATGCAGGCGGAGCATGTGCCGGCGTTACAGGCAGTGATCCAGGAGAGCACCCCTAGGATCGTTCTGGATCTGGAGGAACTCACATTAGTCGATGCAGAAGCTGTTCGTTTTCTCGGAAGCTGCCGCAGAGGCGGCTTCGCGCTGCTCCACTGTTCGCCTTACATCAGAGAGTGGATTGCGAGAGAGGATTGAGAACTCCTTGAAAGGAGAGACGCGCCATGAGCAATTACACACACGAAACGGTACCAACACAATTTGTTCAGGCCAATGGAACTCGTTATGCCTACCGTCGATTCGGCAAGGTGGGAACGGTTCCGTTGCTGTGTCTCGGGTACTTCAATTCCAACATGGACGGCTGGGATCCTTCAGTCACAAACAGCCTCGCAGCGGATCATGAAGTCATTCTGGTAGACAATGCAGGCGTTGGATCTTCGGGTGGAGAAACGCCTCACACAGTTGAGGGGATGACCGAGCAATGTGTTGCTTTCTGTCGTGCGCTCGGCTTGAAAGCGATGCATGTCGTGGGTTTCTCCCTGGGCGGGATGATCGCGCAGAAGCTGGCCCTTGACCATCCTGACCTCATCCAGCGGCTGATTTTGTTGGGCACAGGACCGCGCGGCGGAGAAGGCATGACCTTCGCCGAACTCTCAGCTGAGGAACAAGCAGATCCGGTTGCGTTTCTATTGGGAGCATTCTTTTCTCCTTCGCAGGCCAGCCAGGCGGCTGGGAGAGAATACATGAAGAGACTCGAGTCCCGCAAGCAGGATCGAGATCTTCCGGTGTCGAGGAGTTCTGCCGAGGCACAGCTCGCCGCGATTAGAGAATGGGGAACGATACCCGCAAATGGGCGTTACGCCACGTTGAAAAACATCACACACACAACGCTCATAGTTCACGGCAACAAAGACATTGTGGTTCAGCCGATAAATGCGTTCATCCTTGCTGAGCACCTGCCTAACGCTCAGCTCATCGTGTACCCCGATTCGAGCCACGGAGCGCAGTATCAACACGCAAGAGTGTTCCTTGAGCACGTGAAGCTGTTTTTGAGTAACTGAGATTCTCCTTGGCCGGATCTGTTCTCTTGCGGTCGTTGAGTGCGCAAGAGCCTGGCCTTCAAAAGTGGAGAAACGATCATGGGCAATTACACGAATGGAACGGTCCCAATACGGTTCACTGAAACCAAACGGACAAATCTGGCGCGAGAGTTGTTCACGAGCAACTTTTGGATATCTGGTCTTGCGATGTTGAAGTACATTCCGCGCTGGTTCCGTGTAAAGCAAGTAGACGGGATGGCCTTCGTCTCAGACACAAAATACGACGAGTTCCAGAACAGAATTCTCCAGATCACTCCTGCGAACCCGCGACAGTGGGGGACGATGAACGTCTCGCAGATGTTGCACCATCTCAATTTGGCATGCGGTGCGTTGGGGTTCTACAAGCTTCCGGATGAGAGCTATCTCGTATCACGAACATTGTTTCGATGGATTCTGGTTGATTGGTTTCCGGAGCAACCTGTGGGGCTGCGGCTGCCTAAGGGTTTCAAGATTCCACACCCGCGCGGTTTGACTTTGATTTCGAAAACAGCAACTGCTGAAAATCCTGGATGCAGGTTGGCATGCAAGGTCGGCCGCAGATTGGGCCGCACCCCATGTTCGGCCCGATGACAGTCAAGGAGTGGGGCAAGCTCCTACAGATCCACATCGATTATCACTTGAGGCAATTCGCAGCCTAGAGTCGCACTTCATCGAGTCAAGAGGAGGAGATATGAACGAAACATACAAGGCAATCGAACTCTCGGGACCAGGAAAGTTCTCGGAAGTAAAAAAGCCACTTCTGGATCCAGGTCCCAATCAGGTACGCATTCGCGTCGAGGCCTGTGGGGTGTGCCATTCGGATGCGGCCACTGTGGAAGGGCTCTTTCCAATCGATTGGCCGCGCGTTCCGGGGCATGAAGTCGTCGGACGGATCGACGCTCTTGGTCCCGTCGTCCAGGGCTGGGCGCTCGGTCAGCGCGTGGGGGTCGGGTTTCTCGGTGGTTCTTGTGGCTATTGCGAATTCTGTCGCAATGGCGATCTCGTGAACTGCCAGAACCAGGAATTTACCGGCATTCATCATGATGGCGGATACGCCGAAGTGATGATCGCAAAGGCGAGCGGACTCGTATCGATTGCTGAAGACCTATCCTCTGCCGATGCGGCGCCGCTGCTGTGCGCGGGAATCACGACCTTCAGTGCTCTGCGAAACGCACCGGCAAAGGCTGGCGATCTTGTCGCTGTGCTCGGTATCGGCGGGCTTGGCCATCTGGCCGTCCAATATGCCCGGCATATGGGATTCGAGGTCGCGGCGATTGCTCGTGGCACCAACACAGCGGAATTAGCCAAGAAGCTCGGCGCCCACCACTATATCGACAGCACTGCTACGGACCCCGCCGCAGCTCTGCAAGCGCTCGGCGGTGCGAAGGTCATTCTGATAACCGCCTCCGGAGGCAAGACAATTGCCGCGACGTTTAAGGGACTGCGTCCGGGCGGCGTCTCGATCGCCCTCGGCGTCGGGCCGGAGCCGATCGAGGTCACGGGCATGGATCTGATTTTCGCAAGCCGCAAGGTCGAAGGTGCCCTGACGGGAACGCCAGCGACCGGTGACGTCACCCTGCGCTTCAGCGCCCTGAGCGGTGTCTCCGCCATGATCGAGACCGTGCCACTCAACCAGGCGGCATCCGCATACGCCAAGATGATGGACGGGAAGGCGCGCTTTCGCATGGTGCTGGTTACAAAGAACGGTGCCGGTCAGAGTGCGCGCTGAAATGGGTAGATCGGACTAACAGAAGCAGAGCAAGAAGGAGAGGAAGATGACTACGTTATCAAACCCCAAGATGAGTGAATTTCAAACAGACTCCATTCAGTCCACCTCTCAATGGGATTCCGTTGAAGAATTGTTTGGGAAACAGAAGGCATGCTTTAGCACAGATGTGACGAAGACTTATGAGTGGAGAGCCGATCAGCTCGATCGTCTTGTCCACATGCTCAAGGAGAACTATAAGCGTTTTGCCGACGCCTCGTGCAAGGACTTCAAGACGGCATCCCAGGAGAACGTCTTCGAGGTCTCGGCCCCGATCGCAACCAGCGAATTCGCAAAGTCCCAGCTCAAAGAATGGATGAGGCCTGTCGAAGCTCCCCTTCCAAAGTTCCTCGCTGCATCCGGGCATAAGGGTATGGTGTACCGCGAGCCTTACGGGGTTACGCTGATCATCTGTCCATTTAATGGACCGCTTCTGTTGTCGTTGCGTCCTGCGGTTGGCGCATTATCGGCCGGCAACCCCTGCATCTTGAAACTCTCCGAAGCGCTGCTGGCAACGGACGAGTTGCTGCTGGAATTGATTCCCAAGTACTTCGAGCCGGAAGCCCTGAGCGCTGTGGTCGGTGGCCGCGAGATAGTGACGAATCTCCTAAAGCTTCCATTTGATTTCATATTCCTTACGGGAAGGGTAGGTGTGGGCAAGGTAGTGATGCGAGCGGCTGCTGAACACATCACTCCAGTATTGCTGGAATTGGGAGGACAGAACCCCGCCATTGTTGATGAGACGGCGAACATTCCGGATGCCGCCAAGAAAATTGTCTGGGGTGCGATGACATGGGGAGGACAGTGGTGTACCTCTCCTGGCTACGCTGTCGTTCATGAGTCCGTGGCAGAAGAGTTTGTCGCGGAGTGCAAAAAAGCTGTCGTCGAACTTTACGGCGCAGACCCAAAGAGTAATTCAGATTACTCGCGTGTCATAAGCCCTTCTGCTGTCAACAGGCTTGCGTCGCTGATCGATCCGAGCAAGGTGGTCTATGGTGGCAAGTTTGACGCCCCAGCACGCTACCTCGACCCGACCATTCTGTACCCCATTTCGTGGTTCGACAAAATCATGGAAGACGAAATATTCGGGCCGCTTTTGCCCATCCTTACTTACTCCAACCTTGGCGCTCTACTCACAAAAATCAAGTCGATGCCAAAACCACTCGCCGGCTACGTGTTCAGCCGAAACCAAAAGGCGATCGACCGCGTGTTGCAATCCCTTTCCTTCGGCGGAGGCGCAGTTAATCAGACCAATGTTTTCTTGTTCATTGAGTCCATGCCGTACGGAGGAGTGGGAACATCCGGCATCGGGAATTACTACGGGAAGTACGGCTACGATTCTCTGACGCACGCCAAGTCGATCCTGATATCTCCACCGGACGTGGCTATTGATCACTTGTTTCCGCCTTACACGAAAGAAAAGGTGCAAGCACTCAATCAATGGTTCGACTATTAGGCTATCGAGACGCTGCCGGGATGCATCGATCTGGTCCTGAGCGACGTCTCCAGGAGAACGATCATGCCCCGATAACCAAAAAGCGATTGAGACTGTAAAGCTTGGGCGGCGTCGCGTGCAAGCCTGACGAGGGAGCAATGAATGCTGCTTGGTAGATAAAGCCGTGAGTTTCTAGAGGATCGGGGCCGTCCCTCGTGGGAGGAACCTTGACCCGTCTACGTAGGACTCAGCACTGCCGAGGGAGAACGTCCGTGAAATATGCAGGTATAGAAGTCGTCGACACACAACTGGTTCGCGATGCGGTGGAATTCGCCCGATCCATCCATGAGCCATTTCTCTACAACCATGTCATGAGGTCCTGGCTGTTCGCAGTGGTTCTTGGAGAGCAGATGAAGACAGCACCAGACCTGGAGCTCGTCGCCGCGGCGGCGCTCCTGCACGATCTAGGCCTCACCGAGAAGTATGCAGCTGAGGCCAGGTTCGAAGTGGATGGAGCAAACGCGGCACGATCGTTCCTTCAGGCTCGTGGCGTTGCCCCGCACCAGGTCCAACTCGTTTGGGACGCGATTGCTCTGCACACCCATGCGTCGATAGCGCCGTATAAGGAACCGGAGGTCTCGGTCATCTTCGAAGGGGTGAATGTCGATGTCGTGGGATATGCCTTCGATCGAATTCCACCCAGCCAGATGAAAGCGATCTTGAGCGAATTCCCGCGTCTGGAAATGAAGAAAGGCATCACGGCCTGTTTCGCGAAGGTTGCGCGCGAAAAGCCGCAAACGACTTATGACAACGGTCTGCGTGATTTTGGGCTGAAGTTTGTCGAAGGTTACCACGTGGCAATGACCGGCCCTGATCTGATCGCAAATGCTCCGTTTGAGGATTGAAGGGGGTGGTATTCCTCTCTGGCCGTGTGAACCCGATGGGTGCCGGACAGCCCTTGGAGCTGCGTCATTCTCGTCGAGCTTCGTTTAAGGTAATTCAAGGTAAATTTCAAAGCGTGATTTCTCAAGGTCTAGGAAGAGTTCAGCGACTTTGATCCTGAGTGAGGTTGTCAATGCAAATTGAATTCAGGGCAATCGTTCAGAGCGAGTATGGTGCTCCGGAGAAAGTATTAAGGATAGCGGAACGTCAGTTCAAGAGTGAAGAGGTCGGAGCTGATGATGTCCTCGTGAAGGTCATCGCTCGACCGATCCATCCCGGTGATATCCAGATTCTTTCCGCTCTTCCTCAAGGAGGACCGGT
This sequence comes from Edaphobacter bradus, assembly GCF_025685645.1. Taxonomy (NCBI): domain Bacteria; kingdom Pseudomonadati; phylum Acidobacteriota; class Terriglobia; order Terriglobales; family Acidobacteriaceae; genus Edaphobacter; species Edaphobacter bradus. The sequence continues at coordinate 676,175 of NZ_JAGSYF010000001.1, forward strand.
CGTGCCCATTCCGGAAGGAACTCTAAGAGTACCCGGGTTTGAGGGCGTCGGGACGATCGTCCGGCTCGGAACAAACCCTGAGGCGGCGAAGCGGTTCAGCGAAGGCCAGCGTGTCGCGTTCTTTCCAGCAAAGGGTAGTTGGGGAGAATATGTGGTCGTTCGATATAACTCCCTCCTGCCAGTTCCGAACGAGATTCCCGATCAGATTGCGGCGCAGATGCTGATCAATACGATCACCGCATCCGTACTCCTCAAAGCTGGTCACAATTCACTTAAAGCTCCGATTACGCTTCCCGTTTACATTCTTCAGAATGCGGCTTCATCCGGCGTTGGACGTTTGCTGACTCAAGTTGCTTTAGATCGCGGTGTCCGCCCCATCCGTTTGGTGAGATCGAATCAGTCTGCTGAAAGGCTTCAATCGGCTCTTCCTGGCCCGCCGGTTTATTCAACGAGCGATAGCAATTGGAAAGAACAGGTTCGCGACGCCCTGGGAGGACGCAAGCTCGAAGTGGCTTTCGATGCCATCGGCGGAAAAGCGATCGACGATCTTGCGGAGGTTGTTGATGATGGTGGAACCATCATCAACTTCGGTTCATTGGATAGCAACATGGGCACGAACATTTATTCGCTCGTTCCAAATAATGTCGCGCTTAAGAGCGTCTCGATTTTGAGTTGGTTTCGTCTGACTGACGCTGAAAAGCAGAAAGATTTCGAACTCGCTCTGAGTCTAGCAACACATCACCCAGAGCTCTTCGAGGTCGCGCATGAGTATGAGTTTGGCGATTTTCAAAAAGCAATTCAGCACGTCTCTAGTCCGGGAAAAACCGGGGTTGTTTTATTGAAAAGCCCAGCCTAGGAAGGATCGCATATATGGAAATCGGAACCATTGGAGCGGGAGCTTTCGCACAAGCGTTCGCAAAACATGCATTGAAGGCAGGCCATAAGGTGAAGCTCAGCAACAGCCGCGGCCCCGACAGCCTTCGGGAAATTGTCAATCAACTTGGTCCAGGTGCAATAGCTGCCACCAAGGAAGAGGCTGCGGATTGCGAAATGGTACTTCTCGCCGTTCCCTGGGACAAGGTGCCCGAAACCCTTGCAAGCCTTCCCGAGTGGACAAATCAGATTCTGATCGACGGGACCAATCCTTTTCACGGTGAGGCCGGAGATTTCACTCCGGCCAATGTCGGAAACCTGTCCACCAGCCAGCTCATTGCGGCGCTTGCCCCTGGAGCGCGAGTGGTTAAGGCTCTGAACAACATGACCGTTCCTAACTTGGAGGCCGAGCCGGTCGTCAACGGGGCGCGACGGGTTGCATTTATTTCGGCAGACAATGACGGCGCGAAGAAGCGAGTTCAAACCTTACTCGAAAGTTTTGGCTATTCAGTGATTGATCTTGGAAGCCTTCGCGATGGAGGGCTGATTCAGCAAGCAGGCGGCCCTCTCGCAGGGCGAAATTTGTTGGAGCAAGGAGAACGTCATAAATGAAAGCCATTCATCTCACGGCCTAGGTAATCCAACTCAGAACTTAAAAATGGTCGAGGTTTCGGAACCAAACACGCCATCTGCGAGCGAGGCTCTTGTGCGCATGGAGTATGCGCCGATCGACTACAGCGACCTCCTTTTAGCGAACGGAGTGTACCTGCTAAGTCCGAAGCTTCCTTCTGTCGTTGGAGGTGAAGGTGCGGGAATTGTCGAGGGGATCGGGCCGGGAGTCACCCGCGTCAAGGTAGGCGATCGGGTTACGATCCCGTTTGGAACTTTCACTTGGTCTGAAAAAGTCCTTGCTCCGGCCCAAGGTCATTTCTTTGTTCCTCCTTCGGTCGATGCCAGAACAGCCTCGATGTTGAATATCAACCCTACGACGGCGGTTCTTTTTTAGACGAATTTGTAAAGCTAAAGCCTAAAGACTGGATCGTCTTAAACGCAGCCAATTCCCAGGTCGCGCGATGCCTGATTGCGATTGCAAAATCGCGCGATCTCAATGTTGTAGGTATTGTGAGACGGCCCGAGCTTATCCTAGATGTTGAAAAGCTGGGTGCTGATTTCGTTGGCGTCGACGCGCCGGAACTCTCAAAGCAAGTCCAGACCGCGACCGGCGGAATGCCGATATCTCTGGGCCTTGATGCCGTAGGTGGTCCAGCGGCAGCGACAATCGCAAGCGTGCTCTCTCCGGGAGCCCATCTTGTCAGCTATGCGTGGCTGAGCGGTTTGCCGATTCATCTACCGCAAGGCGATCTCATTGGCAAGAGGCTAAACATCCACGGCTTCTGGATGTATTACGAAGAGTGTCTCCCCAAAATACGAGCGGCACTGACTGAGGCAACTAAAGTAGTCGCTTTCGGCAAATTAAGTCTGCCAATCACCACGACATGCAGACCGTCCCAAATCAAAGAAGCAATCGAGCACTACCAACGTGGTGGCAAGGTTCTATTGGATTTCAATTACACAAAGTAGGATCTGCCAGAATTCGTAATTGGAAAATGGGGCTTCTCCAACAGACGTGGCAACAAAGGACTCCAAACTCGATGAATGATAAATCGCCATAAGCGGCCAATCGGTGCCCATTCTGAGTGTGTGTTCATGAGGGCCAAATTTCTGGACCCGCGCTGGATCGAGCGATTCACAATTCCACGAGTCAAAACGCATTGGCCGCTTATCTCCGGCAATGCGCTCATCGAGCGACCTCGATCGCTTCCCCTAACCCGCATGACAAACTGCACGATGGATCGACTCACTCACCGGGAATTTTTGAAAGTAGGTTTTGTGCTACGGGAACAATACGGGAACATCGTTAATTCAGTATTTTCAATCACTTAACGGGAAGGAGTAAAAAAGCAAACTCGGGGAATTACCTCGGCACTCTCCTCTAAGTCGTTGATTCTAAATGGTGGCCAGAGATGGGATCGAACCGCCGACGCCGGCCTTTTCAGGGCTGGTGTCGGTCGCTGTTCACTAACTCAGACTATTGATAGGCACCCAGAGAGAATCGGCGTGCTACGACAACGAATGAATTCTAGTCTGCGATTGACGAAGCGAGCAGGAGAAAATGAAAAAGAAAGCACGAGTTCCAAATGGCGAAACAGACGCGAGCCTGATCGCAGCGGAGTTCGAGTGTCAGCTGGCGGCTATAGGCGAGTTATTTGGATGATGGAGTTTCCTGTGATGGTATTGCACTAGGCAGGAGGAAAGGGAACCAGTAAAGTTATGCCATCACATGTGCAGATGACCAGATATCCTGGGCTGGATTAGGCGCCGGCCCGAAAGAGTGGAACCCCGGACAGTGTCTGCGGTTGGCTTATTCCTGAATCGCCATCTCGACTTCGTCGGGTTCATGGATGTCCATTGAGTGATCACCATCTCGGCAGCTTTGACGGGGTCTAGATCGAGTTCCTCAACAAGAACTCTCAGGTGACGATCTCCTAGGCGAGTAAGACACAAAGCACTCTTCATGGTACGCAATCGCATGCGACACATAGAACGACTGCCGTTGTTTCAGATTTTCAAGTGCCTGGAAAACACTGCGTAGGTATTCGTTGATCATGGCCCCATCCTCTAGTGAGTCTCTCCTGCACCAATATGCACCATCAAGATAGTCGTAGGATCTGGAAATCACATGGATTGGTACGGCAGCGAACGGACTGTCCGTGCAAATGGCTCATTTGTGTACATGGGAGTGATTCGGATCAAAGAGCTTCCTGCGACAGTCGGACACAGCCGGGAGGAAAGGGAACTAGCAGATAGGAGCGGGGTGTCATCGACGCGAATTTGCGTAAGAGGAGCGACTGTACCCGGATTCTCAATCGCTAAGCCGCCAACCTGAGCGAGTGTCAGTTCAAGGGATGAGGTCAAATCGTCGCTTCCGATGGAGGCACATTTTTACCGTGTAAACCCTGTACATGCGACGCTCGCACGCCACTGTCATCTGGCAAACTTCGGGTTCTTCGGACCGTGGGCTCGCGGGTATGGAGCAGTGTGCCAAAAGTGTGCCAGAGTGTGCCCGAAATTGACCGTAAACCTCCGTATGAGCGTTTCCTTCCGCACGAGGCATTCGTTATGGAAGTTGTTGATTTGTAGTGGGATAGATGGTGGACGCGGAAGGAATCGAACCTTCAACCTGTCGATTAAGAGTCGAATGCTCTGCCAGTTGAGCTACGCGTCCAATCTGTTTTCCTCGGGGAGAGGACTGAAGTCATCGAGAGCCAGGTAGGCGCAAAGGAACCTGACTGCTATCGACCGACTTATTAAAGATAACACAGTTTGCAGCGCCTCCGAAAGACGCTGCAAACTGCTTCTTAGCCGACGAATTCCACAGAGGCGCGATACGGAATGATTCCGCGCTCATAGCCCATATCAAGCAGCTTGCGGATGCCCTCTTTGCCGTCGTCGCCGTAGTTGAGCGTCCGCTCGTTGACGTACATCCCTACGAAGCGATTGGCCAGCGTCGTATCGAGATCGCGCGCAAACTGCATCGCGTACGCCAGAGCCTCTTCGCGGTGGTCGAGCGCGTGCTGGATGCTGTCGCGAAGAGCGTTCGTCGTCGTGATCATCGCGTCGGTCCCAAGCGAGCGGCGAATCGCATTGCCGCCCAGTGGAAGGGGAAGCGAAGTCTGGTCCCGCCACCACTGGCCGAGATCGAGTACCTTGATCAGGCCATCGTTCGCGTAGGTCAACTGTCCTTCGTGGATGATGAGGCCCGCTTCATACTCGCCCGCGGCGACCGCAGGGATGATCTTGTCGAACGGCACCACCTCGGTCTCGACCTCTGGGGCGAAGATCTTGAGTACCAAGTAGGCCGTGGTCAGAGTGCCCGGAACCGCGATACGCACCTTGCGCACCGAGGTCGGCGTAAATTTGCGGCTGGAGACAATCATCGGGCCATATCCCTCGCCGACGCTTCCGCCGCAGGCCATCAGGGCGTAGTTGTCCTGCAGGTATGGATAAGCATGGAACGAGATCGCTGTGACGTCGTAGAACGCCTCCTTGATCGCTTTCTGGTTCAGCGTCTCGATGTCCGTCAGTGTGTGGTTGAACTTATAACCCGGGACGCGAACCTTGTTCGTCGCGAGTCCATAGAACATAAAGGCATCATCGGAGTCAGGGCTGTGAGCGATGCTGATCTCTCGAACGGCGGTATTGGCAACAGTCATGGGAGGTTCCTTACAGAAGGGTGAAACGTGATGTTCATTGCGCTGGACAGAGTCCGGCCTGTGGGATGCCTGGGGTGTGAATCGAGATGGAACTAGGCCCGCGTCCATCGCTGGAGTGAGCTGAAGATTCCTGCGGCGGCTGTAATCTTGATTGCCTCGGCCGGAAGAAATGGAGCAATCGCCAGATGCCAGGCGGCGGGTGCGCTCAGGTGAGCGAAGTGTGCCAGCCAGCCTGCGCCGAAAGCGAAGACCACAACACTGGCGGCGACTCCCGCGGCAACTGCGCGGGTAAATCTTGATTCAACGGAGCTCAGTCCGCGGGTGACCCAGCCGGCGACGGCTGCAACCAGTGGGTAGGAGAAGAGGAAGCCGGCATTAGGGCCGATCAGATGGATGATGCCGCCTGGCTCATGTGGATTGAAGACCGGGAGGCCGGCAGCTCCCTCGGCGAGATAGAGCGCCAGTGCCGAGAAGCCGGCCACGGGGCCCAAAACCATCCCAATCAGGATCACGGCGAAGGTCTGCAGCGTGATAGGAACTGGAGTAAAGGGGAGCACCAGCGAAATATGCGCGCAGATCGCGACGAAGAGGGAAGCCGCGACCACGAGCGTAGCTTTGCCGGGGAGCGATTCCTCGAAGGACCTCACGACTTGCGCAAAGGCGGATTGAGAGGGGAGAGCAGATTGCATAAGGTGCAGGTCCTTTCGCTAAGAGCGTCTGATTGAGGTTGGCTTCGTGCCCGCGCTGACGCGGATCCGCGGGGAAGAATACGGATCGGTCAGGTCGCCGTAGTCCTTGTTGAAGTATGCCCAGTCGAGCCGTTCTTCTGCTCTGTGGTGCGCTGACTGGGGCGACTTGCGCTTGCCCAGCATCGGGTTCACCCCTGCGGCAGGCGGAATCTCAACCAGTGTTGAGGGAACATTCCAGCTCTTGTGGGCAGCGATCTCCTGAACGCTCTGGAGCCTGACCGCCGGGGGCAGATGAATGTCCCGCTGCTGAGCCGCTGCAATCAGGTGATGGGAGAAGTCGCGGTGGGGTTGCGATGCCGTTCTGCTGCGCCGGTGGCTCATGCGGACATGGTCGACGATGGCGACTGCCGCCCACACGAGAACGACAAAGCAGACGATCGAGATCGCAAAGAGAACTTGCATGTGTACCAGCAGAATACCAAGGCGCAAACCTTCCTGCACGCTTTTCATTTGCCGCTAAGGCTGCACACGATTCCGTGAAGGTCAGCGTCCGTGGTTCCACGGTTATACAAACTTGGTACGCCAATTGCTAATTCAAGGTTTTTCACTTGACTGAGGCATCGACCGGACTCTGTACTGGAAAAGTCGTGACTAGCCCCGCTAAAACACGTGCACAGAGCAGGCGATCCGTGATCGTGCGCCTGTACGAGTGCGCTCAAGGGGGCTGGAGGCGAGCTGCTACGATAGCCGCCGCGGCACTCGCCATCGGACTTGGATATCACGTCGTCTTCGGGCAGAACGGCCTTACGGTGTACCAGCAGAAGCGCGAGGATGCCCGTACGCTCGCAGGTGAGCTCAAGAGCCTGCAGCGGGAGAACGAACAGCTGAAGAGCCACGTGGACCATCTGGAGAGCGATCCCAGCGCTATTGAGCATCAGGCAAGGGAAGAACTGCACTACACCCGTCCGGGTGAGGTGATCTATACCCTGCCAGCCAGTCCCATTCCGAACAGTGGCGCCCGGCAGGAGAAGCCTTAGAGCTTAGTCTCCCGAAGGACCCCACATTGTGGTGGTAATGCTTGTTATTTCAGTAGTTTATCCGGGCGTTTCCAGTGCATAAAGTGCCTCTGAATGTCTGGAGCAAACTCCAGCAGCACTGCGCCGATTGCTCCCTCAGCGGAGACAACCAGGCCACGTTCGAAGGTCAGGCCCACACCACGGTCTGATTGCGGGTAGTAGAAGTTGGAGATGCCTCCGGCCGCGATATTGCCAAGGACATTAGAGATGTTCGGCTGCCACTTGCCGTTATCGCCCTTGCAGATGACGGTACTGCCCACCGCCCACAGGATCCTCTTATTGAAGCTGCCAGTCCCTTTGCGGAAGTAGCGTGGGTCCTGATGCAGCAGCACGGGGAAGAGCGCGTTACCGATGATCGCTCCGTCGAAGTAGTCAGTGTAGCCGGCGCCGTAGCGCTTGGCGTAGCCCTCTACTCCCTGGCCATACTCCGGAAAGCTGTCCTGCGCCTGACCGATGGCCGCGACGATGCCAGTCAGCCCAAACTGGTAGGGCGTAATCGCGCCCGTAATCGCGAGATCGAACTTCTGCTTGGCGTTAAGCGGGAGAGCCTGGCCACTGTTCACTGCGTTGTAGGTAGGAACCACGCCCAGAAGATACTGCTGTTCCTCTGACTTGAGTTCCAGCTGGGCCTGCGCCACTCGCTCCTTCTTCAGTTGCATCTCGTCTTTTGGGGGGTCCTGAGCAGGGGGCTGAGCGGCTGGCTGAGAGGAGCTTTCCTGTGGGGTTGCCGAGGTGGCCTGAGGGGCTGGTTCGTCGGGCAGACCCGCAGCCATCGAGTCGCGCGGACCTTGAGAGTAGAGAGCGGTCGATGCGACAAAGACAAACGGGCAAAGAACCCTCAGTAGAGCGGTTGCGGGGAAAAATTTCACTATTACCAGTCTAAACCCGAATATCGGACAGAGTTGCCGTCGCTACGGTAGGCTTTCTAATTGGAAGTTGAGGATTCTATGAAATTTGATCTTGAACACACCTCACAGCGGGAAACGTATAACTTGCTGATAGGACTGGTCGCTCCGCGGCCGATTGCTCTGGTGACGAGCATGAACGAGCAGGGCCACCTGAATGCCGCGCCGTTCAGTGCCTACAACTACCTCTGCACAGACCCTCCCGTCGTCGGTATTGGCGTAACGAACCGGCCTTCGAGCACCTTTGTCCCCAAGGACACGGCGCGCAACATTCGCCGCACTGGTGAGTTCGTCGTGAATGTTGTGACCGAGGACATCGCGCAGCGCATGAATATCTGCGCCACTGATTTTCCGGCGGAGACCAACGAGATTGAGATGGCCAATTTCACTACGGTGCCCTCGGATGTCGTCAAGGTCCCGCGCATCGCGGAGGCCCACGCCGCGCTTGAGTGCCGCGAGTTCACGACGATGGAGATTGGCAGATCGCGAATCATTCTCGGACGCGTTGTATCGATCTATGTCGAGGACAAGTTTATCGATCCCGCGGGACCCTACATCCGGGCCGAGGAGCTGCATGCCATTGGAAGGATGAACGGCCTCGGATCGTACGTCAGAACGCGCGACGCATTTTTGACCATGCCCCGCATCTCCTATGACGAGTGGCAGAAGGGGAAGCGCTAGGATAAAGCGCTCAGGAGAGGTATTCGCGCAGCCACGGGTCGGTGCTGTGGACCAGCTCCAGCGTGGTGCCGTCGAAGACGACACGACCTTCGTTGAGGACGAGAAACTTCGTGCTGGGGTCGAGCCCACCGTTGGGGATGGGCTCCATTTTGCCTGTTGCAATGTCGAAGTGGTTCATGGCCAGCACAAAGGCGTCCTGCAACCGGTGCGTGATGAGGAGAGAGGTCGTGTGGGCGACGTCACGCTGTTTGAGCACAAGCTCGATGATGGTCGTCGACGTGATGGGATCGAGCCCGCCGGTGGGCGAGTCGTAAAGGATGAGGTCCGGTTTCGAGACAATGGCACGCGCAATGGAAACGCGACGCCGCATGCCGCCGGAGAGCTCCGGCGGGAACTTCGAGATGACCTGTTCCAACTCGACGAAGCGCAGTGCCTCTACGACACGCTGGTGGGCCTCATTCTCCGGCACGTGCTCCTCATGGAGCCGGTAGGCTACGTTCTCTTCCACCGAGAGCGAGTCAAAGAGCGCCGACTCCTGAAAGACCATGCCGATGTGAGCGCGCAGTTTGAAAAGATCGTTCTCGGACATCGCAGTGACCTCTTCGCCAAAGACGTGGATGCTTCCCGAGTCGGGGCACAGCAGGCCATTGGTCAACTTCATCAGGACAGATTTGCCGCCACCGGCTGGCCCGAGGATGATGCGTGTCTCCCCGGGTAGAACGCTGAAGGAGATGTTCTCTAGGACGGGCTTGAGATCGAATTTGATGGAGACGTTCCTGAACTCAACCACCGGCTCGCCAGGCGCAGGCAAGACATGTTGAGGGACGCCGCTGGTGAGAAGCTCTTCGGCCATAGCTGCGTCACCTGCCGAAGATGCCGATCATTGCGCGGCTCACAAGGAAGTCGACGACAATGATGAAGACCGATGAGACGACGACGGCCTGTGTCGTGGAGCGGCCCACGCCCTGTGTTCCGCCCTTTGTTGTCATGCCGAAGAAGCATCCCACGGTTGCGATGATGAAGCCAGAGAAGAATGGCTTTGTCAATCCCTGAACCACGTCCGCATACTGCAGCGCCCGTATGGAGCTGTGAAAGTAGGCAGACGGGTTCATGTTCAGCAGGGTGACACTCACCATCGCTCCACCGGCCGTTCCCACCGCATCGGCCACAATCGTCAGGAAGAAGAGCATGATGATGGTGGCATAGAGCCGCGGCGTGACCAGCTTGCGTACGGGGTCGGTTCCCAGCGCGCGCATCGCATCGATCTGCTCCGTCACTTTCATCGAGCCGAGCTCCGAAGCCATGCCCGACGCGTTGCGTCCGGAGACCATCAATCCCGTCAGCACCGGCCCAAGCTCCTTCACCATCGAGAGCGAGACCAGGTTGCCGGTCATCGACACCGCGCCAAATGCCTTGAGCGCCGTGGCTGATTGAAGCGCGAGTACGCCGCCAGTAAAAAAGCCCGTCAACAGAACGATTGGCAGCGACCCCACACCGATCGAATCCATCTGGGTGTAGATGTCCGCCCAGTAGCGCGGAGCCGAAAAGACGTTGACGATCGCTCTCCACGACAGGATGGAGTACTCCTGTATGGCGGCGACCTTCTGTTTGGCGAAGTCCTCTGGAGAGACGAAGGGCATGTCGAACTCAGGCTCAGAGTATCAGATGCGAGGCCAGCACCGGGGGATTGCATCTCGTTGAGAGGATTGCAGGAACCCCAATGCCAAACCGCTTGGCAAATGAGAAAATAGAAAGAATGGCACAGATGACGGCAGTAGTACTGTACGGCAGGGAAGACCTTCGATTGGAGCAGGTGGAAGCCCCACTGGCCTCGGCCGGGGAAATCGTCGTGCGCGTGGGGGCGGCGCTGACGTGCGGGACCGACCTGAAGGTCTACCGTCGCGGCTACCATGCCACGATGCTCAAGCCGCCAGTCCTCTTCGGCCATGAACTGGCCGGCACGGTCTACGAAGTCGGCGCAGGGGTGACGGCCTTTCGCGAAGGTGATCGAGTCGTCGCACTCAACTCAGCTCCCTGCGACCTCTGCTTCTTCTGTCGCCACGGCCAGCAGAACCTCTGCGAAGATCTGCTGTTCAACAACGGCGCCTATGCGGAGTTCATCCGTATTCCGGCGCGCATCGTCGAGAAAAATACGCTGCATGTCCCTGATGGCGTCCCGTTCGAGCACGCCGCCCTCACCGAGCCGCTGGCCTGCGTTGTTCGCGGGCTGGAGGAGAGTGGCGCTCAACCAGGCGACACGATGGTGGTCATCGGAGCTGGGCCCATCGGCCTGATGTTCATGCATGCGGCTGAGCTTGCTGGCGTCCATGTTATTGCCGTGGTCAAGCGTGACGACCAGATTGCCGCGGCGAAGCTCTTCGGCGCCAGCAGTGTCGTGCAGATCGGCGTCGCAGTGGACGATGTGATCGCCGCGACGCGCGCGCTTACGCCGCAGGGCCGCGGAGCTGACATCGTCATCGAGGCCGTCGCCACGCCGGCCACGTGGGAGTGGGCCGTCGAGATGGTTCGCAAGGGCGGCGTCGTCAACTTCTTCGGCGGGCCCCCCAGCGGAACGAAGGTGCAGCTTGACACCAACCGCCTGCACTACGGCGACATCACGCTCAAGGCGAGCTTCCACCACACGCCCGCAACTTGCCGGACAGCCTTCGGACTCATCACGAGCGGGCGCTTCAAGTGCGCCGAGTACATCACCGGCCAGGCCGCGCTTGACCAGGTCCCCGAGATATTTCAGCGCATGCTCACGCGGAAGGGCGGGGCTCTGGACATCAAGACCGCAGTCTTTCCCGCAGGGGTGCCGCGATGAGTGAGCTTGCACTTCCGCAGCATGCCCTGGTCGGCGCTCCGCCGCAATACCTGACACCACTCGAGCGTCCCACGCTCGCCGAGGCGCAGTCGTGGTGCCGGCGCCTCGCCTCCACGCACTACGAAAACTTTCACGTGGCGACGTTCTTCTTGCCGCGCAAGGTCAGGCCGCACTTTGAGAGCATCTACGCCTACTGCCGCGTGGCCGACGACCTGGGCGATGAGGTCGAGGATCCCTCCACCGCGCTGCGCCTGCTTAATGCCTGGGGCTCAATGCTGGACGAGTGCTATGACTCTCCTGATCGCTCCATGCACCCTGTCTTCGTCGCGCTCCACGAGACTGTGCGTGAGTGCGACCTGCCGCGCCAGCTCTTTCACGATCTCATCCACGCCTTCAAGATGGACCAGACGAAGACGGAGTATGAGACCTGGGAAGAGCTGCTCGACTACTCCCGTTACTCGGCGAACCCGGTCGGCAGACTGGTTCTCTGGGTCTGCGGATACAGAGACGAGAGCCGCGCGCTGCTCTCGGACAAGGTCTGCACGGCGCTCCAGCTCGCCAACTTCTGGCAGGACATCGTTGAGGACAAGGAACGCGGCCGCCGCTACATTCCTGCGGAATCCATGCATCGCTTCGGCGTCGAAGAAGCGCAGATCGAAGGGCGCATCTTTACTCCTGAGTTTCGTTCGATGATCGAGGACCTCGTCGTGCGCACGCGGCAGATGCTGCATGAGGGTGGAGTGATCAGCCAGCACGTCGACGGCGAGCTGGCGGTTACGCTCGACCTCTTCCGCAAGGGCGGCGACGCCATCCTCGACGGCATTACGGCAGAGAACTACGACGTTCTCCGTGGCCGCCCTGTGGTCTCGAAAGCGAAGAAGCTGAGCCTGCTGGCTGGGGCCCTCATCGACAAGGCCAGGATGGAGTGGAGACGGTGACGATTGCCGGAGCCTACGCCGCCTGCCGGTCCATCGCGCAGCGGGAAGCAAAAAACTTCTATTACGCCTTTCGCGTTCTTCCGCAGCACAAGAGCGACGCCATGTGCGCCGTGTACGCCTTCATGCGCCGCGCCGACGATATCTCTGACGACGAGTCCATGTCTCTCCCCGACCGCCGGGTCGCCATGCAGCGGTGGCTTGAGGACTGGCGCGCGGCCCGCAGCAGCGGAGTGACGGACGATCCAATCTTCGTCGCGCTCAACGACACGCAGAAGAGATTTGCAATCCCTGACTCGCTGCTCGAAGAGCTGGTGCAGGGGACGTCGATGGATCTTGAGCCGCAGCCTGTCTCGGCAAGCGGGTTGCAGACTTACGCCACCTTCGATGAGCTTTACCGCTACTGCTACCTTGTCGCTTCCGTCGTCGGCCTGGTGTGCATTCGCATCTTCGGCTACACCGATCCTCAGGCTGAGAAGCTTGCCGAGAAGACAGGCGTGGCCTTTCAGTTGACGAACATCCTCCGCGACGTCAAGGAGGATGTCGAGCGGGGAAGGGCCTATCTTCCGCTCGATCTGCTAGGAGAGTTCGGCGTCAGCATTGACCGGCTCAAGGAACTCTCGAGCGGCGCCGCTATCTATCCGCGCGAGCGGGCGATGCTCTTTACGCTTGGCTCGCAGGCGGAACAATATTACGGTTCTGCTCAGCGGCTGTTGCCCTTGATCGACCGAGACAGCCGCGCCGCGCTATGGGTTCTCGTTCGTATCTATCACGAGTTGCTGCATCGAATCGCTAAGGCGGACAGTGACGTCTTCAGCCATCGCATCAGCGTGCCGACGCTCAAGAAGATGTGGATTCTGCTGCAGGGAGCAGCGATGGCGCTGCGAAACCGGGTGACGGCTTGAGCGTGCAGAACCACTCCGACGTCATCGTCGCCGGCGGTGGTGTTGCCGGGCTCTCCGCTGCCGCCGCCCTCGCCGAAGCGGGCGCGAAGGTCACGCTGCTCGAGCGCCGCCCCTACATCGGAGGCCGCGCCTACTCCTACGAGCACCCTGCCCTTGCGGAGACCGTAGACTCGCAGCACGTCGTCCTTGGCTGCTGCGTCAACATCCTCGACCTGGCCCGCAAGGCTGGCATGTCCGACAGCATCCGGTGGTACGACGAGCTCGTCTTCCTTGAGCCCAGCGGCCGCCGCAGCTTGATGCGCTCGGGTGCCCTTCCAGCGCCGTCTCATCAGACGCTCAGCTTTCTGCGCGCTCCCATGCTCAGCCTGCGCGACAAGGCCGCAATTGCCTCGGGCCTCGCGCGCTTCCTTCGCGGTTATCCCGCCGACGATAGCGAGAGCTTCGCCGCGTGGCTCAAGCGCACTGGGCAGACCGAGCGCGCGATCCGCCACTTCTGGGAGCCAGTCGTCGTCGGAGCCCTCAACGACAGCTTCGAGCGGTGTTCGGTGAAGTACGCTGGCAAGGTCTTTCACGAGTCGTTCCTGCGCTCGGCCGAGGGCGGTCGCCTCGGCATCCCCGCCGCACCCCTGAGCGAGTTCTTCGCTCCCGTCGCCCAGTATGCGCAGCAGCAAGGCGTCGACGTGAAGCTCAGGTCCGGTGTTGAAGGCATCGCTCCCAACGGAGATGGCGGCTGGAGCGTTCATTCCGGCGGAACAGAGTACACCGCGGACTCCGTAGTCCTCGCGACGGACTTCAAGCAGACGAAGCAACTCCTCACAAATCTGCCCGGATCTGACGACGGTCGCGCGCGATTGCTCGAAGTCTTTGATCATCTCGTGGCCGCGCCGATCACGACCATCCACCTCTGGTACGACCGCGACGTCACCCAGCTCGATCACGCCGTCTTGCTCGACACGCGCATCCAGTGGCTCTTCGCCAAGTCGCGGATTCGCCGCTGGCCCGTAGAGCGCGGAAGCTACCTTGAGCTGGTCATCAGCGCCTCGTGGCCTGAGCTTGAGATGGGCAGGGAAGATATCCTCGCATCGGCGATTCGCGAGTTCGAAGGATTCTTTCCTGCGGCGAAGCAGGCAAAGCTGCTCAAGAGCAGCGTGCTCAAAGAGGCTCGGGCAACTTTCTCGGTGGTTCCTGGGCTCGACCGCTACCGTCCTCAGCAGGCTACAGAGTGGCCCGGGCTCTATCTCGCAGGAGACTGGACCGCAACGGAATGGCCATCAACGATGGAGGGCGCTGTGCGCAGCGGCCGGCTTGCAGCAGGAGCTGTTGTGGGAGATAAGCAGCGCTTCATGGCTCCTGAAGTTCCCGCAGGCGGCCTGATGCGGTGGCTGAGCTCAGTGAAATAGCCAAGCTAGCGCGAGAGCAGCGCCACCCCGACGCCGACAAACAGCGCCGCCAGCCAGCGCCTTTTGTCAACGTTCTCATGAAGAAAGATCTTCGCAGCCGCCGCGTTGCCGATGAAGGTCAGCGAGGCGCTCGCGGGGGCGGCAAGTGAAACATCCACTTTGCTAAGGGTGAACAGCAGCGAAAAGAAGCTCAAGGCCATCGCGAAGACTCCCAGCAGAAACATCCCATTGCCGGTTACGGCCTTGATGGCTCCTGCCAGTCCCGACTGCTCACGGATGACGTCGAGGTCGCCGATGCGTCGCATTGCTCCTGCGGTGAGGACGTCTCCCGCAATCGCCGTAACTGCTACTGCCACAATGGTGGCCCACGTCTCGAAGGTTCCTGCGTGGGTCATTTTGCCTCCCTTACAGGTTGAGGATGCTCGGTGAGCGATGGCCCGTTGGCGACGAAGCCGACGCCGCAGACGATCATAAGAATTCCCACCCAGCGGTACACAGAGATGTGCTCATGCAGCCAGAACCGCGAGAGCAGCGCCACCACGACATACCCGAACGCCGTGGAGGGCAGCACAAACGTCAGATCGGCCCAGCTCAGCGCCGTCAGATAGCTCGCGAAAAAACCGAGCAGCAACAGGATCCCGCTGATGACCCACGGATTTCTTAGAGCGAGGAGCAGCATCCCAAGATGGTGCAGCGAGACAGAGCCCACCTGCGCCATGCCATGTGACAGCAGGGTATCGCCGACCGACGCGGTGAGCATGACAGCCAGTAGGATAAGGTAACGCTGCGGGGTAAGGGTGTGCTTCATCTCTTCAATCAACTCACGCGGTAATCGCACTGATTGCCGCTCAGCAAAAAGCGGTCAGCATTGCTATGCTGACCGCTCGGGATTTTCGCCTGATATCAGGCGTTCATACTTACGGATTCCTGCTGCTTCAACGCGTTCTCTTCGCGCTTGGCGCGGGCCGCCTTGTTGCGCTGGGCGCGGAGCTTCATGAAGGACTTTGCCTCGACGTACAGCCGCGGAATGTCGCGGTTGACAATGGCCTTCCAGACCACGCGGAACGCAGCCTTGGGACGGAAGTAGTACTCGTCGTAAAACTTGTGCACCATCTCCATCACGTACTCGGTGGGCAAGCCGGGGTACTCGATGTGTGCCATCTGGTGTCCTCCGCCGTCCTCCATCTTCTCGTTGGTGATGAAGTTGTTCCTCTTGGCGAAGTCGTAGAACTCCGTGCCAGGGTAGGCATGGGCGACCGAGACCTGGATAGTCTCGCAGTCCAGCGTCTTGGCGAAGTTGATGGTGTTGCGGATCGATTCCTTCGTCTCACCCGGCAGGCCGAGGATGAAGTCGGCATGGATGATGAGGCCGAGGTCGTGGCAGTCCTTCACGAAGTCGCGCGCACGCTCGATCGTCGCACCCTTCTTGATGTTCTTGAGGATCTGGGGGTCGCCCGACTCGAAGCCCACGATCAGCAGCCGGCAGCCGGCCTCCTTCATCGCCTTCAGGGTCTCGCGGTCAGTAGTGACGCGCGAGGTGCAGGACCAGGTCAGGCCGAGGGGCTTCAGCTTGGCGCAGAGCTCGATGGTGCGGGCCTTCTGGATGTTGAAGGTGTCGTCGTCGAAGAAGAACTCCTTCACGTGAGGGAAGAGCTTCTTCGCGTGCGCCATCTCGGCTGCCACGTCATCTGTAGACCGCTTGCGCCACGCGTGGCCCGAGAGCGTCTGCGGCCAGAGGCAGAACGTGCACTGTGCCGGGCAGCCGCGCGTCGAGTAGAGCGAGACGTAGGGGTGCAGTAGGAACGGCACGTTGTACTTCGTGACGTCCATGTCGCGCGCGTAGATGTCGGTCACCCACGGCATCGCGTCCAGGTCCTCGACCTGCGGGCGGTCGGGGTTGTGTTGGATGACCCCGCTCGCGTCCTTGTAGCTGATGCCCAGGATCTCGTTCAACGGCTTGCCGTTTGCGTACTCCACCACGGAGAAGTCGAACTCGCGGCGGCAGACGAAGTCGATGACGGAGCACTCGTTCAAGGCGCGATCCGGGTCGGTCGTCACCGGAGGCCCGACAAAGGCGATCTTGATCGTCGGGTTGGCGCGCTTGATGGCCTGCGCCAGCGCGTGGTCGCCGCTCCAGCCCACCGTGGAGGTGAACAGCACGAGAAACTCGTAGCCCTTGGCTATCTCTATGGTCTCTTCGGCCGAGACGTGGTGCGGAGGCGCGTCGAGCAGCCGCGACCCCTCCAGCATGCCGGCGGGGTAGGCCAGCCACACAGGGTACCAGTAGGACTCGATCTCGCGCGTCGCGGGCCATCGAGAGCTGGCGCCGCCATCAAAATTTTCAAAGGAAGGTGGATTCAGGAAAAGTGTTTTGAGGGGCATGATTTATAGCTCAAGTTTACCATTTTAGTCGCGATTGCCGGGGGCTTTTTCCAGGGTTCCGCCAAAGGTGCGCGAACTGCGCGTGCGGCGGCAAATGCCTGTTTTGTTTAGGGATGCGGAGACGTGACCTGCTGCAGTTGGGCGGTCATCTTGAGCCAGGGCTCAAGGTCTCCGGTCTGGCGCAGCAGATTGATCTCCACCTGTCGCATCTCGAAGTTCGTGTTGAGA
Organism: Edaphobacter bradus; assembly: GCF_025685645.1. Classification (NCBI taxonomy): domain Bacteria; kingdom Pseudomonadati; phylum Acidobacteriota; class Terriglobia; order Terriglobales; family Acidobacteriaceae; genus Edaphobacter; species Edaphobacter bradus. Next base: position 693,347 of record NZ_JAGSYF010000001.1, read on the forward strand.
ACCGTCAGAAACTTCTCCCGCTCTGCAATTCGCGTGTTCTGCTCGTCCTTCGGTGTCATCTGCGGCTCCGAGAAATTACCACTGCCGGCCTGCAACCGCACCCGCATCATATCGAGCTGCTGCTGTGCGAGTTGTTGATCAAGATTTGCGACCTCCGCCCGCGCCCGCAGCTCCTCGGTGGAGCGCCGCACTCTCTTCTGACCGTCGAGAAACTGGTCGCGCACCAAGTCCGCATCAAGCTTTGCCCGGACGGCATCCGCCGCCGATTCACGCGCCTTGGCCTTGTGCACCATGTCGAACACAGGAAGCGTGATCTGGATACCGATGCCGGCATTGTTGTGCTGGAAGTTCCGGTAATAGAGGTCGTAGTTATTGATCTTGGAAAACCGGTTGTACTGTGCGGCAAAGTAGATCTGTGGGCGCCACAGATATCGGGAATCTCCGAACGCGATCTCCTGCTTGGCATGTGCAACCGCGTAGGCCGACTCGACGGCGGGGCTGTACGGCGGTGGAGCATCTCCCCTGGGATCCGCCGCTGGCTCCGGGAACGCCGGAACGCTGCTGGGAACCACAGTGAGACCCTGCGCGGGCAGCCCCGTGAGCCGCCCGAGATGTTCCTGGTCTGCGACCAACTCATCTTCAGCGCGCAGTTGCGCCAGATGAATCTGCGCTGCTGTCAGGCGAGCCGTCGTCAGATCGATGGGGGTATCCTGTCCAGCGTCTAGCCGCTGCTGGACGATGGTGACCAACTTCGCCGCGTAACCCGATTCATCCTGCAACGCGCTCTGCCGCTGCTGGTCGCGATCGACCGCGAGGTAGGTTACAGCGGCATCCTCCGCAACCGCCAGCCGTGCGTCCCGCAGCGCAAGGTTGGCCGCGTTCAACGAAGCACGCGCCGCGCGGATGTAATCATGCTGGGAAAAGTTGAAGAGCAGCGACTGCGAGTTGACGTTGAAGACCGAGGGCTGTCCGACCGGAAACCCATAGGAGTATCCCAGGCCCGATCCGCCCACCAGAGTCGGAATGTAGGCGTCCTGGGACTCTTCCAGAACCGCTCGCGCCTTGTCGACCTCTACCTGCGCCAGTTTGACCTTCAGGCTGCTTCGCAGAGCGAGATCCACGGCTGTAGTGAACGAGATCTGTGCCACAGCAGGCACGCCCGCCAGGACAAGAGCGCATCCTGCAACCAGTAGACGGAGACGGCGAGGCATACGTGCTGAGAGGCTCCTGCGAGATCGGCTTGAGACCATGGTATCCCTTTTTCTCATGTCCCCTGCATTGCCTTGCGCGCTGGAGCATAGTTTGGTGCCAGCGCAACTGCAGCCGCATACTCACGCTGCGCGCCTGCCGCATCGCCGCGCTGCCGCAGAAGGTCGCCAAGCTGTACGTGTACCTTGAAGGCTGGCGCATCTTCAGACTTCGCCGGGGAAGCAAGATACGCTCTCAGCGCGCGCTCGGCAATGTCGGGCGAGCGGTGCAGCGTAGTCAGGATGCCGGCCGCATCTACCAGCGACGCATTCTTTGCACGGTTCGCCTGAATGCTTGCCTGGACCGTGGCGGCTGCTTTGTCTGCCTGCTTCTGCTCCTCGTAAAACTGGCTCAGATCGATGTACGCCTCCGGCGTTCTGCCCGCCGCGACTGCTCTCATGAACTCTGTCTCTGCCGTTGCGTTGTCATTCTTCTTCTCGGCAATCAGGGCCAGCAACCGGTGCGTTTTTTCTACCGACTGAGGCTGCAGTTGTGCCACAAGCGCCTGCGCCTTATCCAGGCCGCCACCCACAATCGACGGCGCCCGGACATAAAACTCGCCGAGCGCGCTCATCGCCTCGACGTTTGCCGGATCCAGTTGCACCGCCCATTCGAAAGCAACGCGGACTTTTTTCGCGATTGAGAAGGCGCTTAGCATATTCACCTGCGAGGCCTTGAGGCCATAGGCGCGCCCGAGCCAAAACTGATACTCGCTGCTCGATGGGGCATTCGATGCCGCCAACTCGCACTCGTGTACGGCGTCGTCTCCCATATCCTGCGCGTAGTATGCCCGGCACAGCAGCAGATGAGCATTTGCGTCGTCCGGCTGTGCCGCAAGGACCTGCCGCAACGTGGTTTGGGCTTCGTCAATCCGGCCCTGTTTCAGCAGTTCTTCTGCAGGTGGGTCCGCGGCGAACAACCGACAGACGCCTGTGAAGAAAGCGAAGGCAACCAGTGCAGAGCGAATCGGGTGCAAGCGCCTCGTGACAGACATGTTCATTCGACGACTTTAACGGCGAGACCGTTGGACAGATCGCGGTTGCTCGTCGCCCCCAGCGCCACAGTATCCTTCTCCGTCAGGCCTTCCACAATCTCGACACGCGTCAAATTGAGCGCGCCCACCTGAACCGGCGTCCGCACGAGATTGTCGTCGATCACGCGGAAGACAAAGTCGTTTGAGCCCTCCGTATGGAGGGCCTCGCGAGGCACGCTCAGCACGTTGAAGCGCTGCTGCGTCGTTACCGTAACCGTCACATTCGTGTTCGGAAGCAGATCGCCGTGGGCGTCATCGACGGCAATAATGCACTCGCCGACATTCCGCGTACCGTAGGTGATCACCGTCGAAGGAGCCCGGCTGATGTGGCCGTGCCATGCCTGATTCGGCTTGGCGTCCCAGACAATCTTGACCGCCTGCCCCACCGCCAGTTTGCCGATCTCCGGCTCGTCGAAGTATGCCCTGACCTGAATACGATTCAGGTCAGCCACATCCATCAGGTCCTCGCCAGCTGGCACAAAGTCGTACGTCGATACCGGGATCGAATAGACGGTACCAGAAAGGGGAGAGCGGACATTCGCCGCGTCATAGCCGGACTGCGCTGCGACTACCCCTGCCTTGGCATCCGAGACCTGTGCCGCGGCCCGGGCGCGGTCTGAGTCGCTGTACCGCTGGGTGCTTCTCGCCTGAGCGTTCTGGAGTGCGGAGTTAGCCACGTCCAGGCGCTGTTGTGCTGCCGCGACCTCACCCGCCGACGCCGCTCCCGTCCGTTGGAGCTCCTTCAGGGTGGCAAGGCTTCTGGCCGCCTGCTGCTGCTGCAACTGCGCCCGGGCCAGGTCCCCGGCCAGGGCAATTCGTTCATCCTGCGTTCCCCCCTGATCGAGGTCGTGCAGGTTAGACTCCGCCGTCCGAAGCGTTGTGCGGGCCGTGGCAAGTCGCGAGACCGTATCCGAGTCCTGCATCCTCACCAACAGATCGCCCTTCCTGACCTTCTGGCCGACCTCGACATAAATCTTCGCGATCGTGCCTGGCCCTGGTGCATGCGCCTGAAACTCCTCAATCGGCTCCACGCGACCGTTGGTCGGGATCGTGGTCGTCAGGTTCTGGTGCGTTACCGGTGATACTCGAACCTCGACGCGGTCCCGCGTAAACGAGCGGATCGCAACGACGCCAACAATGGCGGCCGCTAGCACAATACCCGCCAGCACAATTGGATTGAGCCGTCTTGTTTCAGTCGTTGGCATGTCTACGAAACGTCAGTATATAAGACGCGAAACACTCGAAAACGAAGCGTATGTTTTAGTTCCAGCGGGTGAACCATACCGCATACGGGGCTTGAGTGGCCCCTGCCTATTCCGTTACCCGCAAATCAAGCAGTTCCAGCTCTAATCCAGCGAACCTGGGCTTCGTCTTTGTGCGCAACCGGTAGGCCACATCCACGCGCGTCCCGGGCTCAAGACCTAGCCTTGAGCACCTCTCCAGCCATTCCGAGCCACGGCTCCAGCCCAGCGCGCTCAACCGAACGCCATCTGCTTGGAGCTCAAGGCAGATATGCCTTTCTTTGATCGGTCGCGGCGAAGTGGCGAGCGCCACCCCGCATGACACCAGCACTGGCTCGCGGTTGCCCGCTCCAAACGGCCCGCACCGTGCCAGCCACGCGGCAAACTCCAGCGTCAGTTCTGCAAAGGGTACCTCGACATCACATTCCATCGGCGGAAACAAGATCTGCTCCGTCAACTGCGAGGCTCCATACAGCCGCATCTGCTCGCGCAACGTCTCTACGCGCTCCGACGGCATCGAAAACCCCACCGCATGGGCGTGTCCTCCGAACCGCGTAAATATCCCGCCTTCGGTTTGCATTCCACCGTGAACGGCCGTCAAAGCGTCCAATAGATGAAAGCCCGCCACCGAGCGCCCCGAGCCGTGCGCATGACCATCCTCGTGCGACAGAACGAGCGCCGGCCTGCCTGTGCGGTCCACCACTCTCGACGCCAGAATCCCCAGCACGCCGCGATGCCAGTCCGGATCGTCCAGCACGATGCACTCGGCAGGGAACTCGCCCGACTCGCCGCGCAGCGCAGCCAGTCTGTCCTCGATCGCCTTCAGCGCCTCGGCCTCGGTCGCCCGGCGCTCTTCATTCAGCCGGTTCAGCTTCTGGGCCAGCTCAACGGCACGCTCAACGTCGCGGGTCAGAAACATCTCCACCACGTCGCTCGCAATGTCCATCCTGCCCGCCGCGTTGATGCGTGGAGCGATCCTGAACCCCACCTCCGTAGCAGTCGGGGACCTGTCCGCCGGAATCTGCGCCACCTCCATCAGCGCTCGCAGCCCCGGCTGTACGGGGTTCCGGAGCTCCTTCAGTCCCAGCGCCGCGATCACGCGGTTTTCCCCATCGAGCGGCACCGAGTCGGCAATCGTTGCAATCGCCACCAACTTCAGAAACGACGGAAGCAGAGCCTTCTGCAGCCGTACACGTTCCTCCTCGGTCTGACAGGCAGCCGTCAGAATGGCCTGTGCAAGCTTGAAGGCAACTCCCGCCCCGCACAGCCACTTGAAGCCGTACTCGCATCCGGGCTGCGCGGGATTCACCACGGCGACAGCCTCCGGAACACCCACCGCCTCATCGGGCAGATGGTGGTCCGTCACGATCAGATCAAGTCCCAGCGCCTTCGCCTCCATAGCCGCGGCAAAGGCGCGAATCCCTGTATCCACGCTGATCACCAGCCGAACTCCCGCCGCTGCTGCCTGCCCCAGGACTCCCGTCTGCATCCCGTAGCCCTCGCGTATCCGATGGGGAACGTGATAGCTCACCTTTGCTGGCTTGTCCTTTGGAGCAATGCGCTCGATGGCCGTCTTCAGCAGCACCGTGGCCACTGTGCCGTCCACGTCGTAGTCACCGTAGATGAGGATTGGCTCGCCGTCGCGCGCAGCCTGCTGCACCCGCGCCACCGCCTCGGGCATCCCGAGCATCTGCATCGGGTCGAGCAGGGAATCGAGCGTTGGATGGAAGAATGCATCAACTGCAGCGTCGTCAACGATGCCGCGCAGCACCAGCAGCTCCGCGATAGCCCTCGGACAGCCGGCGCGCACCATAACGCGCTCGACCGCAGCGCCGTCAGGTTTGCCGATCTTCCAATCCTGCCGGGGTTCTTCCAGGGCCGAGGACATCATCCCGCCTACTCGTCGATGTCGTGGTCGTCCACGACGATTCCACCGAGCTCCGAGACCGTCTCCAGCAGGTTCTGGAAGGTGTCATACCAATCCGTCGCCACCTCGAAAAGGAACATCACACCCTGATGCGCGAAGCCTAGTTGCAGATATCCGATCTTGCCGACGTGCCTCACGAGCCGTTCGGCATCGTCAATCTCCGGGGCTTCATCGTCCGGAAATGTCTGGTCGCGGATCTGGTCCAGAAGCAGAACGATATCCGACTTCTCGAGCACCACCTCGCTCATCGTGACAAATGGCGCGCCTGCAGCCTTGGCATGTTCTACGAAGTCCTTCCAGCCGTCCGGACTCTCGTCTTCAAACAGCACCGTGGGCACGTCTTCGGTGACGTAGCCGTTCAGCCGGCGCATGCCATGCCCGGCGATGAACGCCACCATATCGTCTTTGAGCGAAATAAGATTGTCGTATTGCATCAATCAGCTATTGTCTCAAAAAGGCCCGGGCACCGCACCTCGAATCCCCGCCGAATCCCAGCCGCGGCCCGCGCGAGCCGTCTGCGAATGCACAAGTAGCGTGCAGCCATGGGCTTACGAATTGGCGTGATATATTCGATTAAAAGCCAATGATCTTCTCTAAAGATTATGTAGGGTATCTGGCTCGCCAGACCGTAAAGCACCTCATCGCCGCAAAGATGATCAAGACCGAAAAGCAGGCGCTTCTCGACGAGCGAGTTGCTGCCGCCATGGTCGATGAGCTCTCTCTCGAAGACCGCATCAACGATGAGGTTCGCGTCATTCTTGAGGCATTTCAGGACGACATGCGCAAGACCGGCGCCAGCTATCCGGAGATGTTCAAGAAGGTCAAGAACGAACTGGCCCGCAAGTACAAGGCGGTGCTGTGAGAATCTCCCGCGACAAACTCAACAAACTCGCCCACACCGTGGCCGACACCCTCGCCGAGATCCCCGAGTGCGACTTTCTCGAGGACCGCAACACCATCCGGCAGGAAGCCCGCAAGCATCTCGAGAAGCTGCTGCTCGAAGAGACGAAGATCGACGCCGCCGCGCGCCAGAAGATATCCTCCCAGCGCAAGATCATCCTCGAAGGCTCGCAGGAGTGGGACATCCTCTATCGCAAGTATTACAACGACGAAGTAAAAAAGCTCGGCCTCTAGTCGAACTCAGCCTTTGCTCTTGCCTTTCTGGTTGTCATCCCGTGGCCCTTTCTGGTTGTCATTCCGTAGCGTAGCGAAGGAATCTGCTATTGTCTTTTGGTTGTCATTCCGAGCGAAGCCGAGGAATCTGCTTTTGCTTCAACAGTCACAAAAACTAAGCCCCACACGAACCCTCATCCCCCAAATTGCTGTTATAATCAACTCATTGCAGCAGTGAGCGGTTCGCGCTCTAAGTGGCGTTATGGTGTAACTGGTTAACACGTCGCCCTCTCAAGGCGAAGAGTCCGGGTTCGAGCCCCGGTAACGCTACCAATCCTTCCTGCTCCAGCTTTTCCTTCCAGCGCGGCGCCATGGTGTAACTGGTTAACACGCGGCCCTTTCAAGGCTGAGAGTACGGGTTCGATCCCCGTTGGCGCTACCAAACTAAGACAATACAAATAAATGGTTTATGCGAGTATGCGATTCTGAGCTTGGATTGCTTTGCGAAGTCGTGCGGCAATTATGCGGCAACGCCATTATCGGCGGTTGATCTTTTGGCGGTAGATGCCCAAGCACTGCGGACGCGAGCCATAGACCCCCACCCCCCAGAATCGATGCAGTGGTCAGGCGCGGGGAGCGCCCTTGTCCGTCTCGGTCCATATATGAAAGTCGGTCATGCCCGTATTTCGCACTTGATTCGAGCAACGGAATTGCTATCGTGAAAACTGTGCGGAGGATGACCTATGGCGACCTATTCGGAGATTCAAGACTACGTTCGTAGCAAAGATGGCTTCACCGTGAAAACATGCTGGATTGCCCATATCAAGGCAGAGCATGGACTCACCACGCGGCTTGCACCAAACCGTTTTGATCCATCAAGGCGGCATCACCCCTGTCCGCCTGATAAGCGCTCACCCATCGAAAGCGCGATGAGGCATTTTCGGATGATTTAGCAAAAGGGATCAATCCCGTATCAAATTGGAAGTCGAGAGCGAAGCAAGCCTAATGGACGACGAACAGAAGCACATCGACGGGTATGACGGCGAAATCAGTCTTATCCATGAAACGATCAACAAGGATCAAGCTGAATACGATAAGCAACTCCTGACGCTTTCATCGGGATTTCTTGCGGTATCCTTAGCTTTCATCAAGGATCTTGTACCGCTCAAAGATGCGGTTTGTATTGCACTTCTATATGCAGCATATAGTCTGTTGGTCGTGTGCATTATGCTTGTTTTGGCGTCGTATCAATACGGCATCAAGGGGCAGTACAAGGCGAAGGATTTTTGGGAAGAGAAGAAGAAGTGTCCGGAAAAATCTTTGGAGGATTTTCCATTCAAATATGCCACTCGTATTCGCTGGCTAAATATCATCACTGGTCTTGTCTTCTTTGTTGGGGTGTCAACACTGGCACTCTTTGTCATCCTGAACATTCATTACATGAGGTCGAACGTGACAACTGAACATGCCTTAGCGAACGAAGCGGCGCATATGAAGGCTCCGACTCCTGGAAGTAATGAGGATCGTGGTTCTCACATCAAGATTCCTGCAAGGCCACCAGCTACGCAGCCAAGTCCAAATCCGAGCCCGAACAATCAACCGAACAAGAGCAAGTGAGGAGACAATTGATGAGTAATAGCAAGCCGCCACGCAAGGGAGTACCGGGGATCGCGCAGGATGCTGCTCATATCAAGACGCCGCCGAAGCCCGCTGGGAATGCAGCAACGAAGGTGAATCCACCGAACAAAGGTAAATGAACGAAAGGACCGTTCGTGGCGGCGAAAAAAGCGAAGAAAACAGGCGCAATTTCTAAGACGGGTGCATCGCACATCAAGACGCCGCGGACAACCACGCCTCAGTCTAAGATGGACGGAAACAAGAAGCCGTCCAAATAAGCGTCCATTGCGATTCGCCGGAGTCTTTCTCCACAGAGCCGGGTGCCCCACGTCTCGCTTTTGAGACGTGGGTGGGATGCGAAGCGGCTTCCGCTCTGCCCCGAGCAGCGTCGAGGGGCCAGAGCGGAGGGGCAGCCGAAGCGACCGAATTCGACTCCGCTTTTGTCTTCTCTCCCATTCATATCCATCGCTTTTTCAACAGCCCAACGCTTGACACCCCTGATAACCTTAAATCAGGAGGAGCCCGGCAAAGCGCCGGGCTTTCGCATTTAGCAGCAAAGTCAAAGTCCGGACCTATGTCCAATCTTTCGAAGACTTTGCACACTTTTTGACGGGAGGGGAGAGTCGGTGGTGAACACGAAATCTGAAGCCGCGCCAACTCAACGGCTGCCCGGTTCACAGCGATATACTGTCCCTGTGAGCAAGACGTTTTACATCGAAACCTTCGGCTGCCAGATGAACGCCCATGACTCGGAAAAAGTCATCGGCACGCTCGAGCACGAGGGCTACTCCCAGGTAGCCGACGAAGCCGAAGCCGGCCTCATCCTGTACAACACCTGCTCCATCCGCGACAAGGCCGAGCAGAAGGTCTTCCACCGCCTCAACGAGTACAAGCGCATGCAGGGCGAGGGCAAGAAGTTCGCCGTCCTCGGCTGCGTCGCCCAGCAGGAGGGCGAGCGCATCTTCGACCGCGCCCCCTACGTTTCGCTGGTCGCTGGCTCTGCCTCCTACCGCAACCTGCCCAGCATGCTCGCCCGCCTCGAAGCCGGCGAGACCCGCATCACCGGACTCGACGACCGCCAGACCGACCAGACCTTCGACACCGAGTTCACCGTCCGCTCCAACCCCCACCGCGGCTACATCACCATCATCGAGGGCTGCGACAAGTTCTGCGCCTACTGCGTCGTTCCTTACACGCGCGGCAAGGAGCGCTCGCGCACCTCGGCCTCCGTACTCGTCGAAGCCCGCCGTATGGCCGACCTCGGCTATACCGACATCCAGCTCCTCGGCCAGAACGTCAACTCCTGGCGCGACCCCTCGGGCCGCCTCTCCTTCGCCGAACTCCTAACCGCCGTCGGCAACATTCCCGGCATCCGCCGCGTGCGCTTCACCACCTCGCACCCGCGCGACTTTACCCGCGACATCGTCGAAGCCATCGACGCCACGCCGACCCTCTGCGACCACATCCATCTCCCGGTGCAGTCCGGCTCATCGTCCGTCCTCAAGGCCATGTCGCGCGAGTACACCCGCGAGTGGTACCTCGAGCGCATGAGCTGGATCCACGCGGCCACCCGCGACATCAGCATTACCAGCGACATGATTGTCGGGTTCCCTGGTGAGACTGACGCGGACTTCGAAGAGACCATCACGCTGCTCGGAGCCGTGCGCTACGACGCCGTCTTCGCCTTCAAGTTCTCGCCCCGGCCCAACACTCCTGCGGTCCACATGGCCGACAGCATTCCCGAGGCGGTGAAGAACGAGCGGCTCCGCATCCTCAACGATCGTCAGCGCGAGATTCAGCGCGAGCACTACGCCCGCCACCTCGGCCAGGTGCAGGAGGTCATGGTTGAGAGTTACAATCCTGCCCGCAACCAAGTCGTTGGTCGCAGTTCGCAGAACAAGACGGTGAACTTCACCACGGCGCAGCTTGTGTCGGCTAACCCGCCCGTCGGCAGCTATCTGAACGTCCGCGTCACTCAGACGCTGCCCAACTGCCTCGTCGGCGAAGCGCTGCCGCCGGCCGAGGGTGAAGTCTCCTTCGTCCCTGTCCAGCGCCCGCAACCCTTTGTCGTCCTCAACTAATCATGGCCATCTCGACTACCAATCCCGCCACCATCGCCCCCGACGAAGTCGAGATGCAGATTCGCGGCCTCATGATGGACCCCGTCACCAACATGCCCATCATCGTTCTCAAGGACATTGCCAGCGACATGGTGCTTCCCATCTGGGTCGGGATCTTCGAGGCCAACGCCATCGCCCTCGAGCTTGAGAAGACCACGACACCGCGCCCCATGACCCACGACCTCATGCAGAACATGGCCCGCGGCCTCAACGCCGAGGTCCGCAAGGTCGTTGTCTCCGAGCTGCGCGATGACACCTTCTACGCCGTCATCTGGATGGACCAGGCCGGCGAGACCGTCACCCTCGACGCGCGCCCCTCCGACGCGATCGCGCTGGCCCTGCGTTGGGACTGCCCCATCTATGTCAACCGCGAGGTGCTGGAAAACTCCCGCCAAGCAGCGATGGGAACCCAGAGTGCGAACGCTGACGAGATGCGCCGCTGGCTGGAAAACCTCAACGACGACGAGATGGGCCGCTACAAGATGTAGCCCGGTTCCAGCTCTGCTAAACCAACCCGCAAGGATTGATCTTGAGTCTTGTCCGAAATCTGAAGGGCGGCGTCTTCACCGGCATCACTGCTTTTGAGCGTCTGACAAACCGTGGGGGCGCGGCCTACAGCGGCCCATTGCACGAAATCAAAAACTTCCTCGTCCTCCAGCACGCCAGCGCGCTTGGAACGGCGATTCACGCAACGCCTCTTTTCTCTGCGCTGCGCCGGGCCGTACCCGAATCTCGCATCGCAGTAGTCGCCAGCGGATTCTCTCTCGATGTTCTCAGACACAACCCCAATATCGACACGCTGATTGCAACCCCCAGTCCACTGAAGGACCTGAAGGGCGCCGTGCAATCCCTGCGCAGCCAGTTTCCATTCCATAGAGCAACGTTCGCCACGGTCACGCCTATGGGCAACGAGCGAACGCGGATTGCGCTGCAAGCGTTGCTCAGCGGAGCCTCCAACCGGATCGGCTTTACGGTTCAGTCTGAGCTTTACCGTATGCCCATGGTCTTCGACAATACGAAGAGCCAGATCGCCAATAATCTCCGACTCGTCGATGCCCTTGGCCACACTCCAACGCACTTCGAGCCGCAGATATTCTTCAGCGAGCACGACATGGCAGTCGCACAGGAGGTACTTGCCTCAACCGGCTTGGAGAACGAGCAACCGGTAGCCGTCTTCATCACGCAGACAAGCGTCACCCAGCGAAAGAGCTGGCGGCCGGAGCGGTTCCATGAGGCTGCAACCTTTCTCAAGGAGCGCCACGGCGCGCACATCCTCTTTGTCGGAACCGCCTCCGAGTCGCAGACCATTGATCAACTGCGACTCGGTCTGCCGTTTCGCACCACCAGCGTTGCCGGCAAGACCACCCTGCCGCAACTGGCTGCATTGATGAGCCTCTGCAACGTAGGCGTCGCACTCGACACTGGCCCGATGCATGTCGGCCGCGCCGCGGGCCTTCCAATGGTCATCATTGCTCCGGCTTGGTCTCCACCCATCGAGTGGCTGCCTCTGGGTAATGACAAGTTTCGCATTCTGAAGAATGCCGATATGCCATCAGCGCCCCAGGACTACACCATCGACGAGGTAAGCGTCGATGATGTCACGTCAGCTCTTGCGGAACTTCTCGCGCGATATCCACGCTCGCTGGCAGTGAATCAGCGCTTGCAGAGCAAATCGAGATAGCTGAAGAACTCCGGAAAGGAGATTGCCGCCGCCTCCGCGCCCCGAATCTCAGTGTCGCCCGTGGCTCGCAGTGCCGCGATTGAAAACGCCATCGCGATCCGGTGGTCTGTTCCCGAGTCGATCGTCGCGCCGTGCAGCGTCTGGCCACCCGGAATCGCGAGCCCATCCTCGTACTCGGTGAACTCGGCCCCCATGGACTTCAGGTTCTTCGCGACCAGGGCGATCCGGTCGGACTCCTTCACGCGCAGCTCTTTCGCATCGCGAAACGTAATGCCATCCCGCGTGTAGGGAGCGATCGCCGCCAGCACCGGCAGCTCGTCGATCAGCTGCGCCGAGAGTGCTCCGGAGATCTCCACACCCTTCAGTCCCTCCGGCGAGCGGTTCACCTGAATCGTGCCGATCAACTCGCCATGATGCTCCTCGACGGTCAGCACCTTGATCTTTCCGCCGAGTACCGTAATCACGTCCAGCAGCGCCGCGCGCGTCGGATTCATCCCCAGCGAATCGAGCACCAGGTTTGAATCGGGGAAGAGAAGCGCCGCGCACAGAAAGAACGCCGCCGACGAAAGATCTCCAGGCACCGTAGCCTCAATGGCCTTCAGCTGCTGCCCTCCTGCGATGCTCAACCGGTCTCCCGCGCGATCAAGCGTCGCTCCAAACGCGCGCAGCGCGTGCTCGGAGTGGTCGCGAGTCCTCACCGCCTCCGAAAGACTCGTGGTTCCTTCGGCCTGCAATCCAGCAAACAGCACTGCGGACTTTACCTGCGCCGAGGGGATGGGCGTCTCGAAGTTGATGGCCTTCAGCGGCCCGCCATAAATTGTCATAGGAGCGTGTCCGTCGACCAGATCGATCCGCGCGCCCATCTGCGACAGCGGCTTGCGAATCCGTTCCATCGGCCGCAGTGTCAGCGAGTGGTCGCCGATCATCGTGAACACATGGGGCTGCGCCGCGATCAATCCTGCCAGCATCCGCATTGTGCTACCCGAGTTGCCGCAATCAAGCGGCCCTGCCGGCTGTCGGAACGACCCTGCCGCGCCAGTCACCGCGATCGTCGTCGCGTCCTTCTTCACTACCGTCGCCCCCAACGCCTCCATGCAGGCAAGCGTGGAGTGCGGGTCGGCTCCGGTCGAAAAGTTAGTGAGGCGCGTCGTCCCCTCGGCAAACCCGGCAAGTATCGCATAGCGGTGCGAGATCGACTTGTCGCCGGGAATCGTAACGGAACCCTGCAGTGTGCGCGCAGGACGAACAATCTGGGTCGTGGCTATCGAAGAAGACATTGCTTTTATCGTAACTGCTTTTGCGGCGAGGATTCTTTTGATGCCTCCTGTGGAGTGGGCCGAGGCAAGGTTGGAGGACATTATTCCCGTTTTGAAATTCAGTCAGGCAGAAAATCTGGCAAAGGGATTGAAAGAACCGAGCCGATACACCAAGGTAATAAAACACCGCAGACGTTTGTAACGAGTGTTCGGGTACTGCGGGTTTGCTGTCGACGAGGTGAGAAGGAATGCGGGTCTTGATTGTGGAAGATGATGCTGCCTTGGGGTTGTTTCTGCAGAAAGGTTTGAAGCTGGAAGGACATGAGGTTGCGTGGGTGGGAGATGGAGAGGCTGCGCTGGAGCGGGTCGAAAGCTTTCGACCGGACCTGATGGTGCTGGATCTGAGCCTTCCGCGCAAGGACGGTACGGAAGTCTTAGAAGATCTGCGCGGGCGGTACGACGGCATGGCTGTCCTGGTTCTGACCGGCAGGAGCATGGTCGAGGAGCGGGTAAAGTGCCTCAACCTGGGCGCAGATGACTGCCTGCTGAAGCCGTTCAGCTTTCATGAGCTGACGGCACGATGCAGAGCTCTGCTGCGCCGGAAGGAGCGGTTTGCCGATCCGATGCTGCGGCATGGTGATGTGGCGCTGAACCGAATGGAACGGCGTGTGACCAGGATGGGCCACGCGGTGGAGTTGACCGTGAAGGAGTTCAGCCTGCTGGAGTATCTGATGCAGCGGAGCGGACGCTGCTGCAGCCGGGCGGAGTTGCTGCGCGAGGTGTGGCAGATGTCCCCGGACGCAGGAACGAATGTGGTGGATGTGTATATCAACTACTTGCGGAAGAAACTGGGAGCGGTGGGAGCGGAGAGTGACGCCGTCTTCGCTGTGATCGAGACCGTTCGCGGTGAAGGGTATCGCATGGGTGGCATAAAGAAGCTGCCGATTGCCGAGAGCAGCTATGGTGTTGGCGCAGTTTTGGCGGGGGCATAGCGGTGGCAGCGAGCAATGCTGAAGAGAATCTGGTGGAGCGGATCGACCGCGGCCTACATGGGTTGTGCCAACCATTGACGGTGTTGCAGTGCAGGCTGGCGCTGGGGGAGATGAGCAGCGAACCCCTGGCGATGCGGGATGCGATTGGAGCAGCGCTTGCGGAGTGTGCGCGGCTGAATGCTGCCGTGCAGTCGATGCGCGACTTGTTGCTGCAGACGATCAGGATTGAGGAGAGCTAGAGATGCTGAACGGAGCAGTTGCAGGGAGAGACGAGTGGACGGATGGCAGTGCGCTTCACGCAGTCGCGGCACGGACGGTCGTGGTTGCGAGCGCAGATGCGGGGCTGCGGCAGCGGCTGCGCGCTTCGTTGACTGGGCTGCGGTGGCGTGTTCTGGAAGCTGGGGGAGGAGCCGAGGCGATTGCGCAGATTGAGGACTCGCGCCCGGAAACATTGTTAGTAGATAGTTGGCTGCCGGACCTGGAGGTGAGCGAGTTCGCCGGGCAACTGCGGGTGATGTATCCGGCGGTGGAACTGATGCGGATGGATGGCGCAGTGGAAGGACAGGCTTCGCGGAATCCTCGGCGGCATGAGCTGCTGCATGCGCTGCGCGAGGCGCAGAGTGCGCCGGCGACCGATACGGCAGCTTGGATAACAGCTCCTGTGGCTGTGCCGCAGGCGATGGCTGTGCGGATTGCGGGGGAGGGGGCTGAACGTGGGGACGAGGCGTACGTGCGGGAGGCGTTGCCGGAACTGGTTGGCTCGAGCGAGCCTATGTGCGGGCTGGCGAGGTTGATTCGGCTGGTGGCCCCGCGGTCGACGACTGTGCTGATTGAGGGCGAGACGGGAACGGGAAAGGAAGTTGTGGCGAAGGCGCTGCATCGGCTGAGCCAGCGTGCCAATAAGCCGTTTGTTGTGTTGAATTGCGCAGCGATTCCTGAGACGTTACTAGAGGCTGAGTTATTTGGACATACTCGGGGAGCCTTTACGGGGGCTGTGCAGTCGAGGACCGGGCGAATTGAAGCGGCGCATGGAGGGACGCTGTTTCTGGATGAGATTGGAGAGATGCCGCTGGCGCTGCAGGCGAAGATGCTCCGCTTTCTGGAGTGCGGGGAGTTGCAACGCGTAGGAGACAACGAGACGGTGCGGGTGGATGTGAGGGTGATCGCGGCGACGCATCAGCCACTGGAACAGAGGTCGGAAGAGGGAAGCTTCCGGCTCGATCTCTATCATCGGCTCGCCGTGTTTCCGATTGAGGTTCCCGCGCTGCGTGATCGGATGGAGGATCTCGGGCTGCTTGCGGAGTACTTTCTGGAACGAATGGGACGAGAGATGCCGCGGAAACGGCTCAACGCCGAGGCTCTGGCAAAGCTGTGTGAACACCGGTGGCCCGGTAATGTGCGTGAGCTGATGCATGTGCTGGAGCGCGGTGCAATTCTGGCTGAGGAGCGGATGGAGATTGGAGCGGAGGAGATCCGATGGCGTCGAGTTCGGAGCTGATCGGTCTTGTGTTGCTCGAGTCTTTCCCGGCGAATTGTGACGGTATGAGTTGAGGTTTCCATTCCCTGATTTTCTTAGCGCCCTCTTAGATGAGGGCGCATTTGTTTGGGCACTTAAGTGCATTGAAGCAGGGTGGAGGCTTCGATGCAGGTTTCGACTTCGTTGAGCGATGCGCTGGAACGGTACCTCGATCTGACGAGCGAGCAGATGAAGGTCACGGCCAGCAATATGGCCAACGTCGATACGCCTGGATACAAGACTCAGGGTTTCGATTTTGAAGCGGAGTTTGCGCGGCAGATGCAGAGCACGGTGCTTTCGGGCGATGCAAACGTTGCGCAGGTGCAGGATGTCGATGGCCTGGTGTCGCGCCCGGATGGAAACAACGTCTCGATGGACCGGGAGTCGATGCAACTGGCGAAGACGCAGTTGCAGTTTCGGCTTGGGGTGGAGCTTTTAAAGCATGAGTATTCGGGCGTGATGAGCGCGATCCACGCGGAGGCCAAATAGCGATGAATCTCTTCGGCGTGATGGATGTGAGCGCCTCGGCATTGAAGGCAGAGAGAGTGCGGGCTGAGGTGGTTGCTTCCAATATGGCAAACGCTGAGACGACTCGAACTGCCGAGGGCGGGCCTTATCAGCGGCGGCATGTGGTCTTTGAGGCGGAGGGTGACAGCAGCTTTCAGAGCTCGTTCGTGAGTCATCTGGGGACGAATTTGGGATTGAATGGGCTGGGCGGGAGCGTGACTGCTGCGAATGCAGTCTCGGGCGGCGTTGCGGTGACGGGCGTAATCAGCGATGCGAGCGCACCGCTGCGCAGGTATGACCCGCAGCATCCGGACGCTGGGCCGGATGGGTATGTGGCGTATCCGGACATCAATCCGCTGACGGAGATGGTGGACCTGATGGGAGCGACGCGGTCGTATGGGATGAACACTTCGGCGGTCCAGGCGGAGAAGAATATGGTTTCGTCGTCGCTGGACATTTTGAAGTAGAGAGAGAGGTCCGCGAGGTGCTATGAGCGCAGGGATCACAGGAAATTTGAGCAGCAGTCCGGCGAGCGCTGGTCATAGTGTGGCATCGGCCGGAACTAGTCGGGAGGCTTCGGGGGGAGTTCCGTTTGCGGGCTTCTTTCGTTCGATGGTGGAGCAGACGAGCGCCCTCGATCAGCAGGCGTCGCAGGCTGTGACGGGGTTGCTAAGTGGGCAGGGAGTGGAGATTCACGACGCAATGATTGCGACGCAAAAGGCAGACATGGCGTTTGAACTGGCGCTGCAGGTGAGGAATAAGGCTGTGGCCGCGTACCAGCAGATGATGGGGATGCAGTTTTAGAAGGCTCTAAGCGAGATGGCAGAGACAGATCAGACGACATCGGGGTTGCAGCGGGTGGGGCAGAGCGCTGGAGGGGCGGCGAAGGGAGTTGTGCCGCCCGCAGCAAAGGCGCTTGAGATGGTATCGGCGCTGCGCCAGAGGGTGATTGCGCTGCCGCCGGGGAAGAGAGCGTGGCTGCTGGCGTCGGCGGCGTTTCTTGCCGCGATGTGCGGCGTGATGATGTGGTATGCGGGACGCACGGATTGGAGGGTGCTGTTCAGCGGCCTCGACGGCAAGGACGTGCAGCAGGTGGCGCAGGAGCTGTCTGCGGCAGGAGTCCCGTATCAGACGACGGCGGACAATGCGGGCGTACAGGTTCCCGCTGAGATGCTGGACAAGGCGCGGATGGAGGTCGCGGCGAAGGGGATGCCGCAGACGGGGAGGCTGGGGTTCGAGATATTCGACAAACCGAACTGGGTAGGCAGCGAGTTTGATGAGAAGGTGAACTACCAGAGAGCACTGGAAGGCGAACTGGAGCACACGATCGAGACGCTAGGAGTCGTACGATCAGCGCGGGTGCACCTTGTGTTGCCGCAGCAGTCGCTATTTGCTTCCGAAGAGAGAGCGGCGAAGGCCTCTGTCGTTTTGAAGCTGAAGCGAGCGTCGCTGGAGCGGGAGCAGGCGGATTCGATCCGCAGCCTGGTAGCGGGAGCGGTGGACAACCTGAGCGTCGACAATGTGACTCTGGTCGATGCGGATGGCCGCGCGAACATGAAGCCGAGATCGAAGGACGGTGCAGAGGCAGATGTGGAGCAGCAGATGGAGTCGAAGCTGGTGGCGATGCTGGAGCCGCTGGCGGGCCGCGACAATGTGCGTGCCACGGTGAATGTGAGCTACGACGAGGGCAATGAAGAGCGAACCGACGAAGTCTACGACCCGAACCAGACGGCGACGCTGACGATGCAGAAGAGCGAGCAGACCTCGGTGCAGCCGGGGCGGGCATCGGGGGTGCCGGGAACGGCGAGCAACTCGCCAGCGGGGGCGCCGGTTGGCGCGGTGCAGGGATCGCAGGCAGCGGCTGCTCCTGGGACTCCGCCGCTGTTGCAGAAGGAGGCGCTGCCGGTGTATCCGCAGCAGGGAGCGGGTGCCGGGCAGAGTCTCCATCAAGAGAGCGGAACGTATGGTGTGACGAAGCACCTTGTCCACCTGGAAGAAGGGCCCGGCCGAGTGCGGCGAGTGACGGCTGCTGTGGTTGTGAATGATCGCAGCGCGGCTGAAGGCACAGGTAAGGCGGCGCATGTGGTCTGGAGGCCGAGGAATGCGGATGAGATGCGGAGGCTGGAGGAGTTGGCGCAGGCGGCCGTGGGGTTCGATGCCAGGCGCGGCGATCAGGTTGTTGTGGAGAATGTGAGCTTCAGCTCCAACGCACCTGAAGTGAAGCCACCAGTGATGGAGAAGATGATGGATGAGACGCGTGGCCTGCTCCACACGCAGCCTGGGTTGGCTCGCACGGCAGTTGCGGGGCTTTGCGGTGTGTTGCTGGTTCTCTTTGTGCTGCGTCCTGTGGCACGCCAGATGACAGCGACGCTCCGCGAGCCGGTCCTGTTGGGCGCGGGGTCAGAGGCCGAGGAGCCCAGACCGATGTCTGATCCGCAGATTGAGCAGAAGGTTCTGGAAAAAGCTGAGGCGTTCCGGCCATTGCAGTCGACCATGCAGGCGCAGGCTTCGCTGCATCGGCAGGGAGTCTATGAACAGGTTGCAGAACACATTCGGCGTGAACCTGTGCAAAGTACGCGACTGCTGGAGGCGTGGATTGGGTCGAATGAGGAGACGGATTAATGGGAACGGCTATGCAGATGGCGGCAGGTATGCAGCGCAATTCACTGCTGCTGCCGGAGGAATCAGGGTTTGAGCCGGCAGAGCTGCCGGGGCTGCGCAAGGCGGCGATCCTGATGGTGGCTCTGGGAGACGAATTGGCGAAGACTCTGTTTCAGAGCCTTACAGAGACGGACATTCATCGCGTGACAGAGGAGATTACGCGGCTGGGAGAGATTCCCGCGAATCTTTTGACGCAGGTGTTGACCGAGTATTACGGGTTGCTGGAGACGCAGCAGTATATGGTGCGCGGCGGCCCGGAGTTTGCGATCAAGGTCCTGACGGAAGCCTTCGGGGCGATCCGGGCTGAGGCGTTGCTGTCGCAGGTAAAGAAGATTCGCGAGCGCACGACCGGCGATATGGCAATGCTGCAAAAGATGGAACCGCAGCAGTTGAGCAAGTTTCTTGAGACGGAGCATCCGCAGACCATCGCTCTGGTGCTTGCGCATCTGGACGCGAAGCGTGGATCGACGGTGCTGATGGAGCTACCGGTACCGATGCGAGTCGATGTAGTGCGGCGGCTGGCGGAGATGAGGCAGTTCTCCCCAGAGATGGCACAGAAGGTCGCGCTGGTGCTGCATCGTCGCATGGAGGGGATGGGAAATGGAGCGCGGAAATCGTACTCGGGGTGCAAGGCTGTGGCGGAGCTGCTGAACCGGGTAGATGAGGCGTCAAGTAAGGGAATTCTCGAGGAGATCGAGCAGCAGCAGCCCCAGCTTGCGATCGGAATCCGGAACCTGATGTTTACGTTTGAAGATCTGCTGACGGTTCCCGCGGAGAGCATTCGCGAGTTTGTTGCGGCGGCGGATAAGAGGGTGCTCGCGACCGCTCTGAAAGGCGGACGCGAGAACCTGAGAGCCCATCTCTTCAAAGCGATGAGTTCGCGCGCGGTAGAGATGCTGAAAGAAGACATGGAGGCGATGGGGCCGGTACGGATGAAGGATGTAAGCCTGGCTCAGCAGGAGCTTCTTGCCATGGCACGGCAACTAGAGAGCGAGGGCAGGATGATGCTGAAGATGGAGATGGATGATGACATCGCAGTCTGACAGGATGCTGGAAGATATTGTGCCAACGAGGCTGCTGGCTGGAGAGCCGCATCATGCATGTGAAGTTATGCGGCTTGAGTTTCGGTCGGCCGATGCTGAGACGGAACAGGCGGGCATGGAGGCTGCTCAGATCACACCTGCTGAGGACGATGCGGTGCGGACGGTAGCAAGACTGACAGCGTTGAATCAGCGGCTCGAGTCAGAGGCAGAGCAGCTCCGAGAGCGCATCGAGGCTGCGCGCACGGAGAACATGAACGCTCGTACAGAATGGCAGGCGGAATTGGAGCAGAGCGTTGCAGTGGAGCGGGAAAGAGTCGCTAAGTTCTGCGCCCAGTTTGAACGAGAGCGTGCGCGGTACTTTGCCGGCGTGGAAGCAGAGGTGGTGAGGCTGGCGTTGGCGATTGCGGCACGAGTACTGCATCGTGAGGTCAGGCTCGATCCTCTGTTGCTGGCGGGAGTCGTGAGAGTGGCCCTTGAGAACATCAGTGACTCGAGTACGGCAGTGTTGCGTGTTCCTGCTGCAGAGCAGGAGACGTGGCGAGAGGCGTTTGCCGCAAGGAAGGATGTCGCGGTGCAGGTCGCGGGTGATGATCGGTTACGCAACGGAGAGTGTGTGCTGGAGTCAGAGGTCGGCAATGTGGAACTGGGAGTAGGCGCACAACTGGATGAGATTGAGAGAGGCTTCTTTGACTTGCTGGAGAAGAGGCCGGCGTGACCGTTGGAGCCGAGGACATCGAGCGGATCGGGCGAGCCAGCCTGGCTCCGTATTTTGCGCGGCTGTGTGATAGGCCGGCGTGGCGATGGTGCGGCCGCGTGGTGGAGGCAAACGGACAGACGATCGAATCGGACGGGCCGGTGTGCTCGGTCGGAGAGTGCTGCGAGATCGTCGACCGCGAGGGTGTGCGGCATCAGGCCGAGGTGATTGGCTTTCGCGGCAAGCGGGTGCTCGCTATGCCCCTTAGAGCGACACAGGGAATCCGGTACGGTGACGCGATTCTGGCTACAAGCCAAACGCCGGGTATCGCAGTAAGCGAGCGAATGGCAGGAAGAGTGTTGGATGCGATAGGGAGCCCTTTGGATGAGATTGGCTCGATCGCAGCCGAAAGAATGTGGCGTTTGGATGGAGCGGTGCCGCATCCGATGAAACGAGTCACAATTACCGAGCCGTTGCAGACCGGTGTAAAGGTACTCGACGGCATGCTGACTGTAGGACGCGGGCAGAGGATAGGCATCTTTGGTGGTTCTGGAGTCGGCAAGAGCACGCTGATTGGAATGATGACTCGGAACACGGAGGCGGACCTTACTGTCGTTGGGCTGGTGGGGGAACGTGGACGTGAAGTCCGCGACTTCATTGAGGATTCGCTTGGTGAGGATGGGCGGAGGCGTTCGGTGGTCGTAGTGTCGACGTCGGACCAGAGCCCGTTGCTGCGAATGCGCGCAGCGATGGCGGCGACTTCAGTGGCAGAGTTCTACGCGGCGCAGGGGAAACATGTGCTGCTGGTTCTGGATTCGCTGACACGGTATGCGATGGCGGCTCGCGAGATAGGGCTGGCGGCAGGAGAGCCCCCGGCGAGCAAAGGGTACACTCCGAGCGTCTTCACGCGGCTTGCAAAGCTCGTAGAGCGCGCGGGCAACTTTGAAAAAGGAAGCGTGACGGCTTTTTATACCGTGCTGATGGAGGGTGATGATCAACAGGATCCAATTGTGGATGCAGTTCGATCGTTTCTCGATGGGCATGTCGTGCTGTCGCGGCGCATGGCCAGCGCGGGATGGTATCCGCCGGTGGACGTGCTTGACTCGCTGAGCAGGCTGATGCCTGCTGTCACGACGAACGAGCATCGTACGAAGGCGATGAAGGCGCGGAGGTTGCTTGCTGCACATGCACGGTCTGAGGACCTGATTCGCATTGGCGCATATAAAGCGGGCACAGATGAGGAACTGGACCGCGCACTGTCTGCGATGCCTGGGTTACGGCGCTTTCTTGAGCAAGGAAGTACTGAGCGTGTGACGATGGCCGAAACCGTGGCCCAACTTGCGGCGATGGAGTTGTAGATGCGCACTGGAATGAAGCCGCTGCAACGCCTGGCAAGCGTTTATCAACTCGTTGAACACCGCGATGCCGTCGAATTACAAAAAACCATGGCCGCGGTAACGGAGATTGCGCAGGCAGTTAATCGCCAAAGCGCTCTTATCCGCTCTGCAATATTTGACGGAAGGCAGGCGATGATGAGTGGTGATCCTCTGGACTGGTTACAGGCTACGGCGCAGAAGGAGATCGCAGGTGGGAAGATCGAAGGCCTGAAACGAATCCAGGTTGAACTCGATGAACGGTGCAACGAGGCAAAGGAGCGTCATGCGAGTAGCCGTCTCAGAAACGACCAGATGCAACGGCTGCTTGAGGCAATGCGTCTGCAACTGAGGAATGAAGAGGAGCGGAGACAGCAAAAGGCAACGGACGACCGCTTCCTGTCGCGCAGGCAATGGTCTGAGAAGCAGAAGCGCAAACGTTCGGAAGCTGATCGATGAACGAATCCTAATTGTCGACTTGCAGGCTTTGGTACGTCGAGTGCATCTCCAGAAGGTGTGATGGGAGATGCAGCATGATCGTGAAGACTTCATTGCTGGCGAGGCCTGAGACGACGCCTGTGATGCGGCAATCAGGAATGAAGGGCGGGCTTCCATCATTTGCTGCGAGTTTCGGCGAGCGAGCTGCGGAGTTGAACCCCAGCAGGATGTCTTCGGGGCTGACTGCGGGCGTGGGCGATTCGGCGAAAGCGAAGGCTCCATTGAGCGCTTCGAAGAATTCGTTGCCACAGACTGTAGGCAAGGAGATCCCGGCCGGGATTGAAGAGGCTGAGAGTGAGAAGCAGATTGAACACGGAGGAACTGTTGTCCGTCAGCCGCTCCGGTCCTTACAGAAGCAGGCAGAGCCTCCTGCAACGGGTCTGGAAGACCAGCCGGTTGCCCAGGCTGGAGTGAAGGTGAGCGCTTCGTCCAGTGGCTTGTCGGAGTTGCAGCTTCGTTCCGATGAGCCTGTCGATGAGCGTGTCAAGGAGCCGACCGCACCTGGCGGCTCGGAGAGAGGTGACGGCGCAGCTGTCGGCGGAACTCGCACAGGGGATACCACGGAGAAGACCCGTACTCATAAGAAGACGCGTGAGACGGGAATCTCTTCTAAAGGCGAAGTGGCGAAGCCAGCTGTCTCGGTTCAACCGGAAAATTCCCAGGCTAAACAGAGTGATAGCGTTGCTGCCGTCGGGCGGCCGGAGTTGGCTGCGAACGCCGATCGGACGGACGCGCTTCCAGCGATCTCCAATAGACCAGCCGTAGCGAGTACAAGAGTCGCCACACGAAACGTTGAAACCGGGAGCGAAGCGTTCTTGCGCGCTAGCGTATCTGGAGGAAGTTCTGCGGCTGGAGCATCGACACACAAGGAAGTGCGCTCAACACGGAGTGAGGTGCAAGGCAACGAACACGCGAACGTTGCGCCACAGCCGACCGAGGCATCAAAGAGCACTCATGCCTTTAGTGCGGTCGCAACACGCGCTGGGTTCGAGGACGTTCCCGCAGGTCAGATGCAAATGCAAGTGACACCGACTGTGGCACGCATGGGCGGACATCAAACTTCGGGCGTTCATCAGGTTTCCGGACAGAGAACCTCGGCGCCGCCTCAAGAGATTGAGCCTGTCTCCGCGGAGACGATGCCATTCAAGGCGACGCCGACGACGCTGGAGATTGGGATCCCCGGCGGCGCTCACGGCTGGCTGAAAGTCCGGGCTGAGATAAGCGGAGATGGAACGATCAGCGCGTCGTTAGCATCGGGTTCGCAGTCGGGACAGCAGATGCTTCACAGAGAGCTGCCATCTCTTACAGCGTTTTTGCAGAGCGAGAGTGTGAAGGTCGGCTCTCTGAGTGTTCATCTAGGAACACCTTTGACAGACCAAAGTGTGGCTTCACGAGGGTCGGAGAACAGTGGCGACCTGGGGCAGCACAAGGGCAGCGCGCAGGGAGATGATAGGCAGCCTTCAAGTCCTATGGGCACGGTAAAGGGGCCGCAGGCATCCCGCGGAGAGGAATGGAACGCGGCCCCGGGCGATGAATGGATTCTGTCGGCTGCGCACAGCAATAGCGGCGGCTGGCTGAGTGTCATGGCGTAAAGAGCGAAAGAGAACTGCAGCTAATTCAGGAGGAAAATATGGATGTGAATTCAATAACGAGCGGGAACTCGGCCGCAGCGGCAAGAGTGGCATCCTCACTCGGGCCGGCACGTGCAAAGGATGCCGCGCAGAGCAGTGGAACCAGCAGCACGAGTTCGTCCTCGGGTAACTCGACTATTACCTCAAACGATTTTCTGACTCTGCTTGTGAGCGAACTGAAGAACCAGGACCCGACCCAGCCGACAGATCCAGCCTCGTATATTCAGCAGCTGGTGGGAGTGAATAGCCTGCAGCAGTTGATTTCGATCAATCAGGGAATCAGTACGCTGACGAGCGGGATTGCGACGAGCACGACTCCTACCAATCAGTAGACTCGTGCGAGCCGAGGCGGAGCGAGTCTTGCTGCGGAAACTGAACGAACGGGAAGCACGAACTTAAAGCAAGGAGACAGAGATGGGATCATTTTCAATTGCACTAAGCGGGTTGCAGGCCGATACGGTCGCACTGAATACGATCGGCAACAATCTTGCAAACCTCAACACGACAGCCTTCAAGGAGCAGGGGACTACCTTTGAGGATCTGTTTCATCAGCAGATCGGAACCTCGGGCTCGAACAATCCACTGCAGGTTGGAGTGGGAACGAGGGTCTCGGGGACTCCGACAAGCTTTTTGCAAGGAACCCTTCTGCCGACTGGGAGTTCGAAGGATATGGCCTTGAGCGGAGATGGATTCTTTGTCGTTCAGCGGGGAGGGGTAGAGTCGCTGACGCGGGCAGGCAACTTCCAGTTGAGCCAGAGCGGGAGCCTACAGACGGTGGATGGGCAACAGGTGATGGGTTACGGCACCAGCAATGGAGCTGTGAATCTGAATGGTGGTTTAGTGCCGCTCGTGATTCCGGTGGGAACAACCGAGGCCGCGCAGGGGACACAGAACTTCTCCGTTACTGC
Source organism: Edaphobacter bradus (assembly GCF_025685645.1). Classification (NCBI taxonomy): domain Bacteria; kingdom Pseudomonadati; phylum Acidobacteriota; class Terriglobia; order Terriglobales; family Acidobacteriaceae; genus Edaphobacter; species Edaphobacter bradus. The sequence goes on from NZ_JAGSYF010000001.1 coordinate 718,406, forward strand.
GAACCTGAACGCTGCATCCAGTGTAGGCACGCAGTTCACGACGCCACTGACCATGTATGACTCACTCGGCGCCAGCCATGATGTGACAGTGACCTACACCAAGACAGGAGCAAATACCTGGGGCTACTCAGTTACGATGCCTGCCGGCGATGCGGCCGGTGCAGTAAACAATGGGGGCACGTTGACCTTTGACGCGAATGGCCAGCTCATCTCGCCTGCAGGGAACGTGGCCGGGATTCAGTTTACCGGCCTGACAGATGGCGCAAGCAACATGAGCCTCAACTGGAATCTTTATAGCGGAGGCAGTCCGACGATTTCGCAATCGACCTCAGCTTCAACAAACACGGCCAGCAATCAGGATGGGTTTGCCAGCGGTACGTATCAGAGCTTTTCGGTGGACTCAAATGGAGTGATAACGGCGACTTTCAGCAACGACCACACCATGACGATCGGACAAGTCGCCGTGGCAAGAGTTGCCAACACCCAGGGACTGGCAATGACCGGGAATAACAACTATGTGACGACAGCGGCTTCCGGGGCTGCGAGTATAGGTGTCGCAGGCGCAGGAGGACGCGCTACGATTGAGGACTCTGCATTGGAACAATCTAATGTGGATATCTCGACGGAGTTTTCGAACCTGATTGTGGCACAACGAGCGTTTGAGGCGAACTCGAAGACGATTACAGCCTTCGACTCGGTAACGCAGGCGACGATCGGCATGATCCGGTAATCGATTCCGCTCTCTTTGATGGGCCGAAGAGCAGCAGCGTGGGGCTCTTGTTCTTCGGCTTTCCGGCGCCTGAACGCTTTGGTGCTCTGAATAAGAAGTCGCTAATCCCCTGGTAAATAAGAGTGGCCATGTTCGTGCTAATTCCTCAGAGTCATGGCTACTGCTCAAATTACTCAACCGAAGTCCGAATCGGGAAAAGTGCCGCTCGTCGCGGTGCTGATCGCTGTTGTTCTGGGAACAACACTCTCGGCGGTCGCGGTCGTGGGGGCGCTTTACTATTTTGTTCGCTCTGGCCGGCTCCCATTGCCAGGAGGTGCTGCGGCGAGAGTTGAGCCGAACGCGCCGGTGGAGACACATGCGACGGTGCTTGAGCCTCTCCTGGTCAATCTGGCTGATGAAGGTGGGGCTGCTTACCTTCGGATCGGGATCAGCCTGAGCGTGGCAGATGTGGCGGGACAGTCGGCAAAGGCAAAAGAAGGCAAAGGCGACAGTGGAAAGCAGGACAAGGGACCTGAGGCGTCTCTGCGGGATACAGCGCTGGCCGTTCTTGGAAGTCAAACGTCCGCCGAACTGTTGGCTCCGGATGGCAAGGAGCGCCTGAAGAGTGAGTTGAAGCAGGCCTTCGACGCTCATAACCCGGAGATCAAAGTGGTGAATCTCTATTTCACGGATTTTCTTGTCCAGCGCTAACCAGAGGATCAGGAGGGAAATCAAGTGGACTCTATGGCAAACACCGAGTTAGTGACAACGGACAAAGGACAGCGAATGGAAGAAGCAGCGCTCGCTTCGATAACGTTTCCTCGGAAAGCACCATGGATAACACGAATTGAGGAGCATCCTGCGTGGCCTGTGCTGGCCAAACAGGCAGTGAGGATTTCAGCCGAGATCGCGTTGAAGCAATTTCGTGTGTGCGACCTGCTGGGCTTGCAGCAGGGCCAGGTGTTTGAGACGGCGTGGCCGGAGTCGGAGGATGTTCCTTTGATGGCGGGCAAAGTGCAACTGGCGTGGAGCGAGTTTGAGGTCGCAGATCATCAACTCGTCGTTCGATTGACACGACTGGCGTAGGCGTGCGGACAGGCATAGGAGAGAGATAGGGATGCGAGATCTACAAAGACGATCTGAGACGAGTGCGGCGAGCAAGGATGTCGGGTTGCACGGAGTCGCAGGATGGCTTCAGCGCCACTTGAGTAGCCGTCTTTCAGTTGCGAAGCGGCACCGAGAGATGGAGCTTGTTGAGACAATTTCGCTGGGGGGAAGACGGCAATTGATGCTGGTGGCCTGCGCGGGACAGCGCTTTCTTGTCGGGGCGGACGCGGATGGTGTACAGGCGATTGTCCAGGTCAAAGGAGAAAGAGTTAAAGATGCTTGGGAGCATGACGCTCTATGACGCGATTGCGCCGGGTACTACGAGTTGGAGCGGTTGTTGCAGTCGTGATGACTTGCCACGAGTTGCAGGCTCAGCGAGCCGACAAGTCATTCTGGGTGTATCCGCACGGAGCTGCGAGATTGGTGACCGCAAATAATGCGGCTCGGCAGGTCCCCCATACCGGTGCGAAGCCGGGCTTGCGAGGAGTTTCACAAAGCAACAATGATCTGGAGAACAAGCAGGCCAGCCAGTCGATTACAAGCGCGATTGAGGCAACCCGGAGCACCCCGTGGTCAATCGTTCTGGGGCTTACTCTGCTGACCTTGTTGCCGGCCTTGTTGCTGTCGATGACGCCGCTGGTCCGATTGCTAGTTGTCTTTCACTTTCTCAGGCAGGCTCTTGGGACGCAGACTGCTCCGTCCAATCAGGTACTTATGGGGCTCGCACTGATGATGACGTGGTTTCTGATGCAGCCGGTGCTCATGCAGGTAGAGCAGCAGGCGGTGACACCCTATCGCGCCGGTACGATCTCGGGCGAGGATGCGATCGAACGTGGCATGCAGCCTGTGAAGCAATACATGCTGCGGTACGCCCGGGAGAAAGATCTAAGTGTGTTTGCCGCGGCGGGAATGTCGGCAAGGCCGAAGACGCGGGAGGAACTTCCGGTTCAGGTTGTGGTGCCGGCCTACATTCTCAGCGAGTTGAAGGCAGGGTTTCAGATCGGTGCAGTGTTATTTCTTCCGTTTCTGCTGGTGGATCTGGCGGTCGCCAGCGTAACGACTTCGATTGGCATGATGCAGCTTCCTCCGGTGGTGATCTCTACGCCGTTGAAGATTTTGTTGTTTGTCATGGTGGATGGCTGGAATCTGCTGGCTGACCACTTGATCAAGAGCTTTTGACGTTGGTGCTTGAGGAGAGGCGATGGGACCGGATCAGACAGTTGAGCTGATGCGAAGGGTGCTGATCGAGGCGATGATCGTGAGCGCGCCTTTGCTTGTCGTTACGTGCACGGTGAGCCTGGTTGTAAGCCTTGTTCAGACTCTGACTGGTGTGCAGGAGCAGACGCTGACCGCGGTTCCGCGGTTGGTTGTGGTGTTTGGAGTGACGATGGTGGCGCTCCCCTGGATGGTGCACCGGCTGGTCAACTTTACGCTGCAGCTCTTCAGCAGTTTTCACAGATATCTCGGGTAGTGCAAAGGGCAACTGTGATCGATAACTGGTCAAACTATCTGCAGGCGGCCGTTTTGGTGATGCTGCGTCTGAGCGGCCTGATGGTCTTCGCTCCACTGTTCTCTTCGGCAGCGATCGCGCCACGGATTAAGGCCGGCTTTGTGATCGCGATGACGGTGCTGTTGACTCCAGCCGTAGCGGCTATTCCAAATGCGAGCGCAACTCTGAGTGCGGGCACGATTCTTGGTGAACTTGGTGTGGGGCTTGTGTTCGGGCTTTCTCTGATGCTGTTGAGCGAGTCGATTTTGTTTGCTGCGGCGCTGCTGGGGATCGAATTCAGTTTTTCGCTTGTGAATCTGATGGATCCAAATTCCATGATTGAGACACCTGTGCTGGGACAGCTGCTTGGGTGGCTTAACCTGCTGGCCCTGATTGGCGCAGGGCTCGACCGCAGTCTTCTGGCCGCGCTGGTGCGTAGCTTTTGCTCCGTCCCCATTGGCCACGCTATGGTGCAGCTAAAGACGGGCTCGGCTCTCGCGGGAATGGCTGGAGGAATCTTTCTTGCCGGACTGCAACTCGCAGCTCCGGTGGTTGGTGCGGCAACTGTGGTAGAGGTGACGGTCGCGCTGGTGTCGAGAATGTCGCCGCAGCTGCCGGCGATGATCGTGGGGGTGCCCCTGAAGACGATGGTCTCTTACACGGTGCTTATCGCCAGCCTTGCTGTGTGGCCGGGCTGGATTGAACGGCACTTTACCGCATTGCTGGACGCCGCGCAGAAGTTAGTGACGGAAGCGTGAGGAGTGCGCGGTGAGTGAGAAGGGGACAGAACAGGCAACTCCACAGCGCAAGAAGAAGGCGCGTGAGAAAGGCGATGGGGTACGGAGCCGCGAGCTTCTAACAGCGGTTGCGATGCTGGGCGGCATCATGATGCTGGGATCGACGGCGCGTCAGTTCAGTGCGAGCTGGGGGCGAGTGTATGTCGAGAGCCTGCGATCTGCGGCAGTGCGCGAGGTGGACGGAGAGCAGGGCTGGATTGCTTTTGTGCATCAGATGCTGGCGCCGGCGTTATTCCCGGTTGGTCTGATTATGGCCGTAAGCTTTGGATGCGCTCTGATGGCGGGAATCGCTCAGAGCGGCGGCGTACAGTTCCATCCCAGTGCACTTGAGCCGAAGTTTACAAGGCTGAATCCGGCGGCGAATCTCAAGAACATCTTCAGCCTGAGAGCGGTGACGCGAGTTGCTAAATCACTTGTGCCGGTGAGCGCATTGCTGGTGCTTAGCTGGAGCGCCCTGAAGGCACTGATGCTACCGATGCCTGTGATGAGTCTGATACGTCTGTCTTCCGCGTTTTCAACGGCTTATGGGCTGGTGCTGGACGCGGCGTGGATGATGCTGGCATGGGCGGGGCTGGACTATGCGATGGAATGGAGGAGCTGGAATGACCGCCTGAAGATGAGCAAGCAGGAACTGCGCGAAGAGATGAGGGATTCGATGGGGAATCCGCAGATCAAGGGCAGGGTGCGGCAGATCCAGCGGGCGATGCGGAAGCGCAAGGTGAAGGCGGACATCTCGCGAGCCAGCGTTGTGATTACAAACCCGACGCACTATGCGGTGGCCCTCGAGTTCAGCCTCGAGACGATGCAGGCCCCGACGGTGCTGGCGAAGGGGCGGGATCTGCAGGCAGCAGAGATCCGGAAAGAGGCGCAGTGGGCGGGCGTGCCGATCATCGAGAATCCGCCACTGGCGCGGAGCTTGTATCGGCTGGTCGAGCCTGGTCAGTCGATTCCGTTTGAGTTGTATTCGGCGGTGGCGGGAATTCTGGCTTATCTCTACCGGCAGAAGGTCGAGGAGCGGATGAGGCAGGAGCGGCAGGGGAAGCCGGATCGAGGGTATCAGGGGATGGCTGGGACTGCAGGGATGCGGAACTTTGGAGGTGGGATGTGAGCAAGGCAGGAAAGACGGGGGTGTGGTGGCTGGCACAGATTCAAACCGTTCTGTTGCCGGTGACGGCGATCAGCATGGTGTTCGTCATGCTGATTCCGATCCCGAGCTTCGTTCTCGATCTGCTGCTGGCGATTTCGATTACGGCTTCGGTGATCGTCTTTTTGACGGCAGTCCAGATTCGGCGCGCAGTGGATTTCTCGGTATTTCCTACGCTGCTTTTGTTGCTCACACTGTTCCGGTTGTCGCTCAATCTGGCCTCGAGCAGAAGGATTCTGCTGCATGGGCACGAGGGTACACAGGCAGCCGGCGCTGTGATCGATGCGTTTGGTCAGTTTGTCGTGGGGGGCAACTATGTCGTCGGGTTTGTGCTGTTTCTTGCGTTGATTGCGATTCAGTTTCTCGTGGTGAGTCATGGAGCAGTGCGGACAGCGGAGGTGACGGCGCGGTTCACGCTTGATGCTCTTCCTGGCAAGCAGATGGCGATCGATGCGGACATGAATGCCGGGTTGATCGATGAGCAGGAGGCGAGAAAGAGACGGCAGGCGATTGCGCGTGAGGCGGAGTTCTACGGCGCGATGGATGGCGCGGCGCGGTTCAATCAGCGTGATTCCATGGCGACGATCCTGATCACGGTAATCAATATTGTTGCCGGGCTGCTGATTGGGGTGGTGCAGCAGGGAGCCGATCTGGCCACAGCGGTGAAGACTTACACGATCCTGACTGTGGGCGATGGGCTGGTGACGATGATCCCGAGCTTGCTGGTCTCGATTGCCGGGGGAATTGTTCTGACGCGGGCGTCGTCGTCGGGGGCTCTCGGAGATGAGCTGGGGGCGCAACTCTTCCGAGGCAGGAATACGCTATGGATCGCTTGCGGCGTATTGCTTGCACTGGCATTGATTCCGGGACTGCCGAAGCTGTCGTTTGTGTTGATTGCGGCTGGTGTCGCGCTGATTGCAAAACAACTGCCAGAGTCGAAGGGTCAGGCTGCGGCAACGCTGGAGGACGCTGCAGTCTCCACAGGCAAAGGGGTGGCCGCGGAGACGGCCAAGGGTGAGAATCTGGCGTCGCTGCTGAAGGTTGACGATCTGACGCTCGAAATCGGGTTCCAGCTGATCTCGCTTGTGGACGAGAAGCAGGGTGGCCAGATGCTGAACCGGGTTCGTGCACTGCGGCGGCATCTGGCGACAGAGCTGGGATTCATCGTGCCGCCGGTTCACATCACGGACAATCTCCGGTTGAAACCGCGGGAGTACGTCGTGAGCCTGCGCAGCGTGGAGATTGCCCGCTGGCAGACAGAGCAGAACTTCCTGCTTGCAGTGAACGCAGATCCTAAAGCGCGGGCGCTCCCAGGTGTGGAGACGAGGGAGCCGGCGTTCGGCGTGATGGCGCGATGGATTCAGCCCGGGCTTGAGGAGCAGGCGCTGGCGGCCGGGTATTCGGTGGTGGACCAGACGACTGTGATCGGAACGCATCTCGGAGAACTCATACGGCGGCACGCGCATGAGCTTCTTGGACGGCAGGAGGTAAAGCGGCTACTGGACAGCATGAATGAGAGCCATCCCAAGCTGGTGGAAGAGCTGGTCCCGAAACTGATGTCGCTGGGTGAGGTGCAGCGCGTACTGCAGCAGCTTCTGCGCGAGCAGGTTTCGATCCGTGACCTGGGGGCCATCCTCGAGGTACTGGTCGAGTCAGCACAGCAGTCGAAGAACCTGGTTCACCTTGTGGAGAGCGTAAGGCAGTCTCTGGGGCGCGGGTTGATTCGTCCATTGCTGGATGATGATGGCGGCCTACGGGTTCTGATGCTGGAACAGGCGCTGGAGACAGACCTGGTGAACACCTTCGATCCGCAGGGAGCGGCACGTCTGCTGGGCGATGGAGCTTACGCCGCGGCTGCTCCAGCGGACTTTCTGCGTCGCTTAGTGGAATCTTTGAAACGCCTAACCGGAGGGGCCCCAACATCGGCACTTCCCGTGCTCTTATGTCCGAGTCCAGCGCGCTATCACGTGCGGCGCTGGCTGGAGCCGTTCGTTCCCAAGGTTGCGGTCCTTGCACCGGCAGAGATTCCGCCGGAGATTCGAGTACGCAGCGTTGGGACGGTCGGATAGCTGCTGGCAGATAAGAGGGTTCTAAGGAACACGAGGGTACGGAGGAGAGAGATGGGGAATTCAGTTCCAGTGCAGATGTTGCGTGGGGTGTCGAAGACCCCGTTCTTCGGCGAAGAGATGACGCTGACTGGCACTGCCAGGTCAGCCGACATATTGGACAGCCCTTTTCCTGCGTATACAGGAGAGAGCACGGCTTTTGAGAGCAGCGTGGCTTCGGAGCGTGACGTGCTGCTGATGGAGCACCTGCCTACGGTGCGCTATATCGCGCGCCGGATCCATGAGCGTCTGCCGCAGCATGTCGATCTGGATGATCTGGTCTCAGCTGGAGTGGTCGGGTTGATCGATGCCTTCTCAAAGTTCGACCACACCAAGAAAGTGCAGTTCAAGAGCTATGCGCAGTTCAGGATTCGCGGGGCGATTCTCGATTCGCTGCGGATGCTGGACTGGAGCCCGCGAGAGCTGCGAAGAAAGGGAAGGGCCGTCGAGGAGGCGATTCGCGCGGTGACGCAGCGGGTGGGGCGCGCGCCGTCAGAGCAGGAGATTGCCGAAGAGATGGGGCTGAGCCTCGGGGAGTATCAGCAGTTGCTAGGCGACCTCAAGGGGCTTGAGATTGGCAGTCTGCATCTGGAGCGCTCAGAGGACTCGGGCGATGAGGAACTTGCGTATGTCCCCGGGCCGGCGGAAGAGGACCCGCTCTTCCGTTGTCTGAGGGGCGAGATGAAGCAGCGGCTGGTTGACGCGATCGATGAGCTTCCGGAGAAGGAGCGCATGGTTCTGACGCTCTACTACTACGAAGAGCTGACGATGAAGGAGATTGGATTGACGCTGGGCGTGGTGGAGTCGCGTGTGTCGCAGATTCATTCCTCGGCTGTTTTGCGCCTTCGTACTATGCTGGCCGACATGCGCAATCGTGATCGCGCGAATCTGGGCAACGGGGCACCGGAGAAGCGGAAGGCCAGACGTTGACGGGGCAGGCTCACACGGCACATGAGAAAGGAACTGCATGGAAAAGAACTTAGGACAGGAAGATATTGATGCGTTATTTGCCGCGGCAAATGCGTCCTCACGCGCCAGGCAACAGTCCAGCGTGCTTGAACCCGAACGATACAACTTCAGCCGGGCCGGAGAGATCAGCAACGATCAGATGAGGGCCATCAGCACTGTGAACGATCTGTTCGCGCGCAACCTGATGCACACTCTGGGCGGCTGGCTGAGAACTACGTTCAAGGTCAAGCTGGTCTCCGGCGAGCAGTTGCCGTTCAGCGAGTTTATCGAGCGGCTTTCGCCGATGTCGTTTATCTGCTCGGTGCGGCTGGAGCCGTTGGGCGCCGTGGGCCTGCTGGAGGTGGATATGGCTCTTGCTGCCCCAATTATCGATATCTTGCTCGGAGGTGTCGGAAGCGCAGGGACATCGCGGGAACTGACGGATATTGAGGAGGCAATCCTGGTGGCGGTGGTCGAGGTCGTGGTGCAGGAGCTAAACCTCGCCTGGCAGCCGGTTGGGCTGGAGTTTGTCTTTGAGAAGCGGGAGACTGAGGCGCAGGCGGCGCGAATGCTAACGCTGGGCGAGAAGACATTGTGCGTCAGCTTCGAGGTGCGGATGCCAGAGGTTCAGGGAGTGCTGAACCTCTGCCTGCCTGCCGTAGTGCTGAATGCAATTCTGCGGCGGTTGATCGCAGAGGGAGACCGGCCGAGGCGCCGCTCGAAGGAAGCTGAGATGCGGATCCGCGAGCTGATGAGCGAGGCAAAGTTCGGTACGGTGTTGCAGTTTCCTCCAGTTCGCATGCGCGCCAGTGACTTGACGGCGCTGGAGCCAGGGACACTCCTTCGATTGCCTCTGCCCAGGCACAATGCGGCGGAGCTCCGTGTGGGGGGGCTGCACTTTGCACGGGCCTATCCGGTAAGAACGGGCGAACATCGCGGCGCACAGCTTGAGGGAGCGCGTAGCAATGGATCGATGAGTCTGAACTGAGAGGGGCTGAAGGTGGAAAAGGAAAACGACTCGCAACAGACGACGGGAACAGAGTCAAGGATAGGCCTGCTGTCCGATATCGAGCTGGACGCAACTCTCCAGTTCGGCTCACGCGAGATGGCATTGCGCGAGGTGCTGGAGCTAGGGCCGGGAGCAGTGGTAGAACTCGACCGGCATATCTCCGAGCCAGTGGATCTCGTGGTAGGGGATCGCATTGTGGCTCGGGGCGAGGTGGTGGTGGTGAGTGGGAATTTTGCGCTGCGAATTACTGAAGTCGCAACGCCGCAGTTGCGGCTGGAGAGCATACGATGCCTTTTCTAGGAAGAAAGTTCAGCAACGTCGGGGCAACCCAGCTTGCGCTTGATGGAACGGCCGCCCGGAGTGTTTCTCAACTGTGGGAGGACGATGTCTATCGGCCCTCGGGCTTACTGGACACAGGGCATGGGAGCGATCGCGCCAAGGCAGTAATTACGAGCGACAAGAGGCTATGCGGGAGCCCCGAGTGCGAAGGAACTCGCGCTATGCCGTGGCGAAGCCGGCGCAGACCGGTCTTCGAAGGGCAATGGGCCTGCAGCGGGCGATGCGTTATTGCGATGGTGCGGGCGGCCGTGCGGCGAGAGTACGGGGAGGGGTTGGCGTCGGTGGGAGAGGTTTCGCACCGGCACAGAGTTCCGCTTGGTCTCGTGCTGTTGGCGCAGGGGTGGATTACGCATCCGCAGCTTCAGCTCGCGCTCGAAGCCCAGCGCTCGAAGGGCGGACGCATTGGCGAGTGGCTGATCTCCGAATGCGGGTTGGAGCCTGAGCAGATTACACGAGGGTTGAGCGTCCAGTGGAACTGTCCTGTGCTGACGACCGGCGGATTTCGCGCGCGCGAGATGGCGCTCATTATGCCGAAGCTACTTGTGCAGGAGTTTGGCGCACTGCCGTTGCGAACGGCTGGATCACGGATTCTATACCTTGGGTTCGAGCAGCGGCTGAATGCATCGCTTGCGCTGGCGCTGGAGCAGATGACAGGGCTCAAGGTGGAGAGTGGTCTTGTCAGCGGAGAGGATCTTCGGTCCGCAAAGGACGCTCTACTCGCGGCGAAAGGGATTGCCGTGAAACAGGAGTCGGTGACGGACACCGATGCACTTGCATCGAGGATCACTGCCGTGGTCGAGCAGAGACAGCCTGTGAATGCAAGACTGGTGAGACTACATCAATATTATTGGCTGCGGCTGTGGCTCGAAAATGGCGTGATGAGTGGAGTAGGGAGCCTTCCAGTGAGCGAGGAAGATATGGTGGACTATGTGTTTTGTGTCGGCTCAAGAGCATGAGTGTAGGGCAGATGAGCCCTGCGGTCGAACTGTTCTAGTTGATCTATAAACTTATACCGCACAATTAGATGCATGAAATATATCAACCAGCGTATTGAGTTGTTGGCGTGCTGTTGATCGCGCGATGGGTGGCTCCAACACTGAATTAGAGGCTCGCTTCGATCTGCCGCGCATATGCGTTCAACTGAGTGAGTGATCTCTGATATCCAATCCGCGATGCGGGATGGAACTTTCGTGTCTCGCTATGGAATCGAGGGTCGCTGTTGAGTGCAGACGGTTACCTCAGGTGGTACGTATTGGCGCGTGAAGCCCCTGAATAAGAAGCACCTAGGGGTTGCTATACTGAGCCAGTTGAAATCAAAAAAATGACAGGATGACGGGAACGAAGTGTCTCGTGGGTGCGTATCTGTGCCCAGCCGTAAAGCTCCCGGGATCGCATGGGACGTTCCCAGGCAGTCATACATCTTTGTGAGTCCTCGGATATGTGTCGCGCGTCTTAGAGGAGTCAGCGGTATCTGTGTGCTCTTTTGGCCTGCGAAGTTGTGCAGGGGTTGAAGTAGTGAGAGTTGAACCCTGTGCCTGCATCAGGGGTGATGGATTTTTAGTTGGAGAAACAGGAAAAGAGTTGGAGAACGCATCGTGAGATTAAGGGATATGCAGGCAACAGCAAGCATCGCCTTGCTGTTGATGAGCGTGAGCACGCAGCCGTTAACCGCGCAGCAGACGAGTCCTACCGCCACGGCACCATCGACTGGACAAGCTGCGGCGAGCAGCAGTACGGCGCAGGCAGCTTTGCCTCAGGCGCCTGAGCCAAAGCAGACCGAACCGCTCTACCTGAAAGACACGAGCATAGACTATACGAAGCCGAAGAGCCACTTCTGGAACCCGTTTGCGCCCTATACGGCGACGAACGTTCCTGCAAGGCGGCAAATTAATGCTCCGCGGCTGGACCAGTTGTTGCGCGATGGAAAGATCTATCTGAGCGTGTCGGACGCGGTGACGCTGGCGCTTGAGAACAATTACGACATTGAGATTGCACGAATCAATCTTGATATCGCCGATACGGATATTCTGCGGACGAAAGCCGGCGGGCTTTTGCGTGGTGTTTCGACCGGGTTGGTGACCAATACGCTGGGCGGGACGACCTCGACGATCCAGGGCGGCGGCGGGCCAGGCGGCACCTCGAGCGGTGTGGGAGGTGGAGCAACAGGCGCGACAGGCATTGTGTTGAGCACCAACGGCGGCGGCCCTGTACCGGAGCAGCTGGATCCGTTGCTTACAGGCACAATCCAGTACGAGTGGTCCAATACGCCGCAGAGCACCACCTTTATTACCGGTACCAACTCCCTGACCCAGAACACGGGCACTTATAATTTCGGGTATCAACAGGGATTTCTGACAGGAACCCAGTTTAACTTCACCTTCGACAACTCGCGGTCGACGACGAACAACATTCGTTCGAGCTACAGCCCACAATTGAACTCACTCTTCCAGGCGAAGGTGACGCAGCATCTGCTGCAGGGGTTTGGACCCTGGCTGAATGGACGGTTCATCCTGCAGGCGAAGAATGACCGGCGGATCACGGACGCGGCGTTCCGACAGCAGCTTCTGTATAGCATTACTCAGGTGGAGGACATCTACATTGGGCTGGTGAGCGCGTACGAAGACGAACAGGCCAAGGAGAGAGCGCTTGCCCAGTCAACACAGCTGGCTTCGGATAACCGGAAGCAACTTGAGATCGGAACGCTGGCCCCGCTGGATGTGGTCAACTCGGACAGCGCGGTAGCGAGCGACAAGCAGGCACTGGTGGCCTCGCAGACGAACCTCGAGTATCAGCAGCTTCTAATGAAGCAGGCGATTGCGCGGAACCTGAATGATCCGCAGCTCTCCGCTGCTCCGGTGATCCCCACGGATCGTGTGGGTCTGGACCGGCTGCCGGAAGAGGATACTCCTACGGAAGAGCTTGTGAGGCAGGCCTATATCAATAACCCTCAGATTGAACAGGCCGTTCTGAACATGAAGAACAACGAGATTACGATCAAAGCATTCCGCAATGGTTTGCTGCCGACGGTCGATGCCTATGGGTTCTACGGGGGCTCGGGCCTTGGAGGCTCCCAGAATCCTGCGCTTCAGTGCTCAAACTCGACGGGTACGGCATTTGTTCCGTGTCCACCGGGATTTGTGACGCAGAGAGGATATGGCTCAGTGCTTCAGAACGCCTTCAATGACTCGTTCCCGGACAAGGGAGTGGGCGTGAGCATCAATATTCCACTGCGGAACCGGATCGCGCAGGCGGACCAGGCGCGTTCGCAGATGGAGTTCCGGCAGTCGCAGATGCGGCTGCAGCAGCTGTACACGCAGATTCGAATTCAGGTGATTAACGGCGTGTACGCGTTGACCAACGATCGGGCTCAGGTATTGGCGGCCCAGGCAGCTCGGGACTATGCGGCGCAGAGCCTGGACGCAGAACAGAAGAAGTACAAACTGGGAGCATCCACAACGGCGAACGTGCTGCAACAAGAGCGCAATCTGGCGACAGCGGAAAACAACCTGATCTCGGCGACTGCGGCTTACGCCAGGGACCGCGTGGGATTAGGCCAGTTGCTCTCGAACGTTCTGGATAAATACGGGATCCGCATCGAGGAAGCGGCAACGGGCACGATCACGAAGCCGCTGGCTGTTCCGGGATTGACGGCGCCTAAAGCGCCGGAGCCTCCAAAGCCGCTAACTACCACACCTGCGCCTCTACCTCCACAGTAAGGAACCACAATCTGATCCAGGGTCCGGGCTCTGAGCCCGGACTTTTTCTTGGGGTAAAGGTGACAGAAGTAACCTTGCAAACGAAGGCCCCTCTGCTGCAATACACTTGTGACTATGAATCACGGACAGGAAACGAAGCAGTTGAATTCTTTGGCAAAAGCGGCTTCTGCATATCTGCGGTCTGCGATGCATCAACCGGTGGAGTGGAAGGAATGGGGCGAGGAGGCGTTTGCGACCGCCCAGGCGGAGGACAAGCCCATTCTGCTGGACATCGGAGCGGTGTGGTGTCACTGGTGTCATGTGATGGACAGGGAGTCGTACGAAGACCCGGCTACAGCCGCGGTGATCAACCGAAGCTTCATTCCGGTGAAGGTTGATCGCGATGAGCGGCCGGATGTGGACGCTCGATATCAGGCGGCGGTCTCGGCAATAAGCGGGCAAGGTGGTTGGCCACTGACTGCGTTTCTAACTCCGGACGGCAAGCCATATTTTGGCGGGACGTACTTTCCCCCGGAGGACAGGCATGGGCGGCCCAGCTTTCGGCGCGTCCTGATGACGATGGCAGATGCCTTCGCAGAACGCCGTGATGAGGTGAATGATTCGGCTGGGAGCGTGATCGCCGCGATTGAGCACAACGAGTCGTTCATGGGCAGGGCGGGGAATCCCGGGCCGGAACTGGTGGCTAAGCTCGTCTCCGCGACGCTGAAGCAGTTTGATGCGAGGTCGGGAGGCTTTGGATCGCAGCCGAAGTTTCCGCACTCCGGAGCGATTGATTTGCTCCTTGACGCCGCCTCGCGGGTGTCGGTTGGCGCAGGCATGCCGCTCGGAGAGCAGGCGAAGAACGCCGCAATGGTTACGCTGCAGAAGATGGCCCGCGGTGGCATCTATGACCATCTGGCGGGAGGCTTTCATCGCTACTCCGTCGATGAGCAGTGGGTCGTTCCGCACTTTGAAAAGATGGCCTATGACAACAGCGAACTGCTGAAGAACTATGTGCATGGCTTTCAGACATACGTCGATCCTGAGTGCGCGCGAGTTGCGAAGGAGATCGTCCACTGGATGGATGAATGCCTGAGCGATCGTGAACGTGGCGGCTTCTATGCGTCGCAGGACGCGGACTTCTCCCTGGACGATGACGGCGATTACTTCACCTGGACACAGGACGAGGCGGCAGAGGTTTTGACCGCCGAGGAGCTGGGGGTCGCAGGCGCCTACTACGACATCGGCGAAATCGGCGACATGCACCACAATCCGGCGAAGAATGTGCTTCACGTGCGAGGCTCGATCGACGGTGTCGCGAAGTACAACGGGCTGACGGTAGAAGCTGCCAGGGAGTTGCTGGCCTCCGCAAAGCAAAAGCTCTATGCCGCTCGACTGAAGCGGCCAACGCCCTATATCGACAGGACGGTGTATGTCGGTTGGAACGGGATGTGCATCTCGGCGTATCTGGAGACAGGGCGTGTACTGGACATGCCAGAGGTGCGGGCATTCGCGCTGAAGTCGCTGGATCGCGTGCTGAAAGATGCGTGGGATGAGACGACAGGCAGCATGTCTCACGTCGTGTCTTACGGCGAGACTGGAGATGCCGGAACGAGGGTTGGGGGGATACTTGACGACTATGTGTTCCTGGGGCACGCCGCGCTGGATGCGTGGGAGGTGACCGGCGAGATCAGGTACTACACGGCCGCTCAAGCTATCGCGGAGGCGTTGTTGAAGCGGTTTTACGACGCAGTTGGAAGCGGGTTCTTCGATACGGAACTTTTGGCCGACGGAGAGCAGCGGCTTGGAGCTCTGGTGACAAGACGGAAGCCGTTGCAGGATTCGCCCACGCCTGCCGGAAATCCGATGGCGGCCGCACTGCTCCTGCGGCTTGAGGGACTGAATGGGCGCGAGGACTACTCCGTTAAGGCAATGGAGACGCTGGAGACCTTTGCGGGAATCGTGGAACACTTCGGCCTCTATGCCGCAAGTTATGGTCTGGCGCTGCAGCGGATGGTGCAACGCGCGGTGCAGGTGTGCGTGATCGGCGAGGATGCCGAAGCTCGACGTCTGGAGGCGGTGGCGCTGGCGCGTTATGCGGTTAACAAGTGCGTCATCAGGTTCCGGCGCGATCAGATTGGAGAGCTGCCACCGACGTTGGCCGAGACCCTGCCGCATCTGCCGGATCTACAGGATGCTGCGAAGGGCAGCTTTGCTGTGGTTTGCAACGGAAGAGGGTGCCTGCCTCCGGTGCGGACCGTGGACGATCTGATCGCCGCGATGAATCAGTCGCTCTAGAACGACAGACGTCAGGCTCCGATGGAGGGCGGGGAAGGTGGCGCCGTGGAGTCTCGCTGCATGATGAGCATGTTGGACGAGATGCCGAGGGGAATCCCGTCCTTTTCAAAGGCGAGGATAATGCGGCGGCGAAGCTCGCGCAGAACGCCATCGCGTTGATTGGCCCGCACGCGGAGATTGACCTGGTAGATGACCTCCCGGCCACGGATGTCGTTGATTCCGAGGATATCGGGGTCTGCGACCGCGACCTGCTTGAAGGCGGGGTCGCTACGGACCTCGGCGGCTAGATGTTTGAGCACTTCCATAACCTTGTCAGGGTTAGCGCTTGCATCGACACTGACTGGAAGAGTGGCGATGGAGTAGTCGCGGGAGAGGTTGGAGACAGTCGCGATCTGGCTGTTGGGGACGACATAGAGGGTGCCGTCACTGTCGCGAAGGGTCGTGCGACGCAGCGAGAGGTCCTCCACCGTTCCCTTGAGTCCCGCAATCAGGGTCACCTCACCGACGTTGTACTGGTCTTCGAAGACGATGAAGATACCGTTTAGCATGTCCTTGAAGATCGGCTAGGCCCCGAGTCCGATGCCGACGCCGAGGATGCCGGCAGAGGCCAGAAGCGGTTGATAGGGTATGTCGAAGATGTTGAGGACCTGAAGAAAGGCGATGAAACCGAGAACTCCATAGGTCGTCGCGCGCAGAATGGAGGCCATGGTCCGGGGCTGCCCTGCGCGGTGGAAGTTGCCGACCTGCCGATCGGCCTGTTTTCGCAGCCGGTGGACAAAGAAGAGGACGATTCGCTGCAGGACAAAGATGACAATGAACACGACGACGAGTTTGGGGAGCTTCTCACGGAGGAACACAATGACGTCGTCGTGCCAGTCAGTCGCAAGAATGTGCGAGATACGCTCATCTTGCGGGGACGATGTGAGAAGGAGCATGATGATTGCGTCTCGCTTTCGGGAGTGCTTAGGAACAGCATGCTTTAGCTTGGAACTAAGATGCAACCATCGCGAGGAGGGGGCTGTATGACGGCACTACGGACCATGCTAGCTGGGATGGTGGTGATGGCATTCATGTATGGTGCGGACGTCCTCGGACAGACCCGGCAGAACCCCAATCCGCCGCCGTCAACCGGATCGCGGATGGGAACCGGCATTTCGCCCCTGGATAGATCTGACACAAATACAGTTGATCCACTGTCTGCCCGGATGGAAGAGCAACAGATACGGTCTCGGAACAGCGATCGACAGAAGAGGCTGGTTTCAGACACCGACAAATTGGTGGAGCTAACGAGGCAACTCAAAGAACAAGTAGAACAGCAGAGCGAACCTCCACGCCCGGCAGATCTCGGAAAGAAGGCGGAGGAGATTGAGAAGTTGGCCAAGAGTGTTAAGGACAGGATGAAGGGCTAGTCCGACAAGGCTTAGCGAAGTTGAAGCGCGGTGGCGGCCGAGAGTTGGGGAACCGGCAGGCTGGAAGCCGGGACGGCCGATGAGCGCAACGCATCAACGATGGTGACTGCGTCCCAGGTCGGATGTGCAGCTCGGAGCAGGGCAGCTGCGCCTGCGGCCAGAGGCGCGGAGGCGCTGGTTCCGATTGCCTCGACATAAGGGGTGTGGCCGAAATGGAAGCAGCCGAAGCTGTGCTGCGAATCGGCGGGCATGCCGTCGACGGTGTTGGGTAGGCCGGAACTGCATGCCCCACGGATCCATCCGCTGACGGCGAGGTCGCCGTTGCCCTGGGGGTAGCTGCCGCCCGGGGCGGCGAGAGCGTTAAGGGCGTCTCCGTGGTTGCTGTAGTAGGCGAGGGTAACCGGACCCGAAGAGCAGGATGCACCGGCTGCCGTGTTCTCGGCACATGTGGGATTGGTGGACGCAACTAGTGCGAGGACGCCGCGTGCCTGGGCTGGAAGCTCAATATAGCGGGTGTTGGACAGGTCATAGCCCTCGTTTCCAGCGGCGGCGACCAGAACAATTCCGGCCTGGGTGGCGGCATCGGCGACACGGTCGAAGGCAGCCTTGAGACCTGCTCCTTCGCCTGTGCTGAGGTCAATGGTGGTGCCGAGGGACATCGATATTACGTCGGCCTGGTTCGTGATGGCATCCTGAATCCCATGGATGACCCAGCTGAGCAGGCCGCTCGCTTCGCCGGAGGCGCACTCGCTGGCTGTGGCCGCCGCTCCACTGGTGGATATAGGCATCCGTTCGAGCACTTTAATGTTGAGCAACGCTGCCGATGGGGCTACGCCGATGACCTGGCCGGTACCCGGCCCCATGGCGGCCGCAGCCAGCGAGGCAGCCCATGTGCCGTGGCCCGTCTGGTCCTGAGGGGAGCCGTCGTCGCAGGAGCTGGGGAGACCATTCTGGTTGATCTCGCTAAGGTTGAGCGTGAGGTTGGGAGCAATATCCGGGTGACTCTGATCAACCCCGCTGTCGAGGATGGCGATGCGAACACCCTTACCCGTAGTGGTGTCCCAAGGACCGACGGCCGGCCCTCCTGGAGTGTTGGCTCCATAGCCTCCAACCTGACGCACGGCCCACCCCTGTGGTGAGTTGTAATAGGCGTCGTAGGGTGGCTTTGGAGTGGAGGACGGGCTCGTGACCACCTTGAAGGTCGGGTCAAGGGAAACCGGGCGAAGGACGATGCGGTGCGCCTTGACGATAAGGTCGTGGACAACGTACTCGACGTTCGGCTGACCGGCTAAGCGGCGCATCATCGAGGCATCATCCTGGTCCAGTTGGCCGAGAGTTCGAGGGCGCGTCGCGGAGAGGCTGCTTGATGCCTGAACCGTAACGATGCCGAAGCGATCGTGGCGCTGCAGAATACGGACTCCTGCGGAGGATGCACGGACCTCGGCATCGCCTGGAACCACAGCATCGCGATAGATGACCAGATATCGGTAGGGCACGATGGCCTCGGCTTCCGTTTGCGCAATGAGAGGCGGTGCGATTATCGCAACCGTGAGAGACGGCAAAGCAAGACGGAACATCAGGGCACGTAGACAGGGGAGCACGGACACGGCTGTACCTCGCTTGAAATCACGCTGAAGGCTCCATCGGCCTGATCAGGAATTGGATTAGCAAATCTGAAGGGGTGTGCTATTACTTTGGTCTGTGTTGTCGTGCCCTCAGTATGAGGGTGAACCAGAGGGTGCATTGACCCTGTGGGATTTCACATGCTCTAATTTCGCCTTTCTGAAACAAATTGAAGTCTGTTGTTCTAAAGGAGACGTTTGCATGCACGTTGTAAGCCTCTTGGCTATGGCCGTACAGGAACCGCCTTTTACCCCAGCGTCCGTGAATGGAAGTGATGGGATGTGGTTGTGGATCGCGATGGGTGTGGGAGTGCTGGCACTGGTGGCGGCCATGATGCTGGTCCGTGCTGTCGTCGCAGCGGATACGGGGACGCCCGACATGCAGGCAATCTCGGATGCAATCCGCGAGGGTGCTGAGGCATTCCTCAGGAGGCAATACAGAACGATCGGCTCGATTGCGGTGGTGCTGGCGATCCTTCTGTTCGTGGGCTACCACCTCTCGGCCCGGACCTCGCCGTATGCGGCGAAAACGGTTGTGAGCTTCCTGGTGGGAGCGCTGTGCTCGGCACTGGCCGGATACACGGGGATGTACTGTTCGATCAGGGCAAACATCCGGACTGCGTCTGCCGCCCGCACGAGCCTGAACCAGGCGCTGCGGATGGCCCTGCATGGAGGAGCGGTAACGGGCCTGGTCGTTGTGGCCCTTGCGCTGCTTGGTATCGCCGTGCTGTTCCTGTTCTTTGGCGGGCTCGAGAATCCGCAGGCGGTGCCGTACCAGTTGGTCGGGTTCGGCTTTGGTGCTTCGCTGGTGGCGCTGTTTGCACAGCTCGGCGGCGGCATCTACACGAAGGCAGCAGACGTCGGCGCGGATCTGGTGGGGAAGGTCGAAGCTGGAATCCCGGAGGATGATCCGCGAAATCCTGCCGTGATTGCCGATCTAGTTGGAGACAACGTGGGCGACTGCGCCGGTCGCGGCGCTGACCTGTTCGAGTCGACTGCGGCGGAGAACGTCGGTGCAATGATTCTGGGCGCGGCGCTTTATCCCGTGTTTGGCGTCAGAGGAATCCTGTTTCCCCTGGTGGTGCACGCGATCAATCTGGTTGCTAGTACTGTGGGCGTCTTTGTGGTGAAGACACGCGAGGACGAAGACCCAATGCACGCGCTGAATAAGGGCTTCTATGTGACGAGCGCACTCGCACTGCTGGGCTTTGCGGGCGCCGTGTACGGGATGCTGAACGGTCCGCTTGTGCAGCCGCTGTGGCTGCTGGGCTGCGGCGTCATCGGTCTTGCGACGGCGTTTCTGTTCGTGTGGATTACGGAGTACTACACAGAGTCGATCTACCGCCCGGTGAAATCGATCGCCGAAGCATCTCTCACCGGGCCGGCGACGAATATCATCAGCGGCCTCGCCGTCGGGATGGAGACGCCAGCGATGCCGGTGGTTGTTATCTCCGCTGCATTGTTGATGAGCTACTACTTCGGTGTGCAGGGACTAGCTGGCGTGTCGGGCGTGAGCGACTACGCGAAGGGTATCTATGGGACGGCAATCGCCACCATGGGCATGCTGAGCTGCGCTGCTTACATTTTGGCGATGGACACTTTCGGCCCGATTACAGACAACGCCGGCGGCATCATCGAGATGTCGCACCAGCCGCACGAGATTCGTGAGCGGACCGACAAGCTCGATTCCGCGGGCAATACCACCAAGGCTCTGACCAAGGGGTACGCAATCGGTTCGGCGTCACTGGCGGCGTTTCTGCTGTTCTCGGCCTATCTTGAAGAGATCAAGACGATCGTCACCGACAAGGTTGCTCATGCCGGTGGATATATGCCGATGGGCTGGAGCTTCACGAACATTAACCTCGCCCAGGTGCCCGTGTTTGTGGGCGCGCTGCTGGGCGGGATGCTGACCTATCTGTTCAGCTCGCTGGCAATCAAGGCCGTTGGACGCACTGCGCAGATGGTTGTGCAGGACGTTCGCGCCCAGTTTCGAGAGAACCCTGGAATTATGGAGGGCACGGCAAAGCCCGATTACGGACGGTGTGTTCATATCGTGACCGGTGCAGCTCTCAAGGAGATGGTGGTTCCGGGAGTGCTCGTGGTTGGCCTGCCGGTTGTGGTGGGGTTGGTCTTCCGGCACTTCAGCTCGAGCTATCTGGCGAGCTCGGCGATCTACGCTCCGGGGGCCGTCCTGCCCGTTCCTGCGATAGCCGGACAAGCGGTGAACCTCGCCGGTGCCGAGGCCGTGGCTGGCCTTCTGATGGTTGGCACGATTAGCGGCGTGTTACTGGCGATGCTGATGAACAACGGTGGCGGCGCCTGGGACAACGCGAAGAAGTTCATCGAAAGCGGCCAGTACGGCGGCAAGAAGAGCGAGGCCCACAAGGCCGCTGTTGTAGGCGATACAGTCGGCGATCCCTTCAAGGACACAGCTGGACCGAGTCTTCACGTGCTAATCAAACTGCTCGCGACAATTACGCTAGTGCTGGCTCCGTTGTTTGTTTAGTCGTAAAAAGACACGATAATGTAAAGAGAGGCGGTTCTCTGACCGCCTCTCTCTTTTTGCTCATCGGGCATGCCTTTGCGAGTTCCCTTGATCATCGCTGGGAACTCGGTCGATGCTGTTGGCTGCCATGCCTGTACGCTCATTGGTCGGACATCTTTGAAGCAGATGCACAGGAGAATTCGGACGAGCCAAATTTGGCCCGCTCCCGGTACAATCTTGTTCGGAAGAGGGCGTACCCATGAGGGTTGCCGCTTCCTAGAAGTTGAGGATAGGTGCATGGCGCGTCAGGCTGGAACAGGTGTAGTTGAGAACAAGAAAAAGAGCGAGGCCGTCGCTGAGGGCCCGCTGACGCGCGAGCAGATGGTGGAGTTCTATCGCCTGATGTACCTCTCACGCCGCACGGATGACCGAGAGATCGTCCTGAAGCGTCAGCAGAAGATATTCTTCCAGATCTCATGCGCCGGACACGAGGCGTTGCTGGTGGCCGCGGGCATGGCGTTGCGCCCGGGGTACGACTGGTTCTTCCCCTACTACCGCGATCGTGCGATCTGTCTTGCATTGGGCAACACGGTCGAAGAGCAGTTGCTGCAGGCCGTGGGAGCCGCGGATGATACGGCAAGCGGCGGCCGCCAGATGCCCTCCCACTGGTCGAGCCGAAAGCTGAACATTGTGAGCCCGTCGTCATCGACGGCGACACAGTGCCTGCACGCGGTGGGATGCGCCGAGGCGGGAAGGTATATCTCAGGGCATCCTGAGGCTGCGGCGAAGCATGAGGGAGACTACCGCGAGTTCAAGGACGTGAAGTTTCATGGCGACGAGGTGGTTTACGTCTCGATCGGAGAGGGCTCGACGAGCCAGGGTGAGTTCTGGGAGTCATTGAATACGGCGAGCAATGGCAAGCTGCCGGTGCTGTATGTCGTCGAGGACAACGGATACGCCATCTCGACGCCGGTTGAGGCCAATACCCCGGGAGGAAACATCTCGCGGCTGATCGCGAACTTCCCGAACTTCCACTTTGCCGAGATTGATGGAACCGACCCGATTGCCAGCTACAAGGCGATGGTCGAGGCGGTTGCCTACTGCCGCGCAGGGAAGGGTCCCGCGCTGGTGCACGGGCATGTGATTCGGCCATACTCGCACTCGCTCAGCGATGACGAGCGACTCTATCGCCCGGTGAGCGAACTTGAGGCCGACGCGCTGCGCGATCCTATCTCGCGGATGCAGATGTGGCTGCTGCGCGAGGGAATCCTCGACGCTGATGCAATCAACAGGCTCGAGCACCAGGTGGATGAAGAGGTTCAGAGGGCGGCGGACAGAGCGGTGATGGCGAAGCTTCCGGCTCCTGAGTCGATCCTGGTGAATCTGTACTCCGAGGACTTGAAGCCCACGGATGCGCGTTTCAACACTCAGCCAGCCGTGACCGCGGACCAGACTGAGCGTACGATGGCCGACCTGATCAACTGCTGTCTGAAAGACGAGATGCGGCGCGATGACCGCATCGTGGTCTTCGGCGAAGACGTAGCCGATGCGAGCCGTGATGAGCCGCTGCGGGCAGGTGTGATTAAGGGCAAGGGCGGAGTCTTCAAGCTGACCTCAGGGCTTCAGATGGAGTTTGGCAACGACCGCGTGTGGAACTCGCCGCTGGCTGAGGCGAACATCGTCGGCCGCGCGATTGGTATGGCTGTGCGCGGTTTGAAGCCGGTCGTCGAGATTCAGTTCTTCGACTACATCTGGCCCGCGATGCATCAGCTGCGCAATGAACTGGCCCTGGTCCGCTGGAGGTCGAACGGTGGCTTCAGCTGCCCGCTCGTGGTCCGGGTTCCCATCGGCGGCTACCTGACCGGCGGGTCGATCTACCACTCGCAGAGCGGCGAGAGCATCTTCACGCATACGCCAGGCGTGCGGATTGTCATGCCGTCGAATGCTCTGGATGCGCTGGGGCTGCTGCGGACAGCGATCCGCTGCGACGATCCGGTGCTGTTTCTGGAGCACAAGCGGCTCTATCGAGAGACGTACGGAAGAGCAGTCTATCCGGGCCCGGATTACTGCATTCCGTTCGGCAAGGCGAAGGTAGTGCGGCCGGGTAAGGACTTGACGGTAATCACTTACGGAGCCGTGGTTCCGCGTGCCTTGCAGGCGGCAGAGAAGATCCAGCGTGAGAAAGGTGTCGATGTCGAGCTGATCGACCTTCGTACGCTCACGCCTTACGACTGGGAGGCGATCGCGGAGAGCGTCCGCAAGACGAACCGCGTGATCGTCGCTCACGAAGACATGCAGAGTTGGGGATATGGGGCAGAGATTGCTGCACGAATCGGCGATGAGCTCTTCCATGACCTCGACGCGCCTGTGCGGCGTGTGGCGGCGATGGACGTCTTTGTCGCATACCAGCCCTTGCTAGAGGATGTGATTCTGCCTCAACCGGAAGACCTGTACCATGCGATGGCAGAGTTAGCGGCGTTTTGACGTTACAAGATGACAAGGTAAAGATGCAGTTGCTCAGTATTGAATGCGGGGACACCAGTGCAGCCGCCGCGTGCGCAGATGGACCCGCAGGCAGCGGCGATTGCCGGACTGCTTATGGGATCGCCCGAATTCCAGAGGAGATAGCCCGTTTGCCGTGCCCCAGAGCAGCGAAACTTCTTTCGGCAGACGGAGTTAGTTAGAGTGGTCAAGGAGTTTGGGGCTTGGCGACCGGCAGGAGGCTACAACGATGGGAAACCCAAGGAATGGTTTGACCGACTCGAGCGACTGGGGCTGCGATATGCACGGACGCGACCTCGCGACGCGAGGGGCTAGCCGGCGCGGATTTATGAAGGGCGGTGCCCTGACGCTGGTGGGAACGTCGGTGATCCCAGCCTTCTTGAAGCGAAGCGTCCTGGCCGAGATGACGACGGCAGCGACGAACAATAAGAAGCTCGTGGTGCTCTTCCAGCGTGGTGCGGCCGACGGGTTGAATATCGTTGTGCCCTATCGCGAGAAGAACTACTACGCCATGCGCTCTTCCATTGCCATCAAGCAGAACGAGGTCCTGGATCTGGACGGGTTCTTCGGGTTGCACCCTGCGCTGGCCTCGTTCAAGCCTCTTTACGATGCGGGACATTTGGCGATCATCCATGCTGCCGGCTCGCCGGACATGACGCGGTCGCACTTTGATGCACAAGACTACATGGAGAGCGGAACGCCGGGCGTTAAGGTCACCGAAGACGGCTGGCTGAACCGCGCGCTCCAGGCAGAGGCCCTCAAAGGGAAGCCATCGGCCTTCAGGGCAGTTGCACTCGGCACGCAGGTGCCCCGGACGCTGCAGGGGAAGGTTCCGGCCATTGCGATCAACAACCTGGCGGACTTTTCTGTCGCTGGTCGCGGACCCCAGACTTCGCCCATCAGCAACGCCTTTCAGGCGATGTACGACGAGAGTACGGACGCGGTGCTCCACGGAACAGGGCAGGAGACCTTCGAGGCCGTGCGGATGTTGAAGGCGGCTGATCCGTCGAAGTATCAGCCCGCTGATGGAGTCGCCTATCCGAATACGCCATTCGGCAACAGCCTGAAGCAGGTCGCCCAGTTGATGAAGGCGAACCTGGGAGTCGAGGCTGCGTTCTCAGATATCGGAGGCTGGGATACGCACCAGAACCAGGGAAACGTGAATGGGCAGCTCGCGAACCGGCTGAAGGAATTCTCCGAAACTATCTCCGCTTTCTGGAAGGATATGGGACAGGACGCCGAAAACATTACCCTGGTGACGATGTCGGAGTTTGGCCGGACAGCCCGTCAGAACGGCACGGGCGGAACGGACCACGGTCACGCCAATGTCATGTTCGTCCTTGGCGGACAGGTCAAAGGTGGCAAGGTCTACGGCAAGTGGCCAGGGCTGGCAAACGAACAGTTGAATGAAGGCCGTGATCTTACTGTAACAACTGACTTTAGACGGGTCTTTGGCGAAGCTGCTTACAAGACCCTCGGATCGAAGAACATGGATATCGTCTTTCCAGGGGCCCAGATCAACCCTAAGCAGTTTCTCGAGTTCCTCTAAGTGCGGCGTTAGCGTGAGGCGTAACAGCCTATTAACCAAGTATCTGTATTTTGGAAGAATGAATGAGCGGTTCTCCAAAAAAGTGAAAAATCTGGACAACTTTTTGTCGGGAGCCGCGTCTTATTGAATGTAACAAGCAATCGTCGAGGCTAGCCGTTCCCACAGTCTCGATTTCCCCTAGCTGCAACACCACTCCCCACCAAATACGTAAGGCCCCCGGTGTATAGGGGGCCTTCACTCCTTCTGGCGCCAATCTCTCCCCGCCCTCAGGCGAGGCCGAGCTTGCGGTCAAGAGCGCAGGTCCCCGCCCCATAAAAGAAAAGCATCAGCGCGACGACCAAAAGGGCCAGACCATACTCCGAGCCGGAATACCCGTGGTGACGATTGACCATTACCAGAGCGACGGCCATGTCGCAGGCGATCATGAACGCGGCAAAGCGTGTAAGCAGACCGAGCAGGATGAGAATTCCTCCCAGGAACTCAGTAAGCGCCGCGATGCAGCCGAGCCAGTAGGGAAGTCCGAGTGATGTAACGTGGTGTCCGAAGTGGTCGATGGCGGAAAAGGCATTGCCGCCGTGGAAGCCACCAGCCGGGATCACCTTGCTGAAACCGTGATAGGTCATTGCGAGTCCGAGAACAAGGCGCATGAAGAAAGCGCCCCAGGGCTGCAGGTTGTCGAGCGATTTGGACACGGAACTTCTCCTCGTTTTGTTTTAACTATCCAGAGCCTAGCTGAGGGAAGCGGCTTCAGCGGGAGTTTGTTGGCAAGGGTGCCGCGCTAGGCACGATCTGGTCGGGAGCTTGAGGCAGGTATTGGTCGAGAAAGCGAGTGATGGCCTGACCGTAGAGAGCGCCATTCGCGGCAGGAAGTTCGACGCTGATCTTTGGATCTGAGGCGGTGCGGAATGCCTCGGCAGATGACTTGCCGGTCGTGATGAGAAGCTTCGGCGCGCGGAGCGTGGAGAGCGGTTCAGCGAGAGGAAAACGCTCGTGAAAGAGGAGCCGCACGGGGATGAACACGGAACGTGGATCGTAGCGGGCGACCTTGAGCAGGTCAGCGCAGGGGGAGTCGAGAATCAGCGCTGGGACCTCGGGATGGGCAAGCGTCAGTTGCGCCGCCAGGGAGGCGCCTACGCCTGCACCGTAGGGAACAATCTGGCCCGCGGGGATGGCGCGTGAGAGGGTGAGGTAGCGCCAGGCCGACTCGGCGTCCTCGGACATCTTCTTCTGGCTAGGGTGGGTCTTCGCGCTGAAGCCATAACCGCGGTAGTCGAAGGCGAAGACGTTGAGCCCAAGCTGGTGGAGAGCCTCAAGGGTCGGGGTGAAGTCGGAACGTGAGCCATCTCCGCCCGGAAGAAAGAGAATCGTCGTAGTGGCGTAGCGTGCTCCTGATGCTACGGGCATCCAGACCCCGAGCAATTGTGGGATCGCTGACTCATCCGGGCCAAAGTGGACGGCTTCGGGTGTAGCAGGGGGCTTGGCGTCGCTGTGGATAGGGTGCAGCACGATCTGCCACTGGCCCTGGAGGAAGAGAAGGCAGAGCGCCAGATAGCTGCAGAGGAGGGCGGCAACAAGGACCAGCCCAAGGGCCCTAAGAAGCCAGAGAGGGTTGACGGCTTCGGTCTGCGAGAGGGCAGCAGGTAGCTTCGAGGTGGGGCGAGGCATGAGAGATTCTGTAGAAACTTTAGCACCGGCAGGGGTTGCACTGAGAGGTAGTCTGCCAGCCGGTATCCTAAAAGAAAAGAATACGAGGGGCGAGTGTGGCACGTTGGGTTAGGTTGTGTGGATTGAGTGAAGCTCCAGAGCCAGGGATGGTAAGCGAGGCAGAGGTTGAGGGAGTCGCTGTCTGCCTCGCGAATCTGAATGGGAGCCTGTCGGCGCTGGATAATCACTGTCCCCATCGCGGAGGACCGCTGGGGCAGGGATGGATCGAGGGCGAAGCCGTGGTATGTCCCTGGCACTCCTGGATGTTCAATGCAAAGACCGGAATCGCGGAATATCCCCCCAATGAGCAGGTCGGAGTCTTTCCTCTCCGGGTTGACGGCGCTGATGTGTTGATCGAGATCGAGCAGCATGGAGCATCTGCGGAGGTTCCCGAGGAGAAATCCTTCAAAGATGCCGATGGAAAGCCAGTAATCTGATCTACGAGACAAGCATTTGAAGTCACAAGAGCTGGTCTCAGGAGCTTGAATCCAATGAAGGTTCGCACAATCCTGCTTGCCACTGTCGCCCTTGCTGTTCTGGCCGTTTCCGCCGTCCCAGCGAACGCCGCACAGCACCGGCACCACCACCACCGCCCCCATCACCACCACACACGGTAGACCAGAGTTTTTTCTGTTGCAGTTAGACCCGGCTTCTGGCCGGGTCTTTTCGTTGCGTACAAATCCGGAGTGAAATCTGTTGCAGAACAGATGCTGATAGAATCTATTAAATCCACTCCTCGGAGAGGCAATGCATGCAATACTCGCGCTCGAAGACGGGCGCATCTTTCGCGGCAAGAGCTTTGGCGCAAGAGCGGAGAGCTCTGGCGAAGTGGTCTTCAACACTTCTCTAACCGGCTACCAGGAGATCTTTACCGATCCCTCGTACGCGGGACAGATCGTCGTTCTTACGAACCCTCACATTGGCAACTACGGCACGACTCCTCATGACGCTGAGGCGAAGCGGCCCTATATCGAAGGACTGGTAACTCGTGAGTTCTCGCCGGTGAGTTCCAACTGGCGCTCGACTCAGGTGGCAGACGAATACCTCGAGCGGTATAACGTCCCAGTGATCGCCGAGGTTGATACTCGTGCCATCGTGCGGCATCTGCGCGCGAATGGCGTGATGCGCGGTGTGATCGCCAGCGGCGACAACCTTGACGTCGATGCGCTGGTCGCCCGGGCGCGCTCCATCAAGAAGATGGAGGGCACCGACCTCGCCAGCGTCGTAAGCACCAAGGAGGTGTACAAGTGGGACGCCAATGAGCCGAAGAACCAGACAGGTGACCTGCTGCTGAAGCCCGCGGAGGACAAGGCAGAGTTGCATGTAGTGGCCTACGACTTCGGCATCAAGGAGAACATCCTGCGGATGCTGGCGCGCGAGAACTGCCGTGTCACCGTCGTTCCAGCAAGGACTTCCGCTGAAGAGGTCCTGGCGTTAAATCCGGATGGAGTGTTCTTCTCGAATGGGCCCGGGGATCCTGAGCCGCTGGACTACGCGATTGAGAACGTTCAGAAGCTGCAGGGCAAGGCTCCGATGTTCGGCATCTGCCTTGGGCATCAGATCTTCGGCCTCGCCCTCGGTGGCAAGACCTACAAGCTGAAGTTCGGTCATCACGGCGGCAACCATCCGATCATGAACCATCAGACCGGCAAGGTAGAGATCACCGCACAGAACCACAACTTTGCCGTCGATCCAGAGACGCTGGATGAGAAGACGGTTGAGAAGACACACACTAACCTGAACGATCAGACGCTGGCAGGGCTGAAGCATAAGACAGACCCAATGTTCAGCGTGCAGTACCACCCGGAGGCGAGCCCTGGGCCACACGACTCGCACTATCTCTTCAAAGACTTCCGCAAGATGATGGAAGAGTGGAAGAAATAAGCGGGACTTAAGTTCGACACGAGGTACAAAGGGCGCGGCGGTAGAGCGCCCTTTGAAACGCCGGCGAGTTTGTAAAACGAGAAAGACGAAACATGCCACGCAGGAATGACATTCAGAAGATTCTGGTGATCGGCTCTGGGCCGATTGTGATTGGGCAGTCGGCGGAGTTCGACTACTCCGGCACGCAGGCGTGCAAAGCGCTGCAGGCCGAGGGCTATGAGGTTGTTCTGGTCAACTCGAACCCTGCTTCGATCATGACCGATCCCGAGGTGGCCGACCGTACCTACATCGAGCCGCTGAACGCGGCCTATCTCGAAGAGATCATCCGGCTGGAGGCCGAGATGATGCCGGCGGGATCAGGCAAGTTTGCGCTGCTTCCTACGGTGGGCGGACAGACAGCGTTGAATCTCGCGGTCGATCTTGCCGACTCGGGCTTCCTTGAGAAGCACGGTGTTGAACTGATCGGCGCAAAGCTTGAGGCGATCAAGAAGGCCGAGGACCGTCTGCTGTTTAAGGATGCGATGAACAAGATCGGCCTCGACATGCCGAAGTCGCAGCTCGTCAACAACGTGAGCGCCGGGCTAGAGTTCGCCGGAAAGATTGGTTTTCCCGCGGTGATTCGGCCGAGCTTCACGCTAGGTGGCTCGGGCGGCGGCATCGCTTACAACCGCGAGGAAATGACAGAGATTCTGTCGCGTGGACTGGACCTCAGCCCAGTGCACGAGTGCCTGATTGAGGAGAGCGTGCTCGGCTGGAAGGAGTACGAGCTCGAGGTGATGCGCGATCTCAAAGACAACGTCATCATCATCTGCTCAATTGAGAACTTCGACCCGATGGGCGTGCATACGGGCGACTCGATCACCGTAGCCCCGGCCCAGACCCTGACCGACCGCGAGTACCAGGTGATGCGCGACGCCGCAATCAATGTGATCCGCGAGATCGGCGTCGAGACCGGTGGCAGCAACGTGCAGTTCGCCGTGAACCCGATCACCGGGCGCATGACCGTGATCGAGATGAACCCGCGCGTCTCGCGTTCGAGCGCTCTGGCTTCGAAGGCAACTGGCTTTCCCATCGCAAAGATCGCCGCCCGTCTCGCTGTCGGCTACACCCTGGATGAGATTCAGAACGACATCACGAAGGCCACGCCAGCCTGCTTCGAGCCGACGATCGATTACGTCGTCGTCAAAATTCCCAAGTGGCAGTTTGAGAAGTTCCCTGGCGCCGACGAGACGCTCGGGCCGCAGATGAAGTCGGTCGGCGAGGTGATGGCGATTGGCCGCACCTTCAAGGAATCGATGATGAAGGCAGTTCGCTCGCTCGAGACCGGGAAGAAGGCCACTGCAGATGACATCGAGCCACGCAGACTGACGCAGCGCCTCGTAACTCCTCATCCGGATCGCCTGACATATGTCCGCTACGCCTTTGAGCGCGGCATGTCTGTGCGCGAGATCGCACGTCTGACCTCGATGGACCCGTGGTTCCTGCACCAGATCAAGCAGATTACCGACGAGATCAAGGCGGTGGGCGCAACGAACATGGAAGCGGTGACCGCGGACCAGTTGCGGAGTGCCAAGCGGATGGGAATCTCTGACGAGCGACTGGCAGCAAGCTGGGGCCTGTCCGGCTCCGAGGGCACAGCTGCCGTTCGAGCGCTTCGTATGAAGCTTGGCGTCAAGCCGGTCTACAAGCTCGTCGATACCTGCGCAGCTGAGTTTGAGAGCTTCACGCCTTACCTCTACAGCTGCTACGAGGAAGAGGATGAAGCCACTCCGACGGGGAAGAAGAAGGTTCTGATTCTCGGCAGCGGTCCTAACCGCATCGGGCAGGGAATCGAGTTCGACTATTGCTGCTGCCACGCGGCCTTTGCGTTGCGTGAAGATGGCTACGAGACCGTCATGATCAACTGCAATCCTGAGACTGTCTCGACCGACTACGACACCAGCGACCGGCTGTACTTTGAGCCGCTGACGCTCGAAGATGTGCTTGCGGTCTATGAGCACGAGGCCTCCTCGGGCGCTGAGATCGGGATGATTGTGCAGTTCGGTGGCCAGACTCCGCTGAATCTGTCGCTGCCGCTGAAGAAGGCGGGCGTGCCAATCATCGGGACATCGCCGGAGTCGATCGACCTGGCCGAAGACCGCAAACGCTTCGGCAAGCTCATCGAGGACCTCAAGATCCCGCAGCCTGAGGGCGCGATGGCGACTAGCGTCGAGGAGGCTGTTGCAGGGGCCAATCGTGTTGGATATCCAGTATTGGTGCGGCCTTCGTACGTGC
Organism: Edaphobacter bradus; assembly: GCF_025685645.1. Lineage (NCBI taxonomy): Bacteria > Pseudomonadati > Acidobacteriota > Terriglobia > Terriglobales > Acidobacteriaceae > Edaphobacter > Edaphobacter bradus. The sequence continues at coordinate 749,475 of NZ_JAGSYF010000001.1, forward strand.
TCGGTGGCCGGGCCATGGTGATTGCATATGACGACGAGGCAGTTGTCCGTTACATGAGCACCGCGATCGAGTACTCGCAGGAGCGGCCGGTACTGATAGACCACTTTCTCGAAGACGCGACCGAGGTGGACGTCGATGCGTTGTGCGACGGCGATGATGTCGTTATCGCGGGCATCATGGAGCACATCGAGGAAGCCGGCATCCACTCGGGCGATTCGTCGTGCGTGCTGCCTGCGGTCGATCTGAGCAAGGATGTGCTCGATAGGATCCGAGACTACACGCGCAAGCTGGCCATGGCGCTCGATGTGCGAGGGTTGGTGAATATCCAGTTCGCCATCCAGCACGGCAAGGTGTACGTCATTGAGGTGAATCCGCGCGCCTCGCGTACGGTTCCGTATGTCTCGAAGGCCACCGGGATTCCTCTGGCCAAGATCGCCTCGCGGATCATGGTGGGTCGCAAGCTGAAGGAACTGCTGCCCGCGCAGGTCGCTTCTGGTGCGGACCTCGATACAGGCACGCACTTCTTCGTCAAATCGCCGGTCTTCCCATGGGGCAAGTTCCAGGGGGTAGACCCGGTACTTGGGCCGGAGATGCGATCGACCGGCGAGGTCATGGGCGTGGCGGACAACTTTGGCGAAGCCTTTGCCAAGGCTCAACTTGCGGCCGGGCAGGTGCTTCCGCTGAAGGGAACGATGTTCCTGAGCGTCAACGATCACGACAAAGATGGCGCTGTCTCGCTGGCCCGGCAGTTCGTCGAGATGGGCTTCCATCTCGTGGCGACCCATGGGACGGCAGCGGTGCTTGAGCAGGCGGGGCTGCAACCGGAGCGCGTCTACAAGGTGAAGGAAGGCCGACCGAACGTCGTGGACCTGATCAAGGGCGACCGGATTCAGTTGATCGTCAACACGCCGCACGGGCAGGATACTTTCTTCGATGAGAAGGCGATCCGAAGGGCGGCGGTACAGGCTCGTATACCTACGATTACGACGCTGGCGGCGGCACGGGCGGCGGCGGAGGGCATCTCAGCGCTGCAGCAGGGAAGCCTGAGCGTCTTGTCACTGCAGGAGTTGCACGCGGCGCGAACTGTTGCGGTTGAGGACTAGTTGTCTGAGCCCAACGCCAGGGAAGCTCCGATGGCGTAGCTGATCATGCAGAGGGGGATCCAGGTGCCGGCCAGCAGGCCGTCACCTGCCATCAGTCCGCTGCCGTGCTGGATGTCGAAGAAAGTGCGCCAGAGCTTCTCGAGTGCGCCGCAGTTCTCGCAGAGGCCGTTGCCTGTGGGCAGGTCGAGCACCCAGACGCAGACGATCGAGAAGACTACCAGGCCGGAGATCCAGACGTAGCGGGCGACGATGTTCTGCTGCATCCGCGCGACGAGGTAGCCTCCGATGAACGGAACGAGGAAGGCTAGCGCGGTCCCGATCAGCTTCGGCTGGACTGCGTCGGAATCCACGTGCGTCATCATGCCGCCTATCGCGACGATGGCGAGGAAGAAGACGGCCAGAAACGTGTGGGTGAGAAACCAGAAGGCCTCGCGGCCGAGGTCTCCGAGAGATTTGCCCTGCGTGATGTCTTGCTGCGGGTTCATGGCTCTACTGCCGAGGTTACCTGAATCGAGCTGCGTTACGCGAGAGTCTGGGTTACGTCTTTTGGGTCATGCTGTTCACTTCTTAGTGACCTGGGTTCTGCTGCGTCAAAGGAGGGGCGAAGCTTTTAGAATGAAGGCATGCTGCTTGAAGGACTCTTTCTCCCCCTTACGACGCCGTTTTATCCAGACGGCCGCCTGAATCTTCGCAAACTGGAACACAATGTTGACCGCGCATCGAAGACTCCGGTCGCCGGGCTGGTGGTGCTGAGCGAGCCGGGAGAGGCTGCGATGCTCTCCGATGAAGAGACCAAGGAGGCGCTGAGCGCTGCTATTGCAGTGGCGGTGGAGACCAAGGTGATGCTTGCGGGCGTCTCGCGGTCCAGCGTTGTTGCGACGCTTGAGTTGGCGGACGTGGCGGCCGGTCTTGGGTACGACGCCGTTCTGGTGAAGCGGCCTTCGATTCTGACGGCTGAGGCAGCGAGCGAGACGCTGACATACTTCAGGACCGTGGCCGATCGCGCGGCTGCTCCGGTGGTGCTCTATTCGACGAAGTGTGGTCCGCTGGCAGTGGAGTTGGTGGCCGAGCTGGCGGGGCATCCTCAGGTTCTTGGGTTGATGGATGAGGCTGCCGACGCGAGCCGTGTTGCAGCCATCGTGAAGGCGACCTCTGGCGTGAAGCGCGAGGTGACTGTGACGCATGTGTTTACTGCCGTGACGGGGCGGATGCAGGTTGCGAAGGCTGAGGCGGGGGCTGCGACCTTCGTCTCGGCGGAGACCCTGACTGAGGGAAGGGCTGCGGTTGCGGTGGCTCCTCCGAAACCCGCGATCAAGACACGTTCGAAGACAGTCGGATTTCAGGTTCTTGCAGCGAATACGGCGGCGATGCTTGCCGGCCTCAAGGCTGGGGCCTCGGGAGTAATGCCAGCGTTCGCTGCGGCGGCTCCCCAGGCGTGCTACGAGGTCTATGCGGCGTGGAAGGATGGCGACCTTCCGCTCGCCGAAGAGAAGCAGCAGCATCTGGCTGCAGCGGTCGCCGGAATTGAGGAGGCGCTGGGCGTTCCTGGGATCCGGTATGCTTCGGACCTGAATGGGTACTTCGGCGGCGCTCCGCGTCTGCCGCTGCTGCCTCTGACGGGAGCGGAGCGTCAGGCTGTGGAGCGGCTGATGGGCGGGATACGGAACTGAGCATCCCCGCCGTGGTCGTTTTTGTGCAAAGTCTTCGATCATAATGGTTTAAGTCTGGACTTGTTTTGAAAAGTATTGTTGTTATTGGTGTCCTGCCTGCAAAGTATTCTTTGTAAATGGTTTATGGACACAAAGAGAAGAGCCCCGGTTGCCCCGGGGCTCTTCTCTTTGTGTCTGGTTCTATTTTAGCGAATTGAGAGGAACTACTCTGCCATGGGGATATTGTTTACTTTGTTGGAGTTAAGTGCTTTGGGGGCTTGACAGAGTTTTCAATGATTATCCCTTTGAATTAGGAAAGGAAACCCCCGTATTGTGCCCAGACAATGCACAGTATCGTCAATTCCCGCGACCGCTTCTGAGTGGTTTAGTTGGTCTGCCGTTCAATCCGATTTACACGCGATTGAAGATCCTTCAGAGCGCGACAGTTGCGCGAGTTGAGCGGGATCAGGCAATCCAATCCAAAGCCGAAGAAACAGAAGTCAGCACCGGGATTGCTGGGGTAAGAACTTTGTCCAGACGAATGGACAAGAGCCGACCGAACGCTATAATCCACGTCCATGCTGGCAATCTGGACGTTTCTCACCGTTCATTGGGGAATCATCGTATCTGTCTGTACCGTAAGCGGCGGACTCGTGGGGTATGGGATGGGTTTGTGGAAGTCAAAAACCGATATCAAACTGTCACAAGTCCAGATCGACAAACTGACTTTAGAACTAGAACAAGCCCGACTGAACATCGAAACTAAAGCTGTTGCCCAAATGGTTTTGATAATGACAGACAGGCGCAAGGTTGAAGCAGGCACACAAAACCTCGCGTTTGATTTTGACGACCTGTGGTGTGCGATGGGCGAACCTTACGCATTGAGGCTTCATGCGGCTATCAATATGCTCACGGCAGAAGGTCGAGCAAAGAGAGCAGAATTTGCGAACGAGTGGATTTTCACTTAGAACGTCAAGTCTTTGTAAGGTAAAGGCTTTTTAGAAGCAAGATTCGTTAGCACCATCTCGAACATCCAAGGCTGCATCCGTCTGCGGTTGTACCGCCAGCAAAACTCCCCGAGATACCTGTCCAAATGCTCGGCGCTCAGTTAGTGATAGTTGCCGACGATCCCACGTTTGAACAGGCTAAAAGCGTTCTCTACGGTCTGATTCTGTACATTCCCCCCTCCGCGATGAGGCTGCGAAGGATGGGGCACCCGAATATCTGTGCTGCATTAGATGTGACTAGTGGTGTGGGGTGATGGGGACGCCCATGCCGTTCAGCTTGCTGCGGGCCTGCATGGCTTCAGGGGAGGTTGGAAAGCGCTGGATGAGGGTGCGGAGCTCTCGAACGCCGGCGTCGTTCTGCTTGAGCTGGAGCAGGGCCTGGCCCTTGTGGAGGTGAGAGACGGGAACCTTGTTGCTCTGCGGATATTGGTCGAGAACAATGTCGTAGTTCTTGATGGCTGCCGCGTACTTGCCGTTGCGATACTCGATCTCGCCCTGGTAGTAGGAGGCGTTGCCGGCTAGCGGATTGTCAGGGTAGTAGCGGATGACGTCGCCGAACTCTGAGGAGGCGAGGGTGTACTTGGCAGCCATATAGTCGCCGAGGGCGGTCTTGTAGAGATCGTCTGCGGGGGGAGCGGTGTTGGCTGCGGGGGGCAGGGTGGAGGCGTCGTTGGAGGCTACGGGGGAGCCTGCCGAGGGCTTGCCCTTGCGTGAGGGCGGCATGGCTGGTGCGGGTGCCGGTGCTGCGGCAGGAGGCGCGCTGGTGTCAGCAGGAGCCGCGCCTGAGGCTGACGGAGCGGGCATGTTCTGCTGCTGGTTCTGGATTTCCTGCATGACCTTCTCGAGACGGCTGAGGCGGGCCTTGATCTCGTCGAGGGAGTCGTTGAGGGACTGGACCTGGCCCGCGATCTGGTCGATCTTGGTACCCTGGGCGTCCTGCTGGACCTGGAGCTGCTTCTGGATAGCGCCGACGGCAGTGGACATCTTGTTCACGGAGTCAGCGTTCTGCTGAACGAGATCCTTGAGCACGCCCATGCGCTCGTCGTTGGACTGCTGGAGGCGCGCGACGGCGTCCTGAAGCTGCTGGACCTGCGTCTGGAGCTGGACCATGTCCTTGCTGACGGCGTGGGCTGCGGTGGCAGGCGCGAGCAGCACAGACGCGAGAGCGAGAGTGGCAAGGCGGATGGGAGCAGCCGGGAGGAAGCGGGATGTGTGAGGGCTCATGGTGATGCGCTCGTCTTTCGATATTTTGGCCGAGTAGTTTGCCGAGTATTTGGCCGAGTCGTTGGTGTGATCTTGCGAATGGTCTTGCGAATGATCTGCGGATCAATTGACCTTCGGATTAATTATGCTTCAGCCCTCGCGCGAGTGGTCCACGCGAGGGCTGGTGAAAGAATACAGGCGCCAAGTGCTACTGCAGCTTAGCGGTCGAGCGAGAACTGCGCACGACGGTTCTTCTGCCAGCAGCTCTCATTCTCGTCGGTGCAGAACTGCTTTTCCTTGCCGTAGGAGATAACGCGCAGGCGGCTGGCCGCGACGCCGGCGTTGACCAGGGCGGTACGGGCCGAGTTGGCGCGGTTTTCGCCGAGGGCGAGGTTGTACTCGGCCGAGCCGCGATCGTCGCAGTAGCCGCCGATCACGACCTTAATAGCCTGGTGCGCATTGAGGTACGAAGCGGCTTGCGAGACGGAGGTGTGAGCTTCGGGGCGCAGGTCGTAGCTGTCGTAGTCGTAGAAGATATCTTTCACGTTCTGCTGGAAAGCGGCCTCGCTGCCCATGTCGTCGTTGGCCGGCGGCGGAGTGGGCGCGACAGGGACGCGGACGGTGACACGGACGTTGGCCTCGGTGGTTCCGCTGTCGCCTTTGGCGGTGAGATGGAAGTTGGTCGAGTTGGACGGGGTTACTGTCTGGGTTCCGTTGGCGGGAACTTCGCCGATGCCGTCGATGGTGACGACGGTTGCGTTGTCGGTGCGCCAGTTGAGAACTACAGACTGGCCGAGGTCGATGGCCGCGGGGTCAGCCGTGATGGTTGCCGTAGGAGCGGGAGCAGGGGTGGGCGCCGGACCAAGGCTGTTGGGGTTAACTCCGCTTGCCTTCTTGTGACAACCAACGACAGCACTGATCATGATTGCGGTTGCTGCCAACGTAAGGACTCTGCGGAACGTGATCTGTATTGCGCTCATTGAAACTTCTCTCTCCTAGGGGCTGTGGGACTTCCAAATTGACCAAGGTGGAACTGCGTTGATTATCGCAGCAGGACAATACGACAAAGAGCAAAGATTACTTCCAACTCCAGTTTGGCATATCGGCTCCGGGACTCGTGAGCGGACGGCGCTGTGTGCCATCGGCAAGCATTGTCCAGATGCGGGTGTGGGCGGCTTTGCCGTCGGCTGAGTTTGCGTAGACGATGTGGCGGCCATCGGGGGACCATGACGGGAAGTCGCAGCGGCCGGAGTCGTGGGTTATCTGAATCCAGCGGTGGGCGCCGCTGGAGCCGGCCGCGACTTCGATGACGTAGATGTCCTGCCCGCCGGGGGCTCCGGGACCGTATTTGCGGTCCCAGGCGAAGGTGATGAACTGGCCGTTGGGCGACCATGAGGGCGAGGTGGCGTAGCCGGTGTCGGTGAGCCGGCTTACGGCAGAGCCGTCGGTGTCCATCATGTAGAGCTGAGGAAGACCGGAGCGGCCGCTGATCCAGGCGAGTTGCGCGCCGGTCTTGGGATTGAAGACGGGCGAGACGTCAGGGCCACGAAAGCTGGTGACGCGATGGGAGCCGCCGCCGTTGGCGTCGCCGATCCATATCTCGGGGTCTCCGCTACGTGAGGAGGAGAAGGCCAGGTTGCGGCCGTCAGGCGACCAGGCTGGGGAGAGATTGGTCCCGCCAACCGAGGGGAAGGCGACCATGCGGCTGAGGACCAGTGAGTACATGCGGATCTGGAATCCGTCGCGGCCGAGGGAGGAGAAGGCGAGACGTGTGTTGTCGGGCGAGACGCGGGGTGAGATGGAGACGGTTCCGAGGTGGGTGACGGGATGCTGGTTGGCGCCGTCGTAATCCATCTCCCAGATCTCCTTGTCGCCGTTGCCCACGATTTTGACGTAGTAGATCTTGGTCTCGGCGATGCCGGGGATGCCACCGCCGAGGCGGAAGATGATCTCGTCGGCGAAGCGGTGGGCGATCTGGCGGGCGGAGTCTTCGGTGGCGTCCTCGTTGTACTGCTTGGCGAGGACCTGGGGGTACTGGGTGTTCTTGGCGTCGAAGAGGAAGCCGCTGACGACGGCGCGATTGTTCTGAACGCTGAAGGCACCGAAGGCAACCATGGCGGCAGAGGCCGGCGCGTTAGACCACTGCGTGAGGTTAATCTCAGCGGGTGCACCTGGCGTCAATTGCGGGAGGAGGCTCTTGGAGACGATGTCGAAGATGCCTGCGGTGGCGAGGTCGTTGTAGAGGGTGGTGTCGAAGGTGCGCTTGAGCGGGGTGGTCTGCGGGTCAGCGAGGGTCGCTTTGAAGTCTGCGACGGCGATGCGAATGTTGGCTACGCCGGTGGAGGTCTCAGTCTTGAACCAGTCCTGCGCATGGAGAGCCGTGCTTGCGACAAACAGGATGGTCAGCGCTGCGAGCAATAGACTTGGTTGCCGTACTGGAGAAGCAGTGTGAGGTCGAAGCGGATGAAATGTCATCTCTTACATGGTAGACGCAAAGTGCGTGCCAGAGGTTACTCGAAAGCAGGCTCCTTGAGAATCAAGAGTGATACGAGGTTGCCGGTTATCGCCCAGAGGATGGCGTGTTTGATTGCGCCTACGGTTGTGTGTAGTGGAAGGTGTATTCGACGGTGATCTGGCTGCCAGCGGGCAGAGGGCCGAAGCCTTCGACGCGCTGTACGGCGCGGAGGGCGGACTGGTCGAGCGAGGGTGAGCCGCTGCGAGTCTCGATGCGCGGGTTGGAGGGCGTGCCGTCGCGGTTGATGTCGAAGAGGACGGTGACGCTCTTGCCGGCTGAGGCGCGGGGGTCGGCCTCCTGGGTGTACCAGTTCTGAGCGACGGCGCGGTTGACGATGTTGACGTAGTAGGCGAAGCGCGAGCCGAAGGCGCGGTCCTGCACGGCTACACTGGCGGTGCCGTTTTTGAGCTCCATAGTGGCCTGCGGGATGCGGATGCCTGCGGTCTCGCCGGTGGTGGCCTTGGTGGGCTGCTCAGGCGCTGGCTGCGGGTGCTTGGGTGGCGCTGGCGTGGGCTTCTCAGCCGGCTTGATGGGTTTGGTGATTTTTTCGGGGATGGGGACTTCGTCGGGCTTGGGTGGCGGCTCGGTCTTCTCTTTGGCCGTGATGGGCGCGGGGCTCGGGGCTTCGGAGGTGAGAACTCCTGTGTCGAGATCACGCTGCTTCGGAGGCAGCGGAATGGAGGCGACCATGGTGGCCTGGATGGCTCCGGCGGTGGAGGCCTGCTCGCCCCACTGGGCGCCGCGGAGGTGAAACCAGGCGAGGCCGATGATGGCTCCGGTGACGGCAGCGTGGAGGATGAGGCTGCCGGCGAACGAGCCGCCGAAGTGGTCGTCGTAGGAGTCGCCGTGGGGGCTGAGTTTGAGCGAGGAGGCCATGGTTCAGAGGATTTCGCTACTTATTCTCGATGGGCCGGGTGACGATGCTGATGTTGGTGATGCCGGCCAGCTTGACGGCGTCCATGACGGAGGCGAAGGCCCCGAAGGGAACGCGCTCGTCGGCGCGGAGATAGATGACGCGTTTGGCGGGGTCGCCTTTGCCAGTGCTTTTGAGGATGCTGGGGAGCTGGTTCACGTTGACAGGTTTGTCCTGGAGAAAGACGTTCTGCTCCTTGTCGATGGTGACGACCATGCGCTCTTCGGTGACTTGATTGACGGACCGCGTCTTGGGAATGGCGACGTCGATGCCGGACTGCAGGACAGGAGCCGTCAGCATGAAGATGAGCAGGAGCACGAGGACGACGTCGACGAGAGGTGTGATGTTGATCTCGGCGAGCGTGGTCTGGGTGTGTCCTTTGGAGGAGAAGGCCATCGCTAGAAGCTCCTCCGGCGGGGTTCTTCAATGGGAGCGTAAGTGGCCGCGGGCGGCTGAGGCTGTTGCGGCGGGGTCAGCATGGCGGCGTTCTCGATGGCGTTGAGGAGCTCGCGGCCGAAGTCGTCCATGCGCGCGGCGAATTCGCGGAGGCGGGCGGTGAGCTGGTTGTAGCCGACGACGGCGGGGATGGCGACGGCGAGGCCGGCGGCGGTGGTGATGAGGGCTTCGGAGATTCCGGGGGCGACGGCGCGTAGCGTGGCGGAGCCTGCCTGGCCGAGGCCGTGGAAGGCGTCGATGATTCCCATGACGGTTCCGAATAGGCCGATAAAGGGAGCGATGGCAGCAATGGTGGCGAGCCAGGTCATGCGGCTCTCCATGGCGGTGAGGGCTTCGGAGGCTGCGGTCTGGGCGGCGCGCTCGAGGGCGACGGGGTTGCGCGGGAGTCCGCGGCCACTGTTCTGGCGCTGGTACTCGTCGTGGATCTCGTTGAAGACAGCGACGAGCGGACTGGGCTTGAACTGATCGGCGACGGCGGCAATCTCGCTCAGGCGGCTGGATTTTCGGAAGGCGCGGATGAAGCGCAGGCCCTGAGTGTGCGCCCTCGAGAAGCTGGACCACTTGGAGAACATGATGGCCCAGGAGAAGATGCTGCAGAGGAGAAGGATGACGAGCACCGTGAAGGCGACGGGGCCGCTGTTGTGAATCATCTCAGCCAGAGCACTGCTGCTGGGAGCCGGGGGAGGGGCTGCGGCTGTGTCGTCCTGAAAGAAGGCCAGTGCAAGGGCGAGGATAGAAACCATAGTTGTTAATCCACCTGCAGATAGTGTAAATCGTTCGGGCGGTGCAGCTAAACAAGGAGGCAGCATCCGGCTTGATGCTGGGGACGTATTTATTCCCAAAAATCGCCCCCCCAAGCAGTTAGTGAAGGCTTACGAAAACAAATGTGGTAAGGGGAAGGGTGTGTGCTAACCTTTCCGCGAAAATCGAAAGGATTTCGGATGGACGAGCCACAGACCGAAGTTTTCATTGAAGATATTGGCACCCCAGGGACGACACTCAATGCACATTCGCCAATACAGGAAGCTCACATCGACTTTCTTCTCGAAGAAGAATTTGCGAGCAACCCTGAATTCCTCACGTTCTTTCTCAGCACTGCTTCTGCGAATGTTGCCATTAATGAAAAAGGAGAAAAATTCCTTATTCCCGCTTCGAATGAGCAGTGGGGCTGCCGTTCTGCTCGCTCAGTTACGACATCAGCCGGCGAATCCGATGTTCTCGTTATTTACAGGTCCTCAGACCCTACTCCTTGTAGAGTCGCAATTTTGATTGAAGACAAGATCAAAGCAGGATTTCAACGAGAGCAGGCAAAACGTTACAGGGACCGGGCGAAGACGGGCGTGGCAAAGACTGGGATGAATTCTGGACTTGCCTCGTTGCGCCGGAGAAGTACAGCTCTTCTTCATCTGGCTTCGATGCACGTGTTTCCTTGGAAAGTATTGATAAATTTTTCAAAGGGCGAGAAGACCAAAGATCCAAGTTTAAGGGTGATGTAATCCGGCGTGCACTCGATCACTTCGCGGCAAGCGGAGTACAGAATGTCGATTCAACGATGACAGCCTTTCGCCATTTTTATGCGGAAGAGGCTGCACGCTATTTCGCAAAAACTGCTTTGACGTGGGAGGCCGCACGAGATGCTTGGTACAACGATAGCTGGTTCTGTTTTCGAAGTAGAGAACTGCCAAAGGGAGTTGTAATTGTTCACAAGCCCAGGTTTGCTGCTGTAGATTTCGCATTTAGCAATACTAGAAAAGAAGAATTAGAGCGGGCGCTTGCTCGATGTACGAACCCTGAAGGATTAGAACCAGTACAAACCAGCAAAAGCGCTTCAATTCGCCTTTCTGTTCCACTGATTTCGGACTTTGGGAGTACAGAACAGAACAAGGAAAATATTTTTGCGGCATTTGATGCTGTAAATCGGCTTGTGCAATTCTGGGGACAGAATAAAGCGATACTTCAAGAGCTGGTGGAAGCGAAATCGAATTCAGTGCCAAATTACGAATCGAATCAGAACTGGGCCACGTTGCGTGCTGTAGAGGCAATGCTGCACGGATTAATCCGGGTACGCATGATTGAGTTCAATGCTGACCCTGGACTTAAGCTCCCCGACTTGGTAGCCATGGCGAAGCATAAAGAGTCAAAGATCTGGTTTCCTGTACCTGGAATGGCTGGGGGATTTGATATCCGCCTGGTCCAGAGCGACGATTCAAAGCCTGTAATTATTGCAAGCAGCGGCAGCAGAATCGGGGATGGCTGGATGCGGCACAAAGTCACACTCTTCGAGGTGACTTCCAAATCTATCGACTATCTGTCTGAGCCATCGCTGGACGAGTGGGCTGCCAGCTTCAAACCATTCACTCAACATCCCTCAGAATGATTCACATCCATCAGGTTTGCTATTCTCGCGGTACATCGTTGCCTGAGGCCTGAAGATGCTGCTGGAGTTGCGCGCGGAAAACTATGCTGTGATCGATCGTGCGGTCGCTTCGTTTGGGACTGGACTGAATCTTCTGACGGGCGAGACGGGCGCGGGGAAGTCGATCCTGATCGATGCGCTGGTGCTCCTGCTGGGAGGGAAGGCCTCTTCTGATGTCGTGCGGCATGGCGCGGAGAAGGCGGTTGTGGGGTGTGTCTTCGAGATGACGCCGGGCGCGGGGGAGATCCTTGAGGCGAATGGAATCGACGTTGAGGAAGAGCAGGTTTTGCTGCGGCGCGAAATTCTGGCCAACGGCAAGGGACGGGTGTTTGTGAACAATCAGCCGGCGACGGTGGGAGTGCTGCGGCAACTGGCTCCGGAGCTGGCGCTGGTGCATGCGCAGAGCGAGACGCTGAGCTCGTTCGACCAGGCGCAGCAGAGAGGGTTGTTGGACCGGTTCGGTGCGATTGCGACGGATGCAGTTGCGGCGGCGTTTGCCGCCTGGCGCGCGACGACGGACAGGCTGGAGGAGTTGCAGTCGGCTGAGCAGGACCGGCTGCGGATGGCTGACCTGTGGCGGTTTCAGAGCAGGGAGATCGAGCAGGCCGGGTTGAGCTCCGAAGACGAGGACGTGCAGCTTGAGGCCGAGAAGCGCGTGCTCGGCAACTCGGAGAGGCTCTTTACGGCGGCGATGAGTGCGCATGAGCTGCTGTATGAGAGCGAAAGCTCAGCCGAGACGACGCTGGGGGCGGCGCTGAAGCATGTGGAGGAGTTGGCGCGGTTCGACGCGCGGTTTGCGGAGCCGGCGCAGCAGTTGGCCGCGGCCAAGGCGATTGTGGAGGATGTCGACGCGGGAGTCAGGGACTTCGCGGACACGATCAACGCCTCTCCGGGGAGACTGGAGGAGATCGAGGACCGGTTGGCAACGCTGGATCGACTGAAGCGAAAGTATGGGCAGACGTTGGCGGAGGTGATGGCGTTTGGCACGGAGGCTTCGCAGAAGCTGGCCGAGGTGGAGAACCGCGATGCGCTGCTGGTTGAACTGAAGGCGAAGCAAGAGAAGGACGCAGCGGCGTATGAGACGGCAGCGGCGGCGTTGACGGCCGCGCGTGCTGACGCAGCCAAGCGGCTGGAGAAGCTGGCCGTTGCGCAGATCAATGATCTGGCCATGAATGTGAAGTTTCATGTGCGAGTGAAGGCGGAAAAGGCACTCGAGCGCTGGGCGGCGCATGGATGGGACGAGGTGGAGTGCCTGATTGCGACGAATGCGGGGGAGCCGGTGAAGCCGCTGCATGAGATTGCCTCGGGCGGCGAGATGTCGCGGGTGATGCTGGCGCTGAAGGTGACGGTGGAGGAAGGCGTCGCTGGGGGTGGGAGGAAGAAGAAGACTCCGCTGCCGCGGACGCTGGTGTTTGATGAGATCGATATTGGGATTGGTGGGCGAGCGGCTGAGGCCGTGGGGAGAAAGCTGAAGACGCTTTCGAAGGGACAGCAGGTGTTGTGCATTACGCATCTGCCGCAGATTGCTGCGTTTGGCGACCAGCATCTGCTGATTGAGAAGACTGAGAAGCGCGGGCGGACGCAGACGGATGTCCGGGTGATGGAAGAGGCCGAGCGGACGCAGGAGATTGCCCGGATGCTGAGCGGGGCGAAGCTGACAGAGACAAGTCTTAGGCACGCGGAGCAGTTGATCGAAAGCAGCCGCTGACCGCACATCTTTGCACGATTGGGAGGCATCCGACTGTGCAGGGCTATGGGAGGTCCAACGCTATGGCTGCGGTTCCTCAGAAGTGCGCCAAGGACGGCTGTAACTGCATGGCAGCGCCGGGCAGCAAGTACTGCTCAATCCAGTGTGAGGATTCGAAGAAGTTTATGACGCTGCGTTGCCAGTGTGGCCATGCGGATTGTGCCCACTAAAGCGGAGTGAAGATGAAGTTGTGGGCGATGGCAGGTATTTCCTGTGCCATCAGGGCGCGTAGCGATTCTGCGTTTAGGTTCAGCTACTTAGGGAGATAATGCTGTCTGGAAGGACGCACCATGGATGGTTCCGTTTTTGGGTTAATGAAACCGTAAACGCTGTATACTAAACAGGTGACGACGACTCTTGACCAGGCAGCCGTAACCGGCGCGAACACCTCTTCCAAGACAAAACGAGTTCTTCTTCTCAAGCCCCGTGGCTTCTGCGCCGGTGTGGTGCGTGCAATCGATATCGTGCGTATTGCGCTGGAGACATTTGGCGCGCCGATCTATGTGCGCAAGGAGATTGTGCATAACAGTTATGTGGTCAATGACTTGTCGAAGAAGGGCGCAATCTTCGTCAATGAGTTGGATGAAGTTCCTGAGGGAGCGCGGGTTATCTACTCGGCGCATGGCGTCTCGCCGGCGGTGCGTGAGCGCGCGAAGGAACGCGGTCTGAAGGTGGTGGATGCGACCTGCCCGCTGGTGACAAAGGTCCACGTGGAGGCGATCAAGTTCGCCAAGCAAGGGTATTCGCTGGTGCTGGTGGGGCATCGCGATCACGAAGAGGTCGAGGGAACGCAGGGTGAGGCCCCGGATGTGACGCAGGTGGTTTCGACTGTGGCTGAGGTCGAGGCGTTGGTGGTGCCGGACCCGAACAAGGTGGCGTACCTGACGCAGACGACGCTTTCGCTGGATGAAGCGAAGTACATGATCAATGCGCTGAAAAAGAAGTTTCCCAATATTGTGGGTCCGCACGCGCAGGACATCTGCTATGCGACGGAGAACCGCCAGACGGCGGTGAAGAATGTGGCGCATGGCGCTGATGTTGTACTGGTGGTGGGTTCGCGGAACAGCTCGAACTCGAACCGATTGGTTGAGGTTTCCCAAAACCTCGGGACGAACTCGTTTTTGATCGACAAGGCGGAGGACATTCAGCCCCTGTGGCTGAATGGGGCCGATACGGTAGCGGTGACGGCTGGTGCGTCCGCGCCGGAGGTTCTGGTGCAGGATGTCGTCGCGTATTTGCAGGCCAAGGGTTACGACTCTGTTGATGAAGTAGAAGTGATGCCCGAAAACGTACGCTTCGGCCTTCCGCCGGAGATCGTCCAAGCCATTGCGTCCGCTCCTCCGGTGGCCCGGTAGGCAGCGCGGCGATCGAGAGAGTTAGCTGTAAATGAGTCAATCTTTTAAGAATCCGCTGAGAGCCACTGAGCCCGCGCAGCCGCGCTTTGGGCGCTTGGATCTCGGTCTGGACCGTGTGATCGACGGTTTGGAGCGGGCGAAATCGTGGCTGTTCGATCAGCAACATCCAGACGGGTACTGGTGCGGCGAGCTCGAGGCCGACGTGATGCTCGAGGCCGATTACATCTTCATGCACACGCTCCTGGGAACCGGTGAGCCGGGCAGGATGCAGCGCGCCATGAATGAGATTCTCCGTCATCAGAATGAGGACGGAGGGTGGAGCCTGTATCCGGGTGGGCCATCGAATGTCAACTACGGCGTGAAGGCGTACCTGGCGCTGAAGCTGATGGGCTGGTCGAAGAACCATCCGCTGATGGTGAAGGCGCGCGAGTGTGTGCTTGCTCAGGGTGGCGTGGTGGAGTGCAATACCTTCACGAAGATCTATCTCTGCGCAATGGGCCAGTACGACTACGACGCGGTGCCTGCGATTCCGCCGGAGATCGTTCTGTTTCCGAACTGGTTTTACTTCAACATCTACGAGATATCTTCGTGGTCGCGCGGGATTCTGGTGCCGCTGTCGATCATCTATGCCAAGAAGCCGTTTAAAAAGCTGGCTCCGGAGCAGGGGATCGAGGAGCTGTTTGTCGGGGGGCGCAAGAACTCGAATCTGCATCTGCGGTGGGACAGGAAGAGCCTGATCAGCTGGCGGAACTTCTTCCTCTTCTTCGATCGGATGACGCACTTGTTCGAGCGGGTACATATTCGTCCGCTGCGCAAGATTGCTATTCGGAAGGCGAAGGAATGGATGCTGGAGCGGTTTGAGAAGTCCGATGGCCTGGGTGCGATCTACCCGGCGATGCTGAACTCGATCGTCGCGCTGCGGTGCCTTGACTACTCGCTTGACGACCCGCAGATGATCCGGGCGATGGATGAGTTTGAGAAGCTGGGAATCGACTGCCCGGAGGGTACCGAGGACTACCCTGTGCCGACGTTCCGGATGCAGCCGTGCTTTCCGCCGGTGTGGGACACGGCACAGGCGATGTATGCGCTGGGCGAAGCTGGCGTGAGCCGGGACGATCCGCGGATGCTGAAGGCCGCGGACTGGATCCTGTCGAAGGAGGTCCGGCAGAGGGGTGACTGGGCCGAGAAGGTCAAGAATGTTGAGCCTGGAGGATGGTACTTCGAGTTCAACAATGAGTTTTACCCGGATGTTGATGATACCGGGCAGGTTCTGATGGCGCTGAACGCTGTGGAAAATCCGCGCGAGCGCTACCAATACGAGGTCTGCCAGCGCGCTATCAACTGGATATGGGCGATGCAGTGCAAGAACGGCGGCTGGGCGAGCTTCGATAAAGACAATACGAAGATGATCTTCCAGTACATCCCGTTTGCCGACCACAACGCGATGCTTGATCCGCCGACGGTGGACATCACAGGCCGGATGCTGGAGATGCTGGCGCTGTATGGGGTTACGCGGAGCGATCCGCGAGTCGAAAAGGCGATCCAGTTCATCCTGAAGGAGCAGGAGCCGGACGGCAGCTGGTTCGGGCGCTGGGGTGTGAACTACCTCTACGGCACATTCCTGGTGCTGCGTGGGCTGGAGGCGATGGGCTTCTGGAACCACGAGCCGGCAGTGCAGCAGGCAGCGGAGTGGATTCGCATGGTGCAGAACGCCGATGGCGGCTGGGGTGAGACGTGCGGGACGTACGACGATCCCAACCAGCGTGGCATCGGGCCGAGCACACCTTCGCAGACAGCATGGGCAGTACTTGGGCTGCTGGCGGCTGGCGATACGCGGTCGGATTCGGTGGCAAAGGGAGTTCGCTGGCTAATCGAGCGGCAGCATGAGGATGGGAGCTGGGATGAACTGGTTCCGGGACGCAACGGTGAGAGTTATTACACCGGAACGGGGTTCCCGCGCGTCTTTTATCTTGGGTATCACCTGTACAAGCAGTACTTCCCGCTGCTAGCGCTGACGACGTACCGGCGCGCTATGGAGCGGGGCGAGGAAGAAGCAGCGTAGCCACGGATTTGAAGAGTTCGGATTTTGAAGAGTTTTTAGAGGAGACAACGGATGGCAGTTCCAGTCTCGCAAGCCTGGACGGTTGCATCGTATGTTTTGAAGCAGAAGCTCAAGGGTCGCAAGAGGTATCCCCTGGTGCTGATGCTGGAGCCTTTGTTCCGCTGCAATCTCGCGTGTGCGGGCTGCGGTAAGATCCAGTATCCGGCGCATATCCTGAAGGCGGAGTTGACGCCCGAGGAGTGCTTCAAGGCGGTGGAAGAGTGCGGGACGCCGATGGTCGCGATCCCGGGCGGCGAACCGTTGTTGCACCCGAAGATGCCGGAGATCGTCGCAGGGCTCGTAGCGCGCAAGAAGTATGTGTACATGTGCACGAATGCGCTTCTGCTGAAGGAGAAGCTGCACCTGTTCAAGCCATCGAAGTACCTGTCGTTTTCGGTGCACGTGGATGGGCAGAAGGAGCACCACGACTTCGCGGTGTGCCGCGAGGGCGGTCACGATATCGCGATGGAGGGCGTTCGCGCTGCAGTCGCCGCGGGCTTCCGCGTAACGACGAATACGACGCTGTTCGATGGCGCTGATCCGAACAGCGTGCGCCGTCACTTCGACGAGCTGATGTCCGCGGGCGTGGAGAGCATGATGGTCTCGCCGGGCTACACGTATGACAAGGCACCGGACCAGAAGCACTTTCTCGGCCGGGCGCGATCGAAGAAGCTCTTTCGCGCGATACTTTCGAACCGGAAGAAGAGCTGGCAGTTCAATGCTTCGCCCATGTTTATGGAGTTTCTGATGGGCAAGAAGGACCTGAAGTGCACGCCGTGGGGAATGCCGACGTTTTCGATCTTCGGCTGGCAGAAGCCCTGCTACCTGCTGCAGGACGGCTACGCGGATACGTTCCGGGAGCTGATGGAGACGGTGGAGTGGTCGAACTATGGGACGGAGAGCGGCAATCCGCGCTGCGCGAACTGCATGGTGCACTCGGGCTATGAGGCTTCGGGCGTGAACTACACGTTCGGCTCGCTGAAGGGAATGCTGGAGACGGCCAGGGCGATGTTCTTCGGAAGCTATAAGGACAATGGCGCGATGAAGCTGCTGAACGAGTGGAAGCCCGCGCAACATGGACCGCTGGTACAGATCGCCGCAGCGCAGCAGAGCAACGAGCTTCAGGGAGTGTCAGGAGACTAAGTATGGCGACCGAGGCGCAGGAAGCAGCAAAGATCGAGCAACTGGCCCACGCCAATCCCGACGAGATCGAAGTCGCAGCGGGTCGCGAGAAGGAGCAGCTTGAGGGCTGGATTCCTTCGCTGGCAAGCGAGGCTGAGACTCGTGAGGCTCTGGAGAAGGCCTTCGACTATCGCGGAGATATCACGATCACGCGGAAGGATGGCACGAAGGTTGAGGGGTATCTCTTCGACCGGCGGTCGGGCGCGACGCTGGAGAGCTCTTATGCCCGGGTCATTCCGACCAACTCGCCAGAGAAGGTGAATGTGGCATACTCCGACATCGCCGCGCTGGCCTTCAGCGGCCGCGACACGGCTGCGGGCAAGACCTTTGAAGCATGGGTGAAGAAGTACTGGGAGAAGAAGGCTGCCGGCGAGAAGAACATTCAGATTGAGCCGGAGAAGCTGGACTGATCTGGGAAGAGTTTTTTAGCAATCGGTTCAGCATCATAAGCTTCGCCCGATAGACCAGGGATAGACGCACGTGCGCGTATTTATTACGGGAGCGACAGGCTTCGTGGGGGCCCATGTGGCGCGGAGGTACGCGTCCGAGGGCGCCAGCCTGCGGCTGCTGACCCGGAAAACGAGCAAGCTGGATGGCCTGGCGGGGTTGAACGCCGACGTGGTCACGGGCGATCTGCGCGAGCCTGAGGGGCTGCGAACCGCGTTGACCGGCTGCGATACACTGGTGCATGTCGCCGCAGATTACCGGCTCTGGGTGCGTGATCCCGAGGAGATGTATGCCGCCAACGTCGAGGGTACGCGCGAACTGTTGCGTCTGGCGCGGGAGACGGGCGTGCAGCGCGTCGTCTATACGTCGAGTGTGGCGACGATGGGGTTCAAGACCGACGGCACGATTGTGAATGAAGATACGCCGGTGTCGATCGACGACATGATCGGGCACTACAAGCGGTCGAAGTTTCTCGGCGAGCAGGAGGCCATCAAGGCGGCGCGTGATGGCCAGCATGTGATGATCCTGAATCCGACGACGCCGATTGGGCCGGGCGACTGGAAGCCTACACCGACGGGCCGCATTATCGTGGATTTTTTGAACCGGAAGTTTCCTGCCTATGTGGATACGGGGCTGAATCTGGTCGATGTGGATGAGGTAGCGCGAATGCATGTGGTCGCGCTGGATCGTGGCAGGCCGGGGGAACGGTACATTCTGGGCGGGGAAAACCTTACTCTGAAGCAGATCCTTGACCGCATGTCGGCGATTACGGGGCTGCCATCGCCGACGCGGAAGGTTCCGCATGCGGTGGCGATGGGGTTTGCGTTCTTTGACGAAAACATCACCGGCAGACTGCTTGGCAAAGAACCACGCGCGACCGTGGAGGCCGTGCGGATGGGAAAGAAGATGATGTTTGCGTCGTCTGCGAAGGCCGAGCAGGAGCTTGGATTCAAGGTATTGCCCATCTATAACGCGCTGCGCTCGGCGATTGAGTGGTTTGTGGCGAATGGGTATGCTCCGGCATTTGATGGGAAAGCGGCTCAGGCATGAGAGTAGGGATCATCGCGGCTCTGCCGGGGGAGCTTAAGCCACTGGTGAAAGGCTGGAAGCGGGTGAAGGCTTCTACGCCAAAGGCCAGAAAGTGGGTGTTGCGGCGCGGCGAGGATAACGCAGATGAGTGGATTGCCGTGTGCGCCGGGATGGGCGCTGAGGCTGCGCGGAGGGCATTTGCAGAGGCAGAGTGCGATGGTGCGCTCGAGGTGGTGCTCTCGGTGGGTTGGGCTGGGGCGCTGAGCGAGACGATTCAGCCTGAGGCTGTCGTCGTTCCTTCGGTGGTGATTGATGCGCAGACGGGGGAGAGCTTTGTGATTTCCACAACAGTTGATGGAGCCTTGCGCCTGGTAACGACGGCGCGCGTCGCCGATGCGAAGGAGAAGGCGCGCCTTTGGGAGAGCTATGGCGCGGTTGCCGTCGATATGGAGGCGGCCACGGTAGCGCGGCTAGCGGAGATGCGGAAGATCCCGCTGGTTTGTATCAAAGCGATCTCGGATGGCAGGGATGCGCGGCTGCCTGATTTGAACCGCTTTGTCGATCGAGATGGACGGATGCGGATGCTGCCGTTTCTTGTTTATGTTGCGGTGCGGCCGGGATTCTGGGGTCCGCTGATGCGACTGGGAAGCCATAGCGCGGCTGGGGCAAAGGCCATGCGCGATACGATTAATGCATTCATGGAAGGGAAAGATGCTGAAAGAGCAGACAGAACCGGTGGAGTTGACTGAGACTTTAGTGGTTCCGGCGACGATGCGGGCGGCGGTGTATCGCGGCGTGAATGATGTTCGCGTTGAGACGATTCCAGTGCCTGAGATCGGGGCGGGCGAGGTGCTGGTGAAGATCCATACGTGTGGGATCTGTGGGACGGACCTCAAAAAAATTCATACGGGATCGCACTCGGCTCCGCGGGTCTTCGGGCACGAGATGGCTGGCACGGTCGTGAAGGTCGGCGAGGGTGTGAGCGACTTTGTGGTGGGTGATCGCGTGATGGCGTATCACCATATTCCTTGCGGGGAGTGCTTCTATTGCCGCAAGCGGACGTTCGCGCAGTGTGAGACGTACAAGAAAGTAGGCTGCACGGCGGGATTTGCGCCTTCGGGCGGCGGCTTTGCAGAGTACATCCGCGTGATGGATTGGATCGTGCAGAAAGGACTGGTGAAGATTCCTGACGGCGTTCCGTTCGAGCAGGCGGCGTTTATTGAACCGGTAAACACTTGCTACAAGGCGATTGAGTTGCTCGGACTGCAGAACGATGAGACGGTGCTGGTGATCGGGCAGGGGCCAATTGGGATTCTGCTGGCTGCGCTGGCGCAGAGGACGGGCGCGACGGTTTTGACGAGCGACTTGTATGCCGAACGTCATGCGATTGCGGCGAAGTTTGGCTTGGACAGGCCGCTCGATGCGAGGGGCGATGTTGTGGCCGCGGCGAAGGCGGCTACGGGGGGCAGGGGGGCCGATGTTGCTCTACTTGCGGTTGGCGGAGATGCGCTGATCAGGGTTGCGATGGATGCGATTCGGCCGGGCGGACGCGTGATGCTGTTTGCCGCGACGCAGCATGGTGAGGCTCCGTTTGATCCGGCGGCGGTGTGTATGGATGAGAAGACGCTGATGGGGTCGTACAGCTCGTCGGTGGCGATCAATGATGAGGTTGCGCGACTGGTGCTCGAAGGGTATGGCAATGGCTTCGACCTGACGCCGCTCATCTCGCATAGGTTCCCGCTGGAGGATGCAGTTGCAGCGATTGACATGGCGTCGCATCCGCAGGCGGACTCGATGAAGATTGTGATCCAGCCTTGAGGGCGACCGCGGATCTGCGCGGATAGGCGTTGAAATCTGGGGCTCCACAGTCAAACCGCAGATCCTTCGAGTGTGCCTCTCGCGATGAAGCTGCGAGAGGCTCCGCTCAGCATGACACCTTCAGGTAAGAGTCAACTTCTTCCACAGTATTTATATCTCGATACGACCTAGTCGCGGGGACGTTTCCTGATTTCTACGTTGAGCCGCTTGATCTTCTGGTTCAGGGTGGAGAGTGGGATGCGGAAGTACTCGGCGGCCTCGGTCTGGTTCCAGTGGCAGCGCTCGAGGCGATCGGCGATGATGCGGCGCTCGATGTCTTCCATGAGGTCAAAGAGTGATGCGTCGGGCTGCCGATCAAGCAGGGCGGCGGTGTAGGTGTTTCCGGTGAGCTGCGCGGGAAGCAGCTCGGGCGTGATGGTCTTCGAGGTGGAGAGGACTACACCGCGTTCCATGGCGTTTTCGAGCTCGCGAACGTTGCCGGGCCACTCGTAGTCCAGCAGGATGCGCAGGGCATCGGGGGAGAGGATGCGCTCTTCCATGGCGTTTTCAGTGGCATAGAGCTTGAGGAAGTGGGATGCCAGTAGAGGAATGTCTTCGCGGCGCGAGCGCAGCGGAGGCAACTCGAGGTTGATGACGTTGAGCCGGTAGAACAGGTCTTCACGGAAGCGGCCGGCGCGAACGGCGTCCTGGAGATTGACGTTGGTGGCAGCGATGATGCGGACGTCAACCTGAATCTCGTGGACTCCGCCGACGTGCATGAAGCGGCGGTCCTGCAGGACGCGGAGTATCTTTGCCTGCATGTCCATGGTCATGGTGCCAATCTCGTCGAGGAAGAGCGTGCCTCCGTTGGCGACTTCGAAGAGGCCCTTCTTGGAGGCGATGGCTGAGGTGAATGCGCCTTTAACGTGGCCGAAGAGCGTGGATTCGAGAAGCTCGGATGGCACGGCTCCGGTGTTGACCGGGACGAAGGGATGGTCACGGCGTGGCGAGTTGGCGTGGATGGCCTTGGCGAAGAGTTCTTTGCCGGTGCCGCTCTCGCCCTGCAGCAGCACCGTGGATCGGCTGGGGGCAACCTGGGCGATGAGATCGAAGAGGCGAAGCATCGGCTCGCTCTTGCCGACGATGTTCGAGAAGTTATAGCGCTGCTTGAGCGTGCGCTTGAGCTGTACGTTCTCCTCTTCGGCTTTGTGCCGCGCGATGGCAGTGCGGATGTCGGCGAGGAGCTTCTCGTTGTCCCAGGGCTTCTGCACAAAGTTTTCCGCGCCGGCGCGGATGGCGTCGACGACGTTGCCCATAGTGCCGAAGGCGGTGATCATGATGACCGGAAGTTCGGGGTGCATCTCGACGATGCGCGGCAGCAGGTCCAGGCCACTCTCGCCGGGCAGGGCGAGGTCGAGCAGCAGAAGATCGTAGTGGTTGCGCGCGAGGAAGTCCATTCCTGAGGCGCCATCGACTGCCAGGTCGACGGAGAAGCCTTCGAGGGTCAGCATGGTCTCGAGCGACTCGCGGATCGCAGCCTCGTCGTCGATGATGAGGATCCGTGCGCTGTTGGTTGGTACGGGTTCGGCGCCCTGAACTGGAAGGGTCGCGGCGACAATCTCGGTGGTTTCAGACATGAAGCGTCTTTCTCTCCGTCTCCTGTTGACCGCTGGCATGGGCCGCCGGAGTCAATGGTCTCGCCTCTGAGGCGGGGAATTCGAGTTGGAATGCCGTTCCTACTCCGACTTCACTCTCGACATGAATCTTGCCGGCGTGCTCCTGAATGATTCCATAGCTGACGGCAAGACCAAGGCCGGTGCCTTTGTGTCCGCCTTCGGCGGGTTTGGTCTTGGTGGTGAAAAATGGGTCGTAGATGCGGTGCAGATGCTCGCGCTCGATACCGGAGCCGGAGTCCTGGATTCGAACGAGCACGCGGCCTGCTCCCGCGAAGGTTGCGATGCGTAAGGTGGCGGCCGGCGAGCCATGCATTGCGTCGCGGGCGTTGAGGATGAGGTTGAGGATGACCTGCTGGAGCTTGCCGCGGTTGCCGTGGATGCGGGGCAACTGCGGGTCGAGGTTGGTCTCGACGTGAATCTGAGCGGTCTTCATCGGATGTTCGAGCAGCACGAGCGTGTCGCGCAGCAGATCGTTGAGGTCGACGCTGGTGAATTCGCTGCCGCTGGTGCGCGAGAAGCTGAGTAGGCCGTTAACGATCTCGGAGGCTCGGAAGGTCTGCTGGGTGATCTTTTCGAGCACCGGGGCCAGACGGGCGTCATCACGCATGTGCTTGGTGAGCATCTGCGCGTAGCTGGAGATGACGGCCAGCGGGGTGTTGACCTCGTGCGCGACTCCGGCGGCGAGAAGGCCGATGGAAGAGAGCTTCTCGGACTGCGTGAGCTGCGCCTCCAGCTGAATGCGGTCGGTGATGTCGTCGACGAGGATGATGCGGCCGATGGTGACGAAGTTGCGCGTGACGAGAGGCGCGATGGCGATGTTGGCGATGCGCGTCTCGCCGGAGGGCAGCTCAAGACGGAACTTGTAGAGCGTGTGCGTGCCCTGCTCTTCGCGCACGCTGTTGAAGCGGGAGACGAAGTCCGATGGGAAGAGTGCCGAGATGGGCTGGCGGAGGGCCTCAGCGCGGGAGCGGGCGAACATAACCTCCATCTGGGTGTTCCAGCTTTCGATGCGGTCGTCCAGATCGACCGCGAAGATGCCGATATTGATGGATTCGACGATGTTCTCGTTGAAATCCTTGAGTCGCTCGAAGTCGGTGATCTTCTGTTCGAGCTTCTGGTAGAGCTGCGCGTTCTGGATGGCGATGCCGATGTAGCTGGCGAGCGATTCGAGGAGGCGCATATCTTCGCTGGAGAGGAAGTCGCCTTCTCCGGTGCGGCCGAGTCCGATGACGGCGACGGTGCGGGTGCCGGAATCCTCGCGGTTGGCTGCGCGGCAGGGCAGGTAGTAATTGAGGTCGAGGCGGGAGGCACTGTGGCGCTGGGTTTCGGAGAGGCGAAGCACCTGCTGCGGGTTCTCAAGGAAGATGTGGTTGTTCGCGCCGGGGCGGTCGAAGTCGAGGAAACGGACATCTAGGGCTGCGAGGTCCGCGGCTCCGATGTTGGTGAGGCCGTGAGAGGCGGCCAACTCAAAGTGGCGCTCGCCGGTGCGAGGATCTCCTTCTGTGGCGAGGAAGACGGCGACGCGGGTGACGAGGAGCGTCTGGGGGAGCCGCTCGACGATGGAGTCGAGGAGAGCGCGGAGGTCGGTCTGCGAGTTAAGGCCACGGCCGAACTCAACCAGCGTCTCGCGGTAGTCGACGCGCTTCTGATCGAAGATGCGATCAACCCATGCATGGATGGCGCGCTTCAACGGGTCGAAGACGAGGCCCGTAATCATGATTGCGGCCAACAGGCCCCATGTGCCCAGGAAGGGCGCTCGGGTGTGGACGATCTCGGCTGTTAGCGCGACGAGGCCGAAGTAGACGCCGACGATGGCAGCGGTGGCCAGCGTGTAGGTGACGCCGCGCTTGAAGATGAGGTCGACGTCCATCAGGCGGTAACGCACGATGGCCCAGCTGAACGTCAGCGGAAGGAAGACGAGCGAGAGGCCAGCCAGTTTGGTGAGCAGGCTCGGAACCGTCCAGTCAGACAGATAGGGAATAACGTAGAGCAGCGTAAAGGGTGTGACGGCCAGCAGGGTTCCGCGCGTGAGCCACTTGAGCTGCTGCCGCTCGAGGGCGGATTCGGCGCGACGGTAGCGGTAGCGGAAGACCACGGCGGCGATGACGTAGTAGAGCGCAAGGTAGCCGACCGAGATCTGGTCGAGGCGGTGACGAAGTATCTCAGTCGCTGACCAGAAGTGCTGGGCCCAGAGCTGCAGGCCGATGAGCAGAATGCCTGGAACATAGAGGGCGACGCTTAGCAGACGCCGCCTGAGACGGCCGGCTCCTGTCTCCTTGAGGTCGCCGACGAAGCTGACGGCAAAGTGCAAGAACAGCGCAGGCTGAATGGCAACCGCGGCGATGTTGCCCCAGTAGATGATGGTGTCGAACAGGTCGAGCTCGGTCGTGTACTTGAAGGAGTACATGACAAACGAGACGAGGCAGAAGACGTAGAAGTGCGTCGACTTCGGGGCTGTCCATCGCCGGAAGAGGACGTAGATGCCAATGCAGAGGTAGACGAGGGCGATGAACCGCAGGCCCTGGTTGATTGAGCGGTCCGTGGGCTCGAGGATGACCTGGATGTCGAGCCGGGGAGCGTCCTTGAGGTCGCTCGCGTGGGGCATGGGGCGAAGGATGGAGTAGGTTGCGTTGGCCCAGATGCCGCGGTGGAAGATTTCACGAACGAAGGGCGCGAGGCGCTCGGTGGGATGGTCGTCGACTGCTACCAGAACGTCGCCAGAGCGAACGCCGGCACGCTCACCCGGGGAACCGGGAGGGACGCGCTCCGCCTTGAGGCCTCCTGTGGATTCGACCCACCAGATTCCGTCGGTCGGGACGTCGAAACCGCCTTCGCTCTTGAAATTGATTGCCGCCAGGACGCAGGCCGCCAAGGTCGCGATCGCTAGTGCGATAGCCAGAATGCGCGTTTGGGCAGCGTCTTTCATTCGATAACCGTCAGGGGCCTGTTATCAATTTGTTAAGCACATACATTGCCAAACAGATGATCAACATGAATGCGTAGTTTGCGCAACCTGTTGCGGTTACACTCTACAGAAAATCATAACCTATTCTTTAATCTAGAGATCTTCTATAGCTGGTTCTTTGCAATTTTGACGGTTCACGGACAAGAACTTGACGGGCTTCGGGAAGATTTTCGTCGAAATTGTGACCAGTAAATATTAATCCTGCTGTAACATTATCCGGTTGACGAGTCGGATCGGCGGACCGGGAGACCGTCCTTCGGCAAGAGAGTTCCAGGCTGCGAGGCGCTGACGTGAAGCAGAAGGTTGGCAGGGTGGAAGAGGGTTTTGTGACAGTGGGTGGGGCCCGGATCCACTACCAGCGTTCCGGCGCAGGATATCCGCTGGTGCTGCTTCATGGACTAGTTGGTTCGGCGCGCAACTGGCACCGGAACATCCACTTTCTCGCGCAGCATGCGAATGTCTTCGCGCTGGACCTCTGCAACATGGGGGAGTCTGATCGGGTCCCGGGAATTGATCCGAGCCTTGAGGCGACAGCGGACCGTATCGTGGCCGCGATGGATGCTCTCGGAGTGAGCGAGGGCGACGTTGCGGGACACTCACATGGCGGAGCCGTTGCGATGATGCTTGCGGCGAGGCATCCGGACCGTGTGCGACGCCTCATCCTGTTTGCCCCGGCGAACCCATACTGCAACCTGGGTCGTGGCCTAGTCGCTTTCTACCAAACGAAGTTCGGGATGTGGTTGGCGAAGCAGATTCCGTTTCTGCCTCGGAGGCTGAAGGCTGTGGCGCTGAGCCGGATGTACGGCGATCCGTCGCGGGTGACGGACGACGCGCTGGACGGCTACATCGCAGGGCTGGGCGTGCCGGGCACGATCGACCATATACTTCGAATCGTCCGTGGATGGTCGGCGGATATGCGAGAGCTGCGCGGAGAACTGGCTAAGCTTGCGGAGAAGCCGACGCTGCTGGTGTGGGGAGATCGAGACCGTGCGGTGGGTCTGGCTTCAGCACGGCTGCTGCAACGCTCGTTGAAGCGTTCGAGTCTTGTTGTCGTACCAGGAGCCGGGCATATTCCGTTCGAGGAGATGCCGGAGGCGTGCAATTACGCGATGCGCGATTGGCTCTCGACCCCTGTAGCGGGGAAGCGATCCGGCGTCTAGCCGGCCGGCGATTTGTTGTCCCAAATCGTTATCCCAGACTGAAGGTATCGTGCAGCCAAAGGCGTAGCTGTGCCTGCATCTGATCAAGTTTGGGGCCGGGGGAAGAGGGCGTTCCCTGAAAGAAGTGCTCGGCGCCTTCAATCCAGACGAGGCGCTTGGGATCGGCGACTTTGGTGAGCATCGGCTCGACGGCGTCGCGTGGCCCGAACTGGTCCTCTGTTCCGCTGATGAAGAGCTTGGGCTGCGTGCAGTTTTCGAGAAACTCGTAGGTGTAGCTTCGGCCTTCGGCGCGGAAGGGAACGCCGAGCCCGATCAGGCCCTTCACTCGAGCATCGCCGCAGCCTGCGCGCAGGCCGACGAAGGAGCCGAAGGAGAAGCCAGCGAGCAGGATGGGGAGATGCTGGTTTGCCTCGAGCCAGTCAATGGCTGCGCGGGCGTCGTCGAACTCGCCGTTGCCGTGATCAAAGTCGCCTTCGCTGAGGCCGACTCCTCGGAAGTTGAAGCGCAGCACAGGCAGGCCAAGTGAGGAGAAGACCTTCATCGCGTGGTAGACGACCTTGTTGTGCATGGTGCCTCCGCCAAGTGGATGCGGATGGCAGACGAGCGCGGCGTAGGGCGCATCGGCGCGGCCCGTGTTGAGGACACATTCGAGTTTTCCGGCGGGCCCTTGCAGGTCATCGATGTAGCGGATGTGAGAGGCGGAAGTTTGCGTCATCTCTCCTAGTTTACCGAGCATCCAGCGGCGGGATGAATGGCCAGGAGCGGCGGCGACCGTATCGTATGCTGGAGGCTATGCCCGTCGATCCAATTCAGCTCACGAAGCGCCTCGTCAACATCGAGTCCACCACGTATCACGAGGGCCTGGCCGGAGCCTTTCTGCACGAATTTCTGTCATCCCAGCGCTATTTGGTCGAGCGCATGCCTGTTTCACAGCCCGAGCGAGCGCTTACGCCTGGAGCAGGCGATGGCGAGCGGTTCAATGTCTATGCCGCGCTGCCAGGCGTGACGCCTGACGTCGTCCTCTCGACCCACATGGACACGGTGCCACCGTACTTCGGCTGCCGCGAGGACGACGAGTTTCTCTATGGCCGCGGCGCTTGCGACGCTAAGGGAATCATCGCCGCGCAGGTCGCCGCTGCGGATCGTCTCCGCGAGGCCGGGGTGAAGGTTGGGCTCCTCTTCGTCGTCGGCGAGGAGCGCGATTCGGTGGGGGCGGATGTCGCGAACCAGCATCCCAAGGGCTCGAGGTTTCTCATCAACGGCGAGCCGACTGACAATCGTCTCGCGCTGGCCTCGAAGGGAGCCCTGCGCGTGGAGTTGCGCGCCAAGGGGAAGATGGCACACTCGGCCTATCCGGAGCTGGGCGAGTCGGCCATCGATAAGCTGGTCGAGGCGCTGCACGACGTGCTCGCCATGCCGCTGCCGGCCGAGCCGGAGATCGGGCCATCGACGCTGAACATCGGGTTGATCGAGGGTGGCCGCGCTCCGAACGTTATCGCCGACAAGGCCGAGGCGCACCTGCTGATTCGTCTCGTTGGTCCGGCAGACGAGACCAAGCAGAACATCGTCAAGACGGTTGGCGACCGTGCCGACGTGACCTTTTCGCTTGAGTTGCCTTTCGTGCGTATGCGCAAGGTCGGCAACCTGCCCACGATGGTCGCGAAGTTCACCACGGACATCCCCTCGCTGACGGCGTGGGGAGAGCCGTTCCTGCTGGGGCCCGGGTCGATCCATGTGGCTCATACGCCGGATGAAAGGATCGCGAAGAAGGAGCTGCTGGAGGCGGTGGATCTGTATTTTCAGCTCGCGGAGGAGCTTGTGCGCTCCTAAGTATCCTGCAATGGCGAGAAGATACGAAAGGGAAGATTGCTCTCGTTATCCTCGGCCAGAACTACGGCCGAATCCGGATCTGCGGGGTTATAGCGAACGTTGACAGTTGGGTTTCCCGTGGCCAACGTCTCGGCCTGCCTGTGTACTAAGCCGACGCTGCGGAAGTATCCGCCGTAGTATTCGCCGTTGACGATGAAATGGAAGCTCGCTTCAATCTGGAAGGGGGTGGCAGTTGTCATTGCGTCGTCTTCGGCGTCTACAACCGCCCAATGATTGACCTCACCGCTGGCCATTGGCCAGCTGCGCGCGGAACGCAGCTTCTTCTCAAAGCTTCTACGGTGAAGCCAGTGGCGAATCCGATCGAAGCGGAGTAGGCCGCCCATTTGCTGGAAATTCTAATACGCGCGCCTATTTCCTCCTCAATTAGGGACGTGTTTTCCTCAGCTACGGCGGGCTTAAGATAGAGGTATGGCGGCCGAGTTTACTCATCTTCACCTGCATACGGATTACTCTCTCCTCGACGGCGCCTGCGATGTTGATAAGCTCGCTGGCCACCTCAGCAAGATTGGCCAGACAGCCGCGGCCATGACGGACCACGGCAATATCTACGGCGCGGTGCACTTCTTCGATGCGATGAAGAAGAAGAACATCAAGCCGATCCTGGGCTGCGAACTGTATCTGTCGGAGACTGGCGATCATCGCGAGCTCTCGGGCGGCTACAACCACTTTCTTGTACTGGCAGAGAACGAAGAGGGCTACCGTAATCTCGTGCGGCTCACCAGCGAGGCTGCGCTGCATGGCTTCTATCGCAAGCCACGTGTCTCGAAGGAGTTCCTGTCGCGCCATGCGAAGGGGCTGATTGGGTTTTCGGGCTGTCTTGCAGGCGAGCTGAACCAGCACCTGATGGCCGGCAAGTACGAGGAGGCCAAGCGCTCCGCCGGGCGCTTTGAGGACATCTTCGGCAAGGGCAACTTCTTCCTCGAGGTGCAGGACCACGGCCTCGAGCCGGACAAGCCCGTTCGCGAGGCGCTCTACAGGATGGAGCGCGAGCTTGGGATTCCGCTGATCGCGACGAACGACAGCCACTATGTGGCGGATGATGACTCCCGCGCCCACGAGGTTCTGCTGTGCGTGCAGACCGCGGGCAGCATGAACGATCCGAACCGCTTCAAGTTCGACACGCAGGAGTTCTACATCAAGTCGGCCGAGGAGATGCACCGGCTGTTTGCCGACAATCCCGAGGTCTGCACACGGACGATGCAGTTCGTCGATCGCTGCAACGTGAAGCTCAATAAGGTCGATAATCCGTTTCCGGAGTTTCCGGTTCCCGAAGGCCACACGCTCGACAGCTACTTCGAGCAGGTGTGCCGTGACGGGCTGCGCAAGCGGCTTGATACGGCTGTTGCGCATCTACGTGAGCGCGGATTGCAGCGCAAGTCGATTGCGGATTACGAGGCGCGACTGAACCGCGAGATCGACTGCATCAAGCAGATGAAGTTCCCTGGCTACTTCATGATTGTCTGGGACTTTATCCGCTACGCGAAAGAGCAGGGGATTCCTGTGGGACCGGGCCGTGGCTCGGCTGCGGGCTCGCTTGTCGCGTACGTGATGGAGATTACGGACGTCGATCCGCTGCAGAACGAGCTGCTCTTTGAGCGCTTCCTGAATCCTGAGCGCGTGTCGATGCCCGATATCGATATCGACTTCTGCATGAACCGGCGCGGCGAGGTGATCGAGTACGTCAAGCGGAAATATGGCAACGATCAGGTCGCGCAGATCATCACGTTCAACACCATGGCAGCGAAGGCCGCGATCAAGGATGTGGGCCGCGCGCTCGAGATGCCCTACGGCGAGGTCGACCGCATCGCCAAGATGATTCCGGCGACGATTGGGATCACTATTGATGAGGCGCTGAAGGACAAGGGTCCGCTTGCGACGGCCTACGACGCCGATCCCAAGATCAAGGAACTGATCGATACGGCGATGCGGCTCGAGGGGCTTGTGCGCGGCGCGGGAGTTCACGCGGCCGGTGTCGTGATTGCGCCGAAGCCGCTCACGGAGCTTGTGCCCGTCACCCATACCAAGGAGCAGGCCATCGTTACCGCCTATGACATGAAGGCGGTCGAGAAGATGGGCCTGCTCAAGATGGACTTCCTCGGGCTGACGACGCTGACGGTCATCGATGACTGCCTGAATCTCATCAAGCAGACGACGGGCGAGGTCATTGACATGGCGAAGGTGCCGCTCGATGACGAGAAGACCTATGAGCAGGTCTTCCATCGAGCGCTGACGTCGGGCGTCTTCCAGTTTGAATCCGGCGGAATGCGTGACGTGTTGCGGCGGTACAAGCCGAACACGGTCGAAGACCTCACGGCTCTCAATGCGCTCTATCGGCCTGGGCCGATCCAGGGCGGCATGATCGACGACTTCATCGAGCGCAAGTGGGGACGGCGCGCGGTCGAGTACATGTTTCCCGAGCTGGAACCAATTCTCAGGGAGACCCTCGGCGTCATCGTTTATCAGGAGCAGGTCATGCAGATCAGCTCCGCCATCGGTGGCTACTCGCTCGGCGGCGCCGACCTTCTCCGGCGAGCCATGGGCAAGAAGAACCCTGAGGAGATGGCCAAGCAACGCGACACATTTATGGCCGGCGCCGTTGCGGGGAAGTTCCCCAAAGACAAGGCCGGGGCACTCTTCGATCTGATGGAGCAGTTCGCGGGGTATGGCTTCAATAAGTCGCACTCGGCGGCCTACGCCCTGCTTGCTTACCACACGGCATGGCTCAAGACGCACTATCCGGTGGAGTTTATGGCTGCTCTGCTGACGAGCGAAACCTCCAAGCCTGAGAACGTCGTGAAGTACATCGGCGAGTGCCGCGAGATGGACATCGACGTTGTGCCGCCGAATGTTCAGGTTTCGGACGCGAACTTTACTCCGGTGAGGACGGAGAAGGGAAGCGCGATTGGCTTTGGCCTGGCGGCGATCAAGAACGTCGGCCACAACGCCATTGAATCGATTATTGCGGCGCGCGCGGCGCTTCGAGAGGAAGGGAAACAGGGCTTCGCAAGCCTGTGGGAGTTCTGCGAGAAAGTCGATCTGAGCCGGCTCAACAAACGTGTGCTGGAGTCGTTGATCAAGGCTGGAGCGATGGATGCCTTCGGCGCGCGCGCGCAGACGACGGCGGCGCTCGATAAGGCGATGGAGCGGGCGCAGAAGTCGCAGCGCGATGCCGCGGCGGGACAGCATGGGCTCTTCGGGATCTTCGATTCCGATGCTGGCTCGGGAGCGAAGAGTGAGGACGCGCTGCCGAGTGTTGCTGAATGGGACGAGCACACGCGGCTGCAGAACGAGAAGGAGGTCCTGGGATTCTTTGTCTCGGGCCATCCGCTCGACAAGTACAAGGAGAAGCTGCGCAACATCAAGGTTGTCGATACGGCGACCGCGATTGAGATGAAGCCTGAGCCGCAGGTCTTCCGGCGTGGCCGGGATGAGACGCAGCAGAATGAGATCGCGATTGCCGGCGTGATCACGGGGCTGAAGGTGGCAAAGTCCAAGCGGTCAGGCGAGCTGTATGCTCAGGCTGCGCTTGAGGACACGACGGGGAAGATCGAGTTGATCGCCTTTCCCCAGTCTTACGAGAAGCTGGCTGAGAAGCTGAAGATCGATGTGCCGGTGCTGGTGAAGGGCGTGCTGCGCGGAGAAGAGGACTCGGCGCCGAAGCTCGCGATCTCGAGCATTCAGGCACTGGAGGATGTGAAGATCAAGCTTCCGGAGGCGCTGCGGATCAAGGTTCCGCTGCACAGTCCGGATACTGCTCTGCTGGAGAAGCTGCACGCGATTCTTGTTGGTGCTCCTGGCAAGGGCAAGCTGCTGCTGGATCTGGAGGAGCCGGGAGAGTTCTGTGCTGTGCTGGAGCCGCAGAATGTGGCAGTCGCAGCGGACCGGCTCTTTATTGATCGAGTGGAAGAGCTGGTGGGTCGAGGCGGCGTGCGGATCATTGATTGACCATAAAAGGGGAGCCGCTTGGCTCCCCCTTGCGTGTTCTGCCCACTAACTACAGCTTGATCGTGACAGCCTTCAGTTCGGTGTAGTTGTTGAGGACCTCGGCTCCCATCTCGCGCCCCCAGCCGGACTGCTTGTATCCGCCGAAGGGAAGTGCGGCGTCGAAGACGTTGTGGCAGTTGACCCATACGGTGCCTGCGCGGATCTTGCGCGCCATCTTGTGTGCGGTTGAGATGTCGCGCGTCCAGACGCTCGCCGCGAGCCCGTAGATTGTGTCGTTGGCCTGCGCCGCCAGCCGCTCGAGGTCGGCATCGGTCGAGAAGCTCTGCGCCGTCACGACCGGCCCGAAGATCTCTTCTTCGACGACCTTCATGTCCGGCTTGACGTCCTTGATGACGGTGGGCTGTACAAAGTAGCCGCGGTCGGTGTGCCGCTTTCCGCCCGCTGCAATCTTCGCGCCCTGCTTTGTACCGGAGTCGATATAGCCGGTGACGCGCTCGAACTGCTCCTGGCTGACGAGTGGCCCCAGTTCGGTCGCGGGATCGAGTCCCGGTCCCATCCTGATCCTGCCTGCGATGTTCGAGACGCCCTCGACAACCTGGTCGAAGACGCTGTCGTGCGCCAGCAGACGCGAGCCTGCGCAACAGCACTGGCCCTGGTTGAAAAAGACCGCAGAGGCCGCGCCGGCGATGGCAACGTCCATGTCTGCATCGGGGAAGATGATGGCGGGCGATTTGCCGCCGAGCTCGAGGGTGACTTTCTTGAGGTTGCCGGTCGCGGCCTTGGCTATCAGCTTGCCCACCTCGGTCGATCCGGTGAAGGCGACCTTGTCGACGAGGTCGTGCTGCGCGAGAGGAGCACCTGCGCCTTCGCCAAAGCCGGTGAGGATATTGACTACTCCGGCGGGGAAGCCCGCCTCCTGAATCAGTTCGGCGAGACGGAGTCCGGAGAGCGGCGTCTGTTCGGCGAGCTTCAGCACGACTGTGCAACCGGTGGCCAGCGCGGGGCCAAGCTTCCAGGCGGCCATCAGCAGTGGGAAGTTCCAGGGGATGATTTGCGCGACGACGCCGATCGGCTCGCGCATGGTGTAGGCGTGAAAGTTGAGGCCCGCGGAGAGGGGAATGGTGTTGCCCAGCAGCTTCGTCGACCAGCCGCCCATGTAGCGGAAGAGGTCGACTGCCAGCGGGACGTCGGCCACGCGGGCGACGGAGACAGGCTTGCCGTTGTCAAGTGATTCCAGCTCGGCGAACTCTTCTGCGTGCTGCTCGAACAGGTCGGCCAGCTTCCAGATCATGCGGCTGCGCTCGGAAGGAGTCATTTTTGACCAGGGGCCGCTGTCGAAGGCCTTACGGGCGGCGCGTACGGCGCGATCAGCGTCGGCGGCTTCGGCTTCGGGGACTTCGCAGATGACTTCGCCGTCGGCTGGGTTATAGACAGGGAAGGTCTTTCCGCTGGCGGCGGAGACGAACTGCCCGTCGATGAGCATGCTGTGTTTGCCGTTTACGAACGATGCGGTGACTGTACTGAGACGAGGATCAAGTGCAAGTGTTGCCATGAGGGCTCCCCTCGTTTCGGGAGAGATGCGCCATTAGACGAAGGCCCTCTTCCCGGAGTTTGGAACGAGGAACTATAACACCGGCGCAAGCTCTCTGTTATGCGTCGCGGCAGATAAAGGCCTTACGAGGTGCTCTCTGCGGATGCTTTCGCCTGATGCTCTCCGATACAATGAGGCAGATGGCAGAACACGAAGCAGGCAGACTGGCGCACATGCATCCTCCGGCCGAGAGCGTGCCCGAGGCATGGCGCAAGACCGAGTTAGCCCGGCACCCGCAGCGCCCCTATCCCATGGACTATATCCAGGCCCTGTTTACGGACTTCAGCGAGATTCACGGCGACCGCGCCTTCGGCGACGACGCGGCCATGTCATGCGGGATGGCCTGGTTTCATGGCGAGCCAGTGATGGCGATCGGCAACCTCAAGGGACGGACGCTCAAGGACCGCGTGGCGAGGAAGTTTGGCTCGCCCGATCCAGAGGGCTACCGCAAGGCGCTTCGTGCGATGAAAATCGCGGAGAAGTTCAACAGACCGGTCTTTACGTTTATCGACCTTGCCGGAGCGTATCCGGGGATTGGTGCTGAGGAGCGGGGTCAGGGCGAGGCGATCGCCCGCAACCTGCTCGAGATGTCGCGCCTGCGCGTGCCGACGATTGCCACGATCACGGGCGAAGGCGGTTCGGGCGGAGCCCTGGCGCTTGCCGTCACAGACCGGGTGCTGATGCAGGAGAATGCGATCTACTCGGTGATCTCGCCTGAGGGCTGCGCGTCCATCATGTGGAAGGACGCCGGCAAAAAGCAGCAGGCGGCCGCCGCGCTCAAGTACACAGCCGGAGATGTCCGCGCGCTGGGATGCGTGGACGACGTTCTGCCGGAGCCGGAAGGCGGCTCGCAGAACGATCCTGCCGCGGCAGTGGCGATGCTCGACGAGAAGCTGCAGTATCACCTTGGCGAGCTGCTTGCGCAGCCTATCGATCGTTTGCTTGAAGAGCGGTATCGCAAGTTCCGCAATATCGCGCAGTTCTACACCACGGCCTAGCAGCCTGCACCGCCTCGGAGCCAACACGTTGTCCGCGTTCGACTCGACCCGTACCGACCGCACCTCGCGAATGCTGCCGATTGCGCTGGCCGGGACAGCCATGGCCTGGTATCTGTCGGCGCTGTTGCTGGCGGGAAGGTCCGCGAGAGGACTGACGAACCGGTTCAATGTCGACTCCGCACGGCCGTTGTTCGGCGCGTTGTTTCTGCTGTTTCTATTGGCGATCGGGTTCTCGCTGCTGGCGAACATCTCACGCCGTCCTGTCTCGTTGCGTGAGCTTCTGGGGCTGCCGAGGCGAGCTACGGCATCGCGGGAGTGGCTGCTGGGCGCGGCGATTGGTTGGGGAGCGGCTG
This sequence comes from Edaphobacter bradus, assembly GCF_025685645.1. Lineage (NCBI taxonomy): Bacteria > Pseudomonadati > Acidobacteriota > Terriglobia > Terriglobales > Acidobacteriaceae > Edaphobacter > Edaphobacter bradus. Next base: position 784,973 of record NZ_JAGSYF010000001.1, read on the forward strand.
TTCTGGCGGTTCTGCCGCTTGCCGTTACCGGGGCGCTCTCGACAGGGTTCTGGACTGAGCCGCGCGCCTTCGGGCTGATCTTCGTGAATCTGGCAACTGTTGCCGCGGCGACGCTTGCGGAAGAGGTGGTATTTCGTGGGTATCCGTTCCGGTGCCTGATTCAGGCAATCGGCCCGACGAGCGCGACCGTAGTGATGGCTGCGCTGTACAGCCTGGTTCACGTGATCGGCGGCGGTGGCTCCACGGGGGCGTTCCTCTTTACATTTCTGGCGGGGGTGTTGCTGGCGGTTGGCTGGCTGCGTACGCATGGCCTCTGGCTGCCGTGGGGGCTGCACTTTGCCTGGAATGCGAGTCTTGGCATCCTCTTTGGCCTCCCCGTTGCGGGCTCGGTGGATACCTCGACGGTCATTCAGTCGAGCGCCTTTGGCCGGACGTGGTTTGCCGGCGGCGACTTCGGGCCGGAGGCAGGCTTTTTCAGTCTTGTTGCGCTTGCGGCGGCGATTGTTGTTCTGGTGCGGGTTACGCGCGACTTCGCCTGGCATTACACCCACGCGCCCATTGTTGCAGGAGGCTATCCGATGGATGTAGCCCCGCCGCCTGCCCATTCCGCGATGGAGCAACAGTCGCAGGCAGCATCTCTCGTACAGATTCTGCCTTCCACTCCCCAGGGACGTTCTGCCGGAGACGAGCCGAAGGGCTGAATCGGGTTTGCGGGACCTGGTTTCCGGGCTTGTTGGCGTCCGTTTGAAAAAATATTGTCTGTACCCGTCATTCTGTTGCAAACCAGATGACCGGTTCTCTTGTCAAACAAGAAGAGAAGGCGCAAGCTTGTGTGTGTCTGAGGTGCTTCCATGAGAACGCGCACGTACAGATGGGCTCTCATCGCCGGATGTATCGGTCTCGTCTCAGTTCCTCTTCAGGCTCAGGTCTTTGTCGTCGGAGAGAAGACGGCAACTGCGGATATCTCCACCGACTTCACCCCTACCAATCTTTCTCTGCCAACTGACCGGATGACTGAGCGCGGCAGGCGTGAGTTGGTACGCAATCTTGAGGCGGAGCAGGGCTTCGCGCACCGCTCCTTGCCCCGAGGTTCCGGCGTTACGCTGCATGCGAACGGGACGCTCTCACCCAACCCGGAAGAGTACCGCAGGATGGTGTACCAGAAGGGCGAGGCCGCGGCACCCGGGGACCGGGTCGTCATTACGGCGATGGAGATCAAGGGCGACCGCATCATTCTTGATCTGAATGGTGGCCCGTATGCGAAGCACCGTTTTCTGAGCCACATTCAACTGAACGACAATCCTGTGGTCGCAGCCCCGGCGGAACAGCCGACTGGAGCGCGGGTCACCCTCGTCTTCGCAGGCTTCGTCCCAGAGATCTCTGCTCCTGAGGTTAAGGCGCTGCTTGTACCTGTGATCGACTTTGGCGTGAAGTCGAGCGAACAGGCCTATGCCGATACGCTTCCGTCGAAGCTGCGAGACGCAATTTCTGCACATGAGGTGCTCGTCGGGATGAACCACCGTATGGTTCTGGCCGCGCTTGGCGCTCCGGACAGCAAGCTGCGCGAGCAGCAAAGCGGCGACCCGAACGGTGCGCGGTATGAAGAGTGGATCTATGGCCACGTTCCGCAGACGGTTCGCTTCGTTCGCTTTGTGGGCGATCGCGTGACCGTTGTGGAGATCGCAGTCCTCGGCAAGCCGGTAGAGATTCATGACAAGGACGAGATGGGAGGCTCCCGCGATCCGGCGGATACGCGCGAGATCGCGATGGGAGACAAGAAGCCCGACGGCCAGGGAACTGCGGCGGCTCCGTCGCTCCGACTGCCGGGAGAGGCCGCTCCGGCGAACAGTCAGGGTAATGTGCAGTATCCAAAGGACAATCGTCCGGTTCCGCCGCCCCCCGGCTCCTCGTCCGATCCATCCGTCGGGACTTCGAGCGACCCGTCGTCGCCGTCCGCTGATGGCCCCAAGGCTGGTCGGCCCTCAATCACAAGCGGCAGGCTGCCGGGACCGGCTCCATACCCTACGAACCTCCGCTAAGCCTCTCATTCGTGTAAAATCGTAGGGAGCCACAACCGCAGTTCTTCTCCTCCGATCTCCGTCGCGGTCTGTCCCGCACGATCAAACACGAGAAGTTCCGGATGACCTGACCTCCTGCCCCCAGGGCTGGCGGGCACCTCATCCAGCGCGCGGGTCAGATATTCGTAACAACATCTGTTTCAGGGAGAAACACAATGGCGAAGATTGCCAAGACCGGCGACCGTAAGAAGGTCATGGATACCAACAAGAGCACCGATTGTCCGAAGTGCTCCAAGCCCACCCGTATCGTGAAACGCGTCAAGGATCGCGAGCGCGGAACCCCGGGCGGAGTGTACATCTCCTGCTCGGCATGCGAGTTCTTCGAGAAGCTCTAAGTCGCTAACTAACGCGAGCCAAAGCAGTTATAGCCACGCGAAGAAGGCCCTCTCAAGGGCCTTCTTCGCGTGGTTTGGCTTGAGTCTTGCGCCTTCAGAAGGGGCAAGCACCAATCCGTCCGGAGTGCTGGACTCCGGAACCAAAGTTGTACAAGAAATGGTTGTTACACCGCTTGACGATCGTCCTTTCGGAAGGGCAGACTCTACAGCGGAAAGTAGGAACCCTGGTTTTTATGACAAGCATCTCCCCCGTAGCAACATCTTCGCCCGCGAGCCCTTCTTCCCTCCCTCACTTCGATCGACCAACCTACTTGATGTGTCCGCCAGAGTGGTATGACGTCGACTATGTGATCAATCCATGGATGGCCGGAAACCTGCATCGGCCCTCGCGTGACGAGGCCTTTGCGCAATGGAAGAACCTCTACCGGCACTTGCAGCGTGTTGCCGACATCCGGCTGATTCACGGCCGTCCGGGATCGCCCGACATGGTGTTTGTTGGCCATGGTGCGCTGGTTCAGTATGGGATCGCGGCGCTCTCCAGCTTCGCTCACCCGCAGCGCCAGACCGAGGAGGCTCCTCTGCGCCGCTGGTTTGAGCAGGCGGGCTTTCTGGTGTGGGAGACACCTCGTGAGACCGCTTTTGAGGGCGAGGGAGACGCTTTGTTTGACGCGACGGGCGATCATCTCTGGGCTGCGCACGGCCTTCGCACGTGCCGCCAGAGCCATCGTCACGTTGCTGACGCCTGGCATACGCCGGTGACTTCGCTCCACCTGATCGATCCCCGCTTCTACCACCTGGACACCTGTTTCGCTCTCCTGAGCGGCGGCCATCTGCTCTACTTCCCGGCGGCCTTTGATGCACCTTCGCTGCAGAAGATCGAGGCTGCGTACGGTCCCGATAAGCGGATTGCTGTGACCGAGGCTGAGGCGACGCACTTTGCCTGCAACGTGATCAACGTAGGCCGCAGCATCCTGATGAGCGGGGCCGGCAACGGCCTGACGGAACGCCTTAGAGGGCTGGGCTATGAGGTTACGGAGCTTGCACTGACGGAGTTTCTGCGCGGCGGTGGCTCAGCCAAGGCGCTGGCGCTGCGGCTCAGCGATACGAAGGTGACCAACGCGGTTCAGACCTCGCTCTGAAGCGTTAGTCAGGGCATGATATTGAAAGAGATGAGGCCGGGCCTGGTGCCTGGCCTTATCTCTCTGCTTTTCTCGAATCCACCTACGGCCTTTCGGGGAAGGTTTTCAGCTTTGGATACCAGGTAATCTGAACCGCGCCGACGACGTTCTTCTGGAGGCCGGTCTTATAGGCCGGGGCCTTCCAGCCTTCGTACTGGAGCCAGGTGTTGAGTTCGACGTCTCTTCCGAGGCGTTTCACGAGGCTCACGGTGAACTGGTTCTGTGTGGTGCCATCGGGGACGAAGTCTTTAGCGGTCTTCTTATGCAGGTACTCGAGCTGGAGCCACTCGTTGCCCGAGAGGTGCCAGGTGAGCCAAGCCTGACCTCCCTTGGCTTCGCGTCCGATCCAGTCGCCCATTATGATGCCCTTGTTGGTGTAGCCCTGACGCTGGATGACCTCCCAGTAATTGAAGGAGCCAGAGTTGCTTCGACGCGTTCCGGGATCGGTGACGACGGCCTCGACCCTGAAATCGAGCTTATTAAGCGACCCGGGAAACTGGGAGAGATAGACGCCGGTTCGGTAGGAGGCACGGCGGGGAGCGCTGATGGGAGTGACGTCGTCGTGCGTGATGGAATCGGCATAGAGCGTCATGTAGCGGCGAACGAAGGGAAGCCTGTAGGAGAAGTTGAAGTCGCTGAAGCGTGCGCCCGGATCCTCACGAGATACCTTTACGTCGGGCGTAGTGTCGTTGACGCTGAAGAAGCCCTTGAGGAAGGTGTGAAGGGTCACGGGGGCGTGTCCGGCTCCGCCGAAGATGATCGTGCGCTGAAAGCCGAACTCGAAGTTCACGGTGGGGCGGAAGGAAAACATCTCCGAGTGAACGTAGGGGCTGTTCGGATAGGAGTGCTCCTTCAAGCTGCCGTAGAAGAAGTCATAACGCAACGGACCGAGGACTTTCGAGACGAGAGGAACGCGCAGGGGCTCAACCCGGTTGATGCGGAATGAGTAGATATTTTCCGCGTTGTTCGACCAGGCCATTGCGCTGCCTGCGGCGGGACCAAGCCACGCGTCGCTCTTGCCTCCGGAGATCTCATGACCGAGGAGATGGAATGAGAGCGTGGCTTCGACGAGACGGAACTGGTTCTGGGAAGCAAGTTGGCCAGCCGGGATTGTGGACTGCGGGGCGTTCGGCGGCACGTATTCAATTTCATCCTTGGCGGACAAGGTGGTGGCAAGAGCGTTTGAGTATCCCGTGCCACTGGGAGCGTGCTGATACTCGCCTCGAATGAAGAGGGAGAAACGGCCTGCTTCATTCAGGGTGGAGAAGCCGGTGATATTGTTGAATCCGGTTTCGTAGGGCCGGCCATAGTCATTGCTGATGGTCTGGCCGAGATGGAAGCTGTCGCGGAGGATGGGGCCGCCGATGCCCATGAATCGTGTGTAGGCGGAGTGTATGCCGTAGACTGCGCCGCGCGAGATGGTGCCTCCGGGGACCTCGGCGCTGAGTTCGTCAAACAGCTTTGCGAGGATGTCCTGGGCCTCTTCATTGCTGCTGTTCAGGATGTCCTCTTTGGAGGCGAGAAGCATGTGAAGGGCGCTTCGTCGTGTCCACGGACGCATGCCGAGAAATGCTGTATCGAGAAAGCCCATGGAGTAGAGACGCGTCATGGCCGGGTACACCCAGCTGTCGACGTTGATATAGGCAGAGCCGAGGCTGTCGGTCTCGACGCTTGGTTCGACTGGAGCGTAGGCCTCGAGCGAAGGGACGCTGGGGGCAGGCGTCGGCGCGCGTGTGGCGGGAGCCTGAGGTGGGGCCTGAGGCTGGGTTGTCTGGTCGGGAGGAGTGGTTGGGGTTTTCTGGCGGTCGGGATTGTAGGGTGGGCGAGCTGGTTGTGTCGCTGAGGGGATCGCGGAGGGAGTCGGCTCGGAGGGAGCAGGCTGCTGCGTGGATGTTGTTTGTGCCAGGCCCGAAACCGTACACGCTATCCAGGCTGCATGAAAAATAATCGCTCTGGTCCGCACTCGTCCCTCAAAATTCAGTTTGCGCCTGTTCCAGTGTAGCCTCGGGCTGGTAGTGCCGTCGCTGGAGAGGCGTATTGAAGCTGGTTCCTCAAAGAGGGAATGACGCTTCGCTTACTTCAGTTGCTTCTGAAGTGCTTTGCCTACCTTGTCGAGCCAGGCCTGATCGCAGACCCTTCGATCGAGAAGATACTTACTTATCTGGATGAGCGGATCGTGGTGCGCGGTTGTCTGTCCGTGGAGACGATAAGGCAGGCACTCAATGAGAACGGGACCGTCGCCTCCGCGTGTTCTGCCGAGCGCCTCTTGTGCGACACGATACAAGGCGACGGCATCGGTGGAGTCCACCGGAATGCCGGGGACGCCGCATGCGCTTGCCTTGGCGCTCAGCAGCATCTGCGCTGAGCTTTTCTTGTCGAGCGAACCGGGCAGAACGACGAAGATCATGGGCAACTCAAGCTTTGCGGCGAGGGTGAGGATCTTCTTCCATGTGCTGCTGCCTAACTCGCGACGGCGGACGTAGGCGAGGACGACGCTGCCACGTTTATGCGTCTTCAAAACGAGAGCGGCACCTATGACGACTCGCAGGCGCTCTTCGGGATCTTCGATGGCTGGGAGTTGCTGGGCTCTGTCCTCCGGCTGCGTGGTGGAGGAGGTGGAGCGTCTGGCGCCTGTGCGCTTTCGAGCGAATGTCTTGAGGAGAGAGCTGACTTTGGCACCAAGGATGAGATCAGTGACCGGGCCTGGCTTCGCCTCGCTGATGAGGTCGCTGGCACGAAGCTCGAGTCCGGTGCTGACGCGGCAGGCCTCCTGGCCGAAGGTGGAGTCGAACCGCTGGGATGGCTTGAGCTTCCGCTGCAGCTTGGCGATGTGGCCGTCGAGCTGGCGGGCCTCAAGCATCGCTGTGTAGATCCGGCGCAGTTTCTGATTCGGGATCAGAGGGTTTTCGTCGGGTTCGGACTTGCTCACACCAGTCCCTTTACTTACTGGGGTCATCTTGATCTTGTCCTTGACTGAGATGCGGTGAGATATGAGGAGAGGGTTCCAGTGGGAACCCTCTCGGTCAGAGATGCAAATTGCGTAGTCGATCAGGCGCGTGCCGGGTCGACTGCTTCGACATCAAGCCCAAGCTCGGCGAGAGCCTTCTGTGCCGCCTTGGGCTTGATCTTGCCGTCCCGGGAGAGTTTTGAGAGCGTCGCACCGACGATGGCCTCTGCGCTGACCTCGAAGTGGCGGCGCAGATGCTCGCGGTTGTCGCTGCGTCCGAAGCCGTCGGTACCGAGGGTGACAAGACGCGAAGGCAGCCACGGCGAGAGCTGGTCGGGGACGACCTTCATGTAGTCGCTTGCGGCGATGATGGGACCGCTTGCCTTCTCGAGCGACTTCGCGAAGTAGCTCTTTCGCTCAGGCTCGGCGGGATGGAGGCGGTTCCAGCGCTCGACCGCGAGAGCGTCGCGGCGAAGCTCGTTGTAGCTGGTGACGCTCCATACATCGGCCTGGACGTTGTACTTGGTCGCGAGAATCTCCTGCGCGCGGAGCACCTCGTTCAGGATGGGTCCGCTGCCGAAGAGTTGCGCGACGGCCTCACCATTGGGAGCCGGCTTCAGCTTGTATATGCCGCGAAGAATGCCTTCGGTGACGCCTTCGGGCATCGGCGGCATGGCGTAGTCCTCGTTGTACATGGTGATGTAGTAGAAGACGTCCTCGGCGTTCTCGTACATGCGACGGAGGCCGTCCTGCACGATGACCGCGAGTTCGTAGACGTAGGCGGGATCGTAGGTGAGGCAAGTGGGCACGGTGCTGGCGAGCACGATGCTGTGACCGTCCTGGTGCTGGAGACCCTCGCCGAGCATGGTGGTGCGGCCGGCGGTGCCTCCCATGAGGAAGCCCTTGCCACGAGAGTCGGCGAAGGCCCATGCCATATCTCCGATGCGCTGGAAGCCGAACATGGAGTAGTACATGTAGAAGGGAACCAGCGGCACCCTGTAGTTGGAGTACGCGGTGCCGGCAGCAGTGAACGAGGCCATGGATCCAGCTTCGGTGATGCCTTCTTCAAGGATCTGACCGTCGCGGTTCTCGCGGTAGTAGAGGAGCATGTCCGCGTCGTGCGGGCGATACTTCTGCCCCTCGGGAGCGTAGATTCCGACCTGGCGGATCGCAGACTCGAGGCCGAAGGTGCGGCCTTCGTCGGGGACGATGGGGACGATCAGCTTTCCGATGGCCGGGTCTTTCAGCAGATGCCGAAGCAGGCTGACGAAGCCCATGGTGGTGGAGACGGCGCGGTTGTTCGAGCCGCCTGTCCATTCGCCGAGGGTGGAGAGCTCGGGGGTCTTGAAGTCCAGCTTCGGAACTTCGCGCTTGGGCAGGTAGCCTCCGAGCTGCTGGCGACGCTCGTGCAGGTACTTGATCTCAGGGGCGGATTCGTCCGGGCGGTAGAATGCGCCGTCTTTTGCTGCGCTCTCCGGGATCGGGATCTCGAACCTTGAGATGAAGGCGGTCAGGGCTTCGTCGGTGAGCTTCTTTTCCTGGTGGGAGGCGTTGCGGGCCTCGGTCGATCCGAGGCCGTAGCCTTTGACGGTCTTGGCGAGGATGACCGTGGGACCGCCCTTGTGCTCGAGGGCGCGCTTGTAGGCGTTGTAGATCTTTGCCGGGTCATGTCCGCCACGATGCAGACGGGCGAGCTGTTCGTCGGTCTTATCGGCGACGAGTTCGAGCAACTCCGGGTACTTGCCGAAGAACTCCTTGCGAAGGTATGCGCCTCCCTTGGCCTTGAAGGCCTGGAAGTCTCCATCAACGCACTCTTCCATTCGCTTGAGGATGAGTCCCTTGTGGTCGCGCTCAAAGAGCTCGTCCCAGTCTGCACCCCAGATAACCTTGATGACGTTCCATCCGGCGCCGCGGAACATGCCTTCGAGCTCGTCGATGATGCGCTTGTTGCCGCGAACGGGGCCGTCAAGGCGCTGCAGGTTGCAGTTGACGACGAAGATCAGGTTGTCGAGGTTCTCGCGGGAGCCAAGCGAGATGGCTCCGAGGGTGTCGACCTCGTCCGTCTCACCGTCGCCGACGAAGGCCCAGATCTTGCGATCGGTCTTTTCGATGAGGCCGCGGTTTTCGAGGTAGCGCATGAACCGCGCCTGATAGATGGCGTTCAGCGGGCCGATACCCATCGATACCGTCGGGAAGCTCCAGAAGTCCGGCATGAGCCACGGGTGAGGATAGCTGCTCAGGGCGGGCTCGCCGCGCAACTCGTGGCGGAAGTTCTTAAGGCGCTTGTCGTCGAAGCGGCCTTCGAGATATGCACGGGCGTAGACGCCAGGGGAGGCGTGTCCCTGGAAGTAGATGAAGTCGCCGGGCTGGTCGCCGTACCTGGCATGAAAGAAGTGATTGAAGCCGACTTCGAGAAGCGTCGCCAGAGAGGAGTAGGTTGCGATGTGGCCGCCGATACCTGCATCCTTCTTGTTCTGGCCGTGAACCATCGCCATCGCGTTCCAACGAAGCAGGGCTTCGATTTTGCGCTCGAGAGTGCGGTCGCCGGGATAGGGGACTTCGTCGTGCTTCGGGATCGTGTTGTGGTAGGGCGTGTTCAGTTCGCTGCCGACCGGAACGCCTGCCTCGCGGGCCCGCTTGCGGAGCGCTTCGAGGAGTTCGGCTCCCTGCTCCCAGTCGCTCGCGACGACTTCATCAAAGGCCTCGATCCATTCGGATACTTCGGCGTAAAAATCGATCCGTGCGGGAGTGTCAAGCTTCATCGTCATAAACAATCCTTATGACCTCATTCGCGAGGCCCGTACTCTTAAAGATAATTCCCCGGTGGGATAATCGCCACTTCCGGGCGATAACCGCTAGGTGGCGGGGGCGTGGAGCGGCTCAGGTGGAGTAGTCAGCGTTGATGCGGACGTACTCTTCGGTGAGGTCACAGGTGACGAACTGACACTCGGCGTCGCCCTGGCCGAGGTTCAGGGTGATGGTGTATTCGCGCTGTTTCATGATGGCGTGGGCGGTCGCCTCGTTAAAGAGCGGAGAACGCACTCCGAACTCGAAGACAGGCTGTGGGCCGATGTGGACGGTGAGTTTGCCGGGGTCGAACTCGACGCCGCTATAGCCTGCGGCGGCAAGAAGGCGTCCCCAGTTGGGATCGGCGCTGGACCAGGCGGTTTTGCAGAGGGGTGAGTGTGCAATGGATTTGGCGATCTGTTTGGCTTCTGCAGGCGTGCGAGCGCCGGTGATGTGCAGCGTGACGACGTGGCCGACTCCCTCGCCGTCGTCGACGATCTGATGCGCCAGGGACTTGCAGACGAGGTTAAGGGCGTTGGTGAAGGCTTCCTGAGAACGCTCGTTGAGTTTGATTCCACTGGCTCCGCTTGCGAGGAGTAGGACGGTGTCGTTGGTGGATGTGTCGCCGTCGATGGAGATGGAGTTGAAACTCCGCTCTACCGCAGGAGACAGCACGGACTGGAGCTGTTCACTCGTGGCGACGGCGTCGGTGAACAGGTAGACGAGCATGGTAGCATGGGGCGGGCCGAGTTGCGGATGGATCATGCCGGCGCCTTTGGCCGCGCCGAAGAGGGTGATCTCGGAGCCGTCGATCTGGACGACTGCGCGGGCGGTCTTCATGCGGGTGTCGGTGGTTAGGATTGCCCGGGAGAAGAGGTTGGCGTGGTCGGGAGTGTCGCCCAGAGTCTTGGAGATTTCGGGCAGGGCGTCGACGATCTTTTCGGCGGGAAAGGGTACACCGATGATGCCGGTGGAGGACGGAAAGACCTCGTCGAAGATGCAGTGAAAGGTTTCGGCGGCGGCGACGCAGGTCTGGAGGCAGGCGTCGATTCCGGGCTGGCCGGTGGCGCAGTTGGCGTTGCCGGCGTTGACCAGAACGACCTTGACGCGACCTCCGGTCGAGGCGATGTGGCGTCGGCCTACGGTGACTGGCGCGGCTACGACCTGATTCCTGGTGAACATTGCGGCAGCAGTTGCTGACCCGGGAGCGACTGCGATGGCGAGGTCGAGGTTTCCGCTGGCTTTAATACCGGCTTTTACAGCTCCCCACTGGAAGCCCTTGGGGAGGGATTGAGGCTGCTTTTCTGATGCTGTTTCCATCGTTGTCTACTGTATCAAGCGTAAGGCTGAGGACGTTTTGTCAGGTCAAAGTAGCGATTCGGATATGCTGGAACGGAATGGGGGAGTCGATGTTGTTGAAAGAGTTGCGTGCAGAGGTTTTAGAGGCCAACCTGGAGTTGGTGAAGCGGGGACTGGTGCTTTACACGTTCGGGAATGCCAGCGGGGTGGACCGCGAGAGCGGGCTGTTGGTGATCAAGCCCTCTGGAGTCGACTATGACGAACTGCGGCCGGAGCACATGGTGGTGACGGACTTGAACGGGAAGATTGTCGAAGGGGAGCTTCGGCCGTCTTCGGATCTGGATACGCATACGCTGCTCTACCGGGAGTTTCCGGAGATAGGGGCGGTAGTGCATACGCACTCGGAGTATGCGACGAGCTTTGCGCAGGCGGGAATGGAGATTCCCGCACTGGGGACAACACATGCAGATTATTTTCATGGGCCGGTTCCGGTGACGGCTCCGTTGACCGATGATGCCATCGGCGGACGATATGTCCACGAGACCGGGCTGGCGATCGTGAAGCACTTCAAGGAGCAGGGGATTGATCCGCTGGCGGTTCCGGCGGTGCTGGTGGCGGGCCATGCGCCTTTCTGCTGGGGCAGAACCGCGCATGATGCGGCGCATAACGCTGTGGTACTGGAGGCGGTGGCGCGGATGGCTTATCGCACGCTGACGCTGCAGGCCGATTGTGCTGGAGTCTCGCAGGGATTGCTTGATAGGCACTACTTCCGCAAGCACGGCGCGAAAGCAACCTACGGGCAGAAGAACTAAGACCTGGCGGCGGCGATTTGACTCCGGCATTTTGTGCGAATGCCGGAGTCTCACTTTAGAGGGACGTCAGAAGGTAACGGGCAGGGTGCGGCGTTCGCGGCTGCTCTCGCGCGCCAGTTCGAGGATACGGATCACGCGGTAGCCGTCGTCGGGAGTGACAACCAGGGGAGCGATGCCGTTGATGGCGTCGCGGACGTTGGCGTAGTAGAGGCGGTAGTCACCGTTCTCGGTGGGGACCTGCGTGCGGACGAGGATGCCGGGGTCGGCGAGGTTGGGAGCAATGGCTGTGGTGCCCCACTCAGAGGAAGGCTCGGGCAGCCAGGAGCGCTTGTCGCCTACGGGCGGGACGGTGGCACCGGCGACGAGAGCCGGTTCCTGGGGGTCTACTCCGTACTTGCGAAAGCTGCCGTGAGTGCCGTGGAGCAGGAAGCGCGGAGCGGGTTTGGCGGCGAGCATCGCCGCGCGGCAGTGGGCGAGCAGGCGGGGATAGTGGAGGGTGATGTCGAAGGCGTCCTCGATGTCGGTGGTGTCGCGATCGCGGCGGACAGTGGCGGTGATGGCCTCGGGCGCGCCGAAGAGGACGAGGGTCTGATCGACGAGGTGGGGGCCGAGGTCGAAGAGCATGCCGTTGGCTTCGTTGGCCGACTCTTTCCAGGTGGCCTCACGGGGCAATGGGCGGAAGCGGTCAAAGTGCGACTCGAAGGTGATGAGGCGGCCTAGCTGGCCGCCGGCGATGACCTTGCGGAGGGTGAGGAAGTCGCCGTCCCAGCGGCGGTTGTGGAAGGGGGCGAGGACGAGCTTGCGCTGCTGCGCGATGCCGGCGATCTCCCGGGCCTCGGCGCTGGTGGCAGCGAAGGGCTTGTCGACGACGACGTGCTTGCCGGCGAGGAGGGCCTGTTTAGCCAGGGGATAGTGGGTCTCGTTGGGGGTTGCGACGACGATGAGTTGGAGGGCGGGGTCGGCGAGGGCCTCTTCGACGGAGCGGAGGATGCGGACGCTGGGGTAGGCCTTGGATGCTGCGTCGCCGTGGCGCTGGACGATGGCCTCAAGGTGGAGGCCGGGGACTGCGCTGATGAAGGGGGTATGGAAGACGCGTCCTGCGAGGCCGAAGCCGATGACGGCGGTGTTGATCGGTGCCATGAAACTCTCCTCAGGTGGTGCCAAACTTCTGCCATTGTGCCATGTGGAAGTTTGAGTGGGAGGAGTGAAGGAGTGGCGGTATCATGCTCGGCAGGAAATCTGTGGGGTGTCTGGATGCGAGTAGAGAGCGCCGGACCGATCGCTGCGGAGATGGACCAGTCGCATGAGGTGCGGCGGGGACGGGATCTGCTGGAGCTATGTGTTGGCTACGGGCTGATCCTGATGGTGCTGTGGACTCCGCGGCCGTGGCGGCGTTATTTGTACGTGGCTGCGGTTGTGTGGATCGTCGCGGTGATGTGGCGGTCGTTCCATGGCTGGCGGGAGATGGGGGTTCGAGTCTCGGGATTTTGGCGGTCGTTGTGGGTAGTAGGGGGGGCGGCGGTCGGGGTTGCGATTGCGGTTGTCGTTGCGGGAAGGATGGGGACGCTGCATCATCCGCCCAGCGCTGCGAGGTTCTTTGGAGCGTTTTTGGGGTATGGGGTCTGGGCGTTTTTTCAGCAGTTTCTACTGCAGGATTTTGTTCTTCTGCGGCTGCTGCGTCTGTTGCCGAGGAGAGCAGTTGCAGTGGTTGTGGCTGCGGGGATGTTTGCGCTCGCGCATCTGCCGAATCCGATCCTGACGCCGCTGACGCTGGCCTGGGGGTTGGGAGCCTGTGTGCTGTTTCTGCGGTACAGGAATCTTTACACGCTGGCAGTGGCGCATATTCTACTGGGGATCTGCGTGGCGATTACGGTCCCGGCAGCCTCGGTCCACAATATGCGGGTTGGGCTGGGGTATGTGACGTATCACGCACACCATCGTTTCTACGACAGGCAGCTATCGCAGCCAGAGTGACCATACGGCGTCTACGGCGGTATGGGTGATGGCGGAGGCTGCGACACGGCGTTGGCTGCGCCAGGCGCGGCCGTAGAAGATCCCGGCAAGAGTGGCGAGGAGGACATAGCGCCAGTTGAAGTGGAGAGCGCGCTTGTTGAAGTGCGTGAAGCCAAAGATGACTGCGGTGAGGAGGAGTGCGGTGTGGCGGCCGAGGCGGCGCTCGAGGAGGTTCTGGAGCCAGCCGCGGAAGAAAACCTCCTCGGGGACGGCTATGAAGAAGAACGTGAAGAGCGGTGCGGCGACGAACTGCAGCGGCTTTGGCCAGGCAGGGTGAAGGTGGAGAAATCCGAGCGAGAGGCCGAGGGCGACGGCGATTGGCGCGTAAAAGGCGAACTCGCGCAGGCCGGTTCGGAGGTCTTGCCAGCGCAGACGGAGGTCGATGCCTGCTCCGTTGAGCTGGCGAATGGCGAGGAAGCCGTAGAGTCCGGCGTCGAGCAGGAGAAGTTTGCTGAAGATGGCGAGGTGGGCGGGCCATGCTGGTTCGAGCCAGCGAAGGTCTACGGCCAGGCCGAGGACGAGAAGGACGAGATAATCGCGCCAGTTGCCGTTCTGGTAGGGGTCGCTAAGGTTCGCCCTCCAGAGGAGAGTTGCGACGGCTACCGGGAGTAGGGCGTAGAGGGCGAGCCAGTGCAGGTGGAGAATGTGGAAGGAGAGCGCGACTAAAGCGTAGGGAGTGCAGAGGACGGCGGGACAGAGGAGTCGCGCTGCGATGTGTAGGGACTGGGCGCGATTTGTGAGGTGGGTGGGAAAGAAGATCGCCCAGAGGAAGGGTATGAGAGTGAGGAGGGCGGCGATGACGGTTGCCGGAGTAACGATGTGGCTTGGCATAGGAGATCAGGCGTGACTGATCTGTTTGAGGGCTGAGTAGATTCTCCGGTAGTGGTTGTAGGCGTCGTCCATGGCGGCGGCCTGTTGCGGTGGGATGGTCTGGGCGACGCGGATGGTGGCTTCGCAGGCGGCTTCGACGGAGGGCCATGCATCGACGCCGGTTCCGGCGAGGAGGGCCGCGCCGAAGGCCCCGCCTTCTTCTGCTTCGAGGAGCTGGACTGGGTAATTGTAGACGTCGGCTTGAATCTGACGCCAAAGCGAACCGCGGGCTCCACCGCCGCCGAGACGGATGGCTCGGACGGGGACACCTAGTTCAGAGAAGAGGGTAAGGGTGTCGCGGAGGCTGAAGGCTACGCCTTCGAGGACGGCGCGTACGAAGTGTCCGCGTGTGTGGGAGGCGGTGATGCCGACGAAGGCGGCGCGGGCGGCGGGGTCGAGGTGGGGGGTGCGTTCGCCGAAGAGATAGGGTGCCCAGAGGAGGCCGTCGCTACCAGGTGGGATTTTTGCAGCTTCGGTTGTGAGGTCGCCGTAGCTGGCGTCGGAAGCGAAGGTGTCGCGGAAGTAGCGGAAGCTGAGGCCGGCGCCGTTGGTGACTCCCATGACGTGCCAACGGTTGGGGGCGGCGTGGCAGAAGGTGTGAAGACGGCCGAGGCGGTCTTTGACGGGGGAGTCGGTGGCGGCGAAGACAACTCCGCTGGTGCCGATGGTGGCCGAGACGGAGCCAGGGGAGAGGATGCCCATACCGACGGCTCCGGCGCCTTGGTCACCTGCGCCTGCGGCTATGGGGGTTCCGATGGCCAAGCCGGTAGCTCCGGCGCCGGTGTGGCTGATGCGGGCACAGATCTCGGGGCCCTCGAAGAGGCGTGGGAGCCAGGACATGGGGATTTCGGCGGCTTCGGCGATCTCGGCGGACCAGCGGCGGTGGGCGACGTCGAGCAGGAGGGTCCCTGAGGCCTCCTGCAGGTCCATGGCGAACTCGCCGGTGAGCCGGTACCGGATGTAGTCCTTTGGGCAAAGGACGTGGGTGATACGTGCGAAGATCTCGGGCTGGCGCTCACGGACCCAGAGGAGCTTGGTGAGGGTGAAGTTGGGAAGAGCCGGGTTGCAGGTGAGCTCGATGAGGCGGTCGAAGCCGATTTTTTCGGTGAGCCAGTCGCACTGGGGCTGGGTGCGCTGGTCGCACCAGATGAGGGCGGGTCGGAGGACATGCCCTGAGGCGTCGAGCATGACGCAGCCGTGCATCTGGCCGGTGAGGCCGACGGAGAGGATCTCGCTGCCTGTGATGCCGCTGGTGGTCATGACCGCGTCGATGGCCTCGCGAGCAGCTCGCCACCAGTCGTCGGGGTCCTGCTCGGCCCAGCCGATTTGGGCTGAGTGGATGGGGGCGTGGTCGCGGGATGCGGAGGCGAGAACGCGGCCTTCGCGGTCGATGAGAACTGCGCGGGTTCCGCCTGTGCCTACGTCAATGCCGAGAAACATGAATGACCCCGTTCGGGAGTAGACTTTTAGTCTCGAAGCAGTGTATCCGAAACTTTTTGAAGACTTAGGTCGTTTCCGTGCATCTGTTTAGCAAAGACATCTTGCGTGTGGGTTCTAGATTTCCGTGCAGTAAGGGAATCGTGCGCTAAAGAATCGAGATGAAAACAGGTAACTTCGAACCTATGAGTGATTGGAAACAAACGCGTGCAGCGTGGGTTATCGCCGCTGTTCTGGGGTTCGGCCTGCGGGTTGTTTTGGGGCAGACTCCGACGACGCAGCCTTCGGGGAACCAGCCGCGTCCGACGGCGACCGGTCCAAGCACCGGGCAGAACAGCTCGGCGATCGCAGAGGCGCAGCAGCAGCTCTATACGGCGTCTGGACAGAACGGCGCGACGGTTTCGCAGGACACCTTCAAGGGCAGTATCGTTGAGGGCAAGTCGACCGGGACGATGATGGACCTGTCGCTCGACGATGCGGTTCAACGTGGGCTGCGGAATAACCTTGGAATCATTCTGCAGGGGGCGAACCAGAGGAATGCGGGCGGCCAGAGGCTTGAAGAGCTGCAGCCGTTGCTGCCGACGGTAACGGGTGCGGCGAGCATCAATGTGCAGCAGGTGAACCTTGCGGCGTTTGGATTGAAGGTTCCGGGGCTGAACCCGATCATCGGGCCGTTTCAGGTAGTGGACTTCAGGGCTTATCTGACGCAGAACCTGTTCAATGTCTCCGCGCTGCAGAACTACATCGCGGCGAAACATAACTTCGAGAGCGCGAAGCTGACCGCCCAGGATGCGCGGGATTTCGTGGTGCTGACCGTCGGGAATGCTTATCTGTTGTGCATCGCGGACAACGCACGTATCGAGGCAGTAACTGCGGAGCTGGCAACCGCAAAGGTTTCGCTGGATCAGGCGATCGATGCGCACAACGCGGGCACCAGTCCAAAGCTAGACGTGCTGCGGGCACAGGTGGACTACCAGAACGAGGAACAGGCCCTGATCTCGTCGAACAACCAACTGGCTAAGGACAAGCTGGCGCTGGCGCGGGCGATTGGTCTGCCGCTCGATCAGGAGTTCCGGCTGACGGACCTTGTGCCGTATGCAGCGTTCAATGAAGTTGATCCGCAGACGGCGTTCGATCAGGCGCTGAAGTCGCGGAAGGACCTGCAGGCCGCAGCGGAGCAGGTGAGGTCGGCCAGCGCAGAGAAGACTTCGGCGTGGGCTTATCAGCTCCCGGTTGTGAGTATTACGGGAGACTATGGCGATCTGGGAACAACGCCGGGACACTCACACGGGACTTATTCAGCCACGGGACAGGTTACAGTTCCCGTTCTGCAGGTCGCCAAGACGAAGGGGCAAGAGCAGGTAGCAACTGCGCAGTATGAGCAGGCCCGGGCCAGGCTCGCCGACCAGGTCCAGCAGGTCAATCAGGACGTTCGCGACAGCATTCTGGATATTCAGTCTGCGGCGAAGCTGGTGGAGGCTGCCCACTCGAATGTCGAGCTGGCGCAGGAGGCTTTAAGCGAGGCACAGGACAGGTTTAAGGCGGGTGTTTCGGACAATCTCGCGGTCTCGCAGGCACAGTCCCAGACCGAGCAGGCGAACGACCAATACATCAGCGCGCTGTACCAGCACAACGTCGCGAAGCTTTCGCTGGCGCGGGCCCTGGGCGCGACGCAGACCAACTACAAAGATTATCTGGGAGGAAAGTAACTTTGGCAGAGCAGACGTACGAGAAGAACAGTAAGCCGGTGATCGAAGAGTCCCCGGAGAAGAACCCGCGCCGGAAGCTGATTATTATCGCCGTGATCGTGCTCCTGGCGCTGGGATCTGGGCTGTTTTATTGGCACTCGACGTATAGCGAGGACACTGACGACGCGCAGGTGGATGGCGACCTGTATCAGGTAAGCTCGCGCATAACCGGGCAGGTGGTCAAGGTGTACGTGGAGGACAATCAGGAGGTCAAGGCCGGAGATGTTCTGGCGGAGATCGATCCGACGGACTACCAGGTAGCCCTGGAGCAGGCTGAGGCGAATCTGGCCAGCGCGAAGGCCTCCGCGGAGCAGGCCAGCGTGAATGTGCCGATTACGAGCGTGACCTCACGGACGAGCATCAGCACGACGGGGTCGGATGCCGAAAGTTCTGCAGCGTCGCTGGCGCAGTCGCAGAAGCAGGTAGCTGCGGCTGCCGCACGTGTCGATCAGGCGAAGGCGAACTCGATAAAGTCGGACCTCGACGTGCAGCGCTATAAGCCGCTTGTGGAGCGCGATGTTATCTCCAAGCAGCAGTTTGACGCAGCGGTCGCTCAGGCCGACGCCAACAAGGCCGCGGTGCTTGAGGCTGAGGCACAGCTGATCGCGCAGCAGGATGCTGTGAGGATGGCGCAGCACCGGCTTGATCTGTCACGTTCGCAGGCCGTCGAGGCGGTGCAGAACGCCCCCGGCCAGGTAAAGGCTCAAGTGGCCAAAGCGCAGTCTGCGTCTGCAGATGTGAAGGAGGCGCAGGCCAAGGTTGATCAAGCCAAGCTAAACCTAGGCTATACGAAGATTACGGCTCCGGTGAGCGGAATCGTGAACAAGAAGAACGTGCAGGTAGGAGTAAACCTTTCGGTCGGACAGGACTTGCTGACGATCATCCCGCTGAACAACCTCTGGGTCACGGCGAACTTCAAGGAGACGCAGCTTGAGAAGATGCGCCCCGGACAGAAGGTCGTCGTCGAGGTGGATGCTCTGGGTGGCAAGAAGTTCCACGGCACGGTAACGCAGATCGGCGGAGCCACCGGATCGAAACTCTCATTGTTTCCGCCGGAGAATGCGACCGGCAACTATGTCAAGGTGGTGCAACGCATTCCGGTGCGGGTCGACTTTACCAACCTGGAGCAAGAGAACAGCGACCACAAGCTGAGACCCGGTTTTTCGGTGACGCCGGTCGTCTCGGTCAAGTAAGTCTCGAACTGTGATTGACATAGCCCGGCTGCGCCCTGGCGCCGGGCTATGTAACTTTAAAGAGCGGTTAGCATCCAATTCGAAGAATAGTTCATACTTGTTTCGGGGCCCTCCGCTATGCCGATCGCGATCGCGTTTTTCATCCATTACGCCTATGTGCTGCTGTTCCTGTGGGTGTTTGCGGAGCAGATCGGTCTGCCGATCCCGAGCATTCCTGTCCTGCTGACGGCGGGAACTCTGAGCGTGACGCATCAGGTCAGCCATACGTACTCGTTGATGGCTGTCCTTGCTGCCTGCGCTTTGGCCGACTCCCTGTGGTTCTGGCTGGGACGGAGGTACGGACACGGAGTCGTGGAGGTGCTCTGCCGCCTCTCGTTTGAGGCTTCGACGTGCGTGAGCAAGACGGAGAATTACTTCAGCCGCCGTGGGCCGTCGACGCTCCTGTTCTCCAAGTTTGTTCCTGGGTTGAGCACTGTGGCTCCTCCAATCGCCGGGCAGACCGGCATGCCGTATGTGCGATTTCTCGCGTGGGACCTTGCCGGATCCTTTGTGTGGGCGGAGTCATTTCTGCTGGCCGGGCGGTTCTTTGGCGACATTGCCGAGAAGAGCACGCGGTTCTTCCATTGGCTGGGCCACTTCGCCTTTGTCATCTTCGTCCTGATGGTTCTTGGGCTGATGGCGTACCGGTTCATGAAGCAGCAGAAGTTTCTCAAGGAAGTCCGTGAGTTGAGGCTGGAGCCGGAGGAACTGAAGCAGATCTTGGATGCAGCGGCAGAGCAGGGAAATACGCCGCCGTTCATCGTCGATCTGCGACATCCGCTGGACTATCTACCGGACCCGAGAGTGCTGCCGGGCGCGCTGCGGATCGGGCCGAATGAGCTTAGGCAACATAGCGAGATCATCCCGCGGGACCGCGACGTGGTGCTCTACTGCACGTGCCCCAGTGAAGAGACTAGCGCGAAGCTGGCGCTGCAGCTCCACAAGATGGGGGTGTATCGTGTGCGGCCTTTGCGTGGCGGATTCGACGGTTGGAAAAACGCTGGGTACCCGCTGACGGACTATGTTACGGAGACCCCCAACTCCGCCGTCCTCCCATCTTCGATCGCCCCGGTGCAGCCTGAACCGAAGTCTGCGGTTCCGCTGCTTTGAGTTTCGCTTAGTTTTCCAGTCGAAAATTAACCGTGATCGTGGTCTGGACGTCGGTGGGTTCTCCATTGAGGCGATAGGGCTGGTATCGCGCGGCTTTGATGGCGTCGATGGCTGCCTGCTGCAGCACGGCGGGACCGCGGATGACGCGCAGGCTCTCGATGGTTCCTGTGCGGGAGATGACGGCGTCGACGACGACGGTTCCTTCGACGCGTGCGGCGCGGGCGATGGCGGGGTAGATCGGTCGAATGGGATTCAGTAGCATACCGGCGGAGACGCCTCCGGAGATGGGCAGAGGCTTATCGGAGTGCGGTGGAGTGACGGTGACGGATGGGCTGCGGCTGCTCGCCGTGAGCGCGTCCGGGAGAGCTGTGTTGTCGCTCATGCTGTCGTGATTGGAGAGCGCGGGTTCGGGGCCGGGGGCCGCGATGCGGCCATGCAGGCTCAGCAGCGAGGTGTGTGAGGCCGCTGGAGCGACGTTTGGCGCTGCCATACGAGGAGCGGCAGAGGAAGAAGAAGTTGCCGGCTTCATCTCGATGACTGGTCGTGGCCGCGGTGGCATGAAGACCCGGGCGCCTTGAGGTGCACTGGGAGTCGTTGGGGGTGCAGGAGCGGCAGAGCGATGAGTGCGAGGGCGACTGCGCTCTGGATGGCAAAGGACCCGAGGGTCGCCCACTGCTTGGTGGCTGAGATGGGAGTGACTTGTGATTCGACGAAACTATCCTCAAACATGAGAGCACCCCTTTCCTTGCAGGGGGCGCATCTGCGAGGAATGCGTCCGTACTGAGTTAGACACCTCGTGAGATGAAATGTTCCCGGTACGCAAAATGGGGCTAAACAAATGAGCTGCACTGCGTGATGATGGATGTTCATGAAAAAAGGCTCCATCGCTACCAGCGCGCCGTCTACTCGAGTTCTATCCCTTGACGTTCTTCGCGGTGTCACCATCGCGTTTATGGTTCTGGTGAACGATCCGGGGGACTGGGCCCATACCTATTCGCAGCTCGATCATGCGAAGTGGAATGGGTGGACGCTGACTGACCTGGTGTTCCCGAGCTTTCTGTTTATCGTGGGAGCGTCGATCATTCTGTCTCTTGCCTCGCGGGTGGCGCGGGGGGAGAGCAGGAGGGAGCTGGCGGGGCATATTGTGCGCCGGTCGGCGACAATCTTTGCGCTGGCGATGACGCTGAACCTGATTCCGTACTTCCGGTTTACCCATCTGCGGCTCTATGGCGTGCTACCTCGGATTGCGCTGTGCTACCTGTGCGCGGGACTTATCTGTCTGGCGACGCAGCGTGCGCGGAATCTGCTGGCGATCGCCGGTGTGTTGCTGGTGGGGTACTGGGCGTTGATGCGGTTTGTGCCGGTATCGGGGTTCGGCCTGCCGGTGCGCGATATGCCCTTACTCGATCAGGATCGCAATCTGGCGGCGTGGATCGATCGCGGAGTCATTGGCTTTCTGCAACGGACGATCCACACGGGAGTGTTGTATGAGAAGACGCGCGATCCTGAGGGGCTACTGAGCACGATTCCAGCAATTGCGACGACACTGCTGGGCGCCGTTGCTGCGCTGTGGCTCCGTTGCACAGGAGCCACCAGAGAGGGCGATGCGTATATTCCAACCAAGGCACAGTGTGCGATGGGGCTCCTGCTGGCGGGGATGCTTGGGGTTGGCATGGGTTTGCTTTGGAACCTGTGGTTCCCGATCAATAAGAACCTCTGGACGAGTTCCTATGTGCTGCTTGCTGCCGGCTTGTCGTTGATTGGGTTGGCAGGATGCTACTGGCTGATCGACATGAAGCGGTTTCAGGAGACCTGGGTCGGCCGATGGCTGGTGTGGCCCTGGCTGGTCTTTGGATCGAATGCGATTGTGGCGTTTACGACATCAGTAGTGTTGGTGAAGGCGCTGCTCTACTTCAAGACATCGAACATGGGAGCAAATGGCAAGCCGTTGTCCGTTTGGAGCTGGACATACGCGCATTGGTTTGCGCGGGGGAATTCGACGAACCTCAGCTCGCTGGCGTTCGCATTGTGCTTTGTGCTGTTGTGTTTTATTCCGAACTGGCTTCTGTGGCGCAAGAAGATCTTCGTGAAGATATGACGGCTCGCGTGCAGGCAGCTCGAAGTACCATAGAAAGAGTGGCTTAAAACCGCATGCCTGAAGGAGAACGAGAACTTGGCCTACACGGATCTGCGCGACTGGATCAATACGCTTCAAAAAGCTGGCGAACTGAGACGCATCGACGTCGAGGTAGACCCGATTCTGGAGATGGCGGAGATCGCCGACCGCGCGGCCAAGATGGGGCGGGGAACGCCCAAGGCAGGTGGGCCTGCGCTGCTGTTTGAGAACGTGAAGGGCTATCCGGGAGCACGCGTGCTGATGAACCAGTTTGGCAGCACGCGGCGGATGAACCTGGCGCTCGAGACGGATTCACTGGACGCAATTGCCGACCGGATTCGAACGCTGCTGCAGCCGGAGACTCCGACGAGCCTGATGGACAAGCTGAAGATGCTGCCGAAGCTGGCGGAGGTGGGAAGTTTTTTCCCGAAGATCGTCTCGGCAAAGGACGCTGCGTGCAAGGAGGTCATTCTTCGCGGCAAGGACGTCGACCTCAACAAGCTGCCGGTTCTGAAGACCTGGCCGCATGATGGCGGGAGGTTTATTACGCTGCCCTGCGTGATGACGCGCGATCCAAAGTCGGGCAAGCGCAACGTGGGGATGTACCGGATGCAAGTGTACGACGGGCAGACGACCGGAATGCACTGGCAGCGGCAGAAGGTTGCGGCGGAGCATCTGCGCGAGCGCCTGCGCGAGGCTTCGGTGGATGCCAGCGGGGCGGTGGACCTGATGGCTTTGACGGCAGGGGGTACGACGGCTGCGTCTTCTCTAGAGACGATTCCGACGGTGACCCTTTCAAAGATTCGGAAGGAGCGCATGGAGGTCGCGGTGGCGATTGGAACCGATCCGGCGACGACGTTTAGCGCGATTGTTCCGGCTCCGCCTGACGTGGAGGAGTTTTTGATTGCGGGCTTCCTGCGGCAGAAGCCGCTGGAACTGGTGAAGGCTGAGACGGTTGATCTGGAGGTTCCGGCGCACGCAGAGTATGTGCTGGAGGGCTATGTGGAGTTGGGTGAACTGCGGACAGAGGGGCCGTTTGGCGATCACACGGGCTTCTACACGATGCAGGATGAGTATCCGGTCTTTCATGTGACGTGCGTTACGCATCGCAAGAATCCCGTGTACGCGGCGACGATTGTGGGGAAGCCTCCCATGGAGGATGCGTGGATGGGCAAGGCGGTGGAGAGGATATTTCTGCCGTTGATGCAGCTTACGCTGCCGGAGATTCGTGATGTGAATCTGCCGCCGGAGGGCGTCTTCCATAACCTGATGATCGTGTCGATCAAGAAGTCATATGCGGGGCAGGCGCGCAAGGTGATGAACGGCATCTGGGCGATGGGGCAGGCGATGTTCACCAAGTGCATCATTGTGGTGGACGAGGACTGCGATGTGCAGGATGTCGCTGAGGTGACGCTGCGGGTGACCAACAACATCGATCCGGAGCGTGATATCCAGTTCACAATGGGGCCGGTGGACACGCTGGACCACGCGAGCCGGTTGCCGAACTACGGGAGCAAGATGGGGATTGATGCTACGCGGAAGTGGCCGGCGGAGGGCTTCACGCGTCCGTGGCCGCAGATGCTGACGATGGATGACACTGTAAAGGCCAGAGTGGATTCGATCTGGAAGAAGCTGGGGATCGAATAGTATCGGCCTTTGGCTGGCCATGCCAGCAGATGCCCTGGGTCGTTCGCATGGGGCTATCGTAACGGAGGAGCGGCTCCGCGTTATACTTGATCTATGTCAATCGTTCGCAACGCGTCCGCAATCGCCAAGGGAATGAGCATCACGCTCAAGGAGGTGTTCCAGCCGACCGAAGTCGAGAACTATCCCGACGGTAAGGGGCCGATGCGAGGGGCGAAGTTTCAGGAGCGCTTCCGCGGCAAGCACCAGTTGCAGCGTGACGAGAATGGCCTTGAGAAGTGCGTTGCCTGTTTTCTGTGCGCGGCGGCTTGTCCTTCGAACTGTATCTACATCGAGGCTGCCGAGAATACGGAAGAGAAGCGGATTTCGAGCGCCGAGCGTTACGCCAAGGTTTACAACATTGACTACAACCGGTGCATCTTCTGCGGCTACTGTGTCGAGGCGTGTCCGACGGACGCGATTACGCATGGACATGGTTTTGAGCTGGCTTCGCTGAATGCCACCTCCCTCGTCATGCGCAAGGAAGACCTGCTTGTTCCGATGCAGCAGCGCACGCTGCCGGATGTTGTGCAGTCGGAGAAGGACCAGGCAGAGTCGCTGGCCTGAAGATTCGAGCTGAAAAGCGAAAATTTTTCAGTAAGTCCAACGGCTTCCCATATCGCCCGCCCATGCGCGAAAGTGCATCGCGCAATAGATGAAGGACGTCAGCTAAAAAATGAGTACAGCAAGCAAACATCCTCTTGAAAATATCCTCGAGAGCCGGATTGCCATTATCGACGGAGCAATGGGCACGACGATTCGTACGTACGGTTTGAAGGAAGTCGATATACGCGGCGAGAGGTTCAAGGATTCGAAGAAGGACCTGCTGAACAACGGCGATCTCTTCTCTCTGACACAACCGAAGATGATTGGCGACATTCATCGCCGGTTCCTGGAGGCCGGAGCTGACATCATCGAGACGAACACCTTCGGAGCGACCAGCATCTCCCAGAGCGAGTTCTTCGTTGACGACCCGCGCGAGCACGGCGGCCGCAAGGATCCTGAGTTCTACCAGAAGATCATCGAAGACAAGTTCCTCGGCAACCTCGCCTCAGAGATCAACGAACAGTCGGCGCGCCAGTGCCGCGAGTGGGCCGATCGCGTTGCCAACGAGACAGGACGCCAGCGTTTTGTGGCCGGAGCGATAGGGCCCCTGACGGTATCTCTCTCGAATTCTCCCGATGCCGACGATTCCGGCTTTCGGGTAGTGACATTCGATCAGGTAAAGACCGCTTACGCACAGCAGGTACGCGCTCTGATCGCCGGCGGCTCAGACCTTCTTCTCGTCGAGACGATCTTCGATTCGCTCAATGCAAAGGCGGCGTTGGTGGCCATCCGCGAGGTCTTCGAGCAGGATGGCCTGACTGCAAATAATAATGAATTGCCGGTAATGATCTCAGCCGCAGTAGGACGCGGAGGCGAGACCATGATCTCTGCACAGACAGTCGAAGCATTCTGGAACGCCGTCGAGCACGCGAAGCCGCTGTCGGTTGGGCTCAATTGCTCGCTCGGTCCTGACCTGATGTATCCGTTCCTGGAGGAACTCTCAGAGAAGGCGAACGTGGCGATCTCCGCCTATCCGAATGCCGGTTTGCCCAATCCGCTTTCACCCACCGGCTTTGATCTGGAACCGGAAGACATGGCACGTTATCTGGGAGACTTCGCGCGCGGCGGATTGATCAACATCGCAGGAGGATGCTGCGGCAATACGCCCGAGCACATTGCGGCCATCGCCACGGCGCTCGAAGGCCAACACCCGCGCAAGCTCAGCAAGTTTGAGGTCGCAGCGTGAGCAGAACCGAGAACGCGTCCGCAGAAGGGAAGTTCAAGCCGCTGCGTTTGTCCGGTTCGCAGCCATTTACGCAGCAACCTGGCGTCTTCATCATGATCGGCGAGCGGACCAATGTGGCGGGGTCGCCAAAGTTCGCGAAGCTGATCAAGGAAGGCAAATACGAAGAGGCGGTAAGCGTAGCACGTCAGCAGGTTGAAAATGGCGCCAACGTCATCGACATCTGCATGGACGAGGGCATGATCGACGGCGCCACAGCAATGACGCGCTTCCTACAGTTGCTGGCAAGCGAGCCTGAGGTTGCCAAGATGCCCTTCATGGTGGACTCCTCGAAGTGGGAGGTCATCGAGGCGGGCCTGAAGTGCCTGCAGGGCAAAGGCATCGTTAATTCGATCTCGCTGAAAGAGGGCCAGGAGAAATTTGTTCAAAACGCCCGAACAGTGCTGAAGTTCGGCGCGGCAGTGGTGGTGATGGCCTTCGATGAGCAAGGCCAGGCAGCAACCTACGAAGACAAGATCCGCATATGCGAGCGCGCCTACCGCATTCTAGTGAACGACGTGGGTCTTCCTCCAGAGGACATCATCTTCGATCCCAATATCCTGACTGTTGCCACAGGCATGGAGGAGCACAACAACTACGCGGTCGATTTCATCAACGCGACACGCTGGATTAAATCGAATCTCCCTCATGCCAAGGTTTCGGGAGGTGTCTCGAACATCTCGTTCAGCTTTCGCGGCAACAACAAGGTCCGCGAGGCCATGCACTCCGCGTTTCTGTATCACGCCATCGCGGCGGGCCTGGACATGGGTATCGTTAACGCCGGCCAACTCGAGATCTACGAAGAGATTGAGCCGGCGCTGAAAGAGCTCGTTGAAGATGTTCTTCTCAACCGCCGGTCCGATGCGACGGAGCGCCTGGTGGAGTTCGGAGAGACGCTGAAGGCCGCAGGCGGTGGCGCATCCGCGAGTGAGAAGAAGACCGAGGAGTGGCGCAACGGCACGGTCGAGGAGCGCCTTACTCACGCGCTGGTCAAGGGGATCGATACCCACATCGAGACCGATACCGAGGAAGCCCGCGTCAAACTAGGGCGTCCTTTGCAGGTGATTGAAGGCCCCCTCATGGACGGCATGGGTGTTGTCGGAGACCTGTTCGGAGCCGGCAAGATGTTTCTGCCACAGGTGGTCAAGTCTGCCCGGGTCATGAAGAAGGCGGTAGCCTACCTGACGCCCTTCATGGATGCCGAGAAGGCTGAGATGGCTGCGGCCGGCCAAGAGGTCAAGTCGCAAGGGAAGATCGTGCTGGCAACCGTCAAGGGAGACGTTCACGACATCGGTAAGAACATCGTGGGGGTTGTGCTCGCGTGCAACAACTACGAGGTCATTGACCTCGGGGTGATGGTCCCCGCGGAAAGAATTCTGGAGCGCGCCAAAGAGGTAAGGGCGGACATCATCGGGCTCAGCGGCCTCATTACGCCCTCGCTCGACGAGATGGTGCACGTGGCCCGCGAGATGGAGCGCCAGGGCTTCAAGCAGCCATTGCTCATCGGCGGCGCAACTACCAGCCGGGCGCACACGGCCATCAAGATTGCGCCACATTACAGCGAGCCGGTTATTCACGTGCTGGATGCCAGCCGTGCAGTGCCTGTATCGACCAGCCTTCTGAGTGAGGATGGCAAGTCTGCCTTCGTGGAACAACATCGCGCCGAATACGAGGCGGTGCGGAAGGCTCACTCCGCGCCTCGCCAGCAAACCGTCCCGCTGGAGGTCGCTCGTGCAAGGCGCACTCCGATTGAGTGGCGTGCCCAGGATATTGAAGCGCCCTCATTCACGGGCGTGAAGGTACTAGACAACTTTCCGCTCGCGACTCTGCGCGAATTCATCGACTGGTCGCCCTTCTTCCATACCTGGGGTCTCAAGGGCATCTACCCCCGTATCTTCAATCATGAGGAGTACGGCGCACAGGCTCGCCAGCTCTTCAAAGAAGGGAATGCGCTTCTTGATCGAATCGTCGAGAAGAACCTCATCACCGCGCGCGGTGTCTACGGTTTTTTCCCGGCTAACGCTGTTGGCGATGATGTCAAGCTTTACACCGACAAAACGCGCACAAGCGTGCTGGCGCGATTCCACTTTCTGCGCCAGCAGGCAAACAGGGAAGGCAGCGAGCCCTGCCGTTCGCTCGCGGACTTCATTGCACCGAAGGAGACAGGACTCGCCGATTACATCGGCGCCTTCGCGGTAACCAGTGGAATCGGCCTGAAGGAGCTGTGCGATCGGTTCAGAGCGGAGAATGACGACTACAACGCCATCATGGCCGAGGCCGTAGCTGACCGCCTAGCGGAAGCCTTCGCCGAATGCCTGCACAAGCGGGTACGCGATGAATGGGGCTACGGCTGCGTGGAAAACCTCAGCAACGAAGAACTGATTCAGGAGAAGTATCGAGGAATCAGGCCTGCGCCGGGCTACCCTGCGTGCCCCGATCACACGGAGAAGGGAACCATCTGGCGGCTGCTCGATGTCGAGGCGAATACGGGGATGCGAATCACCGAATCGTTCGCGATGTGGCCGGGATCAAGCGTCAGCGGACTCTACTTCGCGCACCCTGAGTCGCGTTACTTCAGCCTCGGAAAGATCGACCGGGATCAGGTTGCCGACTATCACCAGCGCAAGGGAATGAGCGTGGCTGATGTGGAGCGATGGTTAGGGCAGAGCCTGAACTACGACCCAAGTTAGGTACAACCCTTTCAGAAACCGTAGCCCAAGCCTTGCGGACCTGCTTCGTACGTGTTACAAAGGAAATATTCCAGTCTGCCTTTGCGCAGATTTGAATTTCATGAAGAGTGGTTGAGGGACGAGCCCTTTGACGCCACGACAACCGGACAGAACAAAGGCGTACCGGTGTCAACTCTCTCCTGGAAACAGGGAACATGAGATTCGGAGACCGCAGCCGGTTGTAGGGTGTGCATCCGCATTTCTCCTCCCCGGCTGGTAACAGCCCCAACACAGAGAGCCTGTCAATAGCCGGTATCCTCTTTCCGCTCGGAGAGAGTGCGATGAGCTATTCGTGTACGGCGTATGAGCTGAAGTGCAATGAGTGCGGCAAGCGATTTGAGAATCAGCCGCTTTCTGCGTGTCCGGATTGCCTTGCTCCTCTGGAGGTGGCCTACGATCTGGATGCCGCGCGCGGTGTCTTTTCCAAACGGGCTATCGCTGCGGGACCTCCCAATATCTGGCGCTACGCCGCACTGCTGCCCATCCCAAGGGGATTTGAGCCGGATCTGCCGGTTGGCTTTACGCCGCTTGTGAAGGCGAAGAACCTTGGAAAGCGCATCGGGGCAAACAATCTCTATGTGAAGAACGATGCCGTCTGCTTTCCGACGCTGAGCTTCAAAGACCGTGTTGTGTCGGTCGCGCTCGCGAACGCTCAGGGATTTGGCTTCGAGACTGTGGGGGCCTCCTCGACGGGCAACTTGGCCAACTCGGTGGCAGCGCAGGCTGCACGGCTTGGCCTGAAGGCCTGCATTCTGGTGCCGGCCGATCTGGAGCCTGCGAAGATTTTGAACACGCAGGTGTATGGCGCGAGGCTGGTGCGAATTGATGGGAACTACGACCACGTCAACCGGCTCTGCACGCTGATTGCGGATGAGTACAACTGGGGATTCGTGAATGTGAACCTGCGGCCCTACTATGCGGAGGGTTCGAAGACGGTGGGCTATGAGATCGCCGAGCAGCTTGGATGGCGTCTGCCGGACAACGTTGTTGTGCCCATGGCCGGAGGCTCGCTGATTCGGAAGATTCGCAAGGCGTTTCAGGAGCTTGTGTACCTCGGCCTGGTGGAGGACAAGCCGGTGCGGTTCTTCGGCGCGCAGGCTACGGGTTGCTCGCCGATCGCGCAGGCGGTGAAGGAAGGCCGTGACTACATCGAGCCGCAGAAGCCGAATACGATCGCGCGGTCGCTTGCGATTGGCAATCCTGCAGATGGCCCTGCGGCGGCGAAGATGATTCAGCTGAGCGGCGGATGGGCCGAGGATGTCTCGGATGTTGAGATCGTCTCAGGCATCCAGGAACTGGCCGAAACAGAAGGCATCTTTACGGAGACGGCGGGCGGCGTGACTACGTCTGTCACGGCGCGACTGTATGCGCACGGCCGCATCTCGCCGGATGAGCTTACCGTTACGTGCATCACGGGAAATGGATTGAAGACAACAGACGCGCTGGTTGGCCGCTATGAGGAGGAGAGGGCGGTGCGGCCACGGTTGGCCGACTTTGGTGCCTATCTCCGTGAGATCGATGTAGCGACCGACGCCGAACTGGCTGTAGCAGGAGGAAAGTAAGAAGACATGTCGATTAAAGTAACGTTCCCCACCGCCTTCACCCGCCACACCGCCGGCACGAAACAGTTCGACTCCGCGGCTGAAAATCTGCCTGCGCTGCTTGCGGATATCGACAGGACTTTTCCGGCGCTTGGGTCGCATATCAAGGATGAGGGTGGCAAGCTGCGCCGCTTCATCAACATCTATGTGAACGATGAAGACATTCGTTTTCTGGGTGGAGAGACGTACTCTTTTCAGGATGGCGATGAGGTCATGCTCATCCCCTCGATCGCGGGTGGGGCAGCGTAAGGGCTAACCCGGCGGGATCAGATATTGAGGTGCCCGTATGGGCGTGCAACGCATCACGACTGCGGTTCGCTCTTATCGGTTGCGAGGGAAGTGAGGGTGCGAGATGTTTCTTGGGCTGGCTGTTGTCCTGGTCATCGTGTGGTTATTTTTCTTTCTTTTGATCAAGACAGTCGGCGTCCTCATCCACCTGCTTCTGCTCTTTGCGGTTCTCTCGCTGATGATGCACTTCATCAGCAGGCGGAGGGCGGTCTGAATGGGGCGGGCGCAAGTACGACGTAAGGCCGAGCCTGTGCAGGCTCAGCCTTATTGTTTAGGACAGGTTGGAATGCTACTGGTGTGAGACCGGCTGGATGTCGATGCCAACTGCCGGAAGCACGGGAGCGAGACCCTCGGGAGTTTCGGGCTGAAGCTCCGGGAGCTTGCCTTCGAGGGCTATTTGGAGAACTTGATCCATCTCCTCGACGAAGTGCAGCTTCATGTCGGTCTTCAGCAGATCGGGGAGGTCGGCGAGGTCTTTGCGATTCTCCTCAGGCAGAATTGCCTCAAAGATGCCGGCACGATGGGCGGCCAATAGCTTCTCCTTCAGCCCGCCGATGGGAAGCACTTTACCGCGCAGGGTGATCTCGCCGGTCATGGCGATATCGCGCCGCACTTTGATCTTGGAGAGCGCACTGGCAAGCCCGGTAGCGAGCGTGATGCCGGCCGAAGGACCGTCCTTGGGGATGGCGCCTTCAGGGACATGCACGTGGATGTCCACGTTGCGATAGAAGTCCTTGGGCAAACCGAGATGCTGGGCCCTGGAACGCACGTAGCTGAGTGCTGCGTGCGCCGACTCCTGCATCACATCGCCCAGTTGGCCGGTGGTAGTGAGCTTGCCCTTACCGTCCAGGACCTGGACCTCAGTTTGGAGAATCGTGCCGCCCATCTCGGTCCAGGCAAGGCCTGTAACGAGACCAACCTCGCTCTTCTCGTGCACCTGAGAGTCGCGGAACTTCGGAACGCCGAGAAGGTCAGCGAGATTTTCCGCCGTTACCGTCTCTTTATATTTCGGTCCGTTCTTCACAACGCGCCGCGCTACTTTGCGGCATACATTGCCGATCTCGCGCTCCAGGTTTCGGACGCCTGCTTCGCGAGTGTAGTAGCGAATAATCTGGCGGATCGAGTCTTCTTCGAAGATGAGTTGCTCATCTGTAAGACCAGTTGCCTCACGCTGCTTCTTGACGAGGTACTGCTTGGCGATCTCGAGCTTTTCGAGCTCGGTGTAGCCATGGAGGCGGAGGATCTCCATGCGGTCCTGAAGCGGGCTGGGAATGGTGTGCAGGACGTTTGCTGTGGCTACGAAGAGCACCTGCGAGAGGTCGTACTCGACGTCGAGGTAGTGGTCCTGGAACGAGGTGTTCTGCTCGGGGTCGAGGACTTCGAGCAGGGCACTGGCGGGGTCACCCCGGAAGTCGGAGGCCATCTTGTCGATCTCGTCGAGCAT
Source organism: Edaphobacter bradus (assembly GCF_025685645.1). Classification (NCBI taxonomy): domain Bacteria; kingdom Pseudomonadati; phylum Acidobacteriota; class Terriglobia; order Terriglobales; family Acidobacteriaceae; genus Edaphobacter; species Edaphobacter bradus. The sequence goes on from NZ_JAGSYF010000001.1 coordinate 816,508, forward strand.
GAAGACGGGATTCTTGGTTCCGGCCTTCTTCATCGACTGGATGATCTGGCCGGGGAGTGCGCCGATGTAGGTGCGGCGGTGGCCCCGAATCTCAGCCTCGTCGCGTACGCCGCCGAGCGACATGCGTACAAACTTGCGTCCAGTGGCCTTCGCGATGGACATGCCGAGCGAGGTCTTGCCGACGCCCGGAGGTCCAACAAAGCAGAGAATTGAGCCTTTGGGATTCTTGACGAGCTGACGGACAGCAAGAAACTCGAGAATGCGCTCCTTGATCTTCTCCAAGCCGTAGTGGTCCTGGTTGAGGATCGTCTCAGCATGCTCGATAGAGCGAATCTCTTTGGAACGCTTCTTCCAGGGAACAGCGAGCAGCCAGTCGAGGTAGTTGCGCGAGACGGTCGACTCGGCGGACATGGGCGGCATCGCCTCGAGCTTCTTGAGCTCCTGGAGGGACTTGTCGAGCACATCCTTGGGCATGCCTGCCGATTCGATCTTCTTCTTCAGCTCGTCGAACTCAGACTTTTCGCCGCGTCCAAGCTCCTTCTGGATGGCCTTGATCTTCTCGTTGAGGTAGTACTCCTTCTGGGCCTTCTCCATCTGCCGCTTGACGCGTGACTGGATGGTGCGGTCCATGTTGAGCTTCTCAATGGCTACGTCCAGGACGTCAGCGACACGCGAGAGGCGCAACTCGGGATCGAAGACCTCCAGGAGTTGCTGCTTCTCTTCGATGGAGAGCTGGAGGTTTGCCGCAATGGTGTCGGCGAGTTTCGTTGGTTCATCAGCGCGGACACTGGCCGCCATGGTCTCGTAGTTCAGCGACTGCTGCAGCTTGACGTATTGCTCAAAGAGCGAGTGCACGCGCTGGGCGATCTGTTCAACCGCGGGCGTCAACTCAAGATGGGTGCGGCCGGTGCGGACAGTTGCGACGAAGAAGCCATCAACATCGGTGACCTCAGTGGCGCGGGCGCGCTCGACGCCTTCGACCAGCACTTTGATGTTGCCGTCCGGCATCTTGACGCTCTGGACGATGTTGCCGATGGTGCCGGTTTCGTAGATATCGCCCGCGCTGGGTTCGTCGATCGAGGCGTCGTGCTGCGTGGCCAGGAAGATCTTGCGATCGCCGGAAAGAGCTTCCTCAAGGGCACGCACGCTGGACTCGCGACCTACGACGAACGGCGTCATCATGTATGGAAAGATGACCATGTCGCGGATCGGCATCATGGGAAGCTTGCGAACTTCGCCGCTCAGTTGTTCTTTTGTCGGATTTGTCATTGCTCTCCCCAATTAGACGCGCTTGACGCTCTAGCGATGCAAGCAGCGACGGCTGCGGCTTCATGTGATTGTAATGCGTCGAGAAGCCGTGCGCGAGTACTCAAAAGTGGTGGTTTTGGGAGAGGCAGCTTTGTTGCCAACATTGGAAAAACAGGAGGGTTATGCGGATTCCCGCTGTGGAAAAGTGAGGTCATTCGGACGTGTAACGGGCTTCCCGAGACAGAGAGTCCGGGTGAGAAGAGAGGTCTTAGACGTCTGCTCAACCAGCCTTTTCGAGGAGTAGAGGCAAGGTGAGGTCACGGTTTTTGACCATGGCCTCGGTGATAGTGATCTCCTTAACCTTCTTGTTGCCGGGCAAGTGATACATGAGGTCGAGCATCAGTTCCTCAATAATCATGCGCAGACCGCGTGCGCCAACCTTGCGCATAAGCGCTTCGCGGGCGATAGCTCGGGCAGCATCGTCGGCGAAGGTGACCTTGACGCCTTCGAAGTCGAAGAGTTTGGCGTACTGCTTGAGGATTGCGTTGCGGGGCTTGGTTAGAATCTCGATGAGCGCGGCCTCGTCCAACTCATCGAGGATGCCCATGACAGGCAGGCGGCCGACGAACTCCGGGATCAGGCCATACTTCAACAGGTCCTGCGGCTCGGCCTGGCGGAGAAGTTCGGAGTCTCGCTGAGCCCGGATCGGCGTGACGTCGCCTTCCTTAACGTCGGGATCAGAGATTGCGCGGAAGCCAAGGGCCTTTTTGCCGACACGGCGCCCAATAACCTTTTCCAGGCCTACGAACGCTCCGCCGCAGATGAAGAGGATGTTGGTCGTATCGACCGCGGTGAACTCCTGGTGCGGGTGCTTGCGGCCGCCTTGCGGTGGGACGTTGGCGACGGTGCCTTCGAGAATCTTGAGAAGGGCCTGCTGTACGCCTTCGCCAGAGACGTCGCGAGTGATGGACGGGTTCTCATCCTTGCGGCCGATCTTGTCGATCTCATCGATGTAGATGATGCCGCATTGCGCGCGGGCTACATCGCCGTCGGCCGCCTGCAGGAGTTTGAGGATAATGTTCTCGACATCTTCGCCCACATACCCGGCTTCGGTGAGTGTGGTCGCATCGACGATAGCGAAAGGCACGTCGAGCATCTTGGCCAGGGTGTGCGCCAGAAGAGTCTTGCCGGAGCCGGTGGGGCCGACGAGAAGGATGTTCGACTTTGCGAGCTCAACGTCATTGCCGCGCGTCTTGTTCATCTGGATGCGCTTGTAGTGGTTGTAGACGGCAACGGCCAGCTTCTTCTTTGTTGTTTCCTGCCCGATCACATACTCATCGAGGAATGCCTTGACCTCGTGAGGCTTGGGAAGATGAGCGGCAGCTGTTCCGGGCTGCGTTTCGGTGCGGTCGTCCTCGAGGATGGAGTTGCATACAGCCACGCACTCATCACAAATGTAGGCCCGCGGGTAGTCCGAAGGGGAGGAGATGAGCTTTGCAACGGCATCCTGCGACTTATGGCAGAACGAGCAACGAAGTGATTCTTCTGAGCCCCGGGACGTTTTCATAGATAGGACGACTCCTGACAGCGCAGTACTGAGATGCACTGCTATTAAAAATTTTACACCCGTTTGGCTTGAAGCTACGGTCGGTCAAGGTTACCGGGGTACATCGAAATGGTCATTGATGAGGAAAAAGCCCGGGCACTGCCCGGGCTTCTAGGATATGCTCAGGAGCGCTCAGACTCGAGGCCGATCGATGATGTCATCGATGATGCCGTACTCCTTGGCCTGCGGGGCCGTCATGATGAAGTCACGCTCGACGTCGCGCTCGATGCGCTCAAGCGTCTGGCCAGTGTTCTGGCTCATGAGCTTGTTGGTGATCTCGCGGATGCGGAGAATCTCGCGAGCGTGGATATCGATGTCGGTCGCCTGGCCACTCAGCCCCCCCATGGACGGCTGGTGGATGAGGATGCGGGAGTTGGGAAGAGCGAACCGCTTGCCCTTCTTGCCCGCCATCAGCAGGAAGGCTCCCATGCTGGCAGCCTGGCCGATGCAGAAGGTGACGACATCGTTCTTGATGTACTGCATGGTGTCGTAGATCGCCAGGCCAGCCGTAATGGAGCCGCCGGGCGAGTTGATGTAAAGCTGAATGTCCTTCTCCGGATCCTCACCGCTAAGAAACAGCATCTGCGCAATGATGACGTTCGCGATGTTGTCGTCGATCGGCGTTCCCAGAAAAATGATGTTGTCACGGAGCAGACGGCTGTAGATGTCGTAGGCACGCTCGCCACGGCTCGTCTGCTCGATCACCATCGGTACTAGTCCCATAACACTCTCTTTCTCTCGTCCCAAGTTTGCATGGATGAACTCAGTTGAATTCTACGAGGCCAGCTTATCGTAGAGGAGGCTTGCTGTCTTTTCGCGGCGCATCTGCTCACGGATGCGGTCGAGGCTGCCATCGCCGGCAAGGCGGCCGCGCATTGCCTCCAGAGGCTCACGCGACTGAATGGAGAGCATCAGCAGCTCGCGATCCAAATCTTCGTCGGCAACCGTGACGTTCTCGGCCTCGGCGATTTTGTCGAGGATCATCGAAGCCTTGACCTCGTTCAGAGCCTGATCGCGCTGTGCTTCGCGCAGGCTGCCAAAGTCGAGCTTGCGCATGTCCTCAGGCTTCATGCCTTGCTGCGCCAGCGCGCGGAGACCGCGGTCGAGCCTGGCGTCCACCTGCTGCTGCACAAACGATTCGGGAACAGGGAACTGGTACTTCGTCACAAGCTCCTGCAGCAACTTGTCCTTGGCCTGACTTTCGAGGGAATTCTTCTTACGGTTCGAAGCATACTCGCGCAGCTTGGTCTCGAAGTCGTCCCAGCTTTCGTAGCTACCGAGCTGCTTAGCAAACTCGTCGTCGCGCTCGGGATAGATCTTGCGCTTGATGCTCTTGACTGTGACGTCGTAACTGACAGTCTGGCCCGCAAGCCGCTGCTCGCCAAAGTCGGCGGGATATTCGACCTCAAACTTCAGCTCCTGGCCGGGCTTTGTGCCGCGCAGCGCCTCGTTGAAGGCAGGCAGCGTATTCTTGCCGCCGATCTCAACCAGGACGTCCTCGCCGGTGACAGGCTCGCGCTTCGACGGGTTCTGGAGGCCCTCCTCCGTCACGGTCTGGGCAAGGTCCTTGACTTCGCCCCTGAACTGAATCTCAGCCCAGTCGCCATCGACCAACGCGCGGTCTTCTTGAACGGGCTCGACGGTGGCATGGCTGTCGAGGACGCGGCTCAGCTCGGCGTCGAATTCTTCGTCGGTCAATGCCACGTCGGGCTTAGCAATCGTCACGGCGTCGTAGCCGCTGATGTTCAGTTCGGGAGCGACCTCAAACGCAGCCTTGAACTTCAGAGGCTGGCCGTCGTTCAACTGCATGTCGAGCAGTTGCGGCTCAGAGATCGGGCGCAGCTTGCGCTCGTCGATCGCCTTGCGGAAGCGATCCGATACAAGGCTCTCAAGAACCTCCTGACGAACCTCGCGGGCAAACTTTGTGCGAACGAGCGACTCGGGCACCTTGCCGGCGCGGAAGCCGGGGATGCGTGCCAGCTTCTGGTAGCGCTTGACCACCGATTTGAATGCCTTCGACACCTCGTCGGCGCCGACCTCAACCTCAATCTCGCGGGTCAACTCGGGGTTGAGGGAGGGGGCGGCGTGATGATGGTGCTCATGGCCATGGTCGTGGTCGTGATCATGCGCGTGGGTGTGCGCAACTTCAGACTGCAGTTCAGCAGTCCCATTCGTCTCTGTTGTCTCAGTCGGAGTCAATTCAATGCCTTCCAGGGGGCGCGTCAATGTGCCGGGGCACTCGCTCGGGAGTTCGCCGTGCGGCCTGCGCCCTCTTACTACTGTACGGGCCTTACTTGCGAGGGGTCAAACCTGCACGGTCGTACTCTGCGTGGGGCTGCTAGAGGTGTGACCTGTCCACTGCTGTGAGAGGAAAAATTTCAAGCCGGATGCGCCACGTGGCGGACTGGCCGGGGGCCAGAGTGACCATGCCTGTGTCCTCATCCGCGGGCCACTCCCGGCCAAAGGGATCGTCGTAGTTGAACTGCGGGGAGATGGAGATAAAGCTCTTGTCTGCCGGGGCGTAGACCTGCAATGCCTTGATGGTTGAGGTGAGTGTGGTGATGCGCAATCCGTAGTGGTTCTCCGGATCGCGCACTTCCACGGTCGGCCCGTTCTCGAGCAATCCCTGCCGGAGATGCACGAAGGTCTCATCCAGGCCAAGGCTGCCGAGCGGCGCGCCGTTGGGTTGGGTGAAGTCGTACTCTCCGCGCGTTGCGGTCAGCAGCTTTCCGGTCGGCAGGCCGGACTTGCGGTCCTTCACCTCAGTGCGCACGTCGCTTGGCAAGCGCAGCCTCACCGAAGCGCGATTGCCCAGGATCGCGAACTGAGGCCGCCAGCCCAGCCCGATGGGCTCCGGTTGGTCGCCAGTGTTGCGAGCGACGATCTTCATCTCCATGGCCCGGCTATCCAACTGCACGGTCGTCGTGACCTCAGTTTGAGAGAGCCAATGGCCATCAAAGTCACCTGCGGCGAAGACACCCTGCGCCTCGCCGCCGTCTGGCATCACATTGGTATTGGCCCGGCTCGCGGCCTGCCCCAGCAGAAGCCCCCCAGCCGCTGTCGCTGCTCCGACGTTGTGCCGGCCAGCTGGAAGGTTCACCGTGTGACCTTGCCATGAGACATTCATGGTCTCGCCGTCCGGCCCTATGCTTCCGCGGATCAGGCCCGCCCAGGGAGCTTCAAACGGACCGCCCAGGGAGAGGCTGCCTGAGTTCACCGCGGCGGCTGGATCGTTCAACATCTTCGTGGCCCTCTCCAGGGAAGGGGATGCGAGGAGTTGAACTTCACCCTTCTCAGGGAGATAGGCCGTGATCTGTAGCAGATCCATTCCTCGACCAGGCAGCAGCGTGGCCTTCAGAAACTCAGGCGCGGTGCCAGCTTCGACCTGCGTGCGCTCGAGAATGATGGGGTCCTGGCCACCAGGGCGAAAAGATGGCATGGGTGGAGGCGGAGCAGGCCTCTTCAGCTCGGCCTTCAACACTGCAAAGCGGCCATGCTGGTGTGCGCGCCAACCGAGCGTTAGTACCAACAGGACAAGCGCCAATAGCAGGACAGTCACAAGCCCGGAGCGCATAAGGGTTGCGCGCCAAACCCTGTCTGGCAATTGGAGAAACCACCGCTTCACGAGAGCGGCATACATTCGACTGATCCTGTGCTCTTCCAAAAAACACCCATTCCCTTGTAGGAGTTGAATGAATCTTACGTAACCGGAGCCCCGGAAGCATGGCACCGTAAGGATGGACGTATTGGTTCTATCATCGGATACAGTGAAACGTTCAAATCTGCTTCCTCCCGTCCTTCAGAAAGCCCGCTCTTCGATCATCTCGTGCGAACGATGTCCGCGACTCCGAGAGTATTGCAAGGGGATCGGCGAGAAGAAGAGGCGGGCCTATCAGGACCAGACCTACTGGGCGCGGCCTGTGCCGGGGTTCGGCGACCCGCGAGCGAGCGTCCTGATCCTGGGACTGGCGCCCGGAGCACACGGCGCAAACCGGACGGGTCGGCCGTTTACCGGGGATGGCTCCGGCTACTTCATGTACCCGGTACTCCACGAGGTGGGCTTTGCCAATCAGCCTGAGGGCGTCTCGCGCGATGATGGGCTGAAGCTGCGGCATGCATGGATTGCGTCCGTTGTTCGGTGCGCTCCGCCGGGAGACAAGCCGACGCCGCAGGAGATCCGCAACTGCGCTGGCCATCTTGCGAGAGAAATCAAGGCACTGAGCCGCATCCGCGTGGTCGTATGCCTTGGGAAGATCGCCTTCGATGGATATATGGCGCATCTGCTGGAGACCGGAGTAATTGCGAAGAAGTCTGACTACAGATTTGTCCACGGAGCGCATTATGAGTTGCCGGATGGCGTTCATCTGCTCGCCAGCTACCATCCTTCTCTCCGCAACACCAACACGGGACGCCTGGATGCTGCGATGTTCACCCGGATCTTTGTACGGGCAAGGGAATTGGCGGGGCTTTCGGACTAGAATCTGTTCTTTTCGTCGCGAAAGACATTCAGTGCCACAAACGCGGGTGAAATTACCATGGCCAGAAATGTGACTGCGATCAGAAAGTCCTTCATTGCACACGCTCCTGATTCACTCTAACTTTTCACGGGAAGATATAGGCTTCTTCTGAGCGGACCGGGGCACGGACAGCTATTATCGGGAGCGGTTCCGCAGTGAGACCCTTACTTAGCGCCTCCATGCAATCCAACCGATCGCCATTGCATCGAATCCAAAGCAATGTGACATCCATCGTGAGGTAGATCGCATGAGTGCAAAGAATTGTTGGCTCGCCTTTGGTATCGGAGTTGCCGCCGGAGCGGCGATGGCTCTGCTTTACGCCCCACAGAGCGGGGCAAAGACCCGCAGACGGCTGCGCCGGGGTGTCGAGGATGCAGGCGACTACCTTGAGAGCGCAGGCGACTACCTGAAAGAGCAGGCAGAGCGCTTCAGCGAAGAGGCCCAGAAGGCGCTGGACCGCACGCGGAGTCAAGCTGAGTCCGTTGTCGGCAAGGCGAGCGACGTTGTCTCGGGGGCCGTGAAGTCGGCGCAGTCATTGGTGTAGGAGACAGCGGCTACTTGACTTTTCATCTAAAAAACAAATGCCCCGGTTGATAGATAGCCGGGGCATTGTTAAAGTGATCGTTGAGGGTTACACGGCTGTCAGAGCAAAGCCGGCAACCTTCTCTTCGCCATCGGAGGAAATCGGCCGATAGAACAAGGCATTGTTCTCCATGTAGACCTCCAGAAACGCCGGCCGTTGTGCGATGCCGCCGCCGATGAGTGCCTCGGAGAGCGGATCTTCGATGTACTTCTGCAGAGCACGGCGCAGCGGACGAGCCCCATAGGTACGGTCTGAGGCAGTCTTTTCGATGATCCACTTCTTCGCGCTGTCGGTCACCGAGATTGTGATCGACTTGTGCACGAGGTTGGTGTTGAGCTGCTGCACGAGCAGTTCGAGGATCTGCATCAGGTCCTGGTCGGTGAGCGAGGTGAAGATGATGATCTCGTCGAGACGGTTCAAGAACTCAGGGTTGAAGGTGCGCTTGACCTCACCCCTTACGAGTTCCTCCATCTTGTCCATCACCATGTCTTCTTTCTCGCTCTGGAAGCCGAGCCCCTGGCGCTTCTGCAGGTGCTTGGCCCCGATGTTCGAGGTCATGATGACGATGGTGTTCTTGAAGTCAACCGTGTTTCCAAGGCCGTCGGTCAGTTGACCATCCTCAAAGACCTGCAAGAGCAGGTTGAAGACGTCGGGGTGGGCCTTTTCGATCTCGTCGAGCAACACGACACAGTATGGGTTGCGCTTGACGCGTTCGGTGAGCTGACCACCCTCTTCGTAGCCAACGTAGCCCGGAGGCGAGCCGATGAGCTTGCTGACCGAGTGCTTCTCCATGAACTCCGACATGTCAAAGCGGATGAGCGCTTTTTCGCTGCCGAAGAGGAACTGCGCCAGAGTGCGCGCCATCTCGGTCTTGCCAACGCCGGTGGGTCCGAGGAAGAGGAAGCTCCCGATCGGACGCGCCGGGCTCTTGAGGCCTGCACGGGATCGCCGGATGGCACGTGCAAGCGCGGAGATCGCCTTTTCCTGCGAAATCACGCGCTTGTGCAGCTCCTCCTCGACGCGAAGCAGACGCTGCGTCTCTTCTTCTTTGAGGGACGTGATTGGCACGCCGGTCCAGCGGCTGACGACCTCCTCGATGTCCTCGCGGGTCACGATGCCAGCCGAAGAGTCATCAAGATGGTATTTGTCGCGGAGGGCGCGGAGGTTCTCACGCTCCTTGCGCTCTTCGTCGGAGTAGAAGCGCGCCTTCTCGAACTCGTGGTTCGCGATGGCGTTCTCCATGCGATGCACTATGAACTTGATGCGCTTCTGAACCTCGGTCAGTTCTTCGGGAAGGGAGGTCTGGCGCAGCTTGACGCGTGCACCGGCTTCGTCGATGAGGTCGATCGCCTTGTCGGGCAGGAAGCGGTCGGGGATGTAGCGGCTGGAGTGCGAGACCGAGAACTGGATCGCGTCGTCAGTGTAGCTGACGGCGTGAAACTTCTCGTACTTATCCTTGATCCCCATGATGATCTTGACTGCGTCCTCTTCGGTCGGCGGAGGAACCTTGACTGCCTGGAAGCGGCGCTCAAGCGAACGGTCCTTCTCGATGGACTTCCTGTATTCAGCCGGCGTTGTGGCGCCGATGCACTGGATCTCGCCTCGGCTCAGCGCAGGCTTGAGGATGTTGGCTGCGTCGAGCGACCCTTCAGCCGAGCCAGCGCCAACCAGCGTGTGCAGCTCATCGATAAAGACGATGGAGTTCTGGTTCTCCATCAGCTCCTTCATGATGGTCTTGAGACGCTCTTCAAACTGACCACGGTATTTCGTTCCGGCCACGATGAGCGACAGGTCGAGTGCCAGGACTCGCTTGTCGGCCAGGAAGCTGGGAACCTCGCCGTCGGCGATCTTCTGGGCCAGCCCTTCGACGATGGCGGTCTTGCCGACGCCAGGTTCGCCAATGAGCACAGGGTTGTTCTTCGTCCTGCGGCAGAGAATCTGGACCACGCGATCGACTTCGGCGTCTCGACCCACCAGGGGATCGAGCTGCTGGTCCATTGCCGACTGCGTGAGATCGCGGGAGAACTCCGCCAGCATGCTCTGCTCGCCGCGCTGTTTGCTCTGCGTGGAAGGTGCTTTCTCCTGGGTCGTCCGCTGCAGCTCCTCACGGATGGCCGGCAGCCTCAGGCCGCGCTCCTGCAGAATCTCAGCGGCAAAGCACTTCTCCTCGCGCAGCAGGCCCAGCAGAAGATGCTCGGTGCCGATGTGCTTGTGAGAGAGGCGCTCGGCCTCCTCGGCAGCGTAGGCCAGTACGCGCTTGCACTCATTGGAAAGAGGTAGATCGACCGACGTCGACACCTTTTCGCGAATCGTTGTATGCCCTTCAATCTGCTTGCGGATCGACTCCACCGACGCATGCGACCGCAGGAAGCGGTTGGTGAGCGCCTTGTCCTCCCTAAGCAGTCCCAGCAGCAGGTGTTCCGTCTCAATGTAAGGTGACCCGAACTGACTGGCCTCGTAACGGGCGAAGAAGATTACCCGCCGTGCCTTTTCTGTATAGCGTTCGAACATGTTCTCCCTTTCGAACCGGCCACTCCTGGCCCGAAGGCCAATGAGCGCCTCTTGTACAACCATCTCCGCGGTGCCACTTCGCGAAGACCCTTCGGGCTACTTCCACCTGCAAAGCACCCATCCCATTAACAGTGTAGCTGCCCGTGCAACATCTCCGTAATACCGCGAAAGTAGTGATCTAACCTAGCACTACTTTTGACTTTGCCTGTGCAAAACTAGCACTAAACGAGGTGCACTGGCTTTCTGTCAGGCCAAGCGCCCCTCGCGGAGGCGCAAAATTCTCCCGCAACGCCCTGCAAAGTCAAGATTATGCGTGACAATGACGCTTGTGAGTCCGTGAGCCTGATGCAGGCCCCGGATTAATTCGAAGACTGCTTCAGCCGTCTTCGAATCCAGGTCCCCCGTAGGCTCGTCCGCCAGCAGTATCTTCGGTTCGGTAACCAAGGCTCTGGCGAGAGATACGCGCTGCTGCTCCCCTCCGCTCAGCTCGCCGGACCTGTGCTTTGCTCGCTGGCCAAGACCGACTTCCCCCAGCCAATACTGAGCACGGTCAATGGCAGAGGACTTCTTCATCCCCCTGGCCAGCAACGGCATAGCGACGTTTTCGAGTGCGGTGAACTCCGGCAGCAGGTAGTGGAACTGCCAGACATATCCAACATCCCGGTTGCGAAAGTCGGCTGCCTGCTTCCGGGTGAAGGAACTCAGCCGTTCGCCACCGCACCAGACCTCGCCGGCTGAGGGCTTGTCAAGCGCGGCAAGCAGGTGCAGCAGCGTGCTCTTGCCCGCGCCGCTCTCTCCGACGATCGCGACCATCTCGCCTGTGTATATCGTGAGATTGAGTCCACGAAAGAGCTCAAGCCCGCCTTTCTCCGAACCGGGCACAGCCGGGTAGACCTTGGTCAAACCCTCCGCACGCAGTACGACCGTCCGCGCCGTCGTCATCGACAATGGCTGCAGGGAACTGATGTCGTCCCATTCGGCGCTTCTTTCGCTCAAGCCCGCACCCCGCAATCCACGTATGTCACCATCCTATTCATAGCGCAGCGCCTCCGCCGGCAGGACCTTCGCAGCCGATCCGCTCGGGTACAGCGTAGCGATCAAGCTAACGCCTAACGACACAGCAGCCACAATCACCGCATCCCACACTCGCGGCGCAAAAGGCAGATAGTCGATGGAATAGACCGCAGCGTCCAGATGGATAAAGCGATAGTGCCCACCCACCCAGCTCAGTGTGTAGCCGAGGACCAGCCCCAGCACGGTTCCGATCACGCTGATCAGCAACCCCTGGAGCAGAAAGATTCTGCGCACCTGTTCCTCACGCACGCCGAAGCTCATCAGCACAGCGATGTCGCGCGTCTTTTCCATCACCATCATGGTCAGGGCGATCAGGATATTAAGCGCCGCGACGCAGACGATCAGGGCCAGGACGATGAAGGTCACAATTTGCTCCAGCTTCAGGGCGCGGAAGAGCTCTCGGTTCTGCTCCATCCAGTTCGTTGTCTGAAAGCCCTTGCCGGCTTCGGCCTCGATTGCACGTCCCACTCTATCGGCGTGGTACAGGTCATCGACCTTGAAGCTGATCACCGAGATCAGATCGGGCTCGCTGAACAGTCGCTGCGCGTCAGCCAGCCGCATGAACGTGTAGCTTGAGTCGTACTGGTAGAAGCCCGACTTGAAGATGGCCACGACATCGCACCTTTGATAGCGAGGGATCAAGCCCATCGGGGTCAGCTCTCCCTGAGGACTTGTGACCAGCACAGTGTCACCGACACTTGCGCCAAGGGTCTCCGCAAGATCGCTACCGATGACGATGGGGGGCATCGGCTGAAAAGCCTGCCCACCCTGAGGGTGGTCTTCGTGGGTAGACATTGGCAGCAGCTTCGTCCCCACAGCCGCGGGCTCAAGAGCCGCTGAGGAGCCACCCTTGACTGCCTGCAGCAAGTCGCTCACCGTGCGCTCTTCTTCGGGAATCACTCCCTTGATCAGCGCTCCACCACTGCGCGCGCCGCGTGAGACCAGAACCTGCCCGTAGAGACCGGGAGCCGCAGCCGTCACGTGCGGAACCTTCCGCAGCCGATCGAGCAGCGGCCTCCAGTCGCGTATTCCATCGGCAGCCACACGCATCAGATCAACATGTGCGGTTGACCCGACCAGCCTATCCTGAAGGTCGCGCCGCATCCCGTTAGTGATTGCGAGGGCAATGATCAGGGAGGCCACACCTGCCGCCACGCCAATGACGCTGATCGCTGTGATGACCCCCACCACTGCCTGCCGTCGCTTGGCTCTCAGGTAACGCGTTGCAATGAAGAGTTCGAATCGCATCTCGAGTCCAAGCTTACTACCCGCGGGTGAGTGCTGAAGAGGCCGGAGCGCGAGGCACCTGCGATCCTCCGCATAGAGGTCAACGCACTATCGCCTTCACCGCAGCCATGTTGTCGTACCGGTCGTAGACCCTGACCGCCAGGACATGTTCTCTTGCGTCAGCGACCGGGGCGACTGCAGGAGGGACATCCACTGTGAAGTCGTATCGCTCAGTCAGCGAATCCGATACTTTGCCGACGGGCTCAAGGTACTGCCACGGGCCAGCATCGACGCTGTACTCCGCGTGAGCAATGGGCGAGGTAGCGTCCCGAGCCTCAAGCGTGGCGTGAATCTTTCCAGCCGTCATCGTCGCACTCAAGGCTCCGGGAACCGGAGGTGTTGTATCGACCACAAACACCTCGCTAACCCGGTCGCCTGATAACGCGTCGGAGTCGGTGTGCACCGGTGAGTCGCTCGCAACGACCTTCAGCTCGTAGCTCCCATCCGGCAGCAGGGAGGCATCGAAGCTGAGAAATTTGTCCGTGATCTTGTCTTTCAATAATCTCCAGTTCGACTCGCCTACGCCGCGATACCAGACGGCGAATATCATCTCGTCGCCGTTGTCGTCGTGCGCCTGCCAGCGCGCCGTCACTGCTGTCTTGTCCTTCTGAGCGGTCAATGGAGTCGCATTCGCGTCCGGCTGAAAGGTTACTGCCGGCGTGGTCGCTGCAGGGAACGCGATCTGTACCGTTGTGGTCGGCGGCAGACCGCCACCTGCAGCAACTCGCGCGCCTGCCTGCACTATGATCTCGTCCACGACAGGGGCGACGTTCTTCGGCAGGTAGTTCATCGCGACCGAATCGACGGAGCCGCCGGTTCGCAGCACTGCCTTCCACTGCACAAATCTTCCCGGAGGTGCTGAAACCGCTCCGTTCGGAGAGATGCGTGACCACTCGCTCCAGCCCATCTGTGGGCTCTCCACGTTTCCGCTGCGCACGTAGAGATCGTAGGCTCCAGGCGCTCCCGCGCGGACTTCAACACGCCCCCACCGCGAGAAGCCCTGTGCATCAAACACCTCGCTGGTATAGGTCGCATTCCTGGATGACTCGTCCGCCAACCGGAAGACCTTGCCACCATTGCTCGTCGCCACCAGAAGCCCGTCCTTCCCAGTCGCAAACGCCATACCCTGGGACGCCTCAAGGTGGGCTACATCTGAGAACTGCCCGGGCATCGCAGGGTCAATCCTGTAGATTCGTCCCCGGTTTCCAGTTGAGGCAAACAGGCTGCCATTGCGGGTCGCGAGTGCATAGACGACATCGTCCTTCAGCGTCACCAGCTTTTGCGGAGTTCCATCCGGTGCAATCCGGTAGATCTCGCTTCCGTCAGGCACCAGAGAGTTCGTTCCGGCCGCCGTTGATGATCCCGGTTGCACAAAAGTCACCGTCACCCCGACGGTGCCCGTTACAGGCAACGGCGGAAGGGGAGTTGCTCCGCGGGAGCCCACCCCTGAGGCGTACACGTTCCCCGTAGCATCGATCGCAAGAGCAGTAATCTCCTTTCGCGGAGCCGCGTAGGCGGCGAACGGTTTTGCCCCCTCTGCCTTCGTATCGATCCGGTAGATAACTCCAGCGCCGTCGCTGCCCACCCACATGGTTCCGTCCTGCCCCATCAGCAGGCAGCGAATATGCTGATCTGCCGTCTTGAAGAAGACCTCGGCCTTGCCTCCTCCGGCAGGAACCCGGTAGACCACTGCGGGGGCTCCGACCGCGACGTAGACCTCGCCGGCCTTGTCGACGGCCAGGTCCCAGAGATACTTCGGCTTCTCCTCGGTCGTCGCAGGGTCAAAGAGTACCGTTGCCGCTCCACCGCTCGCGGGAATCCGATAGACCTTTCCGTCCGGGGATGTGGCTGCCAGCAAGGATCCGTCAGGCGCTACGAGCAAGGACTGGACGGCAAGCTCTTTGCTGTCAAAAAGCTTCGAAGCCTTTCCGTCAGGCGTGACTCGCATCACCAGGGCAGAGGCCGCTGTGCTTCCGCCCAGCCCCAGATAGCCATTGCCGGCGGCGTCGCTCGTCAGAGACCACACATAGCTCTTGCCCGTGTCGTAGAGCAATGCCTCAGCCGGTCCCGCTTCCAGCCGTCCATCGCTCCTGATGGCCACTCCATCGGTGGAGCCCTTCTCCATCTGCTCGTAACGCTCGACGCTCCACAGTTTTGTTCCCTGCGCGTATGCCATCTCAGACAGTAGGGAAGCCGCCACAATCAGCCCAGTCACGAATCTCGGTCGCATCATTCTTCCCAAAGTCTAAACGCTGCAAACAAAAGACGAGAGCCGCAGCCCCGGTCTTTTCTCATTCCTTGCTTCCTGCTAGTTTGCCAGCACCACCCGGTAGCGCACCTGGTTCTTCTTGACCCTCGCAACGGCATCGTTTGCCTTTGCCATTGCGAATCGTTCCGTGACTGCCTTGATGCCGTGCCGCGCGACGACGTCGAGCATCTCGTGGAGGTCCCGAGGGCTTCCGGTGTTACTGCCTGAGACGGCCTTCTGCCCCAAAATCAGCGGAAACGCCTGAATATTGATCCCCGAAGGCGGCACGCCCACCACGCACAGCACCCCCTTCGGCCGCAGAGCGTTGACATACCCCTGCCAGTCCTGATCCGCGCCCACAGTCGACAGCAGAAAGTCCAACGACCCCGCCACTTTCTTCAGAGCGCCCGTATCTCTCGTATTCACGAAGTTGTGCGCTCCCAGCCTTTTCGCCTCGTCTTCCTTGTCCTTTGAGGTAGAGAACGCCGTTACCTCGGCGCCGAATGCCCTGGCGAACTGAATACCAAAGTGTCCAAGGCCGCCGATTCCGATAACGCCTACGCGCGATGAGGGCCGCACTCCGTGATTGCGCAGCGGGCTGTACACCGTGATGCCTCCGCACAGCAGCGGAGCGACGTTTTCGCTCTCAAGCACATCCGGAACGGGAATCGCGAACCGCGAGTTCACGCGGATATTGTCCGCGGACCCACCGTTTCGCCCGACGCAAGTAGGTTGCGTTTGAGCGCACAGGTGCTCATCGCCTTGACGGCACCACTCGCAGATGCCGCAGCTGTCGGCCTGCCAGCCCACGCCAACTCGTTCGCCGATCTTGCGGTCACGCACACCGGAGCCAACGGCAACTATGGCGCCGACGATCTCATGCCCCGGAATGAACGGGTACTTGCTTAGACCCCAGTCGTTATCGATCAGGTGAATATCGCTGTGGCAAACCCCGCAGTGCGAGATCTTGATCTCGACCTCGTTCGTCTGCAACTCTCTCGGATCGAACTTATACGGCAACAACTGCGCACCGGCCGCATGCACAGCCAATCCACGAATCTCACTCATCAGGAATCAGTTCCCTTTGCGCGGGAACCAACGCACCCGCAGCGTCCCTTGATGCTACAACATCGCTGTAAACGCCCCTTCGTGCGAGTGCTGCAGGTGCCGCTTATCGAACAGTCAGGGTCAATACCCGCGATCCGGCCACTGAATATCCGGTCTCGACCGACCCCAGGTCGACAACACTCTCGCCGGTCAACTGCATCTTCTGAGCCTCTTTGAGAGGCCCGAGCACGTTCGCCATCGATAGCGGGAGACCCGGTAGGGCATCCCCCTCCAGTACCGCCTGAGCGGTGTGGTCAAGCAAGGTCATGAAGACTCGATCGTTCGGGTGCAAACGGTTCACCTGCGTAATGGTGTCGTCGAGGCCCACGGTGTGCGTAACGACTCCTGTTGGCTGCAGGAGACGGTCGACTGTCGCTCCATCGCTGATCAATATCCGGTAGGAGCCCGGAGCGATATCTGCCGGGAGCCTCACCGGAAGCCTGACGATACGCGGAGGAGCTTGATAGGGGTGAATCGTAGCTTCGACCTCAATGGTCTCACCGGCAAAAGCTACAACCCGGCCTAAACGCGCATCCTCGATAACGGCTGTTCTGCGCTCGGGAATCTCCTCCACCTTCAGCGTGAGACTGGTCACCGTAGGCTGATCGAGAGCATTGCCGTAGACCTTGCTGAAGCGATCGGTCACATAGAGTGCCGCATTGATCGGTGCGGGATTCAGATCGTTCTGGGCCATGATTCCGTTCAACTGGATGGGACTATGGCCTTCCACCGCGATCTGTCCACTGAGACGGTAACTCATCTCCGCAGCGGCAGAGTTATTTCCCTGAAGGCTTTGGTAGACCGAAACGAGCATGGCCGAAGGCGTGAGTCCGCGATTGTCGAGAACCTCGAAGTGGTAGCTCTTCGTCCTCGCCGGATTGCCGGGAGACGTGACATCAACGATGACCGGAATCATCCTCGCCTTCACTCCGAAACGTCCCATGATTGCGGAGGAGCGATCCTCGGTGAAGGCGCCCACGGTCTCGGTTGTGTTGACGATCTTGAACGCGTTCAGGGGCGAGGGAAGAGTCGCGAGAACTGCCGCCTTGGTCATTGGCATGGCCACCGGGCCGTATTGCGTGATGGGGTGACCGCACGCGAGCAGATGCGAGGCATCCACATAGGTCACCGTGCAGGTTCCGGCGATGGAGAGGTCCCCTTGCACAAGAACCGCGCTTACTGCAGAACCTGGGAGCAGGGGCTCCGGCTGCGACGCCTTTGGATCGGAGCCTCCGAGCCCAGCGACCGGAGTCAATCCCATTGCGCGGAAGCGATCGCCGAAGCGCTGAACGGCATCCTGGGTGAACCCGCTGAACACCAGAGGGGTATCCATGGGTCGGATCTCGGGCTGGCGCTCGGTCGCCGCTTGGTTTGTGATTGGTGCGGCCGCAGGCGATATCGTTTCATCGCGCACCTCGAGCATCTGCTCGATGGGCGTAATGCCCGCGATAGGCTCTTTGCTGAACTGGCCGATCCGGTAGCTCAGCGCGCCCGCCAGCCGTCCGTCGATGTACACCGGACTGCCGCTCATTCCGGCGACGACTCCTGTGTACTCAGGTTTCTGTCCGTGCAGACGGGCAAGAATCATGTCCTCGCCGGGCCCTAGTGCGTCCTTCAGGACTCCCAGGATCTCCACTCGCATCGGCTCAGGAGAGACTCCCTGAAATACCGTATAGGCAACGCCCTCAAGCCCCTGTTTTACCTCGGAGAGGGGGAAGATTCTTGTCTCGGCGGGGGGAGACGCCGGCAGAGCGGCAGAGAAGGAATTGCCATCGGCAGAGGCTGTCATCGTCTGAGCCCGCAGAATCCCCGTAAGGCCCCAGCCCAGAGCCAGGCAGGCCAGCCACCGCGTCTTTCCGCTAGCGATCACGTCTACAAGAGTAGAGCTTTTAGGCCACAACACCAAACCGTACTCCGAACTGCCACCCTCCCGGGTATGGGATTTCATCCACTTGGCCCTCTCGTTCGTCCAACATCCGGAGTAAAGTTTGAGATGATGATGAACCGCCTCCATCTTTCGGCCTCCTTCTATCTGGCAGCCACTCTGTTGCTGCTGCTTCCGTCTCCCCGGGCATGGGGACAGGCCACTACTGGTCAGGACACGCCTCAGCAGCAACAACAGAAGCCCGACGACAACGCCGACTCCGGCGGCCCGACGACCGATTCAGGGCCAATCGTTCTCAAGAAAAAGAAGGAAGACGACGCGGTCCCGCCGCCGGCCGCCCCGTCTGAGCCCAAGGTCAAGAATCCAAACAACGAGACCTACTCGCTGCGGGTGGACGTGCCGATCGTCAATCTCGACGTCAACGTCATCCTCGATAAGACACATCAGTTTGTTCCGGGACTGAAAGCGCCGAACTTTCTGGTCCTCGAAGACGGCGTGCCTCAGACGATCACCAGCGTTCGCACAACGCAGACGCCGATTACCGCCGTCATGCTGTTGGAGTTTGCCGCCAATAGCTACTACTTCATTAACGACATGCAGAACGCCTCGGCGAGCTTCTTCCGGACGCTGCGTCCGGACGACTATGTTGCCGTCGTGACCTATGACCTCAGAACGCACATCCTTACCGACTTCACAAATAACAAGGATGTCGTGGCCAATGCTCTCAACTCGCTGATAATTCCTGGCTTCTCCGACACAGACCTTTTCGACGCCCTCTATGAGACACTCGATCGCGTCAGCCGCATCGAAGGCCGCAAGTACATCATCCTCATCGGCACCGGCCGGGACACCTTCTCGAAGATTACGCTCGACAAGATTCTGGCGAAGATCAAGGCCACTCCAAACGTCACGATCTTCACGATTGGAACCGGTGCAATGATTCGCGAGCTTGCCGACGCCTCAGGCCGCATGGGGCCGGTCACTCGGCTGGACTATCTTCAGGCTGAGAATCAGATGAAGACCTTCGCCACAATGACAGGCGGGCTCAGCTTCAATCCGATGTTCCAGGGAGCGTTGCCTGATGTCTTCGGCCAGATCAACGACTCGATCCGCAACGAGTACGTTCTTACCTACCGGCCCAGCAACACCCGCAACGATGGAACCTATCGAAAGATCAAGGTCTCGCTCGTGGATAACGAGGGCCATCCGCTCCAGATGCAGGATGAGAAGCACAAGCCATTGAAGTACTCCGTGATCGCTCGCGACGGCTACCGGGCGAAGCTACCGGTGGAGTAGGCCTCGTCTCAACCGGCTCGCCGATTCCTTTAGAATCGGCCGGCATCAAATGGCAATGAGCGACGTTAAGGGTGGCCTGCGGCTGTCTGTGCTAGATCAGTCTCCAGTGCTTACGGGGAGTACTCCGGCGGAATCTCTGGAGCGGTCGATAGAGCTGGCGCGTCGCGTGGACGAGCTCGGGTACCAGCGCTTCTGGATGTCAGAGCATCATGCGATGGATACCCTGGCGTGCACAGCTCCAGAGATCATGCTGGCGCGGATTGGCGCCGAGACCAAACGGATACGGATCGGGTCTGGCGGGATCATGCTGCCGCACTACACTCCGCTGAAGATAGCGGAGGTCTTTCGGACGCTGTACGCGCTGTATCCGGAGCGAGTCGATCTAGGAGTCGGACGGGCTCCCGGCGGTGGGCCGATGGAGTCTCTTGCACTGAGGCGGAGCAGGAAGACTCCGATGGAGGACGACTTTCCGGACCAGGTGGCCGAACTACTGGCATTTCTGGAGGACGGGTTTCCGCAGGGGCATCCGTTTTCACGAGTGAGGGCGATGCCGGCGGCCGCGCTGAATGGGCGTTATGCGGGGCCAGACGTCTGGATGCTGGGGTCTAGCATGTGGAGTTCAGCAGCGGCCGTGGAGTTCGGGCTGCCGTACTCGTTTGCGCACTTCTTCAGCCCGGTGAAGACGCGGGAGGCAATTACGGCTTATAAGCGGAGCTTCACGGCTGGTGTTCGACGGAGTCAGCCCGAGGCCACTGTGGCGGTGGGAGTGGTCTGCGCGGAGACACAGGAAGAGGCGGAGTATCTTGCGACCAGCGTGAAGCTGCTGCAGCGGAGGATCCGGCTGGGGGATCGCAGGCCCGTGGCGTCGCCCGAGGAAGCTCTGCGCGAGCTTCGCCTGCTGGGGGATGTTCCGATGGAAGAGGGCGAGTGGCCGCGTTACTTTGGGGGGACCCCCGCATTCGTGAGAGAACACTTGGAGCAGATGGCAGGAGAGTTGGGGATCAGCGAGATCATCGTGAACACGATCGTTTGGGACCACGCGAAACGGGCGCGGAGCTATGAGCTGCTGGCAAGGGAGTTTGGACTCGCCGGCTAGTGGCCGGCGTCCTCTGGGAAGAGTCTAATATCTTCCACCCCGCGGTACCGCTCGGCGTAATCCATGCCATATCCGATAACGAATTGATTGGGAATCTTGAAGGCTACGTAGTCAGCATCGATCGGGACGAGGCGGCGTTCGGGCTTGTCGAGGCAGGTGGCGATCTTCAACGAGGCAGGCTTGTGCTGGAGCATCATCTGGCGCAGGAAGCTCAGGGTGAGGCCGGTGTCGAGGATGTCTTCGACGAGGATGACGTGCTGGCCTTCAATCGGGTTGTCGATGTCCTTGATGAGCTTGACGGCGCCGGAGGAGACACGCGCCCGGCCGTAGCTGGAGACGGCGACGAAGTCGAAGGTGTTGTCTACCTGAATAGCGCGGGCTAGGTCGGCCAGGAAGATCGCCGCCCCTTTGAGGACTCCAATGAGGACGATGGACTTCCCGGCGTAGTCGGCGGTAATCTGCGCGCCAATCTCGCGGGTACGCTGGGCAATCTGTTCTTTGCTGAAGAGGACCTGCATGGTCTCGGGAGCGGGGAATGCGGGGGTGATGACGGGAGTGCTGGTGGGCATAGACGTCAGAGTAGCGCGAATGCCGGTGGGAGGCCAAGCGTCGCCTATACTTGAACCAAGCGAGGACTATGTATCCCTACATCAATTTTGGCCCGGTGCACCTTGGCACCTTTGGGCTCTTGCTTTGGCTTGCAGCCGTGGTGGCAACGACCGTACTGCATAAGAACTTTATCCGGCTCAGGGTGGACGGTGATGCGCTGGGTATCGTGGCACTTGCCGTGATCGCAGGAGTGATCGGCGCCAAGGCTTGGCATGAGTTCCAACAGCCCCAGGAACTCGGCGTCGCACTGAGGCAGATCGGATTGCCCGGATGGACGCACCCGCTGGACGTACTGATGGGATTTCTGCACTGGTTTCAGGCAGGTTTTGCCTGGTTTGGCGGAATGCTGGCCGGGATCGTATCCCTCATGTGGCAGGGGCGCGTCACACGGTTCAAAGGAGCGCTGGAAGGAACCCCGGGCAAGCCGGTTGGACCGCTGAGAATGCTGGACCTTGCTGCTCCGGCGGCGGCTGTGGGCTATGGCGTTGGACGAATCGGCTGCCTGCTGAGCGGCGACGGCGATTACGGAATCAATACGACTCTGCCGTGGGGTGTTCATATGGCCGCGGATGCGCTCGTACCACCGAATCCACCGAATGCGCTCGTGCAGCCGACGCCGATTTATGAGCTGCTGTTCTCTCTCGCTCTGGCATGGTGGCTGTGGCGGCGGGCGAAGTCTTCACCCGCAGTAAGCGTGATTACGGGTGAGTATCTGCTTTTGAGCGGTGTGGGCCGGTTCCTGGTGGAGTTTGTGCGCATCAATCCAAAGCTCTACTGGGGAATGAGTAACGCACAGATGGCAGCGCTGGGATCGGTGGCCGTTGGAGCAGCGCTGATTGCACTAGCACGGTCGAAGAACGTGCAGTGGGCTCCCAAGCTGGCGAGGCAATCGGTTACGTAAAGGCTGGGCGAGCCCGCTGCCATTTGCCTCGGACTCGCCCACGTTTTCAGCGCGTGAGCTCTTCGCGGACGGAGGGTTGAGTTGGCGGAGAGAAGACGAGCGAGACAGCCCCGCCCAGTATGGCGCCCAGGATTGGAGCGACCCAGAAGAGCCAGAGCTGGCCAAGCGCCCATCCGCCGACGAACAGTGCCGGGCCGGTGCTGCGGGCCGGATTCACTGATGTGTTCGTGACCGGGATGCTGATGAGGTGGATCAGCGTGAGACAGAGGCCGATGGCGATCGGAGCGAAGCCCTTGGGAGCACGGCTGTCAGTGGAACCGAGAATGACGAGAAGGAAGAAAGCTGTCAGGACAACCTCGGCTACAAAGCAGGCCAAGAGGGAATAACCGCCCGGGGAGTGGTCGGCGTAGCCGTTGGACGCAAAGCCTCCTGAGAGCGAAAATCCAGCCTTGCCGCTGGCGATAACGTAGAGAACTCCCGAGGCTGCGATCGCTCCCACAACCTGAGCGACGACGTAAGCAGGAAGCTCAGAGATAGGGAAGCGCTTGCCAACGACGAGGCCAACGGAGACTGCCGGATTGAGATGGCATCCCGAGATGTGTCCGATGGCAAAGGCCATGGTGAGCACAGTGAGCCCGAAGGCAAAGGCGACACCGACAAAGCCGATGCCCAGGGAAGGAAACGCGGCTGCGAGAACAGCGCTTCCGCAGCCACCAAAGACAAGCCAGAATGTTCCGAAAAACTCAGCCACAGCACGTTTCGACAGCGGCATCGTGGATACCTCACTCTTCGAGTTTTGAGATGGGCACTGTCCGCAGAGATCAAAGGTGCGGACGGAAGCAGCCTACCACGACCGCATCGAGGGAATGCGCAATATCGTATTTCAAGCTGATGATTACAGGTGGCGGAGGTAGACCTTTGCCTCTTCCAGTTCAGGGAAGAGACGCTCTTCGGCCTGAAACTCGCGGGAGTGGACACAGCGACGCCCGGCCTTGACTCGAACCGGATGCTTAAGGTGGAGCATCTCGTGGTAGAGAAGGTACTCGATCGCGCAACGCGGCGTGTCAGAGCGGTCAAAGACACGGCTGACGACGATCGTGTTGTGAGCTGCATCGTAGTGGCCGAGCATGCGGCGGGCATAGTGTGCGCTCCAGGTGAGAATGGGGCGTCCGAGAAGACCATGAAAGAAGCGCGTGTTCAGCGAGTCGAATATCTCGTTGAGATCGTAGTGGTGGCCCGCATGTGTGAGAATGCGCTTGCGGCCGCGCGTCTGGCGGATATGCTCGGCCTGACGGGATACCGCCTCCGATGAGACATGGCGGCGATAGCGGTCGGCGTGAACGTGAGCAATAGGCTTCTTGTAGAGCTTGGCGAGAAGGATGTGAGCGATGGCGTGGTGGACGGACTCCGGGGCATGCTCAAGAACGTCAGAGAGACTCACGTGGAGCCGTCCCTCGCGGAGACGGATCGTCGTGTTGAGGGATGTGAACCGGCGAAAACGAATGTCGAGCGGTGGAATCGGCGCGCGAGGGCGCAGGTCGCGGTACTGCTGCTCAAAGATGGCGACGAGCGGGGAGTGCACTATCTCGAGGGTAGCACGGTATGAGAGCGATTTTCAGCGTGGTGCTGTCTCGGCATTGGCCGGGTTTTCCTTGCCAGGAGGATGAGCAGCAAACCATGCTCGCTGCTGCTCGATAAGCTCGGTGGCCTCTTCGCGAAGATCGCGCACGGCCTCGAGCGCAAGCTTGCGGGCGACATCATAGGTTGCGTCGTCCGGGGGTGACTTGATGGCGGTTCCCCAGCGTTCCGTCGCTTCGAGAAGTTTGGGAAGCGCCTTGCGTATGTCTCGGTGGTGAGGGCCATAGTCGTCAAGATTGTCGTCAAGCTCGTCGGCCAGCGCGGTGAACTGTTGGAGGAGGTCGTGCGTGTCTTGCTCGCGCCCGGGGCGGCGAGGATGGGAGTAGAGATCCTGCAGCGCCTTGACTCGGACATCGATCAACTTAATGAACACAAGGACGCGGTCGTTGGCGACGTAAGCTGAATCCCGAAGCTGCTCGACCTCAGAGTCAGTCAGGTTGGAGTCGCGCTGCGCGTAGAGCAAGGGTGCACATGCGAAGAGGGCGAGGAGAACGAGGCGGGAGATCATTCGTGGGTTAGTGTTTGAAAACCTGCATCAGCAGTTCGTCCTGCACCTGATTGAGTTCCTTCAGTGTAGCCTGCAGCGTCGCCTGGTCTTCATTGGAGGCTTCGTGCAGGAACTCGTTCAGCCGATAGGTTGTGCGGTGCATGAGCATCTGGGCGTTCTTGAGCTTCTTCGTGTCGTTGCCGAGACCCAGGTGGATGAGTTGGGCGTAATGTTCGATCTTCTTCAGTGTTGCGCTGGCGTGATCGATGTCCCCATCGAGTATCTGTTTGCCTGCGACGTCGGTCATGGCGGAGACAAGCTCGGTGTAGAGGAAACATTGGTCGCGGGGATTGGCCTGCTGTGCGCGCTGTTCAAGTTGCAGTATCGCCTGTTCGGCTGGGAGATTTTTGTCCAGTCCGGCGGCGAAAAGGGATAGGGAGGGAGATAGAAGGAGAGGGAGGAGAGCAAAGAAACCGAGGGACCAAAGGTTCGATTTCATAACGCACCTCGCAGGGAGCGCTTACTTCATATGCTCGAGAGCGATGAGGCGGTGGCGGGCCTCCCACTCTTCGTCAGGGAACTGTCCTTTTGCCACGGAGAGAAACTGCTTATACAGGTCAGATGCTTCTTTGATCTGGTGAAGTTTGTCGTGTGCCGTCGCCGCCAGGAAGAGCGCTGCCGGACTTTGTGGCAGCACTTTAGCACGAACTTCGAGCGCTTGCAAGGTCATGGCGGGGTCGTTGTTATTCGAAGCCGCGAAGGCCAGATGGCTGGCGGCCAGACCGTAGTCCTCCTTGCTCGGAAAGGCGTCCGGCTGGGCGACGGCGCGCTTCAGGAGGGTCTCGGCTTCTGCGTAGTTCCTCAGGTGAATTAGCGCATTGGCGCGGTCATCCAGCAGGGTCGGATCGGCCGGAGAGCGAGCGATGAGGTCGGCGTAGAGCGGCTCAGATTTGTCGTACTGGCCGTCCTGGCTGTAGATGCGCGCGAGGATGCGGGTGATGTTGGGGTCGTCCGGGTGCGCAGCGTGCAGCTTTTCGACGATCGGAAGCGCCTCGGAAGGCTGGTTCAATGACTCGTACAGGCTGGCGAGCTGGGCGTTGAGGACGAGGTCATCAGGGTGCCTTGCGAGTGCTGCTTTGAGGACAGCTTCGGCCTGGTCCGTCTTTTGTTGATGCCGAAGGAGATGCACCAGGGCTGCCGTGGCCTCTGAGTTATCCGGCTCCGCGGCAAGCAGACGACGATAAGCAGCTTCGGCTCCAGCGGGGTCTCCGGATGCCTCTGCCAGCTCTCCCGAGAGCAGAATGTCGTCGGAGGTCTCGGGAGACAGCTTCAGGGCGGCGAGCAGTTCCTCGCTGGCTCCCTTGGGGTTCGCGGGCTGGTCAAGCCGGGCTAAGGCACGGTAGGCACGAGCGCGGAGATTCGGGTCGCCGTTGGGAATGGCTGTGGCGGCGGCGAGTTCGGTGTGGGCATCAGAGGACTTGCCGGCGCGGGCGAGCAGCAGGCCGAGGGCGAGGTGGGGTTCGAGAAGGTTGCCGTTGACGGCGATGGCGCGGCGATAGGTCGCCTCAGCCTCAGTGGTCTGGTCGAGCGCGTCCTGTGTGGAGGCGAGCGAGTAGAGGATCTGGGCGTCGTTCGGATTCTTTTCGGCGAGGGTGGTGAGGTGTTTCAGGGCTGTGGGGTAGTCCTGTTTGGAGAGGGCTTCGCTGGCCTGGGTGCGGAGGGGGTCCTGCGGGGCGGCCTCCGGCTGGCTTGAGGCGTCGGTGGTGCCGGGGGGGAGCTGGGCGTGGGCAGGGATGGTGGCGAGGAGGAAGCTGAGTATTGCGGCCACGAGAAAGCGGTGCCGTGACGCGTCCAGATGTTTGTGTTTCGCTCCCTGCATTCCTGGTACCCCTCCCCCTACCTTAAGTGCGCAAAATCTTCGAACCAAAAGACATAGGTCCGGACTTCGCGTCCGGGGTTAAGTGCGGAAGCCCGGCCTGGAATGGCCGGGCTTCGACAGCTTTCCCTCTTTTAAGAGTAACAGGTGCGTCAAGGCTTTGGCTGTGGAAAGGCGAGGAAGATGGTCAAAGCATTGCGAGAATTAGCGAATGCATCAAAACATAGCCGGGCCTGTCGATTTCACCACCGTTCATTCGACGCGTAGGTGGGACGAGATATGACGATGGAGCTAAAGAGAAGTTCCATCGCACCTTCCGCAATCGGGATCATCCTGGCAAGATCCCTTACATTCGCCCAGACACGCATGACAACTCCCTCAAAGGCGGGCTACTGAATGGTCTAAAGATGTATTACGAAATCCACGGCACCGGAGAGCCGTTGATCGTGATCCACGCTGGGGCGGGCTCGTCCGAAAACTTCAGCGAAATCATGCCGTCGCTCACCAAGCTCGGCGATTTGCTCCGCCAGGACTGAGTTCGTTCGCTAGCGTTGTACACGGGGTGCTGGTCGGAGCGGTTGCCACGGCTATATACGTTGTCCTGACTCTGGGTCGCCGGAACCCCTCGCCTATCTCGTGGCTCATGCTCTGAATTTCTGGGAGGTGCGGTCGGTGGCGCCGTCGCGGGACGAAGACAAGCGGGATGACTGGTACAGCCCCGTAACGACCGCCTCACAATGTTTCTGCAACCGCTTCGGGGCTATTGAATCGTATTGGGCTTAGTCCGGAGGCTGGTTCCAAATGTCCAACTTATTCCGGTTGTGGTGCCGTAGTCGCTGCCGGACAGGGTGCCGGGAGGCTGCGTATCCCAGCTGCCGTAAAACGAGACATTCCACGAGAGGTTGGCGGGGAGCTTGATGTAGTAGGTGGCGTTGGTTGAGAAATAGACGCGACCGAGGTCGGAGAGAGCTGGAGACACAAAGGCATTCACGTTGAGATCTGTCTTATCGAACCTGAAAAGGTTCAGATGGGCATTGATCACGGCTGTAGCAACCTGCTGGTTTGCTATGGGGACTATGGTTGGGTGGTATTCTGTGTGCTGCCACGCTCCACCCGCCAACACGGAGAAGACTGTCCGGTTGGTGTTCTTGAAATAGCGTCCGACACCACCTCCGAGGGCATTCTGACCAGCGATGCCTTGTTCGGTGCTTTGCAGGAAACCATCAAAGCCGCCGAAGAAGTAATTGTTCTTTCGCAAGAGGCGCAACCCGGAGAAGGATAGTTGATTGCGAGTGGAGGTAGGCACGCCGTTGGAGTTGGAAAGGTTCGAGACGATGCCGGCCTGAACCGCCCAGCGTTCCCGGGGATACCCGACCAGCCCGCTCAGGCTGTACTGGGACGACTGGTTGCCTTTGGAGTAGATGAATCCGAGATCCACGCCGCCGGTGAATCGCTGGAAGAACTTTTCGGAGGTGGCGGAGATATCGACGATTCGGTTGCTTTCGATGGTGACTTTGTTCTCGGGAGTTTCTGCGACCTCAATCTTGATGGGTCGATCGGGGGAGGATTCGGTGCTGTTGAGGACGCCTCTGTACACTGTTCCGCTCTCTGTCTTCACGAGAAATAACTGCTTGCTCTCCAAACGCGCCACCTTCGACCAATCGACGGAGAGGGTCTCGATGACGTAGGGGAGGCTGACATAGAGCACGCCACTGTTCAGGGCCTTGATCTGGCATGTGAAGCGGTCGCCGTTTTTCATGACGATCACGTCGGTGCTTTCTCGCGCCAACAGAGGCACAGCTAAAGCCAGGTGACAGCACAGGATGACGGCACGGATGTTCATAGCGGTACCTCTCCGCGTCAATGGTTCATTCTGGAATGGAGCCCTTGTACACAACTTCAACAAACGACGAGATGAACGCCCCCCAATTAGACGTGATCTTGCAGACCACGACCACTAGTTAGATGTACAGGTCTGTTTACATCCGCTGAACGTCGAACTTAGTCTGGTGAGAGAGTCGCTGTCGACCTACGGAGAAGTCACTTCATGCAGTCCACCAGGAGCTGGATGAGATTTTCTCAGCCTTCAGACTGCGAATTTATGTCAGATAAGAGTTCACTCGTCTCAAACGTCTCAAACAACGATATTGAAGCTTTGTGGAACTCGGTTGAGGAGGAGACTGCTGATCCACGGGAGGGTATCTTCGGGTGGTCTTCCGTTAGTTGGAAGGTGAACCGGGAGGCGGCTCTCTTTCTTGGAGCAGGCCGGGCGGCACTGCTGCAGCTTGCGCATCCGTGGGTGGCGGCGGCGCTGGATCAGCATTCGAATCTGCGGAACGATCCGGTAGCGAGATTTCACAATACGTTCCGCGTCGTGTTCACGATGATCTTTGGGACGCTGTCGCAGGCGTTAGCAGCTTCGAGGCATTTGTACTCGCTGCATACGAGGATTACGGGGGAACTTCCGGAAGGAGTAGCTGGATATCGGCGGGGCGGGCACTATGCGGCGAATGAAGTGAATGCGCTCTTATGGGTCTACTCGACACTGGTGGAGAGCGCGCTGATGGCGTATGACTGCGTGTTGCCTCCGTTGTCGCAAGAAGAACGCAAGAGCTATTACGCGGAGAGCAGGATGATGGCGGCGCTGTTCGGGATTCCCGCGGAAGCGCTGCCTGCCGATTTGGGAGCATTTGAGGAGTACAACCGTGGAATGTGGGATTCGGACAGATTGGGGGTTAGTACGTTATCGCGTGAGATGGCGCAGGGAGTGTTACATGGGCGTGGGTCGTTGGTGACGATTCCGGAGTGGTATCGCGCGTTGACCGCTGCGTGGATGCCGGAACGGCTGAGGGTGGAGTTTGGATTGGGGTTCGGAAGGCAGGAGCAGCAGGCTGCGTTAAAGGCTTTGCGCTGGTTGCCAATCATTTACCGGCGGCTGCCGGGGGCGGTACGGTTTGTCGGGCCATATCAGGAGGCGCTGGCTCGGCTTGAAGGAAAACATGTTCGTTCGCTAGTTGTCACGAGCAATCGATTCTGGATGGGGCAGGGGAGGATGATGTTCTCGGTTGGCGGAAAACAGGATCCCGACGATGAGGATCCGGGCTGAGCGCCACGAAAGCTTCATGGTTACTAGACGATGGTTTGCAGCTCCGGTTCTGGCTTTGCTGCGGTGGTGGCTTTGAGGACGGGGGCGAGCCAGTGGCCGGTGTGGGAGCGCGGGCTGGCGGCGACCTCTTCGGGAGTACCGGTGGCCACGATCTGGCCGCCTCCGCTGCCGCCCTCGGGGCCGAGGTCGATGATCCAGTCGGCGGACTTGATGACGTCGAGGTTGTGCTCGATGACGAGGAGAGAACCGCCGCCTTCGATGAGCTTGCGGAAGGCGGCGAGGAGCTTGGCGACGTCGTCGAAGTGGAGGCCGGTGGTGGGCTCGTCGAGGATGTAGAGAGTTCGGCTGGCGGCCTTTTTTGCGGCTTCGTTGCTGCCGTTACGGTTGGCGATGGAGCGGGCGGCTGCAAGGTGGGACGCGAGCTTGACGCGCTGGGCTTCGCCTCCGGAGAGTGTGGTGGCTGACTGGCCGAGACGAACGTAGCCGAGGCCGACCTCGTCGAGAACGTAGAGCCGGTCGACGATCTTGGGGTGGCCGGCGAAGTAGACGAGGGCCTCCTTCACGGTCATGTTGAGGACGTCGTGGATGTTGCGGCCCTTGTAGCGAATCTCGAGGATGGAGGACTTGTAGCGGGTGCCGTTGCACTCCTCGCAGGGCAGCTCGACGTCGGCGAGGAACTGCATCTCGACCGTGACGGTGCCGTCGCCTTCGCAGACGTCGCAGCGGCCACCGGGGACGTTGAAGGAGAAGTGTCCTGCGGTGAGGCCGCGGCGCTTGGCGTCGGGCTGCGCGGCGAAGAGGGCGCGGATCTCGTCGAAGGCTTTGATGTAGGTGACGGGGTTGGAGCGCGGCGTGCGGCCGATAGGGGACTGGTCGACGAGCACGACCTCGTTGAGGTGGTGAGTGCCCGTGAGCTCGCGGTAAAAGTGCGTGGGCGAGTCAGTGGTATCCGGGCCTTCCGCGGATTGACCGAGGACCTGCGTCAAGGCACGGTAGAGCACCTGGTGGATGAGGGTGGATTTGCCCGATCCGGAGACCCCGGTGACACAGACGAGCATATTCAGGGGAACGTCGAGGTCGACGCCGCGAAGGTTATGGATGCGGGCGCCGGAGAGCTTGAGGTGCTCGCGGCCGGGCTCGCGGCGGTGTTTAGGAACCGGGATATTCGCCCGGCCTGAAAGATATTTGCCAGTAATCGAGTTGGGGTTGGCAGCGACTTGGGCGACAGTGCCAGAGGCCAGAAGCTGGCCACCGAGCTCGCCTGCTCCGGGGCCGAGGTCGAGAAGATGGTCTGCGGAGCGGATGACGTCGGGGTCGTGCTCGACGACGAGGATTGTGTTGCCGAGATCGCGCAGCTCCTCCATGATGCGGATGAGCTTGGCGGTGTCGCGGGTGTGCAGGCCGATACTCGGCTCATCAAGCACGTAGAGCGCTCCGACGAGACGTGAGCCGAGCGAGGTGGCTAGCTGGATGCGCTGGGACTCGCCGCCGCTAAGCGTGGAGCTGAGGCGGTCAAGGGTGAGGTAGTCCAGGCCAACCTGGTGGAGGAAGTAGATGCGCTGGCGAACCTCTTCGAGAATCTTTCCGGCAATTTCAGTCTGTGCGGGCGAGAGCTGAAGCGAGTCGAAGAACTGCTGCGCCTCGGTGATGGTGAAGGAGCAGACCTCACAGATGTTCTTGTTGTTGATGAGCACGGCGCGGGCCTCGGCGCGGAGGCGCTGCCCACGGCAGTCGGGGCAGAGCGCGTAGCCGCGATATTTGGAGAGGAAGACGCGGACGTGCAGCTTGTATTTTTTGCGCTCTAGCGCTGCGAAGAAGCCTCGTATGCCAGGGAAGCTGCCGCTGCCATCTTCGATGAAGCGCTGTTGCTCAGGCGTGAGATCGTACCAGGGGACGTCGGTCGGCACGCCGGCCGCTTTGGCGGCGCGGAGCATCTCGCCGTGGTGGGGCCGGTACTTGGGAGTCGTCCACGGGGCAATGGCTCCGGCGGCGAGCGTCTTCGAGCGATCGGGAATGATGAGGTTCGGGTCGAAGTCGATGGTGTTGCCGAAGCCCTGGCAGCGTGGGCAGGCGCCGTATGGGTTATTGAAGGAGAAGAGGCGCGGTTCGGGCTCGCGGTAGGCGCGATGGCAGGTTGTGCACTCGAAGGCGGCGGAGAAGCGGAGGTACTGTGGTAGAGAAGCGGATTTCTCCGCTCCGGCCCGTTCCGGTCCTCCGGTCGAAATGACAACACTTTCTTCAGAGCGCGGGACAGTGATGAATTGGATCTCTCCGGACTCGCGGTAGCCGGTCTCGATGGCGTCGACGAGGCGGGAGCGGATGTCGGGTGAGAGGGCGAGGCGGTCGACGAGGACGAAGATGGGCTGAGTGAAGTCGAGTTCGAGGAGGGACTCGGGAGTGGAGAACTCTACGATGCGGCCGTTTTGGTAGAGACGGTTGTAGCCTCGGCGGCGAAGTTCGGCGAGACGGTCCTTGAGCGAGTCGGTTAGGTCGAAGGTTGGAGCGACTGCGGATTTTACGGATTTCGCGGATTTTTTTGCGGCGGATTTTTTCGGTTTGGGCTCGGGTTCTTCGGCTTCGTTGGTGGAGGCCTGCTGCATGGGCTCGAGCTTGATCTCGGCGCGGACGATGGGGAACAGCGCGTAGATGCGGGTGGCTGGTTCGCCTTCCCGCCCACCCATTGCGAAGAGGGCGGCGACGATCTCGTCGACGGTATCGCGCTTGACGATGCCTCCACAGTGGAGGCAGGTGACGGTGCCGCAGCGTGCGTAGAGGAGGCGGAGGTAGTCGTAAATTTCTGTGGCAGTGGCTACAGTGGAGCGCGGGTTGCGGGTCTGGTTCTTCTGCTTGATCGCGATGGCCGGGGCGAGGCCGTCCATGTGGTCGACGTCGGGCTTTTCGATGCGCTCGAGGAATTGGCGGGCGTAGGCGGAGAGAGATTCGACGTAGCGGCGCTGGCCCTCGGCGTAAACCGTGTCAAAGGCGAGCGAGGACTTGCCCGAGCCGCTAACTCCGGAGACGACGGTGAGGGCGTTGTGCGGGATGTCGACGTCGATGCCCTTGAGATTGTGGGTGCGGGCTCCGCGGATGGTGATCTGATCGGGCTTGGTGTCGGGCGTCGGGTTGCTCATGGCCAAACTTCTATTTTCAGGCATTGCAGGCTTGAGCGCGAATTAATTGACTGAGTGATGTGAAAGGCCGATCGGTTAGTTTGTTAAATCGAGAGTAATCTTTTACTTCCCACAAGCCGACCTGCCAGTCCCGGTCTGGAATGAATATAAGCTTGACTCATGATATGGAGCAGAAGATCGCTGTTCAAAGGAGCTTGTCTGCTTTTCTTTGCCTGTCACCTGGCTCAAGCTCAAGGCAAGCCGATCACGGGCGATTGGATCGTCGACTTCGATTTCCTCGGAAGTAAGATGTATGGCCGGGCAGCCATTCGAGAAGAAAACGGCAGTCTCTCCGGGACACTTTTGGGTCAGCCGATCGTAGGTACTCGCTCGGGAACAATGATCTCCTTTCGCTCAACGCAAGGGGATAGCAAGGGCGACGCGACCATTGTTGGGGAAGAGATACGCGGCACTGAAATCATTCCTGCAAGTCCGCAAGATCCGCATCCTCTGAAACTGACGTTTGTCGCAACCCGCGTGCCGCCGCGACCGTCACGCGCGCCAATGACGCACAGCTTCAAGCCTTCCGTTTTCTATCGCAGCTTTTCCGCGTTGAACCCACCAGTTCTGCATATAGCGCCGGGCGATACCGTCAGGACAGAAACAGTGGACAATTCTGGCATTGACGGTGAAAACGTGCGCCGCACGGCCGGAGGAAACCCCCAGACTGGCCCCTTTTACATCGATTCGGCGATGCCCGGAGACGTCCTTGCAGTCCACATTGTTCGACTGACACTGAATCGTGACACGGCTCAAAGTGACGATGTGATTACCTACTCGGCGATGAACCGAGATCTTGCAGTGATGACAAAAGATAACAGGAGCGCCGTAACATGGCACTTGGACCGCAATCGCATGGTCGGTTGGCCCGTG
The DNA here is from genome assembly GCF_025685645.1 of Edaphobacter bradus. NCBI lineage: Bacteria > Pseudomonadati > Acidobacteriota > Terriglobia > Terriglobales > Acidobacteriaceae > Edaphobacter > Edaphobacter bradus. The sequence continues at coordinate 849,626 of NZ_JAGSYF010000001.1, forward strand.
GGAAGAAGCGGGCATCTGTCGGCGTTTGAAGTACCACTGCATCCGATGCTGGGCGGCATCGGTACAGCAGCCATCCCTGGGCCGCCTGCACCGCCGACATTCGATAGTGGCAGTTTTGGTGGCAACATGGATTTCAATGAGATTGGAGTGGGTACGACCGTATACCTTCCGGTCAATGTACCGGGTGCGCTCCTTTACCTTGGTGATGCCCATGCATTGCAGGGCGATGGCGAGCTGAACGGCAACGCATTGGAGACCTCTATGGACGTAGAGGTCTCCGTCGATTTGATCTCCAGCAAAAACATCAAGACGCCTCGGATTGAGACTGCTACTTACATTGCCGCAACGGGCTTCGACGGAAGTGTCGACGGCGCGATGAGAGCCGCTACAGACAGCATGGCTGATTGGCTAGCGAAAGACTACAGCCTTACACCATCCGAGATTGGTCAGGTGCTTGGCGTCGCAGCAGAGTACCGGATCGCGGAGGTAGCGGATCGGAATGCTGGCGTGGTGTTGAAAGTTCGGAAGGATCTACTTGCGAAGCTGCAAAAATAGCCGAGGCATCAATGTTGGTCCTCATAAACGCGCTTGTGGTGCTCGAAGATCCAGATTGTCGCAAAGATGAAGGCTGACTTAGTAACGTCGTGTCAGGACTGCGATTGCGGGCGGAAGATTTCGATCATGAGGAGGCAGGCTCCGATGACGATGGCGCTGTCGGCGATGTTGAAGTCGGGCCAGTGATAGTGGACGATGTGGACTTCGAGGAAGTCGATGACGTAGTGGTAGACGACGCGGTCGTAGAGGTTGCCGATGGCTCCGCCGAGGATGAGAGCAAGCGCGATCGAGGTCAGCGAGAGTGACTGGCGAACCTTCAGCAGCATATAGCTCACGATGAGTACGGCTGCGACAGAGAAGGCAATAAGGCCAGCGCGAACGGCTCCAGGCGAGGCGGAGTCGGCGAAGGCGCTGAAGGCGGCCCCGGAATTGAGTACGTGAGAGATGCGGAAGATGCCGGGGATCACCGTGTGGGTGCTGCCCGCGGCGAGGTGGGCGACGACGAGCCTCTTGGTGATGCGGTCGAGAAGGACAACGACTGCGGAGATGAGCAGCAGCAGGCCGAGGTAGTTGCGGTTGTTGCGGTCAGGCATTCAGGCTTATGGCTCCGTTAGACGTTGTAAGGGGGATAGTTGATGGCGGCCAGCGCTTCGGCGCAGCGGAGGCAGACGGTCGGGTAGTTTGCGTCCTCGCCTACGTCGGTGGTGTAGTTCCAGCAGCGCTCGCACTTGGTGCCTTCTGCCGGACTGGTTGTTACGTGGGTCTTCTGGTCTGCGTGTTCGATGTGGGCGAGTGAGACCTGCGAGACGTTGAAGAGTTCCTTGAGGCTGGGTTCGTAGCGCTGAAGAAGAGCGTAGAGCGGCTCGCTCGCTTCAATGCTGACCTTGGCATCGAGGCCTTTTCCGACGAGCTTGTTCTGGCGTGCAGCCTCAAGCGAGAGGAGAACCTCATCGCGCGCTTCGAGCAGCTCTTGCCAGTCTTCCATGAGTGGCGTGACATTGCCAGGGACGATGTCGGCGATGTTGGGGAAGAGTGCGAGGTGGACGCTTGGCTCGCGGCTATCGACCTTGGGCAGATGCTGCCATACCTCATCGGCGGTGAAGCTGAGGATGGGTGCGATGAGGCGCGTGAGGGCCTCGGCGATGCGCCAGAGGGTGGTTTGGGCGCTGCGGCGCGCGGGGTGGTTGGGGGCGAAGGTGTAGAGGCGGTCCTTGAGGACGTCGAGGTAGAGCGCGCTGAGGTCGCTGTTGGTGAACTCGTTGAGCGCGTGATAGGCGCGGTGGAACTCGAAATCGTCGTAGGCGGCGCGGATGCGGGTAGTGAGCTGGGCGAGACGCGCGAGGATGTGCTGGTCTAAGGGTTCGAGTTTTGCGAAGTCCTGCACTGCGTTGGTAGCAGGATCGAAGTCGTGCAGATTGCCTAGCAGGAACCGCAAGGTATTGCGCAGCTTTCGGTAGTTGTCGCTGACACGCTGCATGAGGTTTTCGCTGGCGGCTACGTCTTCCCGGAAATCAACCGAGGCGACCCATAGGCGAACGATCTCTCCGCCGAGGCGCTTGGCGATGTCTACCGGGTCGACGCCGTTTCCGAGGGATTTAGAGAAGGCTCGGCCCTGCTCGTCCAGGGTCCAGCCGGAGGTGGCGACCATCTTGTAGGGAGCCTTGCCGTTGACGCCTACCGAGGTTAGGAGCGAGGAGTGGAACCAGCCGCGGTGCTGGTCGCCGCCCTCGGTGTAGAGGTCGGCGGGAGCGTGAAGCTCAGGCTCGATGTCGAGGACAGCGTGCCAGCTTGAGCCGGACTCGAACCAGACGTCGAGAATGTCCATCTCTTTGCGGAACTCAGTACTGCTGCAGTTGGGGCAGGCAGTGCCGGAGGGCAGGAGCGCGGCGGCGTCGTGTGTGTACCAGGCGTCGGCGCCCTCGCGGTAGAAGAGCTGGACGATGCTCTTGTTGATTGCAGGATTATTGAGCGGCTGGTGGCACTTTTCACAGAGAAAGACCGCGATGGGCACGCCCCAGATGCGCTGGCGCGAGATGCACCAGTCGGGGCGCGTGGCGATCATATTGGAGATGCGCTCCTGCCCCCAGGAAGGGTCCCAGACGGCGCTGGCAATCTCGTCCAGGGCGCGCTGGCGGAAGGTCGTCTCATTGCCATTGGGCGCATGCATGGGGGTCTCCATACCGATGAACCACTGCTCTGTGGCGCGGAAGATGACCGGGTTGTGGCAGCGCCAGCAGTGCGGGTAGGAGTGGTGGATCTCGGAGCGACCCATCAGGGCTCCGCGCGAGGCGACGAGGTCGATGATGGCGGGGTTGGCTTTGAAGACCTGCTGGCCGTCGTACTCGGGCAGGCCGTTGCGGAGGCGTCCGGCTGCATCAACGTTGCAGAGCTGCGAGAGGCCGTACTTTGCTCCGGTGTAGAAGTCGTCGGCTCCGTGGGCAGGAGCGGTGTGGACGGCTCCGGTGCCTTGTTCGGTGGTGACGTAATCGGCGTTCACGCCGAGGATCTCGCGGTCGAGGAATGGGTGCTGGAAGGTGACGCGGTCCATGCGCGTGCCCCTAAAGCGGGCGATCACGACAGCCTCGGTGAGGTTGCAGGATTCGCGGGTCTGGGCGGCGAGGGCCTCGGCGACGATGTAGACGTTGCCGTCGGTGTTACGCAACGCGACGTAGTCAAGTTCAGGGTTGAAGGCGACGGCAAGCGAGGCGGGTAGCGTCCAGGGAGTGGTAGTCCAAATGATCGTGTAGACGGGCAGGTTGGCCAGCGCAGGCTCGATTTGCTCGGGGTCGGAGGTCAGCTTGTAGCGGACGTAGATCGAGGGCGAGGTGTGCATCTCGTACTCGACCTCGGCCTCGGCCAGGGCGGTCTGGTCGTGAATGCACCAGTAGACGGGCTTGAGGCCCTTGTAGACGAAGCCCTTCTCGAAGAAATCGTAGAAGGTCTCGACGATGGAGGCCTCGTAGGCCAGCGACATCGTCAGATACGGGTCGTTCCAGCGGCCGAAGACGCCGATGCGCTCGAACTGGGTGCGCTGGAGGTCGACGTACTTCTGGGCGTACTCGCGGCAGGCCTTGCGGACGGAGAGGGGAGGCATCTCGAGCTTCTTGCGGCCGAGCTTTTCGTCGACCTTGATCTCGATGGGGAGTCCGTGGCAGTCCCAACCGGGGACGTAGGGAGCGTCGAAGCCGGCCATAGTCTTGGTCTTGACGACGAAGTCTTTGATGCACTTGTTGAGGGCATGGCCGAGGTGGATGGCTCCGTTGGCGTAGGGAGGGCCATCGTGGAGGATATATTTGGGGGAGCCGGCGCGGGCGACGCGAATCTGGGCGTACAGGTCCTGCTTCTGCCACTCGGCGAGGCGGAGGGGCTCGTTGACCGGCAGGTTAGCCTTCATGGCGAAGGAGGTCTCTGGCAGGTTGAGAGTGGACTTCAACGGTTTCAGTTCAGACATAGTCGCGGTTACTTCCGGCATTGTTCCTCTTGCTGGCTGTTAGAGATACGCCCCAAAGGTCTATTGTAGCCGGGCTACAGGAATCAGGAAGATGCGGGGAGACATTCGTGTGGGGATGTGCGTCCAATGGTACAGAGCACGGGTTGGTGAATCTTTGTAGAATGATTAACGGAGCCAAAAAGCCTGGAATCGCTGTAAAACAGATGAAACCGGCAAAGACCGGAGATGAAGAGCAAGCGAGAGTGACGCGCGATTCTCGAGAGGGTAGCAGGAGCCATAGATTCCTGTTACAGGGCAAATGCGGCATATGGCGAATACTTTGTTGACACCACCACCGGATATTGATCCCAAGAAAGAGGTTCCGACGCTTGACGCGTCAGTGGAAGCTCCGAAGCTGAACGAAGAGACCGGAGGCTCGATGTGGGCCTCGCTGTTCTCAAACCTGCGCGACTTTTTTACCCCGGCGCGGGAGGCTCCGCTGAGGCTTGAGTCCCGTCCGGCGGAGAACGATCTGATCATTGAGGAAGAGGGGGTTTTCTCTTCGCTCATGAGCAGCATCCGGGACGTGTTCTTCCCGGAGAAGCTGCCGCCACTGGAGCTTGAGTCCAAGCCGATCGCAGTGGTCGACCGGATGCGCTTCAAGCGCGACCCAACCTCTACGGCGATTGCTATCGTGATCCACGGCATGGTGATTATTGTGATCGCGTGGATTCTGATAAAGAAGATTCCACTTGCCGCACCAGCCAAGACGACTCTGGTGACCGAGGTTGCCGTGCCACCGATGGCCCCGGCGAAGGCGGCGCAGATGGGCGGCGGCGGCGGTCAGCGCGGACCGACTCCCGTGACCAAGGGGTCACCGCCGAAGTTCGCCGATCAGCAGATCGTGCCTCCGAAGGCCCCACCGTTGGTAGAGCCGAAGATCAAGATCGAACCCACGGTTGAGGTCCAGAAGGACGTGAAGATGGCGACCAACCTTCCTAACTTCGGTCTGCCCAACTCGCCGCTGGTGGGAATGTCGATGGGTAATGGCAGCGGAACCGGGCTTGGCTCTGGCAACGGCTCTGGCATCGGGCCGGGCTCGGGAGGCAATATCGGCGGCGGGCCAAGGCGGATCGGCGGCGGAGTCTCAGCTCCGATACTGATCTATTCGGTTGAGCCGGAGTTCTCCGAAGAAGCCCGCAAGGCCAAGGTCGCCGGCAACGTGCTGGTGAATCTGTGGGTAGACACCAACGGCAATCCCAGCCACGTACGCGTGATCCGCGGCGTGGGCATGGGACTGGACGAGAAGGCGGTCGAGGCGGTCAGGCAGTACAGGTTCAAGCCTGCTATGGAGGGCGGTAAACCGGTGCTAGTCGAACTGAACGTCGAGGTGAACTTCCAGATCTTCTAACCGGATTTTTGTTAACTGCGAAGGGCCTGTCACTTTTGACAGGCCCTTCGTCTTCTTGTGAAGGATTACGCGGCCTTAGGGAGCGAACCCCGTGGCTGCGGACGCTGGGAGAGGGAATAGATGGGTTTGGCTGTTGTTGCGCCGGCCTGAAGCTGGAAGCGGTCGACCTGCTCCTCCAGCGTAACGGCCGTGGTGCGGAGAGACTCGATTCCTGTGGCAGTGGTAGCCATCTCAACCAGGTTGTCGTGGCTGAGGGAGTGGATGGAGTCGAGACTGGCGCTGGACTGGTCGGCGGCGGCGGCCTGCTGGGATGCGGCGATGGCGATCTGGGCGATCATCTTGTCGACGCGCTCGGCCATGCCTATGATTCGCTCGAGCGCCTCTCCGGCCTGATTGGTGGTGACGACGCCCTGCCGGACAGTTCCTGTGCCGCTCTCCATGCTGGCGATGGCGACGCGGGTTCTGTCCTGGATCTCCTGAATCATGGTTGCGATCTCGCCAGTGGCTTGCGCGGTGCTCTCAGCGAGCCGGCGAACCTCTCCAGCGACGACGGCGAAGCCACGGCCGTGGTCGCCGGCGCGGGCTGCCTCAATGGCTGCGTTGAGCGCGAGCAGGTTGGTCTTGCGGGCGATCTCGTCGATGACGGTGACGATCTGCGAGATGCGCTTGGAGTCCTCGCCGAGCAGGCCGACGGTCGAGAAGGTCTCGCTGACGGCCTTGGCGATGGAGTGCATGGAGCCAAGGACCTGCTTGACGATGTCACCGCCTTCGCGTGCCGTCTGGGCGGCGGAGCGGGCGGTCTCGGCGGCAGACTGGGTGTGGCGCGAGACCTCGGCGATGGAAGCAGACATCTCCTGCATAGCGGTAGCGGCCTGCTGCGTCTGCTGGCTCTGCTGGTCGATGCGGCGGTGGATCTGGTCGCTGGCGGCGCGCATGGACTGCGCACTGCCTGTAAGCGAACCTGCCGTCTCGACGACAGTGCCGATGATGGAGCTGAGGCTGGACTGCATCTTCTGCATCGCGGTGGCGAGGGTCCCTATCTGGTCGCTGCCGTAGAGATGGTCAAGCTCTCTGCCCGTGAGGTCGCCATCGGCGATGGCGTCGGCGCGCTCAGCGACTAGGCTGATGGATTGCGTGATGCGGCGGGCGAGCAGCACAGAAATGACGCCGCCGATGATGGCTCCGAGGATGGTCGCGATCCAGAGGGTGTAGAGGGTCGCGGTGTTCGCGTGCTGGAGGTCGGCGATCTCCTGGTTGGCCTGCGACATCTGGGACTCGCCGAGGTCTCCGGTCATCGCAAAGAGAGACTTCTCAAGCGGATTGATCTGGTTCTGAAATGTGTCGTACGCCTGCGCGGTGCCCTGCGAGGTCTTGGATTCGTTGAGCTGTACGACCTTATCTTCAAGGCCCTTGAGAGTGATCAGCTCCTGGTCGAGTTGGTTGATACGAGTGGTGTCGTAGCCGAGATTGTACTGGCTGGCGTATTGGCGGAGCTTCGCCATGGATGCATCGGCCTGATTAATGTACTGCTCGCGCGCGGTGCGGTAGGCCGAGGCTGAGGCGGGGTCGATGCCGAAGAGCATGTAAGACTCGAGCGCGTGGATGCTGTAGAGGAGCTGAATACGGAGGTCGCGCGTGACTGCGTTGATGGGAACGTGCTGCGTGGTGGCGCTCGAGGCGAGGCGGTTGGCTTCCTGGATGCGCATGGTGGCGGTGAAGGCGCTGAGCAGCATCGCAAGGATGACGGCGCCGGTGGTGAGGCCGAGCTTCGATTCAAGTTTCATGGTCTGTCCCGTCGTTCGAATGTGAGTTGGGGTTGAGAGACTGATTAGTGGCCGTCGCTGGCAAAGTTGACGTCGACGACCATGTCGGTCGCGTCGCTGCTGGGCTCGAACTTCCAGCGTTTGACGGCATCTTGTGCGGCAGGGCCCAAGAGGGCGTGGCCGGACTCGACCTTTGCCTCTGAGACGCTGCCGTCGGGTTGCACTGTGAGGTGGAGAACGACGGTACCGCCGATGTGCATCCGGCGCGCGAGCTCGGGGTAGACCGGCGGGACGCGGGTGACGACGGTGCGGTGAGAACCGGCAGCGAAGGCATGGCCTGTGGCCAGCAGCAGGGCTCCGGACCGAAGAAGAGCAGAGAGAATGTTTGAGCGTACCAAGATGCTGCCTCCGGGTGGATTACAGAGGCTGTATCGGCACGAGTTCAGTGTGGCTTTAGAGCGGTTGAGCCTTTCAGGCGGGGGTGAGGATGGCAGCGAAGGTGAGGTTTTCGGCTGGGCTACCTGTGCGTTGCTTCCACGTGAGGAAGAGGGCGCCGTAGCTGTCGGTGAGGCAGGTGGCGGGATCGATGCCCAGGTCTACGAGGGTACGGTCGATCCATGCGGGTGGGCCTTCGAGCTCGGCGTAGGTGCCGATGGGGGTCTCGTCGAGGACGAGATGCGGGGTGGTGCCGGTGTCGGGGTCGAGGGTGGACCATTCGGTGCGGTACTTCTCGTAGATGAAGGCGGGGGTGTAGCCGAGCTGCTCGAAGATGTGTCCGAGGGCTTCGCCGTCGGCGACGGTGGTTTCGGTCTCGATGCGGACTTTGTAGCGGGAGGGTTCGGCGGGGTTTTCGGTGCCGTTCGTGCGCTTGTGGGTGACGGTCCAGGTGGGGCCGTACTTGCGAATGCGGAGGATTCCGCGCCGGGCGCGAAGATCGCGGGCGGGGGTGTCGTAGAGGGTGTTGTGCTCGAAGGTGCGGGGAGTTTCGAGATGGAAGCCGAGCTGGGGAAGGCGAGATTGAAGAGCAGCTGGGTCGGAGACGGGGAACTTGAGTTCGATCTCGGCGTTCTGCATGGGAGGAGTATACGGCGGTATGCGGTGTGTCCGCAGCGAATAGGATTGAGATATGTCCAGGGTAAAAACGGAGCGGTTGGCGGGGAAAGAAGGATTGCTACGGGCGGCAGAGCTGCTGCGGGCGGGAGGGACGGTCGCGTTTCCGACCGAGACGGTGTACGGGCTGGGAGCCAATGCGCTTGATTCGGCAGCGGTTGGGAGGATATTCGCGGCAAAGGAGCGGCCGGGATGGGACCCGGTGATCGTGCATGTTTGCGATGAGGCGATGGTTCGACGCGTGGCTGAGGTTTCGGAGAAGGCAGAGGTGCTGATAAAGGCTTTCTGGCCGGGACCGTTGACTCTGTTGTTGCCCCGGACGGCGGCTGTTCCGGATGCTGTGACCTCGGGGAGGCCGCTGGTGGGAGTTCGGATGCCGCGGCATCCCTTGGCGCTGGAGTTGATTCGACAAGCGTGTGTTCCGGTAGCGGCGCCGAGTGCGAACCGGTTTGGCAGGACGAGTCCGACGAGGGCGGCGCATGTGCTGGCGGATCTGGATGGTCGGATCAATGCGGTGCTGGATGGTGGGCCAACGGAGGTGGGGGTGGAGTCGACGGTGCTGGATGTTGATGCGGGGATGATCTACCGGCCGGGAGCGGTTACGGCTGAGATGATCTCGAAGGTGGTGGGTGAGGTGGAGGTGTTTTCGGAGGGCGCGGTTTCGGAGGGACAAAGACCTCAGGGACTGCCTTCGCCGGGGGTTGGGTTGCGGCACTATGCTCCGCGGGCTCGGCTGGTGCTGGTGGCTGCGAGTGGGTTGGGGGCGGCAGTGCGCGCGGGTGGCGAGAGCGTCGGTGTGATGCTGCCGGATGGGTGGGATGCTGCGGGGGCTCCGCATGTCTTTGCCTGGGGGCCGTGGGGGGACGGCGAGGTGCTGGCGCGGAGGCTGTTTGCCGGGCTGCGGGCGTTAGATGAGGCAGGGGCTCGAGTGATTGTTTGCCCTGTGCCAGAGGGAGATGGCGTGGGGGTAGCTTTGAGGGATCGGCTTACCAAAGCCGCTCGGGCGAAGTAAGAGAAAGGCGGATCGCGCAGTCGCGCGATTGTATGGGGCACCCGGTTTTCTTGGCTGCGCATTTCCTCAGAACCGCAACGCTAGAATGCTCTAACGAGCGTCGGCGAGCTGGGCAGCGTAGGCGTCGAGGGAGAGTGAGCGGAGCAGGTTGCGTCGCATTCCGCTCCAGACCTGGTCTAGGCCGCGGGTGGCCTGTTCGATCCACTGAAAGGAGACGGAGGCTGCGATCTTTTCAAGCTCGCCGCGGAGGTCAGTGTTGCGGAGGAGCTCGGGCGTGCCGGATTGCAGGAGGAGGACGTCTTCGAGGAGGAGCGAGAGGGTGCGGAGGAGTTCGGCGGTCTTCTGCTGGCCTTCGGCCCCGGCGCGGTATGTCTCGGTCATCTTGAAGAGTGCAGTGTGGTCTGGGTCGGCGACGGCGGAGCGTAGAAAGATGAGGGCGTCGGCGCGGGCGGCGGTGTAGGCGGCTAGATCAAAAGACAAGGCGCGGCCGGCGGCTCCCTGGGAGAGGCGCGCGATGAGAGAACGCTGTTTGGGTGCGACGTCGGGGCGGCGGTCGGCGAGAAGCATCTCGATCTCCTCGACCGGGAGGGCTCCAAGGCGAATGAGGGCGCAGCGGGAGCGAATCGTGGGGAGCAGATCGCTGGGGTTCTCCGCCAGGATGATGATGTGGACGGTGGCGGGCGGCTCCTCGAGCACCTTGAGGAGAGAGTTGGCGGCCTCCTTCATCATAGCGGAGGCGGTGAGGATGAATATCTTGCGTGGGGCTTCGCCCGGCAGCGTGTGGGCGCGATGAATCAGCGTGCGGACTTGGCCTAGCTTGATGAGGAGCTGCGGCGGGTCGGGCGGCAGGATGAGGACGTCAGGGTGAGGCTGGATGAGGACGCGGGTGTCTTTCTTGTCGGTCTCGCGGAGTTCTTCGCGGGCGGCGACGGCTTTGTCCACTTCTTCGTCGAGGTTTGCGGCGGTGGCGATGCGAGTGCAGTTGGAGCAGGCGCCGCAGAAGGAGGCCAGCGACTGACCGCTCGACCAGAGGTCACGGGGCTGGCGCTCGCACTCGACGGCCATGGCGAGCATGAGGGCGAGAGTGTATTTGCCCGCCCCTGCAGGTCCGGCAAGGATGAGCGAGTGGGGAAGGCGGCCGTGGGCAATGGCCGTGCGAAGGTTCTCGACGGCGCCGGTGTTGCCGAGGAAGTCGTTGAAGGTGGCGGGCGGGACAGGTGACTGCGTCATCGGGGCTCTTCTGAAAGGATAGCGGATTGGGCAGGGCGGGCGCGTGGCGCGGCGCTTTCTCTGAGCCCAGTGCTGTGGATTTAGAGTCTCTATTCGCTGCGGAGGGTGGTTCCATGATTGGGAAGAGTTACCGGCCGCATTGCTGCTTTAGATTGCTGTTTCTATTGCTGCCATTGCCTGTGGTAGCGCAGAGGCAAGTGAGTGAAGTGAGGGCGGATGGTCATACGACTCCGATGCTGGTGTACGACGCAGTGAGGGCGGGAAAGGGCTGCGCTCCGTTGGCTGTGATCTCTCACGGCGCCGGTGGGACCGAGAATGGGTACGTCTACCTCGCGCGGGCGATGGCACAGATGGGCTACACGACGGTTGTGATGGGGCATCGGGAGAGCGGGCCGGAGGCGATGAGGGTCGATATTCTAAGACATGTGCCAGAAGCGGTTGAGAGCCGCAAGACTGAGCAGGCAAGGCTGCTTGACGTGGGTGCCGCGCTGAAATGGGCTGATGAACAGTGCAGGTCGCCGTTTCGTGTTCTGCTGGGGCATTCGATGGGGTCGGAGACGGTGATGCTGGAAGCGGGGGCGAAGAACATCGTCGGCGTGACGTCGCCGCCTTCGGGGCAGGACCGGTTCGATGCGTATGTGGCTTTGTCACCAGAGGGCCCGGGTAATCACTTTCCCGATCATGCATGGACGAAGATCCGCAAACCGGTGCTGGCGCTTACCGGGACGCAAGATCTGGCGCTGAATGGGAGAGGGTGGGAGTCGCGGCTGATTCCGTGGAAGGAGATGCCGGGGAGCATAGGGAAGTGTCAATGGATGGCTGTGATCGATGGGGCGAAGCATATGAACTTTGCCGGCGCCGGTGCGGAAGCGGGTCACGTGAACGCTATGGCCATGGCGACCGTCGGAAGCTTTCTGGACGGAGCGCGCAAAGGGAACTGTCCGCTGCCCGCGGTGAAAGCTGGGATGACAGTGCAGGCGAAGTGATCAATGTACGAGAATGTCTTCATGGATTCTGTACGGATGGACAAGTGGCTTTGGGCTGCGCGGTTCTTCAAGACTCGCTCGCTGGCGGCGCGGGCTTGTGAACTGGGTAGGATTGAGACGAATCAGCAGCCTGCGAAGGCCTCGCGCGATGTTCGCGTGGGTGACAGTCTGAAGGTAAGAAATGACAGCGGCGAATTTGTGGTGGAGGTTCTGGGGCTGAGCGAGGTGCGTGGTCCTGCTACGGTTGCGCAGACCCTGTATCACGAGACAGAGGAGAGCAAGGAGCGGCGGATGAAGATGGCGGAGGCGTTCAAGGCGATGCCACAGTACGAGTCATCGTGGGAGAGTGGGAGGCCGACGAAGCGGGATCGCAGGGTGATGAGCCGGTTTCGCGGGCGTGGGTGATTCGCTTGCCTCAGGCAGCAGCGATTCGTTGTACGAGATCATCCTGTTCGCGGCGTGATTCAGCGCCGATGGTGAAGGCGTCGAGAACCCCGGTGCCGAGAGCGTAGCGGATTGCTTCGGCAGGGCGGTCGCGCATGTCTCCCTGGCCGAGGATCTTCATACCGATGATGCCCTTGCCGTCGGCGCGCATCTGCTTGATGACTTTGATGACGGTGTCGGGGCTGGCGTCCATGTGGGAACCGATGGGATTGAGCCGGACAAGATCGATCTCGACCCAAGGCGAGGCTGCGGCGGCGCGGAGGGCTTCGATTGAGTGGCAAGACACGCCGTGAGCGCGGATGACGCCTTTGTGTTTGGCTTCGGAGAGAACGTCCATGACGCCCTGGTAGCGCGTGGTCCAGTCGGCTTCGGTGACGCAGTGGATGAGGACGATGTCGATGGTCTCGACTCCGAGCTCGCGACGGAAGCGTTCGAGATCTGCGCGGACTCCGGCGGGGTCACGGGTGTCGGTCTTGGTGAGGATGGTGACGTTTTCGCGGGGGAGTTGTTTGACGGCGGCGGCGACGTTGGGGTGGCTGCCGTAGGAGTCGGCGGTGTCGAAGAAGCGAAGGCCGTTCTCGTGGTAGCCGTCGAGCAGAAGGCGAGTAGAGGTGCTCATGCCGAGGCGGGTTTGATTCGACGCCCCTCCGAAACCTATTGTGCCGGTTCCCATGGCGAGGCGGGTGGTACGGATGCCAGTGCGGCCGAGGGTGACTTCGTCGTGGGCGCGGTAGTGCTGCGGGAGTCTATCGAAGACGAAGGGGGCGGCGTTGGCGGCGCGGGTCGCGAGCCATGCTGCTCCGAGGCCCCGGGCAGTGCGGCGAAGGAAGTCTCTGCGGAGCATGGATGCCTCCTCTGTTGCCGCTAGGATACGCCGTTTCTGTGGGGCGGAAGATAGTTTTGCCGTGTAATTCTCACTGTGCATGCAGAGAAAATTTGACTTGTTGCTGCAACTCAATGAGGGTTGAGAAGATGCATCTCTATGAAGGAGGTTTGGTATGCGATTGAAGAGTGAGAGCTTTGGCAATGGCGCTGTGATTCCGGGGGAGTTCTGTTTTGCCGTGATCGCCCCGAAGAGCCACACTGCGCCAGGGAAAAATCGCAATCCGCATCTGGCGTGGAGCGATGCGCCGGCAGGGGCGAAGTCGTTTGCGCTGATCTGTCATGATCCAGATGTGCCGAGCAGATTCGATGAGGCAAACAAGGAGGGACGCAAAATTCCGGCTTCGCTGCCGCGTGTGAACTTCTATCACTGGCTGCTTTGGGATATTCCAGCATCGACGCGGGAGATTGCGGCGGGAAGCCAGAGCGATGGGATTACTCCGCATGGAAAGAATGGGCCGGAGGCTCCCGGAGGAATGCGGCATGGAATCAACAACTATTCAGGCAGAGAAAAGAAGCATTACGGGTACGATGGGCCTTGTCCTCCGTGGAATGATTCGATTATTCATCACTACCACTTCACGATCTATGCACTCGATGTGGAGCGGCTTGATGTGAAGGGCGAGCCGACGGCCGAGAACGTAAAGGCTGCGTTGAAGGGGCATGTACTGGGCGAGGCGAGCGTAATGGGAACCTATTCGCTGAACCCCGCGGTTAGTGGCTAGTTAGTGGTGAGCGCCCGAAGAAAGCGATAGTAAAAGTCGACACCACTGTCGAAGGAGGAGATGCGAACGCGCTCGTCACGGCCGTGAGCTCTCACGTCATCGACATCGATAGCTACACCGTTGATGCCATAACTGGGCATGCCCGCTGCTATGGTGTAGACGCTGTCGGAGGCTCCGGTTTCCATCTCTGGGAGAATAGGCAGACCAGGGTGCATCTCAGCGACGACTTTGTTGAGGGGACCGAAGATGTCAGGACGCAGTGGCGGCGGCACTGGTGAAACGCGATCGGTGCCTCTGTCTAACAGATTGCCGGCGTTGTCCTTGTATTGCACGGTGACGGCGGGGTCGTCGAATACTTTGATCAGTTGCTGTCGAATCTGTTCCTGGGTGTAGCCCGGCAGAATACGGCAGTTGACGTTGGCTCTTGCAAACTGTGGAAGGGCGTTGGTCGCTTGTCCCGCTGAGAGCATCGTTGCCACGCATGTAGTGCGTAGGATTGCGTTGAAGCGCGGGGTCTCCGACAGGCGGGCTATGGCCCGGGAATCGGGCGGGTTCTTGAGAATGGCGCGCATATCGGCTGCCTGTTGGCCAGTGGAGAGGGTAGCAAGCATTTCGAAATAGGCGCGGGTGACGGCGTTGAGTTCGAAGGGGAACTGATACGTTTCGAGACGGGAGAGGGCGTCGGTGACGTGGTAGATGGCGTTGTCACGCGTGGGAAGCGAGCTATGGCCACCTGGGTTCTTCGCGGAGACCTCGAAGTCCCCGTAGAGTTTTTCGGTGGCTTCGACACCCATTACTACAAGTCTGCCCTTCTCGGAGTCGATGCCACCTGAGTCGGGATTGATCGTCGCCTCGGCGCTGACGAGGTCGGGGCGATGCTGAAGGAGCCAGTCGACGCCGTTGGATTTACCTCCCTCTTCGTCAGCGGTGAGCGCGAGGATGATGTCGCGGTTGGGGATGAAGCCCTCGCGTTTGAGACGAATGAAGTTGGTCACGAGAATGGCGTCGGAGTCCTTCATGTCCTGTGTGCCGCGGCCGTAGAAGTAGCCGTCCTTCTCGACGAACTGAAACGGGTTGGTGGCCCATTCGGCTTGCGGTGCTTCGACGACGTCGAGGTGACAGATGATGAGAATGGGCTTGAGGGTAGCGCCCGGCGCTGAACGATAGCGCGCGACCAGGTTCTGCTTGCGCTCGTTGGGACCGGCGAGTACAAGATTTGCGGCCGGGAAGCCAGCGTCGAGGAGCCTTTGCCGCATGGCCTCAGCTGCGGCCGTGACGCTGCCGACAGAGTCGGTTGTGTCGATCTCAATTAGCTGCCTGAAGATGTCGTGAGAGAGCTGTCTGGCGGCGGGGTCGATATTCTGCGCATGCAGACTTGCAGCGGCGAGAGTTGTGGAAAATAACAATATCCGGGCAATGGAGAAGGGACGACGGTGCAGGGTCTTGCGCTCGACTCTGTGTTGTGTTGCCTCTCGCATGGTTGGTAACCCTCCCCTATCTTAAACATGCAAAGTATTCAAATAAAAACACTTAGCTCTGGATTCAGGCTGCAATTTAAAGTGCCAAAGCCCGGCTGCAATGGCCGGGCTTTGTTAGCTTTCCTGAATTAAGACTAACAGGTGCGTCAAGAAACGGATTGTGGGAAAGGGTGCTGCGCTGGACGCTGATGAGATTCTTGCTTCAGGGTTGGTATTGCCACAGGTCATTGAGGTAGACGACCGAGGTACCGGTAATGATGCCGTCGCCGCCGAATATAAAAGGGGTGCCAGAGGAATCGACCCAAACGGCTTCACCAATACGCCCTCCGGGGGTATTGCCGGTCGCGGCTACTCCCTGGGTACCGTAGTTTCCGGGTGCATCCCTAAGATTGGAGCCATTGACCCAAGTCCATTGACCGTTACTGAATTTCCAGAGGTCATTGAGGAAGCCGATATTTCGGGTAGCGTCGCGCGCGTTGCCGCCGAACAGCCAAAGAGCGCCATCGCTGGTCGTCCATGTGGCAGCGGCGACTCGCGCTCCTGGTGTGTTGGCGGCTGAGGCAACTCCCTGAGTGCCGTAGACTCCGGCTTGATCAGTGGCGCTCGAGCCGGCCATCCAAGCCCATTGGCCATTGCTGAATTTCCAGAGGTCGTTATGGAGAGTAAAGGTTGCAGGAGACCCATTGCGTCCGGTTTTGCCGTCGGTTCCGCCGAAGAGCCAGAGAGCACCTGAAGTATCGACCCAGCCCGAGGCTTCGTAACGGCCGCTGGGAACATTTCCGGGAGCGGGAACGCCCTGGGTTCCGTAGACTCCGGGCTGGTCGGCGAGGTTCGATCCGCTGACCCAGGTCCACTGACCTGCGCTGTAGTTCCAGAGATCGTTGAGGTCGCCGAGGGCGCCAGTGGAATCGGCACCATAGCCGCCGAAGAGCCAGAAGACACCCGAGGGATCCGTCCAGCTCGCCGCATTGGCGCGGGCACCGGGAAGATTGGCAGGGTCTGGGGTTCCCTGCGTCCCATAGATGCCTGGAGTGCTCTGCAGTGAGATGCGGGGACCGCCCATCCATGTCCATTGGCCCTTGCTGTACCGCCAAAGGTCGTTGAGGTACTCGCTTCGGCCGCTGCCGTCGATGCCGAGGCCGCCGAAGAGCCAAAAAATTCCAGCTTTGTCGATCCAACTGACGGCGGAGATGCGGGCTCCGGGAATATTTCCAGGGGCGGGGGTCCCGAGAGTACGTAAATTCCCAGCTGGTTGTACTGGCTGGAGCCGCCCATCCAGGTCCATTGTTGGCCGGAGCTATATCGCCATAGGTCGTTGAAGAGGCTATCGGAGGAGGAAGAAGGTGCTGCGGTTCCGCCGAAGAGCCAGAAGTTTCCTGAGGTGTCGGTCCAACTGACCTCACCGTACCGGCCAGCGGGGATGTTCGCAGCGGCAGCAACACCGAGGGTTCCGTAGGTGCCGGACGGATTGGAGACGTTAGAACCTCCGACCCAAGCCCATTGATTGCGCGACTGAGCGGGTGTTGGTGGTGCGGCAGGAGTGGAGGGAGTTGTAGTGGAAGTTGACGGTGTGCCTCCTTCACCACATCCCGTGAATAGCACGGCAAACATGAGGACAAACAGGGGAAGTCCGTTGGGCAAAATCATGGTTGCTCAGTGTTCCTCGATGCGGATTCTACATGGAGCGAGCATCAGCCACGCTTTTTTGAGCGGCGAATTTCGACAATTTCATCGCGGCGTGAGTTGCATGAGCAGAGGGTCGCGGGGTCGAAGGGTGATCTTCGCTTGTGGGACAGGCGGAGTATTGCCCATGTAGCTCATGCGCCAGCGCTGTGCGATGGTGGCGATGGCGAGGACGCCTTCCATCCAGGCGAAGCTCTCGCCAATGCACTGGCGGCTGCCTGCTCCGAAGGGAAAGTAGGCGAAGCGCGGACGAGCGGCTTTGTTCTCGGGTGTGAAACGGTCTGGATCGAAGCGCAGAGGGTCGGGGTAGAACTCCGGTGTGCGGCTCATGATGTATTGGCTCATGAAGAAGTGCGCGCCCGGTGGAATGACGTATGGGCCAAGGGTGACGGGACTGGTGGACATGCGACCCATGGCCCACGCAGGCGGGTAGAGACGCATGGATTCGGCGAATACCTGCTCGGTGTAGCGAAGGCTGGGGTAGTCGGCGAGCGTGGGGAGGCGGTGATGGTTCTGAGGTAGAGAAGCAGATCCCTTCGACGGGCTCAGGGCAGGCTCCTCCGCTGCGTCTCCGCTTTGCTCCGACTTCGGCCGGGATGACATCTCTGAAGAAGATCCAAGGACAGCATCGAGTTCGGCGTGGAGTTTTGCCTCAACATCTGGGTTCTGTGAGAGCAGGTACCAGGTCCACGTAAGGGCGTTGGCGACTGTCTCGTAGCCGGCGAGGAAGATAGTGAGGACCTCATCGCGGATCTGCTCATCGGACATGCCGGTTGCGTCGTCATCGCGCGAATCGATCAGCATCGAGAGCAGGTCGCCTTTGTCGATGCCCTCGGCTTTGTGTTCGACGATCAGGCGTTGGACGACGGCGTCGAGACTGGCCTTGGAGCGGCGGAATTTGATGATGCCCGGGATGGGGAGGTGGAGGAAGCTCTCCATGCGCGGAAAGGCGACGAGGAAGTTGTAGATGCCCATGATGGTGTTGACATCGTCGTTGATGCGGCGGATGTCAGCGGTGACCGCAGTGTT
The DNA here is from genome assembly GCF_025685645.1 of Edaphobacter bradus. Classification (NCBI taxonomy): domain Bacteria; kingdom Pseudomonadati; phylum Acidobacteriota; class Terriglobia; order Terriglobales; family Acidobacteriaceae; genus Edaphobacter; species Edaphobacter bradus. The sequence goes on from NZ_JAGSYF010000001.1 coordinate 867,364, forward strand.
GAAGAGGGTGCGGGCGACGATCTCGAGCGAGAGAGCCATCATGGCGGCGGAAATGTCGATAGTCTCGCCAGGCTGCCATCGGTCGCAGTGATGTGCGGAGATGGCAACGATCTCATCGGCGTAGGCAGCGATGCGCTGACGATGAAAGGCAGGCGCGACGATGCGGCGCTGGCGCATGTGGATGGGGTCGTCGGAGGTGATGAGGCCTTCGCCCAGGAGGATCTTCATCCGGCGGACGGTGCGCTCTTTGACGAAGGCGGAGGCCTGGGTGACGAGAATCTCGCGGATGTAGTCAGGCTGATTGAGGAAGATGATGGGCGTGCCCATAAAGCGGTAGTGGGCGATGGGGCCGTAGGTGCGGTGGAGATGCTCGAAGAGGCGGATGGGCTCGCCGAGCTTGACCCAGGGTTTGAGGGCGTAGAACTGTAGCGAGTGCGGCAGGCCAGGAGGGAGCTTCCACTGCTTGGAGGTCATGAGGCTGTGACGGGAGTGAGGCGGGCGGCGACGACCTCCCGGATGCGGGCTTCGATCTGATCGATGGAGGCTTCATCACGGATGGCAACGACTCGATGCGGCTCGCGTGCGGCGATCTCCTCGTACTTGGCGTAGATGCGGCGATAGAAGTCGTCGGACTCGCGCTCGAAGCGGTTCTCGTCAGTACCACGTTGCTGAACGTTGCGCTGGTTTCGGCGGCGGGCGCGGTGGAGGGAAGACTCCAGCGGCGGCAAAAGCAGGATCGTCAGGTCGGGTTGGAGATTGTCGCACGCGGCGCGATGCATCTCAAGGATGCGTTCGCTGCCTAGCTGGCGGCCGCCGCCCTGGTAGGCCTCGGAGGAGTCGGTGTAGCGGTCGCAGAGCACGATGTGGCCGGAGGCGACGGCGGGGAGGATGATCTCAGCGATGGACTGAGCGCGGTCCGCGAACATGAGGGCCATCTCGGCGGCGGGTGCGATCGGGCCAAACGTGGCCTCGGAACGGGAGTCGAGGAGGATGGAACGGATGCGGTCACCGAGAGCGGTTCCGCCTGGCTGGCGGAGGGTGACGACGGTGCGGCCTTCGGCCTCAAGCGTGGCGGCGAGGCGGCGGAGCTGGGTGGTTTTGCCGGAACCGTCGAGGCCCTCGAACGTGATGAAGAAACCGCGAGACATAGAGACAGGATAAAGCAGCGGTTGAAAGCTTCGAAGGATGAAGCTCAGGGTCTGGAGGTGAAGTGCGGCTGCCAGTGAGCACCGTCGGGGGAGATAGTGATGGTGAGCGGGCCTTCAGCTCCTTCGTGAAGCGAGGGGCCGTCGAATTTGTGCTCGTGGTTGGTGGAGTCCGTATAGGTAAGCTTCATCTTTCCCTCGCCCAGTACCTTGAAGCGGTAGTGAAAGTCCTGGCCGGGCGCGAGAGACTGGGCTCCGAAGCTGGCGCTGGGGTAGTCGACCTCGATGAGCTGAATGGGCTGAGAGGTTTGATTGGAGACGGTGGCCTCGACGTAAGGGGAGTGGCATCCGGCAGCAACGAGAAGAGAAGACAGCACGAGAAGGCGGGACAGACGCATACAGGCTTTAGGGTATCAGGGCGCGAGAGTGTCAACGTGTCGACATGCTCACAGTGTGAAGTTCCATTTTCCGGAATAGCTGAGCTGCTCCGGCCGGCCAAACAGCAGATCCTTCGACTGCTCAGAAAATCTTCGATTCCCCTAGGCGTAAAAGGCAGGGGAGCGGTCGAGGATGCGGGCGGTGAGGACGACTCCGGGGCGGCTGTCGTGGAGCGTGATGGGGAAGGCTAGGACGCTCCAGGTGACTTTCTGCTCGTTGGCGCAGGGGATGGTGAGCAGGCCGCGGCGGGTACGATCGATGTAGGTCTCGCGGCTGTGAGCTACAGTCTGGAGGATCTCGCGCCAGTCGCGCATGAGCGTGGGCATCTCGTCGAAGACGCAGCGGCCGGGGAACCAATCGCGGGGCTGGCCAAGGTAATCGGCGGCTGTGTCGTTGCAGTAGAGCCAGACGCCGCGGTCGTCGAAGATCTGCACGAGGACGTCGGAGCCGATGGCAAGCGAGATGCGCGAGTAGTAGAAGTCTCTGGCATCGACGACCACGGGAGCGCCGCGGCGTTTGGCTTCGAACGAACTGAGGGCAAGGAGAAGATCGTCGACAGAGCTGTAGCCCTTGAGGAGGTGCATGTCCTCGACGCCGCCGAAGGAGCGGTCGAGCGTGGCCGAGAGGATGATGATGGGGACGTGAGGGCGGCGGCGACGGAGATAATGCGCGGCCTCAGTGCCGAACTGGCCGGAGCCGAGGTGGTAGTCGAGCACGGCGATGTCGATGGAGTCGAAGTGCTCCATGGCTTCCTCGATGGTGGAGACGGGGAGGCAGTGGTAGCCGTGCTGGCGGAGGATGGCGCAGCGCACGTGCAGATTTACCGGTTCATCGTCGAGCAGGAGGACGCGAACGTTGGGAACGCTGACTGTTGCTGTCTCCGGGAGTTCGGGCGGGTCGGCCATCGGTAGAAATAGGATGCCCGGTCGGCTACGAGAGTCAACCGGAAAATGGTTACTTATGCGGGGATTCTGGCTATTGCTTCGACTGGGACTTCAGACCCCTCAGCAACTCGGGGAGCCTGTTGATGAGAGCGACTGAGCGGAGCCACTGGCGGTTGTCGATTGCGGGGTAGCCACTGACGACTTTGCCGGGCTCGACGTCGTTGGGGATGCCGCTCTGAGCGGTGGCGAGGGCGCCGTCACCGATGGTGCAGTGTCCGGCGACGCCGACCTGACCGGCAAGAATGACATTCCTGCCAACGGTCGTGGAACCGGCCAGGCCGACCTGGGCGCAGAGAAGGGTGTCCTTGCCGACGGAGGAGCCGTGGCCGACCTGGACGAGATTGTCGATCTTGGCGCCAGCGTGGATACGGGTTTCGCCAATGGAGGCACGGTCGATGCAGGCGAGGGCCTGGACCTCGACGGCGTCTTCGAGGACGGCCGGGCCGGACTGGAGGATCTTGTACCAGGTTCCGTCGGACTGCTTGGCGAAGCCGAAGCCGTCGGCGCCGATGATGGCCCCGTTCTGGAGGACGACGTTGTCGCCGAGCCGGCAGTGCTCGCGGACGACGGCGTGGGCGTGTGCGAAGAGGTTGTTGCCGGCGCGGACGTGCGGGTAAAGGACCACATGGGGCAGAATGACAGCGTTGTCGCCGATGACGACGTGATCTCCGACGACGACATACGCCCCGATGTGAGCGTTGGCTCCGATCTTTGCCGTGGGAGCGACGACGGCAGTGGGGTGGATGCCGGGGGGATAGGCGGGCGGCTGGTAGAAGAGTTCGATGGAGCGGGCGAAGGCGAGGTAGGGGTTGTCGATCCGGAGTGTGGCAGCGGTGATCTTAGGAAACGAGGGCTCGACGAGAACGGCGGAGGCGTGAGTAGTTCGGGCGAGGGCGGCGTACTTGGGATTGGCAACGAAGGTCAGGTCGCCAGGAGACGCTGCGTCGATGGCGGCTACGCCGTTGATTGTGAGGTCGGGGTCGCCCTCAAGGGTGGCTCCGAGTCGATAGGCGAGGTCGGCGAGTTTCATGGAGGCGATTTTACTGGAGGTGGGCCATCGCTAGTTGGGGCGGGTGTTTGGCGGCAGCGGCGCGTTGAAGAGGTCCTCCTGAAGTGACGGGAGCGAGGAGGATGGGAGCGGCTTGCGGCGGGATGGGGTGGTAATGACGGCGAGCAGTTGCAGTTCGGTGACGGCGGCGCGAGGGACGTAGATGCGCTGGGTGTTCGAGCGGGTATCGGGCGGAGTGAGGAAGAGACCGGCGTCGTTAAGCATGTCATCGAGGATGGTGGCGTCGATGGGGGCGAGGCCTTCGAACGGGTCGGTCTCCTCTCCGCGGAAGGTGAGGCGAAGCCAGAGCCCCTCGGTGCGTGGGCGGGCCAGAAAGGTTCGCCGGGTCAGGCGCTCGGGGTTCGCTGTGTCGTTGAGATTGAAGTCGCGGACGTAACAGATGTGCTTGATGTCGCTGAGGGGGAGGCTGACGACGCGGCCTGTGAGGTCGAGGAGGTCGATGGTGCGTCCGGAGGGCAGGCTGCGGACGAAGCCGGAGAGAGGCAAGTAACCGGCGAGGGTGTCTCCGATGAAGCGGCGCACGATGACTTTTTTGTGGGCGGAGGACATGGGGCTGGGCGGATTGTCGCACGCCCAGGGGCGCAGGTGTCGGAAAAACCTGAGTTCAGAGTAGTCAATTCAGCAACGCTGTGTTACATTCAGCTTTTGTGTTTCCGTTGGATGTTCTTTCTAAGCGGTTGATTTGTTGCGGCTTATGGTAGGTTTCCTACGCGGCGGATCCTGTTTAAGACCGGCTCGGAGTTAAATACAAGAGAATATGGCCGATTATATCTATCTGCTTGAAAACAGGCTTTCGAAGCCGCAGCAGGCGGCGCTGAAAAAAGTTAGGGAAGTTGCTCGTTCAAAAGGGCTTACGACCTTTCTTGTAGGGGGAGCGGTACGCGACCTGACGAGCGGCTCTCCGGTGCGAGACCTTGATGTAGTTGTTCAGGGTACTGCGCTCAAAATAAAGAAAGATATAGAAAAAGCCGGCGGCGAGATCAGCGGGGACTCGGAGCTGACGCAGTCGTTTTTTGTTCGGTTCCCGGGTGGAGTCCGGATGGAGATTGGCGGCACGCTGACGGTAACGTATCCAAAGCCGGGCAAGCCGGTGTACAAACCCGCGACGATCCTGGACGATCTGCGCCGACGGGACTTTACGGCCAATGCAATGGCGCTGTCGCTGAACGAGGGGTCGTATGGGCTGCTGATGGACCCTCTGAACGGGGTGGCCGACATCGAGAACCGCGAGCTTCGGCTGGTGAGTCCCTACGGCTTCATCGAGGACCCGGTGCGAATGATACGGGCGGCACGACTCATGGCCCGGTTGGGTTGGCAGATGGACGAGAGAACCCAATCCCGGTACGAGACCGGCAAGCAGGAGGGCTACATCTCTGCGATGTCAGCCTTCCAGCGGTCATACGAACTGGAGGAGATCTTCCTCGAGGACGATCCGCTGCGGGTGTTGAAGCGGCTAGAGGCCGAGGGGTGGATGAAGCATCTGAACCATTCCGTGAGCTCGAGCAAAGCGAATGTGGCAGAACTGGATCGCCTGCGGGAGACGCAGGCGCAGCTCCATATACAGGGAATCGATGCGGATATTTCGTTGGCGAGCTTCCCGTTGCTGACGGCGAAGATGCCTCCCAAGGACGTGGCTGCGCTGAAGAGGAGCTTCCCGCGGCGGGCGTTTGTGGAGGAGATTGAAGCCCTGGACAAAGAGGCCAGGGAGTTTGCGGCTCAGTTGACAAGCAAGAGCGCAGCGCTGCCGTCGCAGGCGTGGAAGCTGATTCACTCGGCGAGACCGGAGGTTGTGCTGTGGGCGGCCCATACGGGCAAGGGCGCGACGATTCAAGGAAAGTTCAAGGCCTTCTACACGGAGTGGCCGCAGGCGAAGCAGAAGATTCCGTACGCGTTGATGCAGGAGATGCGGATTACTCCGGAGCTTGCCGGGTATGACGAACTGGTAGAGAAGCTTTTCTTTGAGCTGATGGATGGCAAGCTGGGAACGGTTGAGGCGATGAAGGCCTTCCTTGAACCATATTCTCCGCCGGCTCCTCCGCCGCCGGTGCATCTGCGCCGGGCTCGCGCGGCCAAGAAGGAGCCTAAGGTGCCTAAAGTTAAGAAGAAAGCTGAAGTCGAAATCTCGACCGCAGCGGCTTCGGTGGCTGTGCCTGTTTCTGAGGTCGCTGCCGCGGCTAAGCCGACCGGTAAACCGGCTAAGGGAGAGGAGAAGAAGCCCGCGGTTCCAGCGAAGGCAACTGCTCCGGTAAAGGCTGAGGCGAAAAAGCCGGCGGTGCCAGCTCCTAAGGCGGCCGCTGCGGCCAAGGCTCCGGCTAAGAAGGCTGCGGCTGTCGTGAAGAAAGTTGCAGCTAAGAAGGCTGCCCCGGCCAAGAAAGCCCCAGCCAAGAAGGCTCCGGCAAAGCCGGCGAAGAAGGCCACGCCGCTAAAGAAGGCGGTAGCTAAGAAGACTTCGGCCAAGCCGGCTGAAAAAAAGGTTGCAGCGAAGCGACCGACTCCGGCCAAAAAGGCTCCCGTAAAGAAGAGGCGGTAGCAGGCAGTCGATTTCAAGCAAGAAGGCCCTTGACTACGTTCAAGGGCCTTCTTGCTTTGCATTAGAAACCGGTTATTGATGGCGCCGCAGCATGGTCACACCCGCGACGAAGATGCCTGCGGCGGTAAAGGCGAGCAGGACGATGGCGTGGCGGTAAGCTCGTTGCGTGGACGGGGGAGTAGACGCAGTGTTGTCACGGCACTGGGTGCAGCCTTGAGCGTGAGCGGTCACGGCGGGCGTGGCAAGGCATAGCAGCAGTAGGAGGCTGGTCAGCGTTGATCGGATTGAGGAGAGGCTGGGCACTATTGGAAGAAGGCAAGGAGAACGAAGAGGAATGTCCAGAAGATACCCATTGCGTGCCAGTACCAGGCGGTGCAGTCGACGAGGATCTGGCGGGTCTCGAGCAGGTGCGAGGCGCTGAGACCGACGAGCGTTGCCACCAGAGCGCTTACTCCGAGAAAGAGGTGTATGGCGTGGGTGTACGTGATGAGGAAGAAGAAGTGGCTGCTTGGGTTTGAGCGGAAGAATACGTGCTGGAGCGCGAGCTGATGCCAGGCCATTGACTGACCGGCGAGGAAGACGAGCCCCAGCAGCAGCGTGGCCGCGACCCAAGGCAGAGCGCGGTGCGTGATGGGCTTGCCGAGGCCGAGCCACTCGTCCATGACGTCGTTTTCACGGAACATGTGGCGGCGGGCGATCTCCATGGCGACTGAGCTCAGGAGGAGGATCGCGGTGTTGAGCCAGAGGATGGGAGGAATGGCGGTGGGAAGCCACTGATTGACGTAGTTGTTGTAGGCGTCGTAGTGGCCCGTGCCCTGGGCGACAAAGAAGGCACTGACGATGGCGATAAAGAACATGAGGTCGCCAGCGAGCGCGAAGAAAACGGCCATGCGGTAGCGGCTTAGCTTTTCACGCGGGCCGCGGCGTCCCTGGGGACGGTCGTTCCAGCTGTCGTTGTCGCCTCCGCCGCCGGTCCGTTTGTCGGTTGGCGGACGACGCCCGTGACCGCCATCGTGATCGTCGAGGCGGTGTTTTTTCTCTCGCTCCGTATTGATCGGCGTAATGGTCGGGGGCATGGCGGCCTTTCAACTGGCTGTGTGAGGGTATAGATTACTCCGATTTTGACTCCGGTGGAGAGTCGTCGTCAGAGACCCACTGCGGGAGAAAACCTTCCTCGTGATGGTTTGACGAAACATAGTGACATGGAGCGCGGTAAACGACGATCTGCTCCTCTGATGCCGAGGCAGGGGCGGCGGGATGCAAGCCCGGGTGCCACTCAAGTGTGGTCGCTTGCCAGGGGTTGGGCGGAGCGGGAACTCCACGACGAAGACTGCGGATGAGGTTGAAGAGGAAGATGAGCTGAGCGGCGGCCAGCAGAATGGCGCTGGCAGTGATGTGGCGGTTGAGAGGGAGCGTGGCCGAGAGGAGATGGCCAGCAGGGCTGAGCGCTCCTCCTGGGCCTGGGACACCGGTTAGCTGCGCGTAGTGGCGAGGCTCTCCAGCGAGGCCGGTGAAGTGCATGGGGACAAACGTCGAATAAGCAAAAACGAGGGTGAGCCAGAAGTGCCAGCGGCCCATTGTCTCGGACATTATGCGGCCAGGCTGGCCAGCGCGCGCGGTGAGGAGCGGAAACCAATAGTAGGTAGCGGCGAAGAGTCCGAAGACGCCGGCCATGGCCATGATGAGGTGGAAGTGGGCGACGACAAAGAAGGTGTTGTGGAGGTACTCGTCGAGGATGGGCTGGGCGAGGACAGGGCCGGTGAGGCCTCCGGTGATGAAGAGGGAGACGAAACCGAGGGAGAAGAGCATCGCGGTGGTGTACTGCGGGCGGGAGCGCCACACGGTCGCAATCCAGCCCAACACCTTGGCTGACGCTGGGAGCGCGATGGCCAGCGTAGTGACCGAGAAGGCAGAGCTGGCGAAGGGGCTCAAGCCGGCGACAAACATGTGGTGTCCCCAGAGCAGGATGCCGAGGCCGCCGATGAGCAGCGTGGTGACGATCATCATGCGGTAGGCAAAGACTTTTCTGTAGGAGAAGTTCGCTAGCAGCATTGACGTCAGTCCCATACCGGGGAGGATGGCGATGTAGACCTCGGGGTGTCCGAAGAACCAGAAGAGATGGAGCCAGAGGAGTGGGCTGCCGTTGCCAGGGCGTCCCGAGACGTGGAGGGCTCCGTTGACGAGGTCGCCAGTGGGAAGGAAGAAGCTGGTTCCGGCATGGCGGTCACAGAAGAGCAGCAAAAGCGCTGCGAGGAGCACCGAGAAGGCGATGATGCTGAGAAGAGCGGCGGTGAACCATCCCCAGACAGTGAGCGGGAGGCGATTCCAGGTCATGCCTTCGCAGCGCATGCCGGTGATTGTGACGAGCGTGTTAATAGAGCTGATAGTGGACGCGATGGAAAAGATGGCAATGGCCGCGAGCCAGATGTCCATGCCGGCACCCTGACCGGGGCCTGCACTGGAGACGGCGCTGAGGGGTGGGTAGGCGGTCCAACCAGAGATGGCGGTGCCACCTGGGACGAAGGGCGAGGCGAGCAGAGTCACCAACGCAAGCGCGGTGAGCCAGAAGCTGGCGGCATTGAGGCGGGGGAAGGCCATGTGGCGGGCACCGATCTGCGCGGGAAGGACAAGATTGCTGAAACCTGCCTGCGGAGCCGTGGTGAGAACGAAGAAGAGCATCAGCGTGCCGTGCAGGGTGACGAGAGCGAGGTAGTCCTCCGGCAGGATCGGACCGTGAAGGGGGAATCGCCAGTCCGGCCAGACGAGGTGAAGTCGCATGACGAGCGAGAGCAGCGTGCCAACGGCAACCGTAATGAGCGCGAGGGCGAGGTACTGGCGGCCGATGGTTCGATGGTCTGTGAAGGAGAAGCGAGGACTTATGGTCCAGGGCTCAGGGCCGGGTTTGGCTGCAGGCTGGGCCTGGGGCCTGGCTTGCGGCGCTGGGTTTTGCCTGGGTGTCATGGCTGGACCGCCTTTTGTCTTTGGGCGAGCCAGGCAACGTATTCCTCCTGGGAGACGATGCGGAGGGTGGCATTCATGCGGTAGTGCCCGAGGCCGCAGAGTTGGGTGCAGAGAATGGCGTATGTCCCAGGAACGGTAGGGGTGAAGTGGATGTGAATGGTGTCGCCGGGAACGGCGTTCTGCTTGAGGCGTAGCTCGGGAATGGAGAAGCCATGGATGACATCTTCGGCGCGGAGGCGGAGATCGACCTCGCGGTTCGCAGGAAGGACCAGTTCGGAGGTGACGATGTCGTCGGCGCCGTGGGGGTCTATGGGATCGATGCCGACAGGGTTACCTTCCGCGGGCGAGGCGAGTTGGGGACGTGTGACGCCAAAGATGGCATCGGTACCGGGGTAGCGAAAGTACCAGGCAAACTGCATCCCGGTGACCTCGACCTGGAGGGCGGAGGGGGAGGCTCCGGTGTATCGGGTGGCGGCCCAGAGGCGCTCGGCTTTGACCGCAAGCGCAGCAAAGAGGATGGCGAAGGCGGCGAGCGGGAGGTACTCAAGTCGCCAGAGGCTGCGGGGCTCGGAGGCGCGGCGCAGGATGAGGCCGGTAACGAGCAGGATATGAGCGAGGGTGGCGAGACCGAGGATGATCCAAAGATTGAGCAGGAGATGGCGATCGAGCGCGGGACCGTGAGCGCTCGCGTCGACCGGCAGCCACCACGAGGCCAGAATATCGGCGGCAGCATGCGAGAGAGAGGTCACAGAAACAAGGATACTGCCTTTGCTGCAATAGGACTGTTAGTTCAGATCGTCGCTTAGTGCGGAGATTGTGCCGGGAGGTCTGATTCGCTTTTCGTGCGGCACTATACTGAGTGTTTCGTGGAGGTTCGGAGAATGGCGGATGTGGACGTCCTATTGAAGCCGCGCGAGGCAGCCGCGGCGCTTGGGGTCAGTTATGCGACGGTCAAGCAGTGGATTCTGAGCGGAAAGATCAAGACGATCAAGACGCCAGGCGGGCATCATCGCGTTCCGCAGAGCGTGCTGGCTCAGATGATGAGGTCGGCGCCGAAGAAGGAACACACCGCATCGCGGGAACGGTTCCGCCGCGTGAGCGGACGCAATCAACGGGTGGGGCAGATTGTTGAGGTGAAGTTCAGCGGACTGCTGGCCAAGGTGGTGCTGCAGATTGCAGACCAGCGGATTACGTCGATCATCACGGCAGATGCAGCGCGCGAGATGCAACTTCGCAAAGGACAGACGGCTGCGGCTTTGATGAAGGCGACTGAGGTGATGATTGTACGGGTCTAGGCAGCGCCTGTCTGTGTTTTTGCCTAGGTTGGCAGAGCAGTCGTAGAGTGTAACCTGATGAAAGAGAACCAAAGACCGCTCGAACCTGGGATTGTGACGGACTTTGCGGATCGGCTGAGCTACGCTGGATATCTGTGCTTGCCGGAGTTGCTGGCGCAGCAGCGTCCATTGTCTTCGCCGCCCCATCATGACGAGATGCTGTTCATCATCCAGCATCAGGTTGCGGAGTTATGGATCAAGCAGCTTATTCATGAGTTGAGTGCTGCGATCCGCTTTGTGCAACGCGACGAGCTTGACCCGTGCTTCAAGATTCTGTCGCGGGCAAAGCTGATTCAGATGCAGTTGTTCGACCAGTGGGCGGTACTCGAGACACTGACACCGTCGGAGTATCTGGAGTTCCGCGGAGTGCTGGGCAACGCGTCCGGCTTTCAGTCGTTCCAGTATCGTAAACTCGAGTTCCTGTTGGGAAACAAGAATCGCGACGCGATGCGGGTCTTTGCTCATGACCCGGTTCTGCATAGCGAGCTGAAGGCAACCCTCGAAGCGCCGAGCCTGTATGACGAGTTTCTGTTACACCTCGCAAGGCGTGGCTTTCCGGTTCCGCAGGAGTGCATGAAACGCGACTGGGGTGAGCCGCACCACAAGAACGATGGACTGGTCCAGGTGATCCGCGAGATTTACGAACATCCTCGCAAGCATTGGGATGCCTACGAGATGTGCGAGAAGCTTGTCGATGTAGAGGAATATTTTCAGCTTTGGCGCTTCCGCCACATGAAGACAGTAGAGAGGATCATCGGTTTCCGGCCGGGAACCGGCGGATCGTCCGGCGTGGGTTTCCTGAAGCAGGCTCTGGAGCTGACCTTCTTCCCGGAACTGCTTGCGGTGCGAACAGGGCTATCGCAGCGATGAATGCACAGGTCCGGCAGGCTTTGTCTGCAATCGGGGGCGGTCCGTTACGGGAGGAGCCTATTCAGCAATATGTCGCGCCGCTCTTTTCGCGTGTGCTGTCGGGGAAGTCGTCCTATCTGGCGAACCACTCGCTAGGACGGCCGCTGAATGTGATGACGGATGACATCGCCGAAGCGATCGCGCTGTGGTACGGCAAACTCGGCGATGCGTGGGATGGGTGGCTGGAGGAACGGGAGGCATTTCGCGCGCGGGTTGCAACGCTTATCGGCGCTACCCGTGCTGATTGCGTTGTTCCGAAGACTTCAGCGGGCCAGGGTCTGCGGGCCGTATTGAACGCGCTGCCGGGTCGGCCACGGGTGATCAGTACGCGAGGGGAGTTCGACTCGATCGACGTGATCTTGAAGCAGTATGCTGCGCTGGGGCGTATCGCGCTGCAATGGGTCGAGCCAGATGCACAAGGCGACTTCGCCGTAGGATCACTGATCGAAGCAGTGGATGATGGAGCGGACCTGGTTGTGGTGTCTCAGGTCATGTTTATGACCGGCCAGATCGTCGCTGGCCTGGATAGGCTAGCGAAAGCTTGTCATGAGCGCGGAGCTAAGCTGCTCGTCGACTCTTACCATGCTGTTGGGGTTATCCCTGTCGACGTGGTACAGATGAGCGCGGACTTTGTGATTGGTGGGAGTTACAAATATCTTCGGGGCGGGCCTGGGGCCTGTTTTCTGTACATAGAGCCTGAGGTGCTTGAGAGCGGCTTGCGTCCGCTTGATATGGGATGGTTTGCCAACTCGGATACCTTTGGATATGACCGGCCAGAGTTGCCTGCTCTCCAGCCGGGCGGCGGCGCTTTTCTCGAGTCCACTCCGCCGGTGCTTACTTGGTATCAGGCCCGCAGCGGCGCGGAGTTCACCCTGGCCATGGGGGTTGAGAGACTTCGCGAGTACAGCCTGCAGCAGCTTAACGCCTTGCGTGGCTACCTCGCCGCTGCCGGTATTAGCGCAGTGACAGGCGGCGATGAAGGCCACGGTGGATTCCTTGCCATCCGGCTTGCGAACGCGATGGAGTTCCCTGCACGGCTTGAGCGGGAGGGAATAGTTTGCGATGCGCGAGGCGAGTGGCTTCGTCTTTGTCCCGACTGTCTGACCCGCGATGAGGAGTTGCGCTTCGCGGCAGATGTATTAGGCCGATTGATAAGCCGTGGCTAGTCGGCCGTGTGGCTTCGGACCAAGTCGAGGAAGAGCTGGTGGACGCGGGTGTCGTGGCCTAGCTCGGGGTGGAAGGTGGCGGCAAGGATGTGGCCCTCGCGAACGAGGACGGGGTCGTTCGCGCGGGTGGCGAGGGTTTCGACCGTGAGACCGGTGCGGGTGATGCGCGGGGCGCGGATGAAGACCATCTCGAGTGGGCCGCCGGGGAGCTTGGATTCGGCGTGGAGGATGGTGGAGTCGATCTGGCGGCCGTAGGCGTTGCGCTCGACTGTGACGTCGAGGGCGTCGAGAGACTTCTGCGCGGGGTTGGTGACGTCTTTGGCGAGGAGGATGACTCCGGCGCATGTCCCGAAGGTGGGGGTGGTGTGGACGAAGGTCTTGAGGGTCTCGAAGAAGCCGCGCTGCTCGAGGAATTTGAGCATGGTGGTGGATTCGCCGCCGGGCATGATGAGGCCGTCGAGGCCATTGAGGTCCTCGGGGAGGCGGACGAGCTTGGGCGTTGCACCGAGTGTGCGCAGGGTCTGGGCGTGGGCTTCGTATGCGCCCTGGAGGGCGAGGACGCCTATAATCGGCTTGTCTTTCGTGTTTGGCTCTGTTGCCGCGTTCATCCCCCCACCCCTACCTTTCTGTGCAAAGTATTCGAAAAATTGAACTTAGGTTCGTACTTCCTGTACGATCCGCTGCTGCCGTAGCGTCTAACAGCGATTTTTGTCGCTACTTCCAGTATAGAGAGTTGCGCGGAATTAATCGGCACTTAGGAAGTGTTTTGTTTTGTAGGTGTTATGTGATTCCAGGACTTGACAGACGTTTTCTGAGGCAAAACTGATGAAGTTGCTCGTTACTTATTGATATCAGACAGCTTATGACTTAATATTTTCACCAAATATCAACTGGTTCCTGTCGGGATCGTGAAGGACGAACTCGTTCATGCGCCATTCGCGCGGCTTAAGAGGTTGGGTGAACTCGATTCCGGCGGCTTTGAACTCGGACTCAAGTGAGGAGGCGGTGCCTTCGTTCAAAAAGAAGTAGGTAGTGGTGGGGTTGCTGGCTGGATCGAGAGAGGGGGTGGAACGGAGGTGGAGTTCCTGGCCGTCGCGGTGGATGAAGGCATAGCTGTCGCCGTCCTTGTAGCGTAATTCAGAAACCAGTTGGTGGCAGGTTGATAGCGGACTTATGCAACCTGCGATGAAAGGCAAATCGTGGCGACTAGCAGAAGGAAAATTCGCGATACTCCGCTTTCGCGAGCATACGGGCGGGAACCTGCATATGCTGCGGGTTGGCCATAATCTATTTTTTGGGTTTGTTGGGCGCAGGAACAGTCGATCCCTTCAAGAACCATTTCGAACAAGCTATCGCCGTCTTACGAACCGCATTGGTTGCGACCCTCGCTTCTTCATGGGCAATCTGGTTCGGTGCAAAGCGTCAGTGCGGCCTCGCAATAGTCATGCAGAGAACTGGCTTTGCGATCCAGATATCGCTCACTCTTTATGCTCTATTGGGCTGGCGCTCACCGTCTTCTTTGAACGTCATTTTCCCGTCAACGTTCTTTGCCGAATACAACTGGCTAACATTCATTTTCGAAGTTGCGCCGGCAACAGCAATTGCATCGGGCCTCTTAATGTATCTGTGCCGCCGACGTGCACTTCCGGCTCAAGGTTCAGGGCACACCGAGCCTCACGTTTAAGAACTTGAATCGTACTTGCGCAGCGCCCATCTATGATGACCTCTGCTTTTTGTGCAATCAGCGCAGTGTGCTTCAATCCCGTTCTACCGGCAAAGAACGCGACACAGGGCTGCGCACTGTCGGAGGCTTCAGCGATCAAGAGTTGGAGCAAATAGCGAAGAAGGAACCAAGGGGCGGCTCGCGCCGCTTCGCTCAGGATGACACCATCGTGGGCGGAGATGACACCATCGTGGAGTTGAAAAGCAGATTCCTCCGCTGCGCTGCGGAATGACAAGGCAAAAGAGCCGGAACCCGTGTGAATCGTTTTTGCGGCCGGAGGCCGCGTGTGCCTGGACGGCCAGTCCTCACCAGCCGCGGGTCTGGAGGAGTTCAGACTCTTCGAGAGCGGCGGCGGCGAGGCCTTTCATTGTGCCGGTGACGGTCTCGCTGGCCTCGGCTACGATCTTGGGATCGTTGTAGTGCGTGGTCGCGATGACGATGGCCTTGGCGCGGGAGACGGCTTCGGCGCGCTCCTTGGGGTTCTTCTCCACGTCGAGCGGTGTGGCGCGTTCTTTCATGAAGATTCCCGAGCCTACAAAGACGGCCTCGGCGCCTAGCTGCATCATGAGAGCAGCGTCGGCAGGGGTGGCGATTCCGCCGGCTGAGAAGTTGGGGACGGGCAGCTTGCCGGCCTTTGCAACCATGCGGATCAGCTCGTAGGGAGCCTGGTGGACCTTGGCGGCGTTGTAGAGCTCGGACTCATCAAGGACGGTGAGGGCGCGCATCTCGCGGACGATCTGGCGCATGTGCTGGACCGCGTGGACGACGTCTCCGGTGCCTGCCTCGCCCTTCGTCCGGATCATGGCTGCGCCTTCGGCGATGCGGCGCAGGGCTTCGCCGAGGTTGCGTGCTCCACAGACGAATGGGGTGGTGAAGGCGTGCTTGTCGATATGGAAGGTCTCATCGGCGGGGGTGAGGACTTCGGACTCGTCGATGAAGTCGACGCCGAGCTGCTCGAGAACCTGGGCCTCGGCGAAGTGTCCGATGCGGGCCTTGGCCATGACCGGGATGGAGACGGACCCAATGATCTCCTTGATGAGCTTGGGGTTAGCCATGCGGGCGACGCCGCCCTCGGCGCGGATCATGGCAGGGACGCGCTCAAGCGCCATCACGGAGGTGGCACCAGCCTCTTCGGCAATACGCGCCTGCTCGACGTTCATGACGTCCATGATGACTCCGCCTTTGAGCATCTCGGCGAGCCCGGTCTTGAGGCGGAGGGAAGATGAGCCGAGGTTGCCGTTGGTGGTGTGGTCTGCCATGACGAATCTCCTTGAGAGTCGCGGTCGCGCGTTGTGTTGTAAGGACGATTGCCGCGAGAAACTTCAGTTTATCAGCTTTGTTGCCGCGTGATGAAGATTCAGCCTGCGGGTTGATTGCCGGGAGTCCACGTAGAAAGATTTGCTGAATATTCAAATGTGATTGACGGGTTACAGCCGCTTCTTGAGGCAGGATGATCTTCGACGGTCTGGAGGTGCGGATGCACGCAGAGCTGACGATTGTGATCCCAGCGAAGAACGAGGCGCAGATGCTGCCTAGGCTGCTGGACTCGCTGACACGGCAGGACTACGAGGGGATGAGCACGACCCGGGTGATCGTGGCAGATGCGGGCTCCACGGACGGAACCGTTGAATTGGCGCTGAGCTTTCGGGACAGGCTGGCCGTAGAGGTGATCCGGGGCGGACTGCCCTCGGTCGGGAGGAATGCGGGGGCAAAGCTGGCGACGACGCCTTATGTCCTCTTTCTGGATGCAGATGTTGAGCTTCCCGAGCCTACGCTGCTGCGGCGCGCGCTGTGGCGGATGCGCCGGCGTAAGCTCCACCTGGCAACAACGAACATCGCCTGCCGCGAAGGGAGCTTCTTCGACGACGCCCTGTACATGGGCAACAACCTGATGCAGCGTGTGGGGTCGGTTCTAAAGCCGTTTGCGACGGGGATGTTTATGCTCTTCGACCGCGAGGCGTTCTGGGCGCTTGGTGGATTCAATGAACGGGCTCTGTTCGCCGAAGATTACCTCTTGTCGAAGGGCGTGGCGCGAACGAGATTCAGGATTGTGCGTGGAAAAATTCTGACGACAAACCGTAGATTTCAGAAGCTGGGACATGGCCGGATGGTGTGGATGTTCTTTAAGACCATGATGCACAGCTGGGATGACGGCTACTTTCTCCGCGATCAGGGGTATTGGGAAGAGGCTGAGATCTAGAAGCGGCTCGATCAGTCTTCCGGTTGGGTGAGGCCTGCCAGAGCGAGGAGTTTTTCGTCAACGACGATGAAGAGGCCTTTCGCGCGGGCGAGAGTAGTTCCGTCCGAGTTCTGAATCTCGGCTTCGTGGAAGAGCTTGCGACCATCGCGGCGAAGGTGACGGCTGGTGAGAACAAGCGGTTGGTAGAGCGGGACCGGCTTAAGATAGTCGACCTCCATGTGACGCGTCATGGCGAGGACGTTGAGCGGGCGGTTGATCTTGCTCATCGCTTCATCGAGCAGCGCGGCGACGATGCCACCGTGGATGTGCCCGGGCGGGCCCTCGTGGAAGCGGTCAAGCTGAAAGTGACACGTAGCGACGGGAAAGCCGGGATCTGAGGTGTCCGTGGTGAAGACGAGATGCAGTCCTTGAGGATTGGCAGGGCCGCAGCCGAAGCAGTAGTTCGCTCGCTCATCGATCGTGGGGTTGCTGCGTTCGAGGGAGACCGGGGTGTGGCGGGTTGTGTCGGGGGATACCATGCGATGTGCCTGCACACTACCACAGGAGATGCATGAAAATGAATAGCGATTCATTTTCTAAATCGGATACAGGCGATTGTGGCTATGAGTTGCAGGCTTCGAGGATGCCCGCGCCGAATCGTTCCAGCTTCTCGAGGCTGAGGCCGTCGACGGCTTTGAGCTGAGCGAGAGTCTGGGGGCGAGCCAGTACGATGCTGCGAAGCGTGGACGAGCCGAGGACGAAGAACTGTGGAAGGCCGAGCTTTTCGGACTCAAACTTGCGCCAGTCGCGTAGGCGTTGATCGAGCGCCTGCTGGGCCGGAGTGAGGGCTTCGGCGGGGTTGCTGTCGGCGGCGCGTGGGCGGGTGAAGGTTTCGGCAGGTTGTTCAAGTGCGATCTGCTGATGATTGCGCGTGGGACGAGGCTCCGGTTTTGAGGCTGGAGATCTGCTGCTGGCTCGTTTTGTGCGTGATGGCGTGACGGTGATGCCGTACTCGGCCGGAACGGGTTGAGATGTGCAGAGGGCGATAACTGCGGCTCCGTAGCGGTCTGCCTTTTCGGGGCCTATTCCGGAGACGTTGAGCAGGCTGTCGATATTTGTGGGGCAGGAGCGGACGATCGCTTCGAGGACCGAGTCTCCGAAGACGATGAATGCGGGCTTGCCGGTCTTCGCCGCTTCGGCTTTGCGCCACTCGCGTAGGCGCTGCTCAAGTGCCTTCTGATCGGGAGTGTAAGGCTCCGTTGATTCAGCCTTGGGAACTCTGCGAGTTGCAGAGGATGGTTTTGCTCGGTGAGAACCGTTACGGCCGCTTGTGGCGCTTGGATCACTCGCGTCTTTGAGATGGATTGCGAGCGGCTCATCGGCAGAGAGGTTACGCCCTTCGTGAGTAAGTGAGGCCCGCTTGAAAGTGATGAGCTGCCCTTCTGGGTTAGTGAAGGTATCGGGCGAGAGCGTGATGAGGCCGGCGCGGGTAAGGGCTTCGAGCAGGGCGTCGAACTGCTTGCGGTCGACGCCGAGGGCGAGATCGGTGTGGAGTTTGCCCGTGGCTCGCGGAGGCGTTCCCTGGAGGGCGTTGAGGATGGCGCGTAGCTGGCGTTCTTCTTGTGCGGTGGGGGCGCGGAAGGTTTGGGCGGTGGCGCGTTCGGGGGAGCAGAAGTCGCAGTGGCCGCAGGGGCGGAGGCCGTCAGCGGTGTCGCCGAAGTGCTGGACGAGTGCGGCCATGCGGCACTGAGGGGTCTCGGCGAACTGGATCATCCGGTCGATCTGGTCGCGGCGGAACGCGAGCTGCGCGTCGTAGCCGGAGCGCCAGTTTCTCTGGCCGGTTGAACGGAGGTTGCCAGCAATGTCGAAGCTGGCTGCGCCCTGCGCGACGAGCTTTTCTGAGGTGCGGGCGAAGGTCTCGACGTCCATCTTGAGGTTCTGGCGCAAGACGTCGGGCATCTGAAACTCATCGGTGAGGACGGCGGCGAGGCGTGCGAGTTCAGTGGGAGCGGGGTAGTCGCGCTCGAGGAAGAAGTCGTGCATCTTGCGGTCGGCGAAACTGTGAAGCAGAACGGTGCGCGAGGGCAGGCCGTCTCGTCCTGCGCGGCCGATCTCCTGGTAGTAGGCCTCAACGCTGGCGGGCAGCGCGGCGTGGACGACGGTGCGGACGTCAGCCTTGTCGATGCCCATGCCAAAGGCAATGGTGGCGACGACAACTTCTAATTTGCCGCTGAGGAAGTGGCGCTGGACGCGCTCGCGGACGCTGGGCTCGAGTCCAGCATGATAGGCAGCAGCGCTGCCTCCAAGCAGCGATGCGAGTTCTTCGGCGGCTTTGCGGCTAGGGGCGTAGACGATGGCCGGACGGTTCTCTTGCGCTTTGAGCAGATTGACGGTGAACTCATTGCGGCGGGGCTTGGAAAGTTCGACCACCTCGATGGCGAGGTTGTGGCGACGAAAGCCGTGAATGAAGAGCGCGGGATCGCGAAGCTGGAGTTGTGCGACGATGTCGCGCTGAACGGCGGGCGTGGCCGTGGCGGTGAGCGCAATGACTGGAGCGGGTCGTAGCGAAGGCAGGTGATCGCCTAACGTCCGGTAGTCGGGGCGAAAGTCGTGTCCCCATTGCGAGATGCAGTGGGCTTCGTCGATGGCGACGAGCGCGGGCTTGCGTCTAGCGAGCATCTCGGGAAATCCGGGGACCCGCATGCGCTCAGGCGCGATGAAGAGGAACTGCAGCGTGCCGTCGAGGTAGTCTCGGCAGGCCTGGCGGGAGTCTTCGCGGGAGAGTCCGGAGTGGATGCGCGCGACTTTGAGACCGAGCGCGGAGAGCTTGGCGGCCTGGTCGTCCATGAGCGCGATGAGCGGGCTGATGACCAGCGCAGTGCCTCCGCGGGCGATGGCGGGGAGTTGGTAGCAGAGGCTCTTGCCGGCGCCCGTCGGCATGACAAGGAGGACGTCGCGGCCTTCGGTGGCGGCGCGGCAGACTGCTTCCTGATTGGCCCGGAATGTGGGGAAGCCGAAGGTCTTGTGAAGAAGGCCGGAGAGGTCCATGAACCTGCTTATCTTCGCATATTGCTTGCCTTCAGGTATGAGACGTCAGGCTCTGGGGAACAAGGTGAGGTACTCGGTGGAAGGGCCGGGAGGCATCGTCCTCTGCGCTTGACGAAAGGGGAATCTTCGCGGTTTGCTGATGAATCAGATAAGTTGGTTTGCCGAGAGGCTGGGAGGGATGGAGATGCTCCTGATTGCGATTGTCGCCGTAGTGCTGTGTCTTGCGGTCTTCCTGAGTGTATGGGTCAGCCGGCAGAGAACGCGAAGGGAACTGGAGCAGAACAGCATCGATGCTGAGGTTCTGCACGGGTTGATTGAGGCACAACAGAAGGTGGCTGTTTACGATGTGCGGCAGCCACTGGATCTTCTCGCACACACGGAGATCATTCCTGGCTCGGTAAGGATTCCGCCAAAGGATCTGCTCGACAATCCATCGCTGATTCCGCGGGAAGAGGACGCCGTCGTCTACTGTACTTGCGATGGAGAGAAGACCAGCCGCGCGATCGTACGCCATGCCAGATCACTGAATTTCACGCGACTGAAGCTGCTCAGAGGCGGGCTGGCGGCCTGGAAGGCGAAGGGCTATCCGGTGGAACGGTATGATCGCCCCTTCCATCTCGACACGGCAAGCTAGCTGAGGGGCTCGGTTCCGGTGAGGGCTTCGGTGGAGTAATGGGGTCATTGGTTACCCTTCGCTGGTCCCTAGCCTGCCCCCGAAGCAGGAGAGGGGGAGCCGTTGGAGACTTCTCCGTTTCACGAGGCAACACAACTGATGCAAAGAAAAGGGTTGCGCGGCTGGCCGCAGTTGCTCCCTCCGGAGTCTGCATCAATGGGTGACCACGTTGATTTTCACACTTAAATGCCTTAGAATGTATAAGGTTGTCCATTCTCTCTCTGGTCGTTCATGAGTCTGAAACAAACCCAAAACACGAAGAGGTACTGACAGATATGGCAAAGCGCCGTGGAAATCCGAATTGGGGCAAGCCTGAGCCTATTGGCCCGGTCGTCCCAACGGTAACATCGTTTGAACAGGTCGTAAAAGAGTTCAAGCTGACGCCTGACCAGTATGTTCGGTCGACGAGGCTGCGCGAGTGGGCTCGCAGGAATAAGAATTCGAAGTACATCCCGGAGGCTCTGCTTGAGGCTTGGGGATTTGAGATAGAGTCCACGCTTTAATTTCGGCGCAGGATGTTGGAGACGCCGCCCGAATGTGGGCGGCGTCTCTTTTTGCGTCGAATGTAGGATGAGATGAGTCGAAAGATGTGGCACGCGCCGGAGGGATGCCCATGTTTGCAGAAGTTGCGGAGGCTGTCGCTGAGATTCGAGCGGGGCGGATGGTGGTGGTGGTCGATGATGAGGATCGCGAGAACGAAGGCGACCTCACGCTCGCGGCGGAGTTTGTTACTCCGGAGGCGATCAACTTCATGGCGAAGTATGGGCGCGGACTCATCTGTCTGACTCTGACGGAGGACCGCGCAGACTATCTGCGACTGGGGCCGATGACGCAAGAGAATACGTCACGCTTCGGTACGGCGTTTACGGAGAGCGTTGAGGCGAGAGAAGGTGTGACAACCGGCATCTCGGCGGCCGACCGCGCGCACACCATCAAGGTTGCGATCGATCCGAAGTCGACAGCGCAGGACCTGGCGAGGCCGGGGCATGTATTTCCGCTGCGCGCGCGCAAAGGTGGTGTGCTGGTGAGGGCAGGGCAGACTGAGGCCTCGGTGGATCTCGCGCGCATGGCCGGATTGATTCCTGCGGGCGTAATCTGCGAGATCATGAACGACGACGGCACGATGGCGCGGGTGCCTGACCTGGTGAAGTTCTGCGAAGAGCATGGATTGAAGATGGTGACGGTCGCCGATCTGATTCGCTATCGGCTGCAGAACGAGCGGTACATCCACCGCGTTGCCGAGTCGGTGATGCCTACGGCGCATGGCGAGTTCCGCATGATTGCCTATGAGAGCGAGGTCGAGGGCGGCGAGTCGCATGTGGCCCTCGTCTATGGCGACGTGGCCGGCGATTCACCCGTGACGGTACGAGTGCACACACATTGCCTCGCAGGTGATGCCTTCGGGACGACGCTGTGCGACTGCAAGTCGCTGGTGGAGAACTCACTGAGGATGATCGCGGAGTCGGGGCGTGGCGCTCTGGTGTATCTGCACAATGGGTCAGCGGGGTTTGGAATCGACAAGGGAGTTACGCCGCATCGGGTGATTTTTCACCGCGAACAGCGATCGAAGGAGAAGTGCGAAGAGCGAGCGCACAGAACGCTGCGGCAGGTGGGACTGGGCGGGCAGATTCTGTCAGACCTGGGAATCCACAAGATAAGGCTGCTTACAAATACGCCGACGCATGTGCCTGCCTTGCAGGGGTTCGGAATCGAGATCGTGGAGCAGGTGTCGGTGTCGACTTCAAAAGTGCGACAGTAGACTTATTCATCCTGAACAAAAAGAAGCAGGCATCGTCTTTGCATGCGATGCCTGCTAATTGAGCGGCGGGCTACCGATCGATCGCCTTAAGATTGGCGGCGGCGTATCGTTCCCCGACAACCTCTTCGTGAGGAATAGCTGCTTCGAGCTCAGCGATTTCGGCCGAGGAGAGTTGAATGCGAGCTGCGGCAGCATTCTCTTCGAGATACTTGCGGCGCTTGGTTCCAGGGATCGGAACGACGTCGTTGCCTTTGGCGAGAACCCATGCGAGGGCCAGCTGACCAGGCGTGGCTCCCTTGCGCTCGGCGATAATGCGGACGCGGTCGACAAGAACCAGGTTCTTGTCGAAGGCCTCGCCAGCGAAGCGCGGATAACGCTGAGAACGAGAGTCTGCCGGGCCAAGATCGCTCTGTTTCTTGATAGTTCCGGTGAGGAAGCCACGACCAAGGGGACTGTAGGGAACAAAGCCGATACCGAGTTCGCGAACAGTGGGCAGAATCTCCGCCTCAACGTGGCGCTCCCAGAGGGAGTACTCGCTCTGGAGGGCAGTGATGGGGTGCACCTTATGTGCGCGACGGATGGTCGCAGGTGAGGCCTCAGAGAGGCCAAGGTATTTGACCTTGCCGGCCTTCACTAACTCGGCCATGGCGCCAACGGTGTCCTCGATGGGAGTGTTGGGATCGACACGGTGCTGGTAGTAGAGGTCGATGTGATCAACGCCGAGACGCTTCAGCGAGGCGTCGCACGCCTGACGGACGTACTCGGGTTTGCCGGAGACGGCCCAGTGAGTCGGGTCATCCTTTTTACGGATGTTGGCGAATTTGGTAGCGAGAAAGAACTCGTCGCGGCGCGGCCGGATGGTCTTGCCTACGAGCTCCTCATTGTCGCCGATTCCGTAGACGTCCGCGGTGTCCAGGAAGTTGATGCTGAGATCAAGTGCGCGGAGAATCGTTGCCGCGGATTCAACGTCGTTGCGTTCACCGTAGAACTCACTCATTCCCATGCAACCGAGTCCCATTCGGGAGACGACCGCGCCTTGTGAACCGAGTTTGACCTTTTCCATCGCTTTTAGATGAGCGGAGTGGAGATAAGATTCGATCGGCTAGGTTTCCTGCCTGTCCGATGCCAGGTAAAGGATCACTCCGCTCAGTATTCCGAGGATTGCAAGGCCTGATACCACGAGTGCGAGGTTCCAGCCGACCTGTGTGGACGTCAGAGACCAGAGCGTTTCGAAGTGGAACATGGAGGAGTTAGCGAGGCTCTCCAGCCATGAGAACCAGTGGAGGCCGAGCTTCGCCTGGGACCCAACAAATGCAACCGCGATCAAAAGATTGATCGACAGGGCGAAGATATGTGCACCCCAGACAGGCTTGCTGATGCGCTCAAGAGCCGCGCTCTTTCGGCGCAGCTGTGCCCGCCACCAGAGCACGCCGGGGGGAGTGAGGCGATCCATCGCAGTGGATTGCTCGCGCGAGGTCTGGAATGTGCGCGTGACGAGAATCAGGTCGCTACACGCGCGGCAGGTCTCGACATGGGCGCGCAGCTCAGACCTGCAGGCATGGGGCCAGTGTCCGCTTGTCAGCAGATCCGAGATCTCTTTTTCACGTGAGCATCCTTTAAGGGTCATGGCTTGCTCCGTTCTGCAGGAGGCTGTTCGCGCAATAGCTGCGCGATTCTGCGCCTTGCGCGGAAGAGCAGAAGGCGAATGCTGGCTATACCGAGCCCGGTGACCTCGGCAATCTCGCGATGTGAGTAGCCTTCGGCGTGAGCCAGCCAGAGAAGCTGCCGGTCGCGGGGGCGCATGCGAGCCAGTGCCGGACCGAGGATTGAGGACGAGACGATATGGCCTGTGGTGTCGTGCGAGGCGAAGAGCTCTTCGGGCAGATCGTCGATTGAAGTGGACGCTGGACGGCGCCAATGATCGCGCAGGAGATTAGTGGCGATGCGGAAGAGGTACCGCCGGCTGGCTACCTCGCCGTCGTCGGGCCGTGATGCGCAGAGGAAGCGCACGTAGCTCTCCTGCATAAGGTCGTCGGCCAGCGCGTGGTCACCTGAGACCCGAGCCAGATACGCCCAAAGCGGACGGGCTGAGCGCTCGTAGAACAGGGCGAATGCGTCACTGTCCATGGGCGGTTCAATTGTCCGCGTCACGTCGGCGGTTGCTAGGCTCGGTATGGCTGATTCCCAGGGCGTCATATGAAAGGGCTCTCGGATGACTTGTGGGACGTTTCACTCATTGTCTCTCGTTCGAGTCGAAAGGTGTGGTAATTCGACGGGAGGTGTTCTCAGGCATCAGACCGAGACGGCCTGCCAGCATCCAGGTAACGGCTGCGGAGAGGATGAAGCCGATGCCTGGCATGAGGACAAGGGTTCCCAGCACCAACATAGGGGCTTCGAGTTCGACGAGAGCATGACGAAGGAAGAGGAAGCCGATCCCCAGAAGAGTCAGCACGATTCCAATTTGAAGCGGGTTGAGCACTCTGGCGACTGCACTCGGAACGCGCTGGTCTCGTTCGAAGTCCACGGCGATGGGAGCTGCTTCAAGAAAGCGTCTACCAGCATCGGTCCCCATGTAGGTCAGCAACTCCTGATTGGACCCGAACCTTTCGATCAACTTTCCATGGACTTCAAGTTGCGATTTGAAGACTCGTCCCCAGCGCCTGTTTTCCAGGAGAAGCCGCACCAGCCAAAGCAGGCAGCCGACGATGCAGAGGAATACCAGGAACGGGCCTAGGTCATGCATGAACAGCTGATACGTCGAGGGCTCGGGCCGTGGTTGCAAATATTCGGGCCACACTGCGCGCTCGAGTCGCTCGCCGCCGTCCCTGCTCAACTTTGAAAAGAGGTAGAAATCGGGATTGCGGGCTACCTCGGGGTGGCTTTGCAGGAACTGTGCCAGTTGGGGGTTGTTGCGGCTTACATAGTCCGGATTGGAGAGCAGAGAAGGGTCGTGGGCGACAACAGTTGTGAGGGTGGGACTAAGACGCAGAAGGCGAATGAGCTGCTCCTGTGTCTCTCGTGCTGCCTCTTGCGTCAGTGCGCGGTCGTCCTTCGCGCCACCCTTTGCATCCGGTGCCTCGTGTGGCTTTGGCTGGGCAGAGGCAAATGCTGCGAGCAGGGTTGCGGGCATTGCGATGGAACGAATGACCCAGGTTACAGTTCGCCGATAACGCATCGTGTGTCCCCTTGAATGAAGAAGGCTTTCAAAGCCTTCTGTATATACAACGGATATGCGTAGCGATTGGTTAACAGAATCTTTACGGTTATGGATCTATTGCGCTGTGACGGTAAGGTTCAAGGTGACGGTCTGGGTAAGTTGGACGCCGGTGGTGGAGGTGGCCGTGACCTGATACTGGTAGTTGCCGGGCGGTGTGTAGCGGAGGTTGGGATTGTCGGTGTTGATTGTGCCTCCGCTGCCACAGCCCGAGGATGCGAGGAGCGCAGCCGTCGTTAGCGTGATACATGCGATGGAGAGCAGTCGCTAAGCTGTTCGGTAAAGCTCGTCGAGGATCCGACTGGGGCAGAGGTGAAGGTCTGGGTCTGCTGGCTGAGATTGGTGATGGTCAGCGTGAGCGGGGCGGGAGTCGTGGTTGCCGTGCGAATGCCGAAGTCGAGCTCATGAGGCGAGACAACGATAGCGTTTGGCGTGGCCGCAGTTGCCGGGAGGGTGACAGTCTGCGTCGTAGCGTTTGCGGCCTGTGCGGTGATGGTTCAGGGGCCTGAACCGGTGAGGCGATATTGCACTCTGATCCGCCAGGAAGTTGCACGGGGCAGCTGTGAGCGAGCGTGAAGCCTGTCGCGGAGACTTGAAGACCGGTGGCGGTGGCCGTTCCGAGATTGCGGAGGATGACGTTGGGAGAACCGTCGGCGGAGAGAGCCAGAGCTGGTGCGTTGGTGAGGTTGAGCTTGGCAAGAAAGGCCGCGGACCCGGCGCAGAGACTGCCGTTGCAAGAGCCCGGAGCAAGGACGGCGTCGTGGAGCGTCGAGGGGAGCGCGGGAGTGAGTGAGTTGTTTAGGGAGAGATCGTAGGTCTGACTGGCGAGCAGGCTGGAGCTTGTCGTGGGGGCGACGCTGCCGGCAGCGATGGGCTGGCCGCTGGAGTCTACGGCGATGGAGGTGACGGTGACGAGCGCGGAGGCGTAGGTTGGGTTGGTTGTCGGGAGCCCGCCGAAGCGCGCAGCCTGGTCGATGCCGTTTTAAGAGTCGATGCGAAGCAGCGCAGAGTTGCCGATGGTGGACAGCGCGGGGAAGGGAAGCAGAGGCGTACTCAGAGGGACTGCAGCCCATGCGTTGCCTGAAGACGCTGGTGTAATTGTCGATTGCGTGCCGGGTGCGAGGAGGGTCGAAGTGAGAACCTTGCTGCCGTCGAGTGCCATACGGATGAGGCTCTGATAGGTGGTCCCCGGCGAGCGGAGTCGTGACTGTGGCGACAGGGAACTGACCGAGCGCGATCGAGCCCGTGAGCAGGAGGGTCTGCGTGGACGAATCGATGGCGAGGGAGGTAATGCCTTCGCCGGGAATGAAGGTCGAGAAAGTGATGCCGTCGCCGGCCGGGGTGAGTTTGGTGAGAAAGCCAGAGGTGGCCGAGAGGATGGAAGGGACGACGGCAGAGAGCGTGGGGTATCCAGAGCTCGTGGTATATCCGGCGATGTAGGCACTGTCAGAGGAGTCCGCGGCAATCGCGGCCGGAGCCGTGTCGCCGTTGAGACCGGTGAGATAAGTGGCGTAGAGCAACGTTGTGCCGGAGGAGTTGAACTTCTCAACGAAACCGTTCTGGAAACTGCCCGAGGCAGGCGATTGAATGATCGCCGACGATGTGACGGGAAGGGTGGAGGCGAAGGTGCTTCCGGTGATGAAGACGGCGTCGGAGGTGGCGGCGATGGCGGAGACGGCGGTGCGGCCGCTTCCGGCAAAGGTCACGAAGAGCGGGTTGAGGCTGGGGTCAAATTTTGCGATGAAGGAGTTCGTGGAGGTGTCGGCGCGCGTGGGGAAGGTAACTCCGGAGGTTCCGGCGAGTGCCCCGGAGGTCGTGGTGCCGGTTATGTAGACGTTGCCGGAAGGATCGAGGCAGAGGGCGAGACCGATGTCGCCCTGTGCCCCGAGATGAGCCTGGGCGAGAACGTTAGTGGTAGTGGGGTCGGTCTTGAGAAGGCGAACGCCGTCTTTCTGGTCGAGCAGAAGATAAAGGTTGCCGGAGGCGTCGGATTGGACGGCGTTGAACTGCCCCTGATGTCCTGAGGCGAGCAGACCGGCGAAGGCGAGCTGCTGGGCAGTCTGCGCCGTAATGGGTAATGTCACGAGGCCCAGCAGTGCGGCTAGAGAAAAGCAGAGAAGAGGCAAACGCTTCATCATGGTCATCTGGCTGCGGTTACGGCGCTGGGTGCAGCCTGCCCTCACTATCCATGTTGATGGCTGGGTTCAGGTGTCTTGATTTGGGAAGTCGTTACGAAGGTGAGGCGTCAGTTCCGATTTGGGAATGACACTTTAGGTGCTTGTGGGACTTGAAGCTGGATCGAGAAGGTAGTCCAGTCTGAGTGAGCGCATCTCCTGCTCGAAGGCGGGATGGTCGGCATGGCTGTACTGGATGGCCTGCATTCCGGTGGCGCGGGCGGCTTCGACGTTTTCAGCGCGGTCGTCGACGAAAAGGATATTGGCTGGGGATGTGGCGAGGCCTTGGGCGGCTGCGTGGTAGATGGCGGGCTCGGGCTTGGCAAGTTTGAGCGCATAGGACCACGTGCAGTGGTTGAAGGCACTGAGCCAGTCGAAGCGCGCGAGAAGGCCTTCGCTCATGGCGTCACCGATGTTGGAAAGGATTCCGGTGCGAACACCGGCGCGCTGGAGGCTCTGAGCCCAGGTGAGCATGGGTGGGTTGAGTTCGCCCCAAAGATCGAGGTCGGCGGCGATCAGGCCGTTGATCTGCTCGGGGGTGAAGGTAGTCTCAGCGTGCGAGGCGACGTGGGCCCAGTAGGCGCGGGCGTTGAGAGTGTCGCGGTCGTAATCGTGGCGGTAGGCCCAGTAGCCGGCGTGGAGGGCCTCCTCGGAGAGGTCGGAGATGGCGCGCATGCGCTGCCAGGCTGCGGGATCGGGAGGGCCAGAGAGAACCATGCCGTAATCGAAGAGAACTGCCTGAATGGGGTTCATGGGTTGGGTTCTATTTTAGGAGAGGTTTGTGGCGATACGGTTAGCATGTTGAGGTGAGGCAAAGGTTTTCAGCAAGGACGGGGTGGGACACGAGGGAGAGCCGGTTCGCTGCGGCGATTCGGCAGGCGAGAGAGAGTGGGCGGAGGCTGCTTGATCTGACAGTGTCGAACCCTACGGTCTGCAGGTTTTCGTATGACGCTGAGGCGATCCTGACGCCGCTGGCGGATGCAAGGGCGTTAGCCTATGATCCCGATCCGCGGGGGATGCGGTCCGCGAGGGAGGCCGTCGCGGAGTACTACGCAGGACACGGGGCGGCGGTCGATCCGGATGCGCTGGTCCTGACGACAAGCACGAGCGAGGGGTACGGGTATCTCTTTCGGCTACTCTGTGACGCGGGGGATGATGTGCTGGTCGCGCAGCCGAGCTATCCGCTCTTTGATTTTCTGGCGGACCTGGAGGACGTGCGGCTGAAGCCCTACCCGCTGTTCTATGACTACGGGTGGTGGATCGACTTTGCTGAACTGGAGCGGAGGATCGGGCCGAGGACGCGTGCGATTGTCGTGGTGCATCCGAACAATCCCACGGGGCATGGGACGAAGCACTTGGAGCGTGAGCGCATGGAAGATCTGTGCGCGCGTCACGGACTGGCGCTGATCGTGGACGAGGTCTTTCTCGATTACCCGATTGGAAAGGCGGAGACTGAGAGGTTGGTGAGCTTCGCCGTGGGGTCGCATCCGGTACTGACGTTTTGCCTGAGCGGAATGAGCAAGATCGCCGGACTGCCGCAGATGAAGGTTGGATGGATCGCGGGCTTTGGGCCGGAACAGGATCGGGCAGCTGCCACCGCACGGTTAGAGGTGATCGCGGATACGTTCCTTTCGATGAATGCTCCGGCGCAGGTAGCCCTGCCACACTGGCTGGCGGGGAGAGAGACGATTCAGAAACAGATACTTGAGAGAGTTGCAGTAAATCTCACCAGAATAGAAGCTTCTGGCGTCGAGCACCTTAAAGTGGAAGCGGGATGGAGTGCGGTATTGCGGCTTCCTCGGGTGGGGCTTGGGGCTGAGGAGTTATTGGCTTCGTCGGATGTTGTCGTGCACCCCGGAAGCTTCTATGGGATGAGCGATGAGGGTCGGATAGTCGTCAGCCTGATCACTCCGGTCGAGGAGTTTGCGGAGGGAATTAGCAAGATTGCCAGGAATCAAGGTAAACAATAAGCCTCTTGATTCTCGTCATGTATTACTCGATATTATTCTATTTATCTACTGATTATACGACTCTTACAGGAATGGATTGCTTTGCCTTTCCCTTCCGATGGTTGTGGTAGGGCCATGGCCGGGTATGACGAGAGTGGTGTCTGGCAGGGTGAGGAGTTCGTTGTGGATTGAGGTCACGAGCTGGCGGGTATCGCCTCCGGGAAGATCGGTTCGGCCTACAGAACCGGCGAAGAGGGTGTCGCCTGCTAGCAGCAGTGACTCTTGAGGCAAATAAAGGCAGACGCTGCCCTGAGTATGACCGGGCGTGTGGAGGATCGAGCCCGAGAGTCCCGCGATGGCGATGGTCTGACCGTTGGTAAGTGGGGCGTCTGGCGCTGCGACCTCAGGGGTTTGGACACCGAGCCAGGCAGCCTGAATGTCCATCATTTTGACCAGCGGGAGATCGTTCTGGTTGTAGAGGATCGGGGCGGCGGTGAGCTTTTTGAGGTGATGGGCGCCGGCGATGTGGTCGATGTGGGCGTGGGTAATGATGATCTGCTTGACAGTGAGTCCATGGCGTTTGATAAGGGCGGCGATGCGGGGAATGTCGTCGCCGGGATCGATAACGATGGCTTCGCGGGAGGTCTCGTCGCCGAGGATAGTGCAGTTGCACTGCAGCATCCCTACGGGAAGTGTTTCTCGGATCATGGCTCCATTATCGCCCGATGACGCGCATGAAGAATGCGCAGGCCAGAGGCCTGCGCATTGATTACTTGCCTGAAGGCGATTACTTCTTCGGAGTGCTCTGTGTCGTGGGATGGCCGGCGAGCACGGAGCGGTCGGCACTGGCGCGCGAGAGCAGGATCGTGAGGCCGATGGAGGTAAGCATGAAGATGATGGCCGAGTAGGTGGTGAGGCGCGTGAGAAGATTGGCTGCTCCACGGGGGCCGAACGCCGTCTGTGAGCCCTGGCCGCCGAAGGCTGCTGCGAGGTCGGCCGATTTGCCCTGCTGGAGCAGGACGACTCCGATGAGGAAGAGCGAGACGATGATGTGCAGAACTACAAGAAGAGGAATCATGGAATGAAGCGAGCAGCCTTCCAGAGAATGTGTTGGATTGGTGCGGAGGAGGGGACTTGAACCCCTATGCCTTGCGGCGCAAGCACCTCAAGCTTGTGCGTCTGCCAATTTCGCCACCTCCGCGTTAGGCTCCACACTAAGGTGCCAGAAGAGCGGTGAGCAATCCGTAGACAAGTATAGCAGGGAATCGTGGTTCTCTGGGAGTCTTGGGTGACAGGGAAGGCACACATGTCTCTTTCTACGGCAAGACGTTACACTGCAGGTCTCTGGCGTTGATCTTAGGTAAATAGAGGGCATTGGATGCGTGCTGTTATGAGGATTGGCGTAGCGGTGTTGGCGGCTGTGTTGGCGAGTTCGGTGGCGATTGCGCCGGATCGTGTAATGGCAGCTCAGGCGAAGGAGCATAAGTGGGCGGTGGTGCTGCATGGAGGGGCGGGGGTCATCGAGCGCCAGTCGATGAGCAAGGAGATGGACGCAAAGTACAGGGCTGCGCTGCAGACGGCGGTTCAGGCGGCGGCGAATGTCCTGGATAAGGGCGGCTCGTCGCTCGACGCGGTGGAGGCGGCGATCAAAATCATGGAAGATGATCCGCTGTTCAACGCAGGGAAGGGCGCCGTGTTCACAGCGGAAGGCAAGAACGAGCTGGATGCCGCGATCATGAAGGGGGAGACGATGCAGGCGGGCGCGGTGGCAGGGGTGACGCGAACGCGGCATCCGATCTCTCTGGCTCGAGCGGTGATGGAGAAGTCGCCGCACGTGATGATGATCGGCGCAGGAGCGGATCAGTTCGCGGCGTCAACTGGGCTGGAGCAGGTCGATCCGAGCTACTTCTTCACGGAACGCCGCTGGCAGAGCCTGATTAAGCAGCTGAAGAAGGAGAGCCTCCCGATTCCGCCGCGGCCTGCAGGTGCGCCGCCGGCTCCGACCGGCGGGATGGCCGAGATTGAGCCTCCGGATGCTCACAAGTATGGGACGGTGGGGGTGGTGGCGCTCGACCGCGATGGGAATATTGCGGCGGGTACCTCGACTGGAGGCACGCAGGCAAAGCGGTGGGGCAGAGTGGGAGACTCGCCGATCATCGGCGCGGGTACCTATGCGTCGAATCAGTCATGCGCAGTTTCGGCAACCGGGACGGGAGAGTACTTCATCCGGCTGACGGTGGCGCGGACGATCTGCTCTTTGGTTCAGTACAAAGGAATGGACCTGCAGGCGGCTGTCGATGAGGTGGTGCAGAAGGAGCTGAAGGCGATCCACGGCGATGGCGGCGTCATTGCGATTGCTCCCGACGGACAGATGGCATGGAGCTTTAATACGCCGGGGATGTATCGGGCGAAGGTGATGGAGGGCAGGCCGGTCGAGGTGCAGATCTACGGTGATGAGAGGTAGCGGAGGACGCCGTCGTTATCAGGAGCAAGTGCAATTGGAGGAGGCGCTCGTGCAGCAGGTGCCGCAGACGAGCGTCAGTTGCTTCTTGAGAGATTGCCTTGCACGATGGACTCGGACGGCGGCATTTCCCGCTGTGATGCCGGTAGCATTGGCGACTGCTTCAAGCGATTTGCCGTCGAGTTCGACCTCGCGGAGAATCTCGCTGTATGTGGGCTTGAGTTTGTTGAGGGCCCCAAGAACGCAGTGACAGGTGCTGTCTTCTGCCAGAGAGTCTGGCTGGGTTTCGGTGGCGACATCCTGCGCCCAGCCATCGAAGGCGCGGTCTTCAGCGGCGCGATGACGGTAGTGGTCGATGACGGCGTTGCGCAGAACGCGATAGAACCAGGCAACAATGGAATCTCCACTCCGCAGACTTGAAGACTTCTCCATGGCACGAACGTAGGCGCTCTGGAGGATGTCCTCCGCTGTGGCGCTGGATTCTACCCTCTTCCTGATGAAGCTCAGGAACTGGTCTCGTTGCTGAAATAGATCCGCAATTGTGTTTGTCGGCATAGTGCTTTGTATCGTGGCAGGCTGGCGCAGGGGATCCTGCACCAGCCGCACTACTAATTGGATGCAGGACAACCGCAATTGTCGCCGCAGGGACAAACGGGGCCGCAAGTGCATAGTTTCTGATCGAGCATTAGGGTTCTCCTTTGGCCGGACTTAATCCGAACACCCATGCTGACGCATGAGCCGTGAAAACCTTACAGTCGTGGAGTTCAGTGGCTAAACGACCCGCGGAAGTGCAGCTAAAAGTGATCCGTAAGTTCCTTGAAAGATGCCAGCTCGAGGAGGTTCTGGCCGGGCGGGGGCTGGTTCACGGTCTCGTGTTCAAGAACCCACGTGAAGTCGTGGGGGATGAAGACGGCATGCAGGCCGGCGGCGAGAGCGGGATTGATATCGGAGCGCGGGCTGTTGCCGATCATCCAGGTGTCACTGGCCTCACAGCTGTGATGTGCGGCGAGCGAGAGGTATGCCTCGTTATGCTTCTCCGGTAACACCTCGACAGCACCGAAGTGGGAGGCAAGGCCGGAGCGTTCGAGCTTGCCAGTCTGTTCGGAGGGGTTGCCCTTAGTGACCAGGATGAGACGGTGACGAGTGGACAGGTCGGCCAGCGTCTCACTGACGCCGGGGAGAAGCTCGACTGGTTGCTCGGCTATGGCCTGGGTAAAGCTGACGATGCGCTGATGCTTCTCCGGTGTAATGGGTGTCTCACTGAGTTGCTCGAAGCAGTCCACCAGCGAGCGGCGAAAGCTCTGGAGACCGTAACCGTGGGCCGCGATGGTGGCGCGCTCACAGTGGTTGAGGTGCTCGCGGACCTGCTCGGTGGTGTAGGTACGGTGGTCGAGGTAGGAGATGAAGGAGGCAATGGCCCGCTCGAAGTAGATGTTGTTCTCCCAGAGCGTATCGTCGGCGTCGATGAGCAGTGTCTGATTGGCAGGACGGCGGAGAAGATTCGAGGGCGACACAGGACGATTATACGGGTTGCCTGACTGGGTAACACGACTAAGGTGGCATGCCGGTAAGAGAAGACCAGCGGGTATGATGAGGTCGCTGCAGCAGAGATTTGAGCCTGGCATCTTCCAGGAATTTGGAGAAGAGAGGCTTCACAACGCAATGAATCCTGAAGCGGGCCAGAAGTTCGGACCGTATGAGATCCTCGGTCGCATTGGCGGCGGTGGCATGGGTCTGGTCTTTCGCGCGTGGGATGAACGCCTGCACCGCGAAGTCGCGATCAAGCTGCTCTATGAGGATTACCGGATTCCCGGCACACGCGAGCGCTTCATGCAGGAGGCGCGGGCAGCCTCAGGGCTGAACCATCCGAATATCTGCACAATCTTCGATATCGGCGAAAAGGACGGCGACCCATACCTGGTGATGGAACTGCTGGAAGGCGAGACGCTGAAGGCGCGGATTGCCCGTGGCGCATTGTCCAGCGGTGAGATCATCGAGTACGCGCAGGAGGTCGCCGATGCGCTGGGCGAGGCCCATGCCAAAGGGATCGTTCACCGCGACATCAAGCCGGCAAATATCTTCCTCGTCAAAAAGCCGAACGGAGTGCAGGCAAAGGTGCTGGACTTCGGTCTTGCGAAGATCGGCCTCAATCAAGGTGGAGGCTGGCTATCGCGATCGCTCGATCTGACGCTCGCTGGCGCTACAGTGGGTACGTTGGCCTACATGTCGCCGGAACAGGCTCGCGGCATGGAGCTCGACGCTCGCTCCGACCTGTTTTCGCTCGGCGTAGTGATGTACGAGATGGCGACGAGACGGATTCCGTTTAGCGGCACGACGAGCGCGCTTATCTACAGTCAGATCCTGGAGCATGAGCCGGATTCGATCCGAAGTTGGAACGAGTCGATTTCGAAGGAGCTTGAACGGCTGATCCTGAGGCTGCTCGCCAAAGACCGCAAGGATCGTTTTCAGACAGCGGGCGAACTGCGTGACGCGCTGGCAAAGATGGTCGACAAGCGCGGCGTGCTCGGATGGCTGAAGAAGCCGAGTGCAGCGCCTGTTCCGCTGGTGCAGGCGATCGAGCCCGATGTGCGGCCGCGGCGTCCGGTGCGGAAGGCTCCGGATGCTCCGCAGGAGATGGAGCCGGGAGCAGTGCAAACGGCGAAATCGGAGTCAAGCGCGGACAATCTCCTGATTCGGCCACGTCGCATACCTGCGGCGCCTGGCAGCCGTGACAAAGGAGTGCTGCATCCGGTGGGTTTGAATGCCGTGACGACGGAAAGCGACGCAAACCATGCGCAGCCTTCTTCTGCGGGGCAGAGACGCGCCGCTGACAAACGCCGCGCGGTCCCGTCTCTCGCAAGAAGCCGCTCGGGCATAACGCAGTTTGAGTTTGGCATAGAGGACTCGACGGCGGAAGCATCAGCCAAACCGCGGGACGAGGCGGCACGGAAAGGTATGCGTCGTAAGGTGGCCGCTGCCTCAGCACTCGCAGTAGCCGTGGCAGGCGCGGGATATTTGCTGGTCAGGAGCGGAGAATTGCGGCCCGCGCTGCTTAAACCGAATGACAGTTTGCTGTTGGCCGGATTTCAGAATAGAACCGGCGAGGCCCTGCTGGAGAAAGCAGTTGGGGAGGGACTTGAGATTGACCTCCGGCAGTCGCAGTATCTGAATCTTCTCGGGAGCTCCGCCTATCAGGCTGGGCTTCGGCAGGTAGAAGACGATGGTGAGGTGGCCCCGCAGATTCTGGCGCAGACGGTAGCGAAGCGTGTTGGCTCCAAGGCATATCTGTACGGAGGGATACGCAGGCAGGGTTCGGAGTACGTCCTCAACGTTGATGCGTTGAATACGCAGTCGAACGACAAGCTGGCGAGCGTTGCGGAGACCGCCGCGTCTCGCGAGGAGGTTCCCGCTGCGATCGACCGGCTGGCGCAGAAGCTTCGCTCAGAGATCGGAGAGAGCAAACAGTCTATCGCCGATGCAGCGGCTCCGCTGGCAACGGAAGCAACGGTGAATCTTGACGCGCTGAACGAATATTCCGCGGGAGATGACGCGCTTGCGAGCGGGAGAACGGCTGATGCGTTGCACTCCTACCAAAGTGCAACAAAATCCGATCCGAAATTTGCCCAGGCACAGATGAAATTGGCTTGGCTGTATCGCAGTGAGGGAAGCGAGGTCGCATCGGCACGGTCGGCAGATCTAGCGCAAAAGGGCGCGCGGGACGGAAGCGACAAGCTCAAGCTCCTCGCTGCGTTCTGTTACGAGATGAATGTGAGTGGCGACTATAGCCTTGCGCTCACCACGATCCGCTTCTACGGTGAGCGATTCCCGCACGACTCAGAGGGAATGATCGGACTGGCCCGTGTGCTTCGGTTGCAGGGACACATGGTGGAGTCGTTGCTCGCGGCACAGCAGGCGTATGAGGTGGATCCCTACAGCGCCGAGGCGTATGACGAGGCGGAGCTTGCAATGCTGGGGCTAGATCGTTACGACACCGCGGCGCAGCTTGAAGCGCAGGCCGAGCGGCTCGGCGTCGCGGGTGGCCGGAATTTACTGGCCGCAGCCTTTCTTGCTGGAAGAGACGATGAGATCAGGAAATATGTTGGCACACTTCGAAGTCTTGATTCCCGACATATGTCCTATGGAGCGATGAGAGACTACGGACTCTATCTGGACAACACGGGGCAGATTAGCGCTGGCGAGGCGGTCTGGAAGTTGACGGCTGACGATGCAAGGCATGTGGAGGGACTCGGTTCCGCGAGCGCTCTCATGCTGGCCCAGGGAGCACTCGATAATGCGCTCGCTGGCAACTGCGCTGAGTCGCAGGGGCTTACGAGCGAGGCAAAGACGATGTCTGGCGGTGAGACGGCTATCTTCGATGTGGGGATGTCTGCTGCTCTGTGTGGAGATAATAGCGGAGCCGAGGATGCGATTCATTCTCTCCAGCAATCGTTCCCGCACAGCACCGCTGCTGTGCAGTACTTTGTGCCAGACCTGCAGGCGGCGATTTTGCTGCGGTCGAAGAAGTTTGGTGAGGCGCTCGTGATTCTGACGAGAGCTGAGCCGTATGACAGCGTTTCGCTGACACCATACCTGCGCGCCTTGACCAACGCGGCTATGGGACGAACGGAGCATGCGACTGCTGATTTC
The DNA here is from genome assembly GCF_025685645.1 of Edaphobacter bradus. Classification (NCBI taxonomy): domain Bacteria; kingdom Pseudomonadati; phylum Acidobacteriota; class Terriglobia; order Terriglobales; family Acidobacteriaceae; genus Edaphobacter; species Edaphobacter bradus. The sequence continues at coordinate 903,687 of NZ_JAGSYF010000001.1, forward strand.
CGTTCTGTGCTGGAGCATCGAGGCGCTGCGTTTCTGCAGGGGAATAACGTCTATCCCATTGCTGAGATTGGACTGGCTCGAGCGCTAGCTGCCCACGATCACTCGGAAAGCGCAGCGGCGTACCAACGTTTCTTGACGCTGTGGAACAATGCCGAGAGTGGACAGCCACTTGTTGCCGAGGCCTCTAAGGCTTCCCGGCGGCCATGACGTTCCGCGCGATATCATCGCCGCATGAAGACACTGCCCAGTGAGATGCATAGCTGCCGCAAGGGGCCGGAGGCATGGTTCACCGGTACGCGGACGCCGAATACGCCACATAGTCAGGATGTTTGCGACGATGCTGCACGTTCGCCATTGGCCTTAACTGTGTTAGATTCGAGAGAGCCTACCTGATCGCGGAGAGATGGCCGAGTGGCTGAAGGCGCACGCTTGGAAAGCGTGTATACCGCAAGGTATCCAGGGTTCGAATCCCTGTCTCTCCGCCATTATCTATCTGGCTAAATCCTTCCAAATCAACTAAATATAACGAAATAAATGGCTTAGGTTAGGTCTGGAGAGTCTCCTTATTCCAGCATCTATGCCAGCGCAACGCCTTGAAGGCAAAGAACAGTTCCTGGCATCCGGGATTGGGGGTTGGTGCAGGACTGAGATCGGGATAGACCGGTGCACTGCTATCTTCCCCCATCCATCGACATTGCGTGCTCACCCGCATCCTGGGAAACAAGCGTGCCGCGCTTCAATGCTCGCTCTTTCATCATGACGAAGAACACGGGTACGAGAATAAGGACGTGGATCGTAGATGTGATCATGCCTCCAACAATCGGAGCGGCAATCGGCTTCATCACATCGGAACCGACACCGGACTCCCACAGAATGGGGATGAGGCTTGCGAGAACGGCACAGACGGTCATGAGTTTCGGACGGAGCCGATGTACAGCCCCTTCAATGGCAGCCTCTTCAACATCGGCATTCGTTAGCAGTTTCCTGGTTTGCAGCCGGCGTTCGAGAGATTCGTGCAGATAGACCACCATTACAACACCGGTTTCCACTGCGATCCCGAAGAGCGCGATATAGCCAACCGCGACCGCGACACTGAAGTTGTATTTGAGTAACCACTGGAGCAGCAGTCCTCCGCTCATGGCGTAGATGGTTGGGAAGATGAGAACAAGCGCCTCGGCAACCGAGTGGAACACGAGATACAGCAGCAGGAAGATGACAAAGAACACAACCGGAAGGATGAGTTGCAGACGCTGCCTGGCCCGCTGTTCCAATTCATATTCCCCTGACCACTGGAAGGAATAGTTCGCGGGTAAGGTGAGCTTGTCATGCAGGAGCTTGTCTGCTCTGGCGACGAAGCCGCCATAGTCGCTGTTCTTGAGATCGATATAGATGTATCCGGTCAGTGCGCCGTCTTCGTCCCGGATCATTGCCGGACCACGACTGAAGGAGACGCGGGCCACTTGTCCCAACGGAATCTGCGCTCCTGAAGGGGTGCCGATCAGTACTCCGCGCATCTTTTCAATGTTGTCGCGGAAGTCTCTTTGATAACGGACGCTGATGGGATAGCGCTCTCGTCCTTCGATGTTCTCCGCGATGTTCTCTCCACCGATACCGGAGGTGACTGCGGTTTGAACTTCTGCTACTGTGAGGCCGTACCGGGCAGCCTCTGCACGGTTGACATCGACATTGACGTAGAAACCTTGCGCGACCTTCTCAGAAAAGACAGATCGCAGTTGCGGCAGTCCAGAGAGGACCGTCTGAATCTGCGAAGCCAGTTGCTGGATGCCGTCGACATTCGGTCCTTGCACTTTCATGCCCAGCGGAGTCTTGATGCCGGTCAACTCCATGTCGAGACGGTTTTCTACTGGCATGGTCCAGGTATTCGAGAGTCCGGGAAACTGGAGCTTCTCGTCCATTTCCTGAATGAGTTTTTCGTAGGTCATCTCGGCGGGCCACTGCTCCCGGGGCTTGAGCATCACAGTCGTGTCGTACATATCGAGGGGCGCATTGTCGGTTGCGCTGTCTGATCTGCCAACGGCACCGAACACACTAGCCACTTCCGGTAAGCTGCGAAGGACGCGGTCCTGCTGCTGGAGAAGTACCTTCGCCTGCTCGATGGAGATGCCGGGAAGAGCGGTCGGCATGTACAAGGTTGAGCCTTCAAAGAGCGGCGGCATGAACTGGCTTCCCAGACGCGATGCAAGCGGAAACGTGACAACCAGGAAGATCAGATTGACTGCAATCGTGAGCCAGCGATGGCGAAGGCAAAAGCGCAGGACGGGCAGGTAAATTGCTTGGGTGATGCGAGAGATTGGATTGGCGCCTTCCGGTCGTAGCCGCCCTCGAATCAGCATCACCATCAGGACCGGCACCAGAGTAATGGCGAGGATGGAGGATGATCCAACTGCCAGGGTCTTGGTCCACGCCAGCGGGCGAAACATACGTCCTTCCTGCGCTTCGAGCAGGAAGACCGGCAGAAAGGAAACGACGATGATGAGTAGTGAAAAGAAAAGCGCCGGGCCAACCTGTTTGGCTGCGTTGATAAGTATCTTCTGCCGCTCCGGTTCCGATACCGGGTTAGCACCGTTTTCCTGCCACTCCGACAGATGGCGATACCCGTTTTCGACCATCACGATGGAGGCATCGACGAGCACACCGATTGCCAATGCGATGCCGCCCAGCGACATGATGTTCGAGCTCACCCCCAGCCAGTACATCGGGATGGAAGCCACCAGCACCGCGATGGGCAAGGCGAGGATTGCGATGAGCGCTGAACGGAAGTGAAAGAGGAAGACGATAATCACTAAGCTGACGATTACCGCTTCTTCCAGCAAATCGCGCTGTAGCGTTTTGATCGACGCGTCGATCAGAGCGGAGCGGTCATAACCCGGCATGATCTGGACGCCTGGTGGTAGAGACGGTGCGATCTCGCGTAGCTTCTGCTTCACTCCATTGATGACGTTCAGCGCATTCATGCCCTGACGCATGACGATGATTCCGCCGACGGTTTCTCCCTCGCCATTCCACTCTGCGACCCCTTCACGGATATCGGGGCCGAAGCTCACCGTTCCCAGATCGCGCAGTAGGACAGGTGTTCCGTTCTTGCTGCCGACCGCAACCGTAGCGAGATCATCCAGCGAGCGGAGATAGCCTAGACCCCGGATCATGTACTCTGCGCCGCTCAAGTCAAGAACGCGGCCGCCGACCTCGTTCGTGCTCATCTTTACCTTGTCGATGACCATCGACAGCGGAATGCCATAGGAAAGCAGCTTGTTGGGATCGAGCTGTACCTGATACTGCCGGACAAAGCCCCCGATGCTGGCGACCTCAGCAACTCCGGGCACAGTCTCCAGGGCATAGCGCAGATGCCAGTCCTGCAGGCTGCGCAGGTCGGCAAGACTGTGCTTGCCGCTCTTATCGACGATGGCATACTCATAAACCCAGCCTGCGCCTGTCGCATCGGGGCCAATCAACGGATGTACATTCTCCGGCAGGCGTCCGCTGATCTGTTGCAGATATTCGATGACACGCGAGCGGGCCCAGTAGAGATCAGTACCGTCCTGAAAGACAACATAGACATAGGAGTCACCGAACATGGTCTGCGCACGAACAGCTTTTACATGGGGCGCGGCCAGCAAGCTGGTCACAATCGGGTATGTCACCTGATCTTCGATGACATCGGGTGGCTCGCCTGCCCAGTTCGTATGGACAATGACCTGCACATCCGAAATATCGGGCAACGCATCCAGAGGCACATGCTGGAGCGACCAGATTCCTGCGAGTGTAAGCAGCAAGACGGCCGTAAAGACTAGGAAGCGATTGCGTGCGCAAACGTCGATAATTCTGGAAAGCATTACATGCCTCCTGTAGCGTTCACATGCAATTGCTTTGTTGCGATCACTTGTCCGTTTTTCTGCACCGTGATGGTCACCTGCCAGGTCCCTCCAGAGCCGAGCGAACCGCTCCCTTCATACAAGCCGTTGCCTTTGTCGCTGAGCTTCGTGGTTGTGTTCATTGCAGCCATGCCCATCGCCGGCATCGCAGCCATATAGAATGTGACCGTTATTTCTGCGCCCGTAACAGGCGCATTTCCAGCGCCGGTCAGATGCACACGGAAGGTGTTTGCACCCTTATTCGGCGGATTCGGATCGGTGGTGAAGTCGATGTTCGTCTGAGGCGCATTCGCCGGTGGAGCGTTGCTCCCGGCACCCGGAGGAGGCGGCACGAAGGAACCTGCTGCAGCCTGCAATTGACTTTCGGAGTCGATCAGGAAGCTCGCCGAAGTGACGATCGACTGATGCGCCTCCAGCCCCTTGAGCACTACAAAGTCGTCTCCGACGCGAGGACCGACCGTAATTTCCTTCGGCTCTAGGCTGCCGTTACCGTGATTCAGAAAGACTAACTGCCGCGTACCCGATTGAAAGACAGCCGAAGCAGGCACGATGAGCTGACGCCCCAGGCTGGTTTTCACATCGACATTCACGAACATGCCCGGCTTCAGCTTGAGACCGGGATTGGCGATCGACAGTCGCACGCGCACCGTGCGCGTCGCCATGTCCACTTGCGGCAGGATCTCTTCGATCTGGCCGGAGAATGTACGACCCGGATAGGAATCGACAGTGATCTCTGTCCTATCACCCGGCTTCAGCCGGCCAATATCGTTCTGGAATACCTGGGCATAGACCCATACCCGCGACAGATCGGCAACGGTGTAGAGTTTGGTCGAAGGTTCGGCATACATATTGGGCAGAGCATTTCGCTCGGTGATGTATCCCGAAACCGGCGAGTTGATGGTGAGATCAGTAATTGGTTTGCCCGTCTGCTTGAGCTTTGCAATCTCACTCTGCGGAACCTCCCACTGCTCCAGACGTTGTTCAGCTGCGGCAGACAATGACTCTGCTCCGGATGCCACTCCGTCCACCGTACTGGTGCTCAGAGCCTTCCGGTTTTGCCGCGCAAGCAGAAATTCCTGCTGAGTTGCCACCAGATCAGGGCTGTACACGGTGAAGAGCGGTTCTCCTTTGCGAACATATTGATACGTGGCATTCGCAAAAACCTTACGTATATAGCCAGGAAAGCGCACCTGCACATAGGAGAGAAGACGCTCATTGATGTCCACCGTGCCGGTCGCACGTATGTCGTCACTCAGTTGCTTGTACTCTACCGTACCGGTCTGCACGCCGATGCTCTGCATCCGCTCGGGCGTGAGTTGGACGGGAACGAGCGGCGTCTCCATCTTTTGTTCCGACATGGATGGTGCTGACTCCTGGGTGGTTGAAGATGGTCCGGCAGCCACGGGCTGCACAACCCCGGACATCGGCATATTCATCGCTTTGGGCTGTTTCACCAAATGGGAACGGTATGCCCAGATCCCTGCGACAACTGCCAGGACAACGATCCAGACGAGAGAGGTCCTTAAGACATATTTGTTCATCGCAGTGTCACTCCTGTCAGCGATTCGAGATGGGCTAAGGCAGTCTCGTGATCCACGAGTGTCTCCGCGTATTCGAGCTTCAGGTTGAGAACGTCTGTGAAGTACGAAAGGAGATGAATGAACTGTTCGCGATTGGACGCGTAGGCACTCAGTGTTGCTCGATATGCCGCATCGGACTGTGGTATCAGGCCATCCTGATATTCCTTCAACAGCTCTTCATCGCTTGTCGCTTTGACATACTCCTCTTTCACCTGTGCGAACTCCTGCTGCAGATGCGCATCGAGAGTCTGTTGTGACTCGGCACGCTTTTCGGCAGCTTCGGCGACCTCCGCATTTACCCGTGCTCTGCGGGGAAGGCGCACATCGAAGGTGAACACGTAGTAGTCGCGGTATTTGCGGTCGGTGTTCTGGTACATATAGCCGACTTCAAAATCCGGCTTCCCCTCGCGCTTCGCGGACGCTACCTGCGCATCCTGCTTCCGGATGGAACTCGCGTCCACCTGGATCTGAGGGTTGTTCTGCCGAACCATCGCAAGAAGCTCATCAGAAGTGCGTTTGAGCGGAGTTTCAATCAGGTCTTCCGTAACAATGTCCGACGTCCCCTGGTCCCGACTGAGCAAGCCCTTGAGATGTGCCTGCACCTGTCCCATCTGCTGATGGTGCATCGTGATCTCTTTCACGATCTTGGTTCGGTTCACCTGGGCCTGTAAAACATCCTGCTGCATCCCTTGCCCGACCTGATAATGGGCCGTAGCATCCTGAATGAGCTGGTCAAGAACAGACTCGTTTTGCTGCAGGATGCCAAGCGTCTGTTGCAGATAGGCCAGTTGGAGATAGTCCGCCTTGATCGCGTCGGCGATGCCGATTTTCGTTACTCCAACCTCGGCTTGTTTCGTGTCAGCATCGCGATTGGCTACTTCACCTCGCAACCTTAATTTCCCCGGATAGGGCAGCTCCTGTGACGCTCCGACGCCGATGTAGGCGAAATCGCTGTTGGTGTATCCCGCAAACGGCTTCGGACTGCCGACACTGAATTGCTGGTAGGTGAATTTCGGGTCCGGTAGCGTCGTCACCTGCGGCGTCATCTGCCTCGCAGCTCGTGCTCCATGATCGGCAGCGGAGATCTGCGGGTTGTTTGTCTCAGCCTCGGCTAAAAGCTGAGAAAGAGGCGTAGCCGTGCCTGCTGCTTGCTGTCCGAAGGCGGAAAGCGCGCTCGCAAGCACGAGCGTGGCGGTCGCCAAAGAGACCACGTTCATACCAAGCTCCAATCTCGATTGCAGTACAAGACATCGCCCGGCACACACAGAACACGTATGCGCACTCGGCGAAGGCAGAGTGCGAGAGAGGGGCTACCTAGATTCTGAGTACGGAGATGGACCTGGGTGGGGATTGCGGAGGTGAAAACTCAGGGTGTTCTGCCCGCCCGGCCAACACCGGGGTCGGATTCCAAAGATCCGCGATGAACAGATGTGTTACCGCGGCTTTATCTGGATGGAAATCTATAGCTTTGGATTGAAGGGCATCGGAGTGAGTGGCCCGAACGTCCTTCTGGCAGCAACCATGCGAGACAGGCATCTCCATCTGTCCGCATTGGTTCTTCATCATGCGGCAGCAGGCACGCTCCTGTTGCGTAAGCTGCGCTTCAGGCGTTATGCATGCCATAGCCGGAGCCAGCCACGACAGCAGCAGCAGGACAAGCGCTCCGAATTGGCGAACTGATTTCATTGCCTCCCATACAGCATAGCGCGTTCACGGAGTCGAGGCCAGTCGAGGCGTTCTTGGCTGCCAGCCCGATCAGCATGACCAGCCCGATTTGCGAATAAACGTCACTCTCGATCTGAACCATGAAAGGAGGCAAGAAGGCGCTGAATCCTGTCTCATGGGGCCTGTGCTTCGATGTTCTGCTTCACTTCCGAAGCCAGCTTCAATTCCAGCGGAACCCCGTGGATCAGGTAGCGGTTCAGCGTCGAGGGGTCCTTCCAGTTAACCTGCCAGCCGTTTTCGATCGCCAGAAGGATGTACTGACCTGGGACGACCTCCGGAAGATCGAAGCTGCCGTCGGTGTTGGTTTGGTCACGCGCGAACAACGTGAGCGATGAAGGATCATCGAGCCCCGCTGGCACCAGGAGCACCATTGCCCCTACGACAGGTTTGCCGGCGATGCTTGCGATGCCGCTCACGGAGGCTCGTCCACGGGCGATGTGAAGAGTAAGGGTCGAGTCGCCATTGTGCACCTTGACGTAGCGCCCGGTCACCTCCGCAGACTGCGCGGTCATCCCGGTGAGATAGACACCTACGCGGCCAGCAAGCACCACCTCGTAACGTCCCGGTGGAATTTGCATGACACGCTCACTCGGATGATCCACCTGCTTGAGTCCACGTCCAGGTCTGCCACCTTCACCCCCGAAGCGCTGGTTCGACGCAAAGATTCTCTCTCCAGTCTCAGTGTTGATGAGCCCCACCTGGATTGCACTCTCCTCGTCTGCAACGCCGTCCAGGCGAATCGTAATGTTCGCGTCGGAGGACGGTTCGTTGAAATCGACCGTGTGGACTCCGCCTTCGGACACCTGCACCAATGCCGTCCGCGACTCCTGACCCTGCCCCTGCAAGCGAATCTGATAGAAGCCGGGGGCAAGACCTCCGATCTCCGTTTGCCCCTGCGGCGTGGTCGTAATGGAGACTGACCCGGTGGGCATTCTGTTGCCGGTTCCCGGATTGACGCGTTCCGCCAACGGAAAGACGGTGGTTCGCCCTTGCGACGTCGTGGAACTGGGTGGCGTGATCACCTGAAGGTGTATTGCGGGCACGGGAATCATGTGGAAGTCCGCCTCAGCGTTATCCCCAGGATGGAGTGCAAGCGTCTCCGCCTTGGAGGGGTCGTCGACGCCGGGATACCACGTCTCGGCATACGCTACATCGAGCGACGGATCGAGAGGACTTTGTAAGGTGGTTCCTGTGGTGGCAGAGATGTCACGACTCTGTTGCGGGTTGGAGGCGTACCAAGGCTTTGCATCCACCGATATTCGGTAGTTGCCTTGCGGCAGGTTCGCAAACTCATAGTAGCCGCGGTCGTCGGTCTGAGTCACCCCGTGGACGCTCATGGTATCCGGGGTGTTGTCGGGACTGGGTGGAGGAACCATCAGCAGAGACACGCTTGCGTTGCGCACGGCCTCGCCCGCATCATCGAGCACTGTGCCGGAGACGCTTGCCTCTGGCGAAAGGCGAAAGGTGAGATCGGTCGCCGGGGCCCGGTCCGTGAGGACAACGGCTGAGGAAAAACCCTCGTGCTCCTCATAAACCTGCGTCGCATATCCAGGAGCGGTCGCCGTAAGATGCCACGCGCCGGCCGAACTCACCGTGATGGAAAACCGCCCCCTGTCATCGGCGTCTACGCCCCCAGATTGGTTTGAGAACTGACGCTTTGTCGCCACTGTTCGTCGTCCTGTTGGAGAAGCCGTCAGATGGCAGTGAGCGACGGGCGAACCGTCCACGCTACTTACAACGACGCCGGTAATCCTGAACTGCGTTGGCGATTGCGCAGAAGCCGAAGTAGCGAGGAGCGCCGTTCCTATGAAGCAGAGCAGGGAAGACGGCCTCATGGCTTCAGCCCCGAGTCGGCAACGGCTTCCAGATTAAGCGTGGCCTTGTCGCCGACCTCTAGCATCAAGGTCTGAACGTAGGTTGAGAACCCCTCCAGTGCTTTCGGATCGCGGTAGTTGGCCGAGTGACGCGTCTCAAAGGCAATGGCGCGATAGGTACCGGGTGGCAGATGAAGAAAGCTGTAAGAGCCGTCGTTGGCGCTGCGGACGGTTAAGACCGTAGAGGCGCTGGGCCCGCTGGGAACAAGATAAAGGTAGCAGGCGGCGGGCACACCGTTGAGGCTAACGGTGCCATTCAACGCGCCAGTCTTGTCACTCACCGTTACACGGATCGTTGCCGCGCCGGCGCCGGGTGCTACCGTCATCTCCTGGGCTAGGAGGTCGGTCGTTCCGTAGCTGGCTGACTTCACGTACCAGGCCCCTGTGTTACGCGCCTGCAGGCGGTAGCTTCCAGGGGCCAGGCGGAAAGCCTGGGTTTTGTCCTGAAGTGTCGTGAGACCGGCGGACCCGGATTGGAAGCTATCCCCGGGGAGCGAGTCCTGCATCGACTCAAAGATGAGACCGAGTTGCTGGATGGCGGGCGACGCATTATCAGACGTCGCAGAGGGGTCGACCGCGAGATCTACAGGAATTGGTGCAACACGCGCCAGGCGCAACACTACGCCCGGCACGTCATGGTCTGTCACCGTCACTCGTGTCTCTCCATACTGAAGCCCATCGGAGTTATTGGTCGAAGCGATCAGGGTATAGCTTCCGCTCGGGAGTTCGAGCCGCATCTCGCCCGGACCTGAGGCACGGCCGTAACCTGCGACCGGGAATGAGAGCCCATTGCTCGAGCGCGCCGTGATCATCGGGAAGCCTCGTTCTGAGGTGGATTCGACCTCGGCTGTGATGCCATAGGTCCGGCTCATGGCGGGCCGAAGGTCAAAGTGCTGCTCAGTACCGCTCCCTGCGTGAATTAATCCTGAAGAGGTTGTTGTAGTATCTGCTGGAACTATCAGAGGCAAAACAGCTTCAGCAAAACTACTATTCCGTGGGCTATATCTGGTTTGGATCTTGTATTCGCCGGGCGGCACAGCGAGACGGAAGTTCCCATGGGAATCGGTAGAGGACTGCGACGACGCCATCCAGCGGTGGCTGGAGTCGTTGTAAGTGCTTCGAAGAGCACTTACAACGATTCGCGGCAGCGGAGTCCCATCCGGAGCCGTGATCGTCCCTGTCAACAGAGCCTCCGGGTACAGCCTCACCCGCAGCAAGGATGCGAGTTGGCCTGAGCTGATAAAGAGAGAGCCACCACCAAATGGGTCGGCAGATTGATAGAAGCCTGGTTTGGTGACCTGCAGGTTATTGGATTGATTGGCGGCAAACTGGGGAAACTCAAACTTGCCGTCGTGGTCGGTGAGGACAGCCCGGTCGTTCAGCCGGACCAGGGCACGAGCAACCGGTTGTCCAGTGGTCGCACTCACCACCTGACCAGTGACGGTCTCAGTGGTGGCGGTCGCCGTCGAAATTCCCGAAGTCCCAACCGATTGGACTTGTGCGATGGAAGACTGGGAGACAACGCCTAAGACCGATAGCGCGAGAAGGCACCGGCAACGGGTCAATCTAAGTATCGGCGACAAGCAGACACCTCAGCAGAGCAGATACAAGGATATTGACGATCTGGACCCGATATTAGTCAGAGATAGTGGACTCGGCCAGGTAGTACGTCCGATAACACATATTATGTATATCGCAAACCTTCGCATCGAACAGGTCTGCTTTCCAGCGTCCTTTCAAGTAAAACTGTGTCCACTACCCACCTTTGAAGCTCCATGAGAGAGCTCGCTTCCATGGAGCCGGAGGCTCCTCAGGCATACGGGGCGGGCAGGTTGTGGGCGAGGCGGTGCGCCCGCATCTCCCACTCCTGGTGGGTGAGGATGCGAAGTTCCCTGCGTGGCATGGCAAGGCAAGTAAGGATGAAGCCGGCGGTCTGGTCTTCGGCGAAATACGAGTCGGGATGGTCGTGCTCTACGATGCCTTCAAGCAGACGCGCGGCGCAGGTGAGGCAGCGGCCCTGGCGGCAGATGACGGGAAGGTTGATCCCGTGGTCGGCGGCGGCGTTGAGGATGTATTCGCTGGCGCCGCAATCGATGGAGCGGCGCTCTTCGGGCATTTCAAGGACGACCCGAAAGCTCCGCTCCTCAGTCATATTGGATTCGATGCGACAGATTTTATGGGTTATAGAACCGGCGGTTCTTGCTGTACGGCGCCTCGCCCGGCTCGCCGCGGCGGAAGTGTCCGGAGGGTATCGACTTGTGGTCGCGTTCGTGAGCAAGGAGCTCGATGAACCAGGCCTCGTGCTCGATCTCTTCATTGAGGATGCGCGCGGCGAGATCATAGGTGCGGGGATCTTTGCCGAAGGTCATGTCACAGACGGCGCTCCAGCTGCGGATGGCGCAACGCTCCGATTCGAGCAACAGGGTAAGGATGTTGACGACGGTGGGTGGGTCGGGGAGTTTGGCGGCGGCGCACCCGGCCTGATCGTGAAATGCCTTGAGATCGTTGGGCAGGTGTCCGCCGAGCTCGTAAATGCGCGGGACGATCAGTTCCCAGTGAGCACGATCTTCGAGCCGGGCATCTTCGCAGATCTCTTTGTAGTCTTCGTAACCGGCGAGGTTCATGCGGAGGATGGTGTAGTAGTAGTAGGTGCTGGCGAATTCCGCTGCCGCATTGGCGACGAGCATTTTGATGAGCTTCTCTACATCGACGCCACGAGCCCGGATGACTTCCACTCCGACGCGCTGCGTAACATCGCCCGGTTGCACTGTGCTTTGTGTTGCCATGGGAGTTGTCCTTTCCACAACTGGATTCTCTAGCTCACAAACGTTATGCGAATGTCAGGAATTGATGCACGAGACCCGGATATTTGCCTGTGGGGACTGACTGTCAAGCATCGCTTGAGCATTCTGAAATCAGGTAGCGCGGGATCAAGCGTGTCCCATGAAAAGCGCTCATATCTGCCCTCCAGCGGCCGCAATCGTAACAACGTTGGGCGGTCTTGAGAAGCGACGAGGCGATCAATCTAGCATGTTTCTCCTTGAAATGGGAAGGAGATCCCAATTTCATTGGAATGATCGCCTGCGCTTCCGCCTTCCTCTGACACCAGGCCGCTCAGCCAATGATGTGTAACTCCCCCTGAAGCCGTTCCCATGCGGTTTGCTACGATGGACTCGGCTGTCATGCGCATCGACCAAACCGCCTTTGGCGTCTTTCATCATTTTGAGTTGGCACGGCAGCTCCGGAGGCGCGGGCATCTTCGAAAGATTTACTCTTCCTGGCCCTGGACGCGGCTTCAGCGCGAGGGCCTGCCGCACGAACTGGTCGGGACGTTTCCGTGGATCCACACGCCGGAGATGCTTCTTCAGAGGCTTGGCATTCACAATCCCTGGCTGCTGGATCAGTTGAGTTACGCCAATGCGTTAGCCTTCGACGGCTGGACGCATGCGCGGACACGCCAGGCGGGGGCTCCGGATGCGTTGATCGGGCTTTCCGGCTCGAGCCTGAGGACCGGTCGATTCATTCAGTCCGAGGGCGGAAAATTCATCTGCGATCGCGGCTCCTCCCATCAACGCTGGCAGGAGCAGATCGTCTCGGAGGAGTATCAGCGCTGGGGGGTCGAAAGACAGGTTACGGATGTCCGCGACATTGTCCGAGAAGAACATATCTATGAGGTTGCCGACGCTATTTCGGTTCCCTCGAGCTTTGCCGCCCGCTCCTTCCTGGAGAGCGGCTTTCCCCAGGACAAGATTCACGTCATCCCCTATGGGGTGCGCCTTGAGCGATTCACTCGATCCGGCGAACCTCCGGCTGGCGGCTTCGAGGTACTCTTTGCTGGCTCGGTGGGACTGCGCAAGGGGGTTCCTTACCTGCTGGAGGCATTTGCCGCAGTGCAGCACAGCCGCAAGCGCCTGCGCATCGCTGGGGCGCTTCATCCGGACATGAAGACCGTCCTTGGCCGGCTCCCGCAGGATCAGGTTGAGCTACTCGGCGCAGTGGATCAGCAGCGTCTTGCCGGGTTGATGAGCACCAGCCACGTTATGGTTCTGCCCAGCATCGAAGAGGGGCTGGCGCTGGTCCAGGGGCAGGCTCTTGCGTGCGGCTGCCCGGTCCTCTGCTCGACAAACACCGGCGGCGAAGACCTGTTCACCGATGGGGTGGAGGGATTCATCGTGCCTGTGCGCGACGTAGCCGCTCTCACGGACCGGATGCAGCGGCTCGCAGACGATCCTGCTCTCCAGGCGAAGATGAGCGAAGCTGCTCTGCTGCGTGTCCGGTCGATTGGCGGGTGGAACGAGTACGGTGACCGCTGGGAGGCTCTGCTTTATAAGCTGACCGGCAGAGTGCCTTCAACCGGACCAGTGTCCAGTCCGCCTCCCACGAAGTGAACCACTTCGAGCCTATCGCCTTCGCTGAGTGGCGTCTCATGCCATCGGGCGCGGGCGGCAATCTCGCCGTTATGTTCTACGGCGACGCGGTCTGTTTTGAGGCCAAGCTCGGCGACGAGCTGTTCGATGGTCGCGGACTTCGAGAGTGCGTCGAAGGTACGGTTCTGGCCGTTGAGAAGAAGCGTAAGCGGCATACTGACTTAAGCCTAGCAGGAAGCTCGTGAAGAAATCTCAGCCATAGATCTTCAGGGCCTGGTCCATCACCCAGTCCTCAACACGCTTGCTGATCGCGACGTCCTGGACATAGTCTTCGAAGACCTCGCGGCTGAGCCGCATGAGGATATGGACGGCTTCAGTATCGGCCTTGCCGGACGACATCATGTATCGCCGGGACTCGACCAGATACTCTGCGGCGTGCCCCAGAGTGAGTAAGGTGCGTCCATGGTGTGTCTTTGTTCGCCGATGAATCGTCAGGTCGGGGTTACCAGCTGGCCTGACTGGCACCGCAGTGAACGGCAGTGAAACCTCGTTGCCGATGGGAGAAGTTAGATTGCCCATGAGGGCCGCAGTAGACATGGTCGGGAAATCCTCCGTCCTGCTTTTCATCGGCCTGGGGCTCCCGAACATTATGGGAAATAGGCTGGGATCACCGAGACACGGCAGCCGGTTTTGGGTTTAGCAAACCAACATGCTCAGGACAGGAGTTCGATTGTGGCCAGTTCCCTCTCATCGATGCATATAGCCCGGTTGAGGACGCAGGCCACTTCGCTTCTTCGCTCCGCGGTGGCAGGCTTTTTCGTTACGCAGATGGCCATGCCAGCGGGCTTATCGGCCCAGATGACGGCCCAGGCGAACGCGCCTGCCGTTGGCCTGCGGGAGAATGCGGCGGCTGGCGGGCCTCTGTCGAACGACGAGAGGATTCTGCACGTGCTCAACCGGTTCACGTACGGACCTCGTCCTGGGGACCTGGAGCGTGTCCGCGCCATGGGGCTCAGTGCGTGGTTCACGCAGCAGCTTTCGCCGCAGACGATCGACGACAGCGCGCTGGAGGCGAGGCTGTCTGCCTACCCTGCCATGCGGCTTCCCTTGGCTCAGCTCATGGAGATGTACCCGAATCAAGGCATGGTCCGCGCGACGATGAACGGGCGCATGGGCATCCCAAGTGGAGAGACCGAGAAGGCAATCTACAACGACCAGATGGCACGGCAGAAGGCGAAGAAGGACCGCAAGAACCAGGCCATAGCCGATGGCATCGCCCCTCTGCCCGCGGACCAGGTGCAGGCGGTTCTTGCTCTGCCACCGGATAAGCGCTTCTCCGCCCTGTGCAAGATGAAGCCGGCCGAGTTGCGAGGGCTTCGCCAGTCGCTGAACGAAGATCAGCGCCAGCATCTCACCGACGGATTCACCCCGCAGCAGATCGAATCTCTGGCTGCGTTTAACAGTCCACAGGCCGTCGTTGCCGCCGAAGACATACAGACCAAGCTCCTGCGCGATATCTACACCGAGCGGCAGTTGAACGAGCTTATGGTGGACTTCTGGCTGAATCACTTCAACGTGTATATGCGGAAGTCGCAGCAGGCGCCGTACTATATCGCGTCTTACGAGCGCGACGTGATTCGGCCTCGCGCGCTGGGTCAATTCGAGGACCTTCTTGTGGCTGTCGCCAGCAGCCCCGCGATGTTGAATTATCTGGATAATGCTTCGAGCATCGGGCCACATTCGGCGTTTGCGACCTGGCCACAGCGCGGATTCCGGAACCCCAACGCAAACAAGAAAGCAACCGGCCTGAATGAAAACTACGCGCGTGAACTGATGGAGTTGCACACAGTCGGCGTGAATGGCGGCTATACCCAGCATGACGTGACCGAAGTCGCCAAGGTGTTCACCGGCTGGACGATCGGAACCAGGCGGCCTGGGTCGCCGGAGGCAGTACTCGCCGAGTACGACTGGACCAAGCACGAGCCGGGGTCAAAGCAGGTTCTGGGGACGACGATCAAGGAGAGCGGCGAAAAAGAGGGGTTGCAGGTGCTGCACATGCTGGCGACCAGCCCAAAGACGGCGAGGTTTATCTCAACCAAGCTCGCCGTACGGTTCGTAAGCGACGATCCCCCACAGGCGATGGTGGATCGGATGGCAAAGACGTTTTTGAACACGAATGGAGACATTCGCCGGGTTCTGTTGGCTATGGTGAACTCGACAGAGTTCTTCGCTCCGCAAAGCTACCGGGCGAAGGTGAAGACCCCGCAGGAATTTGTGGCTTCGGCGGTGAGGGCCTCCGGAGTGGACGTTGAGAGTCCGGGCGCACTGGTGAACGTCGTGGCGGACCTGGGGATGCCGCTTTATGGAATGCAGACACCCAATGGGTACTCGATGAAGGCGGATGCCTGGAACAACACGGCGGCACTGGTAGAGCGAATGAACTTTGCCCTAGCCCTGGCATCGAACCGGGTCGCGGGCGTGATGACGAACTGGCCGGCGATGTTGGGTAATCCGAGCGAACCTCTAGGTCCGGAGGCCACCGCTGCGCTGCTCGAAGATAAATTGCTACATCAGGCGGTGAGCGAGCGGACAAAGCAGACCATTCTGACGCAGATTTCGAGTGACCGAGAGCAGCAGGAGGCTAGCTTGCGGCAAGTGGCGGTCAAGAATCGCAACCGCGATCCTCTGGCTATAGCGGGTGGCAGGCGACCGGAGGCTATGGCGACAGTCGATCCCACGACGGCGCTGGCCGCGGGACTTCTGTTCGGGTCGCCGGAGTTCCAACGGCGCTAGAAGTCATCTTTCAGAGGAACGCAGGGGCCAGAGATGGTGCAGCGGCCCATGGCCGTGTCCGACGGGGGACGCGGTGCGGAGGGCCTCGGTGACGTAGCGCTTTGCAGCTTCGGCGGCTGGACGGGGTTCGTCACCGAGGACGAGACGGCTGAGGATGGCGCTGGATAGAGTGCAGCCGGTGCCGTGGGTCGCCTTCGTGGCGATGTGCTTCCCGGGAAGCCAGGTCGCCTCGCCCGTCGCGCTGAGGAGCAGGTCGTCTGGTGGGTTGAGGTGGCCGCCAGTGGCCAGGACAGTAAGCCCGGGGTGGAGATGGTGGAGGGCGCGTGCTGCTGGGAGGAGATCTTCGCGTTGGGCGACAGAGTTGCTGGAGAGAAGGCCCAGTTCGGAGAGGTTCGGAGTAATCCAGTCAACGAGGGGGAGCAGGCGTTCGGTCAGGATGCCCAGGCCCTCGTGGGAGAGTAGTTCCCTGCCGGATGTGGAGCGCAGGACAGGGTCAAGGACAACCGGGATGCGGGGGTGGCGGCGTCGGACGGTAGCCAGATAGTCAGCGACTGCCTCGACGATGGGTGCAGAGGCCAGCATTCCGAGCTTGATGCCGGCTGGGGGCAGGTCGGACTCAAGGCAATCGAGCGTCTGGCGGACGATATCGGGGCTTACGGGGTGCGAGGACTGCACTTTAAGGGTCGACTGAACCGTCAGCGCGGTAATGCAGGAGGTCCCGAAGAGGCCATGTGCGGCGAAGACCATGAGGTCGGCGGTGACTCCCGCACCTGAGGAGGGGTCATAGCCGGCGATGGTGAGGACAGTTTTCGTCATTTAGGTTCTGAGGGCCTGGAAAGGGGCGACCGGGCTGAAACCAGCCGAAAAGTACCTTTCTTCAACTTTTTTGAAAAATAGCAGGATCGGCTTCGAAAGTCCTGTTTCGGGCGGAAGCTGGGCGAAAAACGATCAAAAACGGCCGAATATCGACATCTCCCCTCTGTTTTTTCTTTAGCACAACGGCAATGACCCGGCAAGCATCTTAAGAACGTAAACCTTTGATGTCGATTGACTTAGTCTTATTCTGCCGGAACAATAGTAGATGGAGTTTATGCCATGAAGATAATTCCTTCTCAGTTGCGAGGCCTTCGGGTTCGAACGATGAAAGGCGGAGTTGCTCTCGTGACACTGTCACTGACGCTTGGTCTGACGGCGTCGGCCAACGATTCTGTTCCTGAAGGCAAACAGCAGCAGTCACCACAGGCGAAGCGCCGCTGGTATCAAGTCGGCCTAGCGTCCTGGTACGGCAGGCACTTCCAGGGCAAGCCGACCGCAAACGGCGAGCCTTACGACATGAACGGGTTAACCTGCGCCCACCGAAGCCTTCCCCTCGGAAGCTGGATCCGAGTGACCAATCTGCGGAACCGGAAGTCGATCTTTGTCCGGGTCAATGACCGTGGTCCAGTTCCCGAAGAGCGTATTGTGGACCTCTCGTATGGAGCGGCCAGAGCGGTTGGACTGGCAGGCAGTGGGATCGGCAGGGTGAAGGTCGAGCCTCTGCGTCCCGAGGACAAGGAGATGGCCAGGGAGTTTGTTGCCCAGCTTCACCTGCCCTACATCCCTGCCTTCGGACGGTAGTTCTGACAATTTCAATCTCGGCATTTTGCAATTGCGAGGGGATCACGTTTTAGACTTGAAGGCGTGACCCCTTCGAACAATGATCTTGGTTCCCTGTCGAATGCCAAGGAACGTCTCGCGGTTGCGCTCGACTTCCCTGACGCCCGCGCTGCACTCGATCTTGTTGATCGGTTGGGAGATACCTGCCGCTGGCTGAAGGTCGGGATGGAGCTGTACTACGCCGCCGGCAATGAACTGGTGTCCGAGCTTCGCGAGCGCGGGTACAAGGTGTTCCTTGACCTGAAGCTGCACGATATTCCCAATACTGTGGCTGGTGGCGTTCGTTCCGCCACGACAGCGGGAGCGGAACTATTGACCGTCCATGCCGGAGGCGGTGCTGCGATGCTACGGGCGGCTGCCGGGGCAGCTGCCGGACCGGACGCTCCGCGCCTGCTGGCCGTTACGGTCCTGACAAGCATCGATGAGGACGAACTAAAGGGCGTTGGCGTGATGAGCCCTCCCGCTGAACAGGCGCTCCGGCTCGCGCGACTGGCCTGGAACTCCGGAATCCGGGGAATGGTTTGCTCGGCCGAGGAGGTTGGGATGCTCCGGCGAGAACTGGGGCCGGAGGCATACCTGGTAGTCCCAGGGATTCGTCCCGCTGGGAGCGCGACGGATGACCAACGACGAGTCGCAACAGCCTCGGAGGCGATTGCGGTGGGAGCCTCTATGCTCGTGGTCGGCAGGCCCATTACAAAGGCCACCGACCCTATCGGGGCAGCGCAGGCAATTCTTGCTGAGATCGCTGAGGCGGAGTCCGCCTCGCGATGATTCAACAAGGATTACCTGCAAGAAAACACAGTTAGCAGAAGGCCTTAAAGTAATCCAGCGAACGCCCCAGCCCTTCACGAAGCTTGATCTTGGGCTCCCATCCGAGCAGAGTGCGGGCCTTTTCAATGTCGGGGCGGCGGCGTGCGGGGTCGTCGATCGGAAGCGGGAGAGAGACGATCTCAGATTTGGAGCCAGTCACCGCCAGGACTTCGCGGGCGCATTCGAGGATTGTCCACTCCTCAGGGTTGCCGATGTTGACGGGAAGATGCTCGCAGGAGCGGGATAGCCGAAGAATTCCGTCAATGAGGTCGGAGACATAGCAGAAGCTGCGGGTTTGCGAGCCGTCGCCGTAGATGGTCAGGGGCTCTCCTCGGAGTGCCTGAATCATGAAGTTCGAGATCACTCGTCCGTCATTTGCCTGAAGGCGGGGACCGTAGGTGTTGAAAATGCGGACGATGCGAGTGTCGACGCCGTAGTAGCGGTGGTAAGCCATGACGGCAGCCTCGGAGAACCGCTTGGCTTCGTCGTAGACCGAACGCGGGCCGACGGGGTTGACATGCCCCCAGTAGGTCTCGACCTGGGGGTGCACCTCGGGGTCGCCGTAGCACTCCGAGGTGGAGGCGTGAAGATAGCCGGCTCCGTACTTGCGGGCGATGTCGAGAGTATTGACGGTTCCGGCTGAGCCGACGAGGAGTGTCTCTACACCGAGACGGGTGTAGTCAGTCGGGCTGGCTGGAGAGGCAAAGTTGAAGATGAAGTCGACTTTCCCGGGGTCAAAGGGACGAATGATGTCCTGCTCGATAAAGCTGAAACGTGGCTCACCGGAGAGGTGGGCCAGATTAGCGGTCTGGCCAGTGCAGAGGTTGTCAACACCAACGACAATATTTCCTTCGGCCAGCAGCGCATCACAGAGGTGCGATCCTAAGAAGCCTGCTGCCCCTGTGGCAAGTATTCTCTTCGACTCCATCTTCGCCTTTCTGAGTTATGGGTTGGTGTCTAGAACAGGGCGCGCTGTGCTGGTCTGGCGCGCATCTCTCTTCACAATCCTAGGGACTACCGAGGCTGAACCCTGGCCACGCCACTAATTACTGCGGGCGGATGGGGCGGAAATAGAAGCAAGATCACTCACTGGATGGGCCGGAGGCCGGCCGATGCTGAGATACGTGAACCCATTGCCGGACATGACCTGCGGATCATAGAGATTACGACCATCGATGACAATGGGATGACGAAGGGCCTGACTGAGCCGCTCAGGGTCGAGCTCGGCGAACTCCTGCCAGTCCGTGAGGATAAGGAGAGCATCGGCATCCTTGGCGGCGGTGTAGCAGTCCTCGACGTAACGCAGGCTGGGACCGGAGGGCAAGACCTCTTCAGTGCGTTTGATCGCGGCAGGATCGTATGCCGCAATGGAACAACCTTCCGCGAGCAGCATTCGTACGATCTCTACGGCAGGGGATTCGCGAATGTCGTCGGTCTCCCCTTTGAAGGCCAGCCCGAGGACGGCAAGCCTTTTGCCGCGGAGAGTCCAGAGCGCGGAGCGCACCTTGCTCATGAAGCGCTTCTTCTGCAGCACGTTGATCTTTTCCACCTCGCTGAGGAGGTTGAAGTCGATGCCAAGCTGCTCGGCAACCGAGCGGAAGGCAGCGACGTCTTTCGGAAAGCAGGAGCCGCCGTAGCCAATCCCGGGACGAAGGAAGCGCGGGCCGATGCGCCGATCGAGCCCCATGCCGCGTGCGACCTGTTCAACATCGGCATTGGTGGCCTCGCAGAGGTTGCCGACAGCATTGATAAAAGAGATCTTGAGCGCAAGGAAGGCATTCGAGGCGTGCTTGATGATCTCGGCGCTCTTGGTCGACGTCAGCAATAATGGGGGTGGCTGATCGACGTTACAGTGTCCCGAGATGGCGTCGGCGCGTGTGTAATACTCCCCTGTCGTGAGCGGGAGGTAGATATCCTCCAGGATGCCGGCTGCCCGCCCGCTGTCGGAGCCTACGACGATGCGGTCGGGGTGGAGGAAGTCAGCAACAGCAGTTCCCTCGCGAAGAAATTCGGGGTTGGAGACGACGTCGAATAGGTCCCGCGCGGCGCCATTCCGAGCCATGGCGCGGCTAATCCACTCGTTGGTGTAGACAGGCACGGTGCTCTTCTCGACGATGACCTTGTACGAGTTGAGCGAGCGGGCGATCTCGCAGGCAACCGCCTCGACGTAAGAAAGGTCGGTGTCGCCGTTCCCGCTCTGCGGGGTCCCGACGGCGATGAAGATCACGTCGGAAGAGCGCGTGGCATCAGAGAGATCGGTCGTGAACCGAACCCTCGTGTTGCCGTAACGATGGAGAAGTCCGGGGAGGAAGTTTTCGTGGATCAGCGTCTCTCCGCCCTGCAGAGCCCGGACCTTTCGCTCATCATTGTCGACGCAGATGACCTCGTGCCCCATCTCAGCAAAGCAGACGGCCGCCACAAGACCGACATACCCTGATCCAACCACAGCGATTCGAATGCTTTTTCCCATAGGTTCTGTTTGTGAGGCCAGCTAGACCAACTGCAAGTTCAAGGATATCTGACTTTTCGGTATTTCTGAATAACCGAAGTACCACAGACGATGCCTAGGTGATTCTGTATCTCGCGAAGCCGAATGGTCTAGTAGACTACCGAGAATGGGTTTTGAGATCTCGCAGACTCCGCCCGGTGTGGGCACTTCTGAACTGACTCCAGCCGGATTCAGCGCTGCATCGATGACCGACACGACGCTGTCGGAAGCGCTGATTACACTGCGCAAACGCCGCCTCGTTGTCCTGATATGTTTTCTGCTGGGGGTGCTCTACGGCCTCTATCAGGCGCTCACGCAACCGAAGGTCTATGAGGCGTTCGGGCGGATACAGGTCCGCTCTGGATCGTCGAACGAGTATCGCGTGAATGCGGTGCAGGCCTACTCAAACGATACGGCGTCGAGGATGCAGACCGAGGTCGCAATTCTTCAAAGCGACAGCCTGATGCTGACGGTCGCGCGGGACATGAACCTCTGCAATGACCATGTATTCCTGGGAGTCAAAGGACCGGTTCCTCACGCTTCGCTCGATGACCCGAAGGTACGGCAATCGACGACCCACCGTCTGCTGAGCAACCTGCACATTACGCTCGTTCCAAAGACCGATATCATCCGCATCAGTTATGACAGCGACAATCCGAAGCTGTCGGCCGATATTGTGAATAAGGTCATCTCAGCCTACATTCAGCGAAGCTTTGAGACACGTTTCGAATCAACAAAGAGAGTTTCTAACTGGCTCTCGGGCCAACTGGACGATCTGAAGCAGCAGGTGCAGACATCGCAGGAACAGATGATGGACCTGCAACGCCGCCTGGGGATCCTGGGCTTCGATCCAAATCATAATCAGATGAGCTCATCGCTCGAAGACCTCTCGAGGGCGGCGAATGAGGCCAAGCTGGCACGCATAATCGCGGAATCCCGGTACCGGATGCTGAGTGGAATGGACCCCAACACGATCGAGAACTCGATCGAGGCGACGCCGGGGACCACGCCAGCGGAACTGAACGCCCTCCGGACTCAGATTGCTACGGCAAGAGCCAACTACGCCCAGATGGAGTCGACGCTTGGGCCGAATCATCCGCAGGCCAAGGCGTTGAAGGCACAGATCGATGAACTCGCACGGGAGATTGATACCGAGCAACAGCGTCTTCTGCTGCAAGCCAAACAAAACTACCTTATCGCGCGGACGAATGAGCAGCAGACGAGTGGGGCACTGGAATCGCAGAAGTCAGATGCATACAAGCTGCGCGACGATCTTGTGGAATACACGCTGCGGCAACGGGAGTTCGAATCAAACCGCACCCTGTATGAAGGGCTCTTGCAACGCTTGCGTACCGCAGGGGTGCAGGCGGGGTTGGAGTCCCTGGAGATCGACGTAGTCGATCAGGCGATGGTGCCTTCCGACCCGATCCTCAAGCCCAAGTCCAGGATCGTCGTCACGATGACTATCTTTGGCTTGCTGGGCGGCATCGTTGTGGCCTTCCTGCTTGAGAGCCTCGACACAGGCCTTCGCCACGTCGCCGAGATTGAGAGCCTTACCGAGCTTCCTTCGCTGGCAATCATTCCACGTTCGCGGCGTTCGGCCACGGATGGTGACGCTACATGGTCCACTGCCCAGCGCAATATCACGGTACTGACGCAGCCGAAGTCTCAATTTGCTGAAGCCTTCCGCTCGCTGCGAACAGCGCTCCTGCTGTCGACGGCCGGCCATCCGCCGAAGTTCATTCTGTTTACCAGCGCTACGATGTCCGAGGGCAAGACAACCGCCGCAGCCAACCTTGCCTGCGTCCTCGCGCAAGGTGCTGCACGTATCCTGCTTATCGATGCTGACCTGCGCAGACCGGCCATTCACCACCGCTTCGGCCTGAATGGCAAGGTCGGCCTGACAACCTTGCTGACTGGGGCCACGACCCTGGAGCAATCCGTGCAGCACGTCCCAGAGATTCCTAATCTGGATGTCATGCCAAGTGGACCTATACCGCCATTTCCAACCGAGATGCTGAGCTCGCAGGCGATGAACGACCTGCTGATGCGTTGCGGCGATATCTATACCCATGTGGTCATCGATTCCCCGCCAATCCTGTCTGTCACGGATGGAGTCATTCTGTCTCGCGCGGCCGATGCCGTAGTCCTGGTCATCCGTCACGGTAAAGCGAGCAAACATGTCGTTCGGCGCACCAGGGATCTCCTGCTACGCGCCGGCGCGCCTGTAACAGGCATTGTGCTCAACGCGGTAGACATGAACTCTCCCGAGTACTACGGCTATTACGGCTATTCGGGATACTCCTATTCGGGCGTCGACTCCGAAAGTTGGGAGTCGCAGACAAAGGCGAAGGAGACCAAGGTATGAGGCATCGCCACCATCGGCTCCGTGCCAGCATTGAGGCTTCAAGTATCAGGGCTGGCAGACGCAGAATATGGACCGCGGCCACTTCCCTGCTCTCCGTGCTGCTGTTGATGAGTTGCGTGGCCCGGGCTCAGTTCAGCGGGCCTGCACTTGGAGCGTCCACGCCGGTAAATCGGTCCCTCACGCCAACGACCGACCAGGCAATCCTTTTTCCGCCATCGAGGGAGATACGCCTGGGGGCCGGAGACCTGATCGCTATCCATGTCTACGGTGAGACCGACTTCAGCCCGTCCGTGCGCGTGAGCATGGACGGGACCATTCAACTCCCATTGATCGGAACAGTTGCGGTTGACTCCCTCAGTCTCCACGAGGCCTCGAGACTGATCGCCCAGCGGTTGGTAAGCGCGGGGATGTACCGCAATCCGCAGGTCACGATCCAACTGATCGAATCTCCGAATCAGCTCGTCACGGTCACGGGCGAGCTCCATGGCATCGTCCCGATCACTGGTCAACGGCGTCTGTTCGATGTCCTGTCAGCAGCCGGAGGGCTGCCTCCAACCGCAAGCCACGTCATTATGATCAACCGCCCTGGGGTCGACCAGACGATTGTGATCGATATGGGAACAGACCCTGCCAAAAGCAATATGGCAAACGTCCCGGTCTTTGCCAGAGACACCATCGTCATCCCGAGAGTCGGAGTTGTCTACGTGCTGGGAGCCTTCAAGACCCAGGGAGCAATCCCGATCGTGCAGAACTCGCCGTTGACGCTGATGCAGGTCGCCTCGCTCTCAGGGGGCACGGGATTTGAAGGGAAATACAACGATCTCCGGTTGATCCGAACAGTTGGAACCGACCGAAAGGTGGTCAGGGTCGATATCAAGCGAGTGATCAACGGCAAGGATCCTGATCCAGTCCTGCAGGCAGACGATATCGTCTTCCTGCCGAACGACGCCATGAAGAGTGCAATCAAATCCGGTGGACTTGGAACACTGCTTGGCCTGGCTTCAATTCTTATCATCGCCATACGCCCTTAACTAAGACAGGTTCACACAACAGAATCTATCCATTAGACAGGTATATGCCCCGACCTCCCCGTGGTAACAGTAGTGCAAAAAGAGTCAGACTCGCTTATCTGGTAAGCCATCCGATCCAGTATCAGGCGCCGCTACTCCGGCGCATCGCGCAGGAACCGGACATTGATCTAACGGTCTTTTTCGGCTCGGACCTCTCCGTGCGCGGATACAAGGACGAGGGTTTCGGCGTTGACGTGAAGTGGGATGTCCCTCTGCTGGAGGGATACCGCCATGAATTCCTGCCGAAATTGAAGGACGGCGATAAGACCACAATCACCAGCCCGCTTAACTATGGAATCACGAGCCGTTTGCGTGGCATCAGAGGCGAGCCCCCCTTTGATGCACTCTGGGTGCACGGCTACTCCTCCATCAATGCGCTTCACGGCATGGTCGCAGCCAAGGCCCTGGGCATTCCGGTACTGCTTCGCGCGGAGTCATGGCTGAGAGATCGTGAGAGGTCAGGTACAAAACTGGGGGCAAAGCGCGCCTTTTTCAGGACACTCGGGTCCTTCGTGGATGCGGTGCTGCCTATCGGAACCTACAACGCAGAGTACTGGCGGTACTACTTCGGCCCGGACTTTCCATCGTTCCTGATGCCCTATGCGGTAGACAACCAATCTTTCCAGAAGCTAAGCCGCAATGCGGAAGCGGGACGCGGCGCCCTGCAAGCGGAGCTGAAGCTGGACCCGGCGCGTCCGGTGATTCTGTTCGCTTCCAAGCTGCAGAGCCGCAAGCACTGTGACGATCTACTGGAGGCCTACAAGAACCTCGCCTCAGCACCCGGCAAGGAGCCGCTCCCCTACCTGGTGATCGTCGGGGACGGAGAGGAGCGTGGGGAGTTGGAGCGGCGAACCGCAGAGAGCCATCTGACCGGAGTTCGCTTCTGCGGCTTCAGGAACCAGTCCGAACTACCACGATTCTTCGATCTGGCTACCGTGTTTGTGCTGCCGTCGCGCCATGAACCGTGGGGATTGATCGTGAACGAGGTGATGAACGCGGGTCGCGCAGTCATCGTCTCTGACGATGTAGGCTGCCACCCCGATCTGGTCCGGGACGGCATCGAGGGTTATGTCTTCCCTGCACGCGATGTGACCGCCCTTACTTCAGCGCTGCGCGGGGTGCTGGCGTCTCCCGAGACGGCGTCCTGCATGGGCCTGAACGCCCTGAAGCGCATTCAGACGTGGAACTTTGAGGAAGACGTCCGGGGATTGCGGCAGGCACTGGCGACGGTGACACGGAGGATCACAGCATGAAGAGTGCTGGTTGCACGTCGAATCAAACAGAACTGGTTGGTATGCTCAAGGACGGTCGCTGATGCGAATTCTTCACATCATTGGAACGCTGAACCCCGAGGCAGGCGGGCCAACCGAGTCTGTGAGAGTGCTGCTCAGCTATGGGCCGATCGGTTATACCGGCGAAGTGGTTACGCTGGACGACCCGACGGCTCCATATCTGCGACAAATTGGGTTTCGTGTTCACGCGTTGGGGCCAACCAGCACAAAATACGGCTTCAACTCGAAGCTCTTGCCATGGTTGAAGGAGAACCGCAGCCGCTTTGACGGTGTGGTGGTGAACGGCCTGTGGCAGTATTGCGGGTACGCAGCATGGCGCACTCTTTCAGGCAATACTCCCTATGTGGTCTTCACGCACGGCATGCTCGACCCATATTTCAAGCACACATTTCCGATGAAGCACATCAAGAAGTGGCTCTATTGGGCTCCGGTGGAATACCACGTCCTGCGGGACGCGTATCGCGTCCTGTTTACTTCCAAGGCAGAAAAGCGGCTGGCCGAGCAGAGCTTCTGGCTGCACCGCTGGAACCCTCATGTCGTGCCGTATGGTGCGAGCGGGCCTCCCGAGATCGATCCCGAGCAGATGAAACGTGCTTTTTTCGAGTGCTGCCCAAGCGTGAAAGGCAAGCGCTTCCTGCTCTATCTCGGCAGGATCCACCGCAAGAAGGGATGCGACATGCTGATCCAGGCCTTCGGGCAGGTCGCTCACGAAGACCCCAGCCTGGAGTTGGTGATGGCTGGACCGGATCAGCAACGCTGGAGCACGGAGCTGAAAGCGATTGCAGTAGAGTACGGCGTCAGCCACCGCATCCACTGGCCAGGCATGTTGACCGGAGAGTCAAAGTGGGGAGCCTTCTTTGCCTCCGAGGCCTTCATACTTCCATCGCACCAGGAGAACTTCGGAATTGCTGTGGCCGAAGCGCTGAGCTGCGGGGCTCCCGCTCTGCTGGCGGACAAGGTCAACATCGCCGAGGAGATCGCAGAGGAAGGCGCAGGACTGATGGAACTCGATACCCTGGATGGCACTCTGAACCTGTTGCGCCGGTGGATTGGCATGACCCCCGACGAACGGAAGGCAATGTCAAAGCGGGCGAGCGAGTGCTTCCACACAAAGTATGATATGCGGGAGAATGCAAAAGCGATCATTCGGCTCTTTGAGACGGCGACGACGCACCCAGCTGGCTCGTAAACTCTGAACGGAGGCGCAGTTCGACTCTATGTCCAGGCAGATTTACTACAACGCGGCGGAGCATATCTCTCCCACGACGGCGGAGGATCCATATCTGCGGCCTGCCTTCTCGCGCGGCAACCGGATACGCCGGCTGGTGTGGAATCTCTGCTGGATGTTGTTTTACCGATCATCGCCACGTCCGCTGCACGCGTGGCGAGCGTCGCTCCTCCGGCTTTTTGGCGCAACCATGGGCCCTAACTGCCACTTCTACCCGAAGTCGAAGGTATGGGCTCCGTGGAACCTAGTGTGTGCCGATCAGGTAACAGCTGGCGACGGAGTTGAGATATATAACCCCGCTCCGGTGCACCTGGGATCGCACGCTATCCTCTCGCAGGAGGCGTATATCTGCGGCGCGACCCATGACTACGACGACCCGGCGTTTCCATTGATTGCCTACGCCATGAGCTTCGGCGCCTATAGCTGGATATGCGCACGCGCCTCAGTCGCTCCAGGGGTCAACGTCGGTGAGGGCGCGGTTCTAGGCCTGGGGTCGGTCGCAACGCGCAATCTGGAACCGTGGACCGTCTACGCGGGAACTCCGGCAGTGAGGGTGAAGGAGCGACAGAGGACGGTTTGAGTGATTCTTTCCTCGAAATCCGGAAGTCTAACTGCGGAGCCGCGCGAGCAGATCGGTGGGATGGACAGGTTTGGCGAGAATCTCAAACTCGTGGCCCTGCTCCCTGGCCCGCTCCAGTAAATCAGCTGTAGCCGCCTGCCCCGAGAAGAGCAGGATCTTGCACTTGGGGAGACGGGAGCGAGTGATGATGGCGGCCTCAATCCCCGTCATACCAGTCATGATGACGTCGCTGATGAGCATGTCTGGCTGAAAGCTATCCAAGACCTCGACCGCCTTTTCACCGCTGAAGACCGCGCGCGCATCAAAGCCTGCCTGGTTGAGAATAATCGCCAGAGTATTGGCGATTACTTGTTCATCATCGGCGACAAGAACCTTGGGCTTAGACGCCGCGGTCGACGTTGTATCAGACATGCATTTCCCCGAAGATTTAGGCTATCTCTGTGAGAGTACATCGCACCGGTCGATCTATACGGCATTGCTCGCCAGCAATTCACAGTTCCACTGCAAAGTAATGATACGCTGACCGCAGAGCGGAAAGCAGCACAACTCAACACAAATTCAACAGATACAGTGAATCCTTCATCCATGCAGGCGTCTATGCAGCAAATCATCATCCGCGCCGAACAGGTTGAGAAGTACTACTCTCAGCCGAGTGAAAACCGCATCCAGGTAATCTCGCCGACGGACCTTTCGATCACCGAGGGCGAGATCGTAGCCCTGCTGGGGCCTTCAGGCTCGGGAAAATCGACGCTGATGCGCATGTTGACTGGCCTGTCGAGGCCCTCGGCGGGCCAGGTCTATTGGCACGAGCAACCGATTGCGACCGCCGATGTCAATGTCTCCATCGTCTTCCAGAGCTTTGCTCTCTTTCCGTGGCTCACGGTCTTTGAAAACGTGGAGGCTCCGCTCAAAGCCCGCGGCATGGAGCCGGGGGAGAGGCGCAAGCGAGCACTCAAGATTCTTGACACCGTTGGTCTGGACGGCTTCCAGGCAGCTTATCCTAAGGAGCTCTCCGGCGGCATGCGGCAGAGGGTGGGCTTTGCGCGTGCGCTGGTGGTTGAGCCTGAGGTCCTGTTCATGGATGAGCCCTTCTCCGCTCTCGATGTGCTGACAGCAGAAAATCTTCGCAGCGAACTGCTGGAGCTGTGGCAGAAGAAGACCATTCCGACGAAGGCCATCTTTATCGTGACGCACAATATTGAAGAGGCCGTGCTGCTGGCAGACCGGATCATTGTGCTGGGGCGCAATCCGGGGCACGTGCGGACGGACTTCAAGGTTGCACTGGCGCATCCGCGTGACCGCAAGAAGCCCGCCTTTACCCAACTGGTCGACTACATCTACAAGGTGCTGACGCAGCCGGATGCGCAGCCGCCAGCACTACCGCAGACGCCCGCAGGCAGACCCGTCCGCGACCAGCGTTCGATGCACTACCAGATGCTTCCGCACGCGCGGCCCGGCGGTATCGCCGGCCTGCTGGAGCTGCTGCTGGACCACAACGGCAAAGACGACATCTATCGGCTAGCCGATGACCTTGCGTTTGAGATCGACGACCTGCTCCCGATCGTGGATGCTGCGCAGCTACTGGGCTTCCTCAAGGTGACCGAGGGCGACGCTGCGATTACTCCGACCGGAACAGAGTATGCAAATTCGGAGATTCTGCGGCAGAAAGAGCTGTTCCGCAAGGCCGCGGTAGACAATGTCCTGCTGTTACGGCAGATCGTCAGGGCGATTGAGGCCAAGAGCGATCGCTCTGTTCCGGAGGAGTTCTTCCACGACATGCTGGATGAGCAGTTCAGTGAAGACGAGACGCTCCGGCAACTGGAGACGGCGATCAACTGGGGCCGCTATGCCGAGCTGTTTGACTTCGACGCCTCGCGGCGCAGATTCATCCAACCTGAGAAGCTGCACCCTGAGGCAGAACCCAGCCCTGTGGGAGAGATGGAAGCACGATGAATTTTCCTGACAGCTTCAGCAACATTCCCGGACGGGAGACCATGGCGCGGTCGCAGGTGCTGCGGCGAAGCTGGCCGGTGGTGCTCGACCTGTGTGTCGCGGGGATTGGGCTGGCCTGCTTCTACGGGGTGGTTCAGATCGCGAAGTACTGGTTCGGCCATCCCGTGCCTGAGATCACCATCTCGCTAAGTCCCCGGGCGCTGCCACGCTATGCGTTCTATTCCGTCGTGCGGATTGGGCTGGCGTACGTGCTGAGCTTGCTGTTTGCCGTCGCCTATGGATATATCGCGGCTTACAACAAGCGCATCGAAGCGTTGATGATCGCAGGACTCGACATCCTGCAATCGATCCCGGTGCTCAGCTTTCTTCCCGGGGTCATGCTGGCGATGGTGGCGCTATTCCCGACGCGGCAGATTGGCGTGGAGATGGGCGCGATTCTGCTGATCTTCACCGGTCAGGTTTGGAACATGGCCTTCAGCTTCTACTCCTCGCTGAAGAGCATTCCACGAGAGCTGATGGAGGCTTCGGGAATCTACAAATTTTCGCGATGGCAGCGGCTGGTGCAGCTCGAACTGCCCTATGCGGCAATCGGCCTGGTGTGGAACTCGATGGTGTCCGTCGCCGGAGGATGGTTCTTCCTGATGGCCTGCGAGATGTTCGTGCTGGGGACGAGGGACTTCCGGTTGCCGGGACTGGGCTCGTACCTGCAGACAGCCGCAGGCGTGGGAAACCTGACCGCCATCACCTGGGGTCTGGTGACGATGATCGCGATCATCGTCGCAACCGACCAGCTCATCTGGCGGCCTGTGATTGCATGGAGCGACAAGTTCAAGTTCGAGCAGGGTCAGAGCAGCACCCGGATCTCGTCGCCGCTGCTGCATCTGCTGCAACACTCGCGCGGACTGCGGACACTCAGACACCATACTGTGGACCCGCTCGGCGAAAGCATCAACCAGTTCTTCGCGGAGGGACGTAAGCAGCGGATCACGAAACAGATGGCACAGGCCGCCAACTCATCCAATGGGCGCGAAACCCGCTGGATGGGACTGCTGAGGTGGGCCATGCTGGTCGCCCTCAGTGCGTCAGTGCTCTATGCTGCTCTCCATGCCCTTACGCTTCTTCAGCAGGTGCACGGCCCTGAGTTCGCGGGGATCATGAAGGGCGCGCTGGCGACATTCCTGCGGGTCAACACAGCGTTGCTGCTCGCCTCGGTGTGGACGATTCCTGCAGGCGTGGCGATCGGATTTCATCCTCGGCTGGCGAGGATTGCGCAGCCACTGGCACAGATCGCGGCCTCGGTTCCGGCGACGGCGCTCTTCCCTGTCCTGCTTCTTGCGCTGGTTCAGATGGGAGGAGGACTGGGCATCGGTTCTATCGCACTGATGCTGCTGGGGACGCAGTGGTACATCCTGTTCAACGTCATCGCGGGAGCCATGGCGATCCCCACAGACCTGCGCGAGGTCGCGGAGATGTTTCGCTTCAGCACAGCGCAACGCTGGAAGACCGTGATTCTGCCGGGAATCTTTCCGTACCTGATTACGGGGCTGGTGACGGCCTCGGGCGGCGCATGGAATGCCAGCATCATCGCTGAGTACTTCCGCCTGAAGAACCAGACCCTGCAAACGGTTGGGCTCGGCGCGGTCATCAGTGCAGCAACCGACAGCGGGCAGTTCCAGATTCTTCTGCTGGCGACGATTGTCATGGCGATGATGGTAGTGACGATCAACCGGCTGGTGTGGCGGCCTCTCTACCGGCTGGCCGAGACGCGCTATAAGCTCGGCGACTGAGCCTCAGCGGGACGAGGGGCTCTTCGGCGCCGGATCTTCAAGCAGAGCGAAGACGATAGCCATCAGGGGCGGCGCGAAGAGGACTCCCCAGAACGGGACGAGGATGCCGAGCAGAATGGGGCCGAAGAAAGCTGCCCACCAGGGAACTCGGGTCTTGCGGTGCAGCACGTAGGGAGCTATGACGAGGCCCTCGAGAATGACGATCAGGCCGTAGAGGCCAAGGACGAGTCCCAGCCGCCACTCATCATGCCCGCTGACAGCGACTGAAAATACAGGGCCGATCAGCGCGATCATGCTGCCGAAGGTGGGAATGATCTGCAACATGCCTCCGAGGACCGCCCACATAGGAGCGAGTGGCACACGGATCAGTTCGAGGCCAATAAGCCACAGTACCCCGACGATCAGCGCGTCGAGCGTAGCGGCCCGCCACCAGTCGACAATCGCTTTGCCAGCGGTCTTGAGATGCGTCACGGGCTTGCCGCTTCCAGGGTCCATGCCAGCCTGCTTATGCTACCGCGCACCCGATGTGCTGAACTTGCTGGCCTAAGGATATTCCAGAACAACCGCCGCGCGTCTGTGCTGTACGTATCTGCGAGCGGCATAACGCACCCGCGTGGGTGATATCCTTAACCCATGAAATTCGGCGTACTGGTCTTTCCAGGCTCCAATTGCGATCACGATACCTATCATGTGATCGATGCGCTGGCGAAGCAGCCGGTTACGTTCCTGTGGCACGCGTCGGAAGAGCTTGAAGGCTGCGATGCAATCCTCGTTCCCGGCGGCTTTGCCTACGGGGACTACCTCCGGACGGGAGCAATTGCGAAGTTTGCACCAGTCATGCAGTCAGTTGCGAAGTTCGCAAAGAATGGCGGCCTGGTGCTCGGAATCTGTAACGGCTTCCAGATTCTGTGCGAGGCAGGGCTGTTGCCGGGAGCGCTGATGCGCAACGCCGGTCAACACTACATCTGCAAACAGGTTCATCTGCGCACGGAGACAACAGACTCTCCCTTCACACATGCCCTCACAAAGGGCCAGGTACTGCAGATGCCGATCGGACACATGGAAGGCAATTACTTCTGTGACCAGGAGACGCTCGCAAAGCTGAAATCCAAGGATCGCATCGTCTTCCGGTATGCCACTTCTGCCGGCGAGATAACCGCCTCCGCCAATCCGAACGGATCGCTTGAGAACATCGCCGGTGTGCTCAACGAGGGACGCAATGTACTTGGGATGATGCCGCATCCGGACCGCTCGAGCGAGGCCCTTCTTGGTTCAGCCGACGGATTTCTGCTCTTCAAAGCGATGGCAGATTCGCTGGCCGCAGCCCCATAGACGACGGAATGATTGATATTCACCACCATCTTCTGTGGGGGCTGGATGATGGCGCCGCCACTCTTGAGACCTCGCTGGCCATGGCGCGGATGGCCGCTGCCGATGGCATTACGCATGTCGTCTGCTCGCCCCACTCGAATGGACAGTATGTGTATCAACCAGCGGTTATCGACAAGAAGATTGCAGAGTTGCAGCATCAGATCAATCAGGAAGGATTGAATCTGAAGCTGGGCCGAGGATGCGACTTCCACCTCTCGTATGACAACATCCAGGAGGCGAAGGCCGACCCCGCACGGTTCAGCATCAACGGGCTGGGCTACCTCCTAGCCGAGATTCCGGACTACGGGCTTTCGCCCTCGTTGACCGAGGTCTTCTATCAGTTGCAGATTGACGGACTGTCGCCGATCCTGACCCACCCTGAGCGGAACGCGACACTGCAGGAAGACGCCTCGCGACTGGTGGATTGGCTGCGCGGCGGCGTCCTAATCCAGATCACTGCGGGTTCGGTCATGGGCCGCATGGGCAAGAAAGCCGAGAGGATGGCGCACGAACTGCTCGCGAAACGCTGGGTGCACTTCCTGGCGACAGATGCCCACAACATAACGTCGCGGCCGCCGAAGATGCGAGAGGTCTTTGAGCTTGTCGCGCAGCAGTACGGGCCGGACTACGCACATCTGCTCTGTGTGTCGAATCCGCTGGCGGCCTTTCTCGGAAAGCCCCTGCCGGGTCAGCTTGAGCCCTTGGGGCTTTACGACGACATGAAGCCGAAGCGATGGTGGCAGCGGCTGACCTGGGGATAACGCTCTTCTTCTTTAGAGCCCAAGGCCGCCATCTACAGTGAGAAGCTGCCCTGTGATGAAGGCGGGAGCAGTAGCGAAGAACACTGCCGCCGCTGCGACATCGTCCGCGGTTCCGTTGCGCTTCATCGGAGTCCTCTCCGCATAGTGGCGGTAGGCTTCTTCGATCTCATCCTGCACAATCATGCCCGGGGCGATGCAGTTGACGCTGATCTCGGGAGCCCATGCCTTGGCCATCGTCTGCGACAGCATGTGCAGCGCAGCCTTCGAGGTGCAGTAGTGGGCGTGCGTAACCCAGGGGTGGGAGCCGCCAAGTGAGCCGATGTTGATGATCCGTCCGGATGCAGCTCGAAGGTACGGGTAGGCAGCACGGGCAACAAGGAATGGAGCACGCGTGTTCGTGGCGAACATGGCGTCCCACTGTTCCACTGTAATCTGCTCGAGCGCCGCAGACTCGAAGACGCCGGCGTTGTTGACCAGAATATCGAGCCGGCCCATCTCCTCGACAACAGCAGCGACCGACTGCTCAATTGACTGGGAGTCGCGGAGATCGCAGCGAACAGCGAAGGCGTCTACGTCGTTGGCGGCAAGATCGCGAACGGTCTGCTCAGCCTCCGCCTGCGAGCCCAGATAGGTGATGGCTACATCGGCGCCGTTGGCGGCGAGAGCAAGTGCGATGGAGCGGCCAATGCGTTTCGCCGCTCCTGTGACAAGCGCGGTCTTCCCTGCCAGAGCTCTCGTCATCGGCGCGCTACTGCTGCGGCGCGGCCGGCGCTGACGTGCTGTTTGTGGAGGAAGAAGGCTTGGCGGAAGATTTTGTGGTGACGGCTGGAGCTACAGGGTGATTAGGCTCCTGGATGCCTGCCTTGCGTGTCGAAGCCTTACCGGAATTGTCCTCGTACGAGGAGACCTGCTCCTGCGGACGAAGCAGGGCGACCGCGATCTCACGGCTGGGCTCGTCGACCTGAAAGTCCTGTCCAAACGTGGCAAAACCATTCGCGAGGACCTGGACCCGAACCCGGCTTCCTGTCGGGATGATGTCGACGGCGGCCTTGCCCTCCGGGTCGGTCTTCACCTCAAGGCTGCCGAGGTCCTTTCCGTCCTTGTCATAGGGGTTAAAGATGACGGAAGCGTTCATGATGGGCTTGCCGTTGAACTTCTTCGTGACAAGAACCTCGATGTGCGAGGTGGCCGGTGGCGGCTTGTACTTCCGGCCGTGGCGCACAGGGGAATCCTGAGCAAGCAGACTGGAGGAAGCAAGGACCGCTGGGAGGAAGACGAGCAGGAGAAGTATGGAACGGCAGGACTTCATGGTAGCCACTATTTTACCTCCACACGCAGGCTCAGGGGTTCGTGCTAAGTGATTGATCCGCCGTTCCAAAAGGGCACGAGATGGCACACCGCAAAACCTGCGTCATGTTCACTCAGATTTCACGTCCCATCAGTTGACATCCCGGCATCCGCTGGCCTATCGTTAGCAATCGGAAGGCTTGAGTGCTAATCGCCTCCGAGATTGCCTCACCGGGATCCCGTTGGAGCACCTCAGGCCAGATCCACCCAACTCACCCAGCCACTCGCCGGACTCATTCGGTCAGTGAAGCTGCGTGAGAAAACGCGGACGAATCACGTTCGTCCGCCAACTAATCGCATCAAGGAGAAGGAAACAATGGCGAAGACATCGTTTACACCGCTTCACGACCGCATTCTGGTTCAGCGCGTCGAGGAGGGCGAGAGCGTCCGTGGCGGCATCATCATTCCCGACTCGGCGAAGGAGAAGCCGCAGCAGGGCAAAGTGATCTCGGTCGGTAAGGGGAAGTCTAACGACGAGGGCAAGGTGTTCCCTCTCGACGTCAAGGCTGGTGACAACATTCTCTTCGGCAAGTACTCCGGCACAGAGATCAAGCTCGACGGCGAGGAGTACCTGATCATGCGCGAGGAAGAGGTCCTCGGCGTTCTCAAGTAAGCAGTAAGCATTGCATGCAGCAGACGCGGCTGGGATGCCTGCTGCGGCACGACACAGATTTCAGACTGACCTAACTCTGATCGGCCAAGGCCGACAACAACAGGAGTAAACGAGATGGCAAAGCAGATTCTGCATGGAGAAGATTCGCGTCAGGCGATTTTGCGTGGAGTGAACACGCTGGCCGACGCTGTGAAGGTGACGCTCGGTCCCAAAGGCCGCAACGTCGTTATCGAGAAGAAGTTTGGCTCGCCCACGATCACCAAGGACGGCGTGACTGTAGCCAAGGAGATCGAGCTGGGCAATGGCCTCGAGAACATGGGCGCGCAGATGGTGAAGGAAGTCGCATCGAAGACCTCCGACGTGGCCGGCGACGGCACCACCACCGCAACCGTGCTTGCACAGGCGATCTACCGCGAGGGCGTCAAGACCGTTGCCGCCGGCGCGAACCCGATGGCGCTGAAGCGCGGCATCGACAAGGCCGTTGAGGCAATCATTGGCAAGCGTGACGAGAACGGCGCTTCCGTTGGCGGCGCTCTGAGCAAGCTGTCGAAGCCGGTCTCGGGCGACATGATTGCTCAGGTGGGAACCATCTCAGCCAACGCGGACGCGCAGATCGGCACCATCATCGCCGAAGCGATGAAGAAGGTCGGCAAGGATGGCGTCATCACCGTTGAAGAGTCCCGCACGATGGAGACGCAGCTCGAGGTCGTCGAAGGTATGCAGTTCGACCGCGGCTATCTCTCGCCCTACTTCGTAACCGACGCGGAGCGCATGGAAGCTGCTCTCGAGAACCCCTACATCCTGATCTACGAGAAGAAGATTTCGTCGATGAAGGACCTGCTGCCGCTGCTCGAGTCGATCGCCCGCACCGCGAAGCCACTCATCATCATCGCTGAGGACGTGGACGGCGAGGCTCTGGCGACGCTCGTGGTCAACAAGCTGCGCGGGACGTTGAATGTTGCTGCGGTCAAGGCCCCTGGCTTCGGCGACCGCCGCAAGGCGATGCTGCAGGACATCGCGATCCTGACCGGCGGCAAGGCGATCACTGAGGACCTCGGCATAAAGCTCGAGGGCGTCAAGATCGAGGACCTGGGCACCGCGAAGCGCGTGACGATCGACAAGGACAACACGACCATCGTCGACGGTGGCGGCAAGGACTCCGAGATCGAGGGCCGCGTGAAGGAGATTCGCGCCCAGGTCGAGAAGACCACCTCCGACTACGACCGCGAGAAGCTGCAGGAGCGGCTTGCCAAGCTGGTTGGCGGCGTCGCCGTCATCAAGGTCGGCGCTGCGACTGAGACCGAGATGAAGGAGAAGAAGGCCCGCGTTGAGGACGCTATGCACGCGACCCGCGCTGCGGTTGAGGAAGGCATCGTTCCGGGCGGTGGCGTTGCGCTGGTTCGCACGGCTACTGCTGTAGATGACGTGCTCAAGAGCCTCGATGGCGACGAGAAGATCGGTGCATCGATCATCCGCCGCGCACTCGAGGAGCCGCTGCGCATGATCGTCTTGAACACAGGCGCGGAGGGCGCGGTTGTGATCGGCAAGATCCTTGAATCGAAGGAGGCCAACTTCGGCTACAACGCCGCAACTGGCGTCTACGAGGACCTGGTGAAGGCCGGCGTTATCGACCCGACCAAGGTTACGCGCACGGCGCTGCAGAACGCGGCTTCGATCGCTGGCCTGATGCTGACCACCGAGGCCATGATCTCGGAGATTCCTGAGAAGAAGGAAGCTCCGGCTGGCGGGCACAACCACGGCGGAATGGACGGCATGTACTAAGCCGCTCCTTTCTCCAGTAGCACAGAACCCCGGAGCGATCCGGGGTTCTGCTTTTAATCACTACTCAGAGAGGACAGTGTTTCCGGGCCGGACCTGTTCAGGGGCGCGGACCTTGGTGCCACTCAACTTTGTTGAAACCTTGATGGGCACGAGTTCCTTGTTGCCGGGAGCCGGAAAGGTGGCGATCCAGGTTTCGGCGATGGCTTTGCGGAACTCGTTGAGGAAGGGTGCCATGGAGACGGGGTTTCCCAAGCCCTCAAAGTAGGCCTGGCCGCCGGTGCCCTCGGCTACCAGCGAGAGGTAGCTCTGGCCGCTGAAGCTTCCTCGCTGGCCACGGAAGCCGGCGTCGGCATAGTAGATGGAGTAGACGGCGATGCCGGCGCGCTGAGCGTCAGTGATGGCTGCGTCGACGTAGGGGCTGTTCTGGTTGGTGATGCTAGTGCTGCCGTTGTACGGATCGACTCCGTTGGTGATCATCATGACGAAGCGTGCTTTGTGTCCTTCGCCCGCCGCAGGTGCAGGCCACCTTTTGGCGAAGTCGGAGAGGCAGAAGTAGGGGCTAGCGCTTATGCCTGGTGAACCGAGGGGGACGCGCAGGCTGTTGGCTGCGGCGGCGTAGTCGGTGGTGAACTCCTGTGCGGGCTGGACACGGCCGTTCTCCATGTAGCCGATGAATATCTCGGTTCCGGGCGGCAGTGAGGTGATGAAGGTTTTCAGGTCGCCGAGATTGCGGCCTACGGACTCGCGGAGACCGTCGTCGATAAGGAGCGCGATCTGGGCTCCGTTGGGAGAAATTGGGACGACGGAGGAGATCTGCGCGTCGTGGTTGTTGACCTTGATACTGAGGTTCTGTGTTGTAGGCGTCTGAGGCGTCTTCGAGTCGAGCGAGATCAGGGTCTGGGTTGGAGTCGGCCCCTCCCGCTGCGCGGAGAGATCCGGAGCGGCGAGGAGGAGGGTTGCAAGCAAATATCGGGTCATTCTCACTTCCTTTCAGTTTGTTAGACGCTTGATCCAGCGCGGCGATCCCTGGCCCCCTCCCCCCTACTTATTTGTGCAAAGTCTTCAAACCAATAAGCTTGGGCTCGGACTTCTGGTCCAATGGCTCTGATTATTCGTCAAGGTATTAAAAATAAATGGCTTAGAAAGACGAAGGCCCCGGATTGTCCCGAGGCCTTCGCTCTCTCTTTCTCTCTTTCTATCTATTTTAGCAACTTGGCGTAACTGGTCTGCCATCTCTATTTTATTTGTTTTCAATGAGATAGGCCGCTTCAGGACTTGACACGCTCGTTTGCTGGAGCATTGCTGAATTGATCTCTATAAGTGATTGTAATTGTGTGGGTTAGTGTGGCGTCACGGCAGGCGCTCGAGCAGCCCGACGGCAGAAAAGCAGATCCCGTTCGGGGATGACAACGAGAAAGGCAACGACAACGAAGCTTCCTGCTGGTGCCCACGTCCCAGAAGCAGGACGTGGGCACCAGCAGGTTTCCGCGGTTAGTAACCTCCCAGCCTTGCCTTGATACCTGCTCGGAAGGTGAATGGCAGGCCTGGGTAGCCGATGGGACCAATATGCTGCTGGGAGAGGAGATTGCCCAGTTCGGCGAAGGCGGTGATGTGTTTGGTTGCGTTGTAGGTTCCGTAAGCGTCGAGCTTGGCGTAGCCGAAGTCGAGGTTACGGTTGGGCAGCAGCAGCGTGTTGTCACTATTGATGTCGGAGTAGGAGAGGAAGGTGGAGTCGTCGGAGCGGCTGGAGAAGGCTCCCTTGAGGGCCGCACTCCACTTTGTGACGGTGTAGCTGGCGGTGAAGAAGCCAGTCTGCGGGGGACGGCGGAAGGGCCTCTGGCCGACGAGGGGATAGGACGAGCCGATGG
Source organism: Edaphobacter bradus (assembly GCF_025685645.1). NCBI lineage: Bacteria > Pseudomonadati > Acidobacteriota > Terriglobia > Terriglobales > Acidobacteriaceae > Edaphobacter > Edaphobacter bradus. The sequence continues at coordinate 942,893 of NZ_JAGSYF010000001.1, forward strand.
GGATGCCGGGGAGGTTTGGGTTCTCGGCCAGCGTACCGTTGTAGGCGGCGTCGGTGGAGAAGGACTGTTCGACCAGCGAGGTAAGGTAGGTGTAGCCGCCGCGTAAGAGGATGTGGCTGGTGGGCTGGAACTGGAGTTCGCCCTCGAAGCCCTGGGCGCGATAGGCGAGGGTGTTGAGCTCGGCTCCGTAGAGCTTGGCGGCGCTGGTGTCGATTCTGAAGACCTTCAGCAGCGTGCCGGAGTCGATGAAGTCGATCTGGTGATTGAACTGGTTGTGGAAGTAGCCGGCTTTGAGAATGAGCTTCTGGTTGAGGATGTTCTGGTCGATGCCAACGTCGAAGGTGCGGGAGCGGAGGAATTGGATGGGCCTGACGTTGTAGGCGGCAATAAGAGCGGAACCGCCTTGTGTATTGAGGAGCTGCTGGTAGAGCGAGGTGAACTGGATGGAGAGCGAGGGCTCCTGCACGCCGGTAGCAGCGTTGGCGCGGAGCTTTGTGCCATGCAGGAGGCGCGGGCCGGGGCGCACGGGAACCCAGGCGAGGCCGAAGCGCGGAGTGCCTGCTGTGCCGTAGAGGTTGTTGCGCTCGATGGCTCCGCCAAGCGAGTAGAAGAGGCGGTTCTTGATGTCGCCCTGAAACTGGAGGGTGTACTCGAAGTTGGTGCGCTGGATCTTGTCGAACTCGAAGAAGCCGGGGTCGTTGAAGGAGCCGCGCTCGTCCTCATAACGGAAACCGAGCAGCGCGATGAAGTGCGGCGAGAAGGTGTAGTCGGACTGGAAGTAGAGCTCGTCGCGGTTGGACGCCTGATCGTCGCTCTGAGCCTGAGGATAGGTGTCTCTGCTGCCGTAGTTGATCGCAGCCCGGCCGGTGGCCGAGTAGCCGTTGGCTCCGCGGATGGTGACCGTATTGCCAAACCAGGTGGTGAATCCGAACGCAGTGATGGGCTCGCCTACGGGGTAGAACTGGGTGAGTTGCTCGCGCTTGCGGGCGATGCCGTAGCGGACGAGATTGTGCCACTTGTTGTGGCGATTTTCGAGAGTGGCCCCGGAGTAGGTGTCCTGATCGCCCTGTTTACCGGCGGCGGAGATGCCGAAGAAGTCGTGAGCGCTGGGGACACCGGTGGCGGAGTCGGCGTTGCGGATGGTGAAGCGGAGCTGCGTGTTGCCGGTGAAGTTGTAGCCGATGTTCGCGGCTGCGGTGCCGGAGTGGTACTTGTCCAGCGGGAGCGCGTTGGAGGTGTCGAAGCGGGAGAAGGCGGCGTAGTAGTCGAGACGGCTATGCGCGCCGGAGAGGGCGACTTCGTTGCGGTAGGTGGAGAAGTTTCCGGCGTCGCCGGAGTAGTTAACGACAGGGCGGAGAGAGCTTCCGCGGGGCGTCGCGAGGTTGACGACGGAGGCTCCGGCGTCGGAGCCGTAGAGAACGGAGTCCGGGCCGCGGTATATCTCGATGTCGCTAAGCGCGGTGGAGGAGACGGTGCCAAAATCGAAGCGACCGCCAACATCCTCCGAGGTGATGCCGTCGACGAGGACCTTGTTGGCGTCTGAGTTTCCACCACGGACAAAGAGAGAGGCGACCCCGCCGTACTGGCCGCTCTGAACGGCAACCTGGCCGGGAGACTGGCGAAGATCGTCGACGATGCCGACGCGGGTGGCGAGATCGGCCGAAGGGATGAGACTGATGGCGCTGCTCGCCTGCTGGAGCGGCGTGGGGATTCCAGTGGCCGTGACCGTGACCCGCGCGGTGACGGTAGCAATCTCAAGAGTGACCCTCCGGGTGACGATGTCGGTGCGTCCACCGTAGAAGTCCTGGCCGATGCCTAGCGCGAAGCCGGCGGCAGAGGTGAGGAGAACGAAGCGTCCGGAGGCGGTGCTGCGGATCTCGAAGGAGCCATCAGGGCCGGTCACAGCGGAGGCAGCGACTGTGGTTCCCGCAATGAGTTGAACGCGTGCTGCAGGGATGACGGCGCCCAGCGGATCAGAGACGGTGCCGCGCACGACAACGGCCTTGGCTGGAATGGCAGCGATGAGAAGTGTGAGCGCAAGAAGGCTCTTTAGACGTGAAGGCACGGCCGCAATGCGGCACATGGTCGTAGGCATCGAAAAACTCCTCCGTTCCCCCCTCGGGAACGTGGTTGATGAGCGCAGAGGAACCGGTCTCCTGACTGACGCGATACATGCCCACCGTGTCACGGGTTGCTTCCCTTCCCGACGCCGGGTGGCGGTCAGTGGGAGAGTCCCTGGCGGACATTCACGCTCGATGAGGCGAGCGCGCGCGAATAACAGTTGCGGGGCAGTGGCGGATTTTCACCGCGCTTCCCGAACATTCCACAGCGGTACAGGTGATGGTTGAACGGCGGGCGATAAGAGGCCTGCCGCTGAATTCGAGTGAGAGCTTTAGTTTGCGGCATCCCGCCGAGTCAAGTCAAAGGGCTCAGGGGACCAGAAGGAGCTTGCCTGTGGTGAGGCGGGCCTCGAGGTCGCGGTGTGCCCGGGCAGCATCGGTGAGCGGGTAGGTGTGTTCGAGGCGCAGCTTGAGGGAGCCGTTGGCGATGCCACGGAAGATGTCGCCGGCGCGGGATTCAAGCTCGGCGCGGGTCGCGGTGTAGTCCTTAAGAGTGGGGCGTGTAACGAAGAGCGAGCCCATAGTCGAGAGCCGGATGAGGTCGAAGGGAGGGACGGGGCCGCTGGAGCCTCCGTAGAGAACCATGGTTCCACGGCGGCGGAGGACTTCGAGGGACTTTTCGAACGTGGTCTTGCCGACGGAGTCGTAGACTGCGGCAAGGCCAGCGGGAGCGAGTTGCTTGACGCGGGCAGCGAAGTCTTCGCGCGTGTAGAAAATAACCTCGTCGGCTCCAGCTTCGCGGGAGAGCTCGGCCTTCTCCTCGTTGGAGACGGTGGTGATGACGCGGGCTCCGAGAGATTTCGCGATCTGTGTGAGGAGGAGGCCGACGCCTCCGGCACCGGCGTGGACGAGGATCTCGTCGCCGCGGTGGATGGGATAGGCCGAGTGGGCGAGGTAGTGGGCGGTCATGCCCTGGAGCATCGCCGCGGCTGCTTGCTGAGTCGTGAGAGAGTCAGGAATGGCGATGAGGCTGGAGACAGGCGCGATGGCTAGCTGCGCGTAGGTTCCGGGGACGCTGCACCAGGCGACGCGGTCGCCGGGCTGGAACGCGGGCTGACCGGGGACGGCTTTGGGGTCGGGGTCGCCGAGGGCGACGATGGTTCCCGCGGCCTCCTGGCCAAGGGTGTAAGGCAGCGGCGCGGGATAGCGGCCTTCACGAAGGTAGACGTCGATGAAGTTGACACCGGAGGCTTCGATGCGAATGAGCGCTTCGCCGGGGCCGGGGGTTGGCGTAGGAAGATCGCGGAGTGTGAGGGCCTCGGGCCCGCCTGGCTTGAGGATCTGGATGACTTGCATGGGGTGTTGGATGCTGTGACTTGTGGCGAAGAACGTGCTCCCACACTTTACCTGAAGTGGAGGCAGTTTCCGAGAGAAAGATGTATCCGGAAAACAGGATTTACTGGAGAAGGCTCTCTTCGGACCGCAGGCGGATGACGCGATCAATCGTGTACGGAGCGCGATGCGAGGCCGTGTGGAAGTGCCGCACCTGCAGTTCGCCCAGCAGTCCGATGCCTATCATCTGGATGCCGGCGAGGATCATGATGCCGGCGATGACGAAGATCGGACCGTGGATATCCATGATGTGCTGGCCGGTGACGACCTTGAGCACGAGCAGCCACATAGCGAGCAGAGAGCCCGACACTACACCGAGCGCTCCGATGGAGCCGAAGAAGTGCAACGGGCGCGTCATGTACTTCAGCAGGAACCGTATGGTCAGCAGGTCGAAGAAGACCCGGAAGGTGCGGGAGATGCCGTAATGGCTCTTGCCGGAGTCACGCGGGGGGTTCGAGATGGGAATCTCGCAGATGCTGGCGCCGTACCATGAAGCGAGCGCGGGGATGAAGCGGTGCATCTCGCCGTAGAGGGGGATGTTGTGGATGACCTCGCGGCGGTATGCTTTGAAGGTGGTACCGAAGTCGTGGATGTTGACTCCGCTCAGCGAGGCCATGAGCCAGTTGGCGGCGCGCGACGGGATGCGGCGCATGATGAAGTTGTCACCGCGCTGGGCACGCCAGCCGCTGACGACGTCGTAGCCTTCCTCGAGCTTGGCGAGGAAGTTGGGGATCTCGTGAGGAGAGTGCTGCAGGTCGCCGTCCATGGCGAGGATGAAGTCGCCCTGGGCGTGGTCGAAGCCGGCGGCGAGCGCCGACGTCTGGCCGAAGTTGCGGCGCAGCTTCACGACGAGAACACGGGAATCTACAGCGGCGATCTCTTCGAGGAGACGATACGTGCGGTCGCTGGAGCCGTCGTCGACGAAGACGAGCTCGAAGGTATCGCCGACCTGTTCCATCGTCGCCTTGAGGCGGTCGTAGAGGGTTGTGACGCTATCCTCTTCGTTGTGAAATGGGACGACGATAGAATATTTGGGCACGTTCTTGATCATACTCCCTCTAGGCAGCGAAATGGTAACGAGATAGTAACTACGACTGGGTCAGATTCCCTGACTGGTTTGAACCCGTGAAGGCGATGATGGTTGTGCATTAAACCGAATCAGCTGGAACCGGGCTACTCCATTGTTTATGATGAAGTTCCCTGGCGATTGGATGCTGCGGAAAGGAAGATGGAGAGGAAGATGAGCAAATGGGTCGTACTCGGCGTGCTTGTCCTACTGGTATTCCTCGCCTTCCTGGGATACCACTCGTACGACGCCAAGCGCGCCGGAGTCACGGGAGATGTGTACCGAGCAGACGGAACGACCTCCGCGAAGGATGAGGCAAGAGCGACGGGCGATAGGTCTTCTGAGGGCGAGACGGTTGTGTATCCAGTAGCCGCACCTGCACAGGCCAGTGTGCAAAGTTCAGCACAGGCTGTCGCTGCTGCTACAGACCAGGGCGGCCAGGTGAGCCAGCCCCAGGTGAGCCAGTCGATGCAGCCTCCTCCGGCGACGGCGCCGGGGAGTGACACGATCAGTCCGAATCCTCCGAACGGGATGGTGTTTTCGGGGTCTGGCCGCTATCAACTCTACCGACAGGGCAACATCACCTGGAGGCTCGATACGGAGACTGGCCGGAGCTGCATCATCTTCGCGACCGATGAGGAGTGGAAGAAGCCTAAGGTCTATCGGGCCGGATGCGGCAGAAACTAGGAGTGGTCAGGGCAAGATGCCTGACGCATGATGAGTTGGGATTCGCGGACATCTCATTCCAACGCTGTTGGAACGATGTATCAACTGACGGCCGATACTCCCGGTTCTAAGGAAAGCCGAGTGACGATCTGCTCGAGGAATTCATTTCGGCGGCCCATGATGCTGAGATCGGCGCGAATTCTCATCCGGTCTGTTGCTTCGAAATTGTGGGAGGCAGCGTTGACCTGCAGCCACAGAATAATGCCTCATGCGAACCGGCCTTCAGAACTCGATTTGAAGGCGAGTCTGGAAGAACTGCGTATTGCCTTTCAGGTTGAACCGATCCAGATGTCCTATGCCATAGGCGGCCTCGAGGCGCAGGTAGTCCGTCAGGTACCAATTCACCATTGGTGTAAAACGCCTGAACTTGCCGCCCTGTTCAGCGAGTACCCTTCCTTAGAGCGCCCGATAAAGATGTTGCCCCACAGTTCGGGGACCGCGACCATAATGCCGGTCTGACGTATCAGCCACGCGTGCGTCGGGCCGTCGTACATGATCCCTAAATTGTAGGTTACTTTGCGCGGGAGACTCGGAAAGCCCCCATTCACGACGAACCGGACGTCGCGAAGTCTTTGATCGGGGAGCATCTTAATCTGCTCCTTGCTCACATCATCCTGCGCGTAGGCTGCTGTCTCGACCAGAAACCCCAGGCCGGCCTTGGCAGTGAAGTGTGGTCCGCGGTACTCTTGCCAGCTTTCCATCCTGCGCGGCGCGTGGAAGATATCGTCGTTCATTTCACCTGCATCAATGGAGTCGTCAAGCGAGGATGAAGGGGACGTAGTGCTTTGCGCCGGAGTCGTCGTCTGTTGTGATCTGGGATTGGTGTTAGGTGCCGTAACAACCGGTCTCTGCGAGCTGACCTGATGCGGTTGCCGGCTCAATTCCAATGTTTCCCCGGCAATTATGCTGTCTTGCCCCTGGCAAGATTGCCATGCAGGCAAGACAGCAAAGGCAGTCAGCGACAGCAGGAGCGACCTTAGCATGCCCCTCATATCGCCTTCCCCGGATGCGATCAGTAGGTCCTGAATAACTGTTGAATCTGCGAAGGCGATTCGGGCTTCAGCAGTGCTAATGACAGAAGGATTCTTGATTTCTGCGGATTCAGCTCATCGGAAGCGATGAATCCGAGCTCATCATCGTTTACTTCCACGTTGCGGTCGACCATTCCCGTCGCGACGCGGCTGCTGCGAACCACGACTACACCTTTCTTAACGGCGCGTGCTGCCGCTTCGACCGAGACTTTGTTCATATTGCCGTTGCCTACACCGGCAATGACAATTCCTTTCGCACCGGCATTGACACTCGCGTCGATCAAGTCTGGTTCCATGTCGGCGTCCGCGAAAACGATATCGACACGCGGCAGTTTCGTGACGTTTGAGATGTCAAATTCGCTTTGCGAGGTGTGCTTCCACACTGGCGTGTTGTACCAATCGTCCTTGCCGTAGGCCGTGACTCCAACTACTCCCCGCAAGGGCGACATGAACGGATTTTTCAGAGTGTCTAGGAACCTATCCTGAGCAGTACGGCTAGCCCTGATGCACCAATACCACGATTACCGATCCCCAAAGCGCAAATAACACTGAATTTATTGCATAACTCACGCCATAACCCAAAACTGGCACACGACTCTCCGCTTTCTCCTGCAGGGCTGCCAATCCAGGAGAAGATGTGCCACTTCCCGCACAGATGCCGAGCAGAATTCCCGGATGCAATCTGAAGATGTAATGACCCGCAAGGATAGTGAGTAAATACGGTACTGCGCATACGATAACGCCCGTAATAAGGAGAGCAAGGCCGGTTGAGCGGACTCCATGCACGAAACCAGGACCAGCATTTATACCGATTGAGGCTACGAATGCGGTGAGGCCAAGGGAATCTAACAACCAGACTACGGGTTCAGGCACTTTGCTGAAGGCAGGCCTGATCGAATGCAGCCAACCGATCACAAGTGAAGCGAGGAGGACGCCGACAGGAAGGCCAAGCCCGATGCTTAGTCTTGCGAGATGCAATGCAGGCAAACCAATGAGCCCGCCAATACCAATGGCCAGACAAACAGATATTAGATCGGTCGCATTTGACGGCCGCTTGACGGGACCCAGTTGTGCTGCCACTCGGTCGACGTGACGTTTGGCACCAATAAGCGTCAACACATCGCCGCGTTCCAGTACTACCTTCGACCCCAACGGTAGCTCTTCTCCTGCTCGCAATACTTTACGAACATAGACTCCTCTGGTAGCTACTTCACCTCCTAAAGTTTCGACTATCTCGGCAAGGGTTCGATGCCGCAGATCTTTCCGCTCTAAGATGTAGTCGACCGCTATAGCGGGAATGTCCAATAGTGCTGGTTCTTCAACCTCATACGGATGCAACGGATTATTGGATCCTCCAAGCATTTTGGGGCGTCCGGAGAGAACGATGAGATCGCCTGCAACGAGTGGAAGACTTGGATCGGCATCCATAACTCCCTGATTGTTCTTCACTCTTTCTACAAACACCCGTTCAGGTGAGAAGGAGTCCTCCAATTCGGCCACAGACCTATTGTTCATGTTCTCCGGTACCTTGTAGGCCCGCATCACAAATTGCTTGTAGGCAGAAAAAACTCCGAGTTCGTCCTTTTTCATGCCCAATTCGTTTTCCAGCTTTTGGCATTCAGCGCGAAGATCAATCCTCAACACCCAAGGACCAATTCGAACAAGGACGAAGATTCCTGCAAATATTCCGACCATGTACGTCACCGCATAAGCGATGGCCATATTGGTAGTAAGTGTGCGATCCACATTCTCCTCTAGAGCGAGTTTTTCAATAGCATCACTTCCCGTTCCTACTGCCTCCGCCGAATGAAGCCCTCCAGCGAGGAGTCCCACGGCCGTCCCAGCATCGAATCCAAGGACACGCGCTACTGAATAGGTCGTTAGCAATCCGGTTGCCGCAAACAAGACGGCAAGGATCACTTGCGGAAGTGCATTCCGCCCAAGACCTCTGACAAATTGAGGCCCCGTCTTGTAGCCGACGGCAAATAGGAATAAGAGAAAGAACGTTCTACCAAGAACGCCTGGGATTACGATACCGAACTGCCCAACAGCAAGGCCCGCCAGAAGGCATCCAACAACCGGACCGAGTTTGAACGATCCAATCCGAAGTCGCCCGATGAGATAACCCGCAGCGAGAGCCAGGAAGAGAGCCACTTCAGCGTGATCTCGCAGAGCATCTCTGATCCATTCGATTGTTGTTGTCATTCAACGCTGCCTCCATGATTCCTCTGTGCTAGAGAAGTTGGTCCGCGCCTACCCCACATCATGGGCCAGTCTATCCCCGGTGCGCCGTTAAGGCTAGATTGCTCCGTAACGTATGAGTGTTAATAGCGCGAGGGAACGATAGTTTGCTCTTTAAATTGCAGTTCGGGGTTTGGGGCAATCAGGCCGCGGTTCAGCGCGAACAGGACCAAGTCGGCGTTGCTTTTGAAGTTGAACGACACCATGATGTGATGTTTGTGGAACTCCACGGTCTTCTGACTTAACTGGAGAAGTCCGGCGATCTCTTTCATGGACCTGCCCTCGGCGAGCAATTGAACGATACCTTTCTGTCGCGGCGTCATTTCTGTCGAGAACTGCCTCGCCCTGGCCTTCGCTTCAACCCAATCGTCGGCCTTCAGTTTGGGTGTCAAATAAGATCGGCCGCGCAATACTTGTTCAATCGCTTGTAGCAGCTCTGAACCGGCCGAATGTTTGAGAACAAATGCGATTGGGCCGAGTTGGAGCGCTGCCGCAGCAAGATTCGGGTCGTCCCGCATCGTCAAGAAGATGAACTTAACCTTGGGAGCCAGTTCCTTGATTCTGCGGGCCGCGTCTAATCCATTTAAGAGCGGCATTCCTACGTCGACAATAACTATTTCCGGCCTCAGCCTGATTGCTTCAAGGACAAGAGCACGACCATCCGAAACCACTCCTACAATTTCGAGGGCCGTACCCAAATAAACCCGTAAAGCATCGGAAAAGATCACGTGGTCATCTGCGATCAAGCAACGTGGGCGGGCCCGATTCGTGGGAATCTTCTCCATGACATGCCAACCTTTCGCCGGTCAGAGAGCCCGATAGTGTGCACCTATCCTATGCCAGTTTTCGTCATCCGGTTTCTGGCTAATAACAGGCATATAGTGTCTTCTACTGCCATAGCGACTAAAGCTCTATCGAAGAATTATTTAGCGCGTTCTTTCACGCAGCGCCCAACATGAAGATGATCAGCCTAAACCCTTCAACATTCGGTAACTGGCTGGAGGGGGACAGAGGCCTCGATTCTGGTTCCCCTCGTGGGTTCTGAATGAATCTCGAATCGTCCACCCAGAAGGCGTACGCGTTCTTCCATACTTCGAATTCCGAGTCCTGCTTTATTGGTGGTCTCCTTAAGATCGAATCCTCTGCCTTTATCGCACACGGACATAAGTATTTTGTCTCCGGCCGTCCACAATTTGACTTGAGCTTTTGCTACTCCACTATGCTTTTTTAAATTCTGAAGCCCTTCCTGGACGATGCGGAATAAACATAGAGCCACATCCTGATGAATGCGGCGTGGAATGTTGTCGGCGCAGAAATCGATTTCAATTCCATACCGATCAGTAAACTCTTTGCATAGAGCGCTCACCCCCGGTACAAGTCCGAGACTCTCGAGCGTCGATGAATGAAGGCGATGGGATACGGTATGAATGTCGGCCCCAAGCTCGCTAGCCGAATCAAAAAGTTTTTGTAACTGCCGCTTCACAGCCACTGACGAATCCGGCAATTCATCTGCGGCATTTTCCAATCCGAGTGAGAGTAGCGCAATGCGCTGGCTAAAATCGTCATGGAGTTCCGATGCAATCCGGCTTCGTTCTTTCTCCTGAGCATTGATCAATAGTCCACTGAGGTGTAGCTGCGCGTCTTTTGCGAGCTTGATTTGTTTTCGGCTGAAGTGCAAGTAAGCGGCAAGGATAGAGAGACCAAGAATGATCGGCAGGGCCGTGAGCCAGACCCACTTGGTGCGCGCCCAAGCGGACGGCTCACGGAAAAGCACCGTACTGCCGGGTGGAAGATCCTTTTCTTTGATCCCCCAGCGATTCAGGGCTCGCCAATCGAAGAGGTAGATGTTGTTGTTCTTAACAATGGGGATGTCCTGCGGTCTCTCACCGTTGAGAACCCTCAAAGCCATCGCGGCTGCAACCCGGCCGTCCGCGGCCCAACTAAGCAGATACCCGCCCACCGTTCCCTGACCGAGGTCCACATCATCCATAACAAATATCGGAGCATTCGCAGCGCTAGCGATCAGGGGGACTGATTGAGATGCGTCAACGAAGTGATTTCCTGCGGCGTCCAGCATAATTGAAGCGTGATAAATGATGCTGTTACTGGGCAGATGTTTCAGACGCTCAAGCAGCGAAGGCATGTCCAGGTCAGTGAGGTAGGTGAACTCGTACCTCGATTCGAAGTCATGGAAGCTTTCCCTCGCTGTTGCTACAACCGCTTGGTCAAACTTTCCGACGCCCCCTACGACGATCACATGCTTGGTGCCGGGTCGCATTCGCAGTGCCGCGATCAGGGTCTTCTCTGGATCCGCTACCGCCCAAACGCCAGTAAAATGAGCAGAGGGCTTCAACGGCTCCAGCATTTTCTCGGTGGTTCCGCAGAAGATAATCGGAATGTTCGGAAATGAGCTCTCGTGCGATTCGATCATAAACTTGAGAGAAGCCGGCCCCACAGTAATGATCAAGTCTGGTTTGCGGTCCGAATACTTGCGAATATACCAATCACGAAAACGGTGTTGGGTAGCGTCATCCGAAAACAGAGTCGATTCGAGGGTCTCGTTGTACACCTCAACTTGGTACGTGGAGTTCGCTAAACCAGCTGCAATGGCCTGATCTATGATTGCAATACCAGGCGAAGAAATAGAATTAAAGTCATTGAAAATGAGGACGCGTCGAACAGATTTATCGGCCTGCGCCGAAAGCAATTGTGAAAAAAAAAGGATCGCAGCCACAATTAAGGCTCGAGCCTGCCTTCCACTGTGTACATAGCTCCCTTGAAAATCCTGGACAGGGCCCTGCCGGTCCGTGATCTGATGCTCCATTGGAGTGACCAAGGGGGACCTCCAAGTGGCTTCTCAATATTGAAGCCCAAGCACTATCGAACTGGCACGTTTCGGGCCCGGATAGCAAGCACTTTCACGGCCACTCCAACAGAAAAATCAAAGGACTGGTTCGTTGCAGGTGTCGCACGAGAGGCTAGTAGCCTTGCTCGTTATGTTGTTCCCTACGAGGCCAGCAATGAACGACGCTTGCGAAGGGTCCATCAGCATCAGCGTGGCTTCTTGTCGTTAGGTTTGATAGCCATCGCAGTTGCCTGCCTTATTGAATTCTACACCTCTACCTGCCCAGACACCTGCCACAGGTGCCTGGGCAGGTGTGACAGGTGATCCAACTGGCGCCTTGTTGCCGGGAGTGGTTGTCCATTGTTAGTGTCGCGCAGTTATCTCTAGTTCAGCGCCATTGTGGAGGCATGAAGAGCTGGGAAGCACGTAGCGGCTCCCAGTTCTTCATGCCTTGTGTCGTTGTTGACCTGCCAGGCAACTGGAGCCGGTGGTCTGTATCCCATGACGAGTGAGGTTTGACGGTGTTGTAGTGAGCACGCCAGGGTTCGGCCAGCACCCTGATCTCCCATCGAGTAAAAAGATCTCTCCGTTGAGGAACTCATCCCGCAGTTTCGAGTTGAAGCTCTCGCAAAAGCCGTTCTCCCACGGACTGCGAGACTCGATACACAGCGTCTTTGCTCCCGTAGCGGCAAGCCATTTCCGCAGGTCTTTGGCTACGAACTCCGGTCCGTTATCGGATCGGATACGCTCCGGAACGCCCTTGATCAAGCAATTTATGCCTAGGGATTTCCCCAATGGCGCATTTTGCAACTCCATCCCACAATTGCTCATGAAGCTCATAGCGGGCCTGTCAAGCCGTCTATAGCCGCGAGTTGCGTATGAGTGAGCGAAGTTCCCCCATAAATCGCCCTCGCGTACTCCTAGCCGATGATCATCCTCATCTGTTGGAAGCTGCAACAGCTCTACTTGCCCCCTACTTTGATGTTGTAGGGACCGCGAGTGACGGCAGAACGCTGGTTTCTGAAGCGCTCCGCCTTGAGCCTGACGTGATTGTGGTAGATATCACTATGCCCGTATTGAGCGGCATTGACGCCGTCCATCAGTTGCGTGAATTGAGATCATCCGCTCGATCGGTTTTTCTGACGATTCATGCGGGAGAAGAGTTTGTAGCCGCCTGCAGGGCTGAAGGCGCGCTCGGTTATGTCCTGAAATCCAAGATGAAAACTCAGCTGGTGCCCGCGATTTGGGCCGCTCTGGCGGGAGTGGCCTACATGCCACCTCCAGCCTCCGTGTGAGATTCAACGCTCAGGGATTTCCCTAGTTGCGGAGGCGCTAATATGAGCCTAGCCTCATCACTCTAGGGACCGGGTCATCAAGCCGTTGAGGCGAGCTTGTGAGTGAAGTGATATCGCATGCACCTCTGTGCGTAAACCGAACGGCACGTAGATCGTCCTAGGGATTTCCCTAATTGTGGTTCACCGCTCCCTTCCTGTAGAAACAATTCAACATTTCAATGCTGTCACTGTGGTTACACAAAGCACATGGTGGCGCAGAAGCGGGCGGTTCAGTTCGCACACCACGGCGGGCCTTTTGCATAGCGCTTTGTTAGCAAAGGAGCAGGCTACCCATGAAACGCACCCATTCGCAAACCTCTCAACGGCTCCTGATCGCACTGGCGATGGGTTTTATTCTGACATCGCTTCCAGGAGTGTCCGCTCGGGCACAAGACCAGCCTCCTCAAACGCCAGACATGCAGCAGATGCAGAAGAGGTTGTCACAGCTTGAGAACGAAGTTCAGCAATTGAAGCAGCAGATGAGTGCCGCAGCCCAGGTGTCCGCTCAGGAACTCAACGCCGCGGTGAGTAATCCGACAAACCCCAACGAGTCGGAGCAACCAGTGAAACCGAAGACGGGAAGTTCGGTGGATGTCTACGGCTTCGTCATGCTGGACAGTGGATATAACTTCGGAGCCAACGATCCGAATTGGTTCGACGTGGTGCGTCCCACAAAATTACCTGCGTTTGCCGGACAGTTTGGCCCCAACGGAAGTACGTACTGGGGGGTGCGGCAAACCCGAATTGGAATTAAGACACTCACTCCGACAGCCATGGGGGATCTCAAGACCACCTTCGAATGGGAGCTCTTCGGGACTGGTGTTGACGCCGGCCAGACGACATTCCGTCTACGTCACGCTTGGGGCGAAATGGGGCACTTCGGTGCGGGACAGACATGGAGCCCGTTTATGGATATCGGCGTATTCCCCGACTCGGTTGAGTATTGGGGGCCGAACGGCATGGTCTTCTTCCGCAACGTGCAGTTCCGCTTCACCCCGTTACAAAAAGGCGACAGCAACATACAGATCGCACTGGAACGTCCTGGAGCCAGTGCCGACCAGGGAATTTATGCCGGCCGCGTCGAATTGGCAAACGTCGTTCCCCACTTCAAATGGCCAGATCTGAGCGGTCACGTCAAATACGCCGGAGACTGGGGTTACGTGCAAGTGGCTGGCATAGTGAGGAAGATCGCCTGGGTCGACACAGGCACAGGCCCATTTCATCTCAGCGGCTACGCCGTTGGCGCGGGTGTGAATGTAAGTTCCAACCTTAAGTTCACGAAGAGAGACACGGGTAAGCTCGCGGTGATGTACGGACACGGCGTCGAGAACTATATGAACGACGCGCCTGTAGACATCGGTGTCAAAAACAACTTTTCAAACCCCATAAGGCCGATCAAAGGGGTGGCCCTCCCCGTACTCGGAGTCGTGGCTTTTCTCGATCACGTCTGGAGCACCCGATACGCCACATCGGTCGGATATTCGATGCTAAACATCGACAACTCCAATGCCTCGGCGCCAAGCGACTTCCATCAAGGACATTACGCCTTAGGAAATCTTCTCTACCACCCGGTGCCCAGGGTGACGATGGCGAGTGAATTTCAGTTTGGAAGGCGGGTGAATTTCAGCAACGGCTACAACTATAACCAGTACAGGTTGCAGTTCTCTTTCCGCTACGACTGGAGCAAAGGCTTCGAATTCTGAGCATCGCCGGTATTAGTGCGGAGAGTCGCGGGTTGGTTTTACGGATAGGCGAAATCAACGAATGGCCGGTCAGGAGGCAGAAATGTTCAGGATGAAGTCGCGGCTTAGTAAGTGGATGTTTGCGGTATATCTTCTTATTGCTAGTGTGTGCGTCGGACCCATCTCCGCACAATCTAAAAACGTTAGCCCTGTAGCGCCAGGCGCCGAACGGGTGAAAGCGGTCGTTACCGAAGCCTATGAGAAGTTTCGTGGCGATACTGGAGGCAAGAATGCCGACTACATACCGTATCTCGCCAAAGTCGATTCAAAACTGTTTGGGGTCGCCGTCGTTACGACAGATAACCAGGTTTTTGCGCTCGGTGACGTAAAGTATTCCTTCTCCATTCAATCGATCGCGAAGGTCTTCTCGCTGGCCCTCGCGATGGAAGAATCAGGTCCGGACAAAGTCTTCGAAAAGATCGGTTCCGAACCGACGGGTAGAGCCTTCAACTCTCCGGTAGCGGTAGTCGACATGCCGAGCCACACCGCTAATCCGCTGGTAAACGCAGGGGCCATCGCCACGGTGAGCCTGATCTCCGGCAGCACGGCTGACGAGAAATGGGACAAGATCCTCGATTTTTACAGTAAGGTCGCAGGGGAGAAACTTACCCTGATCGATGAGGTATATAAATCGGAGGCCGCCACGAATACCGGAAATAAGGCTCTTTCGTATCTGCTCGCGAAGTACGATCGCATCTATGCCGACCCGTTTGAATCGGTCGATGTCTATACCAAAGAGTGTTCTGTTGGAGTGAACGCCACTCAGCTTGCCCGCATGGGAGCAACCCTGGCAAACAACGGTGTTAATCCCGCTACAGGCGAACGTGTCATCAAAGAGGAGGACATACCGCATATTCTGTCGACGATGATGATGGCTGGGCTCTACGACGGCTCGGGTGGTTGGGCTTGGCACGTCGGTCTCCCGGCTAAGAGTGGAGTTGGTGGTGGAATCGTAGCCATCGTGCCAGGCAAGGGAGCCATTGCCGTCTTCGCGCCGCCGCTGGATGAGGCCGGGAATAGCGTCAAGGCGCAAAAAGTCATCGAGTATGTTGCGAACAAGCTCGATTTCAATCTGTACTCTCCGAGTTCGGTGGGATTGAAATGAGCTTTCGCCGCATTACTGAGAATCATCGTGTCTCGAGGAGCAGGAGGACTAATCGTGAAATGGACCGCATGGAAAATATCGTGGAAAATCCTGTGGCTCCTGTTTGTGATCGCGGACTCTCCCGTCTTCGCGAGCGGTCAGGCCTCGGATATTCAAGCCGCTGACGCCAGTACCGAATCTGACACAACCGCTGAATTGCTGAAGAAGGTTGATCAGCTTGTTGATCAGAACATTCAACTCGAAAAGCAAAATCGCGAGCTGATGGAGGAGATCGGGGCTCTGCGGCGAGTCGTCAACAAGAAGCCTTCTGAGACGACACAGGCGCTTGAGAAGGCTGTCGTGGAAACGGTTCTTCCTGAGGCAAGTAGGCCACACCAACCGGTAAGCCAGTCCGCCAACCAACGTTCGGGCCGGACCTATAACCCGGATAACGACGATAAAACGCGGCTCCCGGAAGCCTCCGACGGAAACCCAGCCGTATTCGGAGAATTCAATCCCGGGCGTGGATTTACTGTCGCATCGGGTGAGTTAGGAACTCTAAACTTCAGCGGCTATATGGTTGCACGCTACCTGAATCAGTTGCCGCCCAACCAATCGGCGACCGACCATCTGGGGCGGCCCATCACGGTAGATCCTCGCAATGACTTTCAGTTCCACCGCGTCATGTTGTTTTCTCAGGGATGGCTATTCACTCCCAAGTTTCAATATGGAACGTTCGTATGGACTGTACAGGACACGAATCAAGTGGCAGTAGGCGGTGCCTTGACTTACACCTTCAATAAATACATGACGCTTGGCGGAGGATGGAACGCATATCCCGGTACACAGTCGCTGCAGGGTTCTCACCCTTACTGGACATCTTACGATCGCGTCATGGCGGACGAATACTTCCGGCCGTTCTTTTCGCAGGGAGTATTTGCCTTTGGACATCTCCTTCCGGCGCTTGAGTACAGATGGATGGTGGGAAATAACAACAGCAACCTCGATACACCCGCCGTCAAGCTCGACCGCGACCTCTCCGCGGGTTTCGCCTTCACATGGCTGCCCACAACAAAGGAGTTCGGTCCTCGCGGCGCCTTCGGAGACTACGAAAACCACGAGAAAGTCGCCACCCGCTTCAACCTCGCCTACACCTACAGCCCCGAGGATCGCCAGGCCGCACTCGGCTCCGCAACCACCAACACCACCCTGCGCATCGGCGACAGCCTCAACGTATTCGACCCCAACACCTTCGCCAACAACGTCACCGTGACGGACGTCCACTACAAACTCCTCACCGCCTCCGCCGGAATGAAGTACCACGGCTTCTGGCTTCAGGGCGAGGGTTACAGCCGCTGGCTCGATCATTTCAAGGCCACCGGGCCGCTGCCCATGAGCGACATCCGCGATACAGGGTTCTACGTCCAGCTCTCAGACATGGTCATCCAGAATAGGCTCGAGCTCTACGGCGCCACCTCCTACATCTTCACCAAATACGGACACGACCCCAAAGAGTTCATCGTTGGCACTAACTACTATCCCTGGAACACACGCAACCTCCGCCTCAACGTGCAGTTGATTAACGTCGACCACTCTCCCGTCAGCAGCACCTTCGGCTTCTATACAGGGCAGCTCACCGGACAAGTATTCAGCTTCGGCATGACCGCCCTCTACTGACATCTTAAAGAGGAGAAAACCTCCATGAAAAGCGCTTCTGACTGTTTGCGTTACAGAATAGTCCAGTTCGCTTTCGCTTTGGGCCTGAGTGCGTCCTTGGGGCTGTGTTGCAGTCCCGTAATCGCACAGTCCCGTCCTTCCGAACAGCCTGACGTTAATGATGCCCACTTCCACCTGACGAACTACATTCAGGAGGGCACAGATCTCCACGACTTTGTGAGGATCATGGGCAACAAGGTGGGACGGGTTGCACTGTTCGGAATCCCGCTGCAGCAGCAATGGTCGTACGCGAACTCGGGTGACTCTGCTCCCACCTACTACTTGCAGACCGATTCGCCGCTCTACTACTACTCGTTCACGGATGCGTACATCGCGATGGCATACCGATCACTTACCAAGGAAGAGCAGGCGCGGTTTGAACCGATGATTACGGGCTTCAACCCGACCGATATGTACGCTGCGGATCATATTCGGCGAGTGCTTCAAACGTTTCCGGGTGTGTTCTCAGGCATCGGGGAGTTCACGATTCATAAGGAGTTTGTCTCGTCCAAGATTGCAGGAGAGACAGCGGATCTTCAAAACCGTGCGCTGGACAAGGTTCTCGACTTCGCTGCGGAGGTTGGGCTGGTCGTTATCATTCACAACGACATGGATGTTCCATTCCCGAAGCAAGGCGCGCCGCCGGCGTATCTGGACCAGATGAAAGCTCTTTTGAAGCGGCACCCTGACACGACGATCATCTGGGCGCACACGGGTCTGGGACGCATCGTTCGACCGATAAAAGATCATGCAGCCAATCTTGCGGTCATCCTCAGCGATCCCACGTTGAAGAATGTCTATTTCGACATCTCGTGGGACGAGGTAGCCAAGTACGTTGTTGCGAGCCCTGAAGCGACAAAGATCACTGCGGATTTAATCAATCGCTTCCCGGATCGCTTTCTATTCGGCACTGACGAAGTGGCACCCACTAGCCAGCAGAGCTACTTGAAGATCTTCTACCAGTATGAGCCCTTGTGGAATCTGCTTAGCCCAGAGGCCAGCGAGAAGGTGCGCAAAGGAAACTTCGCGCGTCTTTTCGACGAAGCGCGACCCAAAGTGCGAGCGTGGGAAAACACCCATGCTCGCGGCGAGTAATTTGGGACCATTGTGCGGTCGTTCCGATAGACAGAAAGCTACGTGGAGCCAACGAAAGGAGCGAAACCAGGAAAATCCCTAGTGAGTCTCTTGGTCACCGACTGCAAATCGTTCCTGACCTTTTTCTAGTCTTCTTCCACTGGAGTCCAGGTTTTATCCGGATTGAAGCGCTCCATCCTTTTGAATTCGTCCATTGTGGTGGGGCCGAAATCCTTTTCGTAGACGACGCCATCGTTGCTGACAATGAAGGTTTTCACCCCCGTGATGCCATATTCAGCCGGCGCGGCGACCAGCGCGAAGCCACCGATCATAGCCCCTTTGATTACGTAGTCCAGTTCTCCCAAGGGAGCGGCGGGGCCCTGGCCCTTTAGCACCTTGAAGAAATATCCGTGATAAGGCTCCTCTTTGCTGCTGTAGCCCTGCGCGATTGCTTCCGCGATTTTTTCACCTATTGGACCTCCCGGAGTGCCATCGGGGTTTCGCCATGTTAATCCGTCCTGTTTGCCGGGGGTGCTGATAATACGCTGCGCATACTGATTCACGTCGTACCCTTCGCGCTTTTGGAGGGCGTATTCGTCCTGCGCCTCCACGTAGCCGTGACAGATTTCAATGGCGTCGAGCTCATTATCGCCGATGCGACGGTTCAGAAGTTCCTGCCTGCCCGCCTTGCTATCGAAGAACCATTTGCTGCCTTTCTTCGCAATCGGTACAGGAAATGGCCAGTCCTCTTTGCCCACGAGAAGAAATGCTCGTTGCCCGTTCTTTGGGTCCACAGAGACGCTCTTTTTTTCGTGGGCTTCCTCGGCGAAATCGGCGGCACGCTGGCGGTCCTGCGCGATTTCTCCGGTGAAAACGATGTCTTCTCCATCGGGGCCAAAGATCTGAGCGAGCGCAGCCTCATCGAACTGCCCCGCGGCGCCGACCAGAGCATCGGCAGCCTGCTGCGGGGTGTCAAAGGTTTTCACTCCCGCAGGAACGCCGGTGGCAGCAGTCGGAGTGGTCTTGGCAGGGGTCTGCTGAGCCGCAAAAGAGACAGGCATGGAGAGACATGCCGAGACCACGATGCCGACAACCAAGCCAGGTCGGGGGAGTTTTCCATTCGTAGATGTTGATTTCATCTCAGCGCTCCTATCATCGGCCTTCATGCTTACCTCCGCCGCCCGCCACCACGACCACCGCCGCCGCCGCGAGATCCCATACTGGAGCCGCCACGGCTGCTGCTCGCGCGCGCGCTAGATCCGCTGAATCCTCTGGAACCACCGTCGAAGGAGGAGCGGTTTCCGCCGCTGCTGCGCGAGAGATCGCGGCTTCCCATACGATCCGCTCCGCCGCCTCCTGTCCCCCGGTCGCCGAAACCAGCTCCTCCCGCGCGATTGCCTCCACCAGGGCCTCCACGGTCACCTACACCTGCTCCACCGGCGCGATTGCCGCCACCGAGACCTTGTCCGCCGCGATTGGCACTGGCAAGATTGCCTCCCTGACGGCCAACCTGTTGCCTCGCGCTAGCCTGACGATTGGCAAGCGAGTCCCCGCGAGCCGAACCGCCAAAACGGTCCGCTGTTGTGCGATCTCCGTATGGCGCGCCGCCGCGATGTTGTGGGTTGTGCTGCCAGGTATTGCCGCCGGAAGGTAGTTGCGACGGACGGCCTGCACCACCAACGCCGCCAACACCGCCGACGCCACCGGCACCACCGGCCCCGCCGACGCCACCGGGACGGCCAGCACCACCAACACCGCCGACGCCACCCGCACCCCCTACACCTCCGACGCCTCCAGCACCACCGCGAGCTGGTAGTTGGGAAGCTCGGTTGCCGCCGCCAACGTTGGTGTTGCGGTTGAAATTATTGTTGTTGTTGATAGTGATGTCATTGTTGCCGCCCCATCCGCAGCCCCACCCCCAACCGCCGCCCCACATTGCGCCCATGGCAACGCCGACGCCGAAAGAGATCGCCAACCCAGCCGCATAGTATCCCGGAGGCGGGTAGTAAATAGGAGGATAGGGGTACACCGGTGGTCCATACACCACGACTGGATCGTAAGAAGGCACGTACACCACTTGAGGATTCGCCTGTTCGATGATGATCGTGCTCTTGTTTTCGATAACCTTGGTCTCTACTTTTTGCTGTTCAGTCGACTTCAAATTGCCAGTACCCTCGGCCTTCTTACGCATGCGCTGGACGGCATCCATCACATCGTTTTGCTGCGCCAGAAACGCGTTGCCGAGATCAGTTGTCCACTGGATATCGTCTCCAAGGCGCTTGACTAAGTCGGGCAGTCCAGCCAAGGCCTGAATGCTTGGGTCCCAGGTCTGCTTGGCCACAGCATCAGCAAGGGCTTTATCTTTCAGCCCCGGATTCTTCGCAAGCCACTGTTGGAGTTGAATAATCTCAAGCGGATACGTGGAGGCGGCAAGGGTTTGGGCCAACATCGGATCTGGAAAGAGAGCAATCGGTGCGACAAGTGCATCCAATTGGTCCGGAGGAATCTTAGTAGCCGGGGCCGGCGATGTCGTCGACGCCGCTTTCTGCGGAGGGGGGGACTGCAACCTCGCCACTGCGTCACCTGGCACGATAACGATGACGCAGAGGACTGCCATCAAACGTCGAAGTCCTGCTGCGAATGTTTCTGGCTTCGGATTCATGGGAAACTTCCCTCCGTCTTCCACTCTTCCGGGAATCCCTTGAGACCCCCAGAGCGTGTCCACCTTCCGCCTGGCTCGCGTCGCGTTTCCGCTCCTCCCGGAATCGCAAGTTTGTGATCGTGAGGGAGTCTACCTCATGACGAAGAGAATCGATACTAGGGAAAACCCTTACATTTCAGGGCTCCTTACGCCAATGCCGGCCAGCCTATCCTTCGCAGAGGCAGCAGCAGTGTTTGTGGCGGCAATCAGTGCCCTTCAGGGTCTTCGGGATTAGGTCAGGGCCGGTGCAGCCAGCAAGTTCTGATCAATGGCGCATCTGGTGGTGTCGGTACCTTTCGCTGTTCAGATTGCCAAATCATTTGGGACTGAAGTAATTGCCGTATGCAGTGATCTTGTCAGTCTTTTGCAATGAGATCGCTAACGAGTGCTGAAAGATCAGCGACGCCAGTCCTTTGCCCTTAGCGGCAGGATCGTCCCAAGTTCCTTTATTTGCTTGAGCGGGCATCATGGACTTTCAGCGAATGTCCCGTGTGTCCTATTTGCCTGAATAACCGACGTAGCGGATAACTGGACATCGTGTAGGGGGGGAACACCTTCACGGGATGGGTTCGGGTAGTCCGCTCCACTCAAATTGGATTGAGGCGATGTGTATGGCTTAGAGAATAGGGCGAAGGGAAAAAGGCATTGTTCTCAGCCCGATCCGCCGTTGCGCTGGTCCATCGAGATTTTCGCTGGCCATGATTTTTACCCTCTTAGTTGAGTTGAACAGAAACAGAAGATAAGCCCGTACGCTTGGCCGGGTAGAAGACGCCGTTGTTAGCCCGTAAGCTCTCCTTTCTCTTTCTTCGAAGTGGGTTCAGTCGGAGGAGGGTCTGCTTCTTGCAGACATAATCAGTAGAGGAGAGTAGCTCGGCCTGCATAGTACTCCCTGTTCGCCCGAACCTGCAATCCGACGTTATCGAGGGTGCCATTTGGTCAGTTCACCCTAAACCAGCCAAATGCTATAGATGCTCAAATGTTTATGCTGGCATTTCTTGGTGGCCCGGGCAGGAGTCCTGACGGATACCGAGCTATGTAGATTTGTGGCTTATGGTGGCCCGGGCAGGAGTCCAACCTGCGACCTTCGCGTTAGGAGTGCGCTGCTCTATGCAACTGAGCTACCGGGCCTTCTACGTTAGTGTATCGCGAGGCTTACCGACGGCCGGATGGTAAACTTGAGGGTGGAGAGTTTATGCCTGAGATACAGCGTCGTCGTGCGGTAACGGTCAACATTGGCGGGGTTCACGTGGGTTCGGATGCACCGGTTGTGGTGCAGTCCATGACCAACACCGACACGGCGGATGTCGAAAGCACGGTCCAGCAGATTGCGGCGCTGGCGCGCGCCGGGTCGGAGATGGTTCGCGTAACCGTCAACAACGACGACGCAGCCAAAGCGGTTCCCTACATTGTGGAAGGGATCGCAAAGAAGGGGTGGAAGACGCCGATCATCGGGGACTTCCACTACAACGGGCATCTGTTGCTCAGCAAATATCCCGATACGGCGAAGGCGCTGGCGAAGTACAGGATCAATCCGGGCAATGTGTCGATCGGGCGCAAGGACGATGACAACTTCCGGACGATGGTCGAGGTTGCGGTGAAGCACCAGAAGCCGGTGCGGATTGGAGTGAACTGGGGTTCGCTCGACCAGGCACTGCTGACCAAAATGATGGATGAGAATTCGAAGGCCGCCGATCCGAAGCCTGCGCGCGACGTGATGATGGAGGCGATGGTGGTCTCCGCGCTCGACAACGCGGCGGCTGCGGAGCGGTATGGACTGCGGCGCGACCAGATTGTGCTGAGCGCGAAGGTCTCCGGGGTTCGGGATCTGATTGATGTCTACACTGAGCTGGCGCGGCGTTGCGACTATGCGCTGCACCTTGGCCTGACTGAGGCCGGCATGGGAATGAAGGGCATCGTGGCCTCGGCTTCAGGTCTGGCTCCCCTGTTGCTCTCGGGAATTGGCGACACGATCCGCGTGAGCCTGACGCCGACTCCGGGAGGCGACCGCTCGGAGGAGGTCCGCTGCGGGCAGCAGATTCTGCAGTCGCTGGGGATTCGCAGCTTCATGCCGCAGGTGACGAGTTGTCCCGGCTGCGGGCGTACGACCTCGACCTACTTCCAGGAGTTGGCGGAGCGGATTCAGGGCTATCTCGTCGAACAGATGCCGGAGTGGAAGAAGCATTATCCGGGAGTTGAAGAGCTGAAGCTCGCGGTGATGGGTTGCATCGTGAATGGGCCGGGCGAGTCGAAGCACGCGAATATCGGG
This sequence comes from Edaphobacter bradus, assembly GCF_025685645.1. Classification (NCBI taxonomy): domain Bacteria; kingdom Pseudomonadati; phylum Acidobacteriota; class Terriglobia; order Terriglobales; family Acidobacteriaceae; genus Edaphobacter; species Edaphobacter bradus. The sequence goes on from NZ_JAGSYF010000001.1 coordinate 966,171, forward strand.
ATCTCGCTGCCGGGGACGTTTGAGGAACCGAAGGCTCCGGTGTATGTGGACGGCAAGCTCTACACGACGCTGAAGGGTGACAGGATCGTCGAGGAGTTTCAGGAGATTCTGAACGAGTACGTCGAGAAGCGGTATGGGCGGGTGCTGGTCGAAGCTTAGTCCTGCTGTGAATGAATGGATTCAATGACGCCTCTCCTAACGGAGAGGCGTCATGTTTTTGCGGAGCTCGGCAAGCGAGTAGAAAGTTCCTCGCCATGTGACTCCTCCATCTCGCACCGTTTTGACCGCGGAGCGGAGGAGCGAGTAAAGGAAGAGTGTGGCTCCGGCGGGAAAGAGCGCGGCATACCAGGGCGAGATGCGGGAGTGGCGGCTCGAGACGACGTAGAGCGTCGCGATGGAGGCCAGGGCGATGATGGCCGCTATGCGGGTTTGTGGCAGCGCCAGAAAGGCTATCGGTCCGATGCAAAAGAGTGTGAGCCAGAGGACGGCGAGCAGGACGAGCGTGATTCGGAAGCGAAAGACAGCGAAGAGATTCTTCGTCATGACATTGACGACACCGAGGGCGCCAGAGGCCCAGTGGACGCTTACCATTCCAGGAGCAATGGCGACTCGCTGGCGAAGGCCGGCGAGTTTGACGCGGCGGGCGAGGAAGAGGTCTTCGAGGATCTCCATGCGAAGATCGTCGAAGCCGCCTAGCTGTTGATAGGCGGGCGTGCGGAGCAGGTTGAAGGCTCCAATGCCGATGGAGTCGCGCTGGGCTTTGGGGTCGGAGGCAAGCCAGGGACGCGTGGCCCAGAGGCCCATGACTCCGAGGTAGCCTAGCAACATTCCCTCGCCTGCGGTTTTGAGGATGGGCGTGGGGAAGGTGACGAAGTGGTCAGCCTGTGTGGCCACCGCCTGAACTAACGATCTTCGGATGGCCTGCGGCTCAAAGAGGATGTCGGCGTCGGTGAAGAGGAGGTAGGCGGGCTGGTGAATGGCGATGGCATGGCGCGCGGCGAGGGCCATGGCGTGGGTCTTGCCGAGCCAGCCGGCGGGGAGTTCGGTGATGTGGAGGGCCGTGAGCTTGTCGGAGTGCTGGGCGGCGAGAGTGTCGATGATGACGGCGGTGGCGTCGGTGGAGCGGTCGTCTACGGCGAGGATGTGCAGGTTGGGGTAGTCCTGTTGGAGGAGTGAGGTCAGGCTTGCAGGGAGTGCTTCAGCCTCGTTCCTTGCGGGGACGATGACCGTGATGGAAGGATTGCCGGTTGGGGCGAGGTCGAACTGCGGGTCGAGGAGGTTGGGAATGCGGCGAAGGCCGCGAGCCGCAGTGATCGCCTTCCAGAACCAGGCTAGAGAGATGAGCCAGGCGAGGAGTTTGAGGGCGGTCATGCTGCGACCGGCTCTTCCGCGTGGAGCGGCGGCGCGTAGCGGGAGCCGAGGGAGAATATGATGGCGGCGAGCACGAGGGTGATTAGCGTGGAGCCGAGGCCGAGGTTGAGGGTGGAGCGGTCGCTGACGACTCCGATGATGCGGGGCGAGATGGCGTCGCCGAGGGCGTGGATGATGAAGAGCTGACCGGCGAGGGCTGTCGCGCGGATCTCAGGACGAACCGCGTTTACAGTGGCGGCGTTCACGGGGCCCGTGCCAAGGAAGATGAGGAAGACGGCAAGAGCAAGTGAGGGGATGGTCAGAGACTTCGGGCCGAAGAAGCAGACCAAGGCGGGTGGGACGGCGAGGGCGGCGCTGATGGCTGGGACGAGGTAAAGGGCTTTCGACGTCTTTCGTGACCAGCGCTGGGCGATGACGCCTCCGGTGACGGTGCCGAGCAGGCCGGTGACCACGGTGATGGCTCCCATGAGGAAGGCGGCGTTGGATTGTGAACGGCCGCCTACGCGCTGGAGGAAGGACGGCATCCACCAGGAGATTCCTCCGAGCGAGAATGTGACGGCCGCGTAGCCGAGGATGGAGGCCAGGTATGCGGGCTTACCGAGATTAATCTTCAGCTGTTTTAGATAAGCCAGGACGTAAACAATCCAACGTAGTAGCGGTCCGGAATACGCCTCCGCTTCAGCGCGTGCGTTACTTCTTAGTTCATCGTGACCTTTGTCTCCACGAGCGGGCTCCTTCATGAAGAAGAGGATTAGCAGCGCGAGGATGACTCCGGGGATGGCGGAGACGATGAAGGACATGCGCCAACCATGGTGTTCCCCGACGGTGCCTCCTACGAGGTAGCCGAGCGCAGCTCCTACGGGGATGGCGACATTAAAGATGGTGAGGACACGGTTGCGCTGATCTTTGGGGTAGAAGTCGGCGAGCAGCGCTGGGGCGAAGACTCCGAAGCTGGCTTCGCCGATGCCGAGGGCGGCGTGGCGCAGGTTGAGCGAGTCGTAGGAGTGGACCGAGGCGGTGAAGAAGTTGATGCCGCTCCAGAAGAGCGCGGCGATGACGATCATGGGCTTGCGCGGGAATCGGTCGCCCAGCCAACCGGTGATGGGCGAGGTGGCCATGTAGGCGACCATGAACCAGAGGGTGAGTGAGCCGATCTGCTGGTCGGAGAGGCGGAACTCGCCTTTGATCTGCTCCTGTACGCCGGGAAGGATGTAGCGGTCGATGTAGTTGACGAAGTTGAGGGCGGTAAGAAGGATGAGGGCGGTGGTGGCTCCGGCGACGGAGGGACTGCGGGTGGGTTTGGCCGCGGAGGACATCTGTGGGGAAAGGATAGCAGTGGATGGCGTTGCGTGCGATTACAAGTCAGGACGCGAGTGGACTTGGTGAGTCTGGCGGGTTTGCGATCCCACCCTTCGCGATACGACTGCGAAGGATGGGCATCCGAGCATTGGCTTGGATCATTTTTCCGCGTCGGTGTGCCAGCCGGGATTTGTCCACTGGCCGTTGCGCAGCACGAAGACTTCGGTGGCTCGCCCGGAGATGGCTGAGCGCTTGCCCTCCTGCTCAGTCTCTACGAGATATTTGCTGTAGATGATCGCGACATCTCCGAAGTGCTGAACTTCGGTGCGGGGGAATTCGAGCCGGATGAGCTTTCCTCCCTTGGCGTGAAATTCAGCGGCAGCACGAAAGACTTCAGCCTGGTTCTTCCACTCCTTGTCACCAGCACTGATGACGATGGTTCCGGGCGGCACTAGTTTTTCGAGGGTCTTGGTGTCGTCTGCGAACCATGAGCGCCAGACGGCTTCACGCACACGCAGTAATTGCGCGTCCTTTTGCTGCTGGGCAGATACCTTCGCGGTGCTAAGAGTTGCCCCGAGCAAGGCCGCGATGATTGTGACGCTGTTCCACTTCCGTTTCATGATGATTGTTCTCCAGCTCTGTTCTTGAATACCTGTTTCTACTCTATGTGTATCTGAAGCTGGCCAGGAAGACAGTCAGCGCAGTGGCGGCTCCGAGGAGAACGTCCAGAGCGTAGTGGTACCGGCCGATGATGGCGCCAAGCGAGATTGAGATCGCTATGGCCAGAAAGATGATGCCGAAGGGCGGCGAGTAGCGAAGCAGAAATAACGCGATGGCAAAGGCCGAGGCTACGTGCGCGCTGGGGAAGGAGATGGCGTGGATGCTGCCGTGCTTGAGAATCCAGCGGTTGAAGACTCGTCCTTTGTTGGCGCTGTCTGACGGGGTTGTGGTGGCGGCTGGATCGATGAGCGTGCGCGGGGGGTAGGCGGGCACGAAAGGGGTGACGGCGTAGCAGAGGTAGGTCGAGACCAGAACGACGAGCCAGAAGCCTGCGACCTGGCTGCGGAGGCCGGCGGCGTAGACGGCTAGCAGGCCTAGCGGCACGAGGGGGTAGCAGGAGAGGTAGGCCATCTCGAGGAAGAAACCGATCGGGGTTCGTTCTGTGCCTGATTTGGCGGCGATTCCGGGCAACAGCCACCAGTCGAAGGCGAGAAGGCGATCTTGAATTTTGGGGTTTGGCCCGAGGAAGAACTGGCCAGTCTGCCAGTACGGCACGAGGAAGAGTGCAACGGTGAGCCAGTCGCGCAGGATCGAAGCGTCGTCGGCGGGCAGGACGGTAGCGATGTGACGGGCAAGGGCCACGGTCAGGATGGCAGCAGCGGCGAGGGCGGTGACGATCCACTGGTTTCGCCGGGGGAGCAGGCGCGGAGTGAGGCTGGTGGTCCAAGCAGCCAGGGCGAGCAACGCTGGAAAGGCGGTCTGCATCCACTCGGAAGCTCGCATCGTCGAGTCGTCTCCAATGATTCGTTTACCGGTTCGAGCGGCTGGACGCAAGGCCAAATGTGGAGGTGTATGTTAGTGCACCTGATAGGAAAACCATTTCCACTTTCAGTGCTATGGGAGTGTTTCCGATGCAGAGAGGGGGCCGGCATCGAGGAGGACGGTATTGAAATGAATGGTATTTACAGATTTCCCTCGAGATTGGCACGCTGCTTGCTACTATGCAAGACGTAGCACACAATGCCGGCGACATCGCGAGCGGTAAAAAAGGAGAAAATATGGCGGCGACTTCCCTCTTTACGTGTGTGTGCGGGGTGCAGAAGAAGACAAGCAATCATTGGGTGTTGGCCAGAGTGACGCCTTTCGGGATTGAGTTCATGCCCTGGGACGCTGCATTGGCTCGCAACGAGGAGATCGTCGTTCTTTGCGGAGAAGGATGCGCAGCGGCGCTTTTGAGCCGCTGCATGGGCGAGTGGAAGAACTTCCCGCCGGCAAAACCGGTCAAGACTGCGATCGAGCGGGAACTGGCTGCGGCCTGAGCGGCGGTGTCGAACGATGGCAGAGATGGATGCGATGTGCGTGCGTGGCTCCGTGATGCTCATGGCCGCCCGGTGGGAATGATCCGTGTGCTGATTGGGGGGAGCGCTTCGGTGGCTGTCCCGAGGATTACTTCGTCAAAGGCTTCGGCGTTAAGTGGCTCTTCAGGGCCGATGTAGATGGTTCGGATGCCGCGCTGCCGGGCAATGTGGACGAAGCCCGCGGCGGGATAGACGGAGCCTGAGGTGCCGACGACGAGAAGGACGGTGGCGCGGTCGAGTTCACTGTAGATAGCGTCCATGTCCAATGGGATCTCACCAAACCAGACGATGTGCGGTCGGACGGGTAAGCCACAGGCTTTGCATTTCGGCAGGGTTGCGGCGGTCTCGTAGAGGGAGTGGTCGGCGAAGGGCAGGTTGCAGCGGATGCATCGTGACTGGAACAGGCTTCCGTGCATATGGTGAATCCGGCAAGAGCTGGCGCGCTCGTGGAGATCGTCGACGTTCTGGGTGCAGAGATAAAAGCGGTCGCCTAGCTCCTGCTCGATGTGGGCGAGGGCCATGTGGGCGGCGTTCGGTACAACGGCGAGAGCGTCGCGGCGGCGCATGGAATAGAAGCGCCAGACGAGTAAAGGGTCGGCCTGCCAGGCCTCGGGCGTAGCGACCTCTTCAACGCGGTAGCCGTTCCAAAGGCCTCCGGATCCGCGAAAGGTGGCGAGGCCGCTCTCGGCGGAGATGCCGGCTCCGGTGAGGACGAAGAGGCGGTCGTGGGGAGTAAGACGCATGATGAAAGTTGAGATGAGTGCAGCCAGTCTGCGAACAGACGGGCTGCAGTGCCACACCGTGTTCCCGCAAAACCTTCTCGTCTTGATGCAACCTATTTCGCGGCAGGCTTTTCCAGGTGGCCGCCAAACTCGTAGCGCATGGCAGAGAGAAGTTTGTTGGAGAAATCGGCGTCGCCGCGCGAGCTGAAGCGCTCGTAGAGTGCGGTCGTAAGGACGGGAGTGGGTACGCCTTCGTCGATTCCCGCTCTGACGGTCCAGCGGCCTTCACCGGAGTCGGAGACGCGGCCGCTGAATTTGGAGAGCTCGCCGTCTTCGACGAGTGCGGACGCGGTGAGGTCAAGCAGCCACGAGGCGATGACGGAACCGCGACGCCAGACTTCGGCGACGGCGGGGAGGTTGAAGTCGTACTGGTAGTGCTCGGGGTCGCGCAGAGGGGTGGTTTCGGCGTCGATTTCGGCGGTGTGCTTGCCGATGTTGGCGCCTTTGAGGACGCCCAGGCCTTCGGCGTAGGCGGCCATCATGCCGTACTCGATTCCGTTGTGCACCATCTTGACGAAGTGTCCGGCTCCGCTTGCGCCGCAGTGGAGATAGCCCTGCTCTGCGGTGCTGCCGAGTTTGTCCCAGCCGGGGGTTCGAGGAATGTCTCCGACGCCGGGCGCGATGGCTTTGAAGATTGGGTCGAGGCGCTGGACGGCAGTGTCAGGGCCGCCGATCATCATGCAGTAGCCGCGCTCGAGTCCCCAGACGCCGCCGCTGGTGCCTACGTCGACGTAGTGGATGCCTTTGTCAGCGAGGTCTTTGGCGCGGCGAATGTCATCGATGTAATAGGAGTTGCCGCCGTCGACGAGGATGTCGTCCGACTGGAGGCGGGGGGCGATCTGCGCGATCGTCTGCTCGACCACGCCGGCGGGGATCATGAGCCAGATGGGGCGTGGGGGGGCGAGTTTGCCGATCGTGTCCTCGATGGAGGATGCGCCGGTGACTCCCTTCTCTTTGGCGAGATCTGCGACGGCCTGCTTGGAGCGGTCGTAGACGACGCACTCGTGACCGTGGGCTGCGAGACGGCGTACCATGTTGGCGCCCATTCTGCCGAGACCTATCATTCCTAGCTGCATAGACCACTCCTTTGGAAAGTCTGGGTTTGCTGGGTTTGATGCCGATTCGGATGTTTCGGAGGTAGCGGCGGAGTCAGAAATTGTAAAAAACGGGAGGCGTGCTGAGTGGCAGGACTGAGTTCCCCCACGATCACTCCCTCCGCGGGCTGAGTGATCGTAGGGCACCGGTCGTGACTACTCGCCGAAGTTGATGGACTCGATGCCGAGAAACTCGGCGGACTGGCTCAGATCTTCTTCGATGCGGAGGAGCTGGTTGTACTTGGCGATGCGGTCGGTGCGGGGGGGCCGAGCCGGTCTTGATCTGGCCGGCGTTAGCGCGCTCACCCCGTTCCTTCGCGGGCTTCCTTCCAGAGATCGATTCCAGCTTCGAGGGCGTAGCGGTCGATCGCGTTCAACTCGTCGCTGGTGAACTGGAGCTTCGTAACGGAAGCGAGCGAGTTGTCGAGCTGCTCGACGTTGCGCGCGCCGATGAGCGCCGAGGTAACGCGCGCGTCTCTCAGCACCCATGCGATGGCCATCTGGGCCAGTGTCTGTCCGCGGCCGCGGGCGATTTCATTGAGTCCGCGAACGCGGTCGAGATTCTGCTCGTTGAGGAAGGACTTCAGGAAGGAGCCTCCGACGGCGGCGCGTGAGTCCTGCGGCACGCCTTTGAGGTATCTGTCGGTGAGGAGCCCCTGGGCGAGCGGAGAGAATGCGATACAGCCCGCGCCGAGTTCTTCTAGTGTGGCGAGGAGGTCTTTTTCGATCCAGCGGTTGAGCAGCGAGTAGGACGGCTGATGGATGAGCAGAGGCACGCCTTCGCTGCGCAGGATCTCGGCGGCTTGCCTGGTGCGTTCGGGACTGTAGGAGGAGATGCCGACGTACAGGGCCTTTCCCTGGCGCACGGCTTGCGCGAGCGCTCCCATGGTCTCTTCGAGCGGGACATCCATCGAGGGACGGTGGGAGTAGAAGATGTCGACATAGTCGAGGCCCATGCGCCGGAGGCTGTCGTCGAGCGAGGCGAGGAGGTACTTGCGCGATCCTCCGATACCGTAGGGGCCGGGCCACATGTCCCACCCTGCCTTAGTGGAGACGATGAGCTCGTTGCGGTAGGGACGCAGGTCCTTGCGCAGGATTTGGCCGAAGTTCTCTTCGGCTGAGCCGTACGGTGGACCGTAGTTGTTGGCGAGGTCGAAGTGGGTGACGCCACGGTCGAAGGCGCGGCAGACCATGGCGCGGGCGGTCTCGAAGACGTCGGCGCCGCCGAAGTTCTGCCAGAGGCCGAGGGATATCGGCGGCAGGACGATCCCTGATCGTCCACACCGCCGAAATGGCGCATCGATGTATCGTTTGGCGTCGGCTATGTAGGTCATCGGTGGCAGGCTTCCAGCGGCTACTCGCCGAAGTTGACGGATTCGATGCCGAAGAATTCGGCGGACTGACCAAGCTCTTCTTCAATGCGCAGGAGCTGGTTGTACTTGGCGATCCGGTCGGTGCGGGAGGCCGAGCCGGTCTTGATCTGGCCGGCGTTGGTGCCTACCGCGAGATCGGCGATGAAGGTGTCCTCAGTCTCGCCGGAACGATGGCTGATGATCGACGTGTAGCCATAGCGGCGGGCGAGTTCGATTGCGTCGAGGGTCTCAGAAATCGTACCGATCTGGTTGACCTTGATCAGGATGGAGTTGCCGACGTTCTCGTCGATTCCCCGCTGAAGTCGCTCAGTGTTGGTGACGAAGAGATCGTCGCCGACGAGCTGGACGAAGTCGCCGATCTGCCTGGTGAGGAGCTTCCAGCCGTCCCAATCGTCTTCGTCGAGGCCGTCTTCGATGCTGACGATGGGGTACTGGCGGACCCAGGAGTCCCAGAAGGCGACCATCTCGGCGGAGGTCTTCTCGGACTTGTCGGACTTCTTGAAGACGTACTTGCCGGTCTCCTTGTTGAAAAACTCGCTGGAGGCGGGGTCGAGGGCGATGGAGATGTCCTCGCCTGCTTTGTAGCCGGCCAGCTCAATTGCTTCGAGAATGAGCTCGATGGCCTCGGCATTGGACTTGAGGTTAGGAGCAAAGCCGCCTTCGTCGCCCACGGCGGTCGAGTAGCCCTTCTTCTTCAGAACGCCTTTCAGCGTGTGGAAGGTTTCAGTTCCCCAGCGCAATGCATCCGAGAAGCTCTCCGCGCCGACGGGCATGACCATGAACTCCTGGAAGTCGACGTTGGAGTCGGCGTGGGAGCCGCCGTTGATGATGTTCATCATGGGCGTGGGTAGAACGCGGGCGTTGACGCCGCCGAGATAACGGTACAGCGGGAGCTTGAGGGCCTCCGCAGAGGCGCGGGCGACGGCCATGGAGACGGCGAGAATGGCGTTGGCTCCGATCTTGCCCTTGTTCTCGGTGCCATCGAGCGAGATCATGGTGGCGTCGATGAGGCGCTGGTTGGCGGCGTCCATGCCCGTGAGTTCGGGCGCGAGGATGGACTCGACGTTCTCCACGGCGTTGAGCACGCCCTTGCCGAGGTAGTGGGACTTGTCTCCATCACGGAGTTCGACGGCCTCGTGCTCGCCGGTCGAGGCCCCGCTGGGAACGGCGGCGCGGCCGCGTGCTCCTCCTTCGAGGACGACGTCGGCTTCGACGGTGGGGTTTCCGCGAGAGTCGAGGATTTCGCGCGCGTGGATAGAGACGATCTCGGTCATGTTGCTCCTGTTTTCTGGTGTTGAGACGGAACGTGATGCGACGACGCGGTGCATGAGGCGTTCGTTGAGCTTAGGGCGGCGGTCGACAGGAACAGACCGGCCTCCCGAGGCAACGATGGACTGCACCAGAGGTTCACCGGAGGATTTCACCTTTTGGATTCTAGCAAAGGGCGAAGGGATCCTGTCCGGACGGCAGGGGAGCCAGGGCGCGGGAGAGAGTGCTTCGCCGTGTAGTAGCAGGGTCGATTCCCTGCTGCTGAATTTGTCGCAGGAATATTTTGGAGATTCTAACCTTTTAATCAGGGAAAGGCGTCTCAATTGATGCAAGGATTTGCCCATCAATCGCAGGCGCAGAGACTGTACCCGAGGATTGTAGCCATGAAGAAATCGATCACGACAGCCGCACTTGTTCTCGCCACGTTACCCGCTGCAGCCCAGTCGGCACGCACGGGGGTTTCGAACCCGGATGCTGCGGCGATCACGTCGAACGACGACAGCGTACAGACGCCGCCGCTGCCTGCTGCATCAGGCAGAAGACCACTGACCGCGGCTAAGCCCTCGGCCGCCACACAGTCGCCGGCAGCGACGACCGGTGAGGTTTACGGGTCGTATGTGCCGTACAAAGCTCCGGGGGCCGCGTCTACAGCGCAGGCGGCTGCGACCGCGAAGCCGCTCGACCCGGATGCGGAGATTGTGACCAGCGTGCCGGAGGGAGCAAATGAGCTGCGCGAAGGGACGCTGCTGCACGTCCGTATGCTGCAGGACCTCTCGACTGCGACGACCACGCAGGGGTCGAAGTTCTCTGCCGAGGTGATGCAGCCGCTCGAGAAGGATGGGCGCGTCATTGTCCCGATTGGCTCGATTCTGAATGGGCAGGTGACCGAGGTCCGCAGTGGACGTAGCATTTCAGGCGCGGCAGCGCTGCACCTGGAGCCTCGGAATGTGACGCTCCCCGATGGCACCGAGTACGTTCTGCACGCGCAGCTGACCGATGCGAGCATCAGCGATTTCAATGTGGACGATGAAGGCACGCTGAAGCGGCGCAACCATGCCAAGAAGTCGCTGGCTGTGGTTTCGCTGGCGACGGGTGGCGGTGCGGCTGCAGGAATGTTGGTCGCCGGCGGAGTTGGAGCACTGGTTGGCGCTGGCCTGGGCGCAGGAGCGAGTACAGTTATGTTGCTGAAGTCGGACCACCAGGCTACTTTGCAGAAGGATGTGCGGCTGGTGTTCAGTTTGACGGAGCCGATGGAGTTGACTCCGCTGCATGCGAGCACGACGGGCGCTGTTTCCATGAATGGTGGCGCGGGGCCGGCTTTGAAGACAGCTCCAATCCAGTAAGGGATTGCGGATTACGATTTGGAGGGGATGGGCTTCGGCCCGTCCCTTTTGCTTTGCGGCGAGCGGCGATCAAAGCTGTATCGACTTAAGGGCCTAGTGGGGGTCATGAAAATCTGTGGTGCCATGGGGCAAACCGCAGATTCCTTCGACCTCGCTCAGGATGACACTTTCTATAGAAATCATGGACCTACATGACATGGATATGTCGATACTACCTAGCCGCGGACCTGAGCAAGAAGCCTCTTCCAGTTTTTCTGGTTGCGGCGGTAGCTCTTCTTCAGATCTTCGAGGATGCGTTCGAAATCGGTGTGGCCGGAGAGCTTGCGCCAGTTAGGGTTCTTTGAGAACCAGGGGTAGTTCTCATTGCCGAGATAGATGGCGCGGCGGAGCCAGTGGAGGGCCTCTGACTCGTCGCCGTCAAGGGCGAAGTAGGTGGCGAGGCGGTATGCCATCTCGGAGTCGGCCTCGGCTGCAGCAAGTGTCTCATCGATGATGAAGGTGGCAGCCTTTTCGCGCTCGCCGAGCTGAACGTAGCAGAGTGCGATGGTTGGGAAGACGATCCGCAGGGACTTCTCGTCGCGAATAACGTTTTCGAGCGTCTGGATGGCAGCGGCAGGCTCGCCAGCGCGCATCTGCTGGTAGCCGAGGGAGATTCGCAACAGGGGCTGGCGGGGCTCAAGAGTGAGGCCCTTTTCGATCTCGTCGGCGGCCAGTTCAAGCTGGTTCTGGTACTGATAGACGCGGGCGCGATGGTTGTAGATCGTCGGAGCGTCCGACGGATTCATGCGCAGCGACGCATTGAACTGTTCAAGAGCCTCCTCGTACATGCCATCGAGGCGAAGGGTCATGCCGGCGACAAGACGGACATTCCAGTCGTTGCCGGCAGTCTGAAGGAGGTGCTCGATGCCGTGGCGGGCCGACTCTTTTTCGCCGCGCGAGAGAAGCATGTAGACGCGGTAGAGATTGGCCTCGACGGAGCCGGGATCAAGCTGCAGGGCTTTGTCGAAGGCGCGGCGCGCCTCAAGCAGGTGCATCTGGCCGCCGAGTCCGTGACGAGTGTACTGGAGGTGTGCGATGCCGAGGCCGGTCCAGGCGGGGGCATAGTTCTCGTTCTGGCGGGTAACCGACTCGAAGAGCTGGCGGGAGCGGTCGAGGTCGTCGCGACTGCCGGTGCGGCTCATAAAGGAGGAGAGGACGGCGCGGGCCTGGAGGTACTCCTCGGAGAGTTCTTCGACAAGTGAGGGTGCCAGGGACGAGGCGCGGTGATTGCTGTTCTCATGGGCGACCTGCAAATCGCCCACGCCCTGCAGGCTGCTGAAGACCTCGTTGCAGATTTCAGTCTGGACGCTGACGAGGTCGAAGGAGGCGACGTTGATGGAGCCTCCGGTGCGGACGCTCTGGCTGGGGACGTCGAGGAGCTGCCAGTTAAGGTCGAAGCCCTGCTCTGAGCGCAGGAAGTTTCCAGCCAGAACGAAGTTAACGAGGAGCTTCTTGCCCACGCTGAGAGGATCGAGCTGCTGCGCACCGATTGGAATGGAGCTGGAAGGACGGACGACGAGCGAGGGCATGCGCGCCAGGCGCGCGGCGATAGCGTCGGCCAGAGCGTAGCCGTAGAGCGGGGCAACGTCGGCCGGGCCGAAGTTGATGAACGGGAGTACGACGATACTTTTCTGGTTCCCGGCGGCGGTGGCACCGGGCTCACGGAAGCGCTCGGCGAGCATGGAGAGGATGCCGGTGGTGCGCTTCTCTTCCTCGCGGGTGTCGAGCGGGAGACGACCCTGGGTGGGCAGCAGCGGGAGCGCTTCGCCGCCGGGCATCAGCGCGGAGTCGAGATGCATGGAGCGCATGATGGTCTTGAGGGACTCGCGGGCGTCGGCCGCAGCGGCGAAGCGGGCGGAGGGCTGCTTTTCGAGGCAGCGAAGGATAACACTCTCAAGCTCGACCGGGAGGTCGGGAACGATCTGTCGGATGGATGGTGGATCGGCGAACTGGATGGCGCGGATGGACTGGAAGTCGGCCGCGTCGGGACGATGGAAGGGGTGGCGGCCTGTGGCGAGTTCATAGAGGATGAGGCCGAAGGCGAAGATGTCGGACTGAACGCTGGACTGTCCGGTGACAAACTGCTCGGGGGCCATGTAAGCGATGGTGCCTCCGCGAGCCGTGTAGGTGGCACCGGGAGGCGGAAGGCCGCGCTTGGTGGCTGGGCCGGATGGGTCGAAGTCAGTCTGGTCGAGGGCGAGACGGCGGGCGAGACCGAAGTCGAGAATCTTGATAAGGCCGCCGTCGGTGAGCATGACGTTGGCAGGCTTGAGGTCGCGGTGGAAGATGCCGAGAGAGTGCGCAGCGGAGAGGCCTTCGGCGATCTGAATGCCGGCGGAGAGGACGAGCTGCAGGCTGGATGGGCCCTCGGAAATCATCTTGTCCAGCGACTTGCCAGGGATGTACTGCATGACGATGTAGGCTTCTTCGCTGTCTCCGGACTCGGCTGGGGCTTCGCCGACGTCGTAGATGGCGCAGACATTGGGGTGGTCGATGGCGGAGGCGAGCCGGGCCTCGCGGAGCTGCGTGGCGCGCATTTGCTCGATGGTGAGATTGCCGCGTTTGAGGAGCTTGAGCACGACAGGGCGCTGGAGGAGGGTGTCATTGGCCAGATAGACCACGCCGCTGCCACCCGTGCCGATCTTGCGGACGATCTCGTACTGCTTGATGATGCGCCTCTTCATACTTCCATTATTGCAAGGTGCGCGTATGTGGAACGTTAAGGATGGTTATTTGCGGAATCTCAGGGCGATGAATGTAACGGCGAACGCTAGGGCCAGTGTGTTGGAGAGTGGTTGTCTTAAAGAAATCGGGAGGGCTTAATGGTCGGCTGACGGCAGAGGACTCTTCGTCTCAAGCTCGAACGCGAGGACGTCAAGGCTGCTCTATGTGGACTTGATTGGAGATGCACGTATTCTTTGGCAGGCAACTGGGTCCGGTACTACCTGGGGAATTCACTCTCCGGACGGGCGTCAACTTGCGGTAGCAGGCGGAAGTTTCGATCGCAACGTCTGGATGATTGAAAATTTCTGAGCCGGCCGTTAATCCTTTGCCAGCTCGATTTCTTCTGCTACGTGGCGACAGTCACCTGCTCAATGAGCAAGTGAGCTTTATGATTTGACTGTCAATGCCGGGATTGTAGTAACCCGTGTAGTCGTTTGACAGGTGATGAAGCCTGTACTCCGCTGACCACGAATGATGATGGTCGCGGAAGAACTCGAAGCCTCCGCCGAATTCGAAGGTGAAATTAAAGCGGGAGGAGTTATTGACAGGCACATCGCGAGGCGAGACGAGAAAACCGGCGTTGCCAACGACGAAGGGCTGGATCCGGCTGCGGGGCGCGAAATTGATGCGTTGGCCGAGGGGGCTGATCCCTCCAGCATAGGTCCAGCGGGTGCTACAGGTTTGGCTGTAGGTATATCCAGGAGATCCGGTGTTGGGGTCTGTCGGAACAACATAGACACCAGCCTTGCAGGCGCGGTCCGTCGGCAAGGACTGCGAGAAGCCGGAGCTGGTCGAAAGAATGGTCTGCGTCAGGACGGGCTCCTGGATAAGAGTGAAGGGGCGGACCTCTGGCGCGTAGGTCCAGTCGGCATAGCGCGTATGCAGAAGACGTTGCGAGAAGGTAAGCCCAAGGGCCATGAGGCGGCGATCCTGTGACACTCCGAGAAAGATGTGGCTAGAGGTGTTGGAGTATTCCGCGAATACGGAAACAGATCGATGGAAGGAGTAGGACGGAACGTCTTGAGCCTGTGAGAGTCCTGCGCCAAGCGCAACCAGGAGAACTGCAACCAGACGAGAGAGTCTCATGTGTTCTCTACAGTACCTGCAGCTCTCTCAATTTAGAAAGAAAAAGTTAGTGACGTGGTGCTCCGCCTTCACGCTCCCAGGGGCGGGGGTTGACGGGAGCGTCCTGCCACTTTTGGCGGCGGCCAATAAAAAACATGACGACGCCGAAGAAAAACATGATGAGTCCCCAGCCGAGGTTGAGATCAAGCCCCATCGACTTCTCGTAGATGGCAGAGCCACGGGTGAAGAGGCCGTAGAGGCTCATCATGCCTCCGATGATGAGGAAGATGAGTCCGAGGGGGATGCGGATGTCGAGTCCCATTAGGTTTCCTTTGCGTAAGCAGCTGCAACAACAAATGCGAAAATGCGGAAGGTTCCTCGCTTCGCTCAGAATGACAAACAAACTAAGCGAAGACGAGGTTGAGGATGACGAGCATGGCGAGAACCGCAACGGCGAGCGTGGCGGGCTTCTGGTACCACTCGAGGTCAGTCTCAAGCGGCTTGGGAGTGAGCGAGTAGACGAGGCCGACGAGCTCTTCCTCGGGCCGCGGCCTGGTGACGAGGCTGATTGCGACCGTGAGGATGAAGTTGGTCGAGAAGGCGAAGATGGCTGACCAGAAGTTCTGCGCCATGTCGCTGGGGTAGCGATGGAGGACGGTGATCCAGCCGCCGTGGATGCCGCGCGAAACGTCGTCCGGGAGGGTGAGACCGTGGTGGAGGAGCGCGGCAACAGTCCCGGAGATGAGGCCAATGAACGCCGCGTGGCCGGTGGTGCGCTTCCAGAACATGCCGAGCAGGAACGTCGCGAAGAGGGGCGCGTTGACGAAGGAGAAGACGAGCTGCAGCGCGTCCATGATGTTGTTGAAGTTGGTGGCGGCGTAGGCAGCGCCAATGGAGAGAGCGATGCCGCCTATCGTCGCCATGCGGCCCATCCAGAGGTAGTGCGCGTCGGTGCCCTTCTTGTTGATGTAGGCCTGGTAGATGTCGTAGGTCCAGACGGTGTTGAAGGCCGTGACGTTGCCGGCCATGCCGGACATGAAGCTCGCGAGCAGCGCGGTGAGGCCGAGGCCGAGGATGCCGGTCGGGAAGAAGCGGAGGAGCATGACCGGAATCGCGAGGTCGTAGTTGTAGACGGGCTGGCCGTCGGAGTCGACGACTGGGTTGCCGCTGATTGCATCTGTCTTCTGCGGAATGATGCCGTGGGGGTGTTGCGCATCAAGAGGGATCGTCGCTGATGTGCTGGCGACGGTGGCGGCCGGGCTTGGCGCGGCGTGCGAGGTGATGCTGACAGCGATGAGTCCCGGCAGGATCACCAGGAACGGGAAGAACATCTTGGGGATGGCAGCGATAAGCGGAACGCGGCGGGCAGACGCTTCAGAGTCCGCGGCCATGGCGCGCTGGATGACGAGGAAGTCGGTGCACCAGTATCCGAAGCTGAGGACGAAGCCGAGCCCCATGGAGAGGCCGATCCACTCGACACCGAGGGTGTTGGTGCTGGCATGCGCCATGCCGTGCCAGGAGCGCGTCATGCTGGTGGGGAGAGTGTGTTTGATCCCCTGCCAGCCGCCTACGTTGCGAAGTCCGATCCAGACGAGAGGAGCGAAACCGGCCACGATGAGGAAGAACTGAAGGACCTCATTGTAGATGGCGCTGGTGAGTCCGCCGAGGAAGATGTAGCCGAGAACGATGACGGCCGAGAGGAGGATGGAGACGTGAAATATCCAGGCGTCAGGAATGATCCCGCGGAAGAGGCCAAGCGTCTGAATGAGCAGCGCCATCGCGTACATGGAGATTCCGGAGCTAAGCACGGTCATGCAGGCGAAGGAGAAGGCGTTGACGGCGCGGGTCTTTTCGTCGAAGCGGAGGCGGAGATACTCCGGCACAGAGCGGGCCTTGGAGCCGTAATAGAAGGGCATCATGAAGATGCCGACGAAGATCATGGCGGGGATGGCGCCGATCCAGTAGAAGTGGCTGGTGTTGATGCCGTACTTCGCGCCGGAGGCTCCCATGCCGATGACCTCTTGCGCGCCGAGGTTGGCAGAGATAAAGGCGAGACCGCAGACCCAGGCCGGCATGGAGCGGCCGGCGAGGAAGAAGTCGTTCGAGGTCCGCATGTAGCGCTTAAGGGCAAAACCGATCCCCAGAACGAAGACGAAGTAGACCAGCATTATGAGCCAGTCGACAGTAGATAAATTCACGGTCAAGCCCTTCGGAGAGAACGAATAAATCAACTTACTTCGGCCAACTGTAAATCGTTTGCAGGGCTTCGTCCAGCATTCCCCCGACTGTGTCGTATTCGATCTACAGCACTTGCATGGCCAAAGATGAAGAATTGCAAGTTGAGAGGCATCAAAGTGTTCCGCACAATTTAAGGGTCACATGGGAAAACTCGATGATAAAAACGAAGCATCCTATTCATGAGTCCGCAACAGACTCCGCAACCTGGCAGAGAGCCGGAGCGAAAGGCGGCTGAAATGATTTAGATATGCATCGTTTTGTGTCCACGAGTTTTTCGGAACTCTTCCTTTCTGATGATGGACACGTCGTGAGGTTCTTATCTCCTTGGAGTAGTTGGCAATGACTGAGGCTCTTCTCCTGATTGATGACAATGCGGTGCAGGCCGTTACTCGGCAGACGATCCTGAAGCGGGCCGGCTATTGCGTGATTGCGGCGTTAAACCCAGGGCGTGCGCTTGAACAGTTTCGCGAAGACGAGTTCCCACTTGATATCCAACTGGTGATTACCGACCACATCATGCCGGGAATGAACGGCGCAACCTTTGTGCGCGAGTTAAGGAAGCTGCGGCCTCATCTTCCCGTGCTGGTGATCAGCGGGTTGGAGGAGGCTGAGGCCGAGTATGAGGGGCTGGATGTGGAGTTCCGGGTGAAGCCGCTGCAGCCTGATTCCCTGCTGGAGAGCGTACATACCTTGGTTAGTTCGGTGCGGAGCGAAAGACTGCGCGAAGCCGGGTGATGATTCGGTATTCGAAGCAGGCGGTTTGCGGTTTCGAAGCTACGGCTGAGAGAATGGGGTGGAGGAATCCATGCAACAACACCCCATGCCGGAGTTTGGTAGCTACGCCCTGCTTCTGGCTCTGGTTTTAAGCGCGTATGCCATGGTGATGGGCGGACTGGCTCTGTGGCGCGCAAAGTCTGGTCAGAACGATGGCAGTGGGCGGCTGGGCGAGACAGCCCGGCGTGCGGGAATCGGCAGCTTTGTCGCACTGACGGGCGCTGCGTTTGCGCTGGTGTGGGCCTCCTTCACGAATGACTATTCGGTCTCGTACATCCTCCATCACACAAACAGGGACCTGAATACGGCATACAAGTTTTCCGCGCTGTGGAGCGGACAGGAGGGCTCGCTGCTCCTTTGGGCCTGGCTGCTCTCGGCATACGGGTTTGTGCTGCGGCTGCGGCATAAAGTGGACGTACAGCTCTCGGCGTATGCCTCGACGATTCTGGCGGGCGTGCAGGTCTTCTTTCTGCTGTTGCTGAACTTTGCGGCTCCGCCGTTTGCGATTCAACCGGGACCGGTGGCGAAGGACGGCTTCGGGCTGAATCCGCTGCTGCAGTATCCGGAGATGGTGATCCATCCGCCGATGCTGTATTTGGGCTACGTTGGGTTTTCTGTCCCGTTTGCGTTTGCGCTGGGCGCGCTGATGATGCGGTATCCAGGCGAGAAATGGATCCACATCACGCGCCGGTGGACGATGGTGACGTGGCTGTTTCTGACGTGCGGAATCTTTCTGGGAGCCCACTGGGCGTACAGCGTACTTGGATGGGGCGGCTACTGGGGGTGGGACCCGGTGGAGAACGCGAGCCTGATGCCATGGCTGACTGGGACGGCATTTCTGCACTCGGTGATGATGCAAGAGAAGCGCGGGATGATGAAGAGCTGGAACGTGTGGCTCATCTTCTCCACGTTTCTGCTGACGATTCTGGGAACACTGCTCACTCGGTCGGGAATTGTGAGCTCGGTGCATGCCTTCGCGCAGAGTGCGATCGGTGCATGGTTCTACGGTTTCATCCTGGTTGCGTTTGCGGTGTGCCTGTTTACGTTCTTCAAGCAGAAGGACCATCTGAAGAGCGAAAACCGGCTGGAGTCGCTGGTTAGCAGAGAGTCGAGCTTTCTGTTCAATAACATGATTCTGCTGGCGGCATGCTTCACAGTGCTGTGGGGGACACTGTTCCCTGTTCTGAGCGAGTATGTGCAGGGATCGAAGGTGACGGTGGGGGCTCCGTTTTATAACCGGGTGAACCTGCCGATCGGGATCTTTCTACTGTTCCTGACGGGCATTGGGCCGCTGCTGGCGTGGCGATCAACCTCGCTGCGGACGATCCGGCGGAACTTTGTTCTGCCTGGGATCGCGATGCTCGCGGCGCTGGTTGTGCTGATCGCCGTGGGCGTGCGGCCGTGGAGCGCGGGCGACGATATGCGGGCGGAGTTTTTCTCGCTGATTACGTTCACGCTGGCGGCGGGCGTGATTACGGCGATTGCCTCGGAGTTTCTGCGCGGCGCGGCGGTGGTGAGTACGCAGACGGGCAGGAATCTGTTTGCTTCGACGGTGCTGCTGGTGCGGCGGAATACGCGGCGGTATGGCGGGTACATCGTTCACTTCGGCATTGTCGTGATGTTTATCGGGATTGCGGGCGGCGCGTTCAATCAGGCACGCGAGCAGGAGATGGGCTTCGGGGACACGCTGCGGCTGGGGCCGTACAGATTGGTGTGCCAGAGCTTCACGCAGGAGAGCAACCCGAACTACGACACGGAGTATGCGTTGCTGGACGTCTTCAAAGGCGACAAGAAGCTTACGCAGCTTGCTCCGGAGCGACGTTTCTACATTGCGAGCCAGACGAGCTCGACGATGGTGGCGCTGCACTCGACGCTTGAGCGCGATCTATACGTGATCTATGAGGGGAAGAATCCTGATACGGGCAGGCCGATTATCAAAGTGTTTCTGAACCCGCTGATTAATTGGATATGGATTGGCGTGCTGATTGTTGTCGCGGGGACGTTCCTTGCCCTTGCGCCAAGTCTGGCTCCGGGTTTGGCGCGGGCGCGGGCTACCGTGGTGGCGCCAGTGGTCGAGGCGGAGGTGCATCATGCTTAGACGCATTGGACTTAAGCGCTGGATGCAGGGTGCGGCGGTGTGCCTGCTGGCAGTGGTAATGCTGGGCGCGGGCGATTCGGAGTCGCGGTTCAACCGGATTGGGCACGAGATGATGTGCGCCTGCGGATGCGGACAGATTTTGCTGGAGTGCAATCATGTAGGCTGCCCGGACTCGACCAGGATGATTGGCGAGCTGCGGCAGCAGATTGCAGGCGGCGGACCGGATGCGGCGGTGATGAACTGGTTCTCGGCGAAGTATGGGCCGACGATCCTGGCGGCGCCGATTCGGGGCGGCTTTGATAATGTCGCGTGGATCACTCCGGTAGCGGTGTTTCTGCTGGCGACGGTGGGGACAGGATTTCTAGTTGTGTTCTGGAAACGGCGGAGTGCGGCTCATGCGCCTGCGGATGCTGCTCCGGTTGTGGGGGATGAGCTGCGCGAGAGGATTCGGCGGGAGACACAATACTGATGGGCGCGATTGCGGGACTTGTGCTGACGGCGGCGATGTTTGCCTACATCTTCTGGCCTGAGCGGAGCTTCTTCGTGCAGCGGCAGAAGACACGGGTGGACTATCTGCGCGAGCGGAAGGATGCGATCTACGAGAATCTGCGCGACCTGAATTTCGAGTATCTGGCCGGGAAGTATCCCGAGCAGGACTACGCGGAGCAGCGGGCGAACCTTGAAGACGAGGCTGCGCGCGTGATTGCGGAGATGGAGATGCTGGAGCGTGCTACGCCGGTGCGTTAGTGTGGGTTGCGGTTCGTCCGCTCTATGCCTGCTTTAGCGTAAACTTAGGGCGTGAGCCGCTCTTTCCCTTCCCTTCGACGTTTGCTTGAAGTTGCTGCCGTAACAGCTTTGTTTGCTGTGTTTGCTTCAGCCGAGACCATCACAGGAACTGTCACGAACAAGACCACCAACAAGCCTGCCGCAGGGGACGATGTTGTTCTGATCAGGCTCCAGCAGGGCATGCAGGAATCGACCCGCACGAAGACGGATGCGAAGGGACGTTTCACGCTGGATGTGCCTGATCCGGGGCTTCATCTGGTGCGCGTGACGCACGACAAGGCGAACTACTTTCGGCCCGCGCCTCCGGGAACGCAGTCGGTGGAGATTGAGGTCTTCAACGCCGCGGCCAAGGTGCAGGGCGTGAGCGGCGAGGCGGATGTGATGCGCATCCAGAGCGATGAGAGCGGCAATGGGCTGCGCGTTGTGGAGAATTTCTTTGTGAAGAACGAGTCCACTCCGCCACGGACGCAGTTCGGCGAGCGACCGTTTGAGTTTTATCTGCCGCCGGGAGCGGTGGTGGAGGGTTCGGCGGCGCTGGCCCCCGGAGGGATGCCGGTGCAGGCTTCACCGATGCCGCTGGGCGATCCGAACCACTTCGCGTTTATCTTTCCGATCCGGCCAGGAGAGACGCGGTTTCAGGTGACGTACCGGCTTCCCTATAACGGCAGCTTCAGGTTCACGCCGAAAGTACTGATGACTACGGATACAGTTGCGATCATGATGCCGAAGAGCATGACGTTCAAGCCGGGCGCGTCTGCGCCCTACTCGCCGGTGACGGAGGAGACGACGGCTCAGACGTTCGTGGCGCGGAATGTGACCCCTGCCCAGCCGCTGGAGTTTACGGTTTCGGGGAACGGGCAGCTTCCGCGAGACCAGCAACAGGCAAACCAGCAGGATGGCGCGAACGGCGCGACTGGGGCAGATACAGCGGCGCAGAGCGGTGGAGGGACGGCGGCGACGGATACGCGTCCGGGAGGTGGCCTTGGGAATCCGATCGATCCTCAGGGAACGAACGATCCGTGGGCCAAGTATAAGTGGTGGATTCTGGGCGCCCTGGGGCTTGCTATGGCATCCGGCGCTGGCGTGATGCTGAAGGGCAACACATCGCAGACTACTGCTCCGCTGGCGGTGGGAACTGGCGTGATTGGCGGAAATTCCCTGCTCGCGAGCTTGAAGGAAGAGTTGTTTGCCGTCGAGACAGACAGACTGCAGGGACGGCTGGGAGAAAAAGAGTACGCCGAGCAGAAGGCTGCGCTGGAGATCGTGCTGCGGCGGGCGTTGGCTCGCAACGAACGCGGCAGCAGTGCGTCTGATGGTACGGGACCGGTGGTCTAGGTCTAAAGGAGTATTCCGATGAATACGCTGAAGTCGACGTTTCTGCTGGTTGCACTGACTCTGCTGCTGATCTTCGTTGGCGGGCGTTTCGGCGGACAGAATGGGATGGTGCTGGCATTTCTGCTGTCGGTTGTCTTCAACTTTGGGACCTACTTCTTCTCGGACAAGCTGGCGCTGGCCATGTACCGGGCGCAGCCGGTGACGCGGGAACAGTTGCCGCGAGCGTATGACGTGGTCGAGCGGCTGGCGGCAAGACAGGGACTGCCGATGCCAAAGATCTATGTGATTCCCACGGAATCTCCGAACGCGTTTGCGACGGGACGGAATCCGAAGCATGCCTCGGTTGCGGTGACCCATGGGATTCTGCGGCTACTGGATGATGAAGAGCTGGAGGGCGTCTTGGCGCACGAGCTGGGGCACGTGAAGAACCGCGATATTCTGACGAGCTCTGTTGCGGCGACACTGGCCGGCGCGATCACGATGGTGGCGCGGATGGGCTACTTTGCTTCGCTGTTCGGCGGCTACGGAGGCGGGAGCAGCAGTCGCGAGCGGGGCGGCGGCGGGATCAGCGCTCTGCTGATGCTGATTCTGGCGCCGATCGCGGCGACGCTGATTCAGCTCGCGGTTTCACGGTCGCGTGAGTATGAAGCGGATGCGACGGGAGCGAAGGAGACAGGAAATCCGTACGCGCTGGCGCGCGCGCTGCAGAAGCTGGATGACTACTCGCGGCGGATTCCGATGCAGGCTTCGCCGACGACGGCGCATCTGTTTATTGTCGCTCCGCTGCTGGGGAGCGGAGGGTTCGCAAATCTGTTCTCGACGCATCCGCCGATCAAGGAACGGATATGGCGGCTGATCGGAAGGGACCTGGTCTAGTGGTCGAAGGGATACTCCGGGCGCTGCGGTTGATGGCGATGGTGGCATGGGTCGGCGGGCTCATGTTCTTTGCGTTTGTGGTGGCTCCGGTAGCGTTTCACCGGCTACCGAGCACGCATGAGGCGGGCCTGGTAGTGGGCGGCACGCTAAGCGTGCTGCACTGGATCGGGCTGATTGGCGGGGTGCTGTTTTACATCGCGACGGGAGCTCTGTGGCTTCGCGCTGAGGTGATGGCGCGTGCGAGCTTTGCGATCGAGATGGCGCTGACAGGAATCATGCTGGCTCTCACGGCCTACTCGCAGTTCCGGATCCTGCCGGCGATGGAGCGGGACCGCACGGCAGCCGGTGGCGTAATTGAAACTGCGGATGCGGAGAGCCCGGCGCGAATGGACTTTGAGCGGCTGCATAAGTACTCAGAGCGGCTGGAGGGGCTTGTATTGCTCTGCGGGATTGGCGTGGTGCTGGTGCTGGCCCGCGAGTCCCAGTGGCCCGGGACGGGTAAAATCAGGGAGATATGACGACTGACATGACTTCCTTGTCCGCCTTTGTGTGCGACGCGGCCGCTGATGGCGTGTGCCGTCGAGGCCAATAATGCCCGCTCTGTGGCTGAGCCTGGGACTAGGACTGGTGGCCGGGCTGGCGGACTATGTAGGAGGAGTGCTGCTGGTGCGGCGTTCGCCTTCGGCGAAGTCGCTGCGCTACTTTGTCGCTCTGGGTGCGGGTTTCATGCTGGCTGCGGCGCTGCTTGAGATGGTGCCGGAGGCAGTACGGATCAATGCGAAGTGGGCTCCCCTGCTTGTGCTGCTGGGGTATTGCGGCGTGCATCTGCTGGAGCACACGCTGGTGCCGCACTTTCACTTTGGCGAAGAGACGCACGAGCATGAGTTTCTTTCAGCGAGAACGAGCTACTCGGTGCTGCTAGGCCTGGCGGCGCATACGTTCTTCGACGGAATTGCGATCGGCTCGGGATTCGCGCTCTCGCACTGGCTGGGATGGCTAATCTTTGTTGCCGTATTTCTGCACAAGATTCCCGAAGGCTTCACGGTTGCGAGTGTGATGCTGGCGGGTGGGCGAGGGCGGCAGGCGGCGCTGAACTCAGCGATGGTACTAGGTGCGACGACGGTGCTGGGTGTGCTGGTGATCAATCTTGAGCCGAAGTGGGTGCTGGCCGGATTGCCGCTTTCGGCAGGTGTGACGATCTATGTCGCAGCGACAGATCTTGTGCCGGAGGTCAACCGCGAACCGGGGGTCAGGATGGCGCTGGTCTTCTTTCTCGGCGTCGTGGTGTTCTTTGTGGCGAGGCTGCTCGGGCCGTTCTAGTTCTGCAGGACAAGCACGACGCTTGCGGAGTGCTGTAGAGCGGTGCCGGATGGGGTGGTAGCTGTTCCGGTGACGGTGATGGTGTAGGCAGTGGTGCCGTTGGCTGATCGCGCGCCGGTATTGATGCGGTCTCCGCAGCCAGATAGGAATGTGGATGTGAGGATCGCTGCGACGCAGAGGATTCGCAGAGGCTGCTTCCTGCGGCGAGTGAGCGGGATTAGAGGCAGCGCCAGAATTGCTAGAGCAATGGGTGCGGGCGCCACCGCCGGTTGGAACGCGGTGCTCCTGGGAGTCGCGATGGTGAGGTTAAAAGTAGTGGAGGCGGAGCCAGGTGGGATGTACGAAGGATTGAAGGCAGCGGTCGCGAAAGGCGGCAGGCCTGAGGCTGCGAGCGTGATCGGGCTGGTGAGTGTTCCCTGAGGCTGGGCTGTGAAGGTGAAGGTGGCGGAGTTGCCGCTGACGACGGTCTGGCTTGTGGCCCCGGCCGTCGCGAGGGTGAAATCGGCGGGTGACGCCGTTGCGGATACGGCGAGCGAAGATGCGGCGGAAGAACTGGGCAGGAAGTTGGCGTCGCCACTGTACTGGGAGGTAAGAGTATGGTTTCCGAGGGAGAGAGCGCTGGTGGTGAAGGCAGCATCTCCCGTGGAGGCGATGGTGATGGCGGGTTGTGGGATAGCGTCGATGGTCAGGGTGACTGTGCCTGTGGGGCTTCCGGTGGTAGTGCTGGCAACGTGTGTAGTGAGGGTGAGGGACTGTCCAGCGGCGATGGTGGTTGTGGGCGTGGTGAGAGTGATCAGGGTTGGCGCCGGAGTAATGGCCACGTTAGGGATTGGAGCGATAGTGTAGTTCCCTGCTGCGGGGCCCGAGAGAAGCGCGGTGACGGAGTAGGAGCCTACGGGGGACAGGTTGGCAGCAGTAGTAGTGAAGGTTGCGGTGATACGGGCCGCGTCCTGTGGGAGGACACCAGTGATGACTCCGGTGAGCGTAGGAATGGGCTGCCCGTAGAGCAAAGTAGCGGGGGTGACGATTGCTGCGAGCTGCAAGGGTGAGATAGTGAGCGAAAGAGTGTTGCTGTGCGCCGGGGCGTGGAACTGGTCGCCGGAGTAGGTCGCGGAGAGGGCGTGTAAGCCGGCGGGAAGAGTGGAGAGGTCACGTGTAGCGGCGTTGGCTAAGAGGTTCGCCGCGCCGAGAGTTGTTGTGTTGGCGTTGAAGGTGTCGAGGAAGGTGATGGAGCCGGATGCAGCGGTCGAGGTCGCAAGGGTTGCGCTGAGGTGTCCGCTTCCGTAAGGAATAACCGAGGGAGCCGTGAGGGTAAGGATTCCAGGAACGGATGCCCCGAGGCCGGCGAAGGTGCGTATGGTCGCGTCGGAGGCGATCTGACGCACGCGCTGGTTGCCGGTGTCAGCTAATGCGAGGAGGCCAGTGGGCGCGAGCGCGGCGGAGCGTGGGTCGTTGAGCGAGGCCGCGGCCGCAGGGCCTGCGTCGCCGGAGAAGCTCTGGGTGCCGTCGCCTGCGAGGGTGGTGATCGTGCCGGTGACAGCGTCAATGCGGCGGATACGGTGGTTCTGCGAATCGGCGATGTAGAGGTTGCCGGATGGATCGATGGTGATGCCGCGTGGGAGTGCGAGGGTGGCGGCGCTGGCTTGGGAGTCGTCACCGGAGAAGCCCCCGATGCCGGTGCCTGCGATGGTATCGATGATGCCAGTGATTGCGTCGACTCGGCGAATGCGGTGGTTGCGGGAGTCGGCGATGTAGAGGTTCTTGCGCGAATCAAGGGCGAGCCCGGAGGGGGAGTCGATGCTGGCGGCGGTGGCTGCGCCGTTGTCACCGGAGAAGCCTTGTGTGCCGTTGCCGGCGACGGTTGTAATGATGCCGCCGGGTGTAATTTTGCGAATGCGGTGGTTCTGAGTGTCGGCGATGTAGAGATTCTGGTTGGCATCGAGGGCAAGCGCGGTGGGCAAGTTGAGATGCGCGCCGGGGGCGGGGCCGTTGTCGCCGTCGAATCCTGGGGTGCTGCCTCCGGCGACGGTGGTAATGAGGCCGGTGGCGAGATCGACTCGGCGAATGCAGCTGTTGTGGGCGTCGGCGATGTAGAGGTGGCCAGAGGTGTCGAGCGCGAGCCCCTGGGGAGAGTCGAGCTGTGCCTGAGTGGCGGGACCGCCGTCTCCGGAGAAGCCCTGCACGCCGTTACCGGCGACGGTGGTGATGTTGCCGGAGGTATCTACCTTGCGGACCGAGTGGTTGGCCGTCTCGGCGAGGTAGAGATTACCTTGTGCGTCAAACAGAATGACGGATGGCAAAATGAGGGGGACGGCAGTAGCCTGTGTCTGGGCGAGAAGACACGGAGCGACTAGGAGAAGAACGAGAAGATGACGGAGCGCGGCACTACTGCGTCCTTGGGGGAAAATGCTCTGCGGACCCATGGGAGTGAGTTGAGATTACATGATTTGAAGGCAGATTTGATGCGAAGATTCTTTACTCGTGCGCGACGGACGCCGTCCGCCGTTTCAGCCGTGGAAGGCGTTACTCGGCAACGGTGGTGTTTCGCAGTTGCCCCAGCCTTTCGATGGTGACGATGACTTCTTCATTGGGCTTGAGCCAGCGCGGCGGCGTGCGGCCCAGGCCTACTCCCTCGGGCGTGCCGGTGCTGATGATGTCGCCAGCTTCGAGGGGTGTAGTGCTGGAGATGTATTCAATGAGCGCGGGGATCTTGAAGATGAGATCGCGAGTATTGGCGGACTGAAGGAGCTCTCCGTTGACCGTAAGCGAGATGGCGAGCGAATGTGGGTCGGGAACCTCGTCGGCGGTAACGATGGATGGGCCAAGAGGGCAGAAGGTGGGGAAGGATTTGCCCAGCGTCCACTGGGACGTAGCAAGCTGGATGTCGCGGGCGCTGACGTCGTTGGCAATGGTGTAGCCCAGGACGTGGTCCATGGCGGAGGCTGCGGAGATCTGGTATCCGGGCTTGCCGATGACCACTGCGAGTTCGGCTTCGTAGTCGGGTTGCGTGCTGACGGCGGGAAGAATGATGGATACGTCGGGACCTACGACGGCGCTCGAAAGCTTCATGAAGACAGTAGGGACCTTCTGCACTGCCATCTTGGACTCGGCGGCGTGGCTCTGGTAGTTGAGGCCAATGCCGAAGACGCGTGGCGGGCGCGGAATGGGAGCGAGGATCTGAGCGTCGGACAACGGGACCCGGGGCGCGGTTGCGCTGGCGGCGCGGGCAGCATCGAGAGCCGCGGGGCCGGCCTCGATGAGGGACAGCACCGTGGGGTGACCAAGGCCTGAGAGGTCAACGACATCGTAGTGCGTCGCGCTTCCCTGCACCGGCAGCAGAACGCCAGGGGTGGGTTTGTCAGTCGACTTACGGGTAAAGGTGATCAGCTTCATATCTTTTTGCTCCGTGCGTATGTCACTGCGAGATCGCAGACAGGTTTGAGGCTCATGCCGAAGTGTGGGGCGCGCTGCAGTTCGACGTCAGGCCGCTGTCCAGCCTCCGTCGATGGCGATGACAGCTCCGTTGATGAACTCGGCCTCGGCGGAGCAGAGATAGCGCACAAGCGAGGCGATGTCCTCCGGGGTTCCGAGTCGGCCGATGGGCTGGCGGGCGACCAGCTCCGCACGGATCTTGTCCTTTTCGTGAGGGTGATACTTCTCGAGATAGCCCTCAACGAAAGGCGTCTGCACCGTGCCGGGAGCGATGCAGTTGACGCGAAGCTCTTTGGGGTAGTCGACGGCGATCTGGCGCGTCATGGCCTGCACTGCACCCTTGCTGGCGCAGTAGGCGAAGCGCTGCTTCACACCGACTGAGCCTGCCACCGAGCCGATGTTGACGATCGATCCGCGGGATGTGAGGAGCAGCGGGAAGGCAGCCTGAGTGACGAGAAAGACGCTGTTCACGTTGACCCGCATGACGCGAGTGAAGTCCTCCTCCGAGGTGCGGGTGATGTCGCCGACGAGGCCGATGCCCGCATTGTTGACGAGGATGTCGAGCTGCGGGACTCCCGCGAGCGCTGCCGTAATGGAGGCGGCATCGGTGACATCCATGTGGATGGCCTTCGCATGAGGAAGCTCGGAAGCTAGCGCCTGGGCGGCGGAAAGGTTAAGGTCGGCGATGAGGACTTGGGCTCCAGCTCGAGCAAGTTCGCGAACAGTTGCGGCGCCGATGCCGCTGGCTCCCCCGGTGACGAGGGCAAGTTTATTTTCCAGGTAAAACGCTTCTGCCATATGTTGAAATACCGATTTGACCCACAAGAAGAATAACGCACTCGACCAGCGAGACGCCTACAGATACTGTAGTGCTCTCTATCTTTTTCGTACAGCAAGAGGGGCGATCAAGTGCCTGAGTGATACCCTTCAAACTGAAATTTCACTCGGTGGATGCTCGATGTCACCCTTGAAAAAGGAAGATGCGGAGGAAGGATGCCACGGCACTGTTTGACAGTTGACTTGAAGGACGACGCAACGGCGATCTCGGAGTACAAACGGTACCACCGTAATGTGTGGCCCGAGATCAAAAAGAGCCTTTACGACGTCGGGGTGGTGGACATGGAGATTTATCTGCTCAACACGCGAATGTTCATGATTCTCGATGTCGATGACAGCTTTTCGTTTTCGGCCAAGGCCGCTGCAGACGCTGCCAACACCAAGGTCCAGGAGTGGGAGGACATCATGGGAGGGTTTGCACAGCCGCTGCCTCAGTCGACTCCGGAACAACGTTGGGTGCTGATGCAGAAGGTGTTTCATCTGACAGAGCAATAGGCTTTGGCTGTCCTCTAAAGATGGGGACAACGTAAAGAGGCCCCGAAGATGTCTTCGGGGCCTCTTCGTCTGCGGTTGAACTTGCGGTTAGGGGAGTGTCTGGAAACGGCCATTGTTGTAGCCAAATGAGTACGGCTGGTAGACGGGGACGGCCGATCCGACGATCTCAGTGATACTCGACGGCGTTCCATCGCCTGCGAGCCAGACGTTGCCGGACTGGTCGACGGTGATGGCGCGGCCGCCGACGAGGAACGCGGACGAGAACTGACGCCCGCCGCCGGAGGTGCCGTCGGTGGTGAGGCTGCTGCCAACGCCGCTTACCTCGCTGGCGGTGTAGAGGCCAGTTCCGGTATCAGCGGTGTTGTTGATTGCCCAGACGTTGGAACGGCCATCGAGAGCGATCGCAGTGGGACTGTTGATTCCAGCCTGGCCAGTTGTCGTCGACCACGTGATTGCATAGTTCGTGCCGCTACCCGTCAGGTTATAGATGCTGTTATTGGTTCCGTTGGAAGAGACCCATACGTTGGCCGTATGGTTGACCGTAAGGCCATAGGTATTGTTTGGCACACCGGTCTGATAGGTGGCGAAGCCATTCAGATAGCCTAGGCTGTTGCCTGGGTCCGTTGTGGCGGGAACGATCTGGGAGATGACACTGCCTCCCGAGGTGACCCACACATTGTGGCTGGTATCGACGAAGATGTGGATCGGGTTGGAACCCAGGCCTGTGGATATCTTGGTCGGTGTTGTAGCGGTAGTTGCAGTCGCGCCGTCGTCAATCAGATAGAGCGAGCCATCGGTGGTCGTGAAGTAGATATTACTGTTCTGGTCGCTGCTGCTGGAACCGCCGTCGGCAAAGACCGCGAGCGGAGCAGCTGCTGTGGTGTAGGTAAGAACCGCCCCGCCTGATGGGCTGTACCGGGAGATGGTATTCGCGGAGGTGGAGGCATACCAGATGTTGCCCGATGTATCGACTGAGGCCCCGCCCTTCGATCCTCCGCCAAGGAAGACGCAGGCGCTTGGTGTGCCGTTGGAAGAGATCTCCGTAAGATTTCCCTTGGTGGCCTCTCCGTTAGCAAGCCAGATGTTGCCGCTGACGTCGACGTTGATGTCCTGCGGCTGACCGATAAATTTGCCACTGCTGCTGCCGCAGGTGCTGGTGCTGCTGTAGTTGATGGCAATCGTCCAATCCGTTGGAGCGGAGGCAAGAGTTGGCTGATAGGGGGCGCCAACGGCTGGTACGAGACCGTAAAGATTCTGCAGGTTTGTCGAACCGCCATTCGTGGGGTTGCTGAAGATGTAATAAAGCGCCTGCAGCGTATCAGTCGCCGGCGTAAATGCTGGACTGTGGTACGGTCTGCCAGTTACGGAGACGTCCGGAGGCGTCGCGCTGTTGAAGAGCGTCGTGCATGCAGGTGCGCTCGATGACGCGTTATTGACGCAAGCCGAAATGACGTTGGCCAAAGTATTGACCTTGGCGGTCTCCGGAGTTGCCGTCACGGTGACGCCACCCCCTCCGACAAGCTGCTTGGAAGTAAGCGCAGTTCCCGCGACGGTGTCAGCCAAGTTCGAGATGGTGTTAATCGTGTTGGCGAGGGCGAGCTTTGTTGCACCGATGCCGTCGGCACCGACGCTCTCGGTGACCGGATTGAAGTACTGCGTAATCGCAGCCATGGTCGCGACGGTCGTTACTTCAGTGAGGTTGATGAAG
This sequence comes from Edaphobacter bradus, assembly GCF_025685645.1. NCBI lineage: Bacteria > Pseudomonadati > Acidobacteriota > Terriglobia > Terriglobales > Acidobacteriaceae > Edaphobacter > Edaphobacter bradus. Next base: position 996,507 of record NZ_JAGSYF010000001.1, read on the forward strand.
TTTGAGTTGCTGATCTGACTGCAGTAACCGTAAATTCCGATGAACGCAGCTGCACTGTTGCTCTCGCTGGCATTACCGTCATTGAGCGTGTTGCCGCCGTGGGCGGTGACATAGACGATAGGGTCGCCCGCAGTGGGGCAGGAGAACTGGTTGCCGTTTGAGGCCTGGCCATTGGTGGCGTTCTTTGTGAAGCTGAATGAGCCCGTGCCATCGGAGGAAGACGTGGTCGTCGCGGCCAGGATGGCAGCGCCGTTGCTGACCCCGCCGGCAGGATCGCCCGAGCCGAGACCGTTCTGGCCAGCGTAATAGAGATTGACAGTGGCACCGGAGATGGGCTGATTGCCGCCGTAGATCTTGCCTCCAAAGGTTGCCGAGGTTGCAGGATTCAGTGAGGGCGCCGTCGTCACCATGTTTGCGCAACCAGCCGTAAAAAGAGCACTGGAGGCAAGCAAAGCGAGCAGGTTTCGCTTTGAGCCCACGAGCCGGATTTGATTGTTGCGGTTCATGAATATTCCCTCCGAAAGGTCAATACTGTAGGTTGCGTTACAGAGCGGTTTCAAAGATAGCCAGGGATGATTGATGCATAGGCCGACGGCAAGACGGGCCCACAGTGGAATGAGTCATGAAACCAGGCAGCGAATCGTCCTTACGGCGAATCACTGCTTCTTGAGGCGACGCTAACTCCATGCTCGAAAAAGCTTTCATAATCTCATGGAGGAGGATACCCGACGAAGGCCCATTTCCAATCCATCACCCCATGACACTTTCCCGTAAATCGGGATGACACTTTTGGGGCATGGGAGTTCCATTTGGGAACGATCCTGACAGATTCCCGGCGTATGGAACAGTGTCTTTTTGCATTCCGGAATTGAAAATAGCAACTTCTGAGCTTACCGTCCGGGATGAGAGTGCTGGAGTATCTGCTTCGTCTGGACTGTTTTGCACGGACCGGACAACTCTGCTCGTGCGAACCGACTCTATGGGGGAGTACTATTTGAACGCCCCACGAACCCACCTCTCATGGAGATGGCATTATGTTCTCAAAGCAAATATCCCTAGCAGCGACCCTCGCCTTTACCGCCGCTCTTTGCGTTGGTGGATGCAAGAGTTCTACTCCGGCTGCGCCAGCCAGCAACAGTACGTCGGCTACACCGCAGGCTCCGCCAGCAGCAGGTGAGCCAGCGACGGCCAGTACCCCCGCATCGGCTCCTGCTCCCGCTCCGGCGGTAACGCCGGCACCCGCTTCGGCGGTGACGCCAGCACCCGCTTCGGCGGTGACGCCAGCACCCGCTGCAGCGGTGACGCCTGCTGCGCCGCCTGCTCCGGTAGCACCACCCCCACCGCCTCAGCCGGTGAAGCTGACGGTTCCGGCTGGAGCCAAGGTGTCGGTAGTCATCACACAGCAACTCAGCGCGAAGAATAGCAACGTCGGCGACGCGTTTACTGGCGAACTTGCGGCAGCGATGACGACATCAAGCGGCAAGACCGTCTTTAGGAAGGGGACCCCGGTGCAAGGTACCGTGGTCGCCGCCAAGGGCCAAGGTAAGTTCAAGGGCGAGGGCACTCTGGCGATCCAACTGCTCTCGGTCGGCGGACACGCGGTAACGACCAGCAGCTACTTGCAGCAGCAGAAGGGTAAGGGCAAGCGGACCGCCGGCTTGATTGGCGGCGGTGCCGGTGGCGGTGCGCTGATCGGCGGACTGGCTGGCGGCGGCAAGGGCGCCTTGATTGGCGGCCTTGTGGGTGCCGGTGCGGGTACAGCGGGAGCTGCGCTGACGGGCAACAAGGACATCGTGATCCCGGCTGAGTCGGTGGTGTCGTTTACTCTGCAGAGTCCGATTACGATCACGGTTCATCCTAAGGAACACGCTGAGTCTGCGCAGCCCTGATTCGAGAGTGACAAATGGAGGGCACCTGCCTGGGCAGGTGCCTTTTTTCTGTTGGCCGGCAACCTCCTCTCAGGATGCGGACGATAGACTGGGATATGCGATTTCGTCCTGTCTTTCTGCTCTCGGCGACCGATGCCGCACACTTCCCTTCTGAGGCTAGAACGTTCGGCGCTCCGGAGGTCGCGTTTCTGGGGCGGTCGAATGTTGGCAAGTCGTCGTTGATTAATGCGCTGCTGGGATCGAATGAGGCGCGGGTGTCTTCGACCCCTGGGCGGACGCGGGCGATCAACTTTTTTGCGCTGCACGAGGGTTCAGGCGACAAGATGAAGGTGAGGCCGGCGCTGATATTTGCCGATCTGCCCGGCTATGGATACGCCAAGATATCCAAGTCAATCTCTGCAGAGTGGCCGCAGTTCATCGAGCCTTACCTCTCTGAACGCGAGGCGCTGGCGCTCTGCGTCTGCCTGGTGGACACGAATATCCCTCCGCAGGCTAGCGATCATCAACTCATAACCTATCTGAAGCAGACTCAGCGGCCCTTTGTTGTTGTGGGCACGAAGGCGGACCGGCTTTCGAACAACGTGCTGGCGAAGAATGTCGCCGCTCTGAAGCGTGAGCACGGAGTGGAGGAGATTCTTCCTGTGTCCGCGAAGAGCGACGCCGGGGTAAAGGCGCTTTGGCAGCGGTTGATGACCGTAGCTGAGTGAGCCCCTCTCCCCCGGTACATTTTTGCGCAAAATCTTCGAAATAGACGGTTTAGGTCTGGACTTACGGGTGCAGATTCTGTTAGAGAGCGAGCCCCGTATGTCTCCGGGCTCAGTCATCTTTTTTTCAGCCTGTTTCTATTTTAGCGAATTGAATGGAACTACTCTGCCAACCCTAACCATCAAGATTTGAATGAGTTGAGTGATTTGGGGGCTTGACAGAAATTTTTGTGGGAAAGATGGGCTTCAGCTCTCTTTGAGGGCTTGTTTCTCGGCTTCGGTGAGCCAGAGGCTTCGGTGGGGCGGGCGCTGGCGCTGGAGGATGCGAGGGGCAGCTTCGAGCCAGCGGCGGCGGAGAGAGTCTTTTGCGGGGAGGAGTGAGAGAGCTTTGGCGTCGAAGGTGCGGAGGGCGGTCGGGGTGTCGAAGGTGAAGGTGTGGAGTTGCCAGCCCTGATCTTTGAGGAGTGGGGTGAGGAGGGATTGGCTGCTGTGAAAGCCGGCGGGAGGCGGGGTGTCTTCGTGGAAGTCGATGAGGGCGGCGCCGAGGGAGTGAAGGTGGATGGCAGCCTCTGAGATTTGCTGGCTGGCGGGGAGGAAGTTTGCGAAGAGCTGCGGGGAGAGGCCACGTTCGGCGATCTCGTTGAGAGCGAGAAAGGGGTCGGCGTTGAGGGCAACTGAGAGCGGGGCGTGCTTGCGGACCTCGTTCTTCATGGCCCGGATGGCTTCATCGAGGGTGTTGACGACGAAGTCGCAGGCTCCGGTGCGGACTACCTCACGGACGTGGGTTGGATTGTTGTCGACGGCGAGGGAGACGGCTCCGACTACGTTAGCGGCTATGGAGAGGGCTGCGCCTTGCGGGTCGAGTCCGAGGGAGAGGATGAGAGAGCCTCCCCAGTCTCGACGGAGTTGGTGAAGGACTGTGTAGGTGCGGAGGATTTGGGGTTGGATATCACCGGGAGTGGCTTGCGGGGGCATTCGAAGAGAATCGTATCAGCTACATACCTTCCGTATTGACCGTCACCCGGGAACAATCCCGCGATTACCGACGGTTCAAGAACGCTACTTCGGGTCCGCATCGATGCGAGTTCATCCTGCCCCCCCATGACTTCAGAGTCTCAAGTCGTTCTCGTTGACTCACCTTTCAGATCTCTGCTTCACCTTCACACCATCGCTTCGAATTACGGCGGGCGTGGGGTTGGTTTCGCCTGGCCGGAACAGGCCTGAAACCACGGCGTGGATTTGCTTCCCGTTGTCTCCTATCACGAACTTGAGGTGGATCCTCTGCCCCGGGGTCACGCCAGGAGGTGGAGGAAAATCAATCTCCGCACTGCCGGTGCAGTCCGGATTCACCGTGTAGGTCCTCATCTGCCCTTCCCTGAAACCATTCTCGTTCGTGGCGCCGGGGGATGGCACACCGTTGACTATGGTGAAGTCCACTTGAGTGAAATGGCCCGTGCCGCCAAAATGCATCATGGACACGCCAGCCTGGCCGAATGCTACTCCGGTTGCGGGAGGCTGGGTGGAAGGCGGGATGACCAGAATCGTCTTCAACTCCGCTTCAAAAGATAGCGGCGGCCGCGAAAGGTAAATCAACTAACTTGCTTGTCTGCCACTCCGACCGGATCATCCGGCAGGATGTCGGATGTCGGTGCATTTCGCGTCGCGTTGAATCACTGTCAAACTGACGTCGTCGCAGAGCGGACTACCGTTCGCGAAGTCCTGCAAGGTGGCGAGGAGCATCATGAGCGTGGCCTGAGCGGATGGCGATTCGGCGTGTCGTAATGCCACTAGCATCCGATCCAACCCGAACTCTTCCTCGGAAGTGTTGCGGCATTCGAGTACACCATCGGAGTATGTGACAAGCGTGTCGCCGGGTTCTAGAATCAGTTCGCCCGACTCGTACTCCGCACCTTCGATAGCACCCAACAGTGGGCCGCCCCTCTCGATCAGCTCAGTCCGTCCATCGGCGCGAAGCAATATTGGCGGGAAATGGCCGGCATTGCAGTAAGTTAGTTCTCCACTATGGCAGTCAATCTGCGCGAGAAATGCCGTTACGAACGGCGCAACTGGGCGCAGATAGCAGAGGTGGCGATTGATTTCCGAGGCGATCTTTGCCGGGTCAGAATCTGGACGGCCGTAACTTTGCAAAAGCCCTGCCAGATTGGTGAACCACATTCCAGCCGCAACGCCTTTACCGGCAATGTCTCCGTGCGCCACAAGAATCCTGGAACCGGTTTGCAAGTACGTCGTGAAATCCCCGGAGAGAAAGCGCGCCGCGAAGACCTCGCTTGCGAACTGTAAACCGCCGTAGCGCAACTCATGCGGACCGCTTAGTTTGCGCTGGATCTGTGCGGCCTCGAACAACTGAGAATGGAGATCAAGTCTCTCTCGCAGGAGTGAGTCCACCTCGTCCTGTAGTGACACACTCGATAGCGGGGGCGGCATCGACGACATGATCGAGGACGGACGCATGCTGTAACTTCGGAGTCCACCGTTGATTCGTAACTTGCCTTTACTCTTTGGTAGTGCTCTCCCATCGTTCATCATCTACCCCATTTCGATTCTGATCGCTGCTCTAACCGACGAACCGATAACCTGTTCCATGCACTGTGAGGAAGTACTGTGGTTGTTCGGGATCGGGCTCAAGTTTTTGGCGGAGACGTACCAGGTGCGTATCCACGGTCCGGGTTGATGGGTAATTCGCGTATCCCCAAACGTCTTCCAGAAGACGATCACGACTCAGAGTCTCGCCGGAATGACAGATGAAATACTTCAACAGCTCGAATTCTGTGGAGGAAACCTCGAGAGCCTTGCCTGATTTGAGCACTCGACGACGACGCAGATCGACTTCCACGTTACCGAAGGAGTGTTGATCCTTATCTTTGGGAACGACTGCCGTGCGTCGCAACACGGCCTTCACTCGCGCCAGCAACTCGCGGATTGAGAACGGCTTGGTCACATAGTCGTCAGCGCCGAGTTCGAGGCCCACCACCTTGTCTAGTTCCTGGCCGCGGGCAGTCAGCATGATAATCGGGATGGAACCGCGTTGAGCGCGTAACTGCTTGCATACCTCCAGTCCGCTCATCCGGGGCATCATGACATCCAGGACCACAAGGTCGGGAGACTCTTCCAGCGCTCGCCGAAGGCCTTCGATCCCATCGCCCGCTGTAAGCACTTCGTAGCCTTCAAACTCGAAATTGTCTCGGAGTCCAGCCACCATATTGGGCTCGTCCTCCACCACAAGAATTCTCGCTGGCCTCGGCGCTTCAGTTACCTTCGCCTTCTCTTGCTGTCTCATGCCGACATCCCTTTCGCCTGCTGAACCGCTGAAGTCTGCACCGGTAAAGTAATGATGAACTTGCTGCCGTGACCGGGCTCACTCTCAACCGCAACTTCACCCCCGTGAGCCTGCACGATGTGGCGCACAAGAGACAGCCCCAGTCCGCTTCCCTTGGTGTTATGCACCAGTGGATCGCACACACGATAGAACTTCTCGAAGATCTTGGGCTGTTCCTTCTCGGGAATGCCGATTCCGTGATCCACGACCTCAAGGTTGACGCCGCCATTGTGCCGGTATAGATGTACGCCAAGATATTTCTCTGTCGCCGAGTACTTCACCGCATTGTTCACCAGATTCAGCAGCGAACGCGCAATCGCTTCGCGATCCACCCACACTTGTGGCAGATCCTTGTCGATCTTCTCTTCGAACTGGAACCCGTTCTGCTCGATTTCAAAACGATAAGATTCCAGCGTGCTCCGCACCAGATCAGCCACATCGGTTTCGCGGAAGCTGTATTCCTTCTTGCCTGACTCAATACGAGAGAAGTCCAGAATATTGTTGATCAGCGAAGTCAACCGCTCACTCTCTTTGCGAATGATCTCGTAATATTCTTGACGTTTTACAGGATTGGCGATGCGTCCCATTTCCAGCGTCTCTGCGTAAAGCCGGATGAGCGCCAGAGGTGTTCTCAACTCGTGCGAGACGTTCGAGACAAAATCGGATTTCAATTTCGCCAGTGCAAGTTCTCGCGCGACGTTTCGATAGGCGAGCAGCATTCCTCCACCCATCAGCAGTGAAAGCGCTCCAAGAATAAGGAAGGCTGTCCGCACAAAGTGGTTGCTGATGTTCGCAATCGTAGTCCCGTGCAGCTTGATTCCCAGGATCAGCCCAGGGAAGACACCGTCAAAACTGCGCTCTACTTCTGGCGTACCTCCATCCCAGCAAATCGAAGCGGCCAAAGGAGTGTGCTCCTTTGCAGTCCGCACCATGATCACAGGTTGAGGATGGGATGTATCGTTCTTGTTCTGATTTGGCAGCACCTCGTTCAGCGCTTGCGGAAAAAACTTGTTACTCAGATAGTCAGTATCGTAGACAAACCCTGCCAGAGCGGGATGCTCCGCGGTAGAACCGCGAGGCATGAAGAACACCAAAGACTGATACTGCATCTTGTCGCCCCTGGTTGCCCAGAGGTTGGTAAGGTAGACGTGCCGCCCTTCGGTCGCCTCGCTCTTCTTCAGTTTGGCGATCCAGTCGCTGGAGTCCAGATCAAGCCAAGGCCCCATCATGGATGAGAACTTCTTGCCTTCTTCAACAAATTGAGGATCGCTCATCCGATCAGGCTGAGATTGACTCTCAAGGTGGCCTTTCCCGGTCCACAGAAACGTATGCGCAATGTCTGGGTGTGCCGCCAGAAAAGCCTCGAGTTCGTCACCCTGGTGCGCATCAGGAAATTTCGCCCTGGCTTCCTCGGTGATCTCATAAGCGCGCGCATCAATCCGCTTTTCGGCGATAGCTAAGACCTCTTGATACTCCACTTGAAAGACGGCCTCGATCGCTTTCTCACGCTGTATGGTCCTGAGGTGCTTTACATTGGCCACGATGAGGGCGGCCGCAGGCAGCATAACTCCCAGCATGAACACCAGCATGCGTGGGCGCTCGGACCAACGCCGAACTAGAAACTTCAACATAAGCGCGCTTTCGGAGAGGCGCCTGTGCGCTTTCGGAGAGAGGCTCCCCATTTCCATCGGATTGAAGAATAAGCGAGGAAACTCGGCGATATGTCACAAAGACGCAACAAATTGCAAAAAGTTGTGAACTTAAGAAAAGAAGACCCGGCAAGATGGTTTCTACGCCTAAGTGCTTGGTTAGCTATATACTTAGAGCGGATCAAGCAGATCACACCTCTGCCATACTCATAGGGTAGTCCGCGCTATGGAACTGATCAATCCCGCAGATCATCGCGGGGCGCTGAGTGGGCCATTGTGAGAGCAGGCACATGAGCAAGGTACGGAAGCTAACTGTACAACGGGAATCTGGCGGAGCTGAATCTTCCGAAGCGATCCGAAGTCAGCTTCTGGGAACTCCCCCACGCCTTCTGGATTCCGCCCGGATAACGGGCAAACCAGAAATTGACCGTCAGATGGCGCGAACAGAGCAATGCGCTCACCGAGGTGTGCGGGGCGACCATTCATGTGCTGTCATTGCGTTCAGGATGACGGCGTAGAACAGACAAAAGCAGCGGTAAGAGCTTTCTTGAGCGGTGCCACTCATGCGCAAAAGCATGCATAATGGGGCACCCGGCTGATGTCACTTCCCTATCAAAAAAATGAGGTTCGCTGCGCTCGAATTAAGCTACAATTCCGGGCACCATCGGCTGAACATACAGGCAAGTCTTAGATTACTCTCCGAGATTCGACGAACGAAGGTTAAGGCATCAGGGCCCTTAGTCCACGTACGCACATTGAGGAGGTTTCATGAAGCGCTTTTTTGCCGCGTTACTGCTTGTTTTCTTCGCTTCGCTTGCCGCAGGTGCGGAGCAGTTGATTCCAGCCGGTTCGGTCATGCAGTGCATGGTGTCCGAGCCCAACCTCTCCTCCAAGAGAGCGCACATCGGAGACCCGGTGCTCTGTCAGGTGAGCCATGCTGAAATGTACGGACGATCGGTGTTTCCGTACGGGAGCTACATGGTCGGCCGTTTCGAAGACTACAAAGATCCCGGGCACTTCGTTGGCAAGGGCTGGATGGAGCTGAAGTTTAATCGGATGGTGGTTGGAAACGATACCGTGATCCCGATTTCGACGCGGGTTGTCGCAACCTCGGGGAAGAATCCTGTGGACCGCGATGGGAAGATTCATGGGACGGGACACGCGGTTCGCGATACCGTGGAGTGGATGATCCCGGTGCTTTGGCCGATCGACCTGATCAATCTGCCGCGGCGTGGACCGTATCCAACACTGAAGCCGGAGACGCGCTTGACGGTCATGGTCCTGGACGACTTCGGGATTCCGACAAAGTCCGAGGTGCAGCATCAACCTGAGCTGATCTCCCGTTATAACTATGCCGATGCTACGCCGGCGCAGCAGGCGGCACCGATCGAGCGCGTTTCAGTGCAGTCGGCGCCGATCGAGCGCGCGTATGCGCAGCCTGGACAGCCGGCACCGGTTCAGCAAGCATATGCTCAGCCAAGCCCGACGGTAGTCATTGTGCAGGCTCCTGCACAAGCTCCCACGATTATCCAGCAGCCTTTTCCGGTTGAGGTGCAGCCCCCGGTGTTTTACGGGTATCCTCCTGCTCCGGTGGCTTACGCGTACCCTCCAATGGCTTATGGATACGGATATCCTCCGATCGCATACCGAGGGTATTACAGGGGCTACTAGGTAAGAGCAGCTGGGAATGTTTGTAAAAGAAGCTCCGGACCTGGCCCCGGAGCTTCTTTTTTTGCGGTCTGTTCCCTCTGAACGATTGCTTCAACAGGAAAACGATTCGGTGGCTGCAAAGGTCTGGTTCGCAGCCACCGCTTGTCTGGTACTTGTTCCTTCGGAGTTACTCGCCGTAGTAGTCGAGGCCGAGGTGGGTGATCAGGTCTTCGCCCATGATGTGGCGGAGGGTGTTTTTTAGCTTCATGTGCTGAATGAAGAGGTCGTGCTCGGGGTAGACGCCGGGGGCGCTGTCTGGATCCTTGAAGTAGAAGCTCAGCCACTCCTGGATGCCGACGCCGCGCAGCGATGGCGTGCGGGCGGCGAGGTCCATAAAGAGGATGAGGTCGAGAGCGAGCGGCGCGGCGAGGATGGAGTCGCGACAGAGGAAGTCGACCTTGAGCTGCATCGGATAGCCGAGCCAACCGAAGATGTCGATGTTGTCCCAACCCTCTTTGTTATCACCACGTGGCGGGTAATAGTTGATGCGGACCTTGTGGTAGATGTCTCCGTACAGTTCAGGGTGCAGGTGCGGCTGGAAGATGTGCTCGAGGACGCCGAGCTTGGAGACCTCTTTGGTCTTGAAGGACTCGGGGTCGTCGAGAACCTCGCCGTCGCGGTTGCCGAGGATGTTGGTGGAGTACCAGCCACTGACTCCAAGGTTGCGAACCTTGAAGGCGGGTGCGAGGACGGTCTTGATGAAGGTCTGGCCGGTCTTGTAGTCCTTGCCGCAGATGGGGGCGTTCATCTTGCGGGAGAGCTCGTTGAGCGCGGGGATGTCGACGGTGAGGTTGGGCGCGCCGTTGATGAAGGGAACGCCCTCTTTCAGCGCGGCCCAGGCGTAGAGCATCGAGGGGGAGATGTTGGGGTCGTCCTCGACGAGGCCCTTTTCAAAAGCGGCGAGGGACTGGTGGACGGCGGTCTGTTCGAGGAAGATCTCGGTGGAGCCGCACCAGATCATAACCTGGCGATCGGTCTTGGTCTTGAACTCGGCGATGTCGTTGCGGATCTGGTTGGCGAGGTCGCACTTGTTCTTGCCGGTCTTGACGGACTTGCCTTCGAGCCGCTTGACGTAGTGCTGGTTGAAGACGGCAGGCATGGGCTCGATGGACTGGAGGAAGGGCTTGATCTCGTCTAGCTGGTCGCGGTCGAGAACCTGCGCGGTCTTGGCGGCGTCGTAGAGGTTGCCGCCGAAGATGTCCCAGCCGGTGAAGACGAGGTCGTCGAGCGAGGCGAGGGGGACGAAGTCCTTGATGAGCGGGCTGCGGCCTTCGGTGCGCTTGCCGAGGCGGATGGTTCCCATTTGCGAGGTGGATCCGATTGGCTTGGCGAGTCCGCGGCGGATGGCTTCGACACCGGCGATGAGCGTCGTTGCGACGGCTCCCATGCCGGGAATCATGACCCCAAGTTTTCCTGTGGCTGGCTTGATGCTGCTGGCCGCCTCGTTGGCAGCGGCGCTGGGTTTAGACATGCTTGGCGATACCCTTCTATGACGCGATTTTTCCGTGTAGCCGGAAAGGTTAGTATTTCGCAGTCAAACAGGCAGCGCAAACAAAATGGGCGAATCTACAGGCTTTAGCGGTAACGCGATTTGTGCGGATTTCGGCGTGTCTGCAGGGCGAAATCATCCTGACCCCATAGAACTCGCTACAATTCAGGGTCAATAGCGAATCAGGGTCTTCTTTCTCCGGGAGGGTTTCGAGTGACTGTGGAAATGGTATTGACGAAGATGCAGAAGCTCACTGTACTGACGCTCGCTGGAATGCTGATCGTGGTGATGGTTCTTTCAACAGTGCACCTTGGCGTACTGATAGGCCATGAGATATTAGAGCCGCCGCGGTTCCTGATTCCAGTCCCGGGATTGCTTGAAATCTTTGGATACTTCTTGTTGGTGTTGATCGGCGTAGAGCTGATTGAAACGCTGAAAGCCTACCTAAAAAAGGATGTAATTCACGTTCGTGTCGTAATTGAAGTTGCACTGATCGCCATGGCGCGAAAGGTGATTATCGAAGAGCCAAATGAAGTGCCCAGCTTGACGCTGTTCGGAATTGCAGCCCTCATTCTTGCCTTGGCCATTGCCTTCTATTTTGAGCGGCTGGGCAAGCCTGCCCTGCACAGTAATGAAGATGAATAGCGGATATTCAGCGATTTGGGGACCACGAAGAGCAAGATAATTGCCTTCCGGCGACTTTCAGCAGCTATGCCTCTTCGACGCGGATGCGGTTCTTCCAGTGGGTGTAGAGGAAGAAGACGATTGCTGCGAGGAGCGCCACTTCGACGGGTTTTACGTACTCTCACTCAGGCGGATGCGTTCTTTGCAGGTGGCCCGGAGGGAGGGGCTTATTGGGATACTTCCGCTACGGGCTGAGTGCGACGCGAGGCGAAGCGGGACTTCAGCCTGAGGAATGGGGTCTCGAAGAAGTGGTAGGAGAGCCAGGCGACACCGACAGAGGAGACGGCGGCGATGAAGAGAAGGGCAAGGTTAGTGGCTGTAACGTTGCCGTGGCCGAGGAGCTTCTCCACGATTCCCATGTAGGCGCCGAGGAAGAGCATGTGAAAGACATAGACACCGTAGCTGATGCCGCCGAGCCAACGGAGCCAGGCTGCCTCGGCGCAGCTCTGCACGATGCCGGGTCGCATGGAGAGCACGAGGAGGGCAGTAAAGCAGAGGGTGATCGAGGGGAGGCCGAAGGTCATCTGGAGGCGGCTGTTGGCCTCGAACGAGCCAGCGAGGGTGCCGCAGATGAGGAAACCAACGAGTCCAGTGAGAGCGACGCCGGGAGCGAGGCGCTCGATGCGCGACCAGGAGGGTCCGCGGAAGGCGAGAGCAAGCCAGCCGCCAGCGGCGAGCTCTCCGGCTCGGGTGAGGAGGAATGCCGAGTACTGATCGGCGTGAGGCGCGAAGTGCCAGAGGAGGATGCGGAAGAGGCAGGAGAAGAGAAAGGTGAGCAAGCAGAAGATCTCTGCGCGGATGCGGGACTTTTGAATGACGAGGAGGAATGGCCAGATGAGATAGAACTGCTCCTCGACGGCGAGGCTCCAGAAGTGAAAGAGCGCGAAAGGCGAGGGGATGCGGTCGACCACGCTGATGAGATGAGGCATGTTCTGCAGGAAGAGCGCGGGGATCCAAATGCTGCGAAGGGCGGGAAGCAGGGTTCCCTGGACCGCGGCGGCAAGGAGGACGAGCAGAAGGCTGGCGTAGTAGAGGGGAAAGATGCGAAGGGCGCGACGGGCGTAGAAGTTGCGCCACCAGTGAGGCTGGTCGAAGGAGTCCCAGAGAATGCCTGTGATGAGGAAGCCGGAGAGGACGAAGAAGAGCGTGACGCCGACCCAGCCGCCTTTGTTGAGCAGGCCGAAGAGGCGCATGGCGCGGATGGAGGAGTGAGTTCCGCCGCCGTAGTGAAAGATGAAGACGGTGAGCACGGCAAATCCGCGGAGACCGTCGAGTGCCGGGATATGTTGCTTCTGCTTCAGGACAGTTCCCCGTTGGTGGCTGTTGTTTACGCTTCGATTTTATCGGGACGGATGCGGTTCTTCCAGTGGGTGTAGAGGAAGAAGAGGATTGCTGCGAGGAGCGCTACCTCGACGGCGAGGTGGAAGCGGTGGAAGATCTCCTTGAAGCGCGGGTCGGAGTCCCATTTGTCGCCGAGCTTCATGCCGACGTAGGCAAGGACGTAGCACCAGGGCCAGGAGCCGATGAAGGTGTAGAGGTGAAAGCGAAGCCGCGGCATGCGTCCGATGCCGGCAGGCAGAGCGATAAAGGTGCGGACGACGGGGAGAAGACGCGCGACGAGGACTGTGATGCCACCGAAGCGATGGAAGAAGTGCTCGGTGCGGTCGAGGTCGTGGCGGCTGAGGAGGATGAAGCGGCCAAAGCGCTCGACGGCGGGGCGGCCTCCCCAGGCTCCGAGCCAGTAGGCAGGGATGGAGCCGAGGTTGCAACCGAGGGCTCCGGCGGTAGCGACCCAGAAGAGCTTGAGCTGGCCGGTGTGCACGAGGTAGCCGGCGAAGGGCATGATGATCTCCGACGGCAGCGGAATGCAGGCGGATTCGATGCCCATGAGGAGGGCGATGCCTACATAGCCTCCGGCAGAGATGATGGCGATGATGAAGGAGGCAATGGCAGTGATGAGCTTTTCCGACATTCTGTTCGAGTATAGCGAGGTGAGCGGAAGGGCCAGATGCGCTAGCATTAATTTGTCAGGAGAAAGTGCAATGGCAGATACAGCAGGAACTCCGGTGGAGACGCCGATAAAGAGTGCGGGAGCAACGACAGCAGCTCAAGCGGCAGGCGCGCCTGCGGCGGTAAGTGGACGTCCCGCGAGCAGCTACGGCGCGGGTTCTCAACCGCAGGCGCAGCCACATGATCCCTCAAAGCCGCCGGTGAAGCGGCAGATTGTGTGTTTCAGCTTTTACAAGGTGATGCCGGAGTGGCGGAGACTGCCTGCTGAGACGAGGGCCGAGCACAAAGCGGCGTTTGCCGAGGTGCTGGCGAAGTGGAACAAGCCGGGAGAGTTTCTCTCGATGACATACTCGACCGTGGGGACGCGCGGCGATGTCGATATGTGCGTGTGGTCGATTGGCTATGCTGTCGATGAGCTGAACCGGATGCGTAGTGAGTTGATGGCGACTCCGCTGGGTGGGTATCTGACGGCTCCGCACAATTTTCTGGCGATGACGAAGCGGTCACAGTACCAGATTGACCGGCCGGATGAGAGCGAGGGCGAAGGCCGTGGAGCGATCAGACCGGGCGGGCAGAAGTACATCTTCATCTATCCGTTCTGGAAGACGCGGGCGTGGTACCTGCTGCCGGCGGAGGAGCGGAAGCGGCTGATGGATGAGCATATCCGGATTGGGCTGCAGTATCCGCGGGTGAAGCTGAATACGACTTACTCGTTCGGGATCGACGACCAGGAGTTTGTGGTGGCGTTTGAGACGAACTTTCCGGAGGATTTTCTGGACCTGGTGCAGCAGCTTCGGGAGACGGAAATCAGCATGTATACACTGCAGGACACGCCTATCTTTAGCTGCGTGAGGCTGTCGGCAGAAGAGATGCTGAACCGGATCGGGTGAGGAATGGCGACTGCGAAGGCTGCGACGAAGACACCGGCGAAGAAGACTAAGCGGAATCCTACGGACCCGGCGCGAGTCGCGGCGATTCTGGATGTGCTGGAGAAGACGTATCCGGGTGTGGTTTGTGCACTCAACCACCACAATGCGTGGGAGCTTACTGTGGCGACCATACTTTCGGCGCAGTGCACGGATGTGCGGGTGAATCTGGTGACGCCCGCGTTGTTCAAGGTCTTCCCTACTCCCAAGGCGATGGCGGCGGCTTCTCTGCCGGAGATCGAGGAGATGATTCGGACGACAGGGTTCTTCCGGAACAAGGCGAAGTCGATCAAGGGCGCGGCGCAGATCGTGACGGAGGAGTTTGGGGGGAAGATTCCGCAGACAATGGAGGAGATTCTGCGGCTGCCGGGGGTTGCTCGGAAGACGGCGAATGTTGTGTTGGGGTCGTGGTTCGGGATTCCGGCAGGAGTTGTTGTGGATACCCACGTCATGCGGCTATCACACCGGCTGGAATTAACAAAGGAGACGGCTCCGGAGAAGGTGGAGCAGGACCTGATGAAGATTATTCCGCAGGACCGGTGGATCAACTTCTCGCATGAGCTGATTCATCATGGGCGGCAGATTTGTGTGGCACGTAAGCCGAAGTGTGTGGATTGCACGCTGGAAAAGCTGTGCTACTCGGGGGATAAGACGTGGAGTTCGCATCCAGCTTAGTTCTCAGGTGCCTGAAAGACAACAGTAGATTCCTCCCCATTCGGCTTCGCTCAGGGCAGGCTGCTTCGCTGCGGAATGACAACAAAATGGTTAGAGCCTCTGGGCGAGGATTTCGACCAGCGATGGGATGGTGGGTTCAGTGGCTTCAAGGGTAGGGGTTAGGCCGAGGTCGCGCAGGGCCTGTGAGGTGATGGGGCCGATGGATGCGAGGGTTATTCCCTTCGGGAGAGTAACGCCTGCGGCTTCGAGGAGCGCGATGAGGTTTCGAGCCGTGGAGGCGCTAGTGAAGGTGATGGCGTCGGGGTAGCTCGCGGGTGAAGCGAAGAGTTGTTGGAGTGCGGGGATCGATTCGGGCGGGATGCGGTTGCGGTAGGCTTCTGCAATGGTGACAGTGGCTCCGGCGCGGGTGAGGGTTTCGGGGAGAATGTCGCGGGCTTCTGCGGCGCGGATGAGCAGGATGCGTTTGTCTGAGGTGAGGGGCGCCAGAGCTTCGGCGAGGGATTCCGCGACGTACGACGGCGGGATGAGATCAACGTGGAGGCCGATTCCCTGCACTGCTCGGGCTGTGGCGGGGCCGATGACGGCTATCTTCTTTGAACGAGATGTGGGATTTCGGCGTGCGGCGAAGACTTCGACGGCGTTGGCGCTGGTGAAGATGAGCCAGTCGAAGGTGTCGAGCTGGGCGAGGGCGGCGTCCAGCGGTGCGTAAGAGTCGGGCGGGATGATCTCGATAGTGGGAATGACGAGGGGATTGGCTCCGAGGGCTTCGAGCTGCACGGCGAGATCGGAGGCTTGCAAGCGGGTGCGCGTGATGAGGATGCGTTTGTTATGCAGGGTATGCATTGCTTTGCGTATTGTATGTCTCCTTCGAAGTGTCGGCCGTAGACACTTGTTTTCCCGGCGCAGATTCATGCGCGGCGAATTTGACTTGATTCCAGATACGCGCCTAGCATAGCGCGCTGTGAGGTGGCCTATGCCGACGTACATTTCGCTATGTCGCTGGACGCAGCAAGGAGCGCAGAAGGTCAAAGAGAGTCCGGCGAGGCTGGACGCAGCAAGAAAGGCATTTCAGACTGGTGGCGTGAAGATGCTGCATTTCTTTATGACAACGGGCAAGTACGACATGGTGATCATCTCGGAAGCTCCCAACGATGAGGCGTTAGCCAAGGCGACACTCTCCCTGATTTCGCAAGGAAACATAACGACGCAGACATCACGCGCCTTCACAGAAACAGAGTACAGAAGCATTATGGCTGCTCTGTAAGCAGCCGGAAGAAAGCCCCGGGTTGCTGACCGGGGCTTTTCTATTTACTCGGAACTACGGCGGGGTTGGGTTCTGCGGGCCTTCTTGACCGGCGGCGCTGCGCTGGGCGGGTGAACCTTGCCGTTTCCGCCGCCGACATGCTTCTGCTCGGGAGTTTCGACGACGGCGCGCATCCAGTAGTTCCCATCTCCATCGACCTCGATGCCGTGGACCTCGCGCTCGAAGCCTGGGAAGCGCTTGCCGAACTCCTCGGTGGCGAGGATGAGGCGGATGACTGGGCTTTCAGGCCCACCGAGGCGCTCGCCGGGCATGCACATGGGGATGCCGGGAGGGTACGGAACGAGCATGACGGCGCCGATGCGGCCGTGCATCTGGGTGAAGCGAATCTTCTCTGTCTCGTTGCGCAGGAGCTTCTGGTAGGTCTGCGCGGGAGTGAGGACGGGGTCGAAGTCCTCGTCGCAGGCGTCGCCGACGAGCGTGGGGAGGTTGAGCTCGATCATGGCTGCGTGCATCTGGTCGGAGAGCTCTTTGAGGGTAACGTTGCGGTAGCGGGTGGGGTACTTGGCGACGAGTTCGGGGAGGGCCTCTTCGAGCGGGGCCTCGCTGTCGTAGAGGCGCTTGAACTCGAAGAGGTTCTCGAGAAGTGAGCCCCACTTGCCCTTGGAGGTTCCGACGGAGAAGAGGACGAGGACGGTGTAGTCGCCGGTGCGGGCGATCTCGACGCGACGGGAGTCGAGGAACTCGGTGAGGATGGCGGCGGGGATGCCCCAGTCGCTTACCTGTCCCTGCGCGTTGACTCCGGGCATAAGGATGGTGACCTTGGTGGGGTCGAGCATGCAGTAGCCGTCGGCAATGTCTTCGTCCTGGAAGCCGTGCCAATCCTCGCCAGGCTTGAGGGTCCAGCAGTTGGGATTCGAACCGAGCAGACCGTCGGGGGTCTCCTCAAAGACGTGCGTCTCGCCGGTGTGAGGATCGGTGACCTGCTCCGGCTGGAAGAGGCGGAAGAACCAGCCTTCGCCGTTTTCGGCGCGGCGGAGACGATGCGCGACGGACGACATGGCCTTGCGGAAGCTGATGGCGTCGTGGATGGTCTCGTACATTAGCGTGGGACCGGCGGGCTCGTCCATCATGGCCGCGGCGACGTCGAGCGACGCGATGAGCGGGTAGAAGGGCGAGGTTGTGCCGTGCATCATGAAGGACTCGTTGAACTGGTCGAATTCAAGCGGCGCGCGCGGGCTGAGCTTGATGTGGACCATTGAACCCATCGAGAAGGCCGCAAGCATCTTGTGGGTGGACTGAACGGAGAAGATGGTGGGGCGATCAGGCACGTCGTCGGGGACGTCCATGGCGAAGCGGCCGCGGTATATCTTGTGAAACTTGGCGTAGGCGTACCAGGCCTCGTCGAAGTGGACGCGGGGCACGGACTTCGACAGCTCTTCAACGACGCGATTGACGTCGTAGCAGAGGCCGTCGTAAGTGGAGTTGGTGACGACGGCGTAGGTGGGGTTCTGATTGGCGACGCCCTTGGTGAGCGGGCTCTTGTCGATGAGGCCGCGGATGAAGTCGGGAGCGAAGCGCTTGATGGGGACGAGGCCAATCATGCCATAGCCGTTGCGCGTGGGCTTCATGTAGACGGGGCGCGCGCCGGTGACGGTGAGGGAGTGGCAGATGGACTTGTGGCAGTTGGCGTCAGCGAGGACGATGTCATCCTGCGCGATAACTCCGTGGCCGATAATCTGATTGGAGGTAGAGGAACCGCCGAGGACGAAGAAGGTCCAGTCAGCACCGAAGATGCGGGCGGCGTTGCGCTCGGACTCTCCCGGAGGACCGAGGTGGTCGAGCCAGGAGCCCAGCTGTGCGGTGGAGATGCCGAGATCGGAGCGCAGGAGGTTCTCGCCGAAGAAGCGCTGGAACTCCATGCCGACGGGGTGCTTGAGGTAAGCGACGCCGCCCATGTGGCCGGGTGCGTCCCAAGAGTAGGCGCCCTGGTCGGTGTACTTCTTGAGTTCGCGGAAGTAGGGCGGGAGAAGCTGCTCGTGGTAGCGCTCGACGGCGAAGTCGACGCGATTCGCGATGAAGGCGGGCGTATCGCCAAAGAGGTGGATGTACTCGTGCACCTGCTTAACGACTTCGAGAGGCAGTTCGCTGACGAGGGTGCGGTCGGCGATGAGGAAGATGGGAACCTTCTTGTTGCGGTGTCGGACGGCGCGGAGCACCTTGAGCGCCGCGCGCTCGTCGAACTGGCCCTCGCCTTCGAGGTCCCAGTCGAGGAGGATTGCGGAGTGCGAGGGGTCGGAGGTAACGAGAGACAGACCATCCTCGGGAGTGGATGTGCGGATGACCTCATAGCCCTCTTCTTTGATGGCCCCGACGAGTCTTTCCATAGCGCGGTCTGAGACCGACTCTGTTCCACCCACTTCACTTGCAATCAACAGAACCCAACGACCTTCGTTCATTCCACCTCACACTTTCCAGCAGACAGTTTATAGCGATTTTGGCGCACGGAAATTTACTCGTACGCGAATAAGACGAGAATTTGACGGACGAAGTTTTACACAGTCAGAAGCTCGAGCGCGCCCTTGGATTTGAGGTCTTCGGCGACCCAGCGGCCGAGGGTTTCTGCGGAGGTGGAGAGCGAGGCTTCGGTGTCAATCTGGACCATCGATTCGCCGTCAGGAGCGATGACCTGGGCGAACATGCGCCACTTGTTGTACTCGGGAACGCAGTGCGCGCCGATGGGGAGTGAGCAGCCTCCTCCGAGTGCGTCGAGAGTGACGCGTTCGGCCTCGACGGCGAAACGGGTCTCGGCGTGATCGAGGAAGGCGATCGCCTCGCGGATGAAGATGTCGCGCTCGGTGTAGGAGGAGCGAGTCTCAATGGCGAGGGCGCCCTGGCCGGGAGCAGGACAAAGTTCGGCAGGCGAGAAGCGTTGATGGACCCACTCCGTGCGGTCGAGACGTTCGAGGCCCGCAGCGGCAAGCACGAGGGCGTCACACTCGCCGGCGGCGAGCTTCCTGAGGCGCGTATCGATGTTGCCGCGGATGTCGACGAACTCGACGTCGGGGCGGAGCGCGAGAAGCTGTGCGCGGCGACGCGGGCTTGTGGTGCCAATGCGTCCGTGCAAAGGGAGGGCGTGGAGCGCCCAGTAAGGCTCGCAGACCCAGGCGTCACGCGCATCGGCGCGCCTGGGAATGGCGGCGAGGGTGAACTGAGGAGCGAGCTGCGTTGGCAGGTCCTTGAGCGAGTGGACAGCGATGTCGATGCGGTTCTCTTCGAGGGCCTCTTCAATCTCCTTGATAAAGATGCCCTTGCCGTCGAGGTTGGGAGGCGTGACGAAGCTGGCCTGCTGCATGTGGTCGCCCGTGGTCCGGATGACGTCGATCTCGGCGGCGTGGCCAGCTTCGCGGAGTGCTTCGAGAATGTGGTTAGCCTGCCAGAGCGCAAGCTGGGAGCCACGGGAGCCGATGCGGATCGGAGCCTTCACGTTGCTGCTTTCGGTACTCATGTCTTGTTTAGGATACGGGATTTTGGCGAGCAAAAACGACCACTGCGGGAAATCGGAGCGTCGTTTTTCAGGCCAGCTTTGCCTTCTGACGAAGTTCGTAAGGCTTAGTAAAACCGAATGCCAAATCGTAGGAGAGCGTCGCTCAACAATGGGCGACGCTTTCTCCGATACAGCCAATCAGAGCGGTACTAGCGGTGACCGCCTCCGCCACCGTGGAAGCCACCACTGCTTCCTCCATGGAAACCACTACTGTTGCCACCGCTGAAGCCTGCCGATGAGTGGGCGGGCACGGCGCCGTGGACGTATCCGCCTCCAGCTGCGCGACCTCCAACGTAGCCTCCGCGGTATGGGTAGATGCCGCTACCATAACGGCCATAGATAAAGCCTCCGCCGTGGATGTAGTAGGGCGAGTAGAAGCCATATCCGAACGGGTTCCAGAAGAGGCCGTCGCCGGGGAGCCAGGTGTAGCCGTATGGTCCGCCTGCCCAGTACCAGCCGGGATAGAATCCGGGATATCCGGCGTATGCTTCGGCTAGATTGACGTTCGCCTCGCCGAGATATTGCGACCGTAGGCTGCTCCAGTTGTAGAGATTGTCCTCTGCTTTGCCCTTGTTGAAGTGCTGCGACTTAGCTGGCTCGCCGTTGAGCGCGAGTTGATGGCCGCCCTTGACTTCGATGGGCTTGATGCCAGTGTGGGGGCCGGCTCCCGGATAGACTGCGGCCTGTCCGTCGAATACCCGAACGGTCGAGTCGTCAACGTCGAAGCCGTAAAGACCGTTCTTCAGCAGCTGCGTCTGGCCGTTCGGCATGTCGACGAGAAGAACGTTCTGTTTGTAGATCTGATCGACTTCAACATCTGCGCGGCCCTGCACGAGCTTGACCTCGGTCTGCGTGAGGTTGGGAGAGACCATCCGGACGGTGGTATTGCCTCCGAGACGGAGGAAGACACCGGGCGTCAGCAGGATCTCCGCCTTACCGTTGGCGGTGGACAGCGTCTGATCGGTTTGAAGCTCGGTGCTGCCGATGGAACTGGAAGTGAGCTGGTTGCCCTCGATGGACGCCTGCCCTTCTATGTAATTGAGAGTCCCTGGACGGGCTGGGTTCGCATTCTGTCCGTACGCGAATGCGCTCAGAGTCGCCAGGGAAAGTAGGAGTACCGTTAACCTTGGCATCGTAGAACCTCTGTTGTTTAGATGTTCTCGATGCAGAAAAGTCACAGTCGTACTATTGCAGAGACTAGGGTTAGGAGCGCCGTCGACCGCGACTATTCCTGCGGTTCCGTGTTGCCCTTATCGCTCAGCGCGGCTTGACGAAGGGCGACAAGCTGCGGGTGCAACAGCTTTGCAGTGAGCGAGCGTGTGAGTGAGTCGACGAGCGCCTGCTGTTCGGGCGTGAGGGTAGCCAGCCTGGATTGCATGCGCTTGAGTTCTGCTTCCCGGATGGCCTCAGCGTTCTGTTGAAGAGCGAGAATTGCGGGCACCGCGTCGCGGGCTTGCAGACGCTTCTGGTATTTGTCCACTTCCCTGCTGACGATGGTCTCTGCGGCCTGCGCTTCGCGGCTGCGGTCGGCGAGGTTGGCCTGGGCGACCTGCTGGAGGTCGTCGATGTCGTAGACGAAGCAGCCTTCGATCTCGTTCATCCGCGGATCGACGTCGCGGGGGACGGCGATGTCGATGAAGAACATGGGGCGGTTGCGGCGCTGGTGGAGGAAGTGCTGGCCGTTGGAGCGGCCGAAGATCTTTTGCGGAGCGCCGGTGGAGGTGATGACGATGTCGGCGCGCGGGGCTTCGGCGTAGAGGGAGTCGAACGAGAGGGCTTCAGTGTGAACGCCGGAGCCGGCGAACTGCTCGGCGAGGCTGTGCGCGCGGGACTCGGTGCGGTTGGCGACGAGGATGTTGGAGGCTCCATGCTGGATGAGATGACGCGCGGCAAGCTCGGACATCTTGCCAGCTCCGACGAGGAGGATGGTCTTGCCCTGGAGCGAGCCGAAGATCTTGCGGGCGAGATCGACGGCGACCGAAGCAATGGAGACGGAGCTCGAGCCGATCTGGGTCTCGCTGCGTACTTTCTTGGCTACGGTGAAGGCGCGCTGCAAGAGCGCGTCGAGCGGGCCGGAGAGCGCGCCGACCTCGCGGGCGACGGTGTAGGACTCCTTGACCTGGCCGAGGATCTGGGGCTCGCCGACGACCATGGAGTCGAGCGAGCTGGCGACGCGAAAGATGTGACGGATGGCCTCGCCTTCGCGGAGTTCGTACAGATGCGGCTGGAGGCTCTGGGGCGGGAGGGCGAAGTACTCGTGGAGGAAGCGGAGGAGGTCGGCGGTCTGGGTGGGCTGGCCGTTCTCCTGCAGAGTGAGAAACTCGACGCGGTTGCAGGTGGAGAGGATGAGGCCCTCGCGGATGCCAGGCTGGTGGACAAGGGTGCGGGTGGCGTCGGCGAGGCGCTCTGAGGGGATGGCGAGGCGTTCACGGACCTCGATGGGGGCCGTGGTGTGGTTGATGCCAAGCAGCACGAGTTTGGGGGGCGGGCTCATGGCGCGGCGAACCTGTGTACGGCGGAAAACTGGTTGGCGGCCCAGACGGCGAGGACGACGAGGAAGACGAAGCCGGAGAGATACACGGCGCGGCGTCCTCGGAGGCCGGAGTGGCGGCGGATGTAGATCATGCCGATGTAGGCAATCCACATGGCAAAGGAGAGCAGGACCTTGGTGTCGAGAAAGTAGGACGGGCCTATCGTCTGCTGGGCAATGAGCGAGCCGATGAGCAGGCCAGCGGTCATGCAGGGCAGGCCGAATAGGAGAGACTTGAGCGCAATCTGATCGGTGGTTTCAAGCGGCGGAAGCCACGATGCGCCGGGAGCGGAGTGCTTCGATTTGAGGCTTCGCTCCTGAATGAGATAGAGCAGCGAGGCAAGCAGCGAGAGAAGTAGCGCAGCGTAGGCGGCAAGCAGAAGCGCGATGTGAAGGAAGATCCAGCCAGTGTGGAGTTGCGGGAAGGGGGTGCTCTCCTGGCCTGGATGGAAGGCGGGCACTAGGCCGAGAAGGAAGCAGAGGGGAAGGATGAAGACGCCGAGCGAGACGGTCCTGTATCGCGAGAAGACGAGCAGGAAGGCGAGGGCGAGGATGAGGCCGAGGAGCGAGAGTGTCTCGTGGGTTTCAACGGGAAGGCGGTGGTGAGCGGCGTTGAGGGTTTCGGCGAAGGAGACGAAGTGGAAGAGCAGCGCGGCGACGGCGGCTGGAACAGCGATGTGCCGCCAGCGGGGGCGGTCGTAGAGCGCAGCGGGCAAGACGGCCAGCGCTGCGATACCGTAGAAGAAAACTGCGACTCTGAGCCAAACAAGGGACATGAGGAGAGAGCGGGTTCGCGCGATTCCGGCGAATCCTCAGTATATCGGGTCTTAGGGCATTGAGGTGTGCGGGTGCGGTATTCTGGCCATTCTGCAATGGCACAAGAGACAACAGGCATTTTGAGCGGGGAGATGGCGAATCTTTCGCCGGCGATGCGGCAGTACCGGGCGGCGAAGGACGCGCATCCGGATACGCTGCTGTTCTTCCGAATGGGGGACTTCTACGAGCTGTTCTTTGAGGACGCTATCGTTGCGGCGCGAGAGCTGCAACTGACCCTGACCGCGAGGGACAAGGCGAAGAGCGTGCCGATGTGCGGGGTTCCCTACCACGCGTCGGAGAGCTATCTGCAGCGGTTGCTGCGCAAGGGTTACAGGATCGCGATCTGTGAGCAGATGGAGGACCCGAAGCTCGCGAAGACGGTGGTGCGGCGCGAGGTGACACGGGTCCTGACGCCGGGGACGGCAGTCGATCCTTCGCTGGGGGCCGAACAGAGCAATTATCTGGCTAGCATTGTGGTGACAGGCACGGGCAAGGAGACGGCTTGCGGGCTGGCGCTGCTGGATCTTTCAACGGGGGAGTTTCGAGCGACGGAGTTTGCTGGCGCGGGCGCGTGGGCGCTGATAGTCGATGAGCTGGGTCGGGTGAGGCCGGTGGAGCTGCTGTATGGGCAGGGGCTGCTGGGGTTGAACCCTGGTTCGAGCGGTGTTCTTCCCACCCTTCGCGATGAAGCTGCGAAGGATGGGGCACCCGGAGATTCGAGGCGGGGTAAGAACCAGGATGATGATGCCAGCGCTGGGTTGGACGCGATTCGGACGAAGACGGCGGTGGAGGAGTGGGTGTTTACGGCGGAGTATGCGCTGCCGTTGCTGCGGAACCACTTCAAGGTGCATTCCCTAGATGGCATGGGGCTGGGCGGGCATGAGGCGGCTGCAGTGGCAGCAGGAGCCCTGCTGCACTATATGCGCGCAACCAAGCAAGGGGGCCTCGAGCATCTGGATGGGCTGCGGTTCTATGAGCGGTCAAGTTCGCTTGAGTTGGATGCGGTGAGTGTGCGGAACCTGGAGCTTGTGGAACCGCTGTTTTCCGGCGAGAGCGCGCAGACGACTCTGTTCTACACGCTCGACGCCTGCTGCACGCCGATGGGAAAACGGTTGCTGCGGGCTACGCTGTTGCGGCCTTCGAGTGAGCTGGCTGAGATTGAGGCTCGGCTTGAGGCAGTGGCTGAAGCTGCTCGCGATCTTCGGCGGCGCGAGGGTGTGCGGCGGGCGATGGATGGGGTGCTTGATCTGGAGCGGCTGCTGGGGCGGGTGGCGCTCGACTCAGCCGGGCCTCGCGAGGTGGTCGCGTTGGCGGCCACGCTGGGGTGTCTGCCGGGGTTGCGAGAGGCAGTGAAGGAGTTTGCAGCGGAGCGGTGGCAGCGGCTTTGTGCAGGCTTCGATGCGATGGAGGATCTGCACGAGATGATCGTGCAGACGATCGTTGAGGGGCCACCGGTCTCACTGGGCGACGGCGGGGTGATTCGCGAGGGTGTGGACAAGGAACTCGATGAGCTGAGAGAACTGAGCCGGAGCGGACGGCAGGCGCTGGCGGCGATTGAGGAACGCGAGCGTGAGCGCACGGGGATCGGCTCGCTGAAAGTGCGGTTCAACAACGTCTTCGGCTACTACATCGAAGTGACGAAGGCGAATGCGAAGGCCGTGCCCGCGGACTATGAGCGCAAACAGACGCTGGTGAACGCCGAGCGGTTTACGACTCCTGAGCTGAAGGAGTATGAGACGAAGATCCTGACTGCGCAGGAACGCAGCGGCGAGATCGAGCGAAGATTGTTTGCGGAGTTGCGGCGGCAGTTGCTGGATGCGGCGGGACGGATGCGCGAGACGGCGCGGCGCGTGGCGGAGATCGATATGTTGGCGTGCTTCGCGCACCTGGCGGCGCTGCGCGGGTGGGTGCGGCCTGAGGTCGAGGCGAGCGGAAGGCTGGAGTTCGTGGGGGCGCGGCATCCCGTGGTGGAGCGGCGGCTGGAGGAGTCGGGCGCGGGAAGGTTTGTGCCGAACTCGGTATATCTGGACGCGGACGCTGGGCCTTCGGTACTGCTGATCACTGGGCCGAATATGGGGGGCAAGAGTACGTATCTGCGGCAGGCTGCGCTACTGGTGGTGATGGCGCAGTGTGGGTGTTTTGTTCCGGCGGAACGGATGCGGCTGGGGTTGGTGGATCGCATCTACACGAGGATTGGGGCGAGCGATAACGTCGCGCGCGGACGGTCGACGTTCATGATGGAGATGACGGAGACGGCGGCGATTCTAAATACAGCGACGTCGCGGTCACTTGTCCTACTCGACGAGATGGGACGTGGGACGGCGACGTATGACGGGCTCTCGCTGGCTTGGGCCACAGTGGAGCATCTGCACGACCGCATCGGCGCGCGGACATTGTTCGCGACGCACTACCACGAGTTGACACTGCTGGCCGAGAGGCTGGAGCGTCTGAAGAATCTGCGCGTGACTGTGAAGGAGACGGTGGGCGGGATCGTGTTTCTTCACACCGTTGAAGCGGGGCCGGCGAGCAAGAGCTATGGTATTGAGGTCGCAAGGCTGGCAGGACTTCCTGCAGGCGTGATCGGACGCGCGCGTGAGGTGCTGAAGCTGCACGAGCGTGCAGAGACGCAGCAGGTGCGCGAGGCTGCGCCTGATCGTGTTCCTGCCCTGCAAATGACGATGTTCACGCCGCTGTCGCAGCGGATCGTGGACAGGATTGCCGAAGTGGATGTGGATGGGCTTACTCCGCGCGAGGCTCTGAATCTGCTGGCTGAGCTGCAGCGGGAGCTGAAGGGATGAAGACCAGGGCGCGACAGACAAAAAGCGGATCCTTCGACTTCGCCTCTGGCGATGAAACTGCGAGAGGCTTCGCTCAGGATGACACTTCCTTTTTGAGGCTTACGCGATGAGTAAGGCAATGGTGGTGGCCGGGGTGATGAGCGGGACCTCGGCAGATGGCGTGGATGTTGCGCTTTGCAGGATTGCGCCTGGTGCGGGTGATGCGCCTCTGCGGGTGAAGTTGATTGGGCATGCGGCGTTTGGGTATCCGAAGGCTTTGCGCGCGGCTGTGCTTGCGGCGATGGATGCCCGTGCGATGTCGGTCGCGGATATGTCGCGGCTGAACTGGCGGCTGGGTGAGGTATATGCCGATGCGGTGGAGGCGGCGGCGAAGCAGTTTGGCGTGAAGCTGGGGTTGGTGGGCTGCCACGGGCAGACGGTGTATCACCAGGGCGCGGCCTCGCGGTTTCTGGGGAGCGAGGTACGATGCACGTGGCAGATCGGTGAAGCCAGCGTAATCGCGGAGCGTTTGCGCGTGCCGGTGGTGAGTGATTTTCGTCCTGCAGATTTGGCGGCAAGTGGGCAGGGCGCTCCGCTGGTGCCGATGCTGGATTATGTGATGTTCCGGTCTGCGACGGTAAGCCGGGTGCTGCAGAATCTCGGCGGGATTGCGAACCTGACGGCGATTCCTGCGGGAGCTTCAGAAGAAAGCGTGATGGCGTTCGATACCGGGCCGGCGAACATGGTGATCGACGGGTGCATGGTTAGGCTGTTTGGGCGCGGGTATGACCGTGGCGGTGCTGTCGCTCGTCGCGGACGCGTGATTGATGCTGTGGTGGAGCGGGTTCTGCGGCAGAAGTACTTCTCTGCCCTGCCTCCGAAGAGCTGCGGGCGCGAAGAGTTCGGGGATACGTTTGTCGAGCGGTTTCTTGCGATGTGCCGAAAGGCGGGAGC
The DNA here is from genome assembly GCF_025685645.1 of Edaphobacter bradus. Taxonomy (NCBI): domain Bacteria; kingdom Pseudomonadati; phylum Acidobacteriota; class Terriglobia; order Terriglobales; family Acidobacteriaceae; genus Edaphobacter; species Edaphobacter bradus. The sequence goes on from NZ_JAGSYF010000001.1 coordinate 1,023,465, forward strand.
CACGGATGCCGATGTCGTGGCTACAGCTACTACACTGACCGCGCGCTCTATCGTGGAGGCGTACGAGAGATTTGTGTGGGGGCATCTGGGGCAGACGGCTCCACTCGCCACTCGGATCGAGTATGTCGTCGCAGGTGGTGGAGCGAAGAATGAGACGCTGATGCAGATGCTTCGGGATGGGCTGGAGCCGCTTGGGGTGAAGGTGCGGTTGATGGAGGAGCTTGGGATTCCGGCGCAGGCGAAGGAGGGAGTGGGGTTTGCTCTGCTGGCCTGGTTGAGCTGGTTTGGGCTACCGGGGAATATTCCGAGCGCTACGGGAGCGAAGCGGGCTGTGGTGCTGGGGAAGGTTACTCGGGGATGAGGGATTCGAAGGCGAAAGGCAGATCGCGGTCTGCGCGAAGATGGGGCAGCCGATTTTTTGGCACGGTAATTTTGGCGGCTTGCATTGGATTGCTGGGGTGCCGTTCGCGCGTGGATGATCCGCGCACGGTGGTAATGATCATCGAGAGCAGCCCGAACAATCTTGATCTGCGGCAGGGGACGGATGCGCAGAGTGAGCGGGTGGGTGGGCAGATCTTTGATGCGCTGGTGAGGAAGGATGAGCACTTCAACCTAAAGCCGTGGCTGGCGACTAACTGGGAGCAGCCCGATGCGCTGACGTGGGTGTTTCATCTGCGCGACGGGGTGCGTTTTCATGACGGGCGGCCGCTTGAGGCTGCGGACGTGGCGTGGACGATTCGCAGCATGATCGATGGCACGCTGGTTACGGCCAAGGGCGGGGCGTTTGCTTCGGTGGACCGGGTCGACACGCCGGACAGGCTCACGGTGGTGGTGCATCTGAAACGGCCCGATGCGGGGCTGCTCTTCAATATGAGCGATGGGCTCTTTGGTGTGGTTCCGCGCGGCGCGGGGAGAGATTTTGGGCTGCATCCGGTGGGATCGGGGCCGTTCCGGTTTGTGAGCGCGGTACAGGACAAAGAGGTCGTGGTCGGACGGAACGCGAATTACTGGGCGGGGGCTCCGAAGATAGAGCGGGTTCGTTTTCAAGTGGTGCCGGATACGATTACGAGCGCACTGGAGCTGCAAAAGGGTTCGGCCGATCTGGCGAGCAATGTGGTGACGCTCGATATGGTCCATACGCTCGAGAGTGTGCCGAACCTGAAGGTCGAGTCGGGGCCGAGCTCAGCCGTGATCTACACGAACTTCAACGTGCAGGACCCGTTGCTGAAGGACAAGCGCGTGCGGAAGGCGATTGCATGCGCGATGGACCGGCAGGCGATCGTCGATGCAATCTGGCGCGGGCAGGCTCGGCTGGCCGATACCCTGCTTCCTGTGGGGCATTGGGCCGCGGCGAGCGATGCGGAGCTGGCGCAGTATCCACATGACGTGGGGCGGGCGGAGAGGCTGTTGGATGAGGCGGGCTTCCCTGCCGGCAAGGATGGCGTGAGGCTCAGGGTTACGCTGAAGACTTCGACGGACGAGACGACGCGGCTGATGGCGGTGGTGTTGCAGCAGCAGTTGCGCGCGGCAGGGATTCGGCTGGAGATTCGCTCGGCGGAGTTTGGAACGTTTTACTCGGACGTTACGAAGGGCGCGTTTCAGATGTATGCGCTGCGGTGGATCGGGTCGAACGAAGACCCGGACATCTTCCGGTACGGGTATGGGTCGGAAGCGTTTCCTCCGAAGGGAGCCAACCGCGGGCACTATTCGAATGCGCGGGTGGATGCGCTGCTGAAGGCCGCGGCAGGCGAGTTGTACCAAGCAAAGCGGCGCGAGGACTACGTTGAGGTACAGAAGATTCTGGCCGACGAGCTGCCGGGGATTCCGCTGTGGTATCCGAACAATGAGGTGATCCACACGCGGAGAATCGAGAATGTGAAGCTACGGGCTTCGGGGAACTTTGATTTCCTGCGGGAGGCGTGCGTGCGGTAGGGCTGCTTGAAACTAGCTTCACTGCGTTGGTTGCCCCCCAGGGATTCGAACCCCGATTGATCGGTTCAGAGCCGACTGTCCTACCATTGAACGAGGGGGCAAAGCTTGAGTTTGCAAGCCGTTGAATCGTGAGCGGGGAGCTCACGGCTGCCTTATTGAGTGTACGAGGTGACGCGCTCCGGGTCAACCCTGCGACGTAGAATCATGCTATGACCGATACGACGACGGATACGATTGCGAAGCTGTTTCTTGAGTACTCTGACAGGAGACTCGGGCAGCTGACCACAGACCTGAAGGCGTGCCTCGGCAGGTTGACCGATGTGCAAGTGTGGGAGCGACATGGCGCGCACGAGAACGCCGTGGGCAACCTTGTGCTGCACATGTGCGGCAACATGCGGCAGTGGATCATGCATGGCGTGGGCGGCGCAAAGGACGTACGCGAACGCGACAAAGAGTTCAGCGCAGACGGTGGCCGGAGCGCGGCAGAGTTGGCCGAGTTGTTCGAGGCCACAGCGGCCGAGGCCCGCAAGGTGATCGCCTCAGTGACAGCAGTGCGGCTGACTGAGAGGATTACGCCTCAGGCACGCGAAGTGAGCGTGCTCGAAGCAATCAACCAGGTGGTAGGCCATGTGCAGTGCCACGTGGGCCAGGTGGTTGTTCTCACCAAACAGATGACGGGGAGAGACCTGGACCTGAGCATCCCGAGGCCTAGGTAGGAACAGAATCGGCTGTAATCGGAGATCGGCAACCTGATGCATCTTGTAAGCCAGAAGAAACGTCCATGTGGTAGAAAAGACCGGCGCAGCAACCCGCGCTGAAGGAGATTCATGAGCACCGTGCCGCACTTGGAGACGAAGAGCTATGACGCTGATTCCTTTGCCACCCACGCTCTCTCCTCCGCTGAGAATCTGTCAGCGGTGCTCGATCATACCCTGCTGAAGCCGGATGCGACGCGAACTCATGTGTTGCAACTGTGCCACGAGGCGGCCGCGCACCGGTTCGCCTGCGCGATGGTGAATCCGGCGTGGGTCTCGCTGGCAGCATCGGCGCTGACCGGCACGGGAGTTGCGGTTGGCGCGCTGGTAGGGTTTCCTCTGGGGGCGACGCTCTCGGCCTCGAAGCGGGATGAGACGACGCGGGTACTGAAGCACGGGGCCCACAACATCGACATGGTGATGAATGTCGGCCTGCTGAAGTCAGGCAACGCAGCCGACTATGAGGCTGTCCGGCAGGATATCCGGGGTGTGGTAGAGCTGGCTCACGGGGCCGGGGCGATCGTAAAGGTGATTCTTGAGACCTGCCTGCTGAGCTTTGAAGAGAAGCTACGGGCAAGTGAGCTGGCGTTGAGCGCTGGGGCGGATTTCCTGCAGACGAGCACAGGGTTTGCAACCGGCGGGGCCACGGTGGATGACGTCGCACTGATGCGTGGCGTGGCGGGCAACCGGGCTGGGGTGAAGGCGTCTGGCGGTATTCGGTCGCTGGCCGATGCCGCGGCGATGCTGCATGCCGGGGCCTCGCGGATCGGGTCCAGCGCGAGCGTCAGGATCGTCTCCGAGCTGACGGGCGACCACAATGTGACCGGCTCGAATGCCAACCCAGGGTACTGAGGCGTAGCGGCATCTGCCCCTTGGAGCTCATCTTCTCCCTGACTTTCCGACGCTGTAACCCCCGCCGGGTCAATCTGACTCGATACCCCCTGACGCACATAGGCCCCGAGTAGTATCATCGGCTCTTCGGGATGCCCACTGTCGACAAATCCAACCGTACTGACACTCCGGGTTCGCCGACGCCGGAACCTGTCCCGGAGCAGCACTTTGAGGGCGACTACCGCCCCCCGGCACAACCGGGCGAGGCCGCCGAGAAGCCGGTCAATATTCGCGTCGAGACCCCGCAGGTCGAGTTCCTGCACCGGCTCGCTGACGCCCTGAATACAACGCTCGACCTGAATACCCTGATGCACCGCGTAGCGGACCTGGTGCGGGCGGTGATCGACTACCAGATCTTCGGAATTCTGCTGCTCAACGAGCGAACCCAAGACCTCAGAATGCGCTTTCAGATCGGCCATACGGCGGAGATCGAGCGAGTCCGCGTCAAGCTGGGCCGAGGGATAAGCGGGACGGCTGCGCTGGAACGGAAGTCTATTCGGGTGGACGATGTACGGACGTACGAAAACTACATCGACGTCAATCCGAAGGTGCGGTCGGAGCTTGCGGTTCCCCTGATTGTCAAGAACCGCGTTATTGGCGTGCTGGATATCCAGTCGGAGTCGGTGGGCTACTTTACCCATGAGCACCAGCGGCTGCTGGAACTGACAGCCTCCCGCATTGCGGGCGCGGTGGAGAACGCGCGGCTTTACACGCGGGTCGCGCGGCAGGCTCAGACGCTGACGGTGCTCAACGAAATCTCCCGCGAGATTACGAGCATCCTGGATGTGGATGACCTGCTGGAGCGAATCGGGCTTCTGCTGAAGCGCGTGATCGACTTCCAGATGTTCACCATTCTGCTGTGGAACGAGCGGACCCAGCAGCTTGAGCACCGCTTCTCTTCCCGGTATGGCGAGCGCGTGACACGCGAGCGCACGGTCTCACTCGGCCAAGGGATTATCGGATCGGCAGCGCAGCTTCGCGAGCCGATTGTGGTGCCAGATGTACGCAAGGACCCGCGCTATCTTGCTCAAGCCCCGGAGACGCGGTCCGAGCTATCCGTGCCGCTTATCTACAAGGGTCAGATGATCGGCGTCCTCGACCTGGAACACACGAAGTTGAACTACTACAACGAAGACCACCTGCGCACGCTTTCGACTCTGGCGGCTCAGGTTGCGATCTCGATTGCGAATGCACGGCTGTACCAGCGCATCTCCGAGGAAGAGCAACGGCTGGAGCGGGACCTGGAGATGGCACGCAAGGTTCAGATGCGCCTGATGCCACGGCATTCGCCAAAGCTGGAGCATGCGGAGATCGCGGCGAGGTTTATGGCGGCGCGGTCCATCGGGGGCGACATCTACGACTTTCTCGACTATGGGCCGGGGCGCGTGGCGCTGGCCGTGGGCGATGTGAGCGGCAAGGCAGCTCCTGCGGCGTTGTACGCGGCGATGCTGAGCGGGATACTGCGGTCGCTTGCTGCGCAGCACCTGTCGCCCGCGGCTCTGCTGACGGCGCTGAACGATCAGCTTCAGGAGCGCAAGCTTGATGCGCAGTACGTGGTGATGCTGATTGCGCTGTGGGACGACTCAAACCAGACGCTTCAAATCGCCAATGCTGGGTCGGTCCAGCCGCTGTTTGTTTCAACCTCGGAGAACGCCACGGGTGCGCCGGAGATTGAGGTCAAGACGATTCAAGCGGAAGGCTTTCCGTTGGGACTCTTCCCCGACGTCCAGTACGAGGAGTTCACCATCTCGACGAGGCCCGGTGACGCGATTGTCTTTCTCTCGGACGGGATTACGGACGCCGAGAATGCGTCCGGAGAGATGTTCGGGACGGAGCGGCTGGAGGCTGTGCTTGCCTCGCAGCACCACTCCTCGGCGGCTGCCACGGTGGAGTGCATTGTGAAGTCGGTCTCGAACTTTCAGTCGGGCACAGAGCACTTCGACGACGAGACGCTGGTTGTTCTGCGAGTTCTCTAGCACGACGCACTGAAACTACTTGCAATTCGCCTTTTATTCGCTACAATTCCAGCATGGCAATTACGCGGCGGCAAAAAGAGGTCCTCGACTTTCTGTCCAGCTTCACGCAGAAGAACGGCTACTCTCCCTCTTACGAGGAGATCGCCAGCGGTCTCGGCCTCAGTTCGCTCGCCACTGTGCACAAACACGTCACCAACCTCCAGAACAAAGGCCTGCTGCAGCGCGCGCATAACCGCAGCCGCTCCATCGACGTGCTTCCCTCCCGCTCCAAAAAGAGCTACGACCGCCTCCCACTGGTCGGCCGCATCGCCGCCGGCAAGCCAGTCGAGGCCATCGAGACCGCCGAGAGCATCTCTCTTGGAGACATCATCGGCAGCCGCGAGGTCTTCGCCCTTGAGGTCCGTGGCGACTCCATGCGCGACGAGCACATCGTCTCCGGCGACTACGTCCTGGTCGAGCGGACCCGCACCGCGCGCGAGGGAGAGATCGTCGTCGCCCTCGTCGACGGAGCCGACGCAACGCTGAAGCGTTTCTACCGCGAAGGCAGCATGATCCGCCTCCAGCCCTCCAACACCGAGATGGCCCCCATCTTCGTCCCGGCCTCCAACGTCAGCATTCAGGGCAAGGTTCTCGGAGTCCTCCGCAAGTACGCATAACACCCTACGCAGGCACTTAACCTCTGCTTCCGCACGGCTTTTCCATACGTCAAAAGACGTACCAGCTCTATTACTCCCGCGGCTTAAACTTTCCACGGAACTATGCGGGGCACTCCTGCGTAATCCATCTCCGAAGCGGCAATTTACTGGGAGCTCTACCTTGGCCACACAGCGCAACAAGAAACGCAAAATCTGGATATGGGGCGGCGTCACCGTTCTGCTTATCGCCGTCATCCTCGGCGTCGCGGTCGCGGCCCGTGGAAATAGCGCCAAAATCGAGCCGTCTCAGCTCGCCAAGGTCGAGCGCGGCGACATTGCCCGGTCCGTCGTCGCCACCGGCAAGGTGCAGCCCATCACCAAGGTCGAGGTCAAATCCAAGGCCTCGGGCATCGTTACCCATCTCTACACCGACATCAACGCACACGTGAAGCAGGGCCAGCTTCTTGCCCAGCTCGACCAGGTAGAGATCCTTGCACAGGTCAACGCGCAGAAGGCCCAACTCGCCGCGGCCGAATCCAACGCCCGCGCCGCGCAGGCCGCCATCCAGTACGACAAGGTCAACGCCCAGGCCCCAGACCTCCCCATGTACGAACACACCTACAAGCGCAATCTCGAGATGTCGAAGGACGGCGTCGTCTCCCAGCAGGCCCTCGACGACGCCCAGCAGAAGTACCTCGCCGCAGCGAACACCCGCGACAAGGCCGTCGCCCAGATCACCGTCGACACCTCCAAGCTCCACCAGGCGCAGGCCCAGGTCCAGCAGTCACAGGCCTCGCTCAAGCAGCTTGAGGAGCAGCTCAGCTATACCACCATCACCTCGCCCATGGACGGCGTCATCCTCTCCCGCGACGTCGAGCTCGGCGACGCCGTCAGCTCCATCCTCGTCATGGGCTCCACCGCAACCCTCGTCATGACCATTGGCGACACCCGCCAGGTCTACGTCCAGGGCAAGGTCGACGAGTCCGACATCGGCAAGGTCTACCTCGGCCAGCCAGCCCGCATCAAGGTCGAATCCTTCAAGGAGAAGACCTTCCAGGGCCAGGTCACCAAGATCGCTCCGCTCGGTGTCGAGAAAGACAACGTCACCACTTTTGAGGTCCGCGTCTCCATCGACAATCCCGGCGGCGAACTCAAGGCCAACATGACCGCCAACGCCGAGATCCTCCTCGATGAGCACAAGAACGTCCTCACAGTGCCCGAGCAGGCCGTCATCTACGACAAGAACCGCAACGCATCGGTCGAGGTTCCCGACTCCAAAGAGAAGAAGGGCCGCCGCAAGGTCGACATCAAGGCCGGCATCTCGAACGGCACCAGAACCGAGGTCCTCTCTGGCCTCAACTCCGGCGACACAGTCATCCTCCAGCAGTAATTAGAAATTAGAGGCGTCATTCTGAGCGAAGCAGCCTGCCCTGAGCGAAGCTGAATGGGAAGTCGAACGGGAAGAACCCCCGCATTTCGCGTGGGGTTCCCCGATGCCCACCGGAATACATCAGGCTCAGCACAGCCCCGCACGAAAAAATCTGGAACAAATATCCACAAAGACGCGTAACCGACTCAAAACGGAGGCCACACCATGAAAGTTCGCATCCTCCTTGCCGCCGCAACCCTCGCCATCACCACGGCGGCCTTTGCCGACGGCAACTTCGACCGCACCCTCAACGTAAGCGCCTCGCCCAATGTCTCGGTCGCTACCGGCTCCGGGTACATTCGCCTCAAGCCCGGCTCCGACAACCAGGTCCACATCATTGGCCATGTCCACGCCGGCCACGGCTGGAAGAGTGGCGACGTGGAATCCCGCGTCCAGCAGGTCATCGCCAACCCGCCCATCACGCAGAACGGCAACGACATCACCATTGGCGGCCGTCATGGTGACAACGACCTCTTCCACAACATCTCCATCGACTACGACATCACCCTCCCACGCACCTCCAACATCGCCGCCACTACAGGCTCGGGCGACATGGAGATTCAGGACGTCGGCGCCAGCGTCAAGGCCCAGACGGGATCAGGCTCCATCCGCGCTAATGGCGTTCAGGGACCAGCCACACTGGGCACTGGCTCTGGAGACGTTGAGCTCCATCATTCCGGCCCGGGTGACGTGAAAGCTGAAACCGGGAGCGGCTCACTGCGCCTGTACGGTGTCTCTGGCGCCCTGAAGGCAAGCACCGGCAGCGGCGACGTCCAGGTCGACGGTCAGCCCAGCACTGATTGGAAGCTCTCGACCGGCTCCGGCTCCATCCAGCTCGCTCTCGGCAACGCAGCACACTTCAACCTCAATGCCGACACCGGCTCAGGCAGCATTCGCGTCGACCAGCCCATCACCATGCAGGGCAGCCTCAATCGCCATCATGTCAGTGGAGTCGTCAACGGCGGAGGCCCCACCATCCGCGCCAACACCGGCTCCGGCGACATCACTGTCCACTAATCCAATCTCTCCTCGTGAGAGGATGGTGCATGATGCCTCGCACCATCCTCCTCACCTCGCTCCTTGTCGTCGCAGCGAGTCTCCCGGCTCACCCCCAGCAGCCCGACTCGTCCGCCACAATCACCCACCTCCGAACGCAGTGGGCTGAAGCGCTTCACGCCAAGCGCCTCGATGACTGCCTCTCGCTCTACGCCTCCGACGCCGCCTTTCTTGAGCCGCGCGGCAGCCGCATTCAGGGCCAGCAGGCACTCCATGATCTCTTCCAGATCGCATTCTCCGCCACCGACAGCACCATCCAGTTCACCTCAACTACCATCCAGACTTCTGGCGATCTCGGTTTCGACAGCGGCTCTTATCAGGAGACCACCGTCCTCCACGGCACCAACACAACCATCCCCGTCTCCGGAAACTACCTCACCATCTACCGGCGCACCCCAGACGGCCGCTGGCTCATCGTCCAGCAGGCATGGACAGCCAAAACGACTCCCCTCCAGCCGCAGGCCGCAGCCTCCACCCGCTAAGCACGATGTCGATCTCTCCCATTCCCAGCCTCATCGTCTTCGATCTCGACGGCACCCTTATCGACTCGCGCGTCGATCTCTGCAACTCCATCAACGCCATGCTCGAGCACTTCGGCAAGCCACGACTTCCCGACAACGTCATCGCCACCTACATCGGCGACGGAGCCTCCATGCTCGTTCGCCGGGCCCTCGGCGATCCCGAAGGCGACCGCCACGACGAAGAGTACGTTGCCGAGGCTCTCGCCTTCTTCCTCAGCTACTACCGCATCCACAAGCTCGACTTCACCTACGTCTACGACGGTGTCGTCGACTCACTCGAAGCCATCCGCGCCGCCCATCCCGAGACCCTCATGGCCGTCCTCACCAACAAGCCCGTCAACCCGTCGCGCGACATCTGCGCGCACTTCGGCCTCGACCGCTTCTTTTTCCAGAACTACGGCGGCAATAGCTTCCACACCAAGAAGCCCGACCCACACGGCCTCCTCGCCCTCATCGCCGAGGCCTCCACTCTCGCGGGCCGCACCATCACTCCGGCCGAAACCGCCATGATCGGCGACTCCGACATAGATGTCCTCACCGCCCGCAACTGCGGCACACTCTCCGTCGGCTGCTCCTTCGGCCTCGCCCCTCACACCCTTGCAGCCGCGCGCCCCGACTACACTGCCAGTTCCCCCACCGACTGGCAAACCATCCTCGGCATTCCATAACCGGAAGCAATCTTTTGGTTGTCATTCCGACCGAAGCGCAGCGGAGTGGAGGAATCTGCTGTTCTCCTTAGATGCCTCAGACTTCAAGAGAGCGAGCACACTTGCTCACTGCTCAAATCTCTTGAAGAAGCTCGTCTCCAGATAATGCGGCGTCGCCGGATCATCCGCCACAGTCCTCGCCAGATCGGCAAAGTAGCTGTTGAACTGCGCCGCCGCGACCAGGTCCACCGGCTGAGACAGATCGTCCTCCGTCGAGTGATACCGCTGCGCCAGCCACCCGCGCCACGCCTTGTACTCCGGCGAGCCCGGCTCCCAGCCGAACTTGAACGCCAGCGCCGGAATCCCCGCCTGCACAAAGCTGTACTGGTCCGTCCTTATAAACGAGTTGCGATCCGGCTCCGGATCTCCCGCAATCACAATATGGTGCGCCTCGCCGACCTTCTTCGCATCCACTGCCAGAGTCGACTGCTCGAGCCCCTGCACATGCAGCTTCTTCAGCGCAAAGATCGGCATAAACATATCAAGGTTCAGATCGGCCTTGATCGAACCCTCCGGCACCGTAGGATGCCCGGCGTAGTACCGCGAACCCAGCAAACCCTTCTCCTCCGCTGTAAAGATCAGAAACAGAATCGACCTCTTCGGCCTCGTCTTCGACTCGCCAAATCTCTTCGCCGTCTCAAGCACCGACGCCACACCCGAAGCGTCGTCCATCGCGCCGTTGTAAATCGTCTTCCCTTTGATCGGAGCCCCCACGCCCAGGTGATCGAGATGCGCCGACACGATCACATACTCCTTCGACAGCACCGGGTCCCACCCCTCGAGCTTCGCCACAATATTCGGCGACACCACCTCCGTATGCTCCCCCACCACTGTTGCCGTCACTCGCTTGCCCAGCGCAAACCTCGGCAGCGGCTTCTGCGCATCCGCCAGGGCCAGCATCTCGGCGAATGTATGCCCTGTTCCGGCAAACAGCTTCTCCGCCTCCGCAGGATTGAACGTCGCTGTGAACATCGCGCCATGGTCATCTGCGAGCGCCGGATGCCGCTCCGCCACCCCTCCGGCTTCCGGTGTAGCAACCAGCCGCATCCCCGGCTGCGAACCCCCGCTTGCCACCCTCTGCCATCCAAAGTCCATCGACTTCGGCGTAGGAATCGAAATCGCCCCCACTGCTCCCGCATCACGCAGCGCCTTCACAAACGGAGCCGTCCGCGCGTACGACTTCAAAGGCCCCGGCAACTCAGCAGGACCGCCGTTGATGTACACCACAACCTTGCCCTTGAGTTCCTTCCACGGCACCTCAGCAGAGTTGAAGTCGTCATACTTCGCTTCCGGTAAATGCAGCCCATACCCGATAAACACCAGCGGAGCATCCACGGTCCCCACCTGCGCCCACCGCGACCCAAGCACCGCATCCGTCCCCAGCACCAGCGGCTCAGCCTTGCCATTCACGACCAGGCTCATCGACGACTTATCCGCCAGCACCCGCTGCACATCAAACGTCACCGGCTGATAAAACCCGCCATTCACTCCCGCTGGCTTCAGCCCATACTCTTTGAACCTGCCAACCACGTACGCCGCAGCCTTCAGATACTCGTCACTCCCGGTCAGCCGTCCCTTCAAAGAGTCGTCCGCCAGATACTGCACATGCGCCCACCACGCCCTCCCCATCGCCTCATCGCTCACCGCATCATCTCCCACTGCTCCTCCGGCGCGAACCGCAGCACAGCCCAGTACAAGTACAACCGTAGCCACAACGCTTGCAAAACGGCGTAGACGCATCATCATCTCCAGGTCCAGAAGGGATGCGTAAAATCTAGCACGCCGCCGCTCGTCACACTCTCTTTTGACCCTCTCCACCGCCACTGCTACCCTCATCCCACCATGGCTGCCGCCACAAATCAGCTCCCCCAAACAACCTGCTGTGTCATCGGTGGAGGCCCCGCCGGCATCATGCTCGGCTACCTCCTCGCCCGCTCGGGAGTCCCCGTCACTGTCCTCGAAAAGCACAACGACTTCTTCCGCGACTTCCGCGGCGACACCATCCACCCCTCCTCACTCGAGCTCCTCCACGAACTCGGCTTGCTCGAAAAACTCCTCACCGTCCCGCACTCGAAAGTCGCCCGCCTCTCCGGCATCATCGGCGACCGCCGCTTCACCATGGCGAACTTCGCCCACCTTCCCACCCACGCCAAGTTCATCGCGCTCATGCCGCAGTGGGACTTCCTCAGCTTCATGGCCAGCGAAGCCGCGCACTTCCCCTCCTTCACCCTCCGCATGGGCTGGGAGGCAACCGGCCTCATCGAGAAAAATGGCGTCACCACCGGCGTCCTCGCCAACACTCCCGACGGCCCCGTCGAGATCCCCGCCACGCTCACCGTAGGCTGCGACGGCCGCCACGCCACCTCACGCGTAGCCGGACACCTGCCTCTCATCGACCAGGGCGTCCCCATCGACGTCCTCTGGCTACGCTTCTCTCGCCGCCCATCAGACCCCGACAACGCCCTCGGCTACATCAACTACGGCCGCCTCATCGTCCTCATCAATCGCGGCGACTACTTCCAGTGCGGATACATCATCGCCAAAGGAGCCTTCGCGCAGATCCAGCAAGCTGGCCTCCCCGCCTTCCGTCAAAGCATCGAGCGCATCGCCCCCTTCCTTGCCGACCGCACCTCCGAGATCGACTCCTGGGACATGGTCAAGCTCCTCACCGTGCAGGTCAACCGCCTCCAGCAATGGTCCTCTCCCGGCCTGCTCTGCATCGGAGACGCCGCCCACGCCATGTCGCCCGTCGGAGGCATCGGCATCAACATCGCCCTGCAGGACGCCGTCGCCACCGCCAACATCCTCACCGAAGCGCTACAGACGCGCTCCCTGACCCCCCATCACCTCCAACAGGTCCAACACTACCGCGAAACAGCCGTCCGCAGAACCCAGTCCGTTCAGGTCTTCGTCCACCGCATCCTCAACCGAGTCCTCCAGAACCCCGGTCCGGTCACTCCCCCACTCGCGCTCCGCATCCTCACCAGCATCCCCGGCTTCCAGTACCTCACTGCACGCTTCGTAGGCATGGGGCTCCAGCCTCAGCACATCAAAGCGCAGTAAAGCCTTCGATCACTCAAACCCATGGTTCCAATGTTCCACCACGCGTGTCTCTCGCTCCCACCCCAGCACGCTCACGCTCCCCGTTCCAAGCCCAAACAAACTCCCGCCACGAGCCTCCAGCCCAATCCACCGCGCCGCAAGAATCCGCAGAATGTGCGCATGTGCAAACAACGCCACCTTCCCCCCATCAGGAGCAGCCGCCAAAGCCTGGGCGATCACTGCATCCGCGCGCGCTCCAACATGCTCCGCCGTCTCACCGCCCACAATCTCATCCTTCCACACCGACCACCCTGGAACCTCCTTCCGAATCTCCGGCGTAGTCTTCCCCTCATAGATCCCGTAGTCCCACTCCTTCAGCCCATCCTGCACCACGGCCCGGTCCCCAAACCCCGCAATCGCACACGTCTCCCGCGCCCGCTGCATCGGGCTCACAAACACCGCATCAAACTTCGTCCCCTTCAAAAAGTCCCGCAGTTCCTCGGCCCGCTTCCGTCCGTGATCCGTCAAAGCGATGTCCGTGCGGCTCGTATGCTGCCCACTCGCACTCCACTCTGTCTCACCGTGCCTGATCACCCATAACTCTGTTCCTGCGCTCATCTCGCATCCTCCGTCTCTCTTCCACTATCTTATGGGTTGATGGACTTCCAGCTAGCAACAACCTACACGCCCCAAGGCGACCAGCCCCGCGCCATCTCCGAGCTCGTCTCCGGTCTCCACGCCGGCGAAAAGGATCAGGTCCTCCTCGGCGTCACCGGCTCCGGCAAGACCTTCACCATGGCCAGCATTATCGCTGAGCTCAACCGGCCCGCGCTCATCCTCGCCCACAACAAGACCCTCGCCGCTCAGCTCTACCACGAGTTCAAGCACTTCTTCCCCAACAACGCCGTCGAGTACTTCGTCTCCTACTACGACTACTACCAGCCCGAGGCCTACATCCCCTCCGGCGACCTCTACATCGAAAAAGAAGCCACCATCAACGAAGAGCTCGACAAGCTCCGCCTCTCCGCCACCCGCTCCCTCTTCGAGCGCCACGACTGCATCATCGTCTCCTCCGTCTCCTGCATCTACGGCCTCGGCAGCCCGGAAGCCTACTACGGCATGCTCCTGATGCTCGAAAAGGGGCAGCGCATCAAGCGCGAGGACATCACCCGCCGCCTCGTCGAGATCCTCTACGACCGCAACGACGTCGACTTCCGCCGCGGAACCTTCCGCGTCCGCGGAGACATCATCGAGGTCTACCCCACCTACGACGAGTCCGCCTACCGCATCGAGCTCTTCGGCGACGAGATCGACTCGCTCTCGCAGATCGACCCCCTCTTCGGCAGCGTCAAACAAAAATACTCCCGCCTGCCCATCTACCCCAAGTCCCACTACGTCGTGCAGCCCGAGCGCAAGACCACCGCCATGGACTCCATCCTCGCCGAGCTCTTCGACTGGGAGGCCCAGCTCGAAAAAGAGGGCCGCCTCGTCGAGTCCCAGCGCATTCATCAGCGCACCCGCTTCGATCTCGAGATGATCAAGTCCGTAGGCTACTGCCACGGCATCGAAAACTACTCCCGCCACTTCTCCGGCCGCCTTCCCGGCGAGCCCCCGCCCACTCTGTTCGACTACTTCCCACGCGACTTCCTCATCTTCATCGACGAGTCGCACGTCACCGTCCCGCAACTCCACGGCATGTGGCACGGCGACCGCTCCCGCAAGCAGAACCTCATCGACTACGGCTTCCGCCTGCCCTCCGCTCTCGACAACCGCCCTCTCCGCTTCGAGGAGTTCGAGTCCCGCACCGGCCAGATCATCTACGTCTCCGCCACACCCGGTCCCTACGAACTCACCAAATCAGCAGGCGTAGTCGTCGAGCAGATCATCCGCCCCACCGGCCTCATCGACCCCATCGTCGAGATCCGCCCCGTCAAAGGCCAGATCGACGACCTCCTCGCCGAAATCCGCGACCGCGCCGCCAACAACCAGCGCGTCCTCGTCACCACTCTCACCAAGCGCATGGCCGAAGACCTCGCCGGCTACTACACCGAAGTCGGCGTCCGCTGCCGCTACATGCACTCCGAGATCGAGACCCTCGAACGCATCAAGCTCCTCCGCGACCTCCGCAAAGGCGAGTACGACGTCCTCATCGGCATCAACCTCCTCCGCGAAGGCCTTGACCTCCCCGAAGTCTCCCTCGTCGCCATCCTCGACGCCGACAAAGAGGGCTTCCTCCGCTCCCAGGGCTCACTCATCCAGACCATCGGCCGAGCCGCCCGCCACCTCGAAGGCCGCGCCATCCTCTACGCCGACAAGATGACCGAGTCCATGCAGCGCGCCATCGACGAGACCAACCGACGACGCGAGATTCAGCAGGCCTACAACGAGGAAAACGGCATCACCCCGCAGAGCATCAGCCGCCCCGCCGAGATGGCCCTCGCCGGAATCCTAAAGGCCGACTACGCCGACCTGACCGAAGAGACCGGTGACATGCCCGACTTCGGCACCCAGCAAGAACTCGACAACTACATATCCAAACTAGAAACCGACATGCGCGAAGCAGCCAAGAAATTCGAATTCGAAAAGGCCGCCAAGCTACGCGACACCGTCAAGGAACTCCGCACCAAAGAATTCCTATTTAGCTAAACCATTTCGAGCGATGGATCTGTAAGTGACCAATCCACCGTATTCGCATCCGCATCGAAGCGTACCCAACCACCGCTATGCTTTTTGATTAAACGCCATATCTCGAATGTCTTCAGGATTGTTTGCTCCCATTCGTATGTCGATCTTTTGCCAACTTCAAATCCCCTGGTTAGATCACGGCACAAATCCAGAAGCTGCCAATCTAACGCTTCGATCTGCTCGAATAGATTGTGTCGTAAGGCGTAGCTAAAAACTACCGCGGCCAGGGCTTCGTCCGTCACGATTGCACGACCGCCATCTTCTACATCATCAGTTTCCGGGTCGCTTTTCCGCTTGCGCCCCAAAAGCGCTCGGAAGACGGGAGACCAACCAAGAATTGCAGCCTCGGTCATATGAAAGATGTCGTGGAAGCGATAACCATCAGACACGTATGCGTTATCTCGCAGTTTCGCACCAAACGGCCGTCCGTCAATTAGTATCTGAACTTTAGCCACGCCATCCTCGATGACTTCCTCGAATCGAGCAGTAAAGGAGCGTGGAAGACGTTCACCCTCCGGAAAATGATCGTCGAAGCTAACTCGATCGTCCTCGCCAGTCGGCAGCCACCTGGAATGGGTCTTGTCGAGATTGTCAACGGCAATTTCGTTGAGGGATAGCCCCTCGCAGGAGGCGATTGCCGTCAGATACCAGAGAACATCCCCTAGTTCCTCCTTCAGCTTCTCTTTGAATCCAGAAAACTGCTCGCCGTCTCGCAATCTTTTCTTGTAAAGAGTTTGAACCGAGCCAGTCTCACCGCCGAGCCCAAGAAGGGCGACAATTTCTGGTCTCTCGCCGAGCCTGTTCAATCGTGAGGTTTCTACAGATAATTTCTGGTAATCGTCGAAACGAATCGAACTGTCACTGCTCATCTAACAACCCCGTCGCACGAAGTATATTTGGCTCATCGAGCTTAGCGACGACAGCGATACAAGTCATTGTGCCGAGGGTAAGGCCCATGCCGGATGCGACAAATCTTCCAAGATCGATTAGACCAAGATAATTACCATAGGCTCGTGCCCACAAGTATTGCATCGGATATAGCGCAGTGATCCGAAGTCTTCCATTGTTCTCCGGATGAAATGAAATTTGCTGCATGCATGGAAATCCTTGGTATGGTGTCGGATTCAAATCAATCGGCGGATTAAGAATTGCACACTGTAAAGCTGATCGACGTCGGGTGCCCGCGAGATATGCATCGATCACAAACTCAAGTTGATTGAAGGTTGGCTGATTCCCGGAGGGATATCCAATCAAACGTTGGAAATAGGTCCCACGCCTATTTTGACTGTAGCTAACAATACGAGGCCAGAGTCGTAAGTATCGTTCGTAGAATGCGTGGCGGGGCTCATTGGCTCGAAACAATGACTTCGGGAAGATGGTACTAGCAACAGTTGACACGGCAAACTTGCCATTTCGTAAAAGCGAAGCATCCAGCGTCGCACGAATTTCCTGATTCTCCAAATCCTCTTCCAAATTCAGATCGGTTACATTGACAACTAAATTGTTTATTTCCTTCCCGCGAGATGCGGATGCGAGCTTGCTCGCGGCCAACCATAGATCAGAAACGTTCGAACCACTAAGCTCAGGCATCCTCGTCCTCTTCCTCAAGATAGCGGTATTGGTACATACCTACGTAATCCTCGCGCGCGATCGAAATCTGAACACGCCCATGCCCCGTGATTTCCACCTCGATATCGCCAGGTCGCCGGGCGATCCAAAATCCGTCGCCGACGTCAAAATGATCGAATGGAGGATCTACAAGTCCAGTAAGAACATCCCCAACTTGAACATGAAGTCGAGAGCCATTCCACGAAGGACAGATCGGCCATAGTTCCTTGCGCCCCCTCCAATGAACCGAAGGAACTTGTGACCGTTTAATCCTTTGAGGCTGAATCAAAGTAAGTTCATGAAGCTTCTGGTTACCGATCAAACCAAGAGTCCAACGACATTGCTGAGCTAAAGTTGTGTAGCCCACGCCAAGCCATGCAGCCACAGCATGATATTGCGCTGCAGACGCGCTCTTTGGCTCCGTCCCAAGTTCCGCGAAGCCGCGCAAAACCGCACTTTTCGGCATAAGAAGATGCCTCGCAAAAGTGTCAGCGATCATCTCCTCCGTAGAGTCACTCGTCATTCCTTCAAGACCCTTGTCGAGTCGGGCGCCGTGTCCGAAGATGAAATGCCCCAACTCGTGTGCAGCGGTGAACCGTTGCATACCGGCGGGACGAAGCGCGGCAACGTTGATTGACCCAGTCAGACCATCATTGATGTAAAGACCGTCAAGCGAATCGGCCCGCGTGAAGCGAAGGCTTAGTCCATATCGGGCAACCAACTCGAATACGTCGCAGGGCGAGTTAAGTGCGTAGCCGAATGTCAGCCTAGATTTAAGGGCGCGCCTAGCCGCCTCGGTTTTAAGCTTTGTAACCATGCCTTCATCCTCTTCTGAATGAATCGATCACTCTCATAACTGTCTCCAAATCTTTTTTCTTCAATCCTCCGAGCCTTCGTGCAGCAAGTTTCAAGTCTTCATCAGCCTCGGTTGGCTCTCCGAGGAGCCAACCAATCGAGACGTGATACAGGAGAGCAAGGTTCCGAAGTTCTCCCGCAGTGACTCGACGGCCCTCTGACTCCATTTCGGAAATAGTCGGCCGGTGAATTCCTAGCAATTTTGCTGCTTGTGCCTGGCTGAGTCCCGCATCTTCGCGAGCTTGCTTAAGCCTGAGTCCGAGTCCTGGCAGGTCGGCATCCGCTGGCATTTCATCCCCCTTTGTTAATTTCTGCCCATATCGCTGTTGCAATCTCAGCGATGTCACGACTGTCCTTCGAGTCCAGATCGACATAGAAAATATCGTCCTCGAAGTGCAATCCGGTATGATCCTCGAATTCGGTAAGAACCTCGAGGACGTTGAGGCTGTCGAACCCCTCGATATCCTTCAAGGGATCGGTCTGAGGCTTGACAACAAGCGCGGAATCTTCCGCACAGCCTTTCATAACCAATGCGAGGAGCAGATTCTGCACATCGGCGAGAGTCTTCATTTCCATTTGCATCTGGTATAGATCTCCATCCATGTGGTAAGAAAATATTACCAAGCCTCGTAGATCTGTCAAGCTTGTATTGAGCAGCTGGAGGGTTGCAGATAGAGTCACCGGGATGCAACACATCTCGCTTATTCCATCCATACCAATAACTTACAGCGATTTCAACAACCAAAAGCTTGACTCACCAATATATAATCAACTAAAGAGTAAAGATTGATCCCGGGCAACCGCCGGGCTTTCGCATTTACCCAACAAAAGGCTTAGGCCCAGACGAGGTGTGCCAATCACGCCGATAATAAGCCCAATGCAGCGGACAACTCAGTCTCACTCAAAGCTAAAAACTCCTTCGCCGGCAAAAAGACCGCCTTCCAGCGCAAAGCCACCTGGCTTGTTCAAAACCCTCCCACGAGCCTTCTACTCCCGTTCCCCCGAGATCGTCGCACGCGCCCTCCTCGGCAAGCTACTCATCCGCGATCTCCACAGCGAGCGCCTCACCGGCCGCATCATCGAGGTCGAGGCATACCTGGGCCTCACCGACCCCGCCTCTCACGCCTTCCGCGGCCTCACTCCCAACAACGCTGTCCTCTTCGGACCACCAGGCCACGCACACGTCTACTTCATCTACGGCATGCACTACTGCCTCAATGTAGCGTCTCACCGCGAAGGCGAAGCAGGCGGAGTACTCATCCGAGCGCTTGATCCAATCGACGGACTCAGGACCATGGCCCGGCTTCGCGGCGTCTCGGAAAACGCCAAGCCCAAACTATTGACAGGAGGACCTGGCCGTCTCTGCCAGGCCCTCGGCGTCACACGCAAGACTGACAACGGACTTGACGTCACGTCGGCAACTTCCCCCCTCCAGATCGCGGACGATGGTGCTCGCCCGGTCGAAATCCAGATCACACCTCGCATCGGGATTCGTAAAGCTGCAGACAGGCCACTCCGTTTCCTCATAGACGAGATTGCGAAAGATAAGCCATCCCCAGAGGCAGTCCCGCGTACTCCGCGCTAAACTTAGCGCCCTCTGCGTTCGCTTTTAGCAACCCATAACCACGGAAGAATCCAACCACTTACAAAATAATTCCCAAATCACCAGCAAAATCGCCTGTCAAGCCCCAAAACCAACCAACTCCAAACAAATCAACAACATCCAAGTGGCATGGCAGTTTCTCCAAAGTCGATAAAATAGAAATAGATCAGACAGCCCCGGCAAAAACCGGGGCTCTTCTATACCTGATACCCGACACCTGATACCTGATTCAAAAAGATCACCGCAACCCTTTTGTCATGAATACTTTTACCGTAACCCATTTATATGGAATACTTTACCCATCAAGTCCGCCGACAAGTGCAATAAAATGAATACTTTACACAAGAACAGGAGGGGGGTATCCCCGGCCTGAGCCGAAGGAACCTGCCTTGTATGTCGATACCGCCGAGAAAAACTTACGATCAATCCACACCAAACCTCCGCATAGCCAGCCTCCAACCCTCCATCACCCTAACCCTGGCCGCGCTCAATTCCCTCGACGCCCTCTGCGCCCACACCAAGTACTGCCTCGAAGTCCTACCCGAACTAGCCTCACGCAGCCTCCCCATCCTGCACGACTCATGGACCACCACATCCGATGAGCTCACCGCAGTGAAACCAGACCTCGTCATCGCCTCCGTCCCATACCGCCTCGAATCCCTCGCCGCCATCCTTAAGTCCAGTCTGCCCGTCCTGGCCCTCGCCCCACGCACCCTCGCCGACGTCCTCCACGACACCCGCCTCATCGCGCGCCAGGTCGACCGCACCGCTCAAGCTGAAGCCCTCATCGAGACCTTCCAGCAAACCCTAGAATCCACTCAAAACACCGGCGCCAACCTCCCCAAACCAGCCGTCTACTGCGAAGAGTGGGGCAAGCCGCTCATCCACTCACAACCTTGGGTCGCCGAGCTCGCCGCAGTCGCCGGCGGCACCTTCCTCGGCACGCCCGGCGCTCAGACGACTCCCGAGACCATCGCCGCCGCAGACCCCGACATTCTCCTCTTCGCCTGGTGCGGCACAGGCGACCGGGTTCCCCTCGACCGCGTCATCGCCCAGCGGAACTGGCACCACCTGCGCGCCGTTCGCAACGCCCGTGTCTACTGCATCCCCGACGAGTACCTCAACACCCCCGCCATCCCCTCACTCACGCAAGGCCTCGCCTGCCTCTCCGCCGCCATCCACCCTGATCACTTCACCGCCGCACCGCGTCTCATCCGCCTCGCTCGCTGATACACTTCCGCCCAAAGGAGCATGGAGATGCCTACTGCCAATGGCCTCATCACCCTTCCCAGCCCCTACTCTGTCCCTGAGACCCTCGACCGTCTCGAGACCATCCTCCGCCAGAAGAACGTCAACATCTTCACCCGCGTCGACCACAGCGGCGAAGCCGAAAAAGCCGGTCTGCATATGCCGCCCACGCAACTGCTCATCTTCGGCAACCCCAAAGGCGGTACCCCCATCATGCTCGCCGCACCTCTCTCCGCAATCGACCTTCCCCTCAAGGCCCTCGCCTGGCAGGACGCCGAAGGTAAGGTTTGGCTCAGCTATAACGACCCTCAGTACCTCAAAGCCCGCTACTTGCTCAACGACGATCTCCTCCCGCTTATCAACGCTGCAAGCGCCCTCATCAAGCAAGCCGTCCTATAAAGGATCACCTGCTACTCAATCCCAGAAATCCCACGACGTCTTCACGACTCCGAACCCCGCTTCCTGTTACCCTTCCTCTCAGCGCCCAGTTCGGAGACATCGCTTGATCATCCTCACCGACGAATACGTCACTCTCGACACGCCCAACGGTCCCATGCGGACCCACATCGTCCGCCCCGCCGCTCCCGGCCGCTATCCCGGCATCGTCTTCTACTCTGAGATATTCCAGATCACCGCACCCATTCGCCGCACAGCCGCCATGCTCGCAGGTCACGGCTACGTCGTCGCCATGCCTGAGATCTACCACGAGTTCGAGCCCGCCGGCACTGTCCTCGCCTACGATCAGGCGGGCTCCGACCGCGGCAACGCCCTCAAGACTACCAAGACCATCGCCAGCTACGACGCCGACGCTCGCGCCGTCATCACCCACCTTCAGTCCCGCCCCGACTGCACCGGCCGCATCGGAGCCATGGGTATCTGCATCGGCGGCCACCTCGCCTTCCGCTGCGCCATGAACCCCGAGGTCCTCGCCACCGCCTGCTTCTACGCCACCGACATTCACAAAGGCAGCCTCGGCAAAGGCATGGCCGACGACTCCCTCGCAGGCGCTGCAGACATCAAAGGCGAGCTCATCATGATCTGGGGCCGCCAGGACCCGCACATCCCCCTCGAAGGCCGCCTCAAGGTCCTCGCCCGCCTCAACGAACTAGGCACGCGCCTAAGCTGGCACGAGGTCAACGGCGCTCACGCCTTCATGCGCGATGAAGGCCCACGCTACGACCCCGAACTCGCCCATCGCCTCTACGATCTCACCTTCGACCTCTTCCACCGCAAGCTTGGCGAAGGCAACCAGCCCACGACCCCTTCGGCTGTATCGACCTCTGGAGCAGAGGTGAGGCACTGATCTCTGGGGCAAAGGGCTGATCTGTTTGAAAGAAACTGATCTGCGTGAAAGAGACTATCTACTTGACAGATGTGTCATCCTGAGCGGTGCCTCTCGCAGCCTCATCGCGAGAGGCACAGTCGAAGGACCTGCGGTTTGCCACGAGAGCCCTAATTACAAAGGCAAATCGGTAACGACTCCACCTTCAAGCACAGCCGCCCCCTCCTTCAGCGCAATCCCCGTGCACCGCTTCGCTCGCGCAGCCTGCAGGTACCAAAGCAGCCGAGCCGCCGCCACCTCCGCCGACAACCCGCCCTCGCGAATATTCGAAAGGCAGTTCCGGTCAGCATCCGTCCGCACCGGACAGGGCTCCCACGTCAGATAGGCCCCTAGACTGTCCGGTGAAGAGAGCCCTGGCCTCTCGCCAATCAACACCAGCCCCATCCGCGCGCCGAGCAGAGAACCGATCGGGTCCCCAATCGCAACCCGGCCCTGCGCAACTACCGTGATCGGTGCGACCCTCCATTCCGCAGTCACGAGTTCCGGCAGCAACGCCCCTAGTAACGGGATCACGTTGCGCTCCACCGCCAGCGCCGAAAGCCCATCCGCCACCGTAATCGCAAGATCGTACAATCCCCGCTTCAGTAGCGCAGCCGACTCCGCATCGAGCGTACGCCCAAGGTTCGGCTGGCGCAGATACGCCGCGCGGTCGCCGGCATTCGTCCGCAACTCAAGCACGGCAATCGACGCATCGCTGAGCACGGGCAGCTCGCTCTTCAACCGCTGCGCGAACGAAGGAAGATGCAGCGCCGCCAGCACCGCATCCCGTGCCTGCGCGTGAGAAAGCTGAAATCGCAGTACCTCAGCCGTTGCGATGCTATCGCCAGTCGTCGGCAGCGAGACACGCGCCGGAGTGAAATCCCGCAGATCAGGACCAACACCTCGAATCATTCCGGTCATCGTAGCCCCTCATCCCTCCGTCGGCAGTTGCACCTGCGCCTGCAGCGCAAGCTGGCGCGGCATCTCGCCCTCCAGCCACGCCTCAAACTCCGGAGCCGGCCTCAGCCCCAGCGTAGACCGCAGGTAAAGCGCATCATGAAACGACGTGCTCTGATACTGCAACATCACATCATCGGCCCCCGGAACTCCCATGATGTAGTTCACCCCCGCAACTCCCAGCAGCGTCAGCAAAGAGTCCATATCATCTTGGTCCGCTTCCGCATGGTTCGTGTAGCAGACGTCGCAACCCATTGGCAGCCCCAGCAGCTTGCCGCAGAAATGGTCCTCCAGCCCTGCGCGCAGAATCTGTTTGCCGTCGTAAAGATACTCCGGACCAATAAACCCAACGACCGTGTTCACCAGCATCGGCGCGAAGCAACGTGCAACTGCATAAGCCCTCGCCTCGCAGGTCTGCTGGTCTACCCCATGATTCGCATTCGCCGATAGCGCGCTCCCCTGGCCCGTCTCGAAGTACATCACGTTCTCGCCCACCGTGCCGCGGCGCAGCTCGCACGCAGCCTGCTGCGCTTCCTTCAGCAGAGCAAGCGTAACCCCAAAAGACCGATTCGCCAGCTCCGTGCCCGCAATCGACTGAAACACAAGATCCAACGGCGCCCCCTGCTCAAGAGCGGCAAGCTGCGTGGTGATGTGCGCCAGCACGCAGCTCTGCGTCGGAATCCTGTACCGCTCGCGCACCGAGTCAATCAGCCGAAGCAACTTCACCGTGCTCGCCACGTTGTCCGCCGCCGGATTGATCCCAATCACCGCATCCCCCGAACCCAGCAACAAGCCATCGATCATCGCCGCTGCAACGCCCGCCGGATCGTCCGTCGGATGGTTCGGCTGCAGCCGCGTCGAAAGCCGTCCCGGCAAACCCACCGTCGCGCGAAACCGCGTCACCACCCGAATCTTACGCGCGACCGCAACCAGGTCCTGCACCCGCATCAGCTTCGAGACTGCAGCTGCCATCTCCGGAGTCACTCCGGGCGCAAGCGCTGCCAGAGACTCTGCCGTCGTCTCATGCGAAAGCAGCCAGTCGCGAAAGCCACCAACCGTTAGACTCGCAACAGGCGCAAACGCGGAAGCATCATGGCTGTCTACGATCAGCCGCGTCACCTCATCGCTCTCGTAGGGAACAACCGCTTCATTCAGAAATGCGGCAAGCGGTAGATCCGCAAGCGTCATCTGCGCCGCAACTCGCTCCACCGAACTTCGCGCAGCTACGCCGGCAAGCTCGTCGCCCGAGCGCGCCGGCGTAGCCTTCGCCAGCAGGTCCTTCAAGTCGCGAAAGCTATAAGTCGTGCCACCAATCGTATGCTGCAACCGCACGCATTCCCTCACTGTCGAGGAACAGATTGAATGCAGTCTACCAACTGCCCGCGCTCACGTCGCACCTACCATCGACATCGCCCACGTGCCACTGCTATCGCCAACTCACCGCCAGATGCCAACGCATCCTCCGATCCTGCGTCTTCCGCAACACCTTCCTGTACTCCAGCAGCTCGGCCAGCACCTCTACCCCCTCCGTGCCCAGCTGCTGCGGCTCATGCTCCAGCGCATCCACAAGCGCGTCCACCGTCGCCAGCCCATCCTCCGCCGAGTACCACTGCGGCGGCGGCAGCCGATTCATGATCTCTTGATTCCCCGCGCCCTCTTCAATCAGCAGAGACATAGAGTTTTCATCGGCCGAAAAAAACTCGATCAGCGGCCTTACTCCCAGCCGCAGCGCAAGCTTCTCCAGCGCATCCTCGTGCCGCGCCAGCGAGCGACCATTCACAAACGTATCGAACCCCGGGTCGTCGCCCTGCACAACGATGTACATCGATGCAGCCATCCTTCGCAGTGTACCGCCCCCGGGCCTGTGCGAAAGCAACAGGTATTCACTTGAGCGACAACGAACGATCTTCGTCCTGCGTCCTGCTTGCAAGAATCCTCCACGCCCCAACCCCAAGCAGCACAACCCCAACCGTCAGCCTCGCCGTCACCTCGGGCCGCATAGCGACAAAACCTTCAACAATCGTCAACAGAGGAATCACCAGGTACCGCGCCGAAAGCGGAATCGCCTCCATCGTTCGCAGAAGCCATATCGTCAGCACAATCTCAGCCGTCTGCACAAAGAACAGAATCGATACCCCCTGCACCAGCGCATCCGGCCGCCATAGCAGCTCCCCATGCAAACCGCACCACAGCAAGAGAAGCGCCGCATTGGCGATCCCCACAGCCGCAACGGCCTCAATCAACCCAACATCACGCAGCAAACGATAGAGCCAGACTCCAGCTACTCCGACGATCACTACAGCCACGACTACGACACAGAACCCGCCCCACCCGCGTGGCGAATCCGGAAAACCAAACGGCAACACGCACAGCAAGCCGCCCACCCCCGCAAGTGCCGGCGCCAAAAGCATCTGCCCGCCACTCTGTCCCGTGACGCCCAACCTCTCGCTCGCCAGCACCACAACCACAGGCGCCATCGAAAACAGCGCCGAGATACTGGTCGATGGAATCCTTCCGCTCACCGACTCCAGCAGAATCACAGGCAATCCAAAGAACGCCACTCCACCCAACGCGATCGAGACCAACCGTAACCTTGGCCTGTGTTTCCTCCACCGCAACACTGCAAAGACTGCAGCTGCGATCCCAACCAACGCATGCATCAATCCCTGCAACTCTACTCCAGGAATCTCGCCCATCGCAGGAGGTATCACCCACTCCGCCGACGACAACACGCAGAGCAGCACAAAAGCGCCCCACACCATCTGCTTTCGCCGGATTGGCAAACGATGCGCCATAGACGTAGAAAAGGCCACGCATTGCGTGGCCTTTTTCCCTGCTAAATCAACTACCTAGCGATTGCCACCCTGCGGTGCGCCCGAGCCCGGACCACCTCTGCGGCCTCCGCGACGACGCCTTCCACCACGCCGCTGCCCCTGTCCCTGTCCCTGACCCTGACGCTGACCACCCGGATTCGGCTGCGCCACCGCAGGAACATCCGCACGATTGAAGTTTGGCTCGTCGCCATCCTCCTCCTCGTCGAACTCCTCGCCCTCCTCGTAGTCACCGTCAACCAGAGGCGGAGCCTCCACAACCTCACGACGCGGCGCATCTGGCTGCAACTCAGGCAGGCCGAGCTTCGCGCGCTGCTCGCGCAGCACAGCCTTCCTCGACAGCTTGATGCGGTTGCCTTCGATCGCCAGCACCTTCACCAGAATCTGATCGCCTTCGCGCAACTCGTCCTTCACTTCTTTCACGCGATGCTCCGCGATCTCCGAGACGTGCAGCAGACCGTCTGTTCCAGGGAATATCTCGACAAACGCGCCGAACTCCGCCAGACGGACAACCTTGCCCAGGTACGTCTTACCCACCTCAGGCACCGCCGTCAGGTCGCTGATCATCTGGATCGCACGCTGCAGTCCATCCGCATCGCTCGATGCCACATTCACACGTCCTGTGTCGTCCACGTCGATCTTCACACCGGTCGCGTCGATGATCCCGCGGATCACCTTGCCACCCGGCCCGATAAGATCGCGAATCTTGTCCGTCGGAATCTGCAACGTGTGGATTCGCGGAGCAAACTTCGAAGTCTCCTCACTCGCGCCCGCGATCACCGCGTCCATCTTGTCCAGCAGGAAAAGCCGCCCGCGCCTCGCCTGAGCCAATGCTTCTCTCATGATCTGCGGTGTGATGCCCATGATCTTGATGTCCATCTGCAGCGCCGTGATGCCGTTGCGCGTTCCGGCCACCTTGAAGTCCATGTCGCCGTAGTGGTCCTCGGCGCCTGCAATATCGGTCAGAACGGCGTAGTTATCGCCCTCCTTGACCAGGCCCATTGCAACTCCAGCCACGGCTCCCTTGATCTTGATGCCGGCCTGCATCAGCGACAGCGAAGCGCCGCACACCGTCGCCATCGACGACGAACCGTTCGACTCCAGAATGTCCGACACAACCCGCAGCGTGTACGGCGACTCATCCTCGCCCGGGAGCACAGCTTCAATCGCACGCGACGCCAGAGCGCCGTGTCCGATCTCGCGCCGACCCACGCCGCTCATCCTGCCAACCTCGCCCACCGAAAACGGCGGGAAGTTGTAGTGCAGCATGAACCGCCGCTTCTGCTCGCCCTCGTAGCTCTCCAGCCTCTGCGCATCATCCGTCGTGCCCAGCGTCGCCGAAACCAGCGCCTGCGTCTCGCCACGCGTGAACAGCGCCGAGCCATGCACACGCGGCAGAACGCCAACCTCAATCGAGATAGGACGAATCTCATCGAACGCACGATGGTCCGGACGAATTCTGTCATTCAGAACCTGCTCGCGGAAGATGTTCTCGCGCAGCAGTTCGAAATATTTGCTCAGTTTCTTCGCCGCCTCGGCATCGCCTTCTGGCAACTCCCTCTTCAGATCGTCCTTGATCTCCTTGACCTTGGCGTAGCTATCAAACTTCGGATACTTCTTCGTGTCGAGCGCATCCTTCAGCTTGTCGCCGATCTTCGCCTTCAGCGCCGCCAGATACTCGTGGTCGGTCTCCGCAGCCGCCACCAGGCGCTTCGTCTTACCCGCACGGCTCACCAGATCTTCAATGCCAGCGCAGATCTTCTTGATCTGCTCATGGCCAAACTCGATCGCATCGACAACGCGCTCTTCGGAGATCTCCTGCGCGCCGGACTCGATCATCACGATGCCGTCCTTCGTTCCCGCCACCATGATGTTCACCTTGCTCTTCGCACGCTCATCATAGGTCGGGTTCACGATGAACTGGTCATCCAGCAGCCCAACCCTCACCGCGCCAATCGGCCCGTGGAAGGGGATATCGCTCAGCGCCAGCGCGCAGCTCGCGCCGTTGATACCCAGCACATCCGGGTCATTCTCCTTGTCCGCCGAGTACACAAACGCAACCACCTGCGTCTCGTTCCGGAACGTCTCCGGGAACAGCGGGCGAATCGGACGATCGATCTGACGACTCGTCAGAATCTCCTTCTCGCTCGGCCGGCCCTCGCGCTTGATGAACCCGCCGGGAATCTTGCCGCCTGCGTACGTAAACTCGCGATACTCCACCGTCAGCGGGAAGAAGTCGATGCCTTCCTTCGGATCGGGCGCGGCCACAGCCGTCGCCAGAATTACGTTGTCGCCGCTGGTCGTCAGCGCCGCGCCGGAGGCCTGCTTGGCCATACGTCCGGTCTCAAACTTAATATGCTTGCCACCTGCAAGCTCAATCGTTACGTCCTGCTTCATACGATTTCCTCTTCTCTCTTCTTTTCGATCAAATCTTGTTCGGGGCGTAGCACCAATCCTGCGGGCGAACGCGAAAAGGCGCAGCTCTGCTCTGCGGCTATACCGCCGTCTGCAGGCTGCGCTCTCGTTTGCAGTCTTCCATGAGCTGAGATCTGCCAGCACTATCCACGGCGACACCACGCAGATCCGTCATCGTCAGCGGCTCCACCAGCAAGGCCATTTGCTGCCCTGCACGTGCGTTCCAGCCGAATCTGATCGGTCCGTGCGTACTTCCATGTCGGATTGTGTCTCCGGTGGGGATGGAGTTTACTTGCGGATTCCCAGCTTCCCGATCACGTCACGATAGCGATCGGCGTCGCACTT
Organism: Edaphobacter bradus; assembly: GCF_025685645.1. Taxonomy (NCBI): domain Bacteria; kingdom Pseudomonadati; phylum Acidobacteriota; class Terriglobia; order Terriglobales; family Acidobacteriaceae; genus Edaphobacter; species Edaphobacter bradus. The sequence goes on from NZ_JAGSYF010000001.1 coordinate 1,052,277, forward strand.
CTTCAGGTAATCAAGCAGACGGCGGCGCTTGCTCACGAGCATCAACAGCCCGCGGCGCGATCCGTGGTCCTTCTTGTGTTCCTTGAAGTGCTCCGTCAACTCACCGATGCGCTCGCTCAGAATGGCAATCTGAACCTCGGGGCTACCGGTGTCGGTGTCATGGGTGCGAAACTTCGCAATAATATCGGTCTTCTTAGCGGCGGCTAACACTGCTGTCTTCTGCTCCTGATTTTCTTCTAGTCCACTCTTAGTGTCTACCCAAGGATAGCACATGCCCGCCCCATCCGGCCCGGTGTAAACCACCCAAATCAAACAAGCATCGCCACTTCCACCTTACTCCTTACGATCGCTTTCGGCGTACTCGCGAATCTCGCCCGTCCACCGCAGAAACCGCAACAACTGCCCCCGCTCCTTCGCAAACAGCCTCCAGAAGTCCCCGGCTGTAATCGTCTCCGCCCGCTGCCCGGAGTAAGTCTCCAGCCGCCATCGCAGATAAGGACTCCGCCACGGTCTCAGCCTGTGTCCTTCCGTCGCATGCCACAGAAATCTCAATCCACCGATCACTCTTCCAGCATAAAGCAACCGGCGGCGCCATCCGTCAAGCCGCTTGCAACAGCGGAACGACTCGAATCTTCACCTGGTCGGCGGTAAACGGCTTGCAGATATACCCCTGCGCCCCGGCTGCAATCGCACGCAGCACAAACGGCTCGCTACCCTCGGTCGTGATCATCACCACTGGAACCCCCGGCGCCAGATTCGCATCACGCCGCGCCTCCAGAAACTGCAGCCCATCCATCACCGGCATATTGATGTCACTCAGAATCAGTCCGATCGGCGAAGCCTTCCCTGCATCGTCTCGCAGAACCTGCAGCGCCTCCTCGCCGTTGGAAGCCTGCAGCACCTCGGTCAGTTCCAGTCCCGACTGACGCAGCGCTCTCTCAACCACCTTACGCATCACGGAAGAATCATCCACAATTAGCGCTCGCACCTATCCTCCACAGTCTCAATGAGACATCTCCCTCTCTATCGACCGCAAAGCTCGATCCTTGAATCGCTCCGCTGTTCTTAACTCCTTCTAACCTCGCGCCTCCAACTTCGGCATCAAAACTGCTTTAACCTCCGGCATGGACAGCGGACTCTACGCGGCATACACCGGTCTCATGGCGCGCACCCAGGCGCTCGACACCGCCGCCAACAATGTCGCCAACGCGGGAACCAACGGATTCCGCGCCCAGCGCGACTACTTCCGCTCCGCGCTCGTCGATGGACTCTCCCCAAACTCTCTCGGCGAGTCCCAGGTAGGCAACACCGTCAACGATTTCGGCATCCTTGGCGGCAATCACCTCGACCTGGGCCAGGGACAGCTCCAGACCACCGGCAACCCGCTCGACCTCGCCATTCAAGGCAGCGGCTTCTTCGCCATCAAGACGGCACAGAGCATCCAGTACACCCGCGACGGAGCCTTCACCCGCTCCTCCACAGGAGTTTTGCAAACCAACCTTGGCGAGCCTGTGCTCGATAAGAGCCAGCAGCCGATCACCATCCCCACTGGCTCCATCCACATCGCCCCCGATGGGACCGTCTCCGTCTCAACAGCAGACGGCAGTGCAGCCGTAGGCCAGATCGGCGTCTTCACCTTCTCCGATTCATCCACCCTCTCCGCCGAGGGAACCAACCGCTTCTCCGCCAACGGAGCGAAGCCGGCCATCGCCGACGGTGCAATCCAGCAAGGGGCCCTCGAAGGAGCCAACGAGGACGCCATCCACGGAACCATGCAACTCATCCTCGTCCAGCGACAGGCAGAGATGATGCAAAAGGCGCTCAGCGTCTTCAACAACGACTTCGACAAGACCGCGGCTGAAGAGCTACCGCGAGTCTGAACCGGCAGGTCAAAAAATAAGGAGTACACATGATCCGAGCCCTCTACACGGCCGCCAGCGGTATGAGCGCCCAGCAAGCCAACCTCGACACCATCGCCAACAACCTCGCCAACTCCGCAACCGCAGGCTTCCGCGCCCGCAGGCTCCAGTTCGAGGACATGATCTACCAGAACATAATCACGCCCGGCACCGCGCAGAGCCAGCAGACCGTCTCCGCCGGCCTCCAGATCGGCCTCGGAACCCGCTCGGTGGCCACCGAGATGGTCCAGACCCAGGGCAACTTCAACCAGACCGGCAGCCCCTTCGACCTCGCCATCCAGGGAGCAGGCTTCTTTCAGGTCTCGCGCCCCGACGGAGTCCTCGCCTACACGCGCTCCGGAAACTTCCACATGAACAACCAGGGACAGATCACCACAGCCGACGGCGACATTCTTCTTCCCGCCATCACCATCCCATCCAACGCCAGCGCTCCCACCATCTCGCAATACGGCGTCGTCTCGGTCACACTTGCCGGCCAGACCACCCCAACTCAGCTCGGCACCATTCAACTCGCCACCTTCGCCAATCCTGGCGGCCTAAGTTCCATCGGAGGCAATCTCTTTGAGCCAACCGGCTCCTCCGGTAACGCCATCACCGATACACCCGGCGGCAATAGTGGAGTAGGGACCCTCCAGCAAGGCTACCTCGAAAACTCCAACGTCGACGTCGTCGAGGAGTTCGTCCAGATGATCCTCGCGCAGCGCGCCTACGAGAGCAACTCCAAGGTCATCCACGCCGCCGATGACATGTACTCGCAGGTAAACAACATAATCCGTTAGCTCATGGACTCCGCCACATAAACCTGTCATTCCGACCGGAGTGGAGGGATCTCACGTGTTGCTACAACACAGGAAGAACATGCATCGCCGCCCAACCCACACTGTTCAACTCGCCTGCCTCACTGCCCTATGGGGACTCGCCGCCACTCCGCGTTCTTTCGCCGTCTGCATCAACGCGCAAGACGCGGCTGCCGTCCGCTGGGATCCCATCCTGCATCAGCAATGGAGAACCACCACTGACTGCGAACACCCCGAACGTCCCGCACAGTCAAGGCTGATCGCTTCATCCTGGACACTCGCTCGAACCAACCCTACAGCCAACTTGGCTTCAAAGCCCACCGCCCCGTTGGTCGTCCGCGCCGGCGAAAGAGTCCACCTGTGGGGCCAGGAGGCCAACGTCCGAATGGAGATCACAGGCATCGCCGAAGAGAGCGGCGCCATCGGCTCCTTCGTTCACGTGCGCCTCACACAACCAACCGCAGGCGTATCCGAACAGCAACTGCGGGGAATCGTCCGCGGCCCCTCCAACGTGGAGATGCAGCGATGACACGCACCCCGCTCAGCACTCTCTCCCTCACCGTTCTTCTGATCGCCGTCTCGCTGCAAGCGCAGCCCGAGGCAGACAAAAAGAACGCCAGGCTCAAAACGAACGTAGCCTCGGCCTCGCTCGCTGCGTACCTTGACCGCGTCCGCGCTGAAAACTCCACGCAGCCCACTCCCGGCTCCATCTGGATCGACAGCGGCCGCCTGACGCGCATCACCACCGACGTCCGCGCCATGCGCCCGCACGATCTCATCTCTGTTGTCGTCTCCGAGAACCTCAACGCCTCCACCGACGGCTCGGTGAAAAACTCCCGAGCCTCCAACGCCAGCTCGCAGGTCTCCTCACTCTTCGGCGCGCTCCACCCAAGCAGCGCCCTGCAGAACCTCGTCAATCAAAACTCCGCCGCCGGCCTCAACGCCCAGGGAACCACCGCCACCAACTCCAGCCTCAGCACCACGCTCGGCGGACAGGTCATCGACGTTCTCCCCAATGGCATGCTCGTCATCGAGGCCGCCCGCCAGGTCGAGTTCAGCGAGCAGACCCAGACCATCATCCTCCGAGGCCTCGTCCGCCCCGAGGACATCTCCCAGCAGAATCAGGTTCTCTCCACCGCCATCTCCTCACTCGAGCTCGAGGTCCGCGGCAAAGGCATCATCACCGACTACACCCACCGCCCCAACGTACTCGTCCGTCTCCTGCAAAAGGCCCTCATCTTCTAGGCATAATGATGAATGTTAAACGGTTACTCGCCAACCCAAAGTGTCATCCTGAGCGAAGCCTCTCGCAGCTTTATTGCGAGAGGCGCAGTCGAAGAACCTGCGGTTTGTTTTTTATAGCCGCGACCCTTTCGTCGAGAGGCATCGCAACGCTCTGCTCTACGATGGCTGCACTCCTCATCTTCAGCACCTCAGCTGGAGCGACAGACATCCCAACCACCAAGCTCGCACGCATCAAAGACATCGCCTCCATCGAAGGCATCCGCGACAACCAGCTAGTCGGCTACGGAATCGTCGTCGGCCTGCAGGGCACAGGCGACAGCCAGCAGACCGCCTTCCCCATCCAGACCCTCGCCGCCACGCTCCTCCGCATGGGAGTCAGCGTTCCCGCCTCCTCCATCCGCGTGCAGAACCTCGCCGCCGTCTTCATCTCCGCCACGCTCCCGCCCTTCGCCCAACCCGGAACCAAGATCGACGTCACCGCCTCTTCTGCCGGCGACGCCCGCAGCCTCGAAGGCGGCCTCCTCCTCATGACTCCGCTCTACGGAGCCGACGGCAAGATCTACGCCCAGGCCCAGGGCCCGCTCGTCGTCGGAGGCTACGCCGTCAGCGTCAACGGCAACACCAAGCAGGTCAACCACCCCAACACCGCCCGCATTCCCTTCGGGGCCATCGTCGAGCGCGGAGTCTCCCTCGACCTCAGAGACCGCCACTCCCTCTCGTTGATGCTCAACGACGCCGACTTCCGCAGCGCCGAATCCGTCGCCGGAGCCATCAACCACAACCTCGGCCGCCCCACCGCCAGCGTCATCGACAGCCGCCGCATCGACCTCGCCATCCAGCCCGGCGAAGACGTCCCCGAACTCCTCGCCCGCGTCGAGTCCACCGAGGTCTCCCTCTTCCCCCGCGCCAAGGTCATCGTCAACGAGCGCACCGGAACCGTCGTCATCGGCGGAACCGTCGTCCTCCAGCCCGTCTCCATCCTGCATGGAGGCCTCGCAATCAACGTCGTCAGCCACTTCGAGATCTCGCAGCCATCCTTCTCCTCCACCGGAACCACTCAGATCGTCCGCCAGACCAGCGTCAGCGCCCAGGACAAGCCCGTCAACCGCATCGAGCTCAAAGAGGGCGCCACCGTCGACGACCTCGTCCGCAGCCTCCAGACCATCGGAGCCACAGCCCGCGACGTCATCTCCATCCTTCAGGCCATGAAGTCCGCCGGAGCCCTCGAAGCCGAGATCGAGGTCCTATGACCGTCTCCGCGATCACTCCCAGCCTGCAAGCCAACAACGCCGACACCCAGCGCCAGCACAAGCTAGCCGACGCCGCCCAGCAGTTCGAAGGCATGTTCCTGCAGGAGCTCCTCAAGCCCATGCAATCGGGCAAAGACGGCCTCACTGGCGAAGACGCCTCCGACAGCTCGACCGACACCCTCCAGAGCTACGGAACTGAGGCCGTCGCCAAAGCCATCTCCAGCCGCGGAGGATTCGGCATCGCCCGCCAGATCATCCAGCAGCTCAACAGCCCACACCAAAGGACCCAGAAAAATGTCTCGGAGCCCTAAAGTCCTTCCACGCCTTGCCGATACATTCCAGCAGTTGGAGGAATCCTCATGAGTTATACAAGCGGTATCGGCAACCTGCAGCAGATCCTGACCTCCCTCGCAGCCGCCCAGACCGGCAAGACCCAGCAGACGAACGTCGAGCAGGGACCAACCGGCAGCGGCCTCTCTGCCGCCCCCACCGAAAAGACCGACCAGACCCACCTCAGCTCGACCGGCGGACTCATCGCCCAGGCCCTCGACAGCGGCTCCGACGTCCGCACCGGCAAAGTCGCCCAGCTCCAGCAAGCCATCGCCGCCGGAACCTACAACGTCTCCTCGTCCGACGTCGCCAGCAAGCTCATCGACTCTCTCCTCAAATAGCCATGGCCACCGGACCCGCACCTCTCAACCTCCCTGGCCTTCTCAGTCTCCTCGACGAGACCATCGAGGCCCTCGTCCGGCTCGACTCCGACGCGCTCCTAGCTCTCGAACAGAAAGTTTCTGCACACTCTTCCGCCCCTCTGTCCCTCAGCGCCGAGACCACCCGCTCACTTCTCCGGAAGAAACGCCTCCTGGGCCAGCTCCTCGAAGACACTTCCGCAAATCTCGCACTGCTGAGCCGTCTGCACGCCTCAAAGGAAGAAACTCCATGGGCTCGCTGACCGCACTGTTGGACATGTCTCGCCAAACCCTCGCCGCCGACCAGGCCGCGCTCAACATCACCTCCAACAACATCGCCAACCAGAACACCCCCGGCTACACCCGCGAGGTCGCCACCTGGCACCCCGGCGATACCGTCAACATCGGTGGCCTCAGTGTCGGCTCCGGGGCCAGCGTCGACGCCATCTCCCAGCGCGACCGCGTACTCGAGCAGCGTGTCCAGCAACAAACCCAGATCCAGTCCCAGAGCGCCGCGCTCTCCACCGCCCTCCGCCAGGTCGTGGACGTCTTCGGCCTCACCTCCTCCTCCACCTCCAGCGCTACCACCGCGCTCGGCTCCGCCATCGACTCCTTCTTCAACTCCCTGAGCACCCTCACCACGCACCCCTCAGACTCCTCCACCCGCCAGAGCGTCCTCTCTGCGGCCAGCACCCTTGTTAACGCCTTCAACTCCGCCGCTAACCAGCTCTCCAGCATCTCCTCCGGACTCGACCAGCAGGCCGGCACCATCGTCGGACAGGTCAACTCCCTCACCTCCGCCATCGCCTCGCTCAACCAGCAGATCTCCGCCCTCAGCCCCAACGCTGACGCCGGTACCCTCGAAGACCAGCGCCAGCACGATATCGCCCAGCTCTCGCAGTACATCGGCCTCAACCAGATCACCACCGAGAACAACGGCATCACCCTCACCACCAGCAATGGAGCCGTCCTCGTCAGCGGAAACAACGCCTACGCCCTCAACACCACCACCGTCTCCGGAGTCACCCATATCCTCGCCGGCGCGGGCACCCCGCAGGATGTCACCAGCGGTCTCACCGGCGGCCAGCTCGGCGGCATCCTCGAGGCCCGCGATCAGCAGATCCCCACCTTCTCAAGCCAACTCGACCAACTCGCCTATGCCATCGGCACGCAGCTCAATCAGCGGAACCAGCAGGGCTTCGACGACAATGGTAACCCGGGCCAGGCTCTCTTCATCCTTCCCGCCACCGCCAGCGGAGCCGCGGCCACCATCGCCGTCGCAACCACCAACCCGCAAGCCATCGCCGCAGCTGCTAGCGGCGAAGGCTCCTCCGGCAGCGGCAACGCTCTAGCCATGAGCGATCTCGCCGACACCTCCATAGTCTCTGGACAAACCGCCTCCGGCTTCTTCGCCACCTTTCTCGGACAGCTCGGGAGCGCCGCGGCACAGGCCAACACCGACAACACCACGCAGCAGGCCACGCTCTCCCAGCTCACCACGCAGCGCGACTCGCTCTCCGGCGTCTCGCTCGACGAAGAGGCCGCAAACCTCACCCAATACCAGCGCTCCTACGAGGCCGCCGCCAAGGTCTTCACCATCGTCGACACCCTTCTCGCCAACGCCATCAATCTCGGAGAACAAACCACCGTCTCCTAGCGGAAATCCTGGGCCCCACGCCTGATACAAGCCCGAAATGAGAAAACCAATGCGAGCCGATCCCCACTACCAAAACCTCACCTGGGCCATCGACCGAGCCACCAGCAACACTCAGTCGCTCACCTCCGAGCTCTCCAGCGGCCTGCGCGTCTCCTCGCTCTCCGACGACCCTCTCGCCGCCGCACAAAGCAGCCAGCTCTCCAGCGCCATCTCCCGCGACGACACCTTCGTCCAGACCGCCTCCACCGAATCCTCCATCATGCAGGCCACCGACTCCACACTCGCCGAAGTTGTCAGCCAACTTACCTCGGCCGTCAGTCTCTCCGTCTCAGCCACCAACGGCACCAACAACGCCGCGAATCTCTCCACCCTCGCCCAGCAGCTCACCGCCGTCCGTGACCAGGTCCTCTCGCTCGCCAATACCAGCTATCAGGGGACCTACCTCTTCGGCGGAAGCCAGAACGCCACTGCTCCCTTCACCCTCGACACCTCCACCCAGCCCGCTACCGTCACCTACAACGGCGACACCAACCTCAACCACATCGAGACCCCCAGCGGCCAGAGGCTCCAGACCAATCTCCCCGGCTCCTCCATCTTCGGCTCCGGCTCCTCAGGAGTCTTCGGCGCGATCAACCAGATCATCGCCGACCTCGCCACAGGAGCCTCCGCCTCCACCCTCAGCACCGACAGCTCCGCCCTGACCACTGCCCTCGGCCATGTCTCCACCCAGCGCAGTGTCCTCGACAGCTCCCTCAGCCAGCTCCAGTCTGTCAGCACCTACACCCAGACCCAAGAGGCGCAGCTCAAGGTCCAGCAAAGCTCTCTCGTCTCCGCCGACGCCGCCGCTGTAGCAACCCAGTTGGCGACCTCCGAGACCCAATACCAGGCCCTCCTCAGCACCGCCGGCAGTCTCCAGAAACACAACCTCTTCGATTACCTGCAGTAAACTGCGCTTCTCACGTTCTGCATTCGAAGGGCCAGAAAGCTGGCACAAACGAAAGAGGCGGCCCGAAGGCCGCCGCTCCAGAGACCAATCGTAATCCGCTACCTGACCACACTCTGGAAAAGCGGTGAGGTCAGCAGACTGGCAAACTGGCTATCCGACGAAGAGTACGAGACCGTCATCGTCCCCGAGTTCGAATCGATCGTCGTATCATCCAAGGCCGTCTTCTCGAGCGGACTTCCCTGCGTCTTCTTCAACAGGGAGACGCCCTTCAGCAGCGTCGCTGCCGTAGCCGCCGTGATCGTGTCCGACATCACCACCGCCAGATCGAACTTCACGCCGTTCTGAAAGTCCATGGTGTACCGGGAGCTCTTCATCCTCTCGCGAACCGTATCGTAATCGGCGAGCTGTGCCGCATCGCCGAGCACACTACGCATCATCGTCTGCGTACCCTTCTGGTCGAGCAGGCTCCAGACAGCGCGCTGGTCGACGGTAATCATCTCGTTGACCATATCGCCGTTGGAAAGGAAGTTCGGCGTCAGGCCGTCGCGCGCGTCCAGCGCGGCCTTCACGGCATCGCGGTCGCCGAAGACCATCGTCGTCTGGTTCAGAAACGCCACGCTCATGCCGTTCGAGCCCATCGGATAGATGCTGTTATTGCGCAGCATCACCGCCTTGGTCTTGCTCTTGGCGAAGTTCGCCATGATCTCGCGCGTGTGGAACTGTCCCTGCGCGATCCCGACCGTGCGGTTTCCCTGCCCGCCTTCGCGGAACGACGCAAACGCCAGCGCGTCGGTGTCCTGATCGACCTTCAGGCCCGAGCTCTTCAAGGCCGTCTCCAGCCGCTTCAACTCAGGCGGCAGAACGCGGTCCTTCAGGCTCATCGCCGCCGATGAGTTCTGCATCGCCCTGTAGTCGACGACGATGATCTGTTGGACATCGTGCGGAATGGATGCTTTGGCGTCGCTCGAAAGCTGCGCTGCCTGTGTCAGGGTGGCCGAAACCGCAAGCGCGGCAATGGGGAGGAACGATTTGGAAAAACGCACTGGACAACTCCTTCGCCGCAAGGCGGCAAGCCCTTCTATTTTTTCGTGAAACACCGCAACAGACAAGTGCCCCTATCTGCCACTTTGGACGTAGGCCGCGTCGGAACGTTGGCGTCGCAAAGCCCCGATAGCGAACCTCTTAGACGCCCCGCGCCTGCTCGGCCCAGTTCAGCGGCCGTTCGAGCCGCCGTTCCAGCACCTTGAGGTCCGGATCGAAGTTTGGGATGCGCGTGATCCACTCAGCGTCCGGTTCATACGCATCCTGCGGGATAAGGCCGATCAGCTCGCTGTCCTCCAAGTCGGCGCCGTGGCGCTGGGCAAGCTCCAGCAGCCTCGCATAGACCTTCCGCATCGGCGTCGTGCGATGGTCGGTAATGTTCATCGTGACCTGCGCCCTGCCTCCGGCAAGCACGCCCAGCGCCTTGACCCCATGCAGACCGCCATTCGAGGCACGAATGTCACGCGCAATCGCCCGGGCTTGAGTCACATCCGGCTGGCGAAGGTAAACGTTGTAGGCAATCAGAAAGCTCCGCGCACCCACCACCGATGCCCCCGCGGTTTCATGCAGCTCCGGCCCGCCGATGTCCGGACGGCGCGAGGCGTCCCGCTGCACCGCATCACGCAGTCCTTCAAACTGTCCCTTGCGAACGTCCTCAAGTTGCACCCGGTCCGGACGGGCTGCCGCAGCCCCGTAGAAGTACACCGGAACACCATACCGCCGCCAGATCAGCAGCCCAGCCTGCCGCGCGAGCACCGCGCAGTCCGCCAGCGAGGCTCCGCTGACCGGGATGAAGGGGATCACGTCCGCAGCGCCGATACGGGGGTGGACTCCATTCTGTTGCGTTAGATCAATCAACTCCGCGGCCTTGCCCGCAGCGCGAACCGCAGATTCAACAACGGCCTCAGGCGAACCCGCAATCGTGACGACCGAGCGGTTGTGCGCCGTATCGAGCGACCAGTCTAGAAGGCGTACACCCTCCACCTCCATGGACGCGACAATTCGCCTTACCTTGCTGGACTCTGTGCCCTCGGAAAAGTTTGGAACGCATTCGATGATTGCTTCTGGGTTCACTTCTCTATTTCCACCATGTGTAGCCGACTGTGAATTGTACGCTCGCGTTGACACCGGGGTTCTTGTCGCCGATCGACGCGCTGGAGATGTGCACAGCATTGGCGCCGAAGTCAATAGAACGGCGCGGGCGGACGAAGTAGTGAAGCCCCACGCCAAACTGCGGAGTGAAGTTCCAGACGCTGGTATTGGCGCTGGGGCCGTCGTTGAAAGTGGTGTAAGGAGGGCCACCAACCGGAGGATACTTATGATTCGTCCAGATCACACCGCCTCCTCCCTGCGCCCACGGTACAAGACGTCGCGAGCTCGAGAAGTTCCACCGCAAAAGGATGGGAGTGATGGAGACGCCGGTATAGGTTCCACCTACGGTGTAGGGAGCCGAGCAACTGGTGTTCGTGGTACAGAGCTTGCGCTGGAAGCGAGGAGTGTAGGACTGCCAGAAGGGAAACACCTCGACGGCGTATTCAAAGTTTCCATGCAGGAGGCCTGGGCCTACATTGGAGGTCAGTACCTTGCCCGCATGCCCGCCCAGCATCAGGAACTTGAAATCGTTGCGGTCGCCGGTGCCAAAGCCGCCCTGAACAATGCCCCCAACCTCAAGTGGTCTGCGTGCTGACGTATCGCTGAGCGGATTAACGGCAGCCGGAGTAGCCTGTGCGACAGCCGGAAGAACTGAGACCGCTAAAGCTAGAGCCAATATGCAGAGTTTTCCAACCAGTCGAATTGAGTGCGTCAAATGAGGCTCCCGCTTTAAGATGAGTGGCAGAAGAAAGGCCGCCAAAGCGGCGGCCTCGGTGAAGAAAAGACCGTTCTGACTTAGCTTGCGACAGCAGCTTCGTCCATGTCGAAGTTCGAGTAGACATTTTGCGTGTCGTCGAGGTCCTCGATCGCTTCAAGGAGGCGAATCATCGCATTGGCCTGAGCGCCCTCAAGCTTCGTGTAGCTCGAAGCGATCTTGGTGACCTCCGCGTGCTCGGGAGCGATCTTCGCGGCCTTGAGGGCCTCGGTGACGGCCTCGAAGTCCTTGGGATCCGTGAGGACCTCCCAGTTTTCGCCCTCATCGCTAAGGTCTTCGGCGCCCGCTTCGAGGACGATCTCCGTGAGCCTCTCCTCGCTGGCAGCCGACTTCGCGATCGTGATAACACCCTTCTTGGTGAACATCCACGCGACGGCGCCTTCCGCTCCCAGATTGCCGCCGTTTTTTGAGAACGCGTGACGAATCTCACTGACGGCGCGGTTCTTGTTGTCGGTAAGCACGTCGACGATGACTGCCACTCCGCCCGGGCCGTAGCCCTCGTAGGTGATCTCCTCATAGGAGACGCCCTCAAGTTCGCCAGTGCCACGCTGGATGGCGCGCTTGATGTTGTCGGCGGGCATGTTCTCTGCTTTGGCCGCGGCGATAGCGGTACGCAGGCGCGGGTTGCCATCGGGATCACCACCACCCTGCTTGGCGGCAATAGTGATTTCCTTGATCAGGCGGGTGAAGATCTTGCCACGTTTGGCGTCAAGCGCGCCCTTCTTGTGCTTGATTGTGGCCCATTTTGAGTGGCCTGACATGAACGACCTCTTGGGTGATTTAGCGCGGGTTTACGGGATTCACCGAACCTCATGCGACCTTGTGATTTTACCACGCGGTGAGACTAAAGAACCTCGGGTGAGAGGAGATCGCGAATGGTCTCGCGGCGGCGGATCAACCTGACGGAAGAGCCGTCGACGAGGACCTCTGCCGGGCGAGGACGGCTGTTGTAGTTCGAGGTGAGCGTCATTCCGTAGGCCCCCGCGTCAAGAATCAGAACAAGATCCCCTTGCTTCACCGCGGGCAGATTGCGGTCCCGAGCAAAGAAGTCGCCAGACTCGCAGACTGGGCCGACGACGTCAGCCGTCAGCTCGCTCTTCCCTGCTGGCTCCTTCACGGGGACGATCTCGTGGTGTGCATGGTACAGCGCAGGGCGGATGAGATCGTTCATTGCCGCGTCCGTAATGACGAAGGTCTTCGCGCCGTTCTTTTTGACTACAAGAACGCGGGTCAGCAAGGCTCCGGCCTGGGCAACGATGAACCGGCCAGGCTCGAGCAGAAGATGCGCAGCCTCGCCGCCAAGCCCCCTGTTCAGAGCGGCAGCATACTTCTGCACCTGCTGCGCAGGATGGAAGGGCGAGTCGCTGTAATCAATCCCAAGGCCACCTCCGGCATCGACGTAACGAATCTCGTGACCATCGGTACGCAGGTCGGCGATCAACGAGGTCACACGAGCCAGAGCAGCGGTGAAGGGATCGACCTTGCGGATCTGCGAGCCGATATGAACGCTCACGCCAGCAGGATCGAGCCACTTGGACCGCGCTGCCCTGTGGTACATTGCGCGGGCAATTTTGATGTCGATGCCAAACTTGTGTTCCCGCAGGCCGGTCGAGATATAGGGGTGAGTCTCGGCAAAGACGTCCGGGTTGACGCGAAGAGCGAAGCGGGCTCGAACCTTGAGCGCCTGCGCTCGGGATGCGAGCAACTCCAGCTCAGTTTCTGACTCGACATTGAACAGCAGGATGCCCGCCTTGAGTGCGGCATCAATCTCCCACGGCTGCTTGCCCACGCCTGAGAAGACAACCTTCCTAAGGGCAGGCTTGTGCGCCCGGCCAACACGCTCCAGTTCGCCCCCCGAAACAATATCGAAGCCAGCGCCTTGCCGCGCTAGCAGGCGAAGGATCGCCAGCGACGAATTCGCCTTGACTGCGTAGCAGACAGTATGGGGCCGGTCGGAGAAGGCCTGCTCGAAGAGCTGAAAGCGGTGCGAGATCTGCTCCGCCGAGTAGACATAGAGCGGAGTACCGTGTTGCTCAGCGAGGTCGGCTAAGCTAACCCCATCGCAGAACAGCCTGCGGCGGCGATAGGTAAATGGGCGTGCGACGTCTTGGAATGTGGGTGTCTTCTTGGTCAAAACTCAGATGCTCTTCGTAGGGATTGCGTAAGGTTCTTCGGGAATGATGACCCAGGCGGCGATGTACGCCAGGGCGCCGACTCCCGTGAGAACGATCAGTAAAGCGGCGATGATCCGCACGACATTGAGGTCCCACCCGTAGTGCTGTGCAAAAGCCGCGCAGACACCGGCAATCATTCGGTTCTGTCGTGGACGCACCATTGTACTGGTGGGCTGCGGCGTCCAGAAAGAACTCGTGGCCGCTGCTCCGCAGGCCGAGCAGAAGCGGGATGACGGATCCATCTGCTTTCCACAACGAGTACAGAACATGGAAGTTCTCCGGAGATTCTATTGTGACACATCGCCGAAACGACTGTCGCAGAAGCAGATACGGAGGAAAGCAGAAAAAGTTCATCCGCAGATGGCGCTTACTCCCTCCCATACGGAACTTTGAGATAGCGTCGTGCAGTTTCGGCCTGAGACTGATCGCCGCCACTGGCGCTGGCCTTCCGGTATTGCGTGATCGCGTTGTCGCGCTGATGAAGCAGGTCGAACATCTCGCCTGCATTCAGTTGGGCTCGCTTGCGCAGCCAGTCCGTGCAGTTAGGTTGAGCCGCAGCCTGAAGGTAGTTCTCTGCCGCGTCTGCGATGAGATTCTGGCCGCGCTGGGTATCCGCCAGACCGAAGTAAGCCAGTTGGAGACGCGGGTCGGTGAAGTAATTCGGCTTGCGAGCGTCCTCTAATACACGCTTGTAGGTCGCAATAGCAGCGGGGCCATCTCCCTTGTCCTTGATGAGGTTGGCTTCTTCAAGGCGAAAGAGATAGTCGTGCGGATACTGCTCCGCCTGAGCACGCTGAACCACGATAGCCTCCTCGTACCGGCCGTCGTGGCGAAGAAAGAGAGAGAGGGCCGTGCGCGACTCGACGTTGTTGACCACGCCGTGAGCAGCAGCCTCACGAAGCAGTTGAAGGCCCTTCTCCTTGTTGCCCGTGACACCGGTTACACCAATCATGATGCGGATAAATCGAGGCAGGCTGGCGACAGCGAACTGCTGAATCCCCACGGCCATCTTTGCGTCGGCATAGTCGGGATCGATCTTCAGGGCCTGCTCACTGTCTCCTCGCGAAGCATAACCCTGACGGGCAGCGGCGACAAAGCTGTGGTCTGCCAGCGTAATAAACGCAGCGTGCATACCGCGAGCATAACCGCGAGCAAAATAAGCATTGGCGTCATTAGGGTTGGTGCGGAGCTGCTCATCGCATAACGCAATGGCGTGATTCGTTAGCTGCTCGATGCGGTCGCGCGTCGCCTTTGGAATGTTGACTTCGCGTTTTGTGAAGAGAAAAGAGTTGTGGGCGTAGTAGGTCGTATCCAGCAGGTCCTGATGATACAGCTCGCGAAAGATGAGCGTCATCAAAATATAGTTCGACGCCATGGGGTTCTGCGGATTTGCACGCTGAATCGCCTCAAAGCGCGAGAGGGCCCCGTCGTAGTCGAGGTTGTAGAAGAGATCGTGGGCTTCCCGAACCTGGGGAGTCAGGTTGATCGGATCGGTGTGGAGATTCTGGTTTACCGGCTGTGCGGCAAAGACCGTCGTTGTAAAGCAAACGCACAAAAGACCGGCAAACGAGAGACAACGCAGCTTCGAAATCATGATGAGGGGTGATCTAACTCCAGCTATTCCAGGATGCAGTCCAAGGACTCACAATCTGTCCTTAGAGTATTGGACTACTGTGACCGTAGACTATACCCTTGATCGCCGGGATTTTTCGGCGAATCGCTTCCTTTGCCACACTCGAAGGGAAATCATGACACGGTTTGAGCTGCTTCAACTACTAGTGGGCCAGGCTCGCAACAATGGCTTCGAGTTTCGGAAGTGGTATGTCGGAAAGCTGGGAATCCCGTGGAAGAACGCGCGTGAGGCTCTGGAGACTCTCGCAGCCGAGCGGCGGTACTATGCCCTGCTCTTCTCTCACGAATTCGCGTCAAGCTTCTGGAAGCCCGGAGAGCTCATGACCTTCCAGGTACCCACGCAGACATTTACGCGCAGGATGGCCGACGGGACTATCGGCACCGTCCAGCGCAAGGCCTACACGCGGCGCAGCACGCGTGATGATGCCTGGCGATACCACCTGAGGGAGATGGCTCTCGCCGAAGAACCCCTGCGATACATGCGGCGCTATCTCCGCGTGGCCGATGACCTCGAAGAAGAGGGCGAACAGGAGATCCGAATCGAAGCATCCGGAACGGACGACGAGTCCTAAATACCATGGTCGCGCCGGATCTCGAGGATCTGCTTCACGTGGTGACAGCCATGAGCGAGATGAAAACGCCGCCACTGCGCAACGCTGAGCGGACCGAGAATCCCGTGACTTACCGAGCGTCCTGAGCCGAAGCGCCCTCCGGCCTCAGCAAAAAGCTTATCCATAAATTGCAGAAGCTCTGCCGTCTCCTGTGCGAGCGCTGCTCCAGTGAGGTGATCCTCAGCGGAAGGCGAAGCGGCGGGCGGTACAACCATGGGAGGAGCCTCTCTGCCGCTCGGGAAAAAGCCAAGCCCTGTAATCAGAAACCGAGCGCAGTGCTGGGGAACGGTTGGCCTTGAACGCGTCGGCCGCCCCTTGGCCAGGCGCTCCTGAATGAGACCGGCGGTGGACTTATACGACAGGCAGAGATGCTGAGCGATCTGCTGGATAGTCCACTTGTCCGGAGAGTCTGCAGTGCGAAGCTGCGTCTGGGCAGACGTCAGGCCCTCGAGCGAGTGAGCGATCCGTTGCTGGAGCTTCTCCAGATTAGGGTCCATAGCTGACCGCACAAGACTACACCCCGCTGTGCCTATTGCGCGTGCTCACGCTGCAATTCGCTGAGCGCCTTCCGGGCCTGCTTGATCTTGAGGCCGTCCGGATCGAGCTTGAGATACGCATTGAACTCAGCGATCGCCTCATCGCGTTTTTTCAATCTCTGGGCAAGGTGGGCAAGGGTGAAGTGGGCATCCGAATCGTTGGGCTGATACTTCACAGCGTCCTTGGCCCTGAGATATGCCGCGTTGAGATCGCCACTGCTTTCGTAGAAACTGGCGACATTGAGATCCTCGGCTGCCCGCTCTTCATCCGACTGAATCCTCTCGACCTTGGGAAGCTTTTTACGGCCCGGCGTCGGTGCGGGAGCGTCTGTGTCAGCAGGCTTCGACGACGCGGCATCCCCGGGATCGGTATCGGAGTTGCTGCCCGAACTGCTGCTGGAACCAGCGTCGGAGGAAGAAGAAGAGGATGGCGCGTCTCCTGGAAACGGATGATCAGCCGCGGCCGAGGAATGCGAGGCTCCGGAAGCCGGAGCATTCGGAGCCGGTGCGTTTGGTGCGGGAGCGTTGGGCGCAGGAGCACCTGGCATATCTGCTCCCGTGTCGCCGGGGAACGGAAACTGATCAGCCGTCGATGGATGCTTCGGCGTAGCTGTAGAGGGAGGACAGGTCTTGTTTTGGCTCGTTCCTGAGGACTGACACGGAGCCGGCTGCTGCGAAGAGGAGGTCTGTGCGGCGCAGGTCATCGATAGTGCGGCTGACGAGAGCAACACGCAGGCTGCCAGTTCAATGGAAGACCGTTTTGCCATCAACCTTAAGCTTACTCGCATAGTGATTGGACGCGGCCAATCCACTGTTTGTTATAGTCAGTCCAAAGGTGGGCTTCAGGAGTCAGAGTTGCTCTCTGACTTCTGAAGCCACATACAACCGACCCAGGATTACCTCGCAATGCTCAAAGGGCTTATCGTTCGTTCGTCTGCAATCCACGCGGCTGGCTGCTATACAACGCGGCCGATCAGGAAAGGCGCCAAGGTCGTTGAATACGACGGCCCGCGGTTCCCCAAAGAGGTGGCGGACGAGCGCTACAAAGACCGCTTTATCACCTACCTGTTCAGCACCGGCGAGAATGGCGCGGTCATCGACGGGTTTGGAACCGCAATGTTCCTCAACCACTCCTGCGATCCAAACTGCGAGACCGAGGACTTCGATGGCCGCATCTGGATCACGGCAATCCGTAATATTGCCGCTGGCGAAGAGCTGACCTACGAGTACAACCTTCACGACAGCGACGACGACGATGCAGACTGTCATTGCGGCGCTGTAAGCTGCCGGGGAACCATGTTCAGCGAGGATGAAGTGAAGCGCCGCGCCAGGCTCGCAAGAAAGAAAAAGACAGCCAGAAAATCTTAGGCAGCGCGGAGGCTACAATAGCAAAATGCGGCTCGTAGCCGCCTTCTGTTTATGGGATATCAGGTTCTTGCGCGTAAGTACCGGCCACAGCGTTTCGCCGATGTCGTGGGTCAGGATCATGTAACGGTGACGCTGATGAACGCTCTGACGCAGGGGCGCATCGCGCACGGTTATATCTTCAGTGGCCACAGAGGGATTGGGAAGACGACGATCGCGCGCATCGTCGCGATGGCACTGAACTGCCGAAATGCGATTGGCTCCGCGGAGCGTCCTACTGCCGAGCCCTGTCAGGTCTGCGATAGCTGCGTGGAGATCCGCTCCGGCAACGCTGTCGACGTCATCGAGATCGACGCGGCGACAAATCGCGGCATCGACGAGATTCGCGAGCTGCGCGACGCTGCCCGCTACCGGCCAGCGCGCGACAAGTTCAAGATTTACATCCTCGACGAGGCGCACCAGATCACGGATGCGGCCTTCAATGCCTTACTCAAGACGCTCGAGGAACCGCCTGACCACATCGTCTTCATGATGGCGACAACGCAGCCTGAGGACATTCCGCAGACGGTGCGGTCGCGCTGCCAGCACTTCAGCTTTCACGCGGTCAAGCTGGTGGACATTCTTGCCCAGCTGCACGGAATCGCCGAGCAAGAAGGTGTTCAGGCAGACGAAGCAGCATTGAGCCTTCTTGCCGAGGCCGGAGACGGCTCGATGCGCGATGCCCTGTCCATCATGGACCAGGCGATCGCCAGCGCGCCGCTCGAAGATGGACGGCCCCGGCTCGATGCAGTTCAGGTTCGTGAGCTGATGGGCACAGTTCCGAATGCCGTCTTCGAAAAGATCTTCGAAGCCGTGAATGACAACCGCAGCGCCGAAGTGATGACTGTGGCCAATCAACTGCTCGATGCGGGCAACAGCCCTGTCCAGCTTGCGCGGCAGTGCGTCCGCTACCTCCGGAACTGCTTGGTTGCCAAGGTCGCCGGGATCAGCGCAAACGGCGACGAGCAGAGTGGAGCCGCAACAGAGTTGCTTCAGATCTCTCCCGACGAGCAGCGCCGCGCCGCTCGGACGGGGGCACTCTTCGGCGAAGAAGAGCTCGCGCGCTTTCTCCAGGTGATGCTGCGAACCTTCGACGAGCTGGGATACAGACAGGAACAGCGCTTTCATTTTGAGCTTGGCCTGCTCAAGCTGGTGCATCTGCGGCGCCTGCTTCCGGTGGAAGAGTTGCTGAGCCAGATGCCCGTGCCCGGCGGTTCAGGACAGTCCAGGCAGCGAACCGCCGCGACGGTTCCGGCTCCCGCAACAACAGCTCCCCTGCGGTCAGCCGCCTCGACTGCAACAGCGCCAGCTCCGACGAAGCCAGTGTTCTCTCCGTTCGAAAGCCGCAAGCGGTTTGATGAAGCTTTGCCGGTCGCGCAGCCTCCTGCAAGCAAGACCGAGCCTCGTGCTCCTGCTTCTGTTCCTGCGCCTCCTGTCCCCGCTCCTACTCCACCACCGGTAAAGGCTGCCGAGCCTGCGCCTGTCGCTATCCCGGAGCCGGTTGTGGAGACTACACCTGAGCCGGAGGCTCCAGCAGCGAGTCCGGTTGCAATCTCCCAGCCGACAGCCTCGCATAGTCCGGACGAGTTGCAGCGGATTGCGACCGACGCACTGATGAACGCCAAGAGCCAGGGCTCAGCGGCCGATGCGCTGGCCGATGCTGAGTGGACGATCGAGAACGGCGAGATTCGCGTTCAGACCGAGTTGTCGAAGACCATGCTGCCGATGGTGATCAATCCAGAGGCGGACAAGATCGTTCGCGCGGCCCTGCGGACATCGGGTGCTGGAACGCTGAAGCTTGTGCTTCTGCCCGGATCGGCAGCCGCTGCAGCCGCTAAGAAACCCAAGGCTGCGAGGACGGGCAGCGTTCAGGCCAAGGCCCTCGAGCATCCTGTAGTGCAGCAGGCGCAGAAGCTCTTTGATGCCGAGATCCGCAACGTGATCGATCTGCGGGACAACAACTAAGCTAAATCTCTCGTCTGCCCTCGAGCGCGCGGGACATCGTGACCTCGTCGGCGTATTCGATGTCGCTTCCGGCTGGAATGCCTGTCGCGATGCGAGTGATCTTCACCGCCGGGTTCGCTCGGTGAATCTCTTCTGCGAGATATCTAGCGGTAGCCTCGCCTTCGGTGGTTGGGGAGGTTGCGAGGATGACCTCGTTCACCTCGGGCAGCCGAGTCATCAGGTTGCTGATGCGAAGCTGGTCGGGGCCTACTCCGCCGATGGGAGAGAGAGTCCCGTGCAAGACGTGGTAGACGCCGGCATAGCTTCGGGTCTTCTCGATCGTTGCTATGTTGGTCGGCTCCTCCACGACACAGACGAGCCGCTGATCGCGCACTGCGTTCGTGCAGTAGATACATGGATCAACGTCGGTGATGTTGTTGCAGACCGAGCACAGGCGCAGGTGCGCCTTCAACTCGCGGATCGCAGAGGCGAGAGCTTCCGCGTCCTCTGCCGAGGAACGCAGTACGTGGAAGGCCAGCCGCTGCGCGCTGCGGGTTCCGATGCCAGGAAGCTTGCGAAGCTCGTCGATGAGACGGCTCATCGGCTCTGCGAAGCGGGCCACTAGAGCAGCCCCGGCAGGTTCGGCAGGCCGAGCGAGCTCATCATCCCTGCCATGCTGGACTTGATCGCCTCGTCGGCGCGGCGTCCGGCTTCATTGACCGCAGCGGTGATCAGGTCTTCGAGCAGCTCGAGGTCGCTGCCTGCGCTACCGATCGCGCTGGGCTCGATCTTGAGACGCAGGAGCTCCTTCTTGCCGTTCATCCGTACGGTCACAACGCCGCCTCCTGTCGAGGCTTCTACGATGGTCTCGGCCAGCTTGCGCTCCATCTGCTGCTGCATTTGGCGCGCCTGCCCCATCATTTCCTTCATCTTTGCCAGATCGGAAAAGTCCATACATCCCTCACATTTCTAATTATCTCGCTTGGCTGGCGTTACTTCGTCGCCAGATTCACTCCGGTCATCTCGCTTGGCTTTTTGAGATTGAGGAGGGTGAGTATGGTGGGCGAGATGTCGCGCAGACTCCCGCCGGGTTTGAGGATTGCGTGGTGGGCTGGATCGGTGTCTGGGCTGATAAGGATGAAGGGGACGGGGTTGGTGGTGTGGGCGGTGTGCGGGCCTCCGGTGATGGGGTCGATGAGCATCTCGGCGTTACCGTGGTCGGCGGTAACGAGAAGGCTGCCGCCGCGCTGCTTGACTGCCTGATAGATCCGGGCGAGCTGGGCGTCGACGGTTTCAACGGCGCGGATGGTGGGCTCGAGCTTGCCGGAGTGACCTACCATGTCTGCGTTGGCGAAGTTGACGATGATGACGTCGAAGGCGGTGTCGTTGACGGCCTTGACGACGGCTTCGGCGATGCCTGGAGCGGACATCTCAGGAGCGAGGTCGTAGGTGGCGACCTTCTGCGACGGGATGAGCACGCGGTCCTCGCCGGGGAACGGCTTCTCGATGCCTCCGTTGAAGAAGTAGGTGACGTGGGCGTACTTCTCGGTCTCGGCGACGCGGAGGTTACGGAGGTTGGCGTCGGCCATGACGTTGGCGAGCAGGTTGTCCATCGACTCCGGCGGGATGACGACGGGGAGCGTGAAGTTTTTGTCGTACTGCGTCATGCAGACGTAGTGGATGTTGCCGGGCGCCTGTGCGCGAGGGATCTCGTGTTCGAGCTCGGCTGCTTTCGGCAAGTCGTTCGCGTTGGCTGCGGTGAGGCCGCCGGGGATGTTCGCGTTGCGGGCTACATTTCGTGCAAGGACGCGGGTGATCTGGCGGACGCGGTCGGCGCGGTAGTTGAAGTTGATGCAGACGTCGTTATCGCGGATGGGGCCTACGGGGTGGCCGTGGCCGTCGACGACGGTGAACGGTGGGATGAACTCGTCGGTGACGCCGTTGTTGTAGAGCTCGCGGATGCGGGCGAGGGGGTCGGTGTAGGTTCCGCCTTCGGGTGAGCCGGTGACCATGGCGTCGAAGGCCTGGCGCTCTTTTTCCCAGCGGAGGTCGCGGTCCATGGCGAAGTAGCGGCCGGAGACAGAGGCGATCTGACCGATGCCGTACTCGCGGAGCTGTTGCTCGAGGGCTTCGAGGTGGCCGATGCCGCTGGTGGGCATGGTGTCGCGGCCGTCCATGAAGGCATGGACGTAGACGCGGGTGAGCTTGTGCTGCGCGGCGAGACGCACGAGCGCGTAGAGGTGGCGCTGGTGCGAGTGGACTCCGCCGTCGGAGAGCAGACCGAAGAGGTGGAGCGCGCGATTGCCCTGCGCGGCGAGCTGGATAGCCTGGGTGAGGACGGGGTCGGTGAAGAAGCTGCCGTCGGCGATGGCGGCGTCGATGCGGGTGATGTCCATGCGGACGATTCGCCCGGCACCGAGGTTGAGGTGGCCGACCTCGGAGTTTCCCATCTGACCGTCCGGCAGGCCGACGTAGTGGTCGCTGGCGCGGATGAGAGTGTTGGGGTAGGTCGCGAGGAGCTTGTCGTAGGTCGGCTTGCGGGCCAGTGCGATGGCGTTGCCGTGAGTCTCGGGGCGGTAACCCCAGCCGTCGAGGATGGTGAGGACGATCGGTTTGTTTGGCATTTCTGTGGTTCAGGATAACAAGAGTTTGTTGGGCGAGGATGAGGGTCCACTGTACGCGGTTGTGAGGCAGTATCGGCGGTAGCGTTCACTCTTTGCAGGATGCCTGTTTGTGAGCGCTCGTAGATTTCTTCTATGTCGACGCCGTGGTGCTTCGCCAGTTGTTCAATGAGCGCGCCGGCGGTGCCTCGGCTGAGGCGGTGGAGACCCGGTTTGGGGCCGGGCGCGCTCGCAGATTCGCTGTTATTGCGGGTCTCTTCTGCTGCTGCTTTGGGTGCAGGGGCTTCGGGTGCTGTGGCCGCGGCTTCAGGCTGGTCGTTCTGTTCGTGGGAGAGGTTGGTGGAGGCGATCTGGAGGCCGTAGAGAATGAGCCCGGCGCGGCGGGGGTCGATGTCGTTGGTGGCAAGGCGGCTGAGGATCTCGCCAAGGGAGGTCTGGATGGAGGCTCGGCTGGTGGGTGAGCCCAGAAGAAATATGCTGCGGCGCGCCTGGCGCTGGCGAGGGTTGGGGACGGGTTTGCGGGCGTCGTGATGGTAGTAGCAGAAGTGCGTGCGGCGCATGCTGGGGCTGCCGCAGCGAAGACCGTCGGGAAAGATGTGGCGGCATTGGCGGCGTTCTGCTTCGTTCTGCATCTCGGTCATGATCTGTGACATGGTTCGCTCCCCCACTGGGTGAAATGCGTGTAAAGTCTTCAAAAGAAAAGACCTGAATCCGGACTTTCGTCCCCAGCCAGCAAGCTGGGTGGGGACTTGTTTCCGCGTCGTGTTTTTGGTCTCTCGGGTTAAATGCGAAAGCCCGGCTTGCGCCGGGCTTTTTTCTTTCTTCTGATTTAAGGCTATCAGGGGTGTCAAGGATTTGGTTGTGGAAAAGGGCCTTGGAGGAGCGATTGGCTTGAGCAAAAGCAACAGCAATGATTCTGGTCGCTTCGTCCCTTCGACAAGCTCAGGGCAAGCTCTTCGGAACTGGGCTCAAGCCCCTCGGCGCTGCTCGGGGCAGAGTGGTAGCCGGGCACCCGGCGATTAGTGAGTACGGACCTCGAGACGATCCCGGAATCAAGGGATTAGGATCGCTGGAGAACAAAGCGTGACCGGGTGAACTGTCCACGCGCCTAGAGGGCACGCGCCATCGGTGCTCTCATTTGCGTTTGCGCGTCGTCGTTTTCTTGACTTTGCGCGTCGTCGTTTTCTTGATCAGGGTGGCAGCCTTTTTTGCGTCTTCGGCGCTTTCAAATCCAATAACTGCTGAGTATCTTCTGCCAATTACTTGCGTCACGAGAAAATCGAGGTTGATCTTAGCGTCCGCGATCGCCTCCGTAATAGCATGCCCCAACCCCGGCTTGTTATCACCTTCCACCAGAAGGGCCGGGATTCCAGAGGCCTTGAATCCCGCTGTCTCCGCAGCGGTAGCCAGCTTTTTCCCTACAATCGGAGAAAGTTCGACCGCTGCCTTTGCCTGATTACCCGGGTAGCGATAACCCATGATGATCTGGAGGTCTGCACCTGCACTGGCAAACGGTTCCAAGGTGCTCGCCAGGGCTCCCGGTTGGTTCTCGATTTCCCTTCGCCACAACACGATGCTCCTGACTGTGGTCGCCATTTTGATATCCTCCAAATGAAAACGATTATTGGCCTGTCGTTGAATCCTATCGTGGATGTCAATCCCAGCGTTCCTGTTGGGAATCAACCAACTCCTCACTCTCAACCGCCAAACGAGTTCGCAGAGCGGCAGTTAATAATCACACATTGGTTTGCCTCCTCTTCCACGAGATTTAACGCATCCTGCAGAGGAAACAATTCAGCGTACCAGTGATATGCAAGGGCCCGGTGTTGATTACTCAAGATAAGTGTCGCTCGCTCAGAATATTGGGGGAGTTGATTCACCACCATCTCGGCATGGAGGATTCAATGGATAGCGAGAACAGGATGAGTCGATACAGAGCTGTAAGGAAGAGAATCGTGCGCGGTGGTCTGGCTCTTGGAGCCACCGCCGCTGGTGCCCTGGCTATTGGTACGGTTGCTGTCGGCGCTTTGGCTGTTGGCGCGTTGGCTGTCGGCGCGCTCGCCGTTCGGAAGCTCGCGATACGCAGCGGCCGCATCGAGAGAATAAGCGTCGGCGAGTTGACCGTCGGCCGGCTTGTGGTCAAGGAGTCGGCACCTCGAGGGTGATTGGCGTTCAGCCGGTTGGACTTGTTTTTTTACGGCACGTCATAAGCGACGGATCGTGCTGGGGTTGCCCGCCGTCAGCCAATCCGTTTGCCGAACTGACGCCGCCTAAAGATAAGACTTCCTATTGGAGCGTCAGAGGCATAATATTTCGCTCGGCAATAGAGGAGGCTCGCATGTTGAAGCCTTTGTTCGTCTCTTGCACACTGTTTCTCTTTGCACTCTCGCCACAGCAACAGGCTGCTGACCCGGCCCAGACGGTTATTCCTGCTGAAGCTGCTAAGATGGTCAATCCGGTAAAGCCGACTCCCGAATCACAAGCCCACGCCAAAAAGATTTTCGGATACGACTGTGCCATGTGCCACGGAGTAAACGGCGATGGTAAAGGTGATCTCGTTGGCGATCTGAAGCTCAAGATGAAGGACTACACGGATCCGGCAGCTCTGAAAGACTTTACGGACGGAGAGCTCTTCTACATCATCAGGAACGGTAAAGGCCAAATGCCCGCGGAAGAGGTGGCCCGCGCGAATCCGGAAGATGTCTGGAACATGGTGATCCTGGTGCGGTCGTTTGCCAAGAAGTAAAAGAATCGCGCACCATCGGCTTCCGTGGATAAAGAAGCGGATCCCTCCACTCCGGTCGGGATGACGCGGGGGCAGTCAGGAATCACCGGTATGCGATGACGAGGCGGTCGAGGCCGATCTCTGGTGGCGCTAGTTCGACTCGGGCGAAGCCGGCAGTTTTCGAGACGCTCTCGAGTTCTGCGAAGGTGTAGGCGTCGCCGGCGGGGGTCGTGGTCAGCATCATCATACTGAAGGCGGCTGCGCTGGGCGGCGAGACGCGATCAGGATTGGGAACGAATTCGGCAATTGCGGCTCGGCCGCCTGGCTTTAGCGCAGCATGCACCTTGCGCATCAATGCGGCGCAGGTGGGCAGATCAAAATGGTGCAGGAAGTTGGGGACCAACACCAGATCGTAACCGCTGCCGAAATCAGTCTCGAAGGCGCTGCCGGGGAGCAGGTGGTAGCGATCGGCGACACCCATTGCCTGCGCGTTTTTCGCTGCGACTTCGAGGACATTTCTCCAATCGGCTGCGTAGATGTGTGCGGCAGGGTTCTGCTTTGCTACGGAGATTCCGAAGATGCCGTGACTGGCGGCGATGTCGAGAACTTTGTGCGCCTCGCCGCCTTTGCGGAGTTCGGCGGCCATGATCTCGGCGGGCATATACATGAGCGGCATCATGGCCTGAGCAAACTTGACCCAGTCGGGATTTTCGGGCTCCAAGGTTCCTTCGCCGAGCGCGGTGCCTCCCCGACGCACGGCCTCGGTCAGGCGCGCGTGGCCTTCGCGCAGGCGCGGGGTGAGCAAAAACTCAACGGCGGTGCCGATATATGCCGGCGATTTTTTGTTGAGGAATACATCTGAATCCGGTGCTAGAGAGTACTGCGTTCCTTCCTTGGCGAGGAAGCCGTGAATGGTTAAGAAATCGCACAAGGTGCGCACGCCGCGTTCGGAGGCCTGGCAGCGCTTCGCAATGGTTGCGGCAGTGGTGTTGCCTTCGGCGATGGCTGTGAAGAGCTCCAGCTCAACGGCGGTCTTCATTGCCTCGGTCTGCTCATAGGCGTTAATGGCGTTGAAGAAGCGCTCTGGAGTGGGCGGTTGATGCGGGACTACGGTGGCCATGGATTCCTCCCGTGGGTTGGTCAGGTCAGCGCAAATGACTGATTTCTGTGGATTCGCTCAACGTAGCCCGTGAATCAAGCTGGCCCGGATGGTTCTGGAGAGAGTGTCGCACGCGATTATATGCGGTTAGCTGGAATTCAGAGACTGCTTTAACGCGGGGTCGCGATTTGCGTGGATTTACACCTCATTGTGGTGCGCCTATGCGGCTGTTGCGAGTGTGATCATCCTGGCTTACTTCTGGAAGAGCCACAAGCACAGGCCTTTCCGGTATGTGGAGCCGGCGTAGACAGTGGCTCCTGCGGCTCGCGCTCCACTGGGCACGCAGAGGATTTCAGGCTCAGTTCGATCCACGATACGGGGCTTTGATCGTGTAGCCCTCTGAAACCTGAAGGAGAGCAGAGCCGGAGTCCGAGAATCAACATAAATTTCCTCGACGTGGAGCGGAGACACAGGTTGAACCTGTAGTCTGCTCTATTCCGGCGCAAATTTCAGTTGGGATGCGTCAGCCGCGGGGGCCTTTGGAATCCTTCGGGCGGGGATAGAAGGCTTCGACGATGGTCGAGATTCCGCCGCGGGGGCGGAAGTCGCCGACGACCTTGGCCCAGACGGGGTCGGTGGCTTTGACGACGTCGTCGAGGACCTGGTTGACGATGTTCTCCTGGAAGATGCCGAGGTTGCGGTAGGTGAAGAGGTATTCCTTGAGGGACTTGAGCTCCATGCAGCGCTCGCGGGGCATGTAGCGGATGGTGAGGCGGCCGAAGTCGGGGAGGCCGGTTTTGGGGCAGACGCTGGTGAACTCGGGGTCGTCGACGAGGATCTCGTAGGACTTGAACTGGTTGGGCCAGGTTTCAATCTCGGGGAACTTTGTGTCTAAACCGGCTGCGGCGTGGTCGTCGGTGTAGCCGGTGGTGTGCTTGGTGGTCATATGACTATTTTAGCCGGTTGGGTCTAGAATCGGCCGCTAGCGTTTCACAATGGCGGTGTCAGGGGCAGGCATGATGGATTGCCCTAGCGAGACTGCAGAGACTGGAGGCAGGGCACATGAACAGGGTAAGTGATGAGGCTCTCGATACTTTATTTCGCGAAGCACATACACATTCTGCATGGCTGGCTAAGCCAGTGGCAGATGACGTCCTTCGTCAACTGTATGACGTGATGAAGTGGGCTCCGACGAGTGCGAATTGTTGTCCTGCACGTTTGATCTTCCTTCGTTCGCGCGAAGCAAAAGAAAGACTTCGACCGGCGCTGTCGCCCGGCAACGTGGAGAAGACTATGGCTGCGCCGGTGACAGCTATCGTTGCTTACGATCTGAAGTTCTATGAAAAACTTCCGAAGCTGTTTCCGCACAATCCTGGGATGCGGGAAGTATTCGCGAACAATCCTCAGCTGATCGAAAGCACGGCCAAGAGAAATTCGTCATTGCAGGGGGCGTACATGATGCTGGCGGCTCGCGCGCTGGGATTAGATTGCGGGCCGATGTCCGGCTTCGATAGTTTCAAGGTAGATGAAGAGTTCTTCGGTTCCGGCAAATGCGAAGAGTGCGAGGAGGAGTTCTTTCCGGAAGGCCATGTGAAGTCGAATTTCTTATGCAACCTCGGCTATGGTGACAGTTCCAAGCTACACGCGAGGAGTCCGCGCCTCGAGTTTGGCGAGGCGTGTACCTTGCTCTAGCTGTGTTCCGAGCCTGTAACGGTGAGGCCTTAGTTGCGGCCGCTATTCGCGGCGGCCGAGGGTTGGGCGATCGTCAGTGTTGGAGGGGTTGTTTGGGTTGTTGGGGTCGTTGCTGCCTCCGCCTACGCGGCGCAGGGTGGGCTTGTTGTCCTTGCCCTTGTCGTTGAGCTTGCGCTTGTTCTCGATGCGGGCGAGGCGGGCCTTGACGTCGTCAAACTCGGAGGTGGAGACGATGTAGTCGGGCTTGGCGGGGAGGATGGTCGCGATCTCGTCCTCGGAGTGGGCGATGCGGTCAGGGGTCTGGGGGTGGTCGGCGAAGACCTTGGAGAGCGTGCCAGGCTTGTGCTTCTCGAGTGCGTCGATCTTCTCAAAGAACTGAATGAAGGCCTGAGGATCGTAGCCGGCCTTGTACATGTACTGGAGACCGAGCCAGTCGGCCTCGGCTTCGTCGACGCGGGAGAACTTGAGGAAGGCGATGGGGACGGCGAGCTGGGTGGCCTCGTAGATGCCGTAGCCGGTCCATGTGCCCTGGGTGAAGATGATGAGCGGGATGGAGCCGATCTGCGCGTAGTTGAGTTTGGTCATCTGGCGCGCGGCGTGGTGGGCGCAGACGTGGGCGGTCTCGTGGGCCATGACGCCGGCGAGCTCAGCCTCTTCATCGGCGGCCATGATGAGGCCGGAGTTGACGTAGAAGAATCCGCCGGGGAGCGCCATGGCGTTGATCTCGTCAGAGTCGATGATCTTGATGGTGAAGGGGACCTTGCAGTCGGAGTTTTTGACGATGTTCTGACCGATGCGGTTGACGTACTCGGCGATAACGGGATCGGTGATCATGTGCGCGGACTTCTCGATCTCCATCGAGTAGGCCTTGCCGTTGCGGATCTCCCAGTCGGTGGAGTACCAGTTGCCGATGCCGCGGCCGCCTATGTTGCGGTTTCCGACGGCGTTGACGTCATCTTCGCTGCCCGCCTTGATGTGCGGATTGAGGTCTTCGCCGGGGGACGGGAGGGAGTCGGTCTTCTTGCTGGCGGCGTTCTTTGTGTTGTGCTTGGCTTTGCCGGGGCCGGTGCTGCTGGTATCGGTGGCCGCTGCCTTCGTGTCGTCACTTGCCTGGGCGCTAGTCTGGGCGCTGTCGGAGGTCGCCTTGGTGTCGTCTGGGGTCGGCTGCTTTGTCTCGGAGTCCTTGGCCTGCGTGGTGTCAGAGGGGGTGTTGGCCGGCGCCTGGGCGGATGGGGGCGCGGGAGGGGTCTGATTCGCCGGGGTCTGCGTCTGAGCGAAGGCAACTGCCGAGAGGACGATGAGAGTGGCCAGGCCGAGCTGAGCTGCGGGACGCATAAGGTCTCCTCCGGAAGAGCTGCTTCCGCACAAATAGACGCAACCCTAACCGTGTTGGACTTAGTATGCGCTTGTTTGGTGAGCGGTGGGAAGGGCTCAGGGATCAGGCCCCTGAACCCTCACCAGGTTGAGTAGTTAGTACCGTCGGAGCCGGTTTGTTGGGAGCCGGAGTGGACGTCATCGATGCCGGGCTCGGTCTGGTCGGTGGTGCTGAGCAGTTCGCTCTGGGCGGGAACCCAGGTGTCGGAGCGGTGGGTAAAGGGGTCGACTGGCATGGACTTGAGGTAGCCGGCCTGAACGAGGTCGTCGAGGGACTGGGGGGCCTTCTGCTTGTCGACGGTGTAGGAGTCGATGGCGCTGCGCATCGTGTGGAGGTCCTCGCGGAGGACGGCCTCGCGGGCGTGGCGAATGTTGTTCGTATAGGACGGGACGGCGATGGCCGCGAGAAGGCCGATGACGACCATGACGATCATCAGTTCGAGCAGGGTGAAGCCGTGTTCGGAACGCCTGGCTTCCTCCGTGCACCCGGGCTTTTGCGGAAGAGAAGCAGATCCTTCGACTACGGCGGCTGCGCCGCCTCCGCTCAGGATGACACGGTCGGAATTGCGGGATGTGACCGTGGCTACCATGTTGAGTATTTTGTTCCGTCGAGGGCGGTTCCGGTGCTCTTGGTATGGACGTCGAAGACGTTTTGGCCTCCGAAGGAGTCGGAGTCGGGGTCGTCCTGGTTGGACCGGAGGCCCCAGTCGGTGTTGCCGGTCATGGGATCGGTGGGGATCCTGCGGAGGAACTTGACCTTCTTTCCTTGGACTTCGACGCCGTTGACGAGGGTTTCGAGATCGGGAGGATAGCCGAGGGAGTCGGCCTTGATCTGAAAGCCTCCTTTATCGGCTGCGTCCTTGTACTTGTCGATTGCAGAGCGCATCTCCCAGAGATCGCGGCGAAGCTCGCGTTCCTTCTCGCGCTTGACCTGGAAGCGTGCTATGGGGATGGCGGCAGTGGCCAGGACGGCGACGATGGTGATGGTGATGATGAGCTCTACGAGTGTGAGGCCGGACTCGGGGTTGGTGGATCCCACCCCTTGCGATGAAGCCGCAAAGGATGGGGCACCCGAGCTGGACTCTGCGTTGGTTTGACCCCAGAGAGCCGTGGTAGAAAAGCGGGTTTCTCCGCTCCGCCTCTCTCGACTCCGCTCGGAGTCCGGTCGATATGACAGATGTCGAAGTGACAGATTTGGGTCTGAAACAGCTTGCGGGCTTCGCACTGGTCTAAGTAGCGTGCTTGCCGGATTGTTCGACCTAATCATTTCACATGCACCACGGCCGCCGAACCGACGGCGGGAAGATTGGTCTGGGCGCTGTTGATGGCGCCGACTCTGGAGAGGGCCAGGTTGGAATCGCCCGCTGCAATGGCCTTGAAGGTGAGCGTGGCTACGCTTCCCTGCCCGGTGATGCCGGCAACGTTGGGCGGCCGCGAGGTGGCGATGGTGACCAGACCGTTGCCCTCATCACGATGGACGATGGAGACCGCCTGTCCGTCACGCGCGAGAAGTTCCCCGGCGTCCACATTGACGAGCTGGAGGACGGCGGGATTGAACTGGAGCTGGATCGGAACAGAGAAGATGTCACGCCCATTAGCGAGGTTGACGGAGACCTGGAAGGTGCCGCCGACCGCCTGGTTGCCAGCGGGCGGGACGACGGAGAAGCTGACGGGCGGACCTGCGGGCTGGACCTGAGGTTGCGCCGGAGTCGGGGCAGGCTGAGAAGGCTTCGCTCCCGGCTCAGGGGGAGTTGGCGGGGCGGCCTGCTGCTTCATCTGCTGGACGGCGGCATCGGCTGCATTGGCCGCGGTGGTGGGCTCGCCGATCGGCTGAGTCCGCGCTGGGCCGAGCGGAACGAGATCGGCGGCCCCGAGTGAGAGATCGCGGTGAAGTTCAACCGCCTGACCAGTGCCAGTGTCGATGGCGCGGGTGTTGAGGCGGGTGAGGATCGACTCGCGGACGATGTGGGGGATCAGCAGGAAGACGATCTCATTCTGCTGGCGCTCCCTGTTCTGTGTAGCGAAGAGGTACTTGAAGAATGGCAGCTCACCGATTCCAGGAGTTCCGCTGACGGTCTTGTTGTCCTGCTGGATAAGGATGCCGGCGAGGACGCTGGGCTCCCCCTCCTTGAGCTGAATGACCTGCTCGACCGAGCGCTGGCCGATGATGGGCTCAGTGACGCCGCTGATGGTGACGGATCCGGTCTCCGAAAGGTCTTCTACCTTCAACTTGAGAGTGATGTCGCGGTCGTAGTGCACGGTAGGCGTCATGTCGATGTTGACACCGACATCAAGGTACGTGAACTGGGTCTGCACGCCGAGGCTGGCGGTAGCGGAGAGTGTAGAGCTGTACGAACCGGTGGCGATGGGAATCTTCGATCCGATTTTGAGCTGGGCTCGCTGGCCATCGGTGGCCCGGATGCGCGGGTTCTGGAGGATGCGGGTGTCGGTGTCGTTGAGGAGCGCGTTGAGCGTGGCGGGTGGGATGGTGACCGCGAAGTTGGTGGCGTTGATGTTGGCCAGAGTGTTGAGGGTGAAGTTGGAGGGAGAACTGGTGCCGCCCGTGGTGGTGCCTGAGCTGCTGGTGGTCGTCGTACTGGGTGATGCCTGTGGGGTGACGGTGAACGACTGCGGCAGGGTGATGCCGAGGTTGCGCACCGTGTCGCGATTGACCTCAAGGATCGCGACGTCGACGACGACCTCGGGGCGGGAGCGGTCGAGATCGTTGATGAGCTTCTCGGCGAGGAGAAGCTGGTCAGGCGTGGCGCGGATGATGATGGCGCTCTGGCTGGCGACGAGGGTGATCTTGATGGTTGGATCAAGCACGTTGCGGATAGCGGTAAGGACCTCGTTAGCATCCTGCTGCTGGGCTGCGTTGGTGAGATAAAAGGTCTGAACAGCCTGCGCGTCGAGGTCGGTACGCTTGGTGCGCGTGTTCTGTGCGACAAAGATAGTGTTGGAAGTTACGGGCTTATAGAAGGTTCCGGCGATGGTTCCGACGATTCGCAGCGCGTCGGAGAGGGTGACGTTGGTGAGATCGACGGGAATACGCTTGGAGCTGTATTCGGGGTCGAAGAGGACGTTGAGGCCGGCAGCTTTGCCGATAGCCTGATAGATGTTCTTGACATCTTCGACGGCGTGGAGAGTGATGGGCTCGTTGGAGACCGGCTTGAGCTCGACGGGGCCGGCGACGGTGCTGATTTCCTTGATCACGTCCTCATGTCCGCCGTGCCCTATGGCCGCGCTAGGCGGAGCGGCCATCTGCTTCTGGATGACGTCAATCTCCTGCTGTGCGGTCTGGTTGGAGGGGTCGATCTGAATGGCCCGGGTAAACTCGGCGACAGCGCCGTTCATGTCGCCGCTCTGCTTGAGGATACGTCCGCGGTCAACGTGACTTGCGGCAGCGAGAAACCTGACCCGCTCGACGTGGGTCCTGTAGCGCAAGTCCTTGGGCTTCTTGAGGGCGGCCTGACGATAGTCTTCGAAGGCGGTGTCGTAGTCGTGACGGGCCTCGGCGTCCAGGCCGCGCTTGGCCCAGGTGTTGGCTGACTGAGCTCGGGCCGACGGGGAGACCGCGAAGAGCGCCGCCAGAAGGAAGAGCAGTGGAAGCGCCCGGAAGGCGCCCGACGATCGTGTGGTGAAGACTATGTTGCCGCGATCCATTCTGCTTCCGTTTTCGTCCTTATTTGGAGAGGTGAGGTATGCCCGAGGGCCCGCCTGCCCCGATGATGACGACCGCAGGTTGTGGCCTGTCGCTCGAATGCCTGCCAGCCTGTAGCGCTCGGGTGAGTATAGCATCCAAGGCAGAAGATAAACTCCAGAAAGGGCTACAGTTTGGGGATCCTGTGCTGGTTCCATAAGACGCGGTGAAACCGGTCCAGCACCGGCTACAGGGGTTAGACGCGCAGGCAGCTTGCGGGTGAGATAACACTTTTTCGCCATGTTAAAGTAGGAAGTTCATGCCTCGTATGCTCTCCAATCCGACGGCCGCCCACACGTCGAAATCCCCGGCGAAGGCCAAGGACCGCGACCCGGTGGCGACGGGACAGCGGGACGCGGCAGTGAACCGCGCGGCCAGCCATAACTACTTCCTGACGGACCGATTCGAGGCCGGAGTGGCTCTGCGGGGCACGGAAGTGAAGTCGATCCGCGAGGGCAAGGCAAACCTGAAGGACTCCTATGGACTGCTGAAGGACGGCGAATGCTTTCTGCTGAACGCGCACATAGGGGCTTTCTCGCACGGCAACACGATGAACCACGACTCGCTGCGCACGCGGAAGCTGCTGCTCCATAAGAACGAGCTGCGTAAGCTTGAGGCACAGACACGCCAGAAGGGCTTCACGCTGATCCCGACGCGCCTTTACTTTCGCAACGGCAGGGTGAAGTGCGAGTTGGCGCTGGCGAAGGGCAAGCAGGACTGGGACAAGCGCGAGACGGAGCGGAAGCGCGAGGCGGACCGAGAGGCGAAGGCCGCGGTGGCGCGGAGCCAGCGCCGGTAGGCTCAGATTTCTTCGTAATGAAATGTTAGCGATGGCTGCGCACATCTTTCGTTGTAGATGGCGAGCCGGCAGTCTCGCGCTACGATAGAAACATGGATACGAAGCTCATTTTTCAAGATGCGGCTGGCTTTGCCATACCCCTGTTGGCTGTGTTCGCCGTGGATGTCTCGGTAGGCAAGGACGCGGATGCACTTCCGGTGCTGCTGGCCACTTCGGATGCGATCACGGATGCGGCGTCGAAGGTGCTGGCGTCGGGCGAGTTCAAGGCGTCGCTGGGTGAGACGCTGCTGCTGCATGCCCCGGATGGGTTGAAGGCGCAGCGACTGCTGATTGTTGGACTGGGCAAGGCGAAATCGCTTTCGGTGAACGAGGTTCGCAAGGGCGCAGGTGCCGCGGTGCGGGCGGCCAAGCCGCGTAATGTTCGAGAGATGGCGGTCGCGTTTCCTGAAGACCATGCGCTCTCGGACGAGCATCTGGAGGCGCTGCCCTGCACGCTGACGGCGCGGTCACTGGTGGAGGGCGCAGAGTTGGCAGAGCGCGACTGGGACACGTACAAGAGCGACCGGCAGGATATGTCCGTCGCGTCACTGACGCTGATTGCAAGGGAGACAGAGAAGACGACAACAGAGGAGATTCAGAAGGGATTCGAAGAAGGGCTGATCATCGCCGGCGCGCAGAACTTTACGCGGGCGCTGGTGAACGAGCCCGGCAATGTTCTGACCCCTACCGAGCTGGGCAGTCGAGCCGCCGCGATGTGCGAGGAGGTTGGCCTGGACTGCGAGGTGTTCTCGACAGAGAAGCTGCACGAACTGAAGATGGGCGCGTTCTGGGCCGTGGCCAAGGGTTCGGCCCAGCCGCCGGCACTGATCGTGATGACGTATGAGCCGAAGTTGGAGAAGGGGGAGTCGCTGCCGCAGGACGCTCCGGTGCTGGGCCTAGTGGGCAAAGGAATTACGTTCGACACGGGCGGCATCTCGCTCAAACCACCCGATGGCATGGATAAGATGAAGTACGACATGGCCGGCGCAGGGGCGATGATCGGCGCGATGCGCGCGATCGCGCAACTGAAGCCGAAGGTGAAGGTGATTGCGGTGGTGTGCTCGGCGGAGAATATGCCGGATGGCAAGGCGTTCAAGCCTGGCGATGTGGTCACGGCGATGTCGGGCAAGACGATTGAGATTCTGAACACGGATGCCGAAGGCAGGCTGGTGCTGGCCGATGGGCTGCACTATGCGAAGACGCTGGGATGTACGCACCTGATCAACGCGGCAACACTGACGGGAGCGTGCGTTGTCGCGCTGGGAATGATCAATGCCGGAGTGTTCTCGAACGACGAGGCCACGTGGGGGAAGTTCGAGGAAGCCATGAAGGTTTCGGGGGAGAAGTTCTGGAGGCTTCCCTGCACCGACGACTACAAAGAACAGATCAAGAGCCAGATTGCGGACATCATGAACACGGGTGGATCGCGATGGGGCGGCGCGATCACAGCAGCGATGTTCCTCAAGGAGTTCGTCGAGGATACGCCGTGGGTGCACCTGGACATTGCAGGGTGCGCGTGGAACGAGGAGCAGAAGCCGTGGCTCCCGAAGGGACCTAGCGGCATCGCGGTGCGGTCGATTGTGGAGTGGGTGCGGCGCTTCGACGGTTAGACGGCTAAAGACTGCGACCGCGGATTTTCGCGGATGGAGCGCGGATTTGAGACCTTTTCAGGTTGCTATCCGTTCTGATCCGCGAAGATCCTTGGTCGCTTTTGTTTGTGACGGATTTGGTTACATTCGTTCTGGCGCTTCGATGCCGAGATAGCCGAGGGCGCGGATCATCTCGCGCTGGGCTACGGCGGCGGTTGCGAGGAAGAATGCTTTGCGGTTGGGGTCGGTCTCGTGCAGGATGTGGTGGCGGTGGTAGAAGTTGTTGAACTGCTGCGCGAGCTGGAAGGCGTACTTGGCGAGGTAGGCAGGCTCGGAGGTGACGATCGACTGCTCGATCAGTAGGGTGAGCTTGGAGACGAGCAGCCAGGTCTCCCAGAGCGTGGTTCCCTCTTCGGTGTCGAGCTGGCCGGTGAGATCGACGCTGGCGAACGCGGCGAGTGAGGCTTCGGCGGTGGTGCTGGCCTTGCGGAAGATGTTGGCGGCGCGGACGATGGCGTACTGGACGTAGGGGCCGGTCTCGCCTTCGAAGCTGAGGGCGTCCTTGAAGTCGAAGGCGATGACGGTGTTGCGGGTGAAGCGCAGCATGAAGTAGCGCAGCGCGCCTACACCGATCTGTGAGGCGATGGTCTGGCGCTCGGCGTCGGTGAGGTCAGGGTGGCGGGTGTCGACCTCGGCGCGCGCGGCCGCGATGAGCTGGTCGAGGAGGTCGTCGGCCTTAACGCCGAAGCCCTTGCGGCCGCTGACCTCGATGAAGGCCCGCTTCTGGTCTTCTTCGCTGACGGCGTAGCCGAGCTCGATGGCGCAGCGAGGGGTGAGGGCGACCATCTCGTAGCTGAAGTGGGTGTAGTTGTCGGCTGCGTGCGTGAAGCCCATGCCGCGGAGGGCCTGGACGACCTGTGTCTGCGGGTCGTTCTGGCGCGAGTCGATGACGTTGTAGATGGCGTCGGCCTTGCCGAAGGTGGGGTGCGGATTCTCGCCGTCGACGGTCGAGATCCAGCACATGTGATTCGGGTACTCGTGAAACTTTGAGTAGCCGAAGTCTTTGCCGGGGAGCAGGCCGAACTTCCAGAGGTGGTAGGCGATGTCCTTGCCGACGTACGTGATGGTACCGTTGGAGCGGACGATGACTTTGGCGTCCTCGTCGGGGCCGTCTCCCTGCTCCTCTGCTCCAGCGCGGCGCATGACGTAGCAGCCCTTGTTCTTGCCCTCGGTCTCGAGGTAAAGGACGCCTTTTTCGATCATCAGCTGGCGTGCCGCATCCCAGAAGTGGAGGTGGAGGATCTCGCTCTCGCGGGGGAGAAAATCGTACTCGATGCTGAGACGCTGCATGGTCTCGAGGTGACGGCGAAGGACGGCGGTGGCGATGAGGTCGGCGATCTCGGCGGTGTCGTTGCCTCCGGCCTCGATGGCGTGGAGGGTGTCGAGGCGGACCTGCTTGCGTGCGGCGGCCTGGTCGGGGTCGGCGGTGTACCACTGGGAAACGCGGGCGTAGAGGTCCCAGCAGTAGAAGTCGATGCGCTCGCCTTTTGCTTTGAGTGAATCGAGGAGCTCGCGCGTGGTGGCGAGGGTCTTGCCTTCGAGCTGCATGAGTCCGACGACGACGTCGGCGACCTGGACGCCGGTGTTGTCGATGTAGTTCTGCACGCCGACTTCGTAGCCGCGCTTGTAGGCGTCGGGGCGGAGGAGGCGCTGGAAGGTGTCGCCGAGGATGGCGTTGCGGAGGTGGCCGATGTGCGCGGCCTTGTTGGGGTTGATGCTGGTGTGCTCGACGAGGCGGAAGCCGGGGCCGCCGATCTGGGCATGCTCGTCGGCGGCGACGCGGCGGGCGATAGCGGCGCGGTCGAGGCGGATGTTCAGATAGCCGGCGCCGGCGACTTCGACGGAGGCAATGCCCGGCATTTCGGGCAGAACCGCCGTGAGCTCAGCAGCCAGCTCGGTGGCGATGGCGCGCGGGGCCTTACGGAGGCGCTTGGCCAGTTCGAACGCGACGGGCAGGGCGAGTTCTCCGAGGGAGATGCTGGGCGGCTGCTCGACGGCAAGTTGCGTGAGCGTGATTTCATACCTGGCGAGAAGAATGGCCTGAATGCGGGCCAGAAGGGTCTGCTGAACTGTGCGGTACATGCTTCGGATTCACCGATTTTTCTGGATTTGGAGCTGGTTTCAGTTTACGTGAGGCGCTGGGAGTTGAGGTTCAGGGTTAATCGACATATTCGCGGTCTCAAGTTTCCTTGAAAAGGCGGGCGCTCCGGACAAACAGCAGATCCTTCGACTGCGCCTATGGCGATAAAACTGCCATAGGTTCCGCTCAGGATGGCATTCTCTAAATTTTGCGCATTGACACGGCGCCCGCTCGAAGCCTTACGGGAGTTCGGTGGGGAGGGTCTCAATCTCTTCGAGCAGCGGCGTGTGGTTGTGGATCCGGATGCGGTGGATGAGGAAGATGAGCCCGCCTGCTCCGGTAACGGAGATGAGGAGCCAGGCGTGGAGCGCGAGGCTGAAGAGGGCGGACTGAGGCTTGAGCGCGCCGTGGCTGACGAGCGAGGTCTTGACGGCCCACTCGAAGGTTCCGATGGCTCCGGGCGAGCTGGGAATGAGGTAAGAGAGATTGGCGACTGAGACGCCCTGCCAGGGGCCGATGCGATCGACCGCAAGGCCAATGAGACGCGCGGAGGAGACGAAGATCATGCCCTCGCATACCCAGATGACCGCCGATTGCACGAGCAGCAAAAGCGAGCCGAGGATTCCGATCTGGCGGATGCAGTCGAGCGCGAGCAGAACCCAGTGCTCGATTTTTTGCAACTTCGGGGCCAGGGTGGGGTTGGCAGGAAGATATGCGAAAAGTTTTCGGAGCAGAGGCTCGAGCGTTCGCGCTCCCAGGAGCATGACGAGCAGACCGACTGTGGAGATTCCCAGGAGCGATTCGGCGACGACGCGCGAGTGAGGGTTCACGCCGGGTCCCATGAAGACGACGAAGAGAAGAACGAGGATGAAGATGTCGAGCAGCTTCTCAAGAATGACCGTGCTGAGGATGACGGATGGCGATGCGCCGAGGTCGCCGGAGTAGGTGAAGACGCGCATGATATCCCCGATGCGGAAGGGGAGGATGTTGTTGGCTGCGAGCGAGGTCATCAGGACACGCGCGCAGACGCCGAAGCCGGCGCGAGTGGACCGCATCATACGTGTCCAACGGACGCAGCGCAGCGTGTAGCTGGCACAGGTAAAGGCGAGGACGCCCGCGATCCAGGCCGGATGCGTGAAGCGAAGGGCGCGAATCTGCGAGAAGGAGATGCCCTTGAAGGTGTACCAGAGAAAGAAGGCGCTGACGAGAAGGCCCGGAATTGTTTTGACGAGATTGCGTTTGCTGGAAGCGCTCATGCAGGCCTGCGAAGACCTGCGATGTGTGCGGAAGAAGTTGGGAAACAAGGAACCATGAATTTTTATTGTATCTTTGCGACTGTTGAGTCTGTTGGAACAATTCGTCCGTCTGTACCTGCAACGAAACCCGACCTGGGCGTCGCCTCGGCGGTTACCTCATCTCAAGGGATGAGAGTCTGAAACGAGGCCGCAGAAGCTGGCGGCAGAGGGCACCCCGCATTTGGCGACCACCGTTGTAGTACCCGTTGTTACAGAGACAGAACAAGAAGAGACGCAGCGCCAGGAGCGCGGCTATGCCGTCGCGCTGGTGACTGGGTTGAGCTGCATGGCTGTCGCAGTCCATGGGTATCATCCTTACGCGGAAGATGGCGGGCTTTATCTGGCGGGAGTCAAGCGCCTGCTGGACCCGGGGATGTATCCGCATGAGACTGCGTTCGTCGTGGAGCATCTGCGCTTCTCAGCCTTCGCGCCGGTTGTGGCGTGGATGGTTCGGCATTCGCGGATGAGTCTGGAGGCGTTGCTGTTTCTGCTCTACGTTGCATGCTTCTGGCTGACTCTGCTTGCAGGATGGCGGCTTGCGGCGCGTTGCTATTCAAGCCGGACTGCGCGGACGGGCGCCGTGGCCCTGCTGGCTGTGTGGCTGACGTTGCCGGTGGCGGGCACATCGCTGATGCTGATGGACCCCTACGTGACGGCGCGCTCGATCTCGACGCCGTGCACGCTGCTGGCGGTGGTGGGCGCGCTCGATCTCCTGTTGCCCGAGGACGAGAGGCAAAGCCGGCGATGGCGCGGAATAGGCCTGTGCGGCGGCGCTCTTCTTGTTGCCGCGGCGATGCATCCTCTGATGGCGGCCTATGCGCTGAGCTGCATGGTTACGCTGGCGGCTGTGGCCAGGGCTGAGCTGGCGGTTCGAATGGGAGCTACGGTGTGCGCCGCTGCCGTGGCGATGGCGGCGCTGCTACAGGCATTGTCAACGCAGGAGAGCGCGGCGTATCTCCTGGTGGCGATGACGCGGACGTACTGGTTTCTAAGCCAGTGGCACTGGTATGAGTGGGTGGGGTTGGCGGCTCCGCTGCTGTTGATAACGCTGGTGGCAAGGAGCGCGGAAGGAACGGTGCTGGCGAGGACAACACTGGCGAGGGCCGCGCTGGCAAGGATGACGGTCGTTGCGGGGCTCTCTGCCGTGATTGTTGCACTGCTGTTTGCGCGAGTGGATGCGGCGACGCATGTTGTCGCGCGATTGCAACCGCTGCGCGTGTTCCAGATCATTTATGCGGTCATGATTGTGTGCGTTGGCGCGGAGGTGGGCGAGAGACTGCTGCGACGCAGCACTGTTCGCTGGGCGGCGACGTCCGCTCTGCTGGCGGGCGTGATGCTGTATGCAGAGCGGCAGACCTTTCCGCACTCGGCTCATCTGGAGCTGCAGAATGTGCCCTCGCTGAACGCGCAGAAGAACCCGTGGGTCCGTGCGTTTCTGTGGGTGAGGAAGAACACGCCGAAGGATGCGCTGCTGGCGATGGACGCGGATTATATTGAGAAGCCGGGCGAGGACGCACAGTGCTTCCGCGCGATAGCCGAGCGGAGTGCGCTGCCGGATTACTCGAAGGATGGCGGCGAGGCGGCGATTACACCGTCGCTTTCGAGCGAATGGATGGCAGGAGAGAGCGCGCAGGCGAGGCTGAGCGCGGAGACCGATGCACAGAGGGTCGCCGCGCTGCAGCCGCTGGGAGTCGAGTGGGTGGTGCTTGAGGACAGCGCTGTGACGGGCTTTGCCTGCGACTACGCGAACGAAGCGGTGAAGGTGTGCCGCTTGCCCGGAGCCGCAGGCCCGGTAATGATCAGTTCCCGCTCACAGGCTTTGGCGCCGCCGCGGGCTCCGCGATGAGCACAACACTCTCCTGATCCTTGGTCTCCATCCGGTTATAGAAGGAACGAAGGTCCGGATATTCCTTGGGCATGTAGAGAACCTCGCCAAGGATATAGTTTCGGTGCATCAGAACACTGTTTGGCGTTGTGGTCGCTGAAAGACTGTAGAGGGCGAAATTTTGGAACTGGAACTTCTCGGCCGCAGGCGCGGACTCCAGGCTTATTCCGGCAGGAAGGGCGATGCGAACAGCATCCTGCTCGATGTAGGGGTAGTGGAAGTAGACGGCGACCTCGCGCTTTTCGTGGGGGAAGGTCGGCTTGGAGTTGCTCATCAAGATGTCAGCGGGAATGAGAAGGCGCTTGCCGGTAGGAGCTCCGATCGGTCCTTTGATGCCAAAGGCGACCTCCAGGGGCTGCTCATAGTCCTCGAGATGATCGACGGTGATGACGTGAACCTCCATGCCGCCGGGTACCAGCTTTTCGACGGAGGTGCGTAACTCATGCTGGAGGCTTGCGTTGTCTCCGGAGAGAGCGCGGTGCCGCCACTCGAGCGCAGGATCTCCGGTAAAGGTGAACTTTATTGTGCCGCTGACAGACCCGTGCTGGTCCATAGCGAGATCACCGATGCGCTTGACGTGCGAGTACTGGTATTGTTCGCTGGGAGTCAGCGCGATCTCTGTTCCGCCATCAGTCTGCCGGATGCCGCCGGCGGCGGTGTGCTTCCAGGCGAGGTGTCCGTAGGGGCAGTAGCGCGAGCCGGGATCGAAGTAATGATCCTTGCCGTCGATGTTGACGATGGCGATGTCGTCATCGAGCTGCGAGAAGCTGGCGTAGGCCTTGGCGAAGATGTTGTGGTCGCGGTTCGTGACCGACATGAGGTAGGCCTTCAATCCCGCGGCGCGAGCCATGGCGACGAAGAGTGCGGCCAGCTGGTCACTGCTGCCACGCTTGCGTTCGAGGATGTCGTCGGTGGAGTGGACTGCGCCCAACCCCTGCGCCTTCTCCTCAGCGGCGGAGTGCTCGCGGGTGAAGTCGGTGTTCTCAAGCTGCATGACCGCGGCGTAGAGCTTGTGGAGCTTCTGGTCGGGAGTATCGGAGGACGCGGTGAGATCGTGGACGGCTGCGTTGACCCTGGATCCGGGCCCGATGAATTTGTCGCGGCGCTTGGACCAGTACTTGCCCTCACTCTTCCAGTAGTCCTCGATGGTGCGGTAGGGCGTGTAATAGAAGAGCACGCGATAGGTGAAGCTGGAGGTTGGAGGCATGTACTCTTCCTCCGGCGCTGGGGGGATGTCATGCGCGTTGATCTCCAGGAACAACTGACCTGCTTCCATTCCGGAATCGGGCAGGCGCGTCTGTTTGAGCTCTGTGTTGGGAGGCAACACCTGGAACCATGCGATGCTGCTGGTGAGTTGGCCGCGCTCATCGCTACTGACGAGTTGCTTGCCGGTCGGCTTCCAGAGGTAGTGTGCCTTACGGGTGTAGAGATCGGACTGAATGAACCACTTGGGCGCGTAGAACCAGTGGTCGTCGTAGCGGCGGGTGTAGCGGTACTCGACGATGCTGCCGACCTCGACGTCGGGCAAAGTGAAGACCTTTGCCTTGTACTTGGCTTCATGCGTCTTCCCGACGAGCTTTTCGTACGGCTTGCCCGTGAATGGAATGATGGTGCCGTCTGGGTGGATGGTGCGTCCGGCGATATCGCCGATGGTGGTGCCGCTGCCGTCGCCCCCTGAGGCATAGCTGAGCTCGACGTTGGCGTAGTCCTTGCCTTTATCGGTAAGCACCTTGAGCCGGACATAGACGCTCCACATGTGGAGTTTGTCGTCGGTGATCTCCTCGCGATAGAGATAGACGGCCGCTGCGCCTGGGACCTCGGGTTGCGACGTCATGGACAGCTCCTCTTTGGTGGGCGTCGTCCACTTGTCTTCGCAGAATGCAGCGGCAGTTGCAGAAAGCAGGACAATCAGGAGCAGGTTGTAGAGGAGAGTACGGCCCTTGATGGATTTCATGCGTTGTATGTCCTTCTCTGGATACGGAATGCTGTGAAGCGAGAGCTACTGTTTCTTGAGAACGGCGTGGCTCTGTTGGTCGGTGGCGATGACCTGGGCGAGCTTCTGCACGTCGTCGTACTTTTCGGCGGGAAGCGTTACCTGGCGGACGGTGTAGGTTCGGGTGTAGTGGAGAACGTTGTCCTTGACGCGGCTTGAGCTCTCATAGGAGGCAAAGCCGAGGTCGAGCTTGATTGGGTCGGGAATCTCGTCGACGGCGTAGCCTCCGGGCAGGGCGATCTCGTAATCGTCGCTGACCTGGAGGGTCTCCTCGAGATTGATCGGGAGGGTGCGCTTCTCATGGTCGGTCTCGATGAAGATGTTGCCCAGCACGCGTGGGCGAACCATCAGGAGACGGCCCATCGTTCTGGCGTAGCGGTCAGCGCTGATACTGAAGCTGGTGGTGAGGTCTTTGTTCAGGGAGGCGGCGTTCTCGACCTTGAAGCCGGAGACTTTGAAGGTGGTGAAATCCTGTTCAAGAAGATGGTCGAGGAACTCGCCCTGCTCCTTCGCGTCGCCGGCTGTGTAGAGCTGACGACGGGTCTCTGAGACGTCGCCAAATCGCTTCTCGGTGATGGTGCCCTGGAGCCCGCCGTCGGGTTTGAGTTCGAAATGGGCCGTGC
Source organism: Edaphobacter bradus (assembly GCF_025685645.1). Classification (NCBI taxonomy): domain Bacteria; kingdom Pseudomonadati; phylum Acidobacteriota; class Terriglobia; order Terriglobales; family Acidobacteriaceae; genus Edaphobacter; species Edaphobacter bradus. The sequence goes on from NZ_JAGSYF010000001.1 coordinate 1,095,563, forward strand.
GGTGGACGGTGTTGAGTTCCGGCGAGAGCAGGGGCAGCGCAATTATCTCGCTGTCGCTCCCCTCCAGCAGAAGACCATAGCCTCCTTGAAGCTCGTGCTCAAGCTGGCCGTAGGCGGTCTTCGAGGAAGTTGGATCGTAGATGAGATAGCGGCGGCCGGTCTTCGCGGTGACGACACTGCGCAGCCTGGGCGAGCTGTACCCCTTCGGGATCTCGACAGCTGCGATCATGTGATCGCCCACGATGGAGGGATCCTCAGGGTCGACGACGCCGCGGCGGTGGTCAACCATGACAAGCGTCGAATGGATTCCGACGGTCGAGAGCATGGAGGAGAAGAGCGTGGCCTTATCCTTGCAATCGCCGTAGCGATTATGGAAGATGTCGGCGGCGTAGTGCGGCTGGATGCCTCCGATGCCCATCTCAATGGCGAAATAACGGATCTGGGTCTGCAGAAACTCGGCGATGGCGTCGGTCTTCTCGTAGAAGTCGGTCTTGTCGCCGACCAGTGCTTTCGCCTTGGCCGCGATCTCGGGCGTTGCGGCGAGGCGGTCCTTTGCGAGCGGTGCGTACCACTCGCCAATTCCCTTCCATGTTCCCTGATCTGCAGAGGTGGCGCTCGGACCATAGTGGATGGTCATTCGGCCTTCAAGAGCGAGCGAGGATGGGGGCAGAAGGACGTGTTGCAGATCGACCGCCGGGGTGTCTGTCATCTCCCAGCGCCAGCGCTGATGCTCAAGGTCAGACGCCTTGACCGCGTCATGGTGCGCCCAGACGGTGGTGTAGGTGTAACCGGCGGGGAGTTCGAGCGTGAAGGTCTGGTGGACGTGCGGCAGGCTGCCCTGGAAGAACCATGTGGTTTCGTTGACGTAGGGGCGTACGCGCTGCTCGTACTCGTAGGCGACGATGCCGCCGGGATCTGCACCGGGAGCCTTCGCGATCCTGTACTGCTCGTCCGCGTAGAGAATGCCTCCGCCGGGATAACCGTACTCGCCGATCTCTTTGTCCTTGAGAGCGTATTCGTGGCGGTCGGGACCGATGCTCCAGATGTGCAGCGAGAGAATCTTGCTGCCTTTGTCGAAGGAGACTCTGACGGTGGCGTCTTCCCTGCCCTGCGGACGAAGAATCTTGAGGACGTGGCGGTAATGCTCGATGGCAGTGCCGTCAGGATCGACGGAGTAGGTGGTCTCGGAGAGCAGAACGACGGCGTTGATCTCCGGCGAGTATGTGGGGATGGGCTGCGCCGCGGCGGCCTTCACCCAATCAGGAGCGCCGTCCTTCGCCGCAAAGGCTGATGCGTCGGTGAGAAGAAAAAGTACGGCAGAGAAGAAGAGCCCAGCCCTTCGAAGACAAACAGTCCGACCGTTCATGGAGCCCCTTACGCCCGCAACTCGCTGTCCATCGAGAGATCGTGACAGTTTGTACCTGAAATTGAATTGTCTGCGTTCCAGAATTTATACGATGAAGCTGGCCGCCTATCAAGGAAAATCAAGGGCGAATGGATGCCCCTAATGGGTGATCAGGCTGAGGCGTATGTGAATGTCTTACGGAAGCCGCAGCGGCCGGAAGGTGGAGCCTGAGGTCGGGAAGAGCCCGGTGGGGTAACTCTCAGTGGGGTACTGCGGCTTGAAGAGGAAGCGGACGAAGAATCCGCCTGAGACCATGTCGTAGTTGTTGGTGTTGTTGGCGTAGAGGTAGCCGCCGAGGTACCAGTGATCGGCGAAGCGGTAGGCAAGCTCGGAGTTGAATGCGTAGTTGACGCCGGTGTTGCTGTTCTGCGCAAAGACGGCGTTGCCTGAGCCGGTCTGCAAGGGGCGGTCCAGAGGATAGTAGGGGGCCTGCGCCTCCTGGAAGGTCTGGACGCCGACGCTGCCGTTGATGGTGTAGTGAATGTTGGTCTTGTAGTAGCCGTTGAAGGTGATGGGCACGCTGGCGAGGAAGTAGACGTTCGGGCTGAAGTAGCCGCCTTGACCGTAGGTCATTCCGCGCTCGTTGTGATCGTAATGCATCCCGAAGAAGCTGGCGCCGAGGTTGAGGCTGCCATAGCCGGGCCAGTTCTTGACCCGGAAGTAGGCTCCCATCTGGCCCTCATACTTGCGGTTCTCGAGCACATGGAAGCCGGTGAGGTTAGCGCCATCGAAGTTGACGTAGAAGCCGGCACGCTCGTTGCCGCCGTCGACCCGTACTCCTCCACCGGTGGAGATAACGCCGCCCCAGATGTTGCCCTGAAAGACCGCCGAGATCGTGCCGGGATCGCGCAGGCCGGCGTAGGAGAGCTGGGTATCCTTGACCGAGTCGCGATCGCCGAAGAGCGTGAAGTGACCACCCAAGGGACGCCACTGCACCCGGCCGGTGACGTTGGAGACGAGAAACTGGTAGGGTGTGTAGCCGACAGCGAGGCCGATGTTGGCGGTGGTCAGTTGAAACTCGCCGCCGACACCGGTCGAGAACTGCTGCGGAGGAGGCGTGAGTGCGTTTGCGGGAAGCGTGCCGAGGACAGGAATAATTCCTCCGGTCTGGTTCTGGAAGGCCGCGCTGTCGACGACGCCGGAGTTGAGGAAGACGGGCCGGGCAATGACCGTGGCACGCATGGTCTTGCCGAGGACGCCGGAGGCTTCAAATGGCGCCTCGATGTCTGTGAGGCGGTCGAATCCGGCGGTGCCGCTGCGGTAGCGGCCATAGCCCGTGCCGCCGATCCATCCGCTGTAGGAGCCCTCGAGCGCGGCGAGTTCAAGCTCGTTCTGCGCACGGGGAGAGAGCGGGCCTCCGGGGACGACGGCGTTCGCGTCGTAAGAGCCGCGCAGAGGCGGCACGCTCTTGGAGACCAGATCGGCGTCGGTGGGAGGCGTGCCAACAGGAGCGGCGGGTCCGAGGGACGGATAGCCAGAGTCGCTGAGCGGCTGCCGGACTCCGGGGTAGGTCAGCGGAGGCTGCGAGGTGACTGCTGGCGCAGGGGTGGTGCGCCGTCGCCGTGTCGTGCCGCCAGAGGACGCGACTCCCGGCTGAGGATACTGCTGGCCGTAGCTCTCGCCAGGCTGCTGCGGTTGAGGCTGGGCCTGCGCGTTGTACTGTGCGTTCTGCGTGGGGGTGTTGTACACATCCTGAGGAGGGGTGCTCATCCCCGTCATGGGACGGCCGGCGCGGGCGGATCTTGCATTGGGCACGTAGCGGGCGGTCGGAAGGACGTCCGTCACTTCCCTCTGCGCGGGATCGATGTGCGGCGTGCTGTCGCCGAGTTGGACTGCGACCGGAGACGGAGTGTAGCCGGCGTTCTGCGTGGGAGGCGCGAATGGCACATAGGGGCCGTAGACAGCCTGCTGCGGGGCTGCAGTGATGGGCGGCCGGGCTTCGGCCTGCTCGGTGAGGATGGTGATCTGTTGACGCTGATACTCGGTCGCGGGCAGAGAGTTCGACTGCTGAGCGCCAGCGATATCGGCTCCGCCGGTGATGCTGGTGGGAGGAAGGCTTGACCCGGTGATTGTCGACCGCCATGCGGTGTTCTCGGGAACATAGTTCCCCAGGGTGCCCACACTTGAACCCGGCTGCGAACGGTGCGAGGCCGGGTTGGACATATAGGACGGCACTACGCTTGAGGAGCCGGGGTAGACCTTATTGCTGTCGTTGCTGTGGACCTGAACCGGAGCCTGACCGTAGATGTTGGTGTAGCTGGGCAGATAGGGTGGAGGTGCGGGCACGTCCTGAGCTCCGGAGGCCGTGCTGTCGGGCGAGGCGAGCAACGAGGCGAGGTCCTGCGACTGCGTTGCGTTGGGGATGCGGCCTACAGGCGCGGGCTGGCTCAGTTCGCTGGCAAGCTCGGCGCCGGGATCGCCCGGAGGCATGGCGGCGAGCGATGCGCGGAAGTAGTCCGCGGCACGGTTGCTGTTGCCGCGCGCCTGCTCGAACTTCGCTCCGAGGGTCAGCATCTCGGAGTCCTTCGGGTACTGGTCGAGGCCGTAGCGCAGCCACGTCTCCGCGATCTTTGTGTCGCCAGCGGCGAGCGCGGCTCCCACAGCTGACTTGTAGTCGGAGGCCGAGGCGGATGTCATGTCCTGAGCCTTGAAGATTGCGACCGCCTGTTTGGGCAGACCGGCGCGGGCGTAGCCGGAGGCCAGGGCACGAAGGACGCCAGGATTGTCCGGGAAGGCCTTGGCAGCGGCGTTCAAAATTGCCAGCGACCGCTTGATGTTGCCGGTTGCGGCAGCCTGATTGGCGCGGCGGACAGCCCAGTTGCTCCAGATCATCTGCACAGAGCGGCGTTGCTCGTCGCTGAGATCCTGGCGGCTGCCAAGCAGCATGAGCTGACGGTAGAGCCCGGCGTCATTGCCGCCGTTGAAGAGCAACCATGCATCCTGAATATCGATATCGGCCGGAGGAGCGCTGTGCTGGAGGGCGTAGTGCTGCTGCACGCGGTTGACGAAGACCATCGCCTCACGCGGCTGGCCCAGCGCGTTGTAGACGGCGCCGACGGTCTGTAGGTATTCGACGTCGGACTCGAGCTGCGCTCGCATCGAGGTGGGGATTTGCTGGATCTGTGCCAGCGCCTCCTGATCGCGGCCCGAGGAGTGCAGCACGGTGAGCAGACCCTTCCAGGCATCGGGCCGGTCGGGGTTCTCCGTCAGGATGTCGCGATAGATGGGATAGGCGCGCTGCGCATCGTTGCGCGAGAGATAGATTCCTGCGAGTTGGAGCATCACAGCGGTTGAAGGCTTCTGGCCGGCGGCGGTCTGTTCCTGAACGGACTTCTCGAGGATGTCCTGCGCGATGTCCAGTCTGTTTTGTGCCTGGTAGATCGACGCGACGGTGGTCTGGAAGCCGGGGTCGCGCATCGCGATCTGATAGATGGACGGCGGCATGCTCGCAAGCGTCTGGGCGGCCTCGCGGTCCTTCTTCATGGCGTGCTCGACGCGGACGAGCCCCTGCCATGCTTGCGCGTTGGTCATGTCGGCGGTCAGCACCTGCCGGTAGAGGCCGGCAGCCTGATCGAGGCGGTTGGCCTGCTGGAGAAGGCCGGCGTACTGCAATTGCGTCTCCACCTGCAGACCGCGGGCTCCGGCGGGGAACGGAAGCTCGAGCGCGCTGCGCAGGACCCGCTGCGCGTCGGCGTCGCGTCCTACGGAGGAGTAGGCGGAGGCGAGGGTGCGGAGGAAATCCGGGTCCTTCATGAGCCGCGCGTGTACGCCGGGAGGAATGCGGCGCTCGGTGAGCAGTGCTCCGGGCGCATTGCCGGCACCATACTGTGCCATGAAGAGGCCGCGCCAGGCGGCCGTCGACGAAGGCTGCGCCTTGACGACTTGCTCGAAGACGGGAACGGCGGCCTCAGGGTGCTGCGCCTTGAGCAGAGTTCCGCCCAGCCCTTCTAGCGCTTCAGGGCTTCCGGGACGCATGGTAAGGGCTTCGCGGTACTTCTGCTCCGCGGTGGGCAGGTCGTTCTCGTTGAGCGCGACGGAGCCGTCGCCCATCACGGAGTAGAACCGCGCCTGCTCCAATGCCTTGTCGAGCCCCGTATCGCGGGCCCCGTACTGTTTGGCCTGCTCGAGAAAACTGATGGCTCCGCCGAAGTTCGACTGCTGCATGCGGACGTAGCCCATACCGGCCAGCGCCTGCGCGTTCTGCGGATCGTTGGCGAGGATAGCCTTGAAGCGCAGCTCGGCATCGTCGAGGCGCTTCGCGTTGAGGGCGTTGTAGGCGGCCTGTTCCTCCTCGGAGCGTACGCGGGCGGCCTTGCCCGCTGCGATCTCTTCGGGGGTCATCAGGGCGCGGCCCGGAACAGGCTTGGGCTGGTTGCGCAGGGCCTGAGCAAGCTGCGCGTCGTTGTGCTTCGCGAGGTAGGCGCGGATGTCCGCGGCCGATGCGGGGTTGGCGGCGTCCCACACAAGTGACTGGCGGAGAGCTTCGACGGCCTGCGGGTCACTCGGATGCCGCTCGAGGAGCTTTCTGCCCTCGGCGCGCGTCTGCGGGTTGTAGGTGAGGATGCGGCCAAGCGCGATCTGATAGCGCGAGTCGCTGGGATACTTTTCGGTGAGCGCACGAAGTCCGGCGATGGCGTGAGCACGGCCGTCGTCGGTGGCCGACTCAGTCTCGTAGTAGGCGAGGGCCCAGTCTCCCGGCGGCGGTGTGTTGCCGAAGACCTTGCGGTAGATGGTCATCGCCTGGGCATACTGCCCGGCCTTGGCATACTTGCCGGCCTGCTGCAGTTCGGCGGCCTGGTTCTGCTGCGAGCCCATCCTCTCGATGCGCTCGATGTTGGGGTCGTTGGGATTGATCGCACGGAGGCGGTCAAGGTAGGTTCCGGCGAGCGCCTCGTTGCCACTCATCCTGGCGGCACGGGCGAGACCGGCGAGCGCATCGACGTTCTTCGGGTCGTTGAGCAGGACCTGCTGCCATGTCTGGGCAGCCATGTCCATGCGCCCGCGAACCTCGAGCGCATGAGCCTTATCGAGCAGCGCCTGTGTCGTAGACTCAGTCGTCTGCGCGCGCAGACCGATCCCCAGGGGTGCGAACGAGGCCGTCCCCAGGAGGATCGCCGCCACAAATGGCCGAATTGACCCAACCCTCTTCATATCTTTCGCCAGCATCCCGACGCGACGCCTCTGGCAGCTGCCGACAGCGCTACCATCTCTCCCGAAAGCTTACCGCTTTTTTCCGGATTTGTACCGATTTATTCTGGTATTTACTGCTTTGTCAATGACTTTATAGGAAATTTTGTCCCAGTACTACTTCCATTTCACCTGAAGCCGACCATTAGGATCGAAGCGATACCGCTGCTCGACCCATCCGGTTCCGAATAATGAGAGGTTCTGGTCATAATATGCAGCGTCCTTTCCGTAAAGCCCGGTAGAGGTGTCTTTAGACTCTGACAACCGCTCCATTTGCTCTTTGACCTGGGTGCCCATGTTGAGAGCGCGCAGATAGGGCACGAGCGCTGCCGAGAAGCCGGGTGGACCGGCGGGATTCACCACACGGCCAGTGGCGTCGACACGCTCAGGCGGCGTGAGGCGCTGCTTCATATAGTTGGCCATGCCGAGGACCCTGGGGAGCAGCTGGCGGACGACGGGAGTCTGCGGGTCGGCGGTTCCGAGCCAGAGATAGACACGAATGGCGTCGTAGCTGCCAACGGGAGTGGCAGCGGTGTCGCTGGAGCAGACCTGAGTTGGAGTCACCGAGGGCCGGATGCTGCCTCCGGCCGCAACCCAATCCATTGCGTAGCCGCTTCCCGATCCCCTGGTGAGCAACGGCTCGAGCGATTCGAGGATGGCTGCCCAGGGGCCGGTGGGCATCATCTTCGCGAAGTAGGCCAGAAGCTGTGGTGGAAGATAGCTCGGATTCAGGAGCCAGGTTTCCGCATCGGGATGAAAGCCGGTGGTTCCCGGGAGGAGAGCAGTTCCCAATCCGGGAATGAAGGCGACCTCCTGCTGAGCGATGCGTGCGGCGAGAGCGGTGCCGAGCTTCTGATACCGCGGCGTGTGCCAGAGACGGCCGGCCTCGGAGAGCGCGTAGGCCATCCAGAGGTCGGCGTCGGAGGCTGGGTTCTGGTCAGTGACACCCCAGCTTCCGTCGGGCCGCTTGCCCCAACTCCAGGCCGGGAGCCGCTGCGTGAGATCTCCGTCGGCGAGGTTCTGCTCGGTCCAGTTGAGCAGCTTGTCGAAGCGGGTGCGGTCGTTGGCCACGAGCGCGAAGAACAGACCGTAGGCCTCGCCCTCGCTGGTGGTGCGGTCCTGCGCAGTGTGGTCGATCACCCTGCCCTGCCCGTCGATGATGCGGCGGGCATAGGCGTCCCACAGAGGCCAGGTCTCCTGCGCGCGGCAGCCGGTCTGCAGGCCTGTCGCCACTAGGAGACAGAGGGCAGCAGCGAATGGCACGCGCCGCCTGCGAGGCGTGCGTGCCATTCTGTGAAGCCTTTCACCGAGTTGAGCTGGCGTCGTACCGGACAAGCTAGTCGTTTCCCTGAAGCCGGGCCCGTGCGCGGCGGCGCAAGAGAGCGCGGACGATGCCGGCCATGAGGAAGCAGATGATGATCGTCGAGACGACCATCAGCCACTGGAACTGGGAGAACAGCATGTTCAGCCGGATCCACCACGAGAGCGAACCTACCCAATAGACGTCGTTGCCGATGCGATAGGAGACGAACCGGTTGCCGTGCAGCACGCTGACGGACTGGGCGATGTCGGACGACTGCGAGGTCTTGAGGAAAACCGAGAGGAAGTTCGGCACCACAGAGTGATCGCGCAACGCAATGATGACGACCGAATGGCTGGAACCGCTGGGCCACTCGATGCCTTCGATCATGGCATCGGGCAGGCCTCCTGCCGTCTCCAACTGGCCCGACTGAATGCGGTCGGAGCTGCGCACCTTCCACCAGGCATGCTGGAGCGAGGCGAAGAAGCCCTGCGTGTCCTGGATGTGGAGGCCGCTGCCGTCGACTTCTACGGGCAGGGATGGGTTCAGGTGGTTGAGCGCAGGCTGGTCGTCGACGGTGCCGATCACCAGGTAGTCCTTGCCAAGGCTCGACTTCATGCCGTCGGCGTTAGTGACGGTGACGCTGAGGACCGGGTAGCCGGTCTGGCCGCCGAAGTGGCCCATGAGAGTAAGGAAGGTCTCGATCTCGTCGGGAGCGGCGTTGTCCGGCAGGACGACCGCGGTGTCGGAGAGATCGGCCTTGCGGGTGAAGGGATAGCCGGCGTTGGCAAAGATCTCAAGGTTGGGGAGCGTGGCCCAGTGGGGGATATCGTGAATGTCGAGGTAGGAGTCCTTGAGGATCGCGCCCATCATGTTGTAGGGTGCGATGTCCTGGCAGCGGCCCTTCTTGGCCAGCAGGAAGGCGAACTGCGACTTGAGCGTGTTGGAGAACGGCCGCATGTTGCCCACGGGAATCGGCAGAATCGTCTCAAGCTGCGCGGAGGCCCTGTCGGTATGGGGCAGCGGCGACGAACTGACGAAGGCATCGTTCATGAAGACCTGCAGCGAGCTCTCGTTGGAGAGGGGGATGCCGTTGTAGCGGTAGCCCATGTGGAAGCCGAGGTTCTGGATGCCGCCGTAGTAGAGGTCTGGCGGAAGGCGCATGTAGACCATGGCCGGGCCGGAGCCGTCGGATTGCAATTGGCCGGTCTGAGCGATGTCTCCGAAGTAGGTAACCCTGTTGGTGCTCATCCATCGCGGAGCGTCGTCGGCTTCGCGGGGTGCGGGCATCTTGAGGGAGCGAATGCTTACCTGGTCGCCATCGAGGAGGTCCCGCTGCAACACGAGTGACATGGCGGCGGTGAGCAGATCGTCGGCGTTGTCTCCGGTGAGCACCAGCACCTTGGAATAGGGGTCATTCGGATTGTCGCGCATCGCGATCGTCGGGCCTGAGCTTCCGGTGACCCTGAGGGCCGCGGGAAGATCGGCGGCGTTCTCGCTGATCACGATTGCGTTGCCGACAGGGATAGAACCGACCGAGACGGGAAACCGTACAGGGCGGAAGTCGGTGAGGATGCCGAGCCAGGAGGCGACGACTCCGGCGGCCTGGAGGGCCTTCGGCGAGGGCTGGTTGAGAAAGGCGATGGGGACGACCGGGTGCAGGTTGACCGCGGCGTCGTAGAACGGCAGCGGCAGTAGCTTCAGGTCGTTATGCAGTGGAAGAAGGGAGCCTGAGAATTCGATCGTCGAGGAGGTATCGACGTGACTCCACAGCGTGGTGTGCGACGGATCTTCGCACTCCATCGTGTAGTGGCCGACGAACTCGAAGGTAAGCTGGTTGTCACGCACCAGCATCTCGGCCGGCAGCGTCACGTTCGCTTCGAGAAGCGCGCTGTTTTCTTCGGAGGTGATGGTTGCCGATGTGCCACTGGCCGGGCCGGCAGTGCGCGCCGGCGGAGTTGCAGGAGTGGTGACGGGCAAGGTTGCGAAGACCGTTCCGTTGAGACTCACTTTGAGATGGCTCAGCGCGGGAATCAGCCCCGGAGAGAAGTGGTAGCGCAGGTGCATAGTCGCCGTCTTCACGACCTGCGTCTGCGGCAGAGAGAAGCTGACCGTGCGGTAGGCGTCCACGCCGCGAAGCACGATGGTATCCGGCACGCCGATATCGGCGAGGGTAAAGAGGTTGTCGAAGGTTCCGGGAGCCGTTGTGCGCGACTGAATCGCGAGGGCCTGCGCCGCGACGGTTGAAGGCGCAGCGGTTCCAGCCATCGGAGGCAACTGACTTCCCTGCTGTGCGGCAAGTCTGGCCGCTCCGGCCAGAACGAACAGGACCAGAACTGGCGCAATGCTTGTGACCAGTCTGCCCTTCGGCGCGGTCTTCTTCGTCGTCATCAATCCTCGTATCGTTTGCGAAAGTCCACGTAAGGAGAGCTTCAGGATGAGACCCAGGCTCTTGAGCGGGCGGTCGGCTTCGCGCGACTCTCCCCAGCCGAGCCAGGTATCGGCGCGCGAGTAAAGCACCATCGTCAGCGCCTCTTCCTCCTGCAGGCTAAGGGGGTCGAATTGTGCACGCAGCACATTGCCGTTTGCCTCGATGATGGAGGCCGGAAGCGTAGCGAAGCCGTCGAGCACAGGGACGGTGATCTTGACGGAGTCGCCGGATGAGGCGGTAAAGTCGCGCTCCATCTTGATCATGACACCACCGCTGGAGAGATCTGTCGTGACGCCGTGCACCTTGCTGCCGTTGGGAAGCAGGACATCGGCGGGGACGGCCATGGCGACGCGCACGGTCTGACGGCGCTGCTGGCTCTCCCAGGCCACGGCAGTCGCCGCGCCAAGGATGACGGTGTTGAAGCAGACCCAGATCAGATTCATGATGACGGTTCCGGGACGGTCACCGTCGTACATGTTCGCAAGGAAGTCCAGGTGCCAGGGCAGGCCTGCTCCGGGGAAATGGAAGAAGCGCGGGAAGGCGCAGAGCACCCCGATAAAGTTCAGTGTAAGAAGGAAGAGAAACGGCTGCGCGATGCGCGTGTCGAAGAAGCGCTTGTTGACGACGCCGCCCTTGGCAGTCACGTTAAAGCTACCGAGCTTCGGGTTCACCAGCGCGAGCATGGTCGGCAGAAAGATGTACGGCGCCAGCACGGTCTCGTAGATCTCGTTCCAGAAGGAGTGGCGGTGCTGGCCCTGGATGCGCGAGTTGGTGATGCTCGAGAGGAACAAGTGAGGCAAGGCGTAGGCGAGGATAGCGGCCCAGTATCCGGGGACGTTCACCTGCCCGAGGATCAGATAGATGAGCGGAGCGGTGAGGAAGATAAGCCGCGGCAGCGCATAAAGGAAGTGCGACATCGCGTTGAAGTAGCAGAGCCGCTGTGCAGGCCTGAGACCGCGCGCGAAGAGCGGGTTGTCGGTGCGCATGACCTGAATCATGCCGCGGGCCCAGCGGATGCGCTGCTTCACGTGGCCGCTCAGCCGCTCCGTCGCAAGGCCGGCGGCCTGCGGGATGTTGATGTAAGCGGTGTTCCAACCGTTGATCTGCATGCGCAGCGAGGTGTGCGCGTCTTCGGTGACGGTCTCGACGGCGATACCACCGATCTCGTTGAGAGCGGTACGGCGCAGCACAGCGCAGGAGCCGCAGAAGAAGGTCGCGTTCCAGAAGTCGTTGCCGTCCTGCACGATGCCATAGAAGAGCTCGCCTTCGTTGGGGATGGTGCGGAACTGGTCGAGGTTGCGCTCGAACGGATCGGGCGAGTAGAAGTGGTGCGGCGTTTGCAGCATCGCGAGCTTGCTGTCGCGGAGGAACCAGCCGAGCGTCACTTGCAGGAAGCTCCGCGTCGGAACGTGGTCGCAGTCGAAGATGGCGACGAATGGCGAGTCGAGCCGCGCCAATGCACGGTTGATATTGCCAGCCTTTGCGTGCGCGTTGTCATCGCGCGTCATATAGCCGATGCCGGCTTCTTCGGCAAACCGGCGGAACTCCTCGCGCTTGCCGTCGTCGAGGATGTAGACGTTCAGCTTGTCGGCGGGCCAGTCGATGTTCATCGCGGCGAGAGCGGTGTACTTCACAACGCTCAGTGGCTCGTTGTAGGTCGGGATGAGAAGGTCGACGGAGGGCCACTTCTCCGGATCGTCGGGCAGAGGAACCGGCGTGCGGCGCAGGGGCCATGCGGTCTGCATGTAGCCGAGAAAGAGAATGATGAAGGCGTAGGTCTCGGCTATGACCAGCATCATGATGAAGAAGCCGTCGAGCCAGCTCCAGCTTGAGCCGGGCTCAAGGAAGAACTTTGTCGTCGTGGCTAACCGCCAGAAGCCGTAACGGAAGGTGGAGTACATCGACACGATCATCAGGGTGAGCGTGACGAGGTAGGAGCTAGAGCTGCGGTCCATCCAGATCGCAACTAACACGGTGAGGATGCCGAGTACGAGCTGCTGCGGCCAGGTGAGCTCCAGGATGCCGGTAAAGCCGAGGAAGAAGACTCCGCCAACAAGGATGGCAACTCGCAGAACCCAGTGGAGGAAGGTGTCGCCCGACTCGAACTCCCGCCATAAAGGCGAACTCGTCATCGTTCACTCCAGCGCACGTTGCGGAAGCCCGCCGCGGCCGGCGCCGCAATGGTCCGAAGCCAGGTGGCTACGTTCATATAGTCCTCAGAGACAGCCGAGTCAGGGCTGTAGTCCACCACGGTCATGCCTTCGGCCAGCGCCTCGCTGACCACAGGCGCGCGGTGGATCACAAAGGGCAGCAGCCTGTCGCCGAGCTGCCTGCGCAGGACCTCGCGGACATCCAGGTGCAGCGGAAGCGAGGCGTCGAACTGGTTGAGCACATAGTAGGGTTCGAGCGGACGGCCATCTCCGTCGATCATGCCGTTGAAGAACTTTTCTATCGTCTGCAAGGTGATGACCGAGTTCATATCGGGACCGAGCGGCACGAGGATGGTCGGGCTCATGCGCGCCATGTGACGGACGACCCAGCCAGAGCTGACCGTGAGATCGAGCAGAATGCGATGTGTTCCGCGGCTGCTGTTGAGAATCTCCTCGACGAGCTGCTGCTGCGCCTCTTCGATCTGCGACTTCTCCTCGACGTCATAGCTGACCAGGTAAATCGGAGCGTCTGTGCTTCCGCTGGGCGGCGAGAACGTCCGTACTGTGCCCGGTCTCAGCTCGCTTGCGCCGAAGTAGAACGGTAGAAGCCCCTGCGAAGTGGTGTCGGTGAGCAGAACCTTTTCCCCGAGGGACGAGAGCGAGCGGCCAACGGTGGCCACCAGGCTGGTCTTGCCGACGCCTCCAGCGAGCGAAAAGACGGCCAGCACGGGCGTGCGAATCTCTTTCTGGCGAACAGGAGGAGCCTCGACGGAATCCTGTCCGGGCTGCTCGAAGACTCCCTTGAGCGCATACCAGCGTGCGGCGACGCGCTCGCGGGAGTGCTGCAGCGTCTCGGCCACGGAAGACTGGACCTGCGGGGGTGGAATGATCGACCGCTGCGGCACCTCAGGCGCCGGCGGAGGCGCGTAGAGCCACGCAGGCCCGGCTGGGTCGGCCACATACGGGGCGCGCGACGAGGATGCCGACGACTCATGGGCCTCCTCGGACATGATTCTGCGCGGAGGCTCTGCGTAGGAGTTGGCGGGCTGCGCAATGAAGCTGTCCTGCGCACGCCGTCCCCGTGTCGAGTCGGAGCGCATTGGAACCTGGCCAACGGGAGGGAGCGGCCGGGGCGAGCCTGATTGCTGTGAGCCTGGCTGCGGCGCAGGAGCTCCTGCGATTGGTCTCTGGCCGCCTAGATTCGAGTAGATGTTGGATTCAAACTCCGCAGCCGGGTTCGGCACTGCACGATTGCCCGAAGCCGTCTGCCAGCCCTCGGTCCTGACGGGGGAGGGGATGTCCGGGTCTGTCGGCACCTGGCGAATTCTGCCCAGTGGGGGCTGGGGATCGGTGTGCCTCTTGCCTCCGTAGACAGGCTGGTCGGCAGAAGAAGGCAACTCGCTGGAAGCCACGCCCCGCGGCAGAGGAGGAATCGCCTGATGGATGGGCTGTGGCGTCGGGTGCTCCGGTCCGCGATAGATCTCGCGCACGCCGGACGCCTCGTCGGGGTGGTATCCCTGGCGGCGCTTCAGCGAGATCTGCTGCGAGAGCGACGCGCCGGAATCATGCTGGATAGGTCCGGAGACGACCTCAGCAGAGGACTGCGTGTGACGCGCCGTGTGCACACCCGGCTCCGTCCGCTGGATCAATGGCGGCGGTGGCGGTGCCGGAGATCCCTTGGCCGCGGGCAAGGGAGCCTGCGGATCTGACTGGCTCTGCGATTCAGTAGGACTCTTCATCTCTGCGCTGCTCGCCGTTGTCTGGGGATTTGATTGCTGGGAACTTGCTTTCGGGGTGTAGGGATCGGAAATTCTTCCGGGCACTGGAGCCTGCGCCTGCCGGGCAGCCAACTCACGCCGACGGATCTCCGACTCCGCATAACGCGCTGCCTGCCTCTGGGCCGAGGCGTGCGCCTCGGCAATCTCACGCTCTTCGCGGCGGGCTGCGGCTTCGGCCTCTGCGGCTGCCTCGGCGCGGCGTGCTGCCTCCACGCGCTCTGCGGCTGCCATGCGCGCGGCCTGCTCGGCCTCGCGGAGTGCGCGTCGCACGCCGGAATCTGTCTTCGTCTGCTGCGAGTGCGCTACCTCGGCAGCCTTTCGCGCTGCCTCATCGGCCTCGGCGGCCGCGGCTTCGGCTTCTGCCTGCGCCTGCAGCGCCTGCTCTCTTTCCTGCTCTGCCGCGCGATGTCTCAACTGGGCACGATACTCCCTGCGCGACGCAGAGAAATCGCGATACTTCGCTCCATGAAGGTTTGCCCATGAGTACAGAACGGCCACGTCTTCAGGAGTCTCTGTGGTGCCCCGTTCCTCAGTTTTGTCTTTCCAGCGCGGTTCCATAAGATCTCTCGCCCTATCCATCCGGATGTCGGCTTGTTGCGGTTGCTTGGGTTCACTCGTGCGTGCTTCGCGTTAGCTCGACGGAGACGTTGCACCTGTAGTTATGCAATGCCCTGAGGCTACTTTGCGTTTAACCTCAAGTCAATCAACTGCTCATGGCACTTTCGTGTGACGGCCTCAAAATTGCTTGCGACGTTAGTAACGTCGCAAATGAACCCTGCATTACCGGAAGTTTCGTGCAATGAATGGAGGATGCGCAGTACTGCATTTTCCTCCGGAGAAAGCGGGCCTCATGAGCCAGCAAAGACTAGCGCTGCCCGACCTTCCTCAGGCACCGCCGCAGAGCAGGACTTGAACGGAGCGAAGCTGCCGTAGCGACTTGATCAGCGGGAATTTAGGCAGTCAAAACGTGCTATCGTGGAAGAGTGGCACGAGAGCGTAGCTCAGTTGGTAGAGCATCGCCCTTTTAAGGCGTTGGTCCTGGGTTCGAGCCCCAGCGCTCTCACCATCTCCTCCTCTTCCTTCAGTAATTTGCAGACGAAATTCCATCGCCAGCGGACCTCCGCCAGCGATAGTAACTCCCGAGATTCCTCCTCGAAAATGAGGGCCAGGCCAGCCAACGTTCCTGGAGGCGCTACTTCGCTGGCTCCTCGGCGAAGGTCTGCTGAACGCCGTTCTCGAGGGCGGTAAAGCTGTCGGTGTATCCGGCGGCGCGCAGACCAGTGACATCTGCCTGAGTGTAGTGCTGGTAGCGGTTCTTCAGATCACCGGGGAACGGGATGTACTCGATTTTGCCGGGGCCATGGACTTTCATCAACGCCTCGGCGACAGCCTTGAAGGTCCGCGCCTCGCCGGTTCCTGCGTTGACGACAGCATGCACCTTCCTGCTCGACTGTCCGGGCAGAAGTCCGGCGAAAAACATGTTGATGCGCGCGAGGTCCTTCACAAAGACGAAGTCGCGGCGCTGCTCGCCGTCGGCATAGCCGCCTGAGCCTTCGAACATACGAATGACGCCAGTGTCCTTCAGTTGCCGCGTAAAGTGGTGAATCACGCTGGCCATGCGTCCCTTGTGCTGTTCGCGCGGGCCGTAGACGTTGAAGTACCGTAAGCCGACGACGGTGCTCTTCATCTCCGGCATCAGCCTGCGGACGTAGTTGTCGAAGACCAGCTTCGAGTAGCCGTAGACGTTGAGCGGCCGCTCGTTGGCCGACTCTTCTGTGAAGCTTGTGCTCGCGCCATAGGTGGCCGCGGTTGACGCGTACACCAGAGGAATGCGCCTCGCGAGGGCGAAGTGCAGCAGTTCCTTGGAGTAGGTGAAGTTGTTATCCATCATGTAGCGGCCGTCGTCTTCGAGCGTGTTGGAGCACGCGCCCTGGTGCAGGATCGCGCGGATCGACTCGCTCTCGAGGTCGCCCGCCTTGAGGGCGGCGCGGAACTCGCGCTTGTCCATGTAGTCGGAGTACTCGGCTCCGGCGAGGTTGAGAAACTTCGGTCCGCTCAGGTTCGGCGCAGGGGCAAGGTTGTCCACGACGAGAATCTTCTTCTCGCCCGCGCGGTTCAGCTCGTGAACGAGATTGCTGCCAATAAAGCCTGCACCTCCGGTGACGATGATCACTTGCTCTCCTCCTGGTTTGCCGTCAGCTTCTTCACGATGTTCGTCGTCGAAAACCCTTCGACGGTGGGCACAATCTCGACGCGGCCGCCGTACGCAATGACATCCTCGTGCCCCACGACAGTCTCGATCGTATAGTCGCCGCCTTTAACGAGCACGTCGGGTTTGAGCGCGCGAATCAGTTCCAGCGGCGTGTCCTGTTCAAACAGCACGACGGCGTCGACTGATGCAAGGGCGGCCATCACGCGCGCTCGCTCGCGCTCGCCTACGATGGGCCGCGTTGGTCCCTTCAGCCGGCAGACCGATGCGTCGGCATTGAGGCCCAGCACGAGCTTGGTGCCGAACCTTCTGCAGTCTTCAAGCAGCGTGATGTGGCCGACGTGCAGCAGATCGAAGCAGCCGTTGGTGAAGACGATGGACTCGCCCGAGGCGCGCCACTCGGCGACACGTTTCTTCACGCGCTCGAGGTCGAGAATCTTATCTCCGGCGGTCAGGCCTGTGCTCGGGGTCAGCTCTGCGATCAACTCGTGCTGCGCGATGGGCACGGTGCCCATCTTGCCCACCACTATTCCGGCGGCGAGGTTTGCGAGTTCCACGGTGGTCTCGACCTGGAGGCCGCCCGCGAGTCCTGCGGCGAGCGTGGCAATCACAGTGTCGCCCGCACCGGAGACGTCGAAGACCTCCCGCGCCCGCGCCGGCGAGTGATAGCGGCCACCGTCGCGTCGCAGCAGCGTGATTCCCTTTTCGCTCATGGTGACAGTCAGGTAGTCGAAGTCATGCTCGGCGAGCAATCTCTGTCCGGCGTCGAGCAGCGCCTCGGTCTGGTGCGCGGGCACTCCCGTGGCGGCGGCGAGTTCGCCTAGGTTCGGACAAACTGTTGTTGCTCCGTCGTACTTGCTGAGGTCACGCGTCTTCGGGTCAACGAGCACTGGAACGCCCGCGGTACGCGCTGCGCGGATCACGGACTCGCACAACTCGTTCGTAAGCGCGCCCTTGGCGTAGTCCGAGAGGATCACGGCGTTCACCTTGCCCACGAGTTCGGTGGCACGCTGAAGGAGACGGTCTGCTTCGATCTTCGGCGGCGCTTCCCTGCTCTCGATGTCCAGCCGCAGGAGCTGCTGGGTTCGCCCGACGATCCGGGTCTTCGAGATCGTGGGCAGCGAACTGGAGACGACGCCCACGGTGTCGACTCCCACACGGTCGAGGATGGCGGCAAGGTCGTTGCGATCAGTATCGTCGCCCCAGAAGCCTGCAAGCACCGCCTTGCATCCGAGGCCTGCGAGGTTCATGGCGACATTGGCTGCTCCGCCGGCCCGCTCGTACCGCTGCGCGTGGCGGATGACCGGCACGGGAGCCTCGGGCGAGATGCGCTCCACCTCGCCGTGAATGTACCTGTCGAGCATGATATCGCCAACCACCAGGATCTTCAGCTTCGCGAAGCCGCCTTCCAGCATCTCGATTACTTCATGCACGTCCCGCATCATTCCCGTCTCCACTCCTCGCTCAGAAAGTCTTCATACTCGCCTATTAACTGCTCGCGGCTGAAACGCGCGGCGTTGCCGTAACCACGCTCGCGCAGCTCCGCTCGCCGCGGCCACTCGGTTGCAATCACCGCTGCCGCGCCCTCCGCGTCTTCCGGATCGACCAGCATCGCCGCACCGCCCGCGACTTCGACCATGGGCTCACGGTTTGACGTCGCCACAGGACACCCCAGCGTCTGTGCCTCAACGATGGGCCAGCCGAAGCCCTCATGGAGGGATGCGAACAGCAGCAGCGAGGCGTCGGTGTACAAAGCCTCCACCACATCGTTCGGCGGGTCCACCATCTCGATTACCTGGGCTCCGAGCCCCAGCCGGCTCACCTCGGCGCGCAGTTCATCGTTGAATGGGTGTCCAGCCATGACGAAGCGCAGCGAAGCGAAGTCGGCGCCAAACTTGCGCAAGGCAGCGAAGATGCGCACCAGACCCGGCCGGTTCTTGTACCAGAGATTTCCGCCCACATGCAACACATACGGCTCGGCACCGCCGAGGCCGATCGCCTGGCGCACCTCGCGCACCCGATCGTTGCTCGCCGGGTGAAAGTCCTCATTCAGCGGATTCGCAATCACCCGCGTCTCACCTGCAAAGCCCATGGCTCGCAAGTCTCGCTCGGTCGCACGCGAGACACACACCACGCGCTGTATGGCGAGGAGACTGCGCTTGATCCACTGCTGCTGCCGCCGGCCCATGCGGCCGACGCGCAGCTGCGGAAATTTGCCTTCGCCGCGCTGGATCCCCAGCAGGTCGTGGCAGGTGACGCTCGGCTTCCGCCCGCGCACCCACCGCCCGTACACTGCGTTCGAGTGATCGCAGATGTGCACCGCGTTCCAGCGGCGGCCGCTACGCAGCCACACCCGCAGCGGGAAGATGACATACATGTCGACGTAGCTGAGGTACTTGCTCAGGCCGCCCGAGTTGGTGTCACCACCGCCGAGACCTCCGAGCACCGCTTTCGCGCGCAGAAGCTCCACCTCGTGCCCACGCGCGGCCAGCTCGCGCCGAAGCATCTCGCCAAAACGAGGCATGCTCCTGGCGTCGCCCAGTTCGTAGTTTCCGATCAACAGAATCTTCATCCGGTCACGACTCCGCCGGCTCCTCCTCCAGCGCAGCCTACGCCGCCACTTCGAACATCTCCGCGACGCTCACCGACGTAAGACACCGTTTTCCTTCGACGATGCGGGAGTCCAGTATACAGCCCGGGTAACCTGCTGGTCCGGCATTCGAGCACACGTTCCGTTGACTTCGTCATCCTGTCCTTTTGCCGGTCCCCTCAGACTCTTCTATCAGAGCGCGCACTGCATCAAGAACCTCTTTTACTTCGATCGAATCGATGCACTTTTTCTTTTCGACAATACATGTCTCGAGGTTGCAGCCCCAGCAATCTACCTGGTGATAGATCACTCGATGCCGCCGTCCATAGGGAAACCATACCTTTGGCCGATTTCTCGCCGAAAATACAGCGACGCAGGGTGTCTGCACCGCCGCAGCCAGATGCATGGGCCCGCTATCGTGACCTACAAACACTCGGCTTCTCTCACACACCGCGGCGCTTTCCCGCGGGGAGAGACTACCGCAGAGATTCACGATTGCATTCGCAGTCTTCGGTGCTGCCGATTGCCTCCAGCCTTCGGCGGCATACTCACTTGCCTCCCGCTCTTCTTCCGCGCCACACAACGCAACGCTGTATTCGGGATAGAGCTCTGCCATGCGCGCGAGCAACGCTCTCCAGTTTTCCTTTCCCCAATCTTTCGATTGCCGCTTCGTTCCTACGCTCAGCGCGACGACCCTCCGCGTACCCAGCGGCTCAAGCGCCTCAGCAGCCCGTCTCCTCTCTTCTGCGGTCAACCGAAGGTCCCAGCTTGACGGCTCATCCAGAGCGGCGTCTCCCAGCACTGCGATATTCCGGGCCAGCCGTTCCGCTTCTGGCTCCAACACCTGGTCAGGACCGAGGCGATTGCGTTGCATCTCCTCGGTCAATGGGACACCGATCAGTTGCCGGACTCCGCAGAGGCGAAAGAACGCGGCGTCCCGCTTCGCCGATGCGATTCCGCGTGCTGACGCCAGGTACACCACGACCTGAGGCCGCCAGCGAACCAATTGCCACCAGAGCGAGATCAGGTCTCGCGGGCTGCGCGTGCCAACTGCATATGGAATGAACCCATGCACGAGCCCTGTGTGTTCGAGGATGGCGACTGCCGGCGGCGCCTTCACATTGACGGGAAAGTTGGTCAGCAGCCTTCGTTCCGCATTCGGGAAGGCCTTCGCCACGAGGTGCAGCGCCGGTAGAGCGACAACCGTATCTCCAAGACTTCCCAACCGGTAGATCAGAACTCTGCTGGCCGTGTCCCGTGTCTTGTTCGCCATGGTCTGCCCCTAGTCTGCTTGCTTCGCGCTGAGGAAGCAACCTGCCTCTCAAACTGCTAAAGTCTTCCGTGGGACTCTTTCAATGCTCGACGCCCTTGTGATCACTCGAATGCAGGACGAGACCACGCGCGCATGGCACCAGACCGAAGACGGAACGGTGCTTGCCGACGAGGCCGATCTGTACGCCGACAACCTGATTGCCATCGCCACCGCGCAGCACCGCGCCAACTTCGACCTGTGGCACGAAGAGGACAAGGCGCGCGACCCCTCGGCGACCGACTCGCAGATCGCCGCCGTCAAACACCAGATCGACAAGCTGAACCAGCAGCGCAACGACCTGGTGGAGAAGCTCGACACACTTCTGCTCTCGGGCCTCGAAGAGAACTCCAAGGCTCCGCTGAACTCGGAGACGCCGGGGCTCATCATCGACCGCCTCTCGATCCTCGCGCTAAGAATCTTCCACACTCGCGAGGAGAGCCTGCGCGAGACGGCCACTGAGACCCACCGTATCCGCAACCGCGAACGGCTCGCACTGCTCGAGGAGCAGCGAAACGACCTGGCCGGCTGTCTCGATGCCCTGTGGACTGACATCCTCGAAGGACGACGCCAGTTCAAGCTCTACCGCCAGATGAAGATGTATAACGACCCCGAACTGAATCCGGCGATCTACAGCCATAAGCATCAGCCGTAGCAGCAGATCGTCGGCTTTCGTTGCCCTTTCAGGGGCAGCAGAATCCCTCCCACAGAAGTCCAGTTGACCTCGTGGCCGGGTGTGCGTATAAAACCGAAACTGGACACAAAAGAAAATCGGTCGCCACGAACGACCGGCGACCTCAGGAGCGCCTCAGGCGAAACAGGCATCATGGCACAGACAAAGACCGCGACCGTATCCTCCCCCAAGCGTTCCCCACGTACTCTGGCCGGTAACGTACCGGCAACTGACGATCATGCTCGCAAACAGAGCCTCGCCCACTACGAGGCGGCGCTGCATCTCATGCAGGAGGGCAAGTACGATAAGGCAAAGGCAGCGTTCGAAAAGCTGCTCGATGGAGGGGCGGGCCAACTGGCCGACCGCATCCGCATGTACATCAACGCGTGCGTTCTGCAGATCTCAAAGGGCAAGACTTCGTTCACCAGCAGCGAAGAGCGCTACGACTACGCCATCTCCCTGCTCAATGACGGCCACTATGAAGACGCCCGTGAAGAGTTCCAGACCATCCTGAAGGACAACGACAAGGCCGACTATGCGTTCTACGGCCTGGCCGTGCTGGCAAGTATGACGGGCGACGCGCAGACCTGCCTCGAGCACCTCACCGAGGCGATCCGGCAGAATCCGCGCAACCGCATCCAGGCCCGCTCGGACTCGGATTTTCAGGACATGGCCGACGATCCGCGTTTCACGGAACTACTCTACCCTGAGGTCTAGCCACCTCAACCTTTCGACATTCCTTTGTATCCACTACCATGGATGCACCGTTTGAAAGGTGGAGTCTGTTTTGTTGAAGCCGAACGGATCGAAGGAACAATCCCTCCGTGTAGTGGCCATCGGTGGAGGCACGGGTCTCTCTACGCTGCTGCGCGGCCTGAAACGCTACGTCCCGGTGCAGGATAGACGCAAGAGCAACCGTGCCTCGGGCTCGGCCATGCTGCATCCCACCTCGGCCGTAATGGCTCACACGGTGATCTGCGATCTTTCGGCGGTCGTCACCGTCACCGACGACGGCGGCTCCTCGGGCCGCCTGCGGGAAGACTTCAAAATGCTGCCTCCGGGGGACATCCGCAACTGTATGGTCGCGCTCTCCGAGGACGAGCACCTGCTCTCGCAGCTCTTTCGCTACCGCTTCGACCAGGGCGAGCTCGAGGGCCACAGCTTCGGCAACCTCTTTGTGGCCGCGCTCTCCAACATCACCGGCGACTTCGCCCAGGCCGTGCAGATGTCCTCGCAGATCCTGCGGACGCGCGGACGCATCTTTCCGGCGACGAACGCCAACGTCAACCTCGCCGCCCAGATGGACGACGGCTCCATCGTCCGTGGCGAGACCAGCATTACCAAGAGCAAGCAGAGCATCATCGAGCTGATGCTCGAGCCAGCCGAGGTCGATCCCCTGACCGAGACGCTTGAGGCCATCGCAACCGCCGACCTCATCACCCTCGGCCCGGGCTCGCTCTACACCTCGCTCATCACCAACCTTCTGGTTCGCGGAATTCCCGAGGCACTGGCGGCCTCGCGCGCCACCAAGGTCTACGTCTGCAATCTCATGACGCAGGCGAACGAGTCGCTTGGACTGTCAGCCTCCGAACACATCGAGAAGATTCTGAAGCATACAGGCGAAGCGCAGGCACCGATCTTCGACTACGCACTAATCAACACCGCTCCTATCTCGCCGGAGCTGCTGAAACGCTACGCCCGCGAAGGCCAGGAGCCGATTCGAGCCGATCTCGACCGCATCCGCGCGCTCGGGGTGGAACCAGTTACGGGCAACTTCGTCCACGAAGGAGATGTGCTGCGTCACGACTACGATCGCGTGGCTGAGGCACTGCTCTCACTTGCGACGCCGCAGCAGGTAGCGAACAATACGACGAGTCAGTCCGCGCATGGATGATGGAGGCACTGCGTGCCCTAGGCCTGGGCAGAGTGAACGTATCGTCGCGTCTGCGGCAGGATAAGCAAGAGAAGCCCGATCAGTGCAAGGAGCAGCGAGACGAGTCCGACGAGCAGACTGACTTCGCCGTGCCCGCCTGGCCAGCGATGCGATGACTGCCAGAGGAAGAAGCTTCCGACCGCTGCGACAAACAGCCCAACCGCCCATGAGGCACTCCATGCCCAGCGCTGTCTTTTGAGGAACGCGGCGCTGGTGTAGAAGCACCCAGCCGCAGATGCCGCGAGGAGCACGGCAAGCCCGAAGGAGCCGAGAACCCGAGTCAGCGCTGAATGGAGCAGGCCATAGAATCCGTAGACCAGTAACATCAGGCTATAGAAGCTGAAGAGGCAGCCAAGTGCCCGCTCGGACGCGACGACAAAGCCCACGCTGAACGGAGGTCTCATCGGATCTCCACCAACTGCGGCTGCTCCTCGCTCACCGTTCGTTTGAGCTGCCCGCAGGCGGCGTAGATATCGCGCCCCCGAGGACGCCGGATGTACGTTGGCATTCCGCCGTCGATCAGCATCTTCTGGAAGACGGCGACGTCCTCCGGCTTTGGCTGCGTATAGGCGATTCCGGGCCCCGGGTTCCAGACGATTAAGTTGACCTTGGCCTTCATCCCTTTGAGCAGTTCCAGTACCTCGCGCGCGTGCTCGGGCTGGTCGTTCACGCCTCCCAGCAGAACGTACTCAAACGTGACCCACTCGCGCTTGCCCAGTGGAAGGGTCCTCACGGCGTCAAGCAGGTCGCCGATCTTCCACTTCCGCGTGATCGGCATGATCTGCTCCCGCACGACGTCGTTGGAGGCGTTCAGGCTGAGCGCGAGCTTCGGGCGCAGCGGCTCATGGGCGAACTTTCGGATCGACGGCTCGATTCCGCTCGTCGAGACTGTCATCCTTGACTCGGGAATCCCGATGCTTCTGACGAGCAGGTGCACGCTGCGGATGAACTCGTCGTAGTTCAGGAAGGGTTCGCCCATCCCCATGAAGACGAGGTTGATCCGGTCCTTACCGATCTTGACGCCGTGACGGTTCAGCGCGGCCGCGACCTGCCCGGCGATCTCGCCTGCTGTGAGGTTCCGCTTGATGCCCAGCTTCGCCGTCAGGCAGAACTGGCAGTTCACCGCGCACCCTACCTGGCTCGAGATGCAGATGGTCGCGCGACTGTAACCGCTCTGCTCGAGCGCTCCCAGGTTTCGCAGGTCCCGCCTCTGTTCTCCAAACTCCGAGGCATTCCCTTCGAGTCCTTCGGCGACCTCCTCTTCGAGCGATGCCTCGCTTCCGTCTCCGCGCTCGCCGCCATCGCCATCGGGCATCCAGACCGTCTCGACAGTCTCGCCATCGGCCAGCCGGATGAGATAGCGCTCCGTCCCGTCCCCTGAGCGAGCCGTCTGGACGATCTCCGGCAGTCCCACCGAATACCCTGCAGCCTCTAGCTGGCCCCGGAGCGTGGCTGGGAGGGCCGTCATCCCGTCCAATCCTGTAACCCGCTGACGATAAAGGGCCTCAGCTATCTGGGTCGCGCGATACCCCTTCTGGCCCAGCTCAGCCATCAGCCCGCCCAGCTCGTCCGGGAGCATCCCGAAGAGGGCCTTGGACTCAGGGCCACATGATTTTTTAACATCCTTTATTTTCTGTGACATAAACCATAACTCTTCATGCTAAAGACTAGCTATTTTGCGGCCGGATCTGATATAACCGCCTCACCCATTGTCCCACTCCCTTGTGAAACAATAAAAGGGTAAGGAGACGCATGGCAGCAACCTTGATCGAAGAGACCGACCTCACCCGAGGCACATCTCGCAACATCCGTACGACTACCCTCCCCAACGGCCTCACGGTGTTGACCGAGAGTATGCCTCATCTCCGCAGTGTGTCCATGGGCGCATGGATCAACTCCGGCTCGCGCGATGAGTTCCCTGAGGTCAACGGGATCTCGCATTTCATCGAGCACATGGTCTTTAAGGGCACGACCTCGCGCTCTTCCCAGCAGATTGCCCGCGAGGTGGATTCGATCGGCGGCAATCTCGACGCCTTCACCGGTAAGGAGACCGTCTGCTTCAACATCAAGGTCCTCGACGAAAACGTCGCCCCTGCCCTCGATATCCTCGCCGACCTTGTGTTGCATCCCACCTTCACGCCTGAGGAGCTGGTGCGCGAGCAGGGTGTCATCCTCGAAGAGATCAAGATGGACGAGGACAACCCCGACTACCTCGTCAACGAGATCTTCACGCAGAACTTCTGGAAGGGCGCTCCGCTCGGCCGCCCCATCCTCGGCACCAAGAAGACCGTCTCCAGCTTCAACCAACAGGTTCTCTTCGACTACTACGCGGGTCGCTTTACACCGGGGAATATTGTCTTCTCGGCCGCTGGCAATCTCGAGCACGACAGCTTCGTCGCGCAGGTGGAGGAGCAGTTCCGCTCGCTCTCGGCCCTGAGCTCCCAGGCTCCTCCGCGGTTCGAAACTCCTCGGGCCACGCCGCACATCACGCTGCGCCGGAAGAAGTCGCTTGAGCAGGTGCAGCTCTGCCTCGGCGTCACGGCTCCTCCGGTCAATGATTCCGAGCGCTACTCTGTTTATTTGCTCAACAGCATGTTGGGCGGCGGCATGAGCTCGCGCCTGTTCCAGACGATCCGCGAAGACCGCGGCCTGGCTTATTCGATCTTCTCCGAGATGAATCCCTTCCGCGACACCGGGCTGCTCGCCATCTACGCGGGCATCGCCGCCGATAAGACCCGCCACGTGCTCGAGCTTACGCTCAACGAGTTGCGGCGTCTTAAGGAAGTGACTGTCAGCATGTCGGAGCTCAAGCGCGCCAAGGACCAGCTCAAGAGCAATATTGTCCTCGGCCTCGAGAGCTCCTCCAGCCGTATGTCGAACCTCGCCCGGCAGCAGATGTACTTCGGCCGGTTCTTCGGCGTCGACGAGATCACTCGTGAGATCGACGCCGTCACGCCGGAGTCCGTGCAGTCGATAGCGCAGAAGCTCTTCCGCCCCGAGGCCCTTGCGCTGACGCTGCTCGGGAACCTCGGCTCGCTGAAGATTGAGCGCGAAGACCTCGCCTGCTGATAAAGTGTTGTGTTGTTGGGAGTAAGGACCACTGAGACCATGATAAAGATGAACCGCCCTGCCGCGATCCGCCCTGAGATGAACCGCGAAGAAGGCTTTACCCTGATCGAGCTGCTCATTGTGATGTCGGTAATGCTCATCCTGATGACGCTCGCAGTGCCTCAGCTTCTGAAGCTGCGCAAGCAGGCCAATGAGACCTCGGCGGTGCAGTCGCTGCGGACGATTGGCCAGGCAGAGCTGCAGTACAACTCGGCGTACCCGGCCAACGGCTTCTCCTGCTCGCTGCAGCAGCTCGGCGGTGACCCGAAGTCCGGAGCTCCCTCGGCCCAGGCGGCGCAGCTCATTGAGCCCGCGCTTGCCACCGGCTTCAAGGCCGGCTACACCTTCGCGATCACCAACTGCAGCAAAGTGACCGTCAACAACCAGGACATGTATACCTCCTACCAGATCACGGCTGTTCCCAGTTCCGTCGGCAAGTCCGGTGATCGCGGCTTCTGCACCGACGAGAATAACCACGTCACCTTCGATCCAGCGGGCGGCACCAACTGCACCCAGCCTATCCAGTAATGCGACCTGCATCGTTGCTGCTCGCAGTAGCCTTCGTCCTTCCCTGCTGCGCTCGACTCGTTCGTGCGCAGCAGGCGGACAAGGCCGATCCGGCCATCGTCCGCAAGGTTGACGATCACTACAACCACCTCACATCGCTTCGGGCCCGCTACACCGAGCACTACTCCGGCATGGGCCTCGACCGGACAGAGTCCGGCACGCTGCTGCTCAAGAAACCTGGCCGCATGCGCTGGAGCTACGACCTACCGGCCGGCAAGCTCTTTGTGCTCGACGGCAAATATGCCTGGTTCTACACTCCCGGCGACGCTCAGGTGGAACGCACGCCGGCGAAACAACTCGACGATCTGCGCTCTCCGCTGCGCTTTCTTCTAGGTCACACGCAGCTCAAAAAAGAGCTGGATAATCTCGCGGTATCGCCTGATAACAATGGCTTTCTGATCACCGGAGTTCCTAAGGGAATGGAGCAGAGAGTGCGGTTGCTGACCCTTTGGGTTTCGCCGGCTGGCACGATCAATCGGATGCGTCTTGAAGAGATCGATGGCTCCGTTACGGAGTTCGCCTTCTCGGCCTACGAAGAGAACATCCCGACCAAAGACGCCGACTTCACCTTTCATCCGCCTGAAGGCCTGGCGGTGGTCGATGCGCTTCCACCGGTCTAAGAACCGGTCTGGCACCGGGTCCACGGTAGGAACTAGCCGTTACAACTTCACGCTTCGCAGCCTCAACGCATTTGCGATCACCGAGACTGAGCTGAAGCTCATCGTAGCAGCCGCGATCATCGGGCTCAGCAGCAGGCCGGAGACCGGATAGAGCACTCCTGCCGCCAGCGGTACGCCGAGCGCATTGTAGATGAAGGCGAAGAAGAGGTTCTGCCGGATGTTCTTCATGACGCGCTGGCTCAGACGTCTTGCCCGGAGCAGTCCGCGAAGATCGCCGCTTACCAGCGTCATGCCTCCGGCCATCATTGCAACGTCAGTGCCGGTTCCCATGGCGATGCCTACCTGGGCTTGCGCGAGCGCGGGAGCGTCGTTCACGCCGTCCCCCACCATGGCGACCTTTCGGCCTTGCGACTGCAGCCGCTTGATCACCTCGGCCTTGCCCGCAGGCAGGACTTCAGCCTCAAACTCGATTCCGAGTTGAGCGGCGAGCGCGGAGGCAGTCGTGCGGTTGTCGCCGGTCACCATCACCATCTTCAGGCCATCCCGCTTCAGCGTCTCCACGACCTTTGCCGACGAAGGCTTGGCTGGATCGGCAACACCAAGCAGCCCTGCCACGCGCCCATCCACTGCCGCGAGCACAACTGTCTGCCCGTTTTGCCGCAGAGCCTCGGCGTCTTTCTCCAGATCGCCCGCGTCGAGTCCCTGATCTCGCAGGAGAGCCGCAGTCCCTACTGCGACACGCCTGCCCTCGACGACTCCCGTCACGCCCTTGCCGGTCACTGAGACGAAGTTCGTTGCCTGTTGCGGCAGAATCATCCTGTGCTCGGCTCCCTTGACGATTGCCGCTGCGAGCGGATGCTCGCTGCCGCGCTCGAGGCTCGCCGCCAGACGCAGCAGGGTTGTCTCATCGAATCCCTCCGCAGGCGCAACGACGGTCAGGCGAGGCTTCCCTTCAGTCAGGGTTCCGGTTTTGTCGAGGACGATGGTGTCGACCTTCTCGAGGGACTCAAGCGCCTCGGCGTTTCGCACCAGCACTCCCTCGGTCGCGCCACGTCCCGTCCCGACCATGATCGACATCGGGGTGGCCAGGCCGAGGGCGCAGGGGCAGGCGATCATCAGCACGGCGACGGCGTTGATCAGCGCGTGAGCCAGCCGCGGCTCCGGCCCCCAGATCGCCCACGCGGCAAATGCAATCGCCGCCACGGCGAGTACCGCGGGAACGAAGTATCCGGCGACATGGTCGGCCAGCCGCTGGATCGGCGCCCGTGAACGCTGCGCCTCGCCGACCATCTTCACGATCTGCGCCAGCAGCGTCTCCGACCCAACCCTTTCGGCGCGCATGACCAGGCTGCCGGTTCCGTTCACAGTGCCGCCCACGACACGTTCGCCCTCGGTCTTTTCGACCGGCACGGATTCTCCCGTCACCATCGACTCGTCGACCGAGCTGTGCCCTTCGATTACGACGCCGTCCACGGGGACCTTCTCGCCCGGTCTGACCCGCAGGCGGTCGCCGACCTGCACCTCGGCCAGGAGAACGTCACTCTCGGTCCCGTCCTGCGCAATCCTGCGCGCCGTCTTCGGAGCCAGCCCGAGCAGCGCGCGGATCGCAGCGCCAGTGCGTCCTCTGGCTTTGAGCTCCAGCACCTGCCCCATCAGCACGAGCACCGTAATGACCGCTGCGGACTCGAAGTAGAGTCCCAGATTCCCATTACTTTCACGGAATGAGGACGGGAATATCCCCGGCGCTGTGACGGCTACCACGCTGTACAGATAAGCCGCGCCAGTGCCAATCGCGATGAGCGTAAACATATTCAGGCTGCGATACACCACGGAGCCCCATCCGCGCTCAAAGAACGGCCAGCCGCACCAAAGCACCACCGGAGTCGCCAGCGCCAGCTCTGCCCATCCGAGCCAGGGGCCTTGAAGCCAGCGGACGCCGCCCGCAAGCTCAAGCACCATCACGATCAGCAGTGGCAGCGTCAGCAGCGCGCCCACCCAGAGCCGCCGCGTCATATCCTCAAGCTCAGTATTTTCCTCTTCGCCGGTCGCTTCTTTCGGCTCCAGAGCCATTCCGCAGATCGGGCAGCTTCCCGGCCCATCCCGCACGATCTCCGGGTGCATCGGGCAGGTGTACTCCACGCGGCTCGGGGCTATCGTCGCAGGCTCAAGCCCCATCCCGCACTTCGGGCAGGCTGCCATCTTCTCCGACTGCACCTCGGGGTGCATTGGACACGTGTACTGGGCTCCTGCAGGGGCAGATAGCGGTGCAATCGGCTTCGGCGCCGCCGACGCAATCGACACCAACCCCACCGCAGCTTTGGGCTGCGAGCCGTCGAACTGCCGCGGCTCCTTTTCAAATTTCTTCAGACATGACTGGCAACAGAAGAACCACCGCGTGCCCCCATGCTCGGTCGACCACTTCGCCTTCTCCTCATCAACCTGCATCCCGCAGACCGGATCTGTCGCCATCCTGTTACCCCTCCTTACCATACTAAGGACGGGCGACCTCGGAATTCCTTACACCTGGGGCGAGTCTCTCGGCGCAAAATGCTGCGACGCTAAGTCGTTTGCGATTGCGCGTGCCTGTCTGCGTCGAAGTATCGCTCGATCTCCTCCAGCGTCTTGCCCTTGGTCTCCGGAAGAAAGAACGCAGCCGTAACGAAGTAGACGACCGTGCACCCCGCCCAGAAGAGGAACATCGCGTAGTAGCCATGGTGCCCGACGACAGGCAGGAAGATCCCGGCGATCAGCGTCGAGACTCCCTGATTCAGAAGCAGCGCGATCCCCATGCCCGCCGAGCGGATTCGCGTCGGCATCAGTTCCGAGAGCGTAAGCCACACTACAACACCAGGTCCCACCGAATAGCTCGCAATAAACAGCGCGATGCCCACCGTGATGAGCCAGCCGGTCATCCCTGAAGGGACCGGGCCGCATGTTGCGCGTTCGATGATCAATGGGGCGGGCGTCTGCGACTGGGACGATGTCTGCTTCGTCTCCGGTTCGATGCGCAGAACAGGATCTTTATCGTCGCTCAGCACCGAGGCGACTCGCTCTCCGTCGCCGTAGGAGTACAGCACGGTGAGCACGGAGGCGCGCGTTTGCTCGATCCCGCTCTCCGCGCGAACCTCGCTGATAGGAATCGTCAGCGCGTTGTCCTTCACGGCAGCCTGCATCTGTGCCTTCACGTCCGTGTGCTGCGACTCAACCCGGTGAAAGGAGAAGCCCACGAACGTGAGCGCGACGACGATGCCGGCGGTTCCCAGCGTGAGCAGAAACTTCCTCCCACGCCGGTCGATCAAGGCCACCGCGACGATGGTCATCACGCAGTTGAGTAGCTTTACGGCGAAGTCCCCCTGGGTCGAGTGCGCCGCGCTCATGCCTGCCTGTCTGAGGATCAGCACTAAGTAGGCGAGGATCGAGTTGATTCCCGTCGCCTGATTGCACGCCAGAATCACGCAGGCTAGCAGGAATGGGAAGACGTACTTCCGCCGGAGCAGGGAGTCTGTTGCGCCAGGCACCGCAGCCTTCTCCTGGCTCTCAGCCGCAAGCTCCTCCATTTCGCGAAACTGCAGTTGTGCATCTTCTTCCGAAGAGGAGCGGCGCAGCGCAGCGAGGGTCTCCTGCTTGCGCCCTTTGCGGAAGAGCCACCGCGGGCTCTCACTCAGGAAGAACGCCCCCAGGAAGAAGACGAAGCCGGGATAGATGACCGAGAGGAACATCCCTCTCCAGGCATGGTTCTCTGCTGCGTAAATCAGGACCTGATTTCCTGCCGCCGCTGCGATGGCCGCCTCGGCATGTGTCGTGTAGTAGAGACCGGTGAGCGCGGCGACGACAATCCCCACCGTCAGCATGAACTGGAAGATTGCAGAGCCCTGGCCGCGACTCTTGGCGCTGAGACACTCGGCCAGATAGAGCGGCACAACCACCGCAATCACGCCACCGCTCACTCCCTGTAATAGTCGCCCCAGCAGCAGAAGGACAAAGCCGTGCGACGACACAATCATCCCCACGCTCACGACAAAAAGCAGCCCGCTGCCGATCATCATTCGCTTGCGGCCCAGCCAGTCGGCGAGAAAGCCGCCGATAAGCGATGAGATCGTGCTGCCGCCCAGCACCGCCGCGACGATCATCGAGGTCTGCGCGACGGTAAGGCTCACAGTCTTACCGAGATAGAGCAGCGCAGCGGCGATGATCCCTACATCGATTCCGTACAGCAGGCCACCCAGACCTGCGATCAAAATCAGAAAACGGCCATAGATCACCGGATTTGAACGCTTCGTCCCAACTGCCATCTGCGCTGCTGACAATGCCATGCCTGTGACGTCCTTATGCCTGGTGTCCGGAAGGGGGACTTGAACCCCCTCGGCCGGTTAAGGTCTGCGGATTTTTAAGTCCCCTTCGGCACAATACCATTTTATTGAAATCCCAGTGTTCTTAGCGGCTTCGCTCGTTCGACCGGTTTGGTCGGTGAGGTTCGGTGACGGCCAATTCGGGGGCGGTTGGTCGCGGAATTGGTCACGCTCACTGTTTAATCTGAGACTGTCGGCATGGATTCCCCCCGGGAAATAACTGGCGATCTAGCAATTCAAGGCCTATTGCAGAAATGATGCCGTCCAACCCAAGGTCAATCATCGGGTACTCAACATTGCGGGGATATATCGGGCCTCTATTTCCTCCGACCACTGTCAACAACATGGGCCATAGCGTTACGGCGTAGCTGATAATGAACCCGGGATCTTCGCGCAGCTGTTCTTGTTCTTCTCCTGGAGGAGCCATGAAAGGAATGCACGGCCAAAACGGCGAGTCAGATCGACTGTCTGCCGGAAGCCACGCAACAGTCAAAGAAACCTTTTGGGCGTTGACCCTATTCCTTTGTTGCGTCCCGGCGCTCTCCTGCCCCGCTCAGTCCACCCCTGCTCCTGCTGTGCCTTCCCAATCGCCAAAGTCTTTCGGGGAGGAGCTGCGTCATTCTGAGGGCAAGGAAATACACATCTTCTACATTCACGGGATTGGATCCGACGGCCCTAAGGATCGCGACTCGCGGGCGCTTAGAAAGAGCATCTGCGACTATCTGAAGGACTGCACGACCCCTGAGGGCACCCCAATTGGCGAGTGGGACTACGCCGACCGGGATGAGTTTCGACCA
Organism: Edaphobacter bradus; assembly: GCF_025685645.1. Lineage (NCBI taxonomy): Bacteria > Pseudomonadati > Acidobacteriota > Terriglobia > Terriglobales > Acidobacteriaceae > Edaphobacter > Edaphobacter bradus. The sequence continues at coordinate 1,127,969 of NZ_JAGSYF010000001.1, forward strand.
GATGCGTCAGTTCCGGCGCTCGAGTACATGGACGAGCCGGTTTGGAAGAGCCAGGAAGAATGGCATGCGGCAGCCCCTTATGCCGTTCACTTTCTACTCGCTCGCTCCACTGGCCCAGCCTTGTACGTGGACGAGCTGAATTGGTGGCCACTGACCTTCTCGCTCAAATGCCGTCAGATCATCGCTGCTGACGCCTCCCTTGTCGCTCCAAGCAAAGCACGAATTGATACCTGCTCCACTCGTGAACCGAATGCCGGTGTTGCACAGCGATTCAAGTCGTACGACTGGATCTCCAAGGATGAGGCCACGCGTCTTCGCCAGCTCCCCGCGCGAGGTGCCAGGGCCAATCGACAGTTGAAGAGCGATTTGATGGACTGGGCATTCTCCGACGCCGTGATGGCGCTCGGCCCGCTTCGAGCTTATGTTCTCGACGGGATCCGCCAATTGATTCTGAAATCGCTTGCGGACGCGCCCACTACCTCCCAAGCTGACGCAACCAGAGCCCGGGCCAATCAGGAATTCGTGATTGTCTCCCATAGCCTGGGAAGTTATCTGATCTTCTCGGCCCTCGATATGGATCAAACAACTGGGAAGACGGCTACTGCGGAAGAAACTCGAAGCGACCTTCAGGAGATATTGAAACGCACTTCCCTGGTGGTCTTCTTCGCGAATCAACTCCGATTGCTGGAATTAGTTGGTTTGGACGGACCTTCGGAAAGAAATATCGCGACGCATCTCCAGGATTGGGGAAAGGTTCGGTGCGAATATCTCAAGTCACTCCCCAGCGCTCCGCAGGAGTGCAAGCCTCCACGAATCGTTGCATTGAATGATCCGAGCGACTTGCTTACCTGGACAGTTCCCGCACTGGATGACATTCACGTCGAAAACTACAACGTCAGAAACTCAACTCACTGGCTATGGTTGTTTGAGAATCCGACCTCGGCCCATGGCAACTACGCAACAGACAAGCGCGCAATCAAAGAGATGCTCACGTCGAGCTCTGATGAGAAGAAATGAACCCAGTGGACTGTAACTGAGAGCCATATGAAATCATGACGCTGGCCACGTCTCGATTGGCCACGTATCCCGTCAACTCCCAGACTGATCCGCTGCCTGTTCCTTGCGGGCAAAGTGGCGATACGCCCAGACGTTGAGGAAATTGATCAACACGCCGATCGTGTTCCATACAACCACCGGCCGCGACAGAATCAGAAGCCCGTAGTAGATCCAAAGGATCTGAAAGACGCCGATGATCGCGGCCATTCTCGGATTCATGCCCGCGCTTGACCGGCGCCTGAACATTGCGATCATGTCCGGCACAGCGGCGAAGGTCGTCCCAAAACCCGCCACAAGACCAAATATCTCCGACCGGCGCAGGCTGGGAATCAGCAGGCTCGACGTGTCGCGTGGAATAAGCTCCTTACAGCCATCGAGGAGGATCACGCTCAGGAGCAGAACCGGGAGAATGACTGGATGGAATCGGCGCATACACTGTCTCCACATTGAGATGCTCACGTCGGGTTCTGATACGACGAAATGAACAAAGTGGACATACGGATCTCGATATCTTCAGAACACGATCTTGACGAGCCGAATGATGAGTTCTTCCGGAGAGAAGGTCGTTAACAGGAGTGGTGCGAGGGGAGCAGCGGTCGCCGCGGCTAAGCGGGAGATGTCATCAAGTCCGAACGGAACGGCGCGCATACCGCGAACAATGTCATAGCTGTTGTTCAAATCAGCGAGAGACTGAATGTCGCCAGATCCCAGGACCTCTTCCGACGGCGGTGTATTAAGAACCCATTTCTCTTCAAATCTGTCGACGTAACCCTGCGCGACCTGGGCGTAATCGGCCAGTCCCTTTCGTTTTGCGGCTGCCATCCTGGGGGTAAACATCAGGAGCGGCCCCAGAATCGCCAGGACGAAAAAGGCGACAAAGCCTCCCATCTGCAGCTTGAACGACAACAGGCTCTCCCCTCTGTATAGGACACGGCTCGCCACCAGGCCCGCCAGCATAGCGCCCTGAGCAAAGAGAATTGGACCAAAGGCGTATGCGCTCTTACCCAGGAAAGCGAGCCCTGCGCTGTGATCGGGATGGATGGGAACCAGATGCAGGTTCAGTTTCGACACCCGCCAGAGAAAGCGATACCAGATGAAGAACCTTAAATACCAGCGCAGAAGCACAAACTGTAAGATCGGGATGCTGACAAACACGTACCACCAACCGGCGGGGGTCAGATGCCAACGGCCGCCTGGGTTCGCATACCAGGTTGGAGACTCGATGCCGAATCGGCTGTTCCAGAGCCACAGTCCAAGCGTGTAAACCGAGATAAGAAGCGCCAGTTCGACAGGGATGGAATTTCGCAGCCTGACTGCCGACTCGATCGCCGCCTCAAAACGCGGCAGGTCTTCTCCCCTGACAATTCGCCGCTCCGCGAATCGCTGCACAGCAGGGCGTAGGCGCGAATGAGCAATCAACTCGGCCATAATCAGCACTGGAAGGGCAACCAGAAAACGGGCCTGGACCTCAACATCATGAAAAAAGGTAAGCCGGCCCGGGATACCAGGTCGAGAAGCAACAAGGTCGAGGACCAGCATCGGCAGCCACGCGATTGAGATGATCGTAAGTAGACGCCGGTGCAGAAGCTCCAGGTGATCTCCCGTGAGATGTGCCTTCCGAAACAATTGGAAGATCGGACCACCCATAACCAGAGAGAAGTCGGTCACCTTCTCTTGAAGAGCTGCCTTCGTCATCGTAGGCGAGCCCTGCTTCACATCGTTCGGTATGGGGATCATAGACGGCGGCCTCCTGCCTCAATGTCCATGCCAATTTGTCCGATCTGCCAATGCCGGACACGAATTATAACGTCGCTCCCACGACCTATCAACCGATCATTCGCCAAAGTCGCCAAACAAGGCTTCTTGTTCAGGGTCAATGAGTGGCTTGGTCTGTTAGAGCCAGTTGCGAGAACAATTCTTTTATCTGTAGTCCTTTCCCCAGGTGTAGTCATACTTCACAGTGAAGCCGGTGAGGGATGGGCCGTTTTTGTGGATGGCTGCTTTGGCGAATTCGAAGGTGAATGAGTTTCGGGAGTTTGGGGAGACGACAAGCTCGCTGCCTAAGATGAAATTTCGCTGCGGATTGTCCTGATTGACGCCCCGCTGACAGTGGTGTCGCCTCGAAAGGAGTACCGGGTATCGAGAGAGGCCCATATGGTGTTGTTGAAGGTGTAACTGAGGTGTCCCTCGAGGCCGAGGAGCGCTCGCTGTCGCAAGACTTCTGCGCCACGATACGAGGTGTTGTCTGTGTAGAGATAGGTGTTGGCGTAGGCGTCGAATACCCAACGCTGCTCGGGCCCGAATGGCTTGGAGATGGCAAGTTCGGGCTTGAACGACCATCGATCGGAACCGAGGTTGAGAAGCTTGTTGGGATCGTATTGGCCGGTGGGTGCGGTGATGGAGAGGCTCAGGCCGATGGAAGTGGTGGTCTGGGCGTTTGCGAATTGCTCCGGGCTGAGCGCCGGGCCTCCTTTGAGGAGTATGGCTGCGGTGTAGCCGGAGTCGCCGGTGCCGGTGGTTGATCCAGTGATGTCGGTGCCAGTGATGGAGCCGCTGAGGTTGGCGATGGGGACGCTGGCTTCAACCCAGGCCATGCGATGAAGAAATGCGAAATAGCGCGTATAGTCGATGAGACCCTGGTTGAGATTGAATTTTTGCTCCTGAGACCATGAAGGAAGTATCGATCGAAGTATTGGAGCGAACATAGGCGTAGGCCAGCTCGAGCTGATTGATCCCCACAGGTGTGTTCTGGTACGTTCGCGGGTCGGTGAACTGGGCGTAGGCGTGGGTGTGCAGGACGGCTAGAGCAAGGCAGATAACGACCGGCCGTTTATCCATGATGGTTATTGGGGAAACCCCTCATCAGATCAGAAGCACCGGAGTTGCGACTTTCTAGCATTCTCGCTGTCGGGGGTGTTGATATGCGTTGCCGGAACCATCGTCTCCTTACGATCGTCGGTTGCGCGTTTGGGTTAACAGCCGCGAGCGGAGCGCAGGAGCATGCGAGTCCTGAACATACATGGGATTATGGTGCGTCGCGAGGGCCTAGTCATTGGGGTGAGCTTAAGCCGGAGTTTGCTCCGTGCAAGAATGGGCATCGCCAGTCACCTATTGATATCCACAATCCGCAAAAGGCCAACCTTCCGGCCATCCAGTTCGATTACAAGCCCTCGACGTTGAATATCGTCGATAACGGCCACACGATCATGATTATTTACAGCCCCGGGAGTTTCATCACAGTGGGTGGTAATCGATACGAGCTCAAGCAATTCCACTTCCACAGGCCAAGCGAGGAAAAGATCAACGGCAAGGGCTATGAGATGACGGTACATCTGGTGCACGCCGACGAGAAAGGCAATGCGGCGGTAGTGGCAGTTCTTCTGGAGAAGGGAGAAGACAACGCTATGGTCCGCACAATATGGAAGGCCCTGCCCAAGGAAAAGGAAAAAATAGAATCTGAGAAGGATGTCCAGATCGACGCAGATGGGTTGCTTCCCTCAGATCACAGCTACTACACCTTTTTGGGTTCCCTCACTACTCCTCCTTGCAGTGAAAACGTGACGTGGTTCGTACTTAAACATCCTGTGTCCGTTTCGGCTGCGGAGATCGAGCAGTTCTCGAAACTGTACAGGAACGACGCGCGTCCGACGCAGCCGCTCTATGGCCGTGTCGTTTTGGAAAGCAAGTGAGAGCCTGAAGATTGATTTTGCTTGACTTAGTTTGGACGCACTTGACTTGCGCCCAGCACCGACGCGTTTACCACCCATGCAAGCATTTTGATTTCCGTTTGAACCAGCAGGAATCACAGGTAAGTCACGAAATTGGTCACGTTCACCATGCTGACCAAATTGACGCTACGCCCCAAATCGTCGATTAGTAGCATTTATGGTGCCCGGAGGGGGACTTGAACCCCCACGACCGGTTAGGGTCTGCGGATTTTAAGTCCGCTGTGTCTGCCGATTTCACCATCCGGGCTAGAGAACGGAATCTCTGCTAACCCATGCTAACGTATCGGGCACCCCGCCCTGCTCAAGGAACCTCCGGGCACGCTGCTCCGTATATAGAGGTCAGATTCCAAATCTTCTCCATCGGCCCGGTCTATGCCTATTCGCGAGATCTTCAAGCAGACACTCTCCGCCCTATGGGAGAGCAAACTTCGCAGCTTTCTCACGATGTTCGGCATCGTCTGGGGGATCACCTCGGTCATTCTGCTGGTAGGGCTGGGGATCGGCTTCAACGAGGACCAGAAGGAGCATCTGCGCTCCATCGGCACCGATATCGCCATCCTCTTCGGCGGCAAGACGGGCATGCAGGCGGGAGGATACGCCGCAGGCCGCTACGTCCGGCTCTCAATCGACGACGCCATTGCCATCCAGCAGCAAGCCTCGCTGGTGAAGACCGTGAGCCCCGAGCTGCGGCGCAGCGTCGCCGAGGTCAGCCAGTGGAACGCCGCCAACCGGCCTATCCGTGGCGTGTGGCCGGAGTATCAGCGCTTCCGCTCGCTCAAGGTCGAGCAGGGCCGGCTGATGAGCGAGCAGGACGAGATCGAGGGCGCGCGCGTCATCCTTCTCGGTGCCGACGCCAACCGGCAGCTCTTCCCCGGCAAGCCAGTCATCGGCGAGCCCCTGATGGTCAACGGCTACCGGTACATCGTCATCGGCGTGCTCGCCAAGAAGAAGCAGAACGGCAGCTACGGCAGCGGGCCGGACAACACACAGCTCTTTACGACCTACTCGGCGATGGCCCGCGACTTTCCGCCACCTGAGCGGCCGGGCGTAATACGAGGCTACGTCAACAATATCGTCGTCGAACCCGTCTCTCCCGATCTGCACGAGAAGGCGCTCGACCAGGTCACCCGCATCATCGCTGAGCGCCATCACTACGACCCTAACGACAAAGAGGCCCTGTGGATATGGGACACTCTCCAAGGCTCGAAGTTTACCGAGCGCATCTTCGGGGTGATGACCCTGTTCTTCGGTGCGGTCGCTCTGCTTACGCTCGCTCTCGGCGGCATCGGTGTGATGAACATCATGCTGGTCGCCGTCACCGAACGCACGCGAGAGATCGGCATTCGCAAGGCCATCGGCGCGACGGCCACAGATATCCGGCGGCAGTTTCTGGTGGAGTCGGCGATCATCACCGTCGTGAGCGGCATCACCGGACTGGCGCTCGGCGTCGGCGTCTGCCTTCTGCTGCGGCTGGTTCCACTGCCCGACTTTGTTCCCCATCCCGTCATCTCACTGGCCGCCATCGTCTCCTCGCTCGTGACGCTGACGGCGATCACGCTCTTTTCGGGGACCTATCCTGCGCTACGCGCCGCCAACCTCAGCCCCATGGAATGCCTCAGGACGGAGTAGCAAATGAACGTACGCGAGATTATCAGCCAATGCATCGCCTCCCTGCTCAGAAACCGTCTGCGCTCCGGCCTGACGATGCTCGGCATCATCTGGGGACTCGTGACCGTCGTCCTTCTGCTCAGTTATGGCAGGAGCCTCGGCGAGGAGGTCCTCAACGGCTTCATGGGCCTCGGCGACAACGTCATCATGATGTGGGGCGGCCAGACGAGCATGCAGGCCGGCGGGGAGCGCTCCGGCAAGAAGGTCAAGTTCCTCGACGGCGATACTGAGGCCGTTCGCGACACAGTTCCTTTCCTCACCGCTGTCAGTTCCGAGACTGACGACGGCTTCAGCTTCAAGTACGGGCCCAAGGTCGTGAATATCTCGACTAAGGCCATCGAATATCCCTATGGCGGAATGCGCAGGCTCAACATCGAGGAGGGACGCTACTTTGAGCCGGCAGACTTTACGGAACATCGCCAGGTCGTCATCTTCGGGCCGCATGCCGCGCAGAAGCTCTTCAACGGCTATCCACCTGTAGGCGAAACGGTCGAGATCGAGGGTCACGTCTTTCAGGTCATTGGTGTTCTGCGGAACAAGATTCAGGACTCGTCAAACAACGGGCCTGACAATGAAAATGCCTTCATCCCCTTCGGCATGATGCGTCTGTTGGCCGACCAGCGCGATCCCGGCAGCATCGTCTTCCAGCCCAGCTCACCCGATCTGCATATCAAGGCGATACAGGCGGTCCGCGCCGTCCTCGCAAGCCGCCACCACTTCGACCCTAAGGACGACAAGGCCGCTCCTACGTGGGACACGGTCGAGGACTCACAGGAAATCATGCAGTTCAGCACTGCGCTCGAGCTTCTGCTGGGAATCATCGGAGCCATGACACTCGGCGTTGGAGGCGTTGGCGTCATGAACATCATGCTTGTTTCGGTGACGGAGAGGACGCGTGAGATCGGCTTACTGAAGGCCCTCGGTGCGAAGAGAAGAGATATTCTCTCGCAGTTTCTTCTCGAAAGCCTCACGCTTACCTTCATCGCGGGAGCAATCGGTATGGTTGTAGCGATCGTGGTGGGGTATCTGGTTCCGCCGATGCCGCTCTACTCGGACATCTACAAGACGGCCAACCACGAGGGCGATATCGTGCTGAGGGCTTCTCCGAGCGTGATGCTGATCTCCTTCGGCATTCTGGCCGCAGTCGGAATCGTCTCCGGCCTGCTGCCTGCCGTGCGCGCGTCACGGATGGATCCTGTCGAAGCCCTTCGCCACGAGTAGCGTCGAATGCTAATTCGTCGGGCGATAGCGGATGTGACCTTCTTCGAGGAAGTACTCTGCCGAACAGTTCTCAGAACCGCAGATCATCGACTCTAACCCCGCGCATTGCTGCCTGGTAATCAGCCCCAGCGACCCACAAGAGGGACACGCGAGCACAGCCCAATAGGGGTTTTCTGCCTTCCCCAACTCACCGGCCTGCTCCAGCACGAAAAGCGTACCCGGCTGCATCTGCTCCGGTATCCATACTTCAAGGAAATTGAGCTCCGCTACCATATCCTGCCTCGTTATCTAAGGTTGTCAGGGTTTGCGATGCACGCTTGCGGCGTGCCTGCATGAGCGATGATTCAGGGCTGCTGAGAGTCCTCCCGGCTCGATGGCGTTGCACCACTTATGGTGCATAAGATAACGGATTCCCCACCGCTGTCAATGACTCATTTCGGTGAGCGATTCAGAGTTGATTCCTTTACGGCGAGCCTGTTGGCTTTGGTACGGCTAATGCCCTGAGTACAAAGCGCGGTACATCTGCCGATTGCGCACAATGGCCTGCACGTACTCCCGGGTCTCGGTGTATGGAATCGACTCGACGAACTCGGCGATGTCTTTGTAGTTGCCCTCTGAGGTCCACTGGCGCACGGGAACGTCCCCGGCGTTGTAGGCTGCCAGGGCGTACTCGGTTTGGCCGCCGAAGCGATTGAGCACCTGTTTCAGGTTCTCCGTGCCCAGTTGCAGGTTGGTCGCGGGATTCAGGAGCTGCGGTGTCTTGAAGCCCTTGATTCCCTGCTTCCGCGCCAGCGATTTCCCAACCGATGGAAGAAGCTGCATCAAGCCGTAGGCATTGGCGCGACTCACCGCTCCCGGGTTGAACTCCGACTCCTGCCGGATGAGCGATGCCACCAGAAAAGGATCGAGCCCATTACGCTCGGAGTTCGACGCCAGATCCGGCCAGTAGGGCCTGGGGAACAGCAACTGCCAGTAGATCGACGGCACCTGATCGATGGAAAGTGAGAAGAACGAGATTCCGCTGCGCTTCAACGACTGGAGGGCACGCGTGTTCTCTCCATACGAAGCGAAGATCTCGGCCTGAGCCAGTGCTCCCCACTCGTCTGAGGTGGGGCTGGCCTGAATCTCCGGGCCGATGTACTCATTCAGCGCAGCATTGGCGAGCAGCCGGGCCTTGATCAGGTGCGGCTCGTTCTCCGGCAGGTCCGCGCTTAACGGCGGCACGGACGGCGGGTGGACGGCGCTCAGAGCAGCAGTGGGTGACACCGTTGGCTGCGTGCCTAATACGCGCAGGCGTTTCTTCGCCAGCTCGGCGTAATACGAGTTGACGTAGGCCGAGAGCAGCGCGCGGTAGTAGTTCACCGCCTGACCGAGGTTGCGCTCCTCGTCTTCATAGATGCGACCGCGCCAGTAGATCGCGGCCGGAACCTCGATGCCTCCTGCGTAGCGCTGAATCTGTTCATCCATCAGCCGCGCCGCCTCGGAGTAGTTCCGTAGCCGGTAGTTCATCCACGCCGAGCGCCAGTGGGCCGAAGGCGCATAGGTGCTGTTGGGGAACATCTGCACCAGAGTGGAGTAGTGATAGGTCGCCTGCTGCGAGTCATGCTTAAGCAGATACATATTTCCGCCTGAGTAAAGTGCCTCCTCCAGCCATCGGCTGGACGGAAAGCGCTTGATCATCTCGGCGATGATGGCGTCATGACCGCTGCGGTCGCCGTCGCTGCGCGAGAGCTCTGCCAGCATGTAGAGCTTCAGCGCGGCGCTGTCGTCGTTGGTATTGGGCAGGCGCATCACCTCGCGCCGGCTGATGTGCTTGAGCTTCATGTCGCACACAGCGGCATAGATGGCGAGCGCATCGCGATCGGCCTGACTGAGGCTGGCATCCTTTTTGGAGATCGCGTGGTACTCTGCACCCGCCTCTGCATAACGTTTAGCGTTGAAGAGCTGATCCGCGTGAACCTTCCGCTCGGCAGCGGTCAGCCCTGCACCCATTGCCTGAAGCTGCGTCTGCGCCTGGCTGGCCTCGACGCTCAAAGGCATCTTTGCATAGATGCTGCGGAAGATAGGCACGGCACGAGCGCCGTCGCCAGCTACTTGGTAGGCGCGGCCGAGGGTATAGCGGAAGTCGCTATGCCCTGCCTGTGGGCTGCTCGCCAAAGGCTCAAGGGCTTTGAGCGCGCCCTGGGGATTGTTCTGCTGGAGGTAGGCATTCGCCAACAGCATAGGTGCGTTGGCGACAAAGATACTGTCGGGGTGTCGCTCCGGGAAGCGATCAAGGAGAGCGTAGGCATCGGCGCCATGACCGGCCTGCAGCGCGGCCTGCGCGCCGAGGTAATCCGCGTAGTCGTCTAGTGCATCGCCGGCGGTCGCCGCCTGACGAAACATCGTGGCGGCGTCAGAATAGCGGCGATCCAGCATGTACGCGTGACCGAGGGCAAGATACGCGGTCGCCGCCGCGTCACCCGAATGCGACCGCGCGTACGAAATGACTCCGCTGTAAGCCTGGGCCGAGCGAGATACCGCCAGCTGCTGGGCCATCGGCCGCAGTTGCTCCGTGGCATGGAAGGCACTCGTCAAGCGGATGCTCTCCGCAGTGGGCCGGGATGCGCGTCCCTTCCTCGCTGCCGTGGCTGAGTTCTTCCTGCTCGAAGATCTGGGGGAGGACTTCGTGTGGCCTGTTGACTTGCCGGCACTCGAGCTAGTCGAGTGGCTCGAGTGCTTCGCCGCAGCGGAGGACTTGCTCTTTCCCTGCCTCACCTGGGACGCAGGGGGGTCAGAGGCCTCCTGCGACGTTTTCCGGCCAGCGGCTGACGCCGCCCCGGTGATCAGCAAAACAACCAGGAGAACTGCGATTTGAAACCTATTCCGGCCCTTCAAACTTCCCTCTCGATACAACAAGCCTACCTCTCCACTCTAAGCTGCTCTCGCTCCCTGCTGATGTGGACTCCTTTCCTGCGGAATCACATCAGATACATGGACGGCCTTTCTGAGCAAACGCTCGTTCATGGAAGTGGCGCTGCTGCCCACTGCCATTTACTATGGAGGAGTGGCACCGCCGTAGGGTTGAGCGTTGCCCACTCATCACAGATTTACGCACCTTTTTTCTCATGCCAGCCATCCAATCCCCAGGAACGGAAGAAGTTCACCCAGACGTAGCGCTGGTTGCGCGCGCCAAGGAGGGGGATGAAGCCGCGTTTGAGCAGCTCGTCCGCCAGTACGAACGCCAGATCTTCCGGGTAGCGCAACATATTACTCAGAACCGTGAAGACGCCGAAGACATCACGCAGGATACGTTTCTCAAGGCCTACGAGAAGCTGGACCAGTTTCAGGGAAACTCCAAGTTTTCCACATGGCTCGTCCGCATCGCGGTCAATGAGAGCCTCATGCGGCTGCGCAAGCGCAAGACCAGCAAGACAGTTTCCATGGATGAGGACGTCCAGACCGAAGAGGGCTCTATCCCACGGGACTTCGCAGAGTGGCGCCCTAACCCCGAGCAGATTTACGACCAGAACGAACTGGGCGATATCCTGCGCAAGACAATCCAGGGGCTTCCTCCGGGGTTCCGGACCGTCTTCACGCTCCGCGACGTTGAAAATCTCTCTACAGAAGAGACTGCGGAGGCTCTCGGATTGAGCATTCCTGCCGTAAAATCGAGGCTGTTACGGGCACGCCTGCAATTGCGTGAGCGGCTCAGCCGTTACTTCCGTCAGAAAAAGGAAGGCTTTCCCGCATGAATTGCACCGACTTTCTCAGCCAGCTAACCGATTACTTCGACGGCCAGATCAGTCCTGAACTGCTCGAAGAGGTGCGCGCACACCTGGCAGGCTGCAGCCATTGCGAGGTCGTGCTCAACACGACACGTCAGACCATCGAGGTTTATCGTGGCAACGACATCTACGAGATCTCGACCGAACTCCGTGAGCGTCTGCACTCCGCCATCATGGCAAAGTGCAGGGCAAAGAAGAAGACTGCGTAAGGACACTGGGCTGACCCAAGTCTCCTCGCCAAGTGGCGAAGAATCATTAGGATAGTAGCAGCACCTCGCGTGCGATCATGGGCATTTGTGTCAGGCTTGATTCAGCGCGGGGCCCTGCTGAACCCTTGAGAAAATATTTTCCTACAAAGTGACATAGAATGCATGGTCACTTTTCCGTCACTGTCGAAACGCTCCCTGACTCCCTTGTCGAGGTCGATTCCATCTAAATCGACCTATATGAGATAGTTAGATTCGCATCTATATAACGTCTCTCGACTGAGCAATCCGTTTCCACTTCCTCGCAATTTCTTGGCACTCAGCGTGCTGTTACGGTATTGGTGACCTTGGCTGACATCCTGTCTCGCTAGGTTCTCCTGTGCCTACGAGCGCCTTTCCGAGTCGTCTCGGAAGTGGGTAAACTGTGTAGCTAATTGAGCGTTCGATGCATGGAGGAGTGTGGGCCCACCGTCACAATATTGCACTCGGACAAGGAGAACAAACATGATGAATCGCTTCCGCTCTATCGCCTTGAGCCTACATCGCAATGAGTCTGGTCAGGACTTGATCGAATATGCTCTTGTTACTGCCCTGATTGCCTTTGGTGCTGTCGCCGGCATGGGAACGGTCGCCAGTGCAATCAACAATGCCTTCAGCACAATCAGCTCGGAGCTTAGTTCCGCTCTCTAACCGCTTTGTCCTTGTGACCGGGAAACGGCAAAGTCTCGTAGCCTATCGCAAGCGATAGGCTACGAGACTTTGCCATGTTCGCGAAGGTCTCAACATGGCAACCCTATATCCATGAGCGGGATAGTACAGTGTGCTTTCGTGTCTGCTCTTTATCTTTGCTCTTTGCCGGCTCTCGGCCGATTGACCCAGCAAAGCAATTAAATTAATTTTGCCGCCGAAGAAGAAAAGGCGTTATCCTCCGTGTGAAAAAACTTGCTCAGTCAAACCGGGCTATCGTTCGGGGTAAGAGACCAAAGAATGATGCCAGGTAGATATGTAAATTACCGCAGGCGAGTAGTTGCATAACAATTGCTCGTGGAATTTCAGTTTATGGAAATGTCAGTTCTGCACTTTTGGCAACTCACGTGCTTCTTTAGTGGTATCGTTGCTTTGCGTCAGCACAAGCTACTTTAAGAGTCTCTTTGATGAGGCTTTTTCCGGAGTCGGCTCCGGTGTCTCACTGAGAGAGATAACTATCGTATCTCGTGTGGCCTCAAAGCCATACTTAATCTAGTTAGGAGACAAGAAATGATTAATCGTTTTCGGTCTGCCCTCTTATCCCTTCACAACGATCAGTCTGGTCAAGATCTGATCGAATACGCTCTCGTAACCGCACTCATCGCTTTTGGCGCTGTGGCAGGTATGGGAACAGTCGCCAGCGCGATCAACAATGCTTTCAGCACTATCAGCAGCAAACTCAGCTCTGCACTCTAAGTTCTGAGAAACAACGCGGCCGAAATAGGCTGGCATGCTGGGGACAACCCGCTTCAGGATGCCAGCTTATAGCCCTTTTATGCTAGGCCGTACCAGTGGCTTTCGCACGTCTTTCAAGAAGCACACTAGACGGAGAGGCTCGCATGACGCAGTCGGGATTCCTGGCGGGAGCAGCTATAGTTGCCCTTTGTGGTGCCCTCTTCGATATTCGAAGCGCCCGTATACCTAATTTCCTGACATACTCAGCCATGGCCTCGGCCCTGGTCTGTCGCTTCGCATTTCTTGGATGGCGCGGGCTGGTGGATGGAACCGCGGGCTTGCTGATCGCAGGAGGAGTCTTCTTTCTCCTGTTTGTCATTCGCGCTATGGGCGGAGGCGACGTGAAGCTGATGGCCGCAGTGGGAGCCTGGGTAGGTCTTCCAAATGTTGGCCGCGCTCTTATTGCTTCAGCGCTGTGCGGTGGCCTGATGGCAGTCGGCTACATGATCTTCCTGAAGCGGTTCCGTTCTACTCTCAGTAACGTTGTTTCGCTAATCCGCTTTCATGCCGTAATGGGAGCGGAGCCTCACCCCGAGATTAACCTCGCCAATCCTTCGGCGGTCCGAATGCCATACGGGGTCGCCATTGCGTTAGGCTCCCTCTCGCTGCTACTTCCTGGAATCTGGAAAGGTTGACTCCCATGGAACTTCGCCGTGTCATATTCGCGTTGTTCGTAGCTTTGCTGTTATCGGTCGGGGCTACATATTTTCTCTATTCTCGAATCCGCAGGATGAATACGGGCACGCCGAGTACCACTCGTATCGTGGTTGCGTCTCGCGCCCTTAGTGCCGGCACGCCTCTGACCAGTGACGCCGTCGTCCTCGCAGAGTGGCCCGTCAGCGCGTCGATCCAGGGCGCGATCACAAAGCCTGAGACGGTAATCGGAAGATCTTTGATCTATCCGGTGAGTGCGAATCAGCCCATCGTAGACTCTGGTCTCGCGGCGGCTGGGTCAGGAATAGGCCTGTCCGTCAAGATCCCGGACGGCATGCGAGCGATCTCCGTTCGGTCCAATGATGTCGTAGGAGTGGCAGGTTTTCTGTATCCCGGATCACACGTTGACGTTGTGCTGACCTATCGCCCGGAAAATTCCCCCAACCCGGTTACAACCACGATTCTGCAGGATGTGACCGTGCTGACCGCCGGACAGACACTTGAGCCTGATCCAAAGGGCAAGGCGGAGAACGTGAGCGTCGTTACGCTCCTGCTGAGTCCCGAGGACTCACAAAAGATGGTCATGGCAGCCCAGCAAGGGACAGTGCAGTTTGTCTTGCGGAATGGAGCAGATCAAAAGAAGGCCGACACTCACCCGCTGCTGCTTTCAGAGATGTCCGGCGGAAAACCCGTACAGAGCACACCTAGTTCGAGCGGACGTGCAGTGAGAACGGTAAAACTCGCCAAGCTTCCCGATTTTTACACCGTCGAGACGATCGCCGGAGAAAAGCATTCGGTTGACAAATTCTAACCCCGGTTTGACGAAAGACAACCAACATGAAAGCAAAACTTTTCTTGATTTTCTTGTTTACGGTCTTTGCGTTGGCGTTTCTTAACCTTGCCTCGGTAGCTCAAACCACGAACTCTTCCCCCCAGGCCCCTCCTGCGAGCCCGGGTGTGCCATCCGCGCCGGAGAGTGAAACGGTTCATGTCCTCGTGGGCCGTTCTATCGTGGTCAACATGCAGGTTCGACTGCGCCGGATCTATGTAAGCAATCCGGCAGTTGTGGAGACTTCAACGACCACTCCTAACCAAGTTGTCGTCACGGCGAAGGCACCCGGCGCCAGCAACGTTGTCTTCTGGGACGAGTTTGGTAATTCTAAGCTTTTGGAACTCTATGCCGACATCGACGTTACGGGCCTGCGCGATGCTGTTCAAGATGAGTTCCCGGGGCAGGCGATTCAGGTGAGAGCTGAGCAGGGACGAATCATCTTGTCTGGAACGGCGAGGGACAAGGAGACCATGGACAGCATTACCAAGATGGCTCAGACGTATTCCAAAGATGTCGTAGATGCAATGCTTTTGAGCGAACCGCCACATGCAAGGCAGATCATGCTGAAGGTCCGTTTTGCGGAGGTCGACCGTACCAAGCTGCAGAATTTTGGCATCAACATTTTCAGCACAGGAGCCGCAAATACAATCGGCACGATCACGACGCAACAGTTTGGTTCCACTACGCTCAATACTCCCCCTACAGGGACTATCGGTGGTTCTGCCGCAGGAACCTCAACGGCGTTCTCCCTAGGCAATCTGCTTAATATCTTTCTGTTTCGTCCGGACCTGAACCTTGGTGCGACGATTTCAGACCTTCAACAGCACAACATTCTGCAACTTCTCGCGGAGCCTAACCTGCTCGCAATGAGCGGATCGCCTGCTCACTTTCTCGCTGGCGGCGAGTTCCCCTACCCCGTAGTGCAGGGAGGCGGCGCAGGAGGTTTTACAGCGGTTACGATCCAGTTCCGTCCTTTTGGCGTCAGACTGGACTTCACTGGAATCATTCAGCCTGACGGCAGTGTCCGAATGAAGGTCGCTCCCGAAGTGAGCTCTCTCGACTACGCCAATTCAGTCACTATCTCTGGCTTTACCGTCCCGGCAATTTCGACGCGCAGAGCTGAAACTGAGATTCAACTCAAAGACGGCCAGAGCTTCGGCATCGCTGGGCTGATGAATTCGACGACGACCGCCCAGATGAGCAAGATCCCAGGTATCGCCGACGTTCCGATTCTGGGTCAGCTATTCCATTCGAAGTCGGACAATAATGCACATTCTGAACTTATGGTCATCGTGACTCCGACAGTTGTTGACCCATTACAAGGCAATCCCCCCCCGCCGACTGATCCCAAGCTAGCTGAGAAGCTCTTGGATTCGAAACAGTTCGACAAAGAGGCCCACAGGCGGTGGTAAGTCTGCGGCTTCGAATACTGATCGACCAGCAGATTACGTAGGAGCATTAAGTGAGGGAACAGCAAACAGTAACGACTGGCCAGCCGATGCAGGTGATCTGCATCCATCTGGACGACGCCAGCGAAGGCGTTCTCAGACGCTCTATGAGCGGCCTGAAGGAGTTTGATCTGGCTGCAACCTTTCATCAGTATTTTGGAGAGAAAGACGCGACTCTTGTACGCTTCATTCGAGATCACCGCCCGGATGTCTGCGTCATTGATCTTGATCGCGAACGAGAGATGTCGATGGAGACAGTGGAATATTTCAGGCGTACTACGCCGGCTTCCATGGCAATCTTTGCGGTCTCATCGAGCGTCGACTCCGAATCAATCATCGCTGCCATGCGGTGCGGCTGCACCGAATACCTGACCAAACCCCTGCAGGAAGAGCGCGTCAAAGATGCATTAGTCCAACTCGTCAAGAAGCGCAAGCAGACTGAAACACCTGCCGCCCAAGGGAAGCTCATAGCGTTCAAGGGCGTAAAGGGCGGTGTTGGCACGACGACGCTCGCGATTCAACTTGCCCATAGCCTCGCCAAGAGAGAGCATCGCACCCTCCTCATCGACGCCCACACCGACTTAGGAGACGCAACTCTTCATCTGGGTCTGGAACACCATAACTACGGCTTTTACGAACTCGTCCACAACCTTCAGCGGCTGGATGCCGAGCTACTGCAAGGTTTTGTTCTGAAGCATAGCAGTGGTCTGGACCTGCTGCCCTCGCCCGAGATGCTTGGCTCAAGTTCACGAGTAACAGGCGATTCGGTGCTACTCACCCTCAAGGCCCTCACAAGAATGTATGACTATGTCTTTGTGGATTGCATGCCAGGAATGGGAGATCTGACGCTCGCCGTATTGGAAGCCTCCGATGAGCTCAATCTGGTCTCGAGTGCCGACTTACCGTCCGCAAGAAACCTTGCGCGTTACTCCGAGTACCTGACACGGCTTGACTATCCTTCATCAAAGACCCGTGTCCTGATTAATCGCCGCTCGAAGAATAGCTCAATTTCTGTCGACCAGATCGAGAAGGTTCTCGGCCGCAAGGTCAGCGCAGTCGTACCTCATTGTGAAGGTGAGCTTACGGAGGCAATTAGCACCGGCATCCCAATCCCTGTACGATCGCGATCCGATCTGATGCAGATCATATCGAAGCTCGCTGACTCCATCGATGGAGGGAACGAAAAGAAGTCGTCGCAGCCTGATTCCAGCGTGGTTCCTTCTAAGTCACGATTCGGACTGCTTCGCATAACAAGCTAGAAGACATATCTCTAAGGTGTTAGCTGCTGCTAGGGAGACAGAACGTAACGCGGGGTGATTTATGAGCGTAGGCACAAATCAATTGCAGTCTCAGGCTGGTCCAACTCTGTTCGCGCAGAATCGCCCGGAACCGCACAGCGGCGGAATGTCCGTCAAGGCTTACCAGGAGATCAAGTCAAACATCCATCGCAACATGCTGGCGAAGGTTGACCTTGAGAAGCTTAGCTCTCTTCAGGACATGCGTGCGCGTCAGCAGATTCTTGGAGTGATCCAGGATCTCGCATCCTCGCTGGATACGCCACTGAGCATGCTCGAAAAAGATCGCCTCTGCCGAGAGGTGCTCGATGAAGTGTTCGGCCTGGGTCCGCTTGAGCCATTGTTGCAAGACCCGACAATCAACGACATTCTCGTAAACACGCATCGTTCCGTTTATGTAGAGCGAGCAGGCATTCTCGAGAAGACGAATGTGGTCTTTAAAGATGAATTGCACCTGATGCACATCATCGACAAGATTGTCTCAGCCGTCGGGCGCCGCGTTGATGAGTCGTCTCCTATGGTCGACGCACGCCTTAGCGATGGATCGCGTGTCAATGTCATCATCCCCCCACTTGCGGTTGACGGGGCCATTCTTTCCGTACGCAGGTTTGGGCATGTGCCCCTTGAAGCCGAGGATTTGCTCTCAAACAAAGCGATGACTTTGCAGATGCTTGAACTTCTCAAAGGTGCGATCAAGGCGCGCCTGAACATTGTTATCTCAGGTGGAACCGGAGCGGGTAAAACGACGCTTCTTAACGTCCTCTCAACTTTTATTCCCGAAGAGGAGCGGATCGTAACAATCGAGGACTCCGCGGAACTTCAACTTAAGCAGGCGCACGTCGTTCGACTGGAGTGCCGCCCTGCCAACGTTGAAGGCAGAGGTGGAGTGCGGCAACGTGAACTTCTTGTCAACTCGTTGCGTATGCGCCCGGATCGCATCATTGTCGGCGAGGTCCGTTCGGAAGAGGCGTTGGATATGCTGCAGGCGATGAACACCGGACACGATGGGTCACTAACAACAGTCCACGCCAATAGTCCTCGCGACGCGATAGCTCGCATGGAAACAATGGCGCTTATGGCCAACTTGAATCTCCCTGAAAAGGCCATCCGGCAGCAGATCGCTTCTGCAATTGCGGTGATTATTCAGATCTCGAGAATGAGCGATGGAAGCAGGAGGATAACTCACTTCACTGAGGTCACAGGCATGACAGAGGACATTGTGAGCCTTCAGGATATCTATGTCTTTGAGAAGCGCGGTATTGGAGACAACCGCAAAGTGCTGGGCCGCTTCCGCTCGACCGGTGTCGTTCCCAAGTTCATTGAGAAGCTGAAGGCGTCGGGAATTGACCTTCCCCTGAACCTGTTCGACGTGTGCATGGATGTTTAGCCCAGACAAGAGGTTCCGATGATCTTAGTGATATCGTTTCTCGTTCTCTTTGTCGCCGGTTTCGCCGTCGTTGCGCTGCTGACGAGACCCAGCCGGAGCGAGGCGCTCGTCCAATCGCGTCTGCAGGCGATTGGACGTCCCATCGGGCAGCGTCAAGTTGAGGCGGTTGACATCCTTAAGAAGGACACCCTCAGCGATCTAGGGTGGTTCAATGACATCCTGTCGCGTTTTGGGCCCGCTGTGCAGCTCAGGCGACTCATCAGCGAGGCAGACCAGCCTTGGACCGTGGGACGCCTGATTTCAGGATCATTGCTGGCAGGCGTGGTTGTTCTCTGGTTTGGCCGTTTCGTATTGCGAAACCACGCCCTGCTCTTTCTTGTCGCCGTAGTGGCAATGTTCTTGCCTTTCGCGTACCTCTATATAGCGAGGACTGTGCGGTTCAGGAAGTGCAATGAGCAGCTTCCTGCGGCTGTGGATCTCCTTGCTCGTGCACTCAAGGCAGGCCACTCCCTCTCAGCGGCGATCGAGATGGTCTCTCAAGAGAATCCGCCACCGCTGGGGCCGGAGTTTCGCCGGGTCTTTGAAGAGCAGAGTTTCGGTCTTCCCTTCCGCGACGCGCTCTTCAACCTGACGGCGCGGCTTCCTCTTGATGATCTTCGATTCATCGTCACGGCGATGCTTATCCAACGAGAGACCGGAGGCAACCTGGTCGAGGTGCTGGAGAAGACGAGTTCTGTTCTTAGGGATCGAATTCGACTGAAAGGACAGCTTCGCGTTCACACAGCGCAAGGCCGGCTAACAGGATGGATACTTTGTCTGCTTCCCTTCGTCTCGTTTCTCGCGCTTTCCGTCATTAATCCGACGTACACAGATCTGCTGCTCAATGACCCCTTGGGACGGCACCTCGTCTGGGCTGGTCTTGCTCTCATGGGGCTAGGAATTTTTGTAATCCGAAAAATTATCGACATTAAGGTCTAGACCAATATGACGCTAGCATTCATTCTCCTGGCTCTCACGCTCTTCCTTGGAATAACTGCGATCACCCTGCTTCTTCAGGCAAGATCTTCTGCAGAAGTGCGCCTTTCCAGGGCACTGGCAGGAGATCGAGTTCAAACGGATGAGACAGAGCAGCCGCAGGGGGTTTTCAGCAAATTCGCTCAGTCTGTCACTGCCTTGGTTGGCCGCACCGGCGTTGCCAACGCACCTGAATTTGAGCGTCAACTCGGGCTGGCGGGATACAGAAAGCCTGCCCATCTACAGTATTTCCTAACAGCCAAACTACTCCTCCCCATCGTTGCAGCCGTGTCCGCAAGCTTCCTGGTCAGCCAGAATGTTGTCTTCTGGGTTTTGGTCTGCGGAGTGGTTGGATATTTTCTGCCTGACCTCTGGTTATCCAGCGCAATCACACGTCACCGCGAAGCGGTAAGGTTGGCAATGCCCGATGCTCTTGATCTCCTCATCATCTGCATGGAGGCAGGACTCGGTATCGACCAGGCGTTGATTCGTGTAGGGACAGAGCTGAGTCTCAATCATCCGCAACTTAGTGATGAATTTCGCATAATCAACCTGGAGCAGCGTGCAGGAACTCCACGTATTGAAGCCTGGAGGCATATGGCCGAAAGAACCAAGCTTGAGGTGGTCGCATCCTTTGTCAGCATGCTTGTCCAGACAGATCGATTTGGCACTCCGATCTCAAAGTCGCTGGGCACATTTTCTGAATCCCTGAGAACGGAACGGCGACAAAAGGCTGAGGAGTTAGCCGCAAAGACAACAATCAAGATGGTTTTTCCCTTGGTACTTTTCATTTTTCCGAGTATGTTTATCGTGTTGTTGGCACCAGCTATCATCAGCATCAAGCACAGCATGGGAAATGCGTTTCAGTAGGCTGCAGTACAACATCTTCTTAGACATACTAGGAGCCAGACATGGATAGTGTTGTTATGATACGGGTTGTTGCGGGCATCTTGTTTGTTATCGTGCTTTTCGTTCTCATCCAGCGGCGTAAGAAGAAGATCTGAACCAGTGCCGGGTGCCCCAAACGACCTCGTCGTCACAAATCTGACGCGCAACGTCACTTTAGGCGACCACATTCGCATCGCGGACACAGTCACGTCCCGGTTTCTGGGACTTCTGACGCGGCGCGAGCTTCTTCCCTCGGAAGGATTGCTGATTGAGCCATCGAGCGGTGTGCATACCCTCGGAATGCGGTTCGCTATCGATGTCCTCTTACTCAACCGAGAGCGGGAGGTAATAGCAGTCTATGACTCTATGCCCCCGTTCCGCATGACGCGGCTTTTCTGGAAGGCCGCGAGCGCTTTGGAACTCCCTTCCGGCGTCCGGCTCAGCACGGGGACGATGGTAGGAGATCGGCTTTCGATAGCTCCGAATCTTCCCGAACACCTCTAGCCTTACAAAGGCACCGGTCCCCGGGGCCCGCGTCAGCGCCTGACCAAGTGGGTTGTATTCTGCGATACGCTTCTCGTCCGTGCAGACAACTCCGCCATACGAGCCTCTGCTCGTTGTTGATACTCACCCGGCTTCGCGGCGAGTTTGCTATATTCCAGCCTCTCGACTCGAGCAAGGTCTTCGCCGCTCTTCAGCGTCCGCAGATGCTCCGCCAGCGTCCAATCCAACTCGTCTGCGCGTGCATCCGCCCCAGAGTAATGCCGGTAGGAGTCAACTGAATCGACCGCAAGCGACATAAGGGAAGGATTATCAATCGTCCCCAGAAACCCTTTGAGTAACAGATAGCCCTGCTCCCTGTTGCTGACTTTGGGAGGAGCGACCTCGGATGGATGAACATATCCGCTCACACCGCGAGAGCGTACCTGTATCCAGTCTTTTCCGTTGCCAGCCAATTTGAAGCCAGTGATCTCGAGCTGCCCCTGCCGTGGGACGACACCTGACGGTGGACCAGTCATGTCCGTTCCCTGGTAGACATTCATGCCCTGCACAGCATAAGTCGACCCAATGCTAGCTGGCGGCAGGCGCTTGCCTTCATCTCTGAAGATGTACGCCGCTGTAGCGACGCTACCAAAGACCACCGAACAAACGATCAATCTCTTCAGGCTCTGCTGCTCGCGATGCTGTGGGACGAGTACGGGTAGGGTTTCTGTTGAAGGAGCAGGAAGAGATCCAAATCTGTGCGCGCAGTACGGGCACGATGGATGCTTTGCCGCGACGAGACGACTACATTGTCCACACTTCCGGAGAGCCGACGTCGATAACCCGCAAGAGCTGCAGATGGAGACTTCTACCGGGTAGGTGATGTGACAGTTCATGCAGGTAGCAAAAGGGCTACCGTCGAACTGTTGTGCGTCGTGATTCTCCGTCTTCACTTCCACTTCCACCGTTACACCTCGATACAAACCCTTAGAGTCCCGATCACTTCTTCAGGGCCGGGAGATATGCGTCTATCTTGCTGCCGGCAGTCATAACCGTCCTCGGGATCCACCCGAAGTCGAGCTCATAGTGCTTTTTCCAATTGAGCGGATCGTTCCACGCGACACCCAACTGCTTCCACAAGACATGTTCCAGATCTGTCTGCTGGGCGGGGGTGAGATGGGTGTTGTGCAGGACGCACTCCGGCGGCTGAGATTCTGGCAGCGGTTGTCCATAGTCAAAACGCACCAAAGCCGCGCGCGCATTCTGCCAGTACTGCCCTGAAAGCGATTGGGCATCCGGATACTTCCGGGGCGCGGCGGCGAGAAACCAGGAAGGAGGATCAGACCTCAGCTCGTAGTGCGGAACAAGAGATCGCACAACCAGCACCATAGACAGTAGAAGCAGCATTACCAGCCAGCGTGCGCTTCGCCCGTAGATCATGAAGCCCTCTTATGTGCAGATGCACAACTTCATTTCCTCGGATTGGCCTTGTCTCGCTCGAAGATGCAACTGATCTCATCCTCATAGGCCACATGCCATCCCGAGGTGTGACGCAACAGATAGATATTCGCGTCCTTTGCCGGGAAAAAGACATAGTCCGCCTTATATTTATCCATTATTTCCAGAGACCCCTTCATACCAAGCATGTCCAGGTAATCAGCTAAGACGCCTTTGTACTCAAAGATATCGGTCCGGCTATCGATAAAGGTTGGAATTGCGGGGTCGGCCCAGATCATGTACCCACCCCAACTATAGTGATTGAGGGTTCGCATACCAGGATGGCTTTGCAGGAACTTAATTGCTCCAAACGGAACTTTCTTCCCTATATCTTCCGAGAGCTTCTTTTCCGAAGGAAAGCGGTAGACCATGATGCTTAGAAGGGCAACGACGATCGCTGCATTCAACCATGGTTTATCGATCTCCCTCTTATAAGGGGGCAGGAAGTTGAAGCGGCGTGCAATGATCGGCGTCAGCACAATCGCCGCCAGAAACAGGAATCGAATATAGGTGAGCGAGGCGTACAGGGCGAAGGCAGTGAGCCCTACTTCCGCGAGACTCCACCGTTTCTTCGCGGTGAGCGCAAGCAGCAAAATCAAGATGATAAGGCCGTAGACAACCTTGCCGCGCGGCTCATGGAAGTCTACGGAAGCCCACTCCTCAACATGCGAGACGTTCAACTTCTGCCGGAACGCCAAATCGAACGGATAGCTCACCAACTTGTAGCCGTATGGATTCACAAAGAGAGCGCCAACCGTACACAGACCTGTCCAGAGAAGCCGCCGCGCCTGAGCGCTACTCCATCGTGTGGTCTCGATATTTCCCCAGCTCCAATTGATTGTCCTGGAGAGCACGACAATCCCGCAGACCACCATCCCAACGAGCCAGGACCCATGCAGATTCGCCCATAAGCAGAACACGACAGGCAGAACCCAGAGAGGCGCTTCCCTGTCGTCCAACAACCTCCATAAAACCAGCATGACGATAATCATGCAGGCCCAACCAAACAGGATGGTACGGGGACCGAAGTTGACAACGGCCAGGAGCACGGCAGGGATGCTCACCAGCGTTGCTGACTTGATCGAGCCGCTCACCTTGTAGGCAAGGTAGAGCACTCCGATCATCACTGACTCCGCCATGAACAGATACAGGGCAAAGATCCCTCTCAGGCCACCCACTTTCCAGGCGGCAAAGTAGATAAGCTCTGAGAGCCATTCGGAATCGACCCAGGGTGTTCCCTTTATCGTGTAGGAATAGGTATCGAAGCGTATCCAGTGATGCTCCCTTATCAGAACCTGGGCGTTCTTCAGATGCCACCAGATGTCGGGGTCCGCCACGGACTGGCCACAGAAGAGGTAGACCATGATCGCCAGTGCAGCCGCCAGCGCCACATGGAACGGGCACCAGACACGCGTCGTCTGAGGGTCCCTGGTCAAAGGAAGAACATCCGATGCACTCATACCGTCGGTCACCATCTTCTGCCTTCGAAGGCCGAACGTCATAGAAAGCTCGGGGAGAGCACCAGAGTACCTTCTTCCCGGGCACGTCGCCGCAAAAAAAATAGTGGCTATAAGCTTCCTGGCAAAGCGGCTACGACCAAGCCAAGTGTTAGTGAGTCCATATACTTACTCATACTTATGCAATTCTGTGCATACTCTCTTTTGCGTCCCATCGTACGGAGCTTCAAAAATCACGGGTATTGCACCTTTTGGTGTTGACAGCGAAAAACGGAGTCCTACACTATCTCAATAATCATTACTGGGTTTCGCGAGGCAACCTCTGATGCTGCGCCCTTTGCGAAATAGCGGTCAGCCGAAGCCGGGACAGCCTATCGCGACCGGGCCTGCAACAACGCCCCTTTGTCTTGCAAACGATACCAGCAACTTTCCTTCCATCTTTGGTATCGCACTTGCTCTTCTTTACAGAATCGCAGCCGGCGACGTTGACGGGCCTGGTCGAGTCGCCCGAGCCTTTGGAGACTCTCTATGAAAACGCGTATGCATGAGAGCGGGCAGGCCACGATCATGGTGCTGTTGAGCATGCTCGGTCTGCTGGGTTTTGTGGGTTTGGGGACGGACGTTGGCCTCCTCTTCCACGCCAAGAGAAACCTGCAAATCGTGGCAGATGCCGCCGCGATCGCCGGAGCATCCGAATACCCATATACAGGCTCATCTGGCGCTAACACTGCCGGCCAGGCTGCGGCCACGGCAAACGGCGTGACCAACGGAACCGGAGGAGCTTCTGTCGTGGTGAACAGTCCGCCGCTAAGCGGGGCGCACACGAGCACCACCGGCCCCAATGGCTACGTCGAAGCGGTCGTTTCCCAGCCGCAATCGACTGTTTTCATGGGCCTTTTCGGCTGGAACTCCGTGCCGGTCTCGGCCAGGGCTGTTGCGTATAAGGGAGCCAAGTCAACTGACTGCGTTTATGTCATGTCTCAAAATGCATCACCAGCGATGGCCTTGACAGGTAGGTTCGATGTGTCAGTACCGGGTTGTGGTATCGTGGTGGACTCGAACGCCTCCAATGCTCTCAATTTCACAGGAGCCTCTGGAACGCTCAGCGCCGGGTCAGTCGGCGTCGTGGGAGGTGCTACCGGCCATACCAGCGATAGCACGCCGACTCCGATCAGCGGGACTGCCCCGGTATCCGATCCACTGATTGGCATTGCCACCCCGCCTCCCTACTCCGGATGCACTGCAGCTCCGGGCGGTACTCTGACTGGCCCCGTCAATAATGCGGGCACTGTTTGTTACAGCGGGAGCGTCAATATCAACAACGCGAATCTGGCTGCCGGAACCTATGTGTTTACGGGAGACGTCACTCTGAGCGGAACCGTGACTGGAACGGGTGTCACCTTCTACTTGCTGGGCAATCTCAGTGCCCTCACAAACAGTAGGCTAAACCTAACCGCTCCAAGCAGCGCCACCAACTACCCAGCCACTAGCTCCAACTACGGCATCCTTTTCTACGGCGCTTCAACCGACACCGGTACGCTTGCCTTCAACGTGGGCAATGCGAGTGGAACGCTCCAGGGAATCATCTACGCCCCAACCATGAACTTCACTTTACAGGACAACGGTGGCCACACCACCGGCGGGCTGCAACTGGTAACAGACCTGATTGTAAACACCTTATCGGATACGGCGTCGATGCTCTCCCTCACAAGTTACACACAAAGCTGTGGATGCAACTCCCCACTTACGAAGGTGGCCTTAGTTGAGTAACGTTAGCGGGATATGGAGGACGCAATGAAGAGATTACGGCAGGCAAAGCCGAGCGGGGCTGGCACGTCTGGCCGCCGCATGGCGCTGTGCAACGACCATGGATCTTCTCTCGTCGAGCTCGCCCTTTGCATGCCGTTCTTGCTCCTGCTTCTTGTCGGCATCGCCGACTTCGGTTGGATAGCCTACAGCTACATCGAACTGGGAAATGCTACGAATGCCGGCGCCCAGTACGCGGCACAATCCACTACCTATGCGGCGCCGAACAACCAACCAGCAATTTCAGCGGCAGTGAACAATGACGCGGCAAACCTCTCGGGCATAACCACGACGGTAACTAACACCTGCACATGCTCCGACGGGTCAGCGGTCTCGTCGTGCCTCAACGCCGCCACGACGTGCACCGGCACCGCACGCATTATCACGAACGTTACAGTGACCACTTCCATGCCGATCAGTCCGTTCATCAGTTGGACCGGGATTCCGACTTCAATTACGCTGCACGGCCAGGCGACGATGAGGGTTGAAGAATAGTGAAACCCGGCGGCATAACACGGTGGGAGACCGACACGGCTATGAAACAACTTCAACGCCTTATGCAGAACCTCAGGCTCCGGCGGGCATTCGGAACGCGAGTTCTGAGCGATGCTGATCGCAATCCGCGGCGAAGCGAAGCCGGAGTGT
The DNA here is from genome assembly GCF_025685645.1 of Edaphobacter bradus. NCBI lineage: Bacteria > Pseudomonadati > Acidobacteriota > Terriglobia > Terriglobales > Acidobacteriaceae > Edaphobacter > Edaphobacter bradus. The sequence goes on from NZ_JAGSYF010000001.1 coordinate 1,154,503, forward strand.
CTACGGTGGAGTTCGCCATGACACTTAGCATCCTCCTTACCATGCTGTTCGGGCTGATGGAGTTGGCACTTGCCCTTTATAGCTATAACTTCATCTCGGAGGCCGCCCGGGAGGCGACTCGCTACGCTATCGTTCGCGGCTCTTCCTGTTCCGGTTTCGGCAGTGCGTGCCCGGCTGCAGCCTCAGATGTCCAGAACTACGTGGTGGGCCTCGGCTATCCAGGGCTTGATTCGAGCTTGCTGACAGTGAGCACAACCTGGCCAGCAGGCGATAACAATCCAGGCCATACGGTGCAGGTGAAGGTCAGCTATCAATTCCCTCTTACGATCCCTTTCATTCCGAACAGAACAATCAACATGAGCAGCACTTCTCAGATGACTATCCAGCAGTAAAGGCTCCCTATGCCACGCGCTCAGGATTGGATGCCCATATCACCTCCCACCCTGGCGCGGATGACAGGGTTTCCCGGACGCTGGTTCGTCTACTCGATGATGCTTCACTGCACGTTGCTCGGCGTAGTGGCGCTGTTGAGGGCCACCCCGGCGCTCGCTCCCGCAGACCCCGAAGAAGCTCACCTGGTTCAACGCCTCGACAACATCACTCCCCTGCCCGAGTTGGTCAAGGCCGGGGCAGAAGGACAGAGCGGTCCCCAGCACCGCGCGCCGGAGAAGACGAACTCCTCCGCCGACAGCCATAACGGCACTAAGACCTACTATGGCGTCCAGCACATCGTCTCGGCTCCGACTACCCCCGATAACTCGACGCAGACCGTGCTGCAGCCTGACCTGCTGTCGCCCCCCAAGCTGCCGCGCCCTGTTCCTCTGCCCAATATGGTCAAACTGGCCATGCCGCGGTCTCTCGTATTGCCCAATCTGCCGCAGGTGAAGGTCACCCGTGCGGCTCCACCGATCCCGACGGCCGCTTCGATACAGAATGGGACGCCGATCGATCTGACGCAGCCCGACCAGACAGCACTGATCAGCAAATCTCCTGTCCCGCCGCTTCCAACGAGGGAGCACCCTAGACTTCCAGTTCCAGTGAGTTCAACACCTGCGCTCGAGGCCGTGATCGCAAGGGTGCAGCAGCCCGCCGCGCCGGCACCCACCTCGCGGCATGTCGAACCGACCGCAAGCACAGCTGCTCCAGCATCTTCCCAGACAGCTCATCCACAATCAGGCACTGACGATCGAAACCTGCTGGTGATCAACGCCGTCAGCCCAGCGGATGCCACGGCCCATGGCGATCCTCCGCCAGGAGAGTTACACGGGGCCTTCGAAGTTGTTCCGTCCCTGCTGCCGCAAGGCTCGTCGTCCGCTCCGGGGTCTTCCTCGTCTTCCTCGCAGACGCCCGGCAACACAGGCAGAGCATCGGCCACCAACGTCGCAGGGGGCGGGACAGGCGCGGGCAAGTCCGGCGGCGATGACAAGAGTTCATCAGGTGGCGGCCACTCCAACAGCTCCGACGGCCACGGCGCGGCCGCCGCCGCGATCACGGCTGGCGCAGGATCGGGCGTAAAAGGCCCCGCCTCCGGCGCTGGCGGAAGCACAGGCTCGCAATCCGGCCCCTTCGCCAACGTCACGGTCGTAGCCCGCAATAAGATAACGGACGCGACACCGCCCCCAAGTCCGGCCCCGCCAGCAAAGCAGATCCCGCACAGCGAGGGATACGGCATGACCATCATCTCAAGTGGCTCCAGCGGCGGCGGACTGCGTGATTACGGCGTGTTTCGCGATGGCGGTCCGACCTACACGATCTACCTCGACGTCACAAACATCGGAATCCACAGCTCACGATGGAGCCTGCAGTACGGCGTGTCTCAGGAGATCCGGAAGGCACATCTCGGCGTTCCACTCGCGCCGCCGTACGCGGTCAAAGAAGCTTTGCCACTGTTTCCCGCCTCTATTGTCGCAGCAAATGTCGGTCGCATGATGGTCGTGCAGGCTGAGTTGAGCGCGGAGGGCAAACTCGAAGCGTTCCACGTTCTTCAGTCGCCCGATCCGAAGCTGAGCGTTCTGCTTGAAGAGTGTCTGATGCACTGGGCGTTTCAGGCGGCATCGTTTGGCGAGGAACCTGTACCCATCAAAGTCCTGCTCGGCATTCCAATCGCCGCAGTGATGGCGTCCAGCGCTCCGTGAATCCAACGGGCTCAGTGGCTACAGACTGGTAGTGTGGGTGTTCGAACGTTCGTCCGACGCTAGTAATTTCTGCGCGCAATTGTCCTTAGACATTCCTAGTCAATTGGCGGATGCGCCCCACGTGGTAAACGTGTCACGATAACTCCGAAGTAAGGGGGCAATGTCGTGGCAAACCGAATGGAAAAGTCGTTATGGACTCAACTGTCGAGTTCCTTCGCGGACACGATCGCGGCGCTTGAGAACAGCATCGTCGCGATTGACAGCGGTGGAAGGTCGACCTCGAGCGGAGTGGTGTGGCGGCCGGGCGTGATCGTAACAACGCATCACAGCCTTCGCCTTCGCGAGGGCATCAAGATCATTCTTGCCGGAGAACCGCTCAACGCACGTCTGATCGGGAGCGATGTAACGACCGATCTCGCCGTGCTTGGCATTGACTCGGTTAAGTTGACGCCGGCGTCAAGCGCGGACGGTGTGGTCACCCGAGCCGGAGATGTTGTGCTGTCAGTAGGGCGTTCCCGGTTGGGAGATATCTCCGCAAGTTGCGGAATCATCGCCCGTACCGGCAGCGCATGGCGAACCTGGCGCGGAGGAGCGATCGACAGTTTGATCCGTCCAGATATTCGGCTCTATGTGGGTCAGTCGGGCAGCGCATTGGTCACTGAACAGCGACAGGTGCTGGGCATCAATAGTCCGGCATTGGCTCGCCAGGCGGTTATCACCATTCCAGCGCAGACCATCCGCCGGGTTGTCGAAGACATCCTTGAACTCGGCCATGTGCCTCGTCCATTTCTTGGCCTCGCCATGCAGCCGATTCCCATCCCTGAGCCAGCACGGGAGCTGTTTCCTGGCGGGGCAGATGGGGCACTCCTGGTAACGCACGTTGAACCGAAGGCGCCTGCCGCGCTGGCGGGTGTGATGGTGGGAGACCTGATTGTCTCATTCAATAGGGAGCCTGTTGCTGGTGTGCGCGAGATTCTGCATCGACTCCTTGCTTCGCGCATCGGAGACACTATCTCCCTGGCCGTCTTCCGCGGAGGTGTAAAAGTGGACCTGACCATGAGCGTCGCAGATCGTGGCTGAACTCGTGCCGCTGATTCCTTCGATCGTGGCAGAAAGCGGGGAGCAGAGGTAGGCGTGACCACCCGGCCCAAACCCTTGCGAGTGTTGCCCTGCGTCGACTCAAGTGTGCGGACGCAGTCTATGTTTTTTCCTCGATCTATGGTGGAGGTGGACCTGCTCTCCGTTGCATCGCCCTCCACTCTGGTCTATCGCGCCCAGAACGATGATCCGGATGCAATCGTTATCGCGACGGAAGAATTAGGAGCCGTTGCATGGCAGAACGACGGCGAGTTGACAGCCCTGCTTTCCTCGACGCCGACTGTTCTGTTGGCCAGCCAAATCCATGCCCTTCTCCGGAAGCGAGCTGCAGCCTTTCATATCCACTCTATCCTTCCTCTGGATGTGACATCCGATCAATTGCTCGCTGCAATTAGGGCCACTGTAGCGGGCCTGGCGGTCACATTGGAGCGGTTCTGGCAGACAGAAGTTAAGCACGCCGCTTGGAACACGGCAGACGGGATCGAGGCAACTGAGAGAGTTGTCGAGCATCTGACGGCAAGAGAGACAGTGGTCTTGCGCCTGATGGCGCTCGGTCTTGGGAATAAAGAGATAGCCTCGCGGCTTGATATCTCCGAACACACAGCGAAGTTTCACGTCAGTTCAATTCTGGCGAAACTCGATGCGGCGAGCCGGACGGAAGCCGTCACCGTCGGCATGATGCGTGGTTTAGTGGCAATTTAGATGTAGCAGCGCCGGAGAACTGTTAGGTCCGGAAAGGATTCGATACGGCACTAGTGATTTCCCTGTGCAACGAAGTGGGGGATGGTACGGGACGGCAGATGGGTGTATCCGTCCTGAGTTGCTTAGGGTCGTATCAGATTATTGAAAGTGGACTTGTCCACCACCGCGAAACGACCGTCGGGAAGCCGGATGAGTGTCGGGGCGTAGGCGCCAAGGAACTGGCGATGCCACCACTCGCCTTCGATATGTTTCTGTTCCAGAGTGCTGAACCAATATTGCCAAAGCACGGCACGAACCAGACGTGGCGGTGCGTCGGGGAAGGGATTGCCGGCGAAGAGCTCAAGTACGGCGTGATCGTTTTCGAGAAGAAGCTCTTCGGTTTGCGGAACGATCAGATTCTGCTGCCAAGAGCCAAGCGAGGCGAACCAAAGGTTCCAGTCGAACCGAGGTTGATAGGGCGCATAGATGCGTGGACGCTCATTCAGCGTCTGCGGCTTGTAACGGAAGGGATAAGCAACCCAATGCTCTCCGTCGTTCGATCCCTGAAACTCGATCTCATAACGGTGCGGTGTCATGACGGCAAACAGGCCATACTCATTCGCAATGCGGAAGGGTTCAAGTACGGCTACCGGCTTTGCGGGAAACGGAGCATCACGCCAGAACATCTTCACGAGGGGGACGATGGTCGCGTAGAAGATCCACGTGAGCACAACAGCGAATATGGCGGAGCGAAGAGACGCTGGCAGATTTGATTTCGTTCGAGTCTTCCCTTCCTCGACAGTGAGGGTTGGCTCTTCTCTGGCGACACGCGCATTGTGATTGAGACCAGTCCGCCGGCACCACAAGAAGAATCGTTGTAGAAATGCATCATCCAGCAACAGGACTGCGAGTGCAAGGACAAGGTAGTTAAGAAAGGCGTAGTTCGCGGTGGCGATGACACCGACCTGCCACGCCGTAACGATGAAGAAACAGACGATTCTCCAGGGGCGTGGAAGAAAGGCCAACCAGACGAGGACGAGTTCCATCACAAGCGTGGCAGCGGCGGTGGCGATGTGAAACCAGTGCGGCAGATGCTGCAGGTACCATCCGATCCAGGTAGGCAGCGGACCATTCTGGTAGTACTCGTACATCGCCGTCAGATTGCGCCATGTGGGGTCTCCACTCTTGAGTTTGACAACGCCCGATTCAAAGTAGATTCGAAACCACTCCCACAGCAGCAGAAGTATAGGAGCTCGTGCGGAAGGCTGCTCTGTGCCCAAACCGGGGAAGGTGCCAGAGGGCGCGAGAAACAGCGAAATAAAACCCGCCTCCAACAGCATGCCGTCCGATTGGTAGCCGGAGAAGTCCTGCGCCGCGCTGACGAACGAGAGAAAGCTGGCGAAGCAGACGAGCAGCATGACGCGAGGCAAGACGTTGGCAACAAGGATGAGAGAGGCGATGAGACCGGTCCAGCAGAGGACCATCAGCGTATGGTCGCTGCTTGAGAACCAGAGAAGCGTAGGGGCATACCAGAAGCGTAGACCGCCCAAGGTACCTACCGCCTGCAAGTAGTCGGCGGCTGGAAGAATGCCTTGCGGTCCGATTAGACCGCGTACTTGAAAGAGCAGCGCGAAAAAAGCTGAAAAGTAGATAACACCGAGCGCACGCAGAAAGAGCCAGCGCGCGATGAAGTGATTCACGGAACCAGATTCCGAATCGAACAGATAGCGGTAGATGCTTTCGATCCTGTTCATTGCATACCATCTGAGAATTTGGATGCTGTAGGCACCGGTCAAAGCGCCTCGTCGGCAAATGTTTCAGCATTAATCCGGTATCTAGGTCACTGAGCCATAACTCTTCCCGTCCCAAAGAGGATCTGAGTCCGCGCCGCCTCCCTCGCGCTTACGAGATCGCGTTAGATTTGCGAGACGGCCCAGAATGACCCGGAATTCGAAAGCTGTACTGGGATACAGCGAGGGGTCGGACGGCCCAGGTTGCGGGGAAGAAGAAGGTTTTGGATATAAGTTCGGGAAGACCTAATCCCCATCGATGTCTCAAGATTGTCAGAAGACCACTCATATCCTCGTCGTTCTCTCCTTGCATCTGGATGAATAGCTCGAGGACAGACAAACGGGCTTGCTCGTAGCCTCGGCATCCCTGTCCTCGCACAATGATGTCGGCTTCACGGCCTCGTTTCTCGACCTATCTGAGTGGGCCCCGGACAAGTGGCACCTCTAACGGACGCCCGGCGGCTCTAACTGCCCCTGCTCGACTATGCCGATCGAGACAAGGAGGAATACTCCACACAACCATCTCTGTAGCTCGAGAGTATAGCTAGAGGATGGAGCGGGCTTCCCGGCTCAATTTCACGCGTCGTGAGCTCGGCCCAAAACGCGTTTTCCTCCGCGCCAAGAGTTAAGATCACTTAGGACATGAACGAAGCAAAGCAACTCTCCCCCGACATTCTTCTGCACGTCGCCCAAACTCTGGACATCCCCCTCGCTTCCCTGGTCGCCACCATCTCGCTCCTCGACGAAGGCGGGACGGTCCCCTTTATCGCGCGCTATCGCAAAGAGGCCACCGGGGCTCTCGACGAAGTCAAGATCCGCGAGATCGAAGAGAAACTTGCTTACTTTCGCGACCTTGTCAGCCGCCGCGAGACCATCCTCTCCTCCATCTCCGAACAGGGAAAGCTCACCGACGATCTGCGGCAGAAGATCGAGACCACACTCGACCGCGGCGAGCTCGAGGACCTCTATCTTCCCTACCGCCCCAAACGCCGCACCAAGGCCACGATCGCTCGCGAGAAGGGGTTGGAGCCCCTCGCGGACTACATCTGGGCACAGCAGCCGGCGGCGCACCCCCTCCTCGAACTCGCTTCAACCTTCGTGGACGAAGCCAAGGGCGTCGCCAACATCACCGAGGCCCTCGAGGGTGCACGCCACATCGTCGCGGAGCGCATCTCCGAGCACGCCGACCTCCGCAAAGCCCTCCGCCAGCTCCTCCACGATGAGGGCGTCATTGTTAGCCGCAAGTCCCTGGACGCTCTAGACGCCCAGGAAAAGTTCAAGATGTACTACGACTACCGCGAGCCCGTAAAAACAATCCCTTCCCACCGCATGCTCGCCATCCGCCGCGGTGAAGCCGAATCCGTCTTGTACTTCCTCATCGAGCTCGACCCGGCCCGGGCAACCGGTGTTATCCGCCGCTACATCCTCGGGCACACGGGCGACTGGACCACCCAACTCGATCTCGCCATCGAAGACTCCTGGGCCCGGCTCCTGAACTCCAGCATCCAGGGCGAACTTCGCCTCGATCTCAAGAAGCGCTCCGACATCGACGCCATCCAGGTCTTCCGCGACAACCTCGCCAACCTCCTGCTCGCCGCCCCTGCCGGCCCAATCTCGGCCCTCGGAATTGACCCGGGCCACCGTACGGGCTGCAAAATCGCCATCGTCGACGAAACCGGTAAGTTCCTCGCCCACGACGTCATCTACCCTCACACTGGCCAGACCGCCAAGGCCAGCCAGACCCTTGCCACCCTGATCCGTCAGCACAACGTCCGTGCCATCGCCATCGGCAACGGCACCGCCTCCCGGGAGACTGACGCGTTCGTGCGCGACCTCCTCGCCGAACACAGCATGACGGGCATCTTCAAAGTTATGGTAAGCGAGGCGGGGGCCAGCGTTTATTCGGCCTCCGACGTAGCTCGCCAGGAGTTCCCTGACCTCGACCTCACCGTCCGCGGCGCCATCTCTATCGCACGTCGGCTTCAGGATCCTCTCTCCGAACTAGTCAAGGTCGATCCTAAGTCCATCGGGGTCGGCCAGTACCAGCACGACGTCGATCAGCGACAGCTTCAGCAATCGCTCGAGGCCACCATCGAGAGCTGCGTCAACAAGGTTGGCGTCGACCTTAACACCTCTTCCTGGACGCTCCTTCGTTATGTGTCCGGAGTCACCGAGCGCACCGCGCTCAACATCGTTCAGTTCCGCGACGAGAACGGCCGTTTCACCAACCGCGCCCAGCTCAAGAAAGTCCCCGGCGTAGGAGCCAAGACCTTTGAGCAGGCGGCCGGCTTCCTTCGCATCCGTGGCGGCTCGCAGCCCCTCGACTCCACGGCCGTCCATCCAGAGAGCTATGCCCTGGTGGAGCAGATTGCCGCCTCACTGAACGCTCCCATCGACCAGATCATCGCCACCCCTACTCTCCTCGACGGCATCGACCGATCCAGCTTCGCCGCCGGCACCTTCACCCTCACCGACATCCTCGAAGAGCTCCGCAAGCCCGGCCGTGACCCGCGCGACAAGTTCGTTGCACCCATCTTCCACGAAGGAGTCCGGGAGATCGCCGACGTACAGCCGGACATGGTCCTCGAAGGTGTCGTCACCAACGTCACGAAGTTCGGCGCCTTCGTCGACATCGGCGTCCATCAGGACGGTCTGGTTCATATCTCTGAGCTTTCCAACCGCTACATCAAGGATCCCAACGAGGCGGTCAAAGCCGGCCAGATTGTCAAGGTGAAGGTCCTCAGCGCAGACGCGGCCACTAAGCGCATCGCCCTCTCCATGAAGGCCCTGATGGCTCCGTCCGGCGCCGCAGCACGCCCTAACCCAAGATCAAATACCCGACCTGTACCGAAGCCTCACAAGCAAACCATCTCACAACATCAGACCATGGAGGACAAACTGGCTGCCCTCTCCACCCGTTGGAAGGTTCGTTAATCCCGCGTTCGCGCGAGGTCCGTTTTCTTCACCCTCCGCAATCGGATCAATCAGGTGTTCACAAATCGATGACGACATCGTGAATCGGTTGTGAGCAACAAACAAGAACGTTGCCTTCTGTAGGCTTATCGAGCGGCTCCGGTCCGTAGACGACCGCCCCCGAAACCAAACCGCTCTCACAGTTGTGACAAACACCGGTCCGGCACGACCAGCGGACCGGGACGTCGCACGCCTCGGCCAGCTCCAAAATGCTCTGGTAGGTCGACGCCTTCCAGTGTGCGGCGATCCCACTGCGCGCGAACGATACCAGCGGACCTGTGTTGGCGTCGTCAATGGGCAAATGCGGAATTCGCCTCGCTGCGCCGACAACACCAGGAGTCATCGACTCGCTGCCGTTGAAGAGTTCGACGTGAATCCGCTCCGGCGCCACGCCCGAGGTAGCGAGCGCCTCTTTCATGTCCGCCATGAAGCGAGTCGGCCCGCAGAGATAGACCTCCGCCTCTCGTGGGATGCCGACCTCGTCGAAGACTGATCGCGACAGGTGTCCGGTAGCATCGAAATTCCCGCTCATCTTGTCGCTCGAGCCCGGCCTGCTGTAACAAACATAGCTGCGCCGGTTCGTTAGTGTGAGCATGAGGTGGCAGACTTCGGCGGCGAATGGATGATGCTGCCGATCGCGAGCCGCGTGCAGCCACCAGACCTGCCGTGTGGAGCGGACCGCCGCCAGCGCGTGCAGCATCGCCAGAACAGGCGTCGCCCCGATTCCCGCGCTGAGCAGCACCACCGGCCCCTCTCCGGACTGAAGAATAAAGCTTCCGCGCGGCGCGCTGACGTCAAGTGCATCGCCCACTCGGACATGCTCCCGCAGGTAGGTTCCAGCCACTCCATTCGGCTCGATTTTCACGCTGATTCGATAGCGCTCCGTCGAGGGGGGACCCGAGAGCGAGTAGCTGCGAAAAAGCGGCGTGCCTTCTGTGGGCCACGGAAGACGCAAGACCACGTACTGCCCGGGCAGAGCGGTTGGCAGCGGCTGACCGTCCGGGCTTCGCATCGTCAGCGAGAGGACGTCCGCGGACTCCTGATCGATCGCAGTCACCGCGAGCGGCCGAAATCCTGGTGCAGCCGGATGCGCAGCCGATGCCGGCGCGAGCCCCGCGTTACCACTCCCCGGAGCAGTCGTCTGGCTCTGCAGTAACGCCTCAAACGAAGAACGCCATCCGGGCGAAAGCGCCTCGATCCGCAAAGCGCGCTCCATCCGGTCGCGTGGATGATTGGGAGAATAGAGGAGCGCGTTGATCTCTGCGACAGTCATTCGCTCTTCCGCTTCTCCTACCTTCACGATTTCGTCGCCGGCACATACCACGCCTTCCTGCAAGACGCGGAAGTAGAACCCCGGCCGTCCGCTGGATGTCAGCAATGCCGGCATCCTTGGCTCGTTCATCCGTATGCCGACGCGATAACAGGTAACGCGCGGCTGAGTAACCTCGAACAGTGCGTTGCCGATCTGATAACGGTCGCCGATGCACACGGCATCGTCGGGCAATCCTTCGATCGTGAAGTTCTCGCCGAACTGTCCGTGGACGACGCCGGTCTTCTTCAGGTGCTCCTGCCAAAATCGATAGGATTCGATCTGGTAGACGAAGACGGCGCGCTGCTCACCGCCATGTCCGGCCAGGTCGCCTTGACCGTCTCCCTCTAAATTCAACCGGCCCACCCGACAGCGGCCACGCACTGGATCCTTCCAGATCGCGGTGTGCACAGTGCGCCCCTTCCACTCGATGTCGCGCGGAAGTCCGACATTCACTGATAGTAGTCGAGCCATGTCCCTCCACTCTGGTGAGGACCGGAACCCCGCTTAACCGCCCGCAGCCGCTTCGGGCGCGCCGCCGGGTGCTCGCTCAAGGCCACTTCCAGGGCGGAGCACTTCGTCGACGGTGAGGTCGCGATCGGGGCCATGCGGAATCACCGTCTGACCCGGCTCAAGATGGAGCTGCGTGCCGTCGAGATGTACCGAGATGATGTCCGGCTCGAACGACACCAGGTTAGTAATGCGGCCGACCCCAGGATAGGCGTCAGGATACGACCATGCTGCCAGACGCACGTCACCGATGTTGTACAGGATCTGCCTGCCTGTTGTCACATGGTTGTCGCCTCCGAGGTTGTCACGGACGGCGCGAAAATCGTCAACACTCACATGTATGAACCGCGGACTTCCGGCAACTTCGCCAGCGGTCCGCACAAAGCAAGGTTTTGAGGATGATGGTTCTGAATCTGGGTGAAACGAAGGATGCAACACACCCACAAATCGGCGGATAGGGTGCTATTGCACCCGTATCAAACCCACGACCTCTGTCTTTTCTGGGGTCACCCATGATCTAAGGTATTTAGGATCATGGCGGGGACGACGGGGCTCGAACCCGCGACCTCTGCCGTGACAGGGCAGCGCTCTAACCAACTGAGCTACGTCCCCAAAAGAGGTAATCTCTTGGATGTTGCCTGCGAGGTTCACCTCACACGCAACACTTTTGAGTGTATCGACTCCGCGCCGTACGGTCAAATCAAACGCCATCCTAATGCGGCATCTTGCTCCAAACGAACAGCCTGCATTGCATCTCGCTCTCTGGTCTCATACACTGAACATGGTTCTTGAGCGCAGCGATGGGGCGGTTAGCTCAGTTGGTTAGAGCGCCTGCCTTACAAGCAGGATGCCGGGGGTTCGAGTCCCTCACCGCCCACCACTTCGCTCTTTCAGCCTGAGCAGTCGTCTTATCCCATCACACCTCACCCTCATGTCCTGCCGCCTCATCATTAATGCGGACGACTTCGGCCTAACCTCCGGAATCAATCGCGCCATCGAGCAGCTACACCGCGCCGGCGTTCTCACCTCGACAACCCTCATGGCCACCGGCCCCGCCTTCGACGAGGCCGTCGCCATTGCCCGTGCCAATCCATCTCTCGGCGTCGGCTGCCATGTCGTCCTGACCGACGGCGTCCCCGTCTCGCTCCCCGAGACCATCCCGACTCTTCTCGGCCCCGACGGAAGAACCTTCCGCCCCTCCCTCATCGACTTCGTTCAGGCCCTTCTCCGAGGCAAAGTTCGTGAGGAAGAGATCGAGCGCGAGGCCCTCGCCCAGATTCAGAAGCTTCAGCGCGCCGGCATCGACGTTACCCACGTCGACACCCACAAACACACTCACCTCTTCCCTGCCGTGGCGCGCCCGCTTCTCCGCGTCCTCGAACACACCTCCATCCCGGCCATCCGCAATCCGTTCGAGCCAGAGTTCACACAGAGACTCGCTCACGCAGGCTTCAAGCGCCGCCTGCAACTCTCGCTTCTCAACCGGCTGAGCCCGGCCTTCGAACGTCACAACCAGCTCCGCCACGCCCATATCCTCACCACCGATGGGACCCTGGGAGTCTCGGCCACCGGCAACGTCAACCCCGCCACGCTGTCGCAGCTCCTCGCGAACCTTCCCGGCTCCGGAATCTTCGAACTGGTCTGTCATCCCGGCTACAACGACGCCGACCTCGACCGCATTAACACCCGCCTTCGCACGCACCGCGAGATCGAGATGCAGGCGCTCATGTCCGCTATTCCTTCACGACTTGCGCAACCAAACCCGCCGGGGCTCATCAATTACGGTAACCTCGGAGCGCTGCCGCAGATCGAAAAGCATCTCTAACCGCAGAGCCGTCAGGAGCCTTATGAAGATCGGCATTACCTGCTATCCCACCTACGGCGGCAGCGGAGTGGTCGCCACCGAGCTCGGCATCGAACTCGCCGCACGCGGCCATCAGATCCACTTCATCACCTACTCTCAGCCCTTTCGCCTCACCGGCCGCGAGGCCAACATCTTCTTCCACGAAGTCACCGTCACTAACTACCCTCTCTTCGAGCACCCGCCCTACGACCTCGCTCTCGCGACTCGCATGGCCGAGGTCGCCGAGTTCTACTCGCTCGACCTGCTGCACGTCCATTACGCGATCCCTCACTCTGTCAGCGCGCTGCTGGCCAAACAGATGCTTGCCGACCGCAACCGCACCCTCCCCATCATCACTACGCTGCACGGCACCGACATCACGCTCGTCGGCCTCGACCGCTCATACCTTCCCATCACGCGCTTCGGGATCATCCGCTCCGACGGCGTCACCAGCATCTCCGAATACCTGTGCGATCGCACCCGGGAGGCCTTCAACGTCACCTCGGAGATCGCGGTCATCCGCAACTTCGTCAACTGCGACGTCTACGTCCGCAAGCCCGAGCTTGTCGCCGCCATGCGCCCCCGATTCGCGCAACCCAATGAGCGGCTTCTCGTCCACCTCTCCAACTTCCGCCCCGTCAAGCGCGTGCTTGACGTCATTGAAGTCTTCGCCCGTGTCTCCCGTGCTCTTCCTGCGCGCCTCATGCTCATCGGCGACGGCCCCGACCGCAGCCTCGCCGAGCATCTTGCCCTGCATCACGGAATACAGGATCGCGTCCACTTCCTCGGCAAGCAAGACAACGTCAACGAGCTTCTCCCGCTTGCCGACCTCATGCTCATGCCTAGCGAGATGGAGTCCTTCGGCCTCGCCGCCCTCGAAGCCATGGCCTGCAGCGTCCCGGCCATCGCCACCCGCGTCGGCGGAGTCCCGGAGCTCATCGATGACCAGATAAACGGCCTGCTCTTCGAAGTGGGCGACGTAGACTCCATGGCCGATGCAGCCGTCAGACTACTCCTCGACCAAACCCGCCTGAACGAGCTAGCAACCGCCGCGCGCAAGACAGCACAGGACCGCTTCTGCGCCTCACGTATCATCCCTCTCTACGAGGACTACTACCGACGCGTCATCGATCGCACGTAGCCCACCACGCCACCCGCCCCGTAATCCTCTACGATCCCCAGCCTGAACCAACGCCGCCAGCGACCCTCCGGACAACACTCCCCATCGCGTTCGTCGCCGCCTCAATCACCTGCCCGCCGTGCGGCCAGCTTTCAGCCGCATGCAGAATCGGCATCCGCAGCGTGACCTTCGTTCCGCGCCCTGGTCTGCTGTTCACCTCTACAGTTGCCAGATCGCCATACTGCACCTGCATGCGTTCGCGTACGTTCTTCATGCCGATGCCGGTCCCCGAAGGCGTCTCTCCGCTCACTCTCGGAATCGGAGGCCGATCAGGCTGTATCCCTACGCCGTCGTCTTCCACCTCAATCATCAGCATGCCGTCATTCATAATCCTGCTGCGAAGCGTGACCGTTCCTCCGCTGATCCTCGGCTCCAATCCATGCTTGATGCTGTTCTCAATCAGCGGCTGAAGCAACATTCCCGGCACCACCACATCCAGCGTCTCCGGAGCAATCTCCTTCACCACCTTCAGCTTCTCGCCAAACCGCACCACCTCGATGTCCAGATAATCATCAGTGAAGGCCAACTCCTCGTGAAACGGGACAAACGCATCGCGGTCCTTCAGAAGCACGCGCAGGATATTCGCGAGCTTCACAATCATCTCGCGCGCCAGCTCCGGCCGCGACCGCACCAGCGACGTAATCGAGTTCAACGTATTGAACAGAAAGTGCGGGTTGATCTGCCGTTGCAGCGCATCCAGCCTCGCCTCCAAAAGCAGCCTCTCCTGCTCCTCCAGCTTCCGCTCGACCCGGATTGCATTCCATATCTTCAGTGGAATCCCCACCACAATGGGAGCGGTCGCGCAAATCAGCAGCTCCACCCACCACTCGTCCGAGTGCAGAGTGAAGTACCTCTTCGGGTAGAACCGCGCCAGCATGCTCGTGCACAACTGCATGCCCGCAATCAGCACAAGCAGCAATACCTGCCTGTCCAGGTGTGGACGCTGCAGATTTCGCGTCACCCACCGGTAGATGCTCAGGTCGATCATCGGCGAGAACGACCACACATCCTCCGGGTCGGCAAACCTGCCAAAGGTCCCTGCCACCGCAGCCACCGCAAGATTCACCGGCAGGGTCCAGTACTCATGGTGAAGCAAGGCCGGAAGCGCCAGCGCCGCCCCGCCCGCCATTGCCGACAGTGGCCCCACCAGGACTCCCAGCAGAATCGTCGTCTCGAACGAGAGATCTGCCGCCAGGAAGTTCGACACCGTCGTCCGAATCAACACTCCGAGCGTCAGCGGAACGCAGATCATCGCCACCAGCGCCACTGTCCGTTTCGGAGATCGCCGCGGCTCCAGCATCAGGTTCTTGAAGGTGTTCGACCGCACCAGCGAGCTCGACACCGCCGCCGCTACGCCCAGCTTCACCAGCAGCGTAACCAGGATCAGAGATTGCGGGATATTGGCCACACCACTACTTTACGCCTGCTCCTCTACCCGCTTGCATCCAACCTGTGCCTGTTGAATCTAATGCTTGTGAGCCCTTCTACCGTAGAAACGTATAATCGCCCCATGCCTTTCTCGTCCGTCCGCAAGGTAGCCGACGCTGACTTTCCCACCCGCTGGGGACACTTCCGCATCCTCGGCTTCGAGGGCGTAAGCGACAACCCGGAGTCCTGCAACGACAACGTGCCCGCCCCTACCAGCCGTATCGAAGGGGTCGTCGCGCTCGTCATGGGCGACATTCACTCTGCGCCCCCCATCGTCCGGATTCACTCCCAGTGCCTCACCGGCGATGTCCTTCACTCCCTGCGCTGCGACTGCCGCCAGCAGCTCGAGCTTGCCCTTGCCACCATCACCGAAGCTGGCTCCGGCATCCTTCTCTACGAGCAGCAGGAAGGCCGCGGCATCGGCATCATGGCTAAGCTCCGCGCCTACGAACTCCAGGACCAGGGTCTCGACACCATCGAAGCCAACCTCGAGCTCGGCTACAAGGCCGATTGCCGCCAGTTCGAGCTCCCCGCCGAGATCCTCAAGCAGCTTGGTGTCGAAGCTGTTCGCCTCATCACGAACAACCCCGCCAAGGTCGAGGCCCTCGAGCTCGCCGGAATCAAGGTTGCAGAGCGCATCTCCGCCATCGTCCCCACCGAGCCTACCAACGAGCGCTACCTCCAGACCAAGCGCGACAAGATGGGCCACCTCGTCGGCTAATCGGCAAAACCACTTCCAGCGATGTCCGAATCTAGACTCTCCTCAAGTCACGTATCCGCTTGAGGTGTATCTGTTTATCTCTCTCAATTGAATAGGGAGTAAACTCCAGGTCTGTCAGCTTCATCAGACCAGATATCTTCGGTTTGCACGAATGAGAGGCTCCCGCATGGCACTTCCCCGTCGCACCCTCCTGATCGGCCTCGGCAGCATCCTCGCACTCATCCTCCTCGCCATTCTCTCCATCCCGCTCTTTCTCAACGCCGACAGCTTCCGCACCCGGATTGAATCGGCTCTGACCGCCTCCCTCGGGCGCAAAGCGACGCTCGGCAAGCTCGATCTCTCCGTCATGTCCGGCAGTCTTGTCGCCCAGAACACCACTCTCGCCGACGACCCCGCGTTCAGTACGCAGCCCTTTCTGCAGGTGTCCCGCCTCAAAATCGGCATCGAGATGATCCCGCTTATCTTCAGCCGCGAAATCCACATCACCGGCTTCGTTCTTGACTCGCCGAAGATCATCCTTCTCCGAGCCGCCGGCAAATGGAACTACTCCACTATCGGCAGCGCGCAGCAGAACACCTCAGCCAACAAAGAAGCCGGCACCATGGTCCCCAACCTCACCGTCGGCCGCGTCACCATCACCAACGGACAGATAACCGTAGGCGTCACGCCGGCTCCCGGCGCGGCCGCCACGCCTCGACGGACCTACGACCAGCTCAACCTCGACGCCAAAGACTTCTCCTTCGACAAATCCTTTCCCTTCACCGCCTCCGCGCACCTACCCGCTGATGGAACCGTCTCTCTTAGCGGCAATGCAGGTCCCATCAACCCAAAGGACGCCTCCCTTACCCCCTTCACCGCACATCTCGAGGTCAAGCACCTCGATCCTCTCGCCGCAGGCTTCGTCGACTCAACCGCCGGAGTCACCGGAATCATCAACTCCATCGACGTCCGGGCCAACTGGAACGGCCAGAAGCTCCACGTCGCCAATCTCCTCGTCGACTCTCCCAAGCTCACCCTTGTCCGCTCGAACACCCCCACGGCAGCCACGCCGCCGCCCGCCCCAAACAGCAACGACATGTTCAGCACTCTCACGGCCGACCATCTCCAGATCAAGGACGGCACCCTCACCATCACAACTACCGGCCAGGCCACTCCAGCCGTCTACCAGCGGCTCAACGCCGAAGTCAGCAACATCTCCCCCACCGCCCCCTCGCCCTTCAAGCTCAGCGCACAAATCCCCGGCGGGGGCTCCCTCACCGCGGACGGCACCGCGGGCCCCATCAATCAGGCCAACGCCTCAGCCACGCCGCTCAACGCCCACGCCGTCCTCAATCACCTCGATCTCACTTCCAGCGGAGTGGTCGCTCCTGACGCCGGCATCAGCGGCCTCGCCAACATCGATCTCAAAGCTCTCTCTGATGGCAAGACACTCAACGCCAACGTCTCTGCAAACGTGCAGGGTCTTCGTCTGGCGAAGAACGGCTCACCCTCACCCAAACCCGTCGATGTGCAGCTCAGCGTCGCGCAGAATGTCCAGGCCCTGACTGGTCAGATCCAAAGGGCCGTCATTACGATCGGTAAGGCTCTTATCAACACTACCGGCACCTACCAGACAAGCGGGCCGACCACAGCTCTTAATCTCCGGGTCAGCGCTCAATCCGTCCCTATCGACGAGCTTGAAGCCTTTCTTCCCTCGGTTGGCGTCCATCTACCGAGCGGCTCGCGGCTTCAGGGGGGAACCCTCACCACCAACCTCAACGTAACCGGCTCTTCCGCCGCCCCCATCATCAACGGCCCGGTCCGGCTCGATAACACCAACCTCGCCGGCTTCGACCTCGGCTCCAAACTGTCCGCTGTCACTGCACTCACCGGGGCCAAAACCGGCTCAGTCACAGCCATTCAATCCCTCAGCACCAATCTTCACATCGAGAACGGCAACGTCCGCACCGACAACGTCTCCCTCGTCGTTCCTGCTCTGGGTTCGGCGACAGGAGCTGGGACCATCTCCGCTGCCGGAGCGCTCAACTATAACGTCATCCTCAAGCCCACCATCCTCTCTGGAGGAGGCCGCGGAGGCGCCACCAGTTCCGCCGGTGCAGGAGGCGTCGCCGGCCAGCTCCTGGGAATGATTCCAGGAGGTGCGGCCACCGGTGCTGCCGGCAACATCACCGGAGCAGCCCTCAAGAACGGAATCCCCGTTCAAATCGGTGGCACCACCTCCAACCCCACCTTCGCCCCGAACATGGCCGGACTGGCCAGCAGCGCCGCCAGCAGCTACCTCGAAGGAAAATCCAGTTCAGGCAAATCCAACAGCACGACCGACTCCCTCACCAACGCACTCGGCGGCCTGCTCGGCAAGCACAAATGACACACACGTCTTCATAAACCAGCCAATCACAAGTGATACTCTTTCGGCCTGGAAAGAGCCGCTATGATGCTTCGTCTTCTCACTCGGTTTGTCTTTGCAAGCTTTGCCGCGCTCCTGCTCCTGACATCCTCAGCCCCGGCTCAGACCGCTGACGCTCTTAACCAAATCAAAAAGATTTACGTCGACTCCTTTACTGGAAAACTTGGCGGCCCCGAACTAAGGGAGGCAATCATCAATGACCTGCGCAAGAACCCCGCACTCGAAATCGTTCCCGATCCGGCCCACGCCGACGCCGTGCTCAGAGGAACAGGAGAGATCTGGGTCCGTGCCTACGTCTCTGTGAGCCCGCGCGCAACCAATCAATACCCGGTCTACGGAGGCTACCTCTCAGCACAAATCACCGGCAAGGACAGTGAGACGCTTTGGTCGTATCTCGTAACCCCAAGCAAATCCTCCTCCAGCATCCGGCAGGACCTCGCTAACCAGGTCGCCAAAAGAATGCTTGCCGCTCTTCACGACAGCACAATACAGCCATCCCCCGATCAACCAGCTCAACACTTAGGTCTTACCCTCAAGGTCGCCGGAGCTACCTTCCCCGCGCCTCTCTATCAGGCGTGGTTCGTCTCCTTCCAGCAGCGCCATCCCCGCCTCGTCATCACCTACGACGCCATCGGCTCGGAGGCAGGAATCCAGCAACTCCGCGACGGCAAACTCACCTTCGCCGCATCCGATGTTCCACTCTCGCCTGCCAGAATGGCGCAGATGCCCACCGCAATCCTCCAATTCGCGACTGTTCTCGGTGCGGTGGTTCCCGTCTACAACCTTTCCAACGTCGGCCGAGATCTCCGTTTCACCCCAGACGTACTCGCCGGCATTTACATGGGCAAGATCCGCCGCTGGAACGACCCCAGAATCACCGCCATCAATCATCACGTCACACTGCCCGACCACGAGATCGTCGTCGTCCATCGCTCCGATGGCGGCGGCACAACCTTCGCCTGGACCGACTTTCTCAGCAAGACCAGCCCCGAGTGGAAAGCCTCCGTCGGCAGCGGGACCACAGTCAATTGGCCCGTGGGCAAAGAAGCTCGAGGTAACGATGAAGTAGCAACAGCAGTCGCCAGCACACCCGACTCCATCGGTTACACAGAACTCAGCTTCGCTATCCAGCGCGAGCTGAGCTACGGAACCGTCCGCAACGCCGCTGGCAACTTTGTTCAGGCAAACCTGCTTACTCTCGCTGCCGCAGCTAACATCTCCCGCAACGAAAGCAGCATCTACTCCCCTCTCACCAACGCCTCTGGGAAGGACGCCTACCCCATCACCAGCCTTACCTGGCTGCTCATCCCCGAGTCCATGCCCGATCCTGCCACAAAATCAGTCGTCGCCGAGTTCCTCGAATGGATGCTCACCGCGGGCCAGAAAGAATGCTCCGCTCTCGCCTACAACCCCCTCCCCAAAGAGATCGTCAATAGCGAGCTGCAACTCCTGGCAACCTTCAAATCGAAGTAGTCTTCTGCACGACTCCCCTCAAGGCCTTCACTGTCGTCACAACCTGCCCCACATGCCGCTGCGTGTGGTCCGCGCAGTGCACCAGCAGCCCTCCAACCGTCGTCGGCAGCATCTTCTTCCCTACTCCACGTGCCTCTTCAAAACTGCCCGGCATGATCTTCAATACCCGCGTGACAGCAACCTCAATCGCCTCAGCAAACTCCATCAGCGCAGCTTCACGACCGGCTCCGGGTTCCATCTCCGACCTCAGCGCCTTCAACTGCCGCTCGCTCAACTGTTGCCCCTCTGCATACGTCAGTAGCCGGTCAAGCGACCGCGCAATATGCCGCAGATGAAACCCCACCGAAGTCAGCCCCATTGGCCGAGCCTCGATCTCTTCGTCACTCAGCCCCTCAGACCACCGCGTCATATCCTCAGCCGCCAGCTCCAGCGCATGGATCACCCCGCGCCTCATCGCGTCTACCTCCGTCCGCGTCCCTCGCAGCCACGGCTCAATCTTCCGCTCCTCCATCAACCAACACCTCCATCCTCTCCACTCGAAAGTCGAAGCACCCCGCCTCGAGGTCGCGCACCAGAACATACCGCACAGCCGCGTCCTCGAATATCTCACGCAACACCATCTCGTGATTGCCTCCGGCCGCCGTGCGCTGTATCAGCAGTCGCTGCTCGAAGTCATATCCATCCATTACCGCAGGATATTGCAGCAACTGTCTCGGATACCCCGCCATCTCGTCATACCGCTCGCACCCCTCCGTATGGATGAAAACCGGCCCCGGAGCAGGCACCGGCGCGACCATATAAAACGGGTTGCACGTAAACAGCGTCCGCATCTCCTCGCCCACGCGAAACGGCCGCAGGCAATGCCGGCAAGGCCCATACCCGTTCGCCAGTTCGGTAAACGCCGGGTGCCCATATCCCGGCGACCGCTTCGTCTTCAGCACTTTCTTCACCGTATCCGTCGATAACGCAATCACTCGAATCTCAGTCATCGCTCACCTCCGCGGCCATCACCTCCAGCCGCTGAAGCAAGTCTCGCGGAACCCCGCCAAACCGACACTCCGCAAAGTTCCCCCAAACTCAAAGCCCTTTGCTCCTGCGAAACTCCTGCACAATCTCACCCACATCTCTGTGCTGCCCATCCACCGCATCATTCATCGCTCGCACCTCATCCGTCGAAACCCTCCCCGCAAGTCGATCCATCGCCACCTGAATCCCCGGATGCTGCCGCAACGAATCCTCTCTCACCAACGGCACGGCCTCATACGGGGGAAAGTAGTGCTTGTCGTCTTCCAGCATCACCAACCCCAGCACCCGTATCGGCCCATCCGTCGAGTTCCCTGCCACCAAATCCACCTGTCCCGAAGTCAGCGCCCGATATAGCAGCCCAAGATCCATCACCCGCGGAGCCCCGGCAAACCTCAACCCATAAGCCGCCTCCAACCCGCGCAACCCATCCGGTCTCTGCTCAAACTCATACCCCACCCCAAGCCGCATCGCGCCGGCATGCGGCGCCGCATCCGAGATCGTCCTCAGTCCCCACCGCCTCGCATCCTCGCCGCGCACCACCATCGCAAACGTATCCTCAAACCCCAACCCCGGCTCCACCCGCACCCCATACCGCTCCGCATACAACTGCTTCACCGTCACAAACACCCGCGCCGCGTCGCGCTGCCCAACCGGAGGCAGCGGCTGCTTCAAAATCGCCGTCAGCGCAGTCCCCGTGTACTCCACATACCCATCGATCCTGCCGCTCACCAAAGCCTGCTGGCACAGATAGCTCCCCGCCAGATAAAATCTCCGCTCCACTGACTGCCCGGTGACCGCCTCAATCTCCTGCGCCAGCAGCTCCCCCAGCACCACCTGCTCAGTAAAATTCTTCGCACCAATCACCACCCGCGAAGACCGAGGAGGAGCACAAGCCACACAGAGCAGCAACCCAAGAATCCCAACCTTGTGAAAAATTCCGCGTCGTCCCCGAGCCGCTGACTCGCTAACTTGCTGACTCGCCGTCTCGCTCTTCATGCCCGCCGCACCGTCACGCGCCGCTCCACCCATCCCAGCCCAGCATCCGCCACCAACGCCAGCAGGGCAGCGGGAATCGCCCCCGCCAGCACAAGCCGGTTATCCACGCTGGCCACCCCACGAAAGATAAGCTCCCCCAGCCCACCTGCCCCGATCGCCGCCGCAATCGTGGCGATTCCCACGCAAGTCACGGTAGCCGTCCGCACCCCAGCCAGAATCACGCTCGCCGCTATCGGCAGCTCCACCTTCACCAGCCGCTGCCACCCCGTCATCCCCATCGCATTCGCGACATCCACCAGAGCCGCATCCACACTCCCGATTCCCGCATACGTATTCCGCAGAATCGGCAGCAGCGCATATCCCGTGAGCGCCACAATCGCCAGCCTGGCTGCATTCTCCCCCAGCCACGGCACCGGCAGCAGCAGCCCGAACAGCGCCAGACTAGGCACCGTCTGCACCACATTCGCAAACCCGATTACTGGCCCCGCCAGCCTCTGCCTCCGCGTCAGCAGAATTCCCAGCGGCAGCCCGATCCCCACCGCAAAGAGCATCGCGCTTAGTGTCAACCAAAGATGCTCAAAGGTCAGCCGCCCGACCTCCCATCCATGCAACTGGATGAAGTCCATCACGCTGTCACTCCGCGATGTACCGCGGAAACATAATCTTTTACATGAGGATTCTCGGACTCCAGAACCTCCCCCGCGGGCAGGTCGGCAACCACCTGTCCACCCTCCAGAAAAATCACCCTCTCCGACAGATAAAGCGCCTCGTTCAGATCGTGCGTCACCAGCACAACCGTCTTCCCCACCCGCTCCAGCAGGCTCTTCAGCATCGTCTGCATCTCCGCCCGGGTCAGCGGATCCAGCGCCCCAAACGGCTCATCCATCAGAAGCACCGCCGGATCGTTCGCCAGCGCCCGGGCCAGCCCCACCCGCTGCCTCTGCCCTCCTGAGAGCTGCCACGGAAACCTCCCGCGGTACTCCGCAAAGTCCAGCCCCACCAGCCCCAGCACCTCTGCCACCCGAGCCGCAATCTCCCCGTTAGTGCGACCCGCCGCCAGCGCTAGCGCCAGCCCGGCGTTCTGCTCCACGGTCATGTGGGGGAACAGCCCCGTCTCCTGGATCACATACCCGATCCCGCGCCGCAGCTCCACCGCATCAGACGTCGCGACGTCCCGGCCCCCAACCTTCACCTGACCCGAGGTCGGCCTCACCAGCCCATTTACCATCCGCAGCAGAGTCGTCTTGCCCGACCCGCTCCGCCCCAGCACGGCCGTCGTCGTTCCGGCAGCCAGCTCCAGCGAGACATCGCGCAGCAAAAAACGCCCATCGGCCAACGTGTAGCTCACCTTCGCGAACTCAACGCCGGCCATGGGCATCTTCCCTGCTCGATAGATTGATTGTCGCTACTCGACCACGCCCGAAGGAGTCTCCGCCGTAACCGGAGCAGCAGGCTCCGTCCCCGGCTGACCCTTCACCCTCACCACCGTGATCTTCTCAAACCCTTCCTTGAAGGTAGGAGGCTTCAGCCGCTCCGCCATCTTCTGCATCACCTCGTCGGTCACGGCGCGGTCGCGCTTGCGGTTCCGCTCCATGCACACGGCCAGCGGCACATCGAAGAAGACAGCCTGCACCTCGTACCCGAAGCTCTTGGCCATCTTGATCCACTGCCTGCGCTCATGCGGCGAAAGGTTCGTGGCGTCCACGTAGTTCCACGGCATCTTGGCAATCAGCCTCGCGCGCAGCAAACTCCGCAGCGTCGAAAACACCAGCCCCTGATACCGCTGTTCTGTGATGTCGTCAAACAAGATCGACCGCAGCATATCGCTCGACAGCGGAGTCACTCCGCGCCGCTTATACCAAGTCGTCTTCCCCGATCCCGGCAGTCCAATCGCCAGCACCACGTATCCCTTCGGCGACTTCACCGCCGTCGGCTCTGCCGGAGGAGTCCCCAGCGACTCAGGCTGCGTCTCCACCACCATCTTCGGCTCCTGGGCCGGCTCAGGGGCTGGCACCGCAACCGCGACGGGCTCCTTCTTGGCTTCAACCACCGGTGGCAACTCAGGCTCCGCGGCACGTGCCGGCGGTGCATCAGGATAGGCCGGTCTCAACGGAGCCGGCTGGTTCGCCGGGAGCTCCTGTCCGCTCTTCCCCGTGGACTCCGAATCGTTCGGCCCACGTCTAGGACGTCGTCTCATCTTTTCGCGCATCCATTCGCGCAGTTCGCGCATATGTCGCTTGTAACACAGCGTATAAGCCTGTCGCAAATCTGAGGCACTTCCGCCGCCGCGAGATTCTTCCCTCCTGGGCGCCAAACACTGATGTGATAGATTCCCCTTGGCAGATGTGCAGCCTGCCCACCCGCGTTCTAAAATTGAATCAACGCACTCAAATAATTGGTTCAACGCACTCAAACAGACAGGAGCAACCGTAATCATGGCTGTAAAGGTAGGTATCAACGGCTTTGGCCGTATCGGACGTAACGTCTTCCGCAGCGCCCTCGGCAACCCCGAAATCGAATTCGTAGCCGTAAACGACCTCACCACCCCGGCCACGCTCGCCCACCTTCTTAAGTACGACTCCATTCTCGGCAACCTTCCTAACAAAATCACCCACGGCGCCGACTGCATCAACGTCGACGGCAAGCAGATCAAGGTCTTCGCTGAGAAAGACCCGTCCAAGCTCGACTGGGCCAGCGTAGGCGCTCAGGTCGTCGTCGAGTCCACCGGCTTCTTCACCGACGCCGAAAAGGCCAAGGCTCACCTCGGCTCGACCGTCAAGAAGGTCATCATCTCCGCCCCTGCCACCAACGAGGACATCACCATCGTCCTCGGCGTCAACGAGGGCAAGTACGACGCGTCCAAGCACAACGTCATCTCCAACGCCTCCTGCACGACGAACTGCCTCGCGCCCGTCGTCAAGGTCCTGCACAACGCCTTCGGGATCCAGTCCGGCATCATGACCACGATCCACAGCTACACCAACGATCAGGTCATCCTCGACACGCCACACAAGGACCTCCGCCGCGCCCGTGCCGCCGCGCTCTCGATGATCCCCTCGAGCACCGGCGCCGCTAAGGCCCTCAAACTCGTCATTCCCGAGATGGACGGCAAGCTCGACGGCTTCGCAATCCGCGTCCCCACCCCCAACGTCTCGGTCGTCGACCTCACCTTCGTCACCGAGAAGCCAATCGACGTCAAGACCGTCAACGCCGCCCTCAAGGCCGCAGCAGACGGCGAGCTCAAGAGCTACCTCGGCTATACCGACGAAGAGCTCGTAAGCTCCGACTTCAAGGGCAACGCACTCTCCTCCATCGTCGACTCCAAGCTGACCAAGGTCATCGGCAACACCGGCAAGGTCGTCAGCTGGTACGACAACGAATGGGGCTACTCCAACCGCGTCAAAGACCTCATCCTCTTCCTCGTAAAGAAGGGCCTCTAAGCAAGTCAGATTCTCCCTAAACGCTCGTCATTCTGAGCGAAGCGAAGAACCCCCGCATTTTGCTCGAAGCGGCAAGGTTTTTCGCTTCGCCACTTAAACTCCAGTCTCCAATCCTGCGCTTGTAAAATAGAGAAGGGGTTCCATGTGCGACGAGGTCGATAAAGACACAGGAACCAAGGAAGAACGGCTCGCCAGCATTCGCTACTGGCAAAACCGAACTGCTGCAGAGCGCTTTGAAGAAACATGGAGGCTCAGCGTCGAGGCTTATGGAATGCCACAGGGCAGCCTACGCGATGGACCATTTCGCATCATTCGTCGAACGAAGGGCGGCAAGGAGGAAGTGGTCCGAGAATGGAGCGGGCCGAATCCTTTGCGCCATGCTTCGGAACAAACTCCAGATTCAGAACGACGATGAAACCGTGCTCATGCGGAGGAACAAATGAAAACTGCCGTTGGTGCTCGGGTTCAGGCCAAGTCCCCGATCAGCAACCGATCCCTCCACAGCGTCCGTCAGGTAGTGATTACCTAGTTGGGCCGTATGTCAGCGAAAACCGCGTCGTTATCAACTATGATGATCATGGAAATCGAATCGAACCTAGCTACGAAGTAAAAGCAAGCGCGCCTCCGTTGACTTGGGACGAACAACTTACAAGAATTTTTGTAGTCGTTCGCAAAATTCTATTCTGGATAGCGGTTTACACAGCGCCAATCTTGATCGCAATGCTTATCCGTTCCCTCTTCTATCGCTAAGCGACAGAACATGTATCAACTCTCAAATAAACCCATGACTCGCACAAACATCCCAGGCACATCCCCCTACGAGCCCATCATCGGCTTCTCCCGCGCTGTCCGCCTCGGCAACCACGTCCACGTCTCCGGCACAGGCCCTGTCGGCGCTGACGACGGCGACATCACCCAGCAGACCGAGCAGTGCCTCAACCTCATCGCCACCGCGCTCAAGAACGCCGGCTCCTCCATCGAGCACGTCTACCGCACCCGCATGTTCCTCACCCACACCTCCGATTGGGAGGCCGCCGGGCGCGTCCACGGCAAATTCTTCTCCATCATCCGCCCCGCCGCCACAATGGTCATCATCAAAGAACTTCTCAATCCCCACTGGCGCATCGAGATCGAAGCCGATGCCTTCATCCCCGAACAGTAGCGCAACATCACAAAACGCGCCTGCAGCGTTTGCCTCTGAGTACAATCATCCCGTCTCATGCAGACGCCTGCCGACCGCCGCCCTCAACTCGTCAAGGCGATCTCACTCTGCTGCGTCATCGCCGGCACGCTCGACATCGCCGACGCGCTCATCTTCTACGGCCTCCGCGGCGCCCCTCCCATCCGCCTCCTGCAGAACATCGCGTCCGGCATCCTCGGCCGCGCCGCCTTCTCGCAAGGCCTCCGCACCGCCATCCTCGGCCTGCTGCTTCACTACTTCATTGCAACGACCGTCGCCACCATCTACATCCTCGCCAGCCGCCGCCTCCCTCTCATGAGCCATCCGTTCCTCTTCGGCGCTCTCTATGGCATCGCTGTCTACCTGGTGATGAACTACGTCGTCCTCCCGCTCTCGCGGATCGGCCCGCGCCCCACACCTCCGCTCATCCCCCTGATCAACGGAGTTGCCGCGCTGATCTTCTGCATCGGCATCCCGGTCGCTCTCATCGCCCGCCGCTACGCATCACCCGCTAACTAATTTCCCAGCCGGCATCGCCCCCACGCGCGCTCCAAGCCGCTATCATTTCCTTACAGATAAGTTCATCTTTTGTAACCCAGCAAGAAGGAACTCGAATGTCGAAGATGTCCATCCGCGATCTCGATCTCACCAACAAGCGCGTCCTCATCCGTGTCGACTTCAACGTCCCCCTCTCGGCCGACGGCAGCGACGCTGCACCGCGCATCACCGACGACACGCGCATTCGCGAGACCATCCCCACCATCGAGTACGCTCTCCGCCGCAAGGCCCGCGTCATCCTCTGCTCTCACCTCGGCCGTCCCAAGGGCAAGGTCGTCCCCTCCATGAGCCTCCGTCCCGTCGTCGATCGCCTCCGCGAGTTGCTCGACCACGTCATCAACGACGAAGAGAACGTCGCCTTCTCCCCCGACTGCGTCGGCGAGATCGCCACCGAGTTGGTATCCAACCTTGAACCTGGCCAGCCGCTCCTCCTCGAAAACCTCCGCTTCCACGCCGAGGAAGAAAAAAACGACCCCGATTTCGCCCGCGAGCTCGCCTCGCTCTGCGACATCTACATCAACGACGCCTTCGGCAGCGCGCACCGCGCCCATGCCTCCACCGAAGGCATCACCCACTTCGTCCCCGTCTCCGCCGCCGGCCTGCTCATGGAGAAGGAACTCGTCTATCTGAGCAAGGCCGTCGCCGACCCGATCAAGCCCTTCGTCGCCATCATCGGTGGGGCCAAGGTCTCCGACAAGATCGAGGTCATCGATAGCCTCCTCGACCGCGTCACCTCGCTGATCATCGGCGGAGGCATGGCTTACACCTTCCTAAACGCCCAGGGCCAGGCAACAGGAAAGTCATTGGTCGAGACCGACAAGATCGACGTTGCCAAGGCCGCGCTCGCCAAGGCCAAGAAGAACGGCGTCAACTTCCTCCTCCCCGTCGACCACGTCCTGGCCGACAAGTTCGCGCCCGACGCAAAGACACAGATCTTCTCCGGCAAAGGAGCCTTCCCCGCCGACTGGATGGCCCTCGACATCGGCCCCGCTTCCATCGAGCTATTCAAAAAAGAGATCGCCGACGCCATCACCATCGTCTGGAACGGCCCTATGGGCGTCTTCGAGATGCCCGCCTTCGCCAAGGGGACCAACGCCATCGCCAAGGCCGTAGCCGCCAACCACGACGCCACCAGCATCGTCGGCGGCGGAGACTCAGTCGCCGCGGTCCAGAAGTCCGGCGTAGCCAGCAAGATCACCCACATCTCCACTGGAGGAGGAGCCTCGCTCGAATTCCTCGAAGGCAAGACCCTCCCCGGAGTAGCTGCACTCACCGATAAATGAAGTCCTATAGCTATAAATCGCTGGCGCTTGGCGGCATTTTGCTCTTCTTTGGACTCGCGCCTCCTGTGTTTGGCCTCGATGATGCCAAAGTCGCCCAGGCAAAGTACGACGCATTGAAGGCTAAGGTACAGGGTGGTGACCTCAACATCGATTGGCGTGAACTACGACTGGATGCAGTCGTTGCGGACTTCGACGGTTTATTTGACTGGCACAAGGCAAACAGCGATGGTGTCGCCGCATTCAACGCCGGCGATTACAACAAGGCGCTTCTCAAAGCGCAGGAGATTATCCAGCACGACATCGCAAATGGCGATGGACACTTCCTGGCAATGGTGGCGCTGAAACACCTGGGAAAACAAGACGAAGCAGCTCACGAAAAACTGATCGTGGATAAAATCCTGCAATCCATTCTGAGTTCCGGCGATGGCAAAACCGCCGACACGGCGTGGTTCACGGTAAGCACCACGGAAGAATATTTCGTCCTCCGGCTTCTTGGCCTGTCTCTAAAGTCGCAAGCCCTGGTCAAACGGGGAGGACACTCCTTTGACCAGATGACTGTAGTTGGCCAGGACGGCAAGGAGATGACCCTCTGGTTCAATACCGATACAGATATCGAATTGACCCGCAGAGCCTCAGAAGGACCTTAGCAATCGAAGCTACCTGATCACGACATGCGCAGACCCCTCATCGAATCGGCATGGTAGTCCTCTGCACGAGGCAGTAACCGCCACGATAATCGATTCTGCTTCACAGAAAAAGCATCTAGATGGAATACTAGCCTGCACATGCGAAAGCCGATGATCGCCGCCAACTGGAAGATGTACAAGACCCCCAAAGAGTCCCTGGCCTTCCTCGACGAGTTCCTTCCGCAGGTCGAGAGCCACACCGCCAGCGAGATCGCCATCTTCCCCACCATGTCCTCGCTCGGCTACGTCATCGAGGCCACCCGGGGAACGTGCGTGACCGCCGGCGCGCAGACCATGCACTGGCTCAACGAAGGCCCTTACACCGGCCAGACCTCGCCCACCATGCTCGAAAGCATCGGCTGCACCGCAGTCCTCATCGGCCACTCCGAGCGCCGCATCTACGCCCACGAGACCGACGACATGGTCAACCTCAAGCTCAAGGCCGCGCTCGACCACGACCTTATCCCCATCGTCTGCGTCGGCGAAACCTTCGACAAGCGCGAGGCCGGACTCACTGAAGCCGTCCTGCGCTGGCAGGTCGCCGTCGCGCTCAACGGCATCCAAGGTGACCTCTGCGGCAAGCTGGTCATCGCCTACGAGCCCGTCTGGGCCATCGGCACCGGCAGCGTCGCGACGCCCCGCCAGGCCAATGAAGCCCACGCCATCATCCGCCATGAGGTCGCAGTCCACCTCGGCCAGCGCTGCTCCCAGAGCACACGCATCCTCTACGGAGGCTCAGTCAAACCCGACAATGTCGCCAACCTCATGGCAGAGCCTGAGATCGATGGCGCGTTGGTGGGCGGCGCCAGCCTTCAGCCCAGGTCTTTCCTCGACATCATCCGCAACGCCACCGCGTAGCCTTTACCGAACCACTCCCACCTGCTCCATCGGCCAGTACACAAACGCAGCCTTCCCATAGATCAGGTCACGGTCCACCGGACCGAAGTCGCGGCTGTCGCTCGAGATCGACCTGTGATCTCCCATCACGAAATACTCATCCGGCGGAACCGTCATCTCCGGTTGCGACCGGTCGTCCTCAAACTGCGCCGGCACATACTTCTCCACCAGCTGCTTGCCATTCACATACACCCGCCCATGATCGATCCTCAGCTCATCACCCGGCAGCGCAATCACCCGCTTGATATAGCTCTTCTCATGGTCGTGTGGATACAGAAACACCACCACGTCTCCGCGATGAATCTCTCCCACCCGGTACGCCATCTTGTTTACAAACAGCCGGTCCTGATCTTCGAGCATCGGCAGCATGCTCGTGCCTTCCACTCTCACCGGCTGGTACAGAAACACAATAATGAAGGTCGAAACCGCAATCGAGACTACCAGGTCGCGCACCCACGAGTGCACGCTGTTCCGTCCAGGGGCAGACCTCTGCTCCGGCTCATTCGCGGGCGGCTGCTCGCTTCCCTGACCGTTCAAACCGTTCTGTTCTTCCACACTCATTTAGACGCGCTAACCTCCCCTTTCGGTGCGCCTTCCAGCCCTAAACCCGGCACCAGCATCTTCCCATCCAGCCCTGCCGGCGACCACGCCTCCACAATCGCCTTCGCCAGCCTGCCAATGGTTACTTCACCCTCATTATCTGCCGTCCAGCTCTTATCTTCATTGTCGTACGTAAAGATCGAGATCACCATCGGCCCCGTCTTTCCCGCCACAATGGCCACGTCATTCCGAACAGCATTCAGGCTGCCCGTCTTGCTGGCAATCCCCGACCCCGTCTCGCTCGCGTCCAGCTTCTCCAGGTACCGCGGGATCGTATTCCGATAGAACTGGTTTCGCAGCATCGTCAGTGCGACCTGACAGATCGCCGCATCGCCCGGCTGAGAAGCCTCGCCCGGAGCCCCCAGCTCGCACCGCCCGATCCGCTCCATCGCCATCTCCATCTCGCGCGGAGTCGTCTTGCCCAGCCCGAACTTAGGCTGATCGGCAGGCATCGGCCCAGACGCCGGCTTGCCGATCTTCTTATACAGATGCGTATCCTTCAGGCCCATCCATGCGATCCGCGCGTTCACCGCGTCTACACCAAACCGGTCGATCATCAGGTTCGTGGCCGTATTGTCGCTCAAGACCACCATCAGCGTCAGCACATCCTTCAGGGTCAGCGTCTGCGGAGCGTCCAGAAACGCCAACACTCCCGACCCGTTCACCCCATCTCCCTTGGCCAGCGTGATCTTCTCGTCCCACCGCGCCTTGCCTGCACGCACCTGCTCCATCGCCTCAAACAGGATCGTCAGCTTGATCACCGAGGCCGTTTGTACCGGCGTATTCTCGTCGATCCCTACCGTATGCCCGGTGTTCAATTGTTTGGCATACAGGGCCACATGCCCGTGGTGCGCCGCCGCCAGTCCCTTCAGCTCCATCTCAAGCCGACTGTCCTGTCCGGCGATAATCGCAGGCTGCTGAGCCACTCCCTGGGCCTGTGCAGCAATTGGAGCCCCCAGCAGCCCCGTCAGCATTACGAACGCAGTAACTCCCGTAACCACCCGACGACCGGCAAAGATGTCTCCCATAGGATTAGTCTTACAGAGAACCCTCACCCCGCAAAGCAGAAAAAGATTTCTGGTCTATCCAGCCGACTCCTGCTATACAGAGTCTGGGGATCATCGAGCATTCCACCCCCCTAGACGCAAAGCTTTCCCTACGCATCTAAGCCCAATGGGACTAGAATGTTCATAGGAGATGACAGAGCGAGGCCTGGCAGCGACGTAGCGCAGGATCTCGCCGAACGAATCGCGCAAGGAACCTTATGGCCACTCTAACCATGCTCGAGCAGGCATCCCCCTCCAAATCTGCCCCCCTCGAAGACCTCCTGGAGAGGCTCACAACAGAGACCCCAAACACCGCATCCGAAGGCCTCGACACCAAGTCGGCCATCGAGATCGCGCGCATCATTAACCACGAGGACGCCAAGGTCGCCGCTGCAGTCAAGAAGGCGCTGCCGGAGATTGCTCTCGTGATCGACACTGTTGCCCGCTCGCTCCGCGACGGAGGACGCCTTATATACGTCGGCGCAGGCTCGTCGGGCCGCATCGCCTCGCTCGATGCCTCCGAGTGTCCGCCTACCTTCTCCACCGCTCCGGCTCAGGTGCAATACATCATGGCCGGCGGACCTAAGGCCTTGGCATCGGCCTCCGACGTCAACGAGGACTCTCCCGAGATCGGCCAGCGCGACATCGCCCGCCGCCGTCCAACCCGCAAAGACATCGTCATCGGCGTCTCTGCCTCTGGCCGCACGCCTTATGTCGTCGGTGCAGTCGAGTACGCACGCGCCCGCGGTGCCAAGACTGCCGCTGTCACCTGCAACCTCAACACTCCGCTCTCGACCGTCTCGGATATCACCATCGTCGCCGAGGTTGGCCCTGAGGTCATCTCCGGCTCTACGCGCATGAAGTCTGCCTCTTCCCAGAAGATGATCCTCAACATGATCACCACTGGAGCCATGACGCGCCTCGGCTACGTCTACGACAACCTCATGGTCAACGTGCACATGAAGAACGCGAAGCTCGTCGAGCGTGGCATCCGCGTCCTCATGAAGGTCTGCAAGATCGACCGTGACACTGCCATCCGAACCATCAAGTCCGCTGGCAAATCCATCCCGATCGCTGTCGTCATGCTCAAGGCCAACGTCGACAAGATGGAAGCCGTCCGCCGCCTCACCAAATCCGACGGCAACGTCCGCCTCGCCATCGAGGACTCCCGCCTCGAACTCTAGCCTTGAGTCTCCGGATTACCGGAGCATCCTTTTTGGGTTGTCATTCCGGAGCATCATTTTTGCTTGTCATTCCGGAGCATCATTTTTGCTTGTCATTCCGAGCGAAGCCGAGGAATCTGCTGTTCGCCTGAAGAGTCACTGAAGCTCGGGTGCCCCATTCATGCCGCAGCCTCATCGCGGCATGGGTGGGAAAGAACCACACCTCCAGCCACAAAACCACTCGCCTTTTTGGTTGTCATTCCGGGCGAAGCCGAGGAATCTGCTGTTCGCCTGAAGAGCCACCAAAGCTCGGGTGCCCCATTCATGCCGCAGCCTCATCGCGGCATGGGTGGGAAAGAATCGGCCTCAGTGAATCGTGCGATCTCGCTACAGAAATTCTGCATCCGCAGTAGTCACACAATCACCTTGCCTCGAGCGCGTTGAATCCAGCGGTTGCGTCATTCCTTGTGCCTCCACAACAGGCAGGCAAAGCAGCAGCGCCGCAACCATGAGCGCGATCAGGTACAGCCGCTCCGTCACCATCAAGAGCATATAGAGTGGCGAGAGCAAAAGGACAACACACAGAACTCCAGCGGCCACGCGACGGACGCTCCTAAGAGAGACGTCACTCGCAACCGAAGAATCGGAGATATACCCGGAAACGAACTCATTCAACGTCAGGCAGACCGGCAATAGCAGCAGGCTGAGATCGTACTCGTAAAGGTGATAGCTCACCAGCATGCCTGCGAGCAGCGCAACGGGCAACGATGGCCGTTGAAACATAGCCCACCCCAGTATCACCAGCGAACAAACAATGGTCAGGACATGCCCCCAATGCGCTCCGTGTGAGATGGAAGAAAGGAAGCCATACAGATTCGGCATCTGCTCCGGAACTACGGCGTACCGCATCTGGGCCGTTGGGACAGTAATTCTGGACGATAGAATCATGCGCCCATACTCTTCAAAACCGCTCTTGCCTGTAATCCAAAGTGAGAGCAAAGCCGCCACAACCGAACCGCAGCCAAAACCTGCGGCGAACCGCCAGCGGCGCCAGACCAGAAAGAGCAGAGCAACAGGCAATGCAACCTGAGGCTTGATGAGGGCAAGCGCAAGCAAACCGCCTGCAGCAAAGGCCCGGCCACGCTGCAATGCTGCAAAGCAGCCGCAGAAAATCAGAAGGAGAATCAGAGACACCTGCCCCTTCCGCAACGCAACTCCCACCGGGAAAAAAGACAAAAAGATCAGAATGGGCAATAGCTTCCCGAGACCGGCAAGGGACGGGAGGTAAACCCGTATCACTGCCGCCGCACAGCCGGCCAATAGGAGATTGAGTCCCCAGAAGGTGAAGTAAGCAGCCTTATAGCCAAGCAGCGAAAGCGGGACAAAAGGAAGCGCAGCATATGCGGGATTGAAAAACGGCAGAACCCCCCACCGAGGCTCTACCAGCCTGTCCTGCGCCAATCTCTGCGCCACAACGTCATAAAGCTGTGAGGCCTCTCCCGAGCGCACCATATGCCCCGCTGCATAGAAGGTCCGGAAATCCAGACCTCCCAACGCCGCCTCCAGGCCACCGAAGCATATCCCGATCTGACACACAGCCATGACAGCCAACGCACAGAGAAAGATCGTCTGCACCAGCTCTCTTCGGGAGGCTCTTTGCATTTCAGCAAACACTAGCAGAAAGACTTTGCTCCGGCCACTCTCCATTTACGCCCAATTAGGCATTTTCTGGCTTATCCACAGAAAACATGTCAAGCCCCAAATCTGTCTAACCCTCCTGTTTACACGCGAATACAAATGGCAGACTAGTTTCTCCCAACTGCTAGAATAGAAGTAGTAAGCGCGAGAGCCCCGGAACCCATACCGGGGTTCTCGCACTTTAGGGCATCAAACATCTTCGAGGAGGAGCGATGAATTCGCCGATAACCCAAATCCTGACAAGACTTTGCAGGAGCCACCCCCTCCGTGGCGGTACTTTCCGCGTGAAGTTCGAAGATAAATCATTATTTTTGAATACTTTGCACAAATAAGTCCTAGGGAGGGGCGTTACGACGTGGAATCAGCCAAGCTACCCATTTCCACGCCAGATGCCCGTAAACTCAGAATCATGGATAAGTTCGTAGTACGCGGCGGAAACCCGCTTCTCGGCACAATCAAAGTCTCCGGAGCCAAGAACTCCGCCCTCCCCTGCATGGCCGCCGCCATCCTCACCGAAGATGAAGTCATCCTCGAAAACATCCCCCAGGTCCGCGATATCGAGACCGAGCGCAAGCTGCTCGCCAGCATGGGAGCCGAGGTCGAGCTAGGCTACGGTCGCGCCCAGCACCGCACCCGCATCAAGTGCGGCATCCTCTCCGACCCCGTCGCCAAGTACGAGATCGTCAAAACCATGCGCGCCAGCTCGCTCGTCCTCGGTCCGCTTATCGCCCGCACAGGCATGGCCCGCGTAGCCATGCCCGGAGGCTGCGCCATCGGAGGCCGCCCCATCGACCTCCACATCAAGGGACTCGAGGCCATGGGAGCCACCATCACCTACGACCACGGCTACCTCGAAGCCAAGGCCGACCGCCTCAAGGGCGCCCACATCGTCTTCGACAAGATCACCGTCACCGGCACCGAAGACCTCCTCATGGCCGCAGCGCTCGCCGACGGCGAGAGCCTCTTTGAGAACTGCGCCCGCGAGCCCGAGGTCACTGACCTCGCTGCCCTGCTCAACGCGATGGGCGCGAAGATCGAAGGCGCTGGCACGCCGACCATCCGCATCCAGGGCGTCTCCCGCCTCCACGGCGCGCGCCACCGCATCAACCCCGATCGCATCGAGGCCGGAACCTTTCTCGTCGCCGGGGCTATAACCGGCGGCGACCTCAACGTCGACTCCTGCAACCCCGCCCACCTCGGCGCGCTCATCAGCAAGCTCGAGCAGTCCGGCGTCAAGCTCGACATAGGAGCTGATTGCATCCGCGTCCGCTCAGGCGGCGGAGACCTCAAGGCAACCGACCTCTCCACTGAGGAGTACCCCGGCTTTCCCACCGACATGCAGGCCCAGTACATGGCCCTCGCCAGCCAGGCCGACGGCACCAGCATCGTTACGGAAAACATCTTCGAAAACCGGTTCATGCACGTGCAGGAGCTCAACCGCATGGGAGCCAACATCACTGTGCAGGGCCGCGCTGCCACCGTCCGCGGCAAGACGCCACTGCAGTCCGCCGCCGTCATGTGCTCCGACCTCCGTGCTTCGGCCTCGCTCGTCCTTGCCGCTCTCGTCGCCGATGGCGAGACGATCCTCGACCGCGTCTACCACCTCGATCGAGGCTATG
Source organism: Edaphobacter bradus (assembly GCF_025685645.1). Lineage (NCBI taxonomy): Bacteria > Pseudomonadati > Acidobacteriota > Terriglobia > Terriglobales > Acidobacteriaceae > Edaphobacter > Edaphobacter bradus. The sequence continues at coordinate 1,190,243 of NZ_JAGSYF010000001.1, forward strand.
AGCGCTTCGAAGAAAAACTTCGCGGAGTAGGAGCCCAAATCCGCCGCTTGGGCGACGTCTTCGGTAAGAAATAGCTCTCAACCCACTCCACTCGAATTCGCATAAAACAAGAGCGCTTCGTCCCGGTCCAGCAGACGAAGCGCTCTTGTTACGGTGATAAGCGATTCAGCTTTTGGCTAGAAGATGATCTTCCCGGCGAGTTGAATCTGCCGCGATGACCCAAGATCTCCAACCGCAAACCGCGTTGCAGAGATTTGTCCAAAGGTCGTCGATGTATCGCTCGCATTCGCCGCTCCCGCGGTCGGATTGGCAAAGCTGGGATGATTGAAGATATCGAAGATATCCGCGCGGAGTTGCATGCTCACCCGCTCGGTGATCTTCGTGTTCTTCTCCAGCGAGAAGTCGACGTCGGCAAAGCCAGGTCCCGTGATCGCATTGCGCGAAAGGCTGCCGAAGCTGTTGGTCGTGTTCACAAACGCACAACCGGCTACGGGTCCGCTCGTCGGGCACAAAGTCGACGTAATCCACGTCACGTTCGGATTCGTCCCGACACGTCCTTTGTGAATCCTAATCGGGGCAACCACATTCGGACGAACGGTCGCTGTCCCCCCGTTCAATCCATTGAAGGTTGAGACAGGGTTTACAACGTTAATCGGGTTGCCTGTCTGCCACTGTACGATGCCAGACAACTGATACCCCTCTACAAGCCTGTTTCCCTTGAACGGCAGTTCGTAGATCGCACTCCCGGAGATACGATGCCGCACGTCAAAGTCCGAAGGGCCGTAGTTGTTCCCTGGATTGTAGCTGTCCTGGAAGACATACCCTCCCTGCGATCCGAGGGAGTTCACATCGAGGGACTTCGAATAGGTATAGGTTGTGTTCAGCGTCAGCCCGTGGCTGGCGCTCTTGCGCGCTGACAGCCACATCGCGTTGTAGTTCGACGATCCAACACTCGACGCCTCAGCGATGTTAGCATTCGTCGATCTGCCTTGTGCAATCAGGCTCGACGACGAGATTGCCAAATAAGGGCGTACTCCGTTAATCGGCTGGTTCTGGTTCAACCGTGCCCGGAGATGGCGCCCAACTGATCCAAAGTAGCCAGCCTGCAACGCAACCCGTCCCGGGAGTTCTTGCTGAATATTGAAGTTGTAGGACTGCGTATAGGCATTGCGGAAGTTCTGCATGACGTTGCTGATCGCCAGCCCGCTCGCCGCCGCAGAGCCATATAGGTTGCTCACCGGAATCGACGGAGTCTTGCTACTCGCGTTGAACGAGACCGGCGCGGCAAATGGCGCATTCGATGCCAGCCCAGTAATCACATTGGTCGTCGGCTGATCCGCCATCAACCCATAGCCGGCGCGAACCACCGTTTTGCCTGTGCCAAACACGTCATAGGCGAGCCCAAGGCGCGGTTCGGCGTTGTAGTTTTGCTTGTACACGCTGCCCAGTCCCTGAGTACCGGTTCGGATCAGGCTGGTCGTCGGAGCGTCGAAGACAACAAGCCGATTGGCGCCTTCCGTTGGCGTGCCGTTCCATTCAAAGCGCAAGCCAAGCTCAAGCGTGAGGTTGGGAACAATCTTGTAATTGTCCTGGACGAACGCGCCAATCGCATTCGCATAAATGCGACTGGAGACGATGGATGGAGTGATGGAAAAGTTGGTCGCGTTGCCCGCGATAAAGGTTGCTGTTGTGGTAAAACCAAGCGTCCCCACATCACCAGCGAAATTCGCATTGAGAAACCGGCGATATTCGCCGCCGAACTTGATTGTGTGCCGTCCCCTCAGATACGTCGCGGCATCCGAGAATATCCCCAACGTATCCGTTCTCCCCTGCGGGAAAGTGGAAGGGCCGCCAAAGTTCAGCCCTATATCGGTGATCGTCATCTGCGGAAGTCCCAGCGCTGTAGTGATTCCGCTTGAAATACCGTAGTTCACTGGATTCAGCTGCGCGTTTGGTGTGAACGCAATCGAGATTCGGTTAAAGCCGAGACGAGCCTCGTTGACCAAGTTAGAGTTGAAGATATGTGTCTCGTTCAGAGTCAGGATTTGACGGTGCGAATTGCGATGATCGCCAAAGCCTGAGATGGTGTTGCCTTGCAGAGTTGGTTCAATACGGCTATCGGCCTGGAAGGCATAAAAGCCGTGAATCTGGTCTGAGGGGCTGAACTGATGAAAGGCATCGGCCGTTCCCTGATCGATATTCACCGGTCCTGGAGTACTCCCTAGGAACCGTGCTCCCGAAGAATCATTGGCTAAAGGAATCAATGGAAGGAGCGCCTTCGCCGACGGACTGCCGGTGGCCGCAATCGTGGTGCGCTGCGCGTTGGTGAAGACACCGCTGTTGAGCGTGATCGCCTGCGCCTGGCGCAGCCCCTCATAACTTACGAAGAAGAATGTGCGATTGCGGAAGATAGGCCCGCCCAAAGCGCCGCCAAAGTTATTGCGTTTCAGCGCCGCTTGCGGTACCGCTTTGGTGTTGAAGTAATTCCGCGCATCGAAGTAGTTGTTGCGCAGATAATCAAACGCCTCGCCGTGAAATGCATTCGTGCCCGACCGCGTGCTCACATTCACGATCGATCCGGAGCTGCGCCCATACTCCGCGCTGTAGGTTGAGTTGTTTATCTTGAACTCTGAGGTCGTATTGATCGACGGCTGGAACGTAATCTGGTTCTGAACCATGTCGTTCAAATTCACGCCATTGATCTGGAAGTTTACGGAGTCTTCCCGGTTGCCCGCCGTGATGAACGAGTTCGCACCCAGGCCGCGGCTCGGAGAGGTAAGGTTCCCCGATGGCGGGGCGGTCACGCCTCCAGGGGTCAGCACCGTCAGGTCTAGAAAATGGCGGCCATTCAGGGGAATCTCCTGCACCGTCTTCTGATCGATGACCTGCCCAACGGTAATCGTTTGCGTCTCAATTGCCGGAGGAGTTCCTTCCACTTGTACGGTCTCGCCGGTACTCGACAAGGCCAGCCTGGCGTTGACCGTTCCATGTCCGTCCACCTCGAGCGTTACTCGTTCGACGACGAACCTGGCAAACCCCGCAGCATTTACAGTGACACTGTACTCACCGGGCTGAAGCGAGGGCGCCGTGTAATATCCAGCTCCATCGCTTACAGTGCTCCGATCTACGCCGGTCGCCAGCGAGTGAACCAACACCGTAGCGTTTGGTACGACGGCTCCGCTCGGATCCGTGACCGTTCCAGACAACGTAGCTGTCGACTGCCCCAGAACCAAAGGCGTACTCAACAGCACCAAAACTGCAGCGGCGATTAGTCCACACAGCTTCTTAGATCGTTTCACTTGATGCCTCCTCAAGAACTGCAAGCGTTTTACTGGTACTGAAATATTTTTTTGTTTTCGATATGACAAATCACTCAATCTGCAATAGCTAATCAGGCCCGGATATAAGGCGACTCCAGGAAATCACTTAGATCCTGCGCTCACCACAGATCGAAAACGTCTGCTCGTCGCGCAGGGGGAAAGGCGTTATCAACAGAGATATGTGACTAAGTTTCCACGAGTTGGAATCTCTGTCAATGCCTTTGGCCACAACTTGAAGCTCATTTTCAGTTTCGAAACCACAAACCCATTCCCAAAAGGAAACTGGGCTAATAGTGAGTAGATTGATATATCTTTTGCCGATAGGCTAGCAGGTCCGTTCAATATTAGTTGTCATCAGAAAACAAGTAAGAGACTTGTCTCTTTTCCTCAAAACATAGATTCGTGTCGCGTAAGTCTTAGGCATCCTCGGCGAAAGGTATACAACTGAGGTATGGCTTCTGTACAACAGTTGCATCGCTTAAGAGACCCTTTGCGGAAGTTAAATGACCGGCAAGAAGAGTAAGCCTGACTCTGGCAAACCGATAACACTCAAGATCCTCGCGGAATACCTTGATCTCTCACCGGCGACGGTTTCCATAGTCCTCAACAACTCCCCCGTGGCGCAGTCCATCTCGCAGTCGACACGCCAGCGCGTCCAGGCTGCCGCAAAGAAATTCGAGTACCGCCCCAACCTCCACGCGCGCATGCTGCGCACACGCCTCACCAATACCGTAGGCGTCATCGTCCCTGAGGTCAGCGAAGGCTATTTCACGCGCGTCATGCTAGGCGTCGAGTCGTACCTGCTACAAGCGGGCTTCCTCTACTTCACCGTTAGCCACCTCTGCCGTCCTGACCTCGTGGAGGAGTACCCGGACCTGCTAATGGAACGCTCCGTCGATGGCTTCCTCACCGTCAACACCGAGCTACGGCACAAGGTACCTCTACCAGTCGTCAGCATCTCCGCACACGGCGATATCCCGGGAGTCACGAACGTCGTTCTGGACCACGACCGCGCGGCGAAGGTGGCGCTCCGCCACCTCTACGACCTGGGCCACCGGCGTATCGCCTTCATGAAAGGCCACAAGTACGTCAGCGACTCCGAAGCCCGCTGGGACGCCATCGTCAGCATCGCACGGGAGATAGGAATTACCGTCCGCCCCGAGCTGTGCATTCATCTCGAGAAGAACTCTTGGTCCCCCGACCTTGGTTATCAGCCCGTCCGCGAACTCCTGGCGCGCACCCGGGACTTCACCGCCATCTTCAGCTTCAATGACACGGCCGCCATCGGGGCAATTCGCGCAATTCAGGACGTAGGCCTCAACTGCCCGCTCGACATCTCCGTTATCGGATTCGATGACATCATCGTCGCCGAGTATTTGAGCCCCCGCCTCACCACCGTTCGCCAGCCGCTGCACCAGATGGGAGCGACCGCCGCTGAGCTTCTGGTGAAGCGCATCCAGTCTCCTGAAGCACCCTATCAGAACAACGTCTGGTTCGAGCCTGAGCTCGTTGTCCGCGAATCTACGGCAGGCGTCCACGAAGTTCCCTCCTCCAAGACGAAACGCGCACGGCGCTGAATGAGGACACGGTGGACTCAAAGACATTGACAGAGGGCTCCCCCCAAAACGCCAGTCCCCTCCCCCTGCATATCATCGCTCCAGTATTTTTTTCCTTCGCGTGCGGTGGCATTGCAACTGTCATGCTCGGGCCTCTGCTGCCAGGGCTCATCGAGCGCTGGCACATTCAGGACGCAGCGGCCGGGGTTCTGTTCACAGCATTCTTCGCCGGCCAGCTGTCTGGATCCGTGGTCGCTTCGTTCCGATTGCGCCTCAGCGTCATCTTTGGATCGTTGCTCACGGCGGCCGGATGCTTCGTCATGCCCTGGGCAGCCTTCGGCGTCGCACACGTCACGCTCTTTTTCGTGGGTCTGGGGATCGGGGCCTCACTTACGGCCGGCAACGTTCTCGTGGGCACGGCGGTCAGCTCAGGACGGGCACGCCTTCTCGCGCTACTTAACGTCTGCTGGAGCCTGGGCGCAATCTCCTGCCCGTCGCTCCTACGCTTCTGCGGCCCGCGACTCTTCTTCTTGATCACCGGAACAGCGCTGGCTCTCGCTGGTCTCGTTGCGGTCACCTTGCCGCCCCAGGCAGAGTCGCAAGCACAGCCTAAGGGGCAGACAGCACCGTCTCGTCTCCCGCTTTCCTTGCTTCCTCTCCTACTGTTCGCTTTGTCGCTGATGCTCTTTGTGGGGATCGAGAGCACGCTGGGTGGCTGGCTGCCTAGCTACGCTGTCCGAAAGAGTGCAGTCTTGCTGGCCTCTTCCATCTCGCTCTACTTTTGGCTGGCTGAGCTCGCGGGTCGTATGCTGATGGCGGCCATCGTCCAGCGCCTCGGAGAGGTCGCACTGTATCGTGCAGCGCTCGTCGTGCTGATTGGCGCCTCAGCGACGCTGGCGATAGAACAGCGCCTGCACGCAGGGTCGATCGTGCTTCTCGCGGTTCTCTGCGGGCTGGCAATTGCTCCGCTCTACCCCCTTATCGTCTCGCTCCTGCTTGCAAGAACGGGGAGACATCCCCACCTCGGGCCCTTGTTCGCCACCGCCTCACTTGGCGGCGCCACATTGCCCTGGCTGACCGGAGTTACCTCAACGAGATTTCACCAGCTCAGCGCAGGACTCGCCGTCCCGGTGATCGGAGCGATTACGCTTCTCGCCATCTCTGGCGCGATCACCGGCAGGCACGAGGCAGCCCGTCGGGCTTAGAAGAACAAAGCCGCAGACGCACGACAAGCATTCTCCTCGTGGTCTGCCGCTACATGATTACTTGACAGTGAATCTGAACTGGTCGCGAATCGTGATCAATGCGATGACAGCAACTGCGACCATGGCCGGTGTAAAGAGCAGATACATAACTTCCCCCTGAGGATGAGCCGAATTTCTGGTACGCTCTTTTCGCTTGCAAGCAGACAACCATTCGCAGAACCAGCGATTTACAGGGAGTTTTGAAAGTTTCTGAGGAGAAAGCGTGGAAATATGCAAGAAATTGCCGGTGATAGTTCCAAATATTTACCCACACCGATGGCAAAGCGATTCCCTATCTCGACAAACTTGGCAAACGTAGGCCTGCCATGATGTTACGGGGGGGACATCTCGAGAGTAACGTCTGGTGAGTTACGAGGTAGAAGCCTTTAGACCGCGACCGTGAAGGTGTCTTCGCTGCGTGTGACCGCGCGGTACATGGTGTCACGTTCAAAGGGCGTCCGGCCAGCCTCGGTGATGAGGCGGACCAGGTCCTTGCGGCGCAGGCCCTGTGGCGTGGTTGCCCCTGCGTCGTGGTAAATCTTCTCCTCGACCACGGTGCCGTCGATATCGTCTGCGCCGAAGCGAAGCGAGATCTGGGCCATCTTCGGCGTAACCATTTGCCAATAGCTCTTGATGTGGGCGAAGTTGTCGAGCATCAGACGCCCAACGGCGATTTGCCTTATGTCGAGCATGCCCGTCGTTCGCGGAATGTGCGACAGTGCCGTATGGTCGGGATGAAATGCCAGCGGGATGAAGGTCTGGAATCCACTCGTCTCATCCTGCAGTGTACGCAACCTCACCAGATGATCGACGCGGTCTTCGTCGTTCTCGACGTGACCATAAAGCATCGTCGCATTGGAGCGCAGGCCGATCTTGTGCGCCTGACGTGCCGTCTCAAGCCACTCGCTGCCGTCGATCTTGTGATCGCAGATGATGTGGCGGATCCGGTCGGCAAATATTTCCGCGCCCCCGCCCGGCATAGAGTCCACGCCGGCCTCCTTCATCCGCTGCAGCGTCTCGGGAATCGTCATCTTGCCTCGCTTGGCGAGAAAAGCGACCTCCACCATCGTGAACGCCTTGATGTGAACCTTCGGAAACCGGACCTTCAGACCGCGCACCAGATCCATGAAGTACTCAAAGGGAAGATCCGGGTGCAACCCGCCGACGATGTGAAACTCCGTCACGGCCTCCGTATAGCCGGAGGCCGCAGCGTCCCAGGCCTCTTCGAGCGCCATCGTGTACGTGCCGGCATCTCCTTTTTTTCGCCCGAAGGCGCACAGCCGGCAGGAGGCGACGCAGACGTTGGTCGGATTGATATGGCGGTTGACATTGAAGTACGTCACATCGCCGTGCAGTCTCTCGCGGACGGAGTTGGCCAGCCAGCCCACTGCAAGAATGTCGCCGCTGCGGTAGAGCGTGACACCATCCTCAAAGCTGAGACGCTCTCCCGCCTGCACCTTCGTCGCTATTGGAAGAAGCGCAGCGTCGTCGGTTTGGAAGGAGTGGCGAGGACGAAGGCTGGAGGATTCAACGCTCATGGAATGATTGTATCGCTCTGCAGCCGTCGCCTGCTCCCCGTTATCTCTAGTGCCCCGACAACTCGGCCGAGTTGACCATGCGCGGCTGAATCACGACACCGTCAAACAGAGTGGCTCCGACGAGGTGATCGCCAACCGGCCGTACCATGCGAAGCACCCAGCCCGTATTCCAGTACCGCACCGCACCGTCTGGAACGTGGACCGAGAAAGCGATGGTGTTCTTGTTGCTCGCCGTAACAAGGACGCATTGCGACGCCTCATCGTAGAACAGGCTATTCACATCGCGGACGTTGACGTTGCCGAAATTTATCCACGTCGCGCCACCATCCACGGAGCGGAACAAGCCCTCGCGCCCTCCAACCCAAAGCCCGTGCTCTCCGTCGACCGCTACGGCAGAGACCTGAGTCAACGCGCCCGGAAGCACCACTGCGCTCCACCTCTGGCCGCCATCCTTCGAGAGACTGGCCGAGTGAAGCGCCGTCACGAACACCGTAGACATCTGCGCTCCAACAAATCGCCACTCCGTCTGATCAAGGCTGCCGAGCACATCCCAGCTCGTACCGGCAGTGACCGACTTCAGAACTCCCTCAGAGGTCGCGGCATAGACGGCATCGCCAGCCCGGGCAAACCCAAACACCATGCCGTCAAAGTCGCTCACTTTGGCCTTCGCTCGCATTGCGGGCGCTCGGCCCGAGGTTCTCCTCCGCGCCACCGTTCTCTTCGCGGCCACCTCTGGTACAGACGGCGTCTCCGAGGCATGTTCCACGCGAGTCCACACACCGCCGGTCAACCGGTAGATGCCATGCCCTGTTCCTGCGAGCAACGTTCCGTCGGAGGCCTGCTCCAGGCTGTAGACATCCTGCCCGTCGAGGCCGGCGCTTTGCTGCGTCCATGTGAGGCCGCCATTCTCGCTTTGGAAGACACCTCCCCACGCCTTGTCGTTGACGACGCCGACAAACAGGTTCGCTGGCTGACGCGGATTCACGACGAACGCGGTGATCTGGCGCGCAGAAAACCCGCTGTTGGAGGGATAGAACGTGAAGCCGCCATCGTTGCTGTTCAGCACGCCCGCGCGATCGGTTGCGAGCATCACATGGCTTGAGTCCCGCGGATCGACGTGGACATCGTTGACGATTAGCTCAGGTCCCGTCGTACGAATCCAGGTCTTCCCTGAGTCTGAGGTGCGGAAGAGTCCTTCGGTTGTGCCGGCATACACGACATTCAGCTGCTGCGGGTCCTGAGTCAACACTCTCGTCCTGCGGGCCGTCGAAGGAATGCCTTGAATCTTGTCAAACTTCTCGCCGGCATTCTCGCTCTTGTAGATGCCGGAGCAGGCGCTTGCATAGACCACATTCGACTGCTCCGGATCGACGATGATCGAAAAGACGTCCGAATCGTCGATCACTCCCTGCTTGATGTTGGCCCAGTGCTCCCCAGCATTGGTTGTCTTCCACGGCAGATGCCATGTGCCGGCGTAGATAATGGCGGGGTCCTTCGGGTCAATCGCGATCGACTCGACCTCATGCAGCTCCACGCTCCCCTCCGGGCTGATGAGCTGCCAGTGAACGCCATCATCGTTGGACCGGTAAACCCCCTTCAGTGTTCCGGCAACAAGAATCTTCGGATCCGACGGCGCGGCCGCCAGCGCTCGGATGCTCTGACCAGCCATGTCGACCTGGCTCTTCCAGGTCACGCCGCCATCGTCGCTGACGTAGAGACCGCCGTCAGGGCTGCTCAGCACCCAGGCGCCGATAATAAGGCGCCTCGGATTCACGGCGTCGACCACGATGGAGTCGAGCACAAGGTCGTCGCGGTTATCGATCCGCGCGAGCCGCTTCCACTCTACGCCGCCATTGTGCGATTCGTAGATCCAGCCATTGGCCGTTCCGAGATAGAGATGCGCACGGTCGTGCGGATCTTCAGCGATCCTGCGGGCGTCGCCTCCATAGGGCCCGAACGGAAGCCAGTTGACCGAGTGAGCCTGAGGGCAGATGAGAGCAAGGGTCAAGGACAGCAGCGCCGCTTTCATACGAGACTGTCTAATCAAATTCATCTTTCACTTACTTAGATTATTGTCCTACAACACAAAGGCTGACTGGAGGACCCAGTCAGCCTTTGTGGCTTATAGCCTGATTGCTTTACTTCTTGCGGCGGGCGACCGGAGTGCGGGGCTTGGCCTTCACTGCGCTCTCATCCACAGGCGTGAGGCCAGTGGTGTCCAGCGTCGCACCGGTTGGTATCAACGTTGTCGTAACAGCCGTGCTGTCCTGAGAGCCGGTGTAGACCGAGATGCGGCTCGCGTCGATGCCCTTCTCTGTGACCAGGTAGTCCTTCGTGTTCACAGCGCGCTCCGCCGCAGGATCAACCGCCTTTGCCTTCTTGCGCTTTGTGGCAGCTTCCTTCTCCTTCGTCGTAGAATTACCGACTACTGCCAGCTTCGCATCCGAAGAGCGCTGCAGGTTGAGGGATACGTCGTCAAGGCAGGCCTTGGCTTCGTTGTCCACACGTGTCGGACGACGCTTGTCGCGATCGAAGTTGATCGAGCAAAGGTCGCTCGTCTTCGGAGCAGGCGGCGGAGGCGGAGCAACAACCGTCACACTCGTTGTCGCCGAAGCGGTCTGGCCTTTGTCGTCGACCACGTTGCAGGTCACGGTAATCGTGCCAGGAGCCGCACCCGACGTGCTCAGGGTCGCCGTCGAAGTGTTGCCGCTGACCGAACCAGCCGTCGAGCTGTAGCTGTAGGTCAGAGGACGGTTCTGCGGGCTGACGCCGGTCGCAGTGATCGTCGCGGAATCACCCGGATTGACCGAGGAAGGATTCGCTGAGCAGCTGACGGTCGGCGGCTCAAACTGTTTGATCGTGAACGGTGCCGTGCAGTCTGCCATCTCACCGGGCTTCTTACCCTCGGTGACGTGTCCCTTCACCGTGTAGGATCCGGGGTTCAGATTCTTCGTGTCGATGTTAGCGGTGGTCGTAGTGCCGGAGATCGTGCCTCCATCAGACGACCACGTATAAGTCGCGATCTTCTTGGGGTTCAGATTCACAGGCGTACCCGTCACAGTCAGAGGATCGCCAGGAAATGCCGTCGAAGGCGAAACCGCGCAGGAGTAAGTCACAGGAGGAGGAGGAATGATGTGGCCGAAGTGCGCAACGATACCCGTGCTGAGATCAACTCCGCTCAGGTTCGCGCGGCCACCCATCACGCCGCTCGTCGGAGGAGGTGTGAACGGACCGAAGTTCGCGTGAACGTAGCGATAGTCAGCCTCAAACAGGCGGAGCGAGAACCGATTACTCATGAACGGCAGGTCATAGTCCATGCCGCCGCCGGCTGTCAGTGTAGGCCCCCAGGTGTAGGGGTTGTGGTATGTGAGAGGCCCTTCGCTGTTGGGGCCGCCAAGATGGCCGCCGCCAGCAAGACCGTGCGCAAACAACGTGAAGTTCTGCATCGGAGCGCGGAAGATCGGGCCGCCAGAAATGGTATACAGACCATCATTGTTGCCATCAGGGTGTGCTACGAAGATGACCTCGCCACCGAAATACTTGTTAAAGTAATAAGCTCCGCTGCCAATCGCTCCAGCGTTGATCGAGGAATAACTGATCCCCGCAGGCTTCAACTGTCCGTGTGCGCCAAAGTAGGAGTATCCAAAAAACGCATCCACTCGCGATGGGTTAATGCCCGTGGGTGCGGCTGTGCTGGGAGTCTGTGCACCCAGACCTGCAACTCCAAGGCTGACTGCACATGCAGCCAGCGCTAACCGGCTTAAATTGCGTAATGGGCGATAAACCATACGACTTCCTCCGCTCAAATTCTTCCAGTTGAAATGAGCCCTGCTGGCCTCAAAAATTGCCATGATGTTGGTACGATTCAAGAAAGCTCGACCCAGTTGCTAAGGGTACTGGTAAAAAGTACTCTCTGGCAACTATCTTTTCATGACTTTACAACCACTTGGAGCGGGGGGAGACTGCGGAGAACCTTCCCAGTTACGAGAAGGTTCTTCCCTAATCCAGATTGAGCGTCTTACGTAGTGTGCCGCGCTCCCGCTGGATCTTCTCCTGCAGAAGCGTTATGGCATACAGGAGCTGTTCGGGACGGGGTGGGCATCCCGGGACGTAGATATCCACTGGGATGACCTGATTGACCCCTTGCAGCAGCGCGTAGTTGTTGAACACGCCGCCCGAAGTCGCACACGCTCCCATCGAGATAACCCATTTAGGTTCAGGCATTTGCTCATAGAGACGACGGATAACGGGGGCCATCTTCTGCGACACCCGGCCGGCGATAATCATCAGGTCGCTCTGCCGTGGCGAGGGACGAAACACTTCGGCTCCGAACCGCGCAATGTCATAGCGCGAGCCACCCATCGACATCATCTCGATCGCGCAGCACGCCAGTCCAAAGGTCATCGGCCAGATAGAGTTCTTCCTGACCCAGTTAATCGCTGAATCCAGCGACGCCAGCACGATACCTTCTGGCTGGTCGTAACCCCAGCTAACCTCCTTTAGCTTCTCCTGGTTCTTCCCGAAGCTATCGAGGCTGCCAAATAGATAGCGGTCATTCTGACTGGTCTTATCGATCGATCCGTCGCTCATAACTTAATAATAAAACCGATTGGGCAGGTCGGAGAGCAAATTCGGCCCGGAACGTGGTCGGCAACCGCTCAGATACGTCACTCCTATCGACGCTTTTTTGCGTGGATTTGCCACGGTCACCGGCACGGATGCCGTTCCAGCCTGAGGGTTCGGTCCGCTCGGAAGCCCGGTGGCAGCTCCAGGCGAATCCGGAAGCGAACCCAGTTGATCCGCCCCAGAGGAGTTGCTCTTCCGCCCGCAGGCTGGTCAAGGTGATGCGCTGTCGTCTCGAAGTGCAACGCAACAGCGCTGGCCGCGCGGCTCTGGTCTGCCGTCCCAGGTACGAGGCGCGCGTCCAGAATCTCAAGCGTCCCCTCCGGCATCCGGCTGACCACCCCGGCCAGCTCCTGCTGGGACGCCGCTGTCGGAGTTGGAGTGCTGCGGTAGGCCTCATGAGCCTTCAACAGCTGACGGTACGCCACCGCGTTCGGAGCAAATCGAAACCGCCGCGGATTCCAGCCAACCGCATCCTGTGCGCGCAAGCTGAAGTCCGTCGACAGCAGAAGCGGGCTCACCGACTGGTACGGCGGCGTAGCCAGCTCGGCGTAGTCATGCGATGGCCTCGCACTCTGCGTCGGTAGCACACGGAGAATCCACCCCGAGGGCAACGGCTCCAGCATCAACTCCAGCCCTTCGCCGAAGGGCTGCACCCAGGTCTGGCCGGCGTTTATCTCTCCCTCAAGCACTACGTCGACGCAGGCTCCCGGCCTGCTCGCTGCCGCTGTCTCTCCTCGAGTCGCTGCCACCCCCGGCAGCGCTGCCATTGCTACAATCACCCCGAACCAACCGCTAACGCGCATTCTCCTCCACACCTGCCAGCAAGGCTTCACGAAGCCTCTTCTGCTCCGCCTTTTCGAGTTTCGCCTCGTCATGCGTCAGGTAGAAGACGTCGATCGCCGTCTCGCCCTCGGTATCGATCAGCGCGACCTCGATGTTGCACTCCTGCCCGGCAATCGCAAGGCTCAGCGCCCGCAGCAGACCTGGCGTATCCTGCGCGACGACCTCCAGCAGCGTGCTGTGCGACGAAGCCTCATCATCGAACTCAATCCTCGTGTCCACGACCACCAGTGGAGCCTTTCTTCTTCCCCGCCTGCGGCCGGTCAGTAGCTTTTCCACCGGGAGCACGCCGGTCATCACATCATGCACGCTCTTCACGAAGGCTTCGTGCTCGCTCTCGTTCATCTCAAGCGTGCGAAACGTATCGGTGAACCGAAAGCTGTCGACCACGACACCCTGGCGGTTCGAAAATGCATCCGCCGTTACGATATTCATCCCCCACGCCGCCAGCGCCCCCGTCATATTGGCAAATAGCAGCGCCCGGTCCGGGGTCACTACAGTCAGCTCGCTCACCGTGGGGGTGTAATGAAAGTCCAGTTGAACCCGGTCCACGTTCAACCGCTCCGCCATCCGGAAGTGCGTTCGCACCTGCTCCGGCGAGCGCGTTCGCACATACCGTTCCGGGAACCCCTCAAGATACTGCGCCACCTCGGCCTTGCGCCCAGGCATCAGCGCCGCGACACGATGCACCAGTTCACTCTCCCCAGAACTCACACGCTCTTCGTCCACGATGCGGTCGAGATGGTTCGCCGTTGCGATGTAAAGACGCCACAGATTCTCTGCCTTCCACGGCGTCAGCGCGTCGGGGTGCACGGCGTTGATGTCCGCATAGGTAAACAGCGTCAGCATGCGCAGAGCTTCCGGTGTCTGGACCTTGCCGGCAAAGGCGCTTACCGTCTCGGAGTTGAAGATGTCCCGCCGCAGCGCCGCGGACATCTCCAGATGGTTGGCAATCAGGCTCAGCACCAGCACGCTCTCGTAGGTATCCAGCTCCAGCCTTGCGATCACGTTCTGCGCCATTCGCGCGCTCTCCTGCGCGTGATCGCCTGTGCTGCGCCCCTTGCCTGTATCGTGCAGCAGGGCCACCAGGTACAGCACCGCGGCGTGCGGAAGCTCCCTCAGCACCGCTCCAAACTTTGTCGTCCACTCCGCCTTCCTTCCCGTCTGCGGCCCTTCCAGGCCGTGGATCGAGTCGATCAACACAAACGTATGCTCATCGACTGTGTAGCGGTGGTACGCATCCCGCACCACCAGTGCGTCGATGCCGTGGAACTCCGGAATCAGCAGTTCCAGAATCCCCAGCGCGTGCATTGCCCTGAGCGCCGTCCCTGCATGAGTTCCCGTCAGAATCCGCTGCAGGTGATGCCACAGAGTTGGCCCCTCTTCCAGATTTGCTGAGAGCAGCGGCAGGGCCTGTGAGAGCCGCTCCTCAGTCTCGCCGCTCAGCACGGCCCCTGTCTGCGCCATTGCCGTGAAAACCTCAAGCACAATGCCGGGATCGTGTGCCGGATCCCCATAGAGTCCGCCGGCTCTCTCGTCTGCCCTCGCGGCTGGATTCAGCACAACCCTCCCCCGCTCCACATGAAACCCTTCGTGCTCCGGCTCCTGCCGCCGGGTGCGCTTGAGGCCAAGCAGCTTCGAAGGAGCCTTCACCGGCAGCGCGTCCTCCATCCGCTGCTTGACGGATCGCTCCACGCTCCGCGCATGACGGAAGTAAAGGCGCATCCAGTAGGCCGCGTCCACATGCGACGGCTGCCTCCCGTTCAGTCCGCTTCCAGCCTCGGCGGCCGCATCCTGCGCCTGCCAGTCCAGCGTATTGTCATCACGCTCGTGCCTGTAGTGCAGAAAGCACCGCACCAGCCGCAGAAACTCCACTGCCTGCCGAAACTCCGCACCCTCCAGAGCTCCGACGCCGTTGCCAGACACCGCTGCGGCATCCCCCTTCTTCTGCGACTGCGGTGGAGACTGCAGCCTCGCCAACCACGCGCAGACATGCACATCGCGCAGCCCGCCTGGACAGTCCTTGATATTCGGCTCCAGATGAAAGAGCGTGTCGCCGTACTTCGCGTGCCGCTCGCGTGTCAGTTCCAGCAGCCGCGCGATCACGGACTTCCGCTCGCGCTCCAGCAGCTTCGGCATAACCTCCCCGGCAAGTTTGTTGTAGAGCGCCGCATCCCCGATCAACAGACGGTGGTCCATCAGCGAAAGCGTGAACTCGGCATTCTCCTCGGCAAACCGCTCACACTCATTCAGCTTCCGCGTCGCCGGCGAGACGCGAATCCCGACGTCCCACAGTTCCTGGCTGATTCGCCGCAACGCGTCTTTCACATCCTTCTCTTGAACACGTACGTCCAGCAGATACAAGAGGTCTACATCCGAGTACGGAAACAGCTCCTGCCGTCCGTATCCCCCAATAGCGAGCACTGCGACGCCCGAGCCCAGCCGCGGATGGCTCTCGACGCTCTGCCGCCACAGTGCAAGCACAAGCTCATCCATGGCTGCCGAGCGCGCGCCCAGCGTCGCCGAGCCTGAGGCGCCGGCGTCAAACGCGCCCCGCGTCTCCAGCATTCTCCGCTGGTACCGCTCGCGCAACTCCTTGGTCGTGGATTCTTTCGCTTGCATGCTCGTAGCCGTCCGGAGCCTTCAGAATACAGCCCGACGTCCGTCTTCCGCTCCCCGGCCGCGCCTTCGCCTGCAGGCTCGTCTAAAGCGCGATCTCGCCGCGCTCGTCGTTCCGGATGCGGATCGCCTCATCGATCTTCGAGATGAAGATCTTGCCGTCGCCGATCGTTCCTGTCCGCGCAGCCTCGATAATCGCCTGAACGGCCTTGTCTACCATCTCATCGCGGACCACGAGTTCCACCTTCACCTTCGGCAGCAGATCCACTGAGTACTCCCGTCCGCGGTAGACCTCGGTGTGTCCCTTCTGGCGGCCATGGCCCCGCGCCTCGAAGATCGTCATGCCGTCGATGCCGATCTCTACCAGCGCATCCTTCACAGCGTCCAGCTTCGATGGCTGAATCACCGCTTCAATCTTCTGCATATCCGTATCGTCCTCTCGACAACCTGCTCTGCTCTAGTGCGCCCAATCGTAGCCCTCTTCGCCGTGTTGCGACAGGTCCAGTCCATTGCGCTCCGCTTCCTCACTCACCCTAAGCCCGATGAGCTTGTCCACGACGAACAAAATGATCAGCGTACCCACAATCGAAATACACCACGCAATGGCCACGCCGCCAGCCTGATGCAGCACCTGCAATCCATTGCCTTCTAGCAGCCCCGTAGGCTTGCCCGCTCCGAAGATCGGGTTGATCGCGCTGTTCGCGAAGATGCCAGTCAGAATGGCTCCGATGGTTCCGCCCGCGCCGTGCACGCCAAACGCATCAAGCGAATCGTCATAGCCGAACCACGCCTTCACCTTCACGACCATGAAGTAGCAAAAGACGCCCGCAATCAGACCGATCCACAGGGCCGACATCGGCGTCACAAAGCCCGCGGCTGGGGTAATCGCCACCAGTCCGGCCACAGCTCCCGAGATTGCTCCCAGCGCCGAAGCCTTGCCCTGCCGAATCCACTCCGCCGCGCTCCAGCCCAGCGCCGCGGCCGCCGCGCCAAAGTGCGTCGCCACGAACGCCGAGGTCGCCAGTGTGCCGGACGAGAGTGCCGAACCCGCGTTGAACCCGAACCAGCCCACCCACAGCAGACACGCGCCGATAACGCTCAGCACCACCGAGTGCGGAGGCATCGCCTCCTTCGGGTACCCAAGCCGTTTGCCCAGATACAGCGCCGTAACCAACGCCGAGACACCTGACGTCACGTGCACCACCGTCCCGCCAGCAAAATCCAGGCACGGAATCTTTCCGCCTAGAGCTGCGTTCAGCAGACCGCCCTTGCCCCAAACCATGTGCGCCATCGGGCTGTAGACCATGAACGCCCAAAGCGTCATGAACAGCAGCATTGCAGAAAACTTCATCCTCTCGGCAAACGCTCCTGTAATAAGCGCCGGCGTAATGATGGCAAACATCAGCTGATACACCATGAACGTCTGCAGCGGAATCGTCGCTGCGTAGTCTTTGTCCGGCGTCAGTCCTACGCCGTGTAGAAACATATTGTGCAGCCCGCCGATAAAGGCATTTCCGCTCCCGAAGGCGAGCGAGTACGTCACCACCGCCCACAGCACCGTGACCACCGCCATCATGGCGAAGGTCTGCATCATCGTGCCCAGCACGTTCTTCTTCCGCACCAGTCCGCCGTAAAACAGCGCGAGCCCGGGCCCGCTCATCATCAGCACCAGTCCCGCCGAAACCAGCATCCAAGCGTTGTCGCCGGAGGTCTGGGCCGCCGCAATCGCCGCCGTCTGGTCGCTCACCTGCTTCTCGAGCGCGGCAATCCTGTCCGCCTGCGACGTGGCTGCAGTCTGCGCCATCGCCTGCGATCCCGCCATCATCGACCCACCCACCAGCAACGCCAGCAGAAGAGCCAAAAACACCTTTACTGCAACACGCATGGATCTATCACCTGTTTCAAGATTCGTAAGCAAAAAGAGGGGACTACGTCTGATTCGTTGGAATAAGACGCGCCGGAACTACATATTCCTTCGCTACTGCGTGGGAGCGAAGACTTTGTTCTCTTGATGGTTTTTAATCTACACAACGGAGAGCTCAATACAAAGCAGGAAATTCATCCACAAACGTCCCAACACCGAATCGGCCCTCAGAGCTCTCCGCGCAAGAGCAGTTCCTCAACCATCCGCTCCCACTCCGCGCTGAGATCGCCGCTCTCCGGCGGACGCCCCGCCTGCCCATACCAGTACGCCGCATTTCCCAGGCTGCCCTCCTTGCGATGCAAGTAGGCATGCACCCACGCGCCATCCTTGCCGGGCACGTCCTGCGCCACCTCATGCGCCCGGTCCCAGTTGCCTTGGCCATCCCACCACAGCGCCAGGAGAGGCCCGGAGAACTGCGTAGAATCCGCCACGCGAAATTCAGCAACTGTCATCGCATTTCCCCTTGCTACGGAGCAGGAGAGGCATATCCCCGCTCTCGCATCCATTTGATCAGTAAATCCGGCCAACCGCTCAGCTGCGGATTCGCCGCCGCCAGCCCAGCCCCGTGGGCTCCATGTTGGAACAGATGCATCTCCGCCGGGACCTCGGCCTTTACCAGCGACTCATAGAACATAACGCTGTTCAACACCGGTACTGTCTTGTCATCGGTTGTTGCAAACAGAAAAGTCGGCGGCGTCTCCTTCGTTACCTGCGTCTCGTTCGAAAGGTTCTCCACGATCGCCGGATCAGGATTCTCGCCCAGGAGAAATTCACCCGAGCCTCCATGAGCCCAGGGCTCCTCCAACGTAATGACGGGGTAGGAGAGGATCAGAAAATCAGGGCGGCTTCCCTTCCGTTCCACCGGGTCCGCTGCATCCGGATTGCCCGCGTCGAAGTGCGTCCCCGCCGTAGCCGCAAGGTGCCCTCCCGCCGACGATCCCCACATCCCCACGTGGTCCTCGGCCACGCCATACTCCGCCGCGTGCGCCCGCACCATCCGAATCGCCCGCTGCGCGTCCCCCAACTCGATCGGGTGATGATACTTCGGCCCCAGCCTGTACTTGAGGACAAACGCCGCCACGCCGCGCTCATTGAGCCACCCCGCAAAGGCATAGCCCTCTTTCTCCATCGCCAGGTGCTGGTACCCGCCTCCCGGAGCCACCACCACTCCGGTCTTCGCCGCATTAGGAGCCACCGGCAGAAAGACCGTCAGTGTCGGCTTGTCGATGTCCTCATCGCCCTGCGCCCCCGGAGCTCCAACAGTCCACAACAAAATCGTCTTCCCCGCTCCGCCCTGGGAGACCCGTGAATCCGTGGAGGGCAAAGCAGCCGCAGGAGCCTGCGCTGCCTGCGGCTGTCCAGGTGCCACTGCCGCAAAACTCAACACTATCCCAAGATAAATCCGCACTCCGTCCTCCTGAAGAGTTCTCATCTCACTCGCCGAGGCCAATCGTACATGGGCCGTCAGAGGTGACGGGACGACCCCGCCCTTTCTTTTCAGGAGCGAGACAGAAAGCGTCATAGCTTTCCACGCGCCATTCCCTTAATCTCTTTGAGGGGCATTTATGCCCATCGGAGACTGGATGAAGGATCTTGTCCGCAAGCAGCTCGCTCAATCCATCAACACCATGCAGGCCGTTCTCGCCGATCTGCACATCGCCGACACTATCGTCACCATCGCTGAGCTCACCGCCCATGCCATGCAGGGCGGCCGTAAGCTGCTTGTCGCCGGCAACGGAGGCTCCGCCGCCGACGCCCAGCATCTCGCCGCCGAGTTTGTCGTCCGCCTCGCCGACAACCGCCCCGCGCTCCGCGCCATCGCCCTCACCACCGATTCCTCCATCCTCACCGCCTGCGGCAACGACTTCGGCTTCGACCGCATCTTCAGCCGCCAGATCGAGGCCCTCGGCCACCCCGGAGACATCTTCCTCGGCATCTCCACCTCCGGCAACTCGCCCAACATCCTCCTTGCCCTTCAGCAGGCCCGCTCCATGGGCCTCACCACGATCGGCTTCTCCGGCAATGGAGGTGGCAAGATGTTCGAACTCTGCGACCACAACGTGGTGATCCCCTCCAGCACGACCATGAACATCCAGGAGTGCCACCTCGCCCTCGAGCACATCTTTTGCCTCGCAGTCGAGCGTTTCTACTACGACGCCGCCTACAACAAGCCCTGACCGGCTACCGGACCTCCGCATCAAACACGCCCGTCTCCACCGCCCCGCCATGCTTCATCTGGATGAAGACGCGGTACCGTCCCGGCGACGGGAACCCATAGGGAAACTCCACCACGGGCACAATCGGCCCGCTGTCCATTGGCATCTCCATGCCCGGCATGCCTGCCATCTCCTGCTGGCCGCCGTTGGCAAGCATCATCGCCGGCATTGCCGCTGACCCCTCTGGATGCGTGTGCGCAAAGGCCGTCCCATCGGTCTTCACAAACGCCGCATGTCCCGCCATCCCCAGATACGGCTCCATATCCATCGCAGGTTTGCCATCTGGCCCCACCAGTCGGAACCGGAACGCATAAGCAGAATTCGCGGTCAGCTCCGCAGGCTTGTCCCATGCCATCGTGTATCCATCCGGCAGCTTATAGACCGGCCCAAGTTCTCCCTGCGAGATCCCCGGCGGCCTCGCCGAAGCATCATCCGCCCCCAGCACAGCCGTTGGCGCCCCGTCTGGAACCACCAGCTTCGCCGTCAGCGTCTCCGGAAAGCCGCTCCGATGCACGATGTCGCCATAGATCCGGTATTCGCCTGCTGGCATCGAGGGCAACGTCATGCTCAGCCGATCGTCTCCCACCGGCTGGGGGTGCAGATGAAACACCGCATCCATCTCCGGCCAGCGGATCGCATACAGATGCATCAGGTGCCCATGGTCCGGCAGCAGCCCGTCCATCGACTCCGCCTTCCACCGCTGCCTCTTCTCGCTGTAGTCCCCGAAGCTCAGATCGAGCGTGCTGCCGTGCAGCACAGGACGCAGCTCCATCGGCCGATAGATATCTGCCGCGTAGTTCGCAGCCTCAACCCTCCACCACTTGTCTCCCGCATAGATCATTAGCCCGGCAAGAACCAGAGCCACCATGCTCGCAATCAGCGCTCGACGACTCCTATCTGGCGTCGGAGCCGCGCCCGGGGCCAGCCGCGACTCCCTCACTGCCGCGCCCACAATCCCGGCCATTCCCAGAGCCAGAATCAACCCCAACACACCCAGCACAATCCCCAGCGAACGTTGCATCGGCAGAATCGAGAGCGGAATCGCCGGCACCGGAACCCCAGTGGCCGCTGCTCCCGCCACCCCCTCTACCTCGAATCGTACCTGCCACGAGCCCGAAGCCATCAACCACAGCGACCCCGTGAAAAAAGCCGGGTCGTCCGCCGACACCTTCATCGCGTCCGCCGTAGGAGGATGCCTCGACGCCTCGCCGGTCAGCGGAACCGGCGTAATCCTTACCGCGCCCACCTTCGGCCCCGTCGTCCGCACCTCGATCGTCGCGACGCCGGGAATCACCTTTGGCATCCGCACGGTTACAAACAGCTTGTACGGCCCCGCATCAACCTGTTCGAAGACATCCTTGTTGCCGACGTGCGCCCACCCCGGCGCCGAAAGCCCACCCACCATCAGCAGGAAGATAAAGACCCGCAGCGCCATCCTCATCGCTGCACGCCCCGCATCCACCTGCCAAACGCCAATCCAATCCATGTCGAGATCGACGCATAGACCGCCACCCGCACAAGCCCGAGCCACACCGTCATTCCATGGTCAGGCTTGAAGAACTGCCGAAGCCGGTCGAAGCCCCCAGGCCGCGAGTTGTAGTCGAAGTAGATCGTCCCGAAGAACCTGTTCGCGCTCGCCTTCGACATCAGGAAGTTGGCAAACGGCCACTCCACCAGTGTCAGAACCGCGACGAACACCACGCCCGAGGCCAGCGCAATCTGCCACGACTTCCATTTGCGGGCACGCTGCCACAGCAGATCGAGCGCCAGCGCCGGGACCAGAATCAGGATCGGGAACTTCGCCGGAACCAGATGCGTCACTGGAAAGTACACCGGCCCCAGCTTCGGCTGCGCCGGAACCAGCGGCAGTATCAGAATCTCGCTGATGACAAACACTGTGTACACCGCCGCCGTGGCCGTCGCCGCCCAGCGAGACCGCGAGGCCTGCGACAACGCCGCGAACAACACCGGCAGCCCGATCCCCATCGCGATATACGCCGAGACCTGGTGCAGCATCACGTCCCACGTGTACTCCTGCAGGAAGAACATCTGGCCGCCAACCATCAGGCCGCCCAGATACAGAAAGAGCATCTGCAGCCGCCTGAAGCTCCCTGCCTCTGCTCCAGCCGCCGAGTCCGTCGCAGCACGATTCATCGCCGCCAGAATCAGAAACAGCATCCCGACCGCCACCGCGCGGATGCCGAGAATCAGCAGCGTATGCGGCGGACTGACGATCTTCACATCCAGCCCATAGGCGTTATGCCACCAGTTATCAAACGGAGCCGACGTAAGCATCGCCACGCCGCCCCATCCCGCCAGAAACACCCCCATCGGAGCCCGCAGGCCGAAGAGGCTCACTGAAACATCACGCATGCTCTTGTCTCTGCCGAACGTGCACTGTATCGCAAGCCACAAGCCCACAATCCCCGCGAGCACACCGCACGCGTAGATCGCCAGGTGCGCTGGCGTCCAGAAACTGTCTCGGCCAATCGACCTATGCCAGGACACGTCCCACGCCCCGCCAATCGACGCCGACGTAACCGCAAGCACTCCTGCCCACACGTACCAGGGGACTGCGGCACTTCGAGACTGGACCTGCGCTGCTTCCCCCACAGTACTGGGGACGAGTACCCTCGGTTGATTTGCGGCAGTCGACATAAGCCCTCCGCCAAACGTAGGTTCACCCATCATACGAGCATGGCCACACCTTCGACTGCAGGGATGAAAAAAGCCCCCAATCTTTCATCCCGGCGTAGCGACCAGCAAGTTCGAATGACGCAACTGCTCAACAGCTAAAAGTCTTCGTTGAAACCGACTTCCCCCGCGACGGCAACCTGGTAAGCCGAAACGCGCCGCTCAAAAAAGTTGGCCAGTTCCTGCACGTCCTGCAGTTCCATGAACGCGAAGGGGTTCTTCGATCCGAAGATCGGCTCCATCCCAAGCCTAGCAACGCGCGAGTCTGCAACATACTCGAGATATTGCTTCATTTCTCGGACGGAGAGACCAGCAACTCCGCCCGAAAGAAGATCCTCGGCAAACTGCAGCTCACAGTCGACCGCCTCCTTCATCATTTCGACGACGTCCTGCTCCAGCTTCTCGTCGAACAACTCTGGATTCTCGGACCTCACGACATTAACCACCTCAAAAGCAAACTCCAGATGTGCGCTCTCGTCGCGAAACACCCAGTTTGTCCCTGCCGCAAGACCATTCAAAAGCCCGCGCGAGCGCAGAAAGTACACATACGCAAACGCCGCAAAGAAGAACAACCCTTCAATGCAGCCAGCGAAGCAGATCAAGTTGAGAAGAAACTGCCTCTGCTCGTCCGTCGTCCGCAGCTCATCAAGCTTCTGGATCGAATCCATCCAGCGCATGCAGAACTGCGCCTTCTTCGTGATCGACGGAATATTCTCGACCGCGGCAAACGCTGCCGCGCGGGCCTCCGGATCAGGCACATAGTTGTCCAGCAGCGTCAGGTAAAACTGCACATGCACAGCCTCTTCGAAGAGCTGGCGCGAAAGGTAGAGCCGCGCCTCAGGCGAGTTGATGTGCTTGTACAGATTGAGCACGAGGTTGTTCGAGACGATGGAATCCCCTGTCGCGAAGAACGCAACCAGCCTCTGGATAAGGTGAATCTCTGCATTCGTGAGCCGCGAACGAAGATCGACCAGGTCGGTCGAGAAGTCGACCTCCTCCACGGTCCACGTATTGCGAATCCCGTTCTTGAACATCTCAAAGAACACGGGATAGCGCATCGGACGCAGAGTAAGTGAAAGGCCCGGGTCGAGGATGTACTGCGGCGACTGAATCGACATGAAAAATCTCCGTTACTGACAGGCCTCGCAGGCCTCAGGGTTGTCGAGCGAGCAGCTCACGCTGGCGCTAATGGAAACAGTGGTGGATGGCTGCGGCACCGTAGTCTTGGCAATCCTCGTCGCCGGCCGCGAACGCAAATAGTACGTTGTCTTGATTCCGCGCTTCCACGCGTACATGTACATGGAACTCAAGCGCCCGATGTTCGGCGACTCGGCAAAGAGATTCAGAGACTGGCTCTGATCGACGAAGGCTCCGCGGTCCGCCGCCATGTCGATCAACGACCGCATCGGAATCTCCCAAACGGTCCGATAGACCGTCTTCACCTCATCCGGAATCTCTTCGATGCTCTGAATGCTGCCTTCGGCCAGCTTGATGCGCGAGCGAATCGCCTCAGACCATAGACCCAACTGCTTCAACTCACTTACGAGGTACCTATTAACCTGCATAAACTCGCCCGAGAGCGTCTCCCGCTTGAACATATTCGAGACCTGCGGCTCAATGCATTCGTAGCAACCAACGATCGAAGCAATTGTCGCGGTTGGGGCAATGGCAATCAGAAGCGAGTTGCGAAGACCGACCGTCTTCATTCGCTCGCGCAGACTCTCCCAACGCGCAGAATCAGGTGGTGCAATGCTCCATAGATCGAACTGGAAATGCCCCTTAGCCGCGCGCGTCTCCTGAAACGCCGCGTGAGGGCCATGCTTCTCCGCCAGGTCGCACGATGCACAGAGAGCGTGGAAGTAGATCTCCTCTTGAATCTTCGCCGAGAGGGCTCGCGCTTCGGCTGAGTCAAACGGCACTCTCAACTGGAAGAACACATCCTGAAGCCCCATCACTCCAAGCCCAACCGGCCGCCAACGGCTGTTGGCAGACGCCGCCTGAGGTACAGGATAGTAATTGATGTCGATTACTCGATCCAGCATCGGAACCGCATGCCGAACCGTCGCCGCAAGTTTCACAAAATCAAACACGCCATTCTCAACATGCCGCGCGAGATTGATCGACCCAAGGTTGCAAACCGCCGTCTCTTCAGACGACGTCACCTCCGTGATCTCGGTGCACAGGTTGGAGAGATGAACGATGTTGCCATCAACTCCCGTCTGATTGCACTTCAGGTTGCAGGCGTCTTTGAGGACCATCCACCCGTTACCGGTCTCGGCAAGGGTCCGCATCATCCTCGCGTAAAGGTCCCGCGCCTTGATTTGGCGTACGAACTTCCTCTGCTCCTCCGCCTCGATATATGCCTTTTCGAAGGCCTCCCCGTAAAGATCGGTGAGGTGCGGCACTTCCTTCGGATCAAACAGCGACCACAGGCCATCTTCGTCAGACCGGCGCATGAAGAGGTCGGGAATCCAGTTCGCGAGATTCAGATTGTACGTGCGGCGCGCCTGATCGCCCGTGTTGTCGCGCATCTCGAGAAACGACTCGACGTCGGCGTGCCATGGCTCCAGGTAGACGCAGCAGGCACCTTTGCGCTTTCCGCCTTGATTCACTGCAGCGACAGAGGCATCCAGCGTTCGCAGCCAGGGGACGATCCCGTTGGAGAGCCCATTGGTCCCACGAATCAAAGAACCTTCCGATCTCACTCGATGAAAGGCCAGACCAATGCCCCCGGAAAACTTCGACAGCATCGCTATCTGCTTGTAAGCGTCATAAATGGATTCAAGCGAATCCTTCGGAGAGTCGAGCAGGTAGCAGGAAGACATCTGAGAGTGCTTCGTTCCACTATTGAAGAGCGTCGGCGAGCTCGGCAGGTAGTCATGCGAGGCGAGCATCTCGTAAAAGCCGACTGCCTCACTCACACGCACAGAGAGTCCTGCGGAGACACGCATAAAAAAGTACTGCGGCGTCTCGATGACCTGCCGTGTTATTGGGTGCCGTAGGAGATAGCGGTCATACACCGTACGCAGTCCGAAGTACTCGAACCGGTCAGAAAATCGATCGTCAATGGCATTGTTGAGCTTTCGCGTATTTGCAGCGACAAATTCGGCGGTGTCTTTTGAGATGACTCCCTCACGATGTCCTTCTTCAATCGACTGCGAGAAGGAGTAGATGTTCTGACCTGCCACCTCTTTTGCAATTGTGGCCAGGAGTAGCCGAGCGGCAAGCCGCGAATACTCGGGCTCTTCCGCGATGAGCGCAGCCGCTGTCTGAATCGAGATGGAGTCAAGCTCCCGCGTGCTGGCTCCATCGAACAATCCGCCGATGGTCTTGCTCGCTACGCGAATCGGATCGACATGAGACAACCCCTGGCAGCACCGCTGCACGGCCCGAACGATCTTGTTTACATCAACGGGCTCGAGCGTTCCGTTGCGCTTCCTCACATGCATCTGAGGCGCTTCTTCTGCGAGGGGAAAGTTTGGATCGAGGTCGGACAGCGTAGTTTGCAGCGTAGCCATGGAGCATCCTTGTGCTCCAAAGGTACGGATGGAAGACCGCTCAAAAGCAAGCCGCGATCACCCCACCCTCCCCTCGGAGGTGCGTGAATTCGTGCCCTTTCGGCACGGCCTCATGGCAGGTCTTCGGACTTCGCAGGCTACCTACTTGATCCGGTTTCCCAGCTCTCGAAGAGCCAGTGCCTTGATGGATCGTTCGCTCCTGCTTACCGCTGCGGGGCAGTTCCGGACTCTCACCGGATTCCCTTTTCACCTGACCCAAGAGGACCAGGCACCGTGAAGTGAACTCACTATAACAAGGGCCAGACAGGGGGTCAACATCAATATATTGGGGTTATCACGCAGATATCCACACGTCCCTCCCGACACAATCAGGGGCGACGAAATCTCTTATGTCGCCCGCAGAACCTCCAATTCACGGCGTTCCTTGAGAGACTGATTGGCCGTCACAACAGCAAGAGCAGCTCCCAACCCCGCGCGAACATCGGCAACGGGACGCTGCCCCGTCCGTACACACTCGATAAAGGCCTTGCATGCGGTCGCAGTTGGATCTTCGACAACGGGAATATTCAGCTTCTTCCCCTGACCGCGGTATGGCATCTCGCCGCCGGCGCGATAAGAGGCTCCTGTAGTGATTCCCTTCTCCGTAACCAGAGCGTTTGCCGGTAACTGAGCCGCGCGCGTTGGCTCATAGTAGAACTCCGCATCCTGCAGCGTCAGGTTGAGACTTCCCTTGGTTCCGTACAGCCATAGTTGGTCGCCCATCATTGCATTGTTCGTCATCGAACTGAAGACAAACCGGCGGCCCTTTGAGTAGGAAAGGATTGCTTGTACGTTATCGTCGTTTTCGCGCCCGTCGTGATACGCAGCCACGCTTCCGGTTGCCAGCGCTGCCTGGGGAGTTTCACCAAACACCCAGTTCGCAATATCGATATGGTGCGAGCCCAACTCAGACAACAACCCAAGGGAGTACTCGTTGTACAGCCTCCAGTTGATGAGCCTCTCAAGAGAGGGATCGGGGACCGGTCGCCTCCAATCGCTGTTGCGATGCCAATAACCGTAGACGTGCGTCACGTCACCGATCTCGCCCTGATGCACGCGTTCAATCGTCTTACGAATCCACGGCGCATACCGGTACTGGTGCCCGACCTGATAGATCTGCTTCCCTGCGTCGACGGTCCGCACAATCTCCTGCGCTTCGTCCACGGTAAAGGCCATGGTCTTCTCGCCGTAAACATGCCGTCCGCTCTTGAGCGCGGCCACAACATGCTGCGAGTGAAAGCTCAACGGAGTAGCCACAACAAATGCATCGATATCCTTCTGGTCGAGCAGGCTGCGATAGTCGCTGTAGGACGGCACATTGTATCCGCACACGCTGTTCAATTCAGCAAATCGCGGAGCGTAGACGTCTGCAGCACCTACGACGGTGACTCCTGGCACACGTAGAAAACTCCGCAACAACTCTTTCCCGCGACTGCCTGGGCCAATGATGCCGAGACGAACCGGAGTGGCCGACTCCTTTGACAGCTCTTCCTCGGCAATAGCGGCAACGGTCTTCGCTCCTAATGCAGCAGCCGATATTCCCTGGACAAAACTACGCCGACTCATCATCGCGCTCTATCTCCTTCTTTCTTGCTTTGGCTAAGTTTAACTGGTTGTGGCCACTGAAACATACTGTAGGCGGGCGAGCGGGGCGTTCCGGAAACAATCAAACCAGATGAATGCGGATACGCTTGTAACACAGATTTGAACCCAGCCTTTCCCAACACAAAGGTCGCCGTAGAAAGAGCATCACTGTCCGTTGCTGAGGGCGAAAGAACCGTCGTCTGAAGCATGCCTTCCACGGGGCTCATCGTACGCGGGCTAAGAATGTGGCAGTACCTATGGCCATTTTTGATGAAGAACTTTTCTGTGCAGGCCCCCGTGGATAAGGAGAGGTCTTTCAACACAACCTTACTCAGCACCCTGCCAGCATGTGCCGGATCGGGCACATTGACAGGCCAACCATCGGCGCCAGGGGGAGATCCCAGACCATAGATGCTGCTCGACCCAGCCGAGATCAACGCTGCGCTGATTCCCTGTTGCCTGAGAAGCTCCACCACTCGATCGACGGCATAGCCTTTACCAATACTGCCTGGATCGAGTTCCATATTCACGTGGTTGGTGAAAAATACCGTCCGGCGTGACGCATCCAGCTGGATATAGCGCCATCCCGTCTTCTTACGCAGCGCTGACAACTCATCGGCCGACGGGATGCGTCCTTTGTTGAAGAAAAAACCCCACGCACGCATCAAGGGTCCAACCGTAATGTCGAAAGCCCCATCGGATCGTTTGCTGGCTTCTACGGCTCTCTCGATGAAGGAGAACGTCTCGGGGTCTGTCGTGACCGGTGCTGCTCCCGCCTCGCGACTTATTCGTGACAGTTCGCTCGTCGGCCGATAGTTGCTCAACAGATCTTCAATCCTGTCGACCTCCTCGAAGGCTAGCTCCAGCGACCGCTCTGCGCTCTCCTGGTCGGGCGCATATAAGTCGATGGTGAACTCCGACCCCATCGCTTGGTGCACCTCATGGTACAGCGCCAGCGGCCCGGCTTGAGCCACCCCCACTCCCTGGCACACCGCAGCAAATCCCGCCAGCAACGCCACCGCGTACAGCACCCGAGTCACAGCACAAACTGCCCTATCAGCCACAACCCATTGTGACATAAACGCCCGCGGGTGGTCAGACCAGCAAGGAGGCGCTGGTCGCGTTGTTGCAAAGTGTAAAGACCTCTGAGAAGCAATCGTCGATCTGTTACCTATTCCGACGATTCGACTCAGATATACATCACCGGGCGAAGTGACATTCTCCTTCACCTGTATGAACAAGCAAACGTCCTGGAGGGGTTGTGAACCAACGTAGCTTATCGCTTATAGCAACGGCACTAACATATTTTTCCCTATTCCTCGTCTCTCCAGCCTCCGCAGTAGCTGAACCCCCCGAAGTTGGAAGCAAGGCCCCAGACTTCACGCTTTCAACTCCAGATGGACGCGCCATAACCCTGTCGGAGCTGACGCCAAAAGGCAGAGTCGTCCTGGTCCTCCTTCGAGGATTTCCGCATTATCAATGCCCCTACTGTCACAAGCAGGTGTACGACTTTCAGCTCCATGCCGATAAGTTTGCCGCGCTTGAGACTCAAGTCCTCTTCGTGTACCCCGGCCCCCCTGCCAAAGTGGACAAAAAAGCCGAAGAATTTCTGACCAAGCAAGATAAGCTATCCGGCAATCTTTATCTGGTAGTCGATCCTGACTACAAATTTACAAACCAATATGGCCTTCGCTGGGAAGGCTTGTTCGAAACAGCCTATCCATCTACATTCATCATCGACCGAAACCGCACAATCCTCTTCCGAAAGATCAGCCATTCTCACGGCGACAGATCTACATCTGAGGAAGTGCTTGCAGAACTGACGAAAAGTGAATCCCCCCACTGAATCCAGTCGAGATCCGCAATTCCATTACGCCAAAATGGTCGGACCCTCCACATCAAGAAGTGGAGGGTCCGATCACTTTAACCTGTGGAACCTATAAAGGCCGGCGGTTGCTTTCGCACTCGCCGGCCCTGTTAGACCAACTGGAGCTTCACACCTAGAAGGTGATGCGTGCCGAAGCCTGCAGACTGCGTCCTCCACCAACGCCGTTCACGCTCCCCTGTCCGCTACCCAGAGTGCTCGTGACCTGACCGAAGTTCCCGGCGGAAGCGAGGCTAGCGTTCGGATTGTTGAACTGAGGCGTATTGCTTAGCTGGAAGGCGTCGAGACGAGTCTCCAGAGCTGCCTCTCTCCAGACGGGGAAGCTCTTGAAGAGCGAGATGTTGTCCTGAATGTAACCAGGTCCACGGAACTGATTCCTGCCTGTGTTGCCGAGACCGACGTTCTGTGGGGTGCACGGTACAGGGTTCTGTGGCGTTGAGGTTGGGCAGCCGCTCGGCGGAGTGAACGCCGTAACGTCAAACCAATGCGTATTGGTGCCGATTCCGTGAGTGACCTTATAGGGACCAGTGAGGCTTGCGGTCTGCGTCGTCCCGGGAGTATTCAGGCTGCTGCCACTCGCAGTAATGGTAAATGGCGATCCAGAGACTACCGAGATGATGCCCGAGAGCTTCCATCCGCCAAGCGTGAGAGCTGCGATACCCGAATTGAGGCGGTTGTGGCCGCGCCCGAACGGTAACTCGTAGGTGAAGCTCTGCTCATAGTTCAGAGCCCTGTCGTAGTCAGCCGGCGCATAGTTTCTCCGCTGGTTGATAAAGAATTTAAGCCCTCCATCATCGCCGTCCATGTAGTTCAGTCCCTTGCCCCAGGTAAAGGCGGTCGTAAACGACAGGCCGTTCGAGAACCGCTTGTTCAACTGGGTCTGAAGCGACTGATAGTTGGACGAAAACCCTTGGAAGATCAACTGCGTCGCGGCGGTACGCCCAAACGCGATGTTCTCCGGCTTCTGTGCCGCGCCCCCGCCATAGGTCGAGGGATTATTGATGTCCACGTTGCCCCCCAAATTCACGCCATGGTTCGCCACGTAAGCCACCTGGAGCGACATATTGTAGGGAAGAGCCTGCTGCACAGCTACATTCCAGGACTCGACATAAGGGTTCTTATAGTTCTGCGGGACTACAAAGTACTGCTGCGCCAGCAGCGTCTTCGTGTTCGCCGGGATAATTCCGTTTGATGGAATCGGCACGGGTACTGGAGCAGGAAAGCCTGCCTGGAAGGTCGCTGTAGTCACTCCATCGGCCAGCACAGCGGCCGTGTAGGGGCTCGTTCCGGCGACGTTGTAGCTGTTGTTGGCTCGAACAGGATAGTTGTAGGCGTAGTTGTTATCCGGAAAGGGAGTATAGCTGATACCAAATCCTCCACGAATCACGGTTTGGTCCGTAGCCCGGTAAGAGAAGCCTGTGCGTGGCGCGAAGTACCGATATCGCGTCTGCATTCCAAGGTTGGATGGATTGCTACCAACACCGGCGATCACCAGATTGTTGTTCACCGGATCATAGTTCGAGAAGCCACCGGCGGTCTTCGGTGTGGCCGGCGGGTAGAACTCCCACCGCACTCCCAGGTCCACCGTCAACTTCGATGTTGCCTGCCACTTGTCGCTGGCAAAGGCGAAGAACCACCACTGCCGGTAGGCCGGAAAGTATGTGTTCACATCGCGGCCCACCTGGCTTGGAAGATCTAGCAGA
Source organism: Edaphobacter bradus (assembly GCF_025685645.1). Classification (NCBI taxonomy): domain Bacteria; kingdom Pseudomonadati; phylum Acidobacteriota; class Terriglobia; order Terriglobales; family Acidobacteriaceae; genus Edaphobacter; species Edaphobacter bradus. The sequence continues at coordinate 1,221,549 of NZ_JAGSYF010000001.1, forward strand.
AAGCTAGCGATATTGTTGGCGATATTCGTACCTGTGCTCTTTACATCCGAGGTTTGTGAGTCGCCGAACTTGAACACTCCGCGCGGGCTGAAAGTCTGGTCCTGCAGCAGGTCGTCACGCACCCGTCGAAGATCCACACCAGCTTTGACCGTATGATTGCGGATCACCTTCGTCCAATTGTTGACAAAGTCAATATTCGCTTCGCCGCGAATCCAGGGAACGGAGGCCGCGTACCCGATCAGGTTATCGCTAATCCCTCCGCCGTTCGTGATTCCCACCTGACCGCTGGTGAACTGGTTGATGTTGACGCCGGGAATTCCCAGCGCCGTCGCGTCGCTGGAGCCATAATCGCTTGGCTGCGCATTATTGCGCAGGTGGGCAACGCCAAATCGCACCTCGGTGAACAGCGTAGGCGAAAAAACGTGGTCGTAATTTACGCCCGTGCTGTAGGAGGTCTGCTTGCCAGTCCCCTGGAACGCGCCGCCGATGGGACCGCCGAGAAATGGGCCAAAGGCAGGCGCCTGAAAGGTATTGACCCGCTGGAAGCTATAGCGCCCGCTGATGTGGTTCCTCTCGTTCAGCGTATAGTCGATCTTCGTGTCAAAGCTGTCCGTAGTCTTCGTGAACGGTCGGGTTGTCGTGTAGTTGTTGGCTGGATTCGACAGCGGCAGCGTGGAGTTCAGCTTGCCGTACTGCGCCGCCGCCGCGTTCACCTTCTGCAGAATCGCCAGCGACACCGGGTTCACACGGCTGAACGGAATCTGGTTGTTCGCAAACGGTGTACGCGGCGTGTTCTTGCCGTCTCCCGTTTTCGGATCATATACGATTCCGACCTTTCTGCCTTTAGGATCCAACGTTACTGCCGGGCTAAGGTCGATGAAGCCCTGAGCGTTCGGAGTAAAGTAGCGAGCATCGGGAATCGTATACGTACCGGAGACCAACTCGTGATCCGACGAGCGCAGGTAGTCCCCGAAGAAGAACAGCTTGTCCTTCAGGATCGGACCGCCAATACTGCCACCAAAGTAGTTGTAGGAAAGATGCCCCAGATGGGGGCCAAAGTATGAACGCGCATTGACAGCATTGTTCTGGATGAACTCAAACGCTGAGCCGTGAAATGCATTCGTGCCCGACTTCAGAACGACGTTCGTCACCGCGCCCGTCGCGCGTCCCATCTCAGCTTCAAAGTTGTTCGTCGAGATGTCGACTGATTGAATCGCATCTGCCGGAGGAATGATGATCTGCAACAGCCCGGTCCGCTCATCGTCGTCGATGCCTTCGATCTGATACAGGTTCCCGTGCCGCGGCAAGCCATTAACCTGCGTCTGCAATGCGCTCTGGGCATTGAAGAATTGTGAATGCTGGAACGTCGCTGGCGCAGTGCCCGGAACCAGGTTCAACAGGGACTGGAAGTTGCGGTTCGATCCCAGCGGAAGCTCTGCAACCTGACGCGTCTCGATCTTCGTACTGATATCGGCGCGGTCGGTCTGGAGCAAAGGCGGCGCAGTTGTCACCAGAACCTCTTCGTTCACACTGCCCGGCACAACATCGAAATCGACGCGCGTTGTAGAGTTCAACAGCACGTCGATGTTCTCGTGGGCGACCTTCTTGAATCCGGCCGCGGTGACCGTCACCGTATAGCGGCCCGGCGGCAAACTTGGAATGGTGTAGTTGCCGGTATCATTCGTCACCGACTCGTATGTCGTGCCAGTACCGGTCTCAGTCGCTGTTACGGCAGCCCTGACCACTGACGCGCCGGTGCTATCCTGAACCGTTCCCACCAGCGAGCCGCTTACGGCCTGCCCGAACAACATAAGCGTTCCTGAGACAAAAAAGAGGCACACTGCTAGAACAACGATCTTTTGCTTCACTCCGACCTCCCGGAAAGAAATACAGCTTTCGAACTCAGCCTGAAACGTAGCTGCTTTATTGTTTGGAGAACGAACGAACGCTAGCACTTCTGCGCAAAACAAGTCAAACACAAAATACGAGGCACCATCCTCTTGACAGCAACACCTAACGCTGGACGCCAAAGATGATCGCCATTACATTAGCGCAGCATCACTTTATCCATACGCCCAGAATCTGCTTATCATGTGGTTGTTACCGCAGCTTGCTCAAGAGATTTCGAAATTTCCGCTGACCATCATAAAGAACCGGCGGCTGTTCAGAACAGCCGCCGGTCCGGTAAAACGAACAGAACTTCAAACCTAGAAGGAAACGCGTACCGAAGCTTGCAGACTGCGTCCTCCACCAACGCCGTTCACGCTGCCCTGCCCGCTGCCCAGCGTGCTCGTGACCCGCCCAAAGTTTGCTGAGGTGATGATGTTTCCGCTCCCGGCATTCGGATTGTTGAATTGGGGCGTGTTGCTCAGTTGGAAGGCATCGAACCGCGTCTCCACGGCCGCCTCGCGCCAGATCGGGAAGCTCTTGAAAACCGAGAGATTGTCCTGGATGTAGCCCGGGCCATGGAACTGGTTTCTTCCCGTGTTGCCCAGTCCTACATTCTGCGCCGTACATGGCGTCGGGGGAGCGGGACAGCCGCTGGGCTGGCTGAAGGCGGTGACGTCAAGCCAATGTGTATTGGGGCCGATCCCATGCGTGACCCTGTACGTCCCCGTCAGGTTTGCCGTCTGCGCCGTGCCCGGAGTATTCAGGCTGCCAGGGTTCGCATAGACGCTAAACGAAGTGCCCGAAACCGCCGAGATAATGCCGGAAACCTTCCAGCCGCCAAGAGCCACCGCAGCAACCCCAGTGTTGAGACGGCTATGACCGCGCCCGAAAGGCAGCTCATACGTAAAGCTTTGCTCGAAATTGTAAGCGCGATCGAAGTCCAGACGGGCGTAATTTCTGCGTTGGTTGATAAAGAAGATCAGACCGCCATTGTCGCCGCTGTTTGCCGGCGCAACGGTGCCGCTGATGTACCCCAGCGCCTTGCCCCATGTGAAAGCGGAGGTGAAGGCGAGGCCGTTGGAGAAGCGCTTGTTTAGCTGGAGCTGCAGGGATTGAAAGTTGGAGGAGTAGGGGAGAAAGTACTGATTGGTTGCGGCAGTGCGTCCGAAAGCAATATTCTCGGGGATTGACGCTGCGCCACCGCCATAGACGCTGGGAAAATTGATGTTCTGGGCCGCGGAGATATCTACACCGTGGTTCGCCACATAGGCCACCTGGAGCGACATATTGCTCGGCAGGGCCTGCTGTACCGCAACGTTCCAGGACTCGGCATAGGGATTCTTATACTTCAGCGGGATTACAAAGTATTGCTGCGCCAGCAGCGTCTTCGTGTTCGCCGGGATAATTCCGTTAGATGGAATCGGCACGGCTACAGGAGCCGGGAAACCGGCCTCGAAGGTAGCTACTGTCACTCCATCGGCGAGCACCGCAGGCGTGAAGGGCGATGAGCCGACCGGGGTATAGGCGTTGTTTGAGCGGACAGGGTAATTGTACGCATAGACGTTATCGGGAAAAGGCGTGTAGCTCATGCCAAATCCACCGCGGATCACTGTGTTATCAGTCGCGCGGTAAGAGAATCCCGTACGCGGAGCCCAGTAACGATACCGCGTCTCCATCCCCAGGTTGGACGGATTGCCACCGATTCCTGCGATCACCAGTCTATTGTTCACGGGATCATAGTTGGAAAAACCACCCGCCTTCCTTGGTGTGGCGGGAGGGTAGAACTCCCACCGCACTCCCATGTCCACCGTCAGCTTCGATGTCGCCTGCCACTTGTCGCTGGCGAAGGCGAAGAACCACCACTGCCGGTAGGCTGGGAAGTAAGTGTTCACATCGCGGCCCACCTGGCTCGGAACATCGAGCAGGAAGCTGGCGATATCGTTTGCAATGTTCGTCTTGCCACGCAAGTCTGAGGTCTGCGGCTCCGCGAAGGTGTACGCTCCGCGTGGGCTGAAAGTCTGGTCCTGTAGCAGATCGTCGCGAACTCGCCGAAGGTCCACGCCTGCTTTGACCGTATGATTGTGGATAATCTTCGTCCACATATTGACAAAGTCGATGTTCGACTCGCCCCGGATCCACGGCACAGAGGCGGAGTAGCCGATCAGAGGATAGTTCTGGCCCTGCTGACCGAAGAGTCCGTTTCCGATGAAGATACCAACCTGCCCACTGGTGAACTGGTCGATATTGACCCCGGGGATGCCGATCGCTGTCGCATCATTCGACCCAAAATCGCTCGGCTGCGCATTGTTGCGAAGGTGAGCAACGCCGAAGCGCGCCTCGGTGAAGAGAGTCGACGAAAAAACGTGGTCGTAGTTCACACCAACGCTATAGGACTTCTGGTGGCCTGTCCCCTGAAAGCCTCCCCCGCCCGCCGGGCCGCCAAGAAACGATCCAAATGCCGGCGCCTGAAAGGTGATTACCCGCTGCCAGCTATATCGTCCGCTGACGTGATTCCTCTCGTCCAATGTGTAGTTGATCTTGATGTCGAAGCTGTCGGTAGTTTTGGTGAACGGCAGCTTCGTCCCGTAGTTGTTGGTCGGGTTGACCAGATTCCCCTGGTTCTGATTCGGCTGGGCCACTTTCCCGAGTTCCTGCAGGATTCGGAGCGAAACCGGATTGACCCTGCCGATCGGAATCTGGTTATTCGCAAACGGTGTTCGCGGATGCTGAGCCGTTCCGTCACCCGTGGCGGGGTCATAGATCTGTCCCGCACCGCTGGCAAGAGGTCCACTCAGGTCGATAAAGCCCTGTGGATTCGGCGTGTACCAGATTGGCGGAGGAATCGTGAACGTATTGGCGATCTTCTCGTGGTCCGACGTCCGCAAGTAGTCGCCGAAGAAAAAAAGTTTGTCCTTTAGAACCGGACCGCCAATGCTGCCGCCGAAGTAGTTGTAGGAAAGATGTCCCAGTGGCGGACCAAAATATGACCGTGCATTCACATAGTCGTTCTGGATGAACTCAAAGGCCGAGCCATGAAATGAGTTCGTCCCTGACTTGAGAACTACGTTCGTCACGGCGCCGGTGGCGCGCCCAAGCTCGGCATCAAAGTTGTTCGTCGAGATATCGACCGATTGGATAGCCTCCGCCGGAGGAATGATGATCTGCAACAGCCCGGTCCGCTCATCGTCGTCGATGCCTTCGATCTGATACAGGTTTCCGTGCCGCGGCAAGCCATTCGCCTCCGTCTGCAACGCGCCCTGGGCATTGAAGAACTGCGAGTGCTCGTACCTCGCCGGCGCAGTACCCGGAACCAGGTTCAGCAGGGACTGAAAGTTGCGGTTCGTTCCCAGAGGAAGCTCCGCCACCTGACGGGTGTCGAGCTTCGTGCTGATATCGGCGCGGTCGGTCTGGAGCAAAGGCGGCGCAGCTGTCACCAGAACCTCTTCGTTCACACTGCCCGGCACAACCTCGAAGTCGACGCGCGTTGTAGAGTTCAGCAGCACGTCGATGTTCTCGTGGGCGATCTTCTTGAATCCGGCCGCGGTGACCGTCACCGTATAGCTACCCGGCGGCAAACTTGGAACGGTGTAGTTGCCAGTATCATTCGTCACCGCCTCGTAGGTCGTGCCAGTGCCGGTCTCAGTCGCTGTTACGGTGGCCTTGACCACTGACGCACCGGTACTGTCCTGAACCGTTCCCACCAGCGAACCGCTTACGGCCTGCCCCAACAGCATCAGCGTCCCCGAGACAAAGAAAAGGCACACCACCGCCACAACAGCCATCTTCTTTTGCTTCATGGCGACCTCCCGAAAGAACCACAGCTTTCGAACTCGGCCTGAAACGCAGCTGCTTTATTGTTTTGAAGCGGGTACGAAACTTACCACCTCCCCTAGGAACAAGTCAACACAAAAGACGAGGCCATCACCTTCTTTTGACAACAACATCCAACACTGGACGACCACTGATAATCGCCTTTACCATGCGCAACATGACCTTATCCTTGACCCGCCGTAACCTGCTTCGTGGTGGCGCTGTCACCGCAGCCGCGTCAATCCTTCCCAAGCCCGGGAATTTTTTAATGGCCCAACCACTTCCGGAATCCCCTATCCGACTGGGTATTGCGAGTTACACGTTTCGCAAGTTCGACTCAGCCCACCTGATCGACTTCATGAAGCAGCTCAAGACCCCATACCTCAACCTCAAGGACACTCATCTCCCGATGACCCCGCTTGATCAGGTCGCCTCGCGTGCAGCCCAATACCGCGATGCCGGCCTCAAGCTCACCGCCGCTGGAACAATCTACTTCGACAAGGATAACGATGACGACATCCGTTCCAAGTTTGAGTACTGCAAGGCCGCCGGCATCTCCCTCATCGTCGGCGCTCCTACGCGACAGGTGCTTCCGCGTGTTGAAAAGTTTGTGAAGCAGTACGACGTCCGCGTCGGCATACACAACCATGGCCCCGAGGACAAGCAGTGGCCTTCGCCGCTCGACGTCCTCGATGCTGTCAAATCGATGGATCCCCGTATCGGCTGCTGCATTGATGTTGGCCACACAATGCGCACCGGAACAGATGTCGTCGCGGCGATTCGCAAGGTGGGCCCACGGCTCTTCGACGTTCACATGAAGGACCTCGCCGAAAGCAAGGTAAAGGAGAGTCAGGTTGCTGTCGGGGATGGCTTGATGCCCGTCCGCGATATCTTCCGTGCACTTGTCGATATGCGCTATCCCGGATGCGTCGACCTCGAATACGAGATCAACGCCGACGACCCTCTACCCGGCGTCATCAAGAGTTTTGCCTATATGCGCGGGGTCATCGCCGGCATGAACATTCGCTAACTACTGAAGGAGCGCGAACCGCGCGAACAAGGGTCCGCGCTCCGCTACCCTCTTGCAACTTCGACGATCTCAGCGCCGTTCGGAGTCTTTGCGCCGGTGAGCGACGATCCCGTATCCCGGTCTTGCGAGAGCCTCCTTCTGTCGCAAGCTCACTGTTACGCGGATCACGTGCTGCATACGACTCGATCGCGGCAGTCGCACCGTCGCGATCGAGTCGCATTCCATTCTGTGCCGCGAGAGCCAGCGCGACCGTATGGCCAGTTCGATTTCTCGCATCCTCTACTCGAATTTCGTAAAACGTTTAGTTCGGGACCGTTTGGCTCGTCAAAACCTTTTTGCAGATCAGAGCACGATCAGCGTTACGAATCATCGTTAAGTCGGAGGTTCCACTTATTTCTTTTTCTGCTCGAGCAACTATCGGAGATAGCAGTTATAGCCCGCTATAATGAGACCTTTGGTGGGTCGAAGACCTAGAGACGCAACCAGCACAAAGCAGATATCTTCCCTGACACAATGCTTCAGAGTCGGGCGATGATCGCCTGACTCAAACCAGGATGCTCTGAAGAGGCGCACCCTCCTGGTTCGTCTGATATGTTCCTCCAACCGGCGCGAAGGACAAGCAATGACGTGGTGGCGTAGATGGAGAACCCGGCTCATGTTGTTGCTTGCCGTCCTTGGGCCCGGCTTCATCACTGCCAACGTCGACAACGACTCCGGCGGCATCCTTACCTACTCGCAGGCGGGCGCGCAGTATGGCTACACGCTGCTGTGGACGATGATCCCAATCACTCTCGCGCTCATCGTAGTGCAGGAGATGTGCGCGCGCATGGGGGCCGTGACGGGAAAGGGGCTGAGCGACCTTATCCGCGAGGAGTTCGGCCTGCGCATCACCTTCTTCATCATGATCCTTCTGGTGATCGTGAACTTCGGCAACGTGATGGCCGAGTTCTCGGGCATCGCCAGCAGTATGCAACTGTTCCACATCAGCAAGTACATAAGCGTGCCTGCCTGCGCCTTCATCGTGTGGGCGCTCGTCGTCAAGGGCGACTACAAGAGCGTCGAGAAGGTCTTCCTCGTTGCCAGCGTTGTGTACATCGCCTATATCTTCGCCGGAGTTCTCAGCGGGCCGAACTGGCATCTGGCGCTCGTAGAGACGGTGAAGCTGCCTAGGCGCGAGGTCTGGAGTGACAGGAATTACGTCTACATGACGATCGGTGTCATCGGCACGACCATTGCGCCGTGGATGCAGTTTTACCTGCAGTCCTCGATCGTCGAAAAAGGGATCGAGATCAAGCAGTACAAGGCCTCACGGCTGGATGTCATCATCGGCTCGATCTTCACTGACGTCGTCGCGTGGTTCATCATCGTAGTCTGCGCCGCGACGCTGTATACGCACGGGCTGCGCAACATCTCCGAGGCCTCCGACGCTGCCGAGGCGATGAAGCCACTCGCGGGGCAGTACGCCTTCATCCTCTTCGCAGCGGGGCTGTTCAACGCTTCCCTGTTCGCCGCGTCAATTCTGCCGCTCTCGACGGCTTACACGGTGTGCGAGGGCATGGGATTCGAGAGCGGACTGGACAAGGGCTTCCGCGAGGCGAAGTTCTTCTACTGGTTCTATACGCTGCTGCTCGCGTTGGGCGCCGGGGTCGTTCTGGTTCCCAACTTTCCGCTGGTGAAGGTCATCATCGGGTCGCAGGTGCTTAATGGCGTGCTGCTTCCTGTAGTGCTGATCTTCATGCTGAAGCTGATCAACAAGCATGAGCTGATGGGCAAGTACACAAACTCGCGCTGGTTCAATGCCGTGGCCTGGATCACGACGGTGATCGTCATCGGCCTGTCTCTGGTGCTGATGTGGAACCAGATCTCTGGCTGAGCTGAGCTTAGAGCAGCCTGCCTTCCGAGAGGTCCTTGATGAGGCCGAGGTCGGCGGCGAGGAAGTCGTAGCTGGGCAGCGTGTTGAGCGCGGCCCACTGCATGTCATTGAAGATGCGGTTCTCCAGCGCACCGGTGAACTCGTCTACCGCGAAGAACTGCAGGTCGATCGTTCCGCCGTTGCGGTACTTGTGGCGGACGCGGGCGATGCGCTTGCCGATGACGGCGATGATTCCAAGCTCTTCGTTGAGTTCGCGGGCGAGAGCGGTCTCCGGGGTCTCGCCGGGCTCGATCTTGCCTCCGGGGAACTCCCACTTGAGGCTCATCGGCTGATCGGGTTTGCGCTGGCAGATCAGGACCTCAGTGCCAGTCTCAGCCTGGCGCAGAATCAGCGCCGCTACAACGAACCTCACGGGTCTCGGAGCGGCCGGATCGATTTTGTTGTTCAACTTACGAATTCGTTGTTTCACCTATCTCTAGTTTAGACCGCGGTGGGCCGATTAGGGCCCGCGCGGCCTCAGGCCGGGGAGACAGACGCGGGATAGTAAACCGGCCATCCCTCAAAGGTGGCGCGTTCGAGCAGCGCCGGCGAGGGGTTCACCGGAAAGGCGCGGCGGGCGATGGAGAGCATGGCCGCGTCGTGCACCGAGTTGCCGAAGACGGCATCGGGAGCGTTGATTCCGGCCCCTGCGAGGGAGGCTACCTTGCCCTCATCGGTGGGCACGTCGAGAAGCTTGTCGGTGACGAGGCCGTTGCGGATCTCGACGCGCGCGCTGAGGACGCGGTTTGCCGGGATTCCAAAGCGGGTTACGCCCTCTTCGATGACCCAGTCATTGGTGGAGCTGACGGCCCAGATGTCGACTCCTCGGGAATGAAGGTCGGCGATGAGCTGCCGCATCTCGGGGAAGATGTTTCGCTCAATCTGAGCGCTGAAGAAGTCGCTGGCGGCGCGGCGCATCTCGTCTTCGCGAAGGCCCTGGTAGAGCTGAACCATCTCGCCGCAGATGGCGAGTTCCGAGACTTCGCCGCGGAGGTAACCGCGGTAGCGGCGGTCGATCCAGTCGGTCGCCTCGCGGGAGATGAGCCCGGTTTCGATGGACCACTTCATGAAGCCGGAGCCTGCGTCACCGGACCAGAGGGTGCCGTCGCAGTCGAAGACAGCGATGGAGTGGGCAACCTCGTGGACGGCGGCGTGGAACTGCTCAGTGCTCAGGCGGCTGGTGGAGACTGCGTTGCTCACAAAGATGACTCTACTTTCCTAACGCCGTGGCGTTGGTGAAATCTCATTCAATTCCCCGGGAGGTTCCTTTCTATGTTACCTGTTCGGATGGTTCCAAGGATGCTTCTTCGGGGTATCCCCCCCAGTCATATATCGTGCAAAGTATTCAAAACATGATACTTAGGCTTGGACTTCGCATGCAAAGTATTCCATTCAAATGACTTAGCTGCAAGATACTGCTAATGAAGGAGTTATGACTCAAAGAAAATCCCTGTGAATGGGCTTCCTCTGTTTTCGTTCCTGGCTTCCTGCTTCTATTGTAATGGATTGAACGAAACTGCTCTGCCACGTTGAAATGTATTGTTTTGTTATAGATACCTAATTTTGGCGCTTGACAAATTTTCGGTGGAAATCTGGGTACACGCAAGAGCGTTCAGAGTGCGGGATTGGCAAGAGGAAAAGACGGCTGAGGCTGGCGTGTCTGATTCTTCCCACCCTACGGGATGAAACCGCGAAGGGTGGGGCAACTGGCTGCACAAGCAGATTCCTCCGCTTCGCTATTCCACTATGGAATGACAACTAGAACAGAGTTACAAGGGCAACGGCAAAAACCACCGCCAGGGTGGTCTTCCTCTCTTGGTCGATTGCCCGATGTGATAGACTTCACCCCTCCCCACGGGCCAATCGTCAGGCTTTTCCAGCAAGCTTTTCCGTACAACACACAGAGGAGGACCAGCTTCTATGTTTGGCTACGATCATCTTTGGGACAACGGACTTCTTGGGGCGCTGTCGCTGGCCGTGTTGGTGATCTTCACGGTCGCAATCCTCATCGCGATCTACTGCAGTGTGCGTAACAAACCCACGACCAATCCTACGTTCACCTATGTCGCCACAATCATTGCAGGGTTAGTGCTGAGCGTTGCGAGCGGCGTGATAGGCACCCCCGCTAAAGCAGTTCCTCGCACCACGACAACTTCACAGAGTGCTGCACAGGGAGACAAGGACCCCAACATTCAACCTGGGTCAACGAAGGAGGCGTCGGCAAAACTCACGACGAACCAGAGTTCCGAGTTCAGGACGATCTATGCGTGGACCTATGCGTTAGAAGGGCTCGTTTGTTTGCTCGTTGTCATGCTCCCGACTCCGTACACGCATGATCTGGTGAAGAGTGTCGGCTTTTCGACCCTAGGTTTTTTGATAACCGTCGTGAGCAACCTCTCGAGTTCAACCAACCTCGTGAATGATCTGAACAACTCGACGGTACGTCTTGTCATGACTCCATGAGGGTATGCACGCGGTCCAGGATGAGGGCAACCTGACGGTCGTTGTAGTAGCCGTCGCGGTGGGCGCGGGCGTGTCCGGCGGCCGCGATGCGGGTCCGGGCCGCTTCATCCGGGAGGTAGCGGCGGATCTTCCGGGCGAGTTCGTCGAAGTTGGAGAAGAAAACGGCCTCCTCGTCCTCGCGGAAGCGGTCGAGGTGTCCCTGGGAGCGTTCGGCGAGCAGGAAGCCTCCGCAGCCGGCGATCTCAAAGCTCTTGTGGACGAACTCGTCCTGGTTGGAGTGAGTGATGAAGCTGAGGTTGATCTTCGAGCGCCAGATGGCTTCGCGGTATTTTTCCTGATGGAGTTCCCCCTCGCGGTAGAGGGCGGCGAGGTCGGCAGGCGAGAGAGCACGTTGCCAGACGCGCTGGCCGCCGGAGATGGTGACGCCAAACTCGTTGAGCTGGGCGAGACGGACGAGGGTCTGGGCGCGGTCGTCGTAGGGAGTTCCGATGAAGGAGACGTCGCGATCACGGTCCTTGTCGGACCAGGTGGCCGACGGCGGGAAGTGAAGGGTTGGCTCGAAGGCGGTCTGAATCTTGATGACGTCGCGGGCTCCGCGGGCGCGGTAGTCGGCGATGTTCTTGTCGCGCTGGACGACGTGGAGGTCGTACCGGGGGATGCACTTCATGTAGAGCCGCCAGCCGGGGTCCTGGCGGGTGCCGAAGGGGTTGTCGATCATGTAGCTCACGGTGGCGATGCCGAGCGCGCGGAGGCCGTCGAGTGTGCTGGGCTTCATCCAGAGGAGCTTGTCGGCCCAGAGGAGGTCAGGTTTTTCCCGCTGCGCGATGTCGAGAAGGTCGCGGTTGAGGCGATTGACATGAGGACCGGCGGCGAGACGGAAGACAATCTTGTCGAGGAGAGGGTTGCGCGGCAGGTAGTCGAAGAAGTTGAGGGGGATGACCTGGTGGCCAAGCCGTTCCAGCGCCCAGAGGCGGTAGAGCGAGGAATCGTTGGGAGAGAGGCCAGAGGCGTAGAGAATCTTCATTCAGGTTTGATTATCCGATGTGTGTGGGGTGGGGTGGAAGGTGAGGCTGCAAAGTATAGTGGGTCAGTCTCCAGGTTGCCGAGAGGCCAGGAGTTGCCAGCTCACCGACAGATCGGCCCGAACTCTTCAGTAAGTGAAATGCCCTGTTCTCAACAGCTGAAATTTCAACACGCCAAATCGTGCGTGGCTGGCTATCTGAGCTTTATGACGCTACGACGTTATGATGTCTCCATGACGATCGCACAGGATTCTCCTCTTTATTCACACGTCGAGGCGGTCCTCGCCAGCGAGATCACCGATGGCTGCCTCAAGATTGGAGATCAACTGCCGACCGAAGACAGCCTCATTGCGCGATTCGAAGTCAGCCGCATTACTGTTCGCCGGGCTATCCAGAATCTCGTGAATCGCGGTCTCGTCGAGATTCGCCGTGGCAAGGGCACGTTCGTCGCCGCGCCCAAAATTACTCAGGAGCTTACAGAGCTGAGCGGATTTGTGGAAGATATGCAGGCACTTGGCCGCAAGCCAACGGCCCGCGTGATCGGCAAAGACCTTGTGACTGCTGATATGACGGTGGCAGGCCAACTTGCGCTGACAAAGGGCGAGCGCGTCGTCAGAATCCGTCGCGTGCGTCTGGCCGATGGCATTCCCCTCTCCTTCGATGAGACTTACCTCCCCTTGGAGCTCGGCAAAAGAATCATCACCAACAACTTGAAGACCGAGCCTATCTTTTCGCTCCTTGAGCGCAAATATGATGTTCCCCTGATAGAGGCCGAATACAAGTTGGAAGCCGTAGTTGCCGAGGCGGAGGTCGCCGCAGCGCTACGAGTGAAGCCAGGTAGCCCAATCTTCCGCATTGAACGAACCTCGTACTCGACGGGCGGTCGGCCAGTGGACTACGAGAAGCTGTACTACCGAGGCGATCTCGTCCGGTTCGTGACACGCCTGGCCCGAAAAGCCTCGCGATGAGCCATGCTCAGCGGCCCTTCCTTTGGGATATTGAGAATGCTATGTGTTCCTCCTGAGGTAGCCGTCGATCGCCATCGGTCCAGAACCACCGAGGACGAGCGCCGCGAGGCAAGCAAGATAGAGCAGGTCACACTCGTACCCCGGAGGTCCAAACTGAGCACGACCGGAAGTGACGCTTATGATTTTGATGGAACTGAAGCCATAGGGCAGATGGACTGTAAACATCGCGACGAGGAGAATTGCAGTCATCGGCAAACTAACCAAGGGCATCAGAGCTCCCAGTAGAACGGCGAGCCCTCCGAAGAACTCGATCAGAATCGTAAGCCATGCCATGAGATGAGGAGCGGGTACGCCGATTGCATGCAGGATGGCGGCGAATGCTTCAGGGCCTTTAGAGAACTTGGCGAAGCCGTGCTGCATAAAGCCATATCCAACGATCAGCCGGAGCGGAATCGGAGCCCAACGAGCTACTGAGGTTCGATTCAGGCGCACAAAACGACTGCTCCATCCCTGTTCAAATGATTTGCGAAAGTCATTCATGTTCGATTGCTCCTTTTTAATCGTCGCTGTGAACCAAAGCACGCAAAGAAATCTGCGTGTGGCTCGGGATTTCACGACTATATTATGACGTCATAATGTCATCAAAGGTCACGCATCATCTTGGGAAATTTGTACCAGCATATTGACCTCGCTCTCGGGACCTGGAGGTCGCGTGGTCCCGTTCGACTCCGCTCAGGGCAGGCTTCTCCCACTATGGGGCAAACGCGCCGCCTCCGGTCGAGGTGATGTCTTTTGGGATGACCGGCGGGTGCGTCAGTGGGTCTCGCGGAGAAGGGCGATGACCTGTTCGGCGTGGACGACGCCGACGAGATGCTGGTCTTCGTCGACGACAGGCAGCGAACGGAGATTGTACTTGTCGAAGAGCTCGGCGACCTTGCGGCCGCTGGCGTCGGTGCCGCAGGTGACGAGATGCCCGTGAGGGACCGCGGCGAGCGGGGTTTGTGGCGGGGAGAGCAGCATGCGGACGACGGGAACAATGCCTGTGATGCGTTCCTCTTTGTCGAGGAGATAGATGTCGGTGATGAGGTCGAGGTCTCCCTCAAAGGAGGCAAGGGCGTTAAGGGCGTCGGAGACATTGGCAGCCTCAGGGACCGCGACGTACTCGGTGGTCATGCGGCCAGCGGCGGAGTTGCCGGAGAACTCGAGGAGTTCTTCGACCTCCTCGCGCTCTTCGGGCTCCATCTTCTCCAGGATGGCCTCGGAGCGGTCTTCGGGGAGCTTGTTGAGAAGATCGGCGGCGGCGCCGGGGTCCATCTCCTCGACGATGTCGGCGACCTGGCCGGAGTCGAGGGACTCGAGGAGGGACTTCTGCAGCTTGGGCTCGACCTCTTCGAGCGTCTCAGCGGCGACCTCCTCGTCGAGCGAGGTGAAGAGGGCGTGGCGCTCGGGCGGGGCAAGGTCTTCGAGGATGTCGGCGAGGTCGGAGGGGTGTATCTGGGAGAGGCGGTCCTGATCGACTTTGAGTCGGACACGGCGCGAGGGGTCGATCAGATCGACGAAGTCCCAGGGGATGACGCTTGGTGTGATGCGCTGGGCGAGGCTCTCGACCGCGGCGCGGGGCAGACCTTTGAGCAGACGGCGGACGGCTCCTCGAGCGCCGACCTCGACCTCGGTGATGCGGAGGCTGAGAGGGGCGTGGTTGCCACCGTTTCCGTTGGGCTCACCGTTGTGCTCCCAGACGAGATCGACATCGTTGACGCGTACGACTTTGTGACCGTGGACGTCGATGATCTGCTGGTCGAGCAGGTCGCGTTCGAGCAGGACGAGCGCGGGGTCGTCGGGCAGCGGCCGGAGCTGGGCGCCGGGATGGAGTTTGAGGCCGTCGGGGGTGAGCTCGAGGTCTTCGACGGCGACCGAGTTGGCGGCGGCGTCGAGCGCAGGGCCGGAGAGCTTCGGCAGGAGACTGCTGACGCGGGAAGGATCGAGCGCGGGGCGTACGACGAGTTCGCGCACACGGCCGAGCAGGACTCCGCTGGCGTCGAGGACTGGCGTGCCGAGCAGGGCGGAGGCTGTCGTCTTCTGGGCGAGTTTCGTCATAGGCCGCTTACCAGACTTTACACACCTTTTGCTTGACCATGGGCTGGCTGACTTTGCAGCCGAAAGCGGTGGCGAACTCCGGCATATTGCTGACGATGCCGTTGATGCGCGCGAAGCCAGGAGAATGCGGGTCGGTAAGGGCTTGCAGGCGGCGGCTGGCCTCGCGGGTATTCTCGCAGGCCCACTGGGCGAAGCCGATGAAGAAGCGCTGGTCGGGGGTGAAGCCGTCGACAGGCTTGAGCCGCTGGTTTTCGATGGTCTTTTGCCATGCGATGTATGCGAGGAGGGTTCCGCCCAGGTCGGCGACGTCTTCGCCGCTGGTGAGCTTGCTGTTGATGTGGATGTCGTCGACGACGATGTAGTTCGCGAACTGGTTGCGGAGGCAGTTGATGCGGTCTTCGAAGCCCTGCGCGTCTTCTTTGGTCCACCAGTCCTTGAGGTTGCCCTGGGCGTCAAACTGACGGCCTTCGTCGTCGAAGCCGTGGGTGAGCTCATGGCCGATGGTGGAGCCGGTGTTGCCGTAGTTGGGGGCGTCGTCGGACTTCGGGTCGTAGAGCGGCGGCTGGAGGACGCCTGCCGGGAAGTTGATGTCGTTCATCTGCGGATCGTAGTAGGCGTTGACGGTGGGCGGCGTCATTCCCCACTCGGTGCGGTCGACGGGCTTGCCGACTTTGGCCCATTGGCGGTTGGACTCAAATTGCGTGGCGCGGACGACGTCGCCAAAGTAGTCGCCGGGCCTGATGTCGAGCTTTGAGTAGTCGCGCCACTTGTCGGGATAGCCGATTTTGTTGCGGATGGCGTGAAGCTTGCGGAGGGCCTCGACTTTGGTGGTGGGGCTCATCCAGTCGAGGCGCTCGATCTCGGACTGCATGGCCTGCTCGATCTGGTCGGTCATGAGGAGGGTCTTCTGGCGGGTTTCTGGCGAGAAGGTGCGGCGGACGAACTCCTGGCCGAGGGCCTCGCCGAGGTTGTGATCGACACCGCGGACGCAGCGCTTCCAGCGCGGAGGCATCTGCTCGGTGCCGCGCAGGTAGTGGCTGTAGAAGTCAAAGCTGGCGGTCTCAAAGGGAGAAGAGAGCGACGGGGCCGCAGCGGTGAGGACGTGAAAGCGAAGATAGACCTTGAGCGCGGGGAGCGGTTCGGTGCTCAGGACAGAACTCAGGGTCTTCTGGAAGTCGGGCTGGGTGACGTTGAGCGAGGAGACGGCCTGCGCTCCCTGCGCGGCGAGGTAAGCGGGCCAGGAGACGGCAGGGTTGATCTTCTCAAGATCGGCGACGGACATGCTGTGGTAGAGCTTGTAGGGGTCGCGCCGCTCAACGAGGGTGAGAGAGGCTTTGGCGAGGGTGGTCTCGATGCGGAGGATGGTGGCGGCATCCTGTGTGGCCTGGGCAGAGGACTCGCCGGAGAGGGTGAGGATTCTGGTGATGTAGGCGAGGTATTTCTGACGAGTCTCCTCGCTCTTGGGGTCGGTCTTGACGTAGTAGTCGCGGTCGGGGAGGCCGAGGCCGCCGGCCCCGACTTCGGCGATCATCTGGCTGGAGTCGCCGGGGTCCTGCGTGGGGCCTGCGTCGAAGAAGAAGGTCCCCATCATGCGGCTGTTGAGCGGGCCGATATAGGCTATGAGCGCCTTGCGGTCGCGGAGCTTGTCGATAGCGTCGAGCTCGGGCCGGATAGGCGAGATGCCGCGCTTGTCGATGGCGGCGGTGTCCATGCAGGCGGCGAAGTAGTCGCCGATCTTCTGCTGATTGGGAGTGCGGTTTGTGGCTTTAGCGTCGTCCGCGAGGATTCCCCAGAGGAACTGCTGATTATCATTGGCGAGCTTGGCGTAGACGCTCCAGTTGGACTGGTCGGCGGGGATGGGATTCTTCTTCATCCAGCCTCCGCAAGTGAAGCGGTAGAAGTCGTCACAAGGGTTGACGGAACGATCGAGCGATGTGAGGTCCAGACTCGGCGAGTAGGGCATGGAATCGAGCGGCGTAGCTGGCTGCTGAGCGAAGAGTGAGGCAGGCGTGGAGGCGTATAGAAGGCCAATAAGAAGTGGGGCTAAAAGGGTCCGCATTCGTGTCATACCTTGTGTTGGCATGTTAGCGCAGCGCAAGGCTAACTTGCCGCATTTGCAACGAGAGCGCAATAATCGCGAAAGGAAGGTGTGATGGTGCCCAAGAGAGATACTGCATCCTTGACATTCGAGGTTTCCACAAGCACACTGCCAACATTGCTGTTGTCCGCTGCTGGCGACGCACAGACAAAGAGTGCAAGGACTGCTTTGGCCGATCCCACGACAAGCCGCGTCAGCTTCACACTGGATTCGACACTGGAAAGCGTCAACAAGATTGAGCAGACGGCGGAACAGTGCGCGCAGCGGGCCGGGTTCGACGAGGACACAATTCCCCATATTGCAATGGCAGTGCGGGAGGCCGCGGTGAACGCTGTTTTGCACGGCAATGCCTACGACACGCGCAAGCACATTATGGCGTCGTTTGAGACGACCTCGGATGCTCTGATCATCCGGATCACCGACCAGGGCCCGGGGCTCGATCCGGAGACTCTTCCGGACCCTCTGGCACCGGAAAATATCCTTCGCGGATCGGGTCGAGGCATCTTTCTTATCAGGGCCTTCATGGATGAGGTAAACTTTCGCCAGTTACATCCAGGCACAGAATTGACTCTCATTAAGTACCGCACACCCGCGCAGCCGGGTTCCTAAGGAGAACAGGAAAATGAGCATGAAAGTACAGACCCGCCAAGTGGACGGGGTCACCATTCTCGATCTCAGCGGCCGAATTACCCTCGGCGAAGGCAGCGTCACCATTCGCGATTCAGTTCGCGACATGCTTACCAAGGGACAAAAGAAGATCCTTCTGAACCTGGGCGAGATCACCTACATCGACAGCTCGGGCATCGGTGAGCTGGTCAGCGCGTTTACGACGGTGAAGAACGCGGGCGGCGAGTTGAAGCTGCTGAACCTGACCAAGAAGGTCCATGACCTGCTGCAGATCACGAAGCTGTACACCGTCTTCGACATCAAGGACGACGAGGCGGCCGCGATCGCATCTTTCGGCAAGTAAAGACGGGAAGCCAAAGACGCAAGAAAGGCCGCCGCGGGTGCGACGGCCTTTTCTTGTGTGCCGATGGTTCAATTCGCCTTCTGCAGTTACTTTGAGAAGTCGACCTTCGGCGCCGCTTTGTTCTCCGGGTTGCCCTTGAAGTACTCGTCCCGGTAGTGGAAGCCTGCCATGCCAGCCCAGAGGCTGTTGGGGAACTGGCGAACGTAGACATTGTAGTCCTCGAGAACTTTGTTGTAGCGCTGGCGCCCTACGGCAATCCGGTTTTCCGAGCCGGCAAGTTCGTCCTCGAGCCGCATGAACTGTTCGTTGCCCTTGAGGTTGGGGTACTGCTCCTGAAGGCGGAAGAAGGGGCCAAGGGCGACGTCGAGCTTCGTGTTGGCGTTGATCGCGGCGGCGTGGTCCGAGCCTGCAGCCAGAACTCCGGCGCGGGCATTTGCGATGTTGGTCAGGATAGCGGATTCTTCGGCCACGTAGCCCTTAACCGAAGCAACGAGGTTTGGGATGAGATCGAGGCGGCGCTGCTGGAGGACGTCTACCTGCGAGTAGGCAGCGTTGATGGCTTCGTTCTTCTGTACCAGAGTGTTCTTCGTGCTGACATAGCTTCCGCCCGACAAGAGCAGAACGAGAACGAGAAGGCCGACTACGCCAAGTACGACCCATAATGATTTCATGCAGTTCGATTCCCTTCTTCTGAGGTTTCTTCTGGAGTTTTGGCAGGTCTATCCGGCAATGTATCACCAACGCCGACAGATCTGCCCTGATTGAAACGACATTTGCCGGAACGGGGCTACCAGTCTCCGCTGGCTCCGCCTCCTCCGGAACCGCCGCCCCCGAAGCCGCCAAAGTCCCCGCCGTCATTGTCACGTCTACGATCGCCGCCTCCGCCTCCGCCCATCAGATTGCCGAGCAGGAAGAAGATGAGCCCGGTGTTTCCGGTGCTGACAAGGAAGAAGAGAATCAGCAGAATGACACCGCCGCCGAGGACGATCTCGGTCAGCGAAAGCTGGATGGGCCCGTGCTGGACTGGCTCGCGATGATACTGGTGCGTTGGCAGCGTAAGCGTGACACCGGCGTCCTGCGCTATGACGCCCGCGATCTGGCGGACGCCGAGCGGGATGGCGGTGTTGTAGTCGCCCTGCCGCACGGCGGGCGACATGGAGCGGCCGATGTCGCCCACTTTAGCGTCGTTGAGGATGCCCTCAAGGCCATAGCCCACCTCGATGCGTCCGCGCCGGGGGGTCATGACGAAGATCATCAGCACGCCGCGGTCGGTGCCCTTGGTGCCGACCTTCCACTTGTCTTCAAGCTCGGTGGCAAACTCCTCGATGCTCTGGTCGTTGTCGAGAGTCTTGATGGTGACGACCGCGATCTGGGCCTGCGCCTGCCGGTCCACCTGGGTGCAGAGAACTTCGAGGTTCTGTTTGGTTGTTGGGTTAAGAACTCCGGCGAAGTCGTTGACGTAGCCGGTAGGGGCCGGCAGTGAGCTCACGGACTCGGCAGACAGCGACGCTACCGGAACAAGCAGAAAAAGGATGACGGTCAGCCATCGCAGGATGGTCTTCATTGAGGCTCATTCTACGCCCGAACGATGAGTGTGCCGTTGACGCTCATTCTGATGAGGGCGGTGCGGGACGGCCTCGTCCGGCGGGAGTTGGGAGTCCCTTGCTGCGGGCGATTCTGTCAATCATGACCATGTGCTCATGAATGACGCGGGCGCCGTTGGTGACTGCTTCCTTCAGGACGGGATCGGTGGTGCTGTTGGCTTCGATGCGGAACTCGCGCAGGTCGGCGTGGTGGTCTCTGACCATGAAGGCGATGTACTGCGTGTCGAAGGAGTCGCCGGACATTGTGCTGAGCTTGTCGTACTCTTCCTGATCGGTCTTGTTCATGCGGTTTGTCAACTTGATTCCGAGGGAGTCCGCGATAGCAGCCATCTTCCGATTGAGTGCGGTGTGGTCTTCGACCATCTTCTGGCCGAAGCCTTTGACGTCGTCGCCTGTGCCCTTCTCCGCGGCGAGCTGTCCGAGCTGGACCTCGGCGAGCCCACCTTCGGCGGCATGGCGAATAAACGTCTTGTCGCGCATGAACTGGACGGTGTCGCCACCGGTGTTGGAGTCCCGGATTGAGGTAGAAGGCTGCGCCTGACTGGGCAGGTTCGGCTGAGTCGCTGAGGCAGGAGGAGCCAAGGGCTCGTTCTGGGCGGAGACGAAGGAGGAAGGAAGCGCAACCGCGCAGACAAGGGCAAGGGGCCGGAGACAACGACAGGACATGACAAACTCCTACTTCTTTTGTGTAGACGAGCTTACCTGAGGTTGCCTGACTGGCCGGTGCGAACGCGATATGCTGTCGATTGGAGCCCGCATGATCGATACGACCGCACTGACACCGCCGATTGCCCGCAAGGAACCCACGCCGACCACACTGCACGGCCAGACCCTGGAGGATAACTACCGCTGGATGCGGTACAAGAGTTCGCCGGAGCTGATCAACTACCTTGAGGCCGAGAACGCCTACGCCAGTGCCGTGATGAAGCCGACCGAGGAGATGCAGGCAAAGCTCTACGCTGAGATGCTGTCGCATATCAAGGAGACGGACATCTCGGTTCCCTACCGCGATCACGACTGGTACTACTACACGCGGACGCTGGAGGGCAGCCAGTACCCGATTTACTGCCGCAAGGCGGCGACGGGGACGGCGTTCGACGACTCGCAACCTGAGCAGGTGGTGCTGGACGTTAACAAGCTGGCCGAGGGGCAGGCCTTTATGGCCGTGGGTGGGATGAGCGTGAGCCCGGACGGCGCGAAGCTCGCCTATTCGACTGACAACACAGGCTTTCGGCAGTACACGCTGCATGTTCGCGATCTGAAGACGGAAGCTGACCTGCCGGAGACAGCGCAGCGCGTCGGTTCGCTGGCGTGGGCCGCGGACTCGAAGACGCTCTTCTACACGACCGAGAATGCAGTGACGAAGCGGCAGGACCATCTGTTCCGTCATCGGCTGGGAGATCCGGTTTCAGATGACGCGATTATCTATGAGGAGCGGGATGAGCGGTTCAACCTGGGCGTGGGCAAGACGCGCGATGGACGATACCTCCTGATGGAAGCGGGAAGCCACACGACGACAGAGTGCAGCTATCTGGATGCGACGACTCCGGGCGGAGTGTTTCTGGTGATTGCTCCGAGAGAGGATGACCATGAGTACTACGTCGATCATCGCAATGGGCTCTTCTATATCCGCACGAACGATACGGGAAAGAACTTCAGGGTCGTGACGGTTGCGGTGGACGGCGGCGGCCGGGAGGATTGGAAGGAGCTGATCCCCCTCAATAAGGATGTTCCGCTTGAGGATTTTGATGTATTTCAATCGTTCTGCGTAAGTTCCATGAGAGAGCTTGGACTGACGACGCTGGCGGTCCAGATGTTTGGCGTTGACGGAAGCCTAGGTGAGGCGAAGGAGATCAGCTTCCCCGAGCCGACATATACCGCGCAGGGGAATGTGAACCGGGAGTTTGTGACGGGGAAGTTTCGCTACAGCTACCAGTCGCTGGTTTCGCCGGCTTCGATCTACGACTATGACGTGGCAGCGGGAACGTCAGAGCTGCTGAAGCAGCAGGAGGTTCCTGGAGGATTTGATTCGGCTCGGTACGCCTCGGAGCGGGTTTGGGTGACGGCGGCGGATGGGGTGAAGGTGCCAGTGTCGCTGGTCTATCGGCGGGAGATGTTCCGGAAGGATGGAACAGGGCCGCTGTATGTGTATGGGTATGGGTCGTATGGGTATCCGCTGCCTGTGGGGTTCAGCCCGGCGCGGCTGTCGTTGCTTGATCGCGGTGTGGTGGTCGCGTATGCGCATATTCGCGGCGGCGGCGAGATGGGCGACACCTGGCACGATGCCGGAAAGATGATGGTGAAGCGCAACACGTTTATGGACTTCATCGCGGTCGTCGAGCAGCTTGTGGCCCAGGGGTATGGCGCGAAGGACCGGGTGGCGATCGAAGGCGGGAGCGCGGGCGGGCTGTTGATGGGCGCGGTGGTGAATGAGCGGCCGGATCTCTTTCACGTCGTGCTGTCGCACGTTCCGTTCGTGGATGTGATGAACACGATGCTGGACGCTTCCCTGCCGCTGACAGTCGCGGAGTACGAGGAGTGGGGGAATCCGAATGAGCCGGAGGCGTTTGCCTATATGCGGTCGTATTCGCCCTACGACAACCTGAAGCCGGGCAACTATCCGGCGATGCTGGTGAAGACAAGCCTCAATGACTCGCAGGTGATGTACTGGGAGCCGGCGAAGTATGTGGCGAAACTCCGGACGCTGAAGACAAACGACACTCCCTTGCTGCTGCACATCAATATGGATGCGGGGCATGGCGGGGCCTCGGGTAGGTATGACTACCTGAAGGAGATTGCGTTTGATTATGCGTTTCTGCTGACGCAGTTGAGGGTGGGGGCTTAGGCTGCCTCAAGCTTTGGCGGCGATGTCTTCTTCGATAACCTTGTCGCCTTCGCCGGGGGCGAGGAAGAGGTTGGTTTCGACGCCGTGCTGGCGGGTGTAGAGGTCGTAGTAGCGGCCGCCGAGGGCGTATAGCGTCTCGTGGTTTCCCCGCTCGACGATCTCGCCCTGCTCGACGACGAGTATCTGGTCGGCGCGACGGATGGTGGAGAGCCGGTGTGCGATGACGAACGTCGTGCGGCCCTGCATGAGGTAGCTTAGGCCGTTCTGGATCATGGCCTCGGACTCGGAGTCGAGCGAGCTGGTGGCCTCGTCGAGGATGAGGATGCGGGGGTCGGCGAGGATGGCGCGGGCGATGGAGAGGCGCTGGCGTTGGCCGCCGGAGAGCTTGACGCCGCGCTCGCCGACGATGGTCTCGTAGCCCTCGGGGAAGCGCTCTGCGAACTCATCGACTCGTGCGATGCGGCAGGCTTCCGTGAGCTGCTCCTCGGTGGCTTCGGGGCGGGAGAAGAGGATGTTCTCGCGGATGGTTCCGTCGAAGAGGAAGGTTTCCTGGAGCACGACGCCTAGCTGATTGCGGTAGCTGGAGAGCCGGACGGTCGCGAGGTCGACGTCATCGGCGAGGACCTGGCCGCTGGTCGCGGTGTGGAAGTCGCAGATGAGCGAGATGATGGTCGATTTGCCGGAGCCTGAGGAGCCGACGAGCGCGGTGACGGTGCCGGGCTTCGATTCGAAGCTGATGCCGTGGAGGACAGGCTTGCCGGGATCGTACTCGAAGCTGACATCGCGGAAGGCGACGTCGCCGTGGATGGGGCCGAGCACGTTGGTGCGGGCGGGGCTGGAGTCCTCTTCCAGCTCAGAGAGTATTTCGGTGGTTCGGTCGAGCCCGGCGACGGCCTCGGTGAGCTGGGTTCCGATGGCGACGAGCTGCACGATGGGCGCGATCATGAACGCGAGGAACATCACATAGGTGACGTACCCGCCAGTGGTGAGGCGTCCGGCGACGACCTGGTGTGCGCCGAGGTACATGATGAGTGCGCCGACGATTCCGAGCACAGCCGTCGAGGCGAGCGACATGAGCGACTGCGCGGTGAGCGAGGAGATGACGTTGCGCAGGAGACGCCCGACTCCGGTGGCGAAGACGCCGGCCTCGCTGGCCTCGGCGTGGTAGCCCTTGACGACGCGGACGCCGCCGAGCGATTCGGTGAGGCGGCCGGTGACCTCGGCGTTGATCTTCGAGCGCTCGCGGAAGATGGGGCGGATGGTCTTGAAGGCGCGCTGAAGGATGAGGCCGAAGATGATGAGGATGACGAAGGTGACCAGCGTCATCTGCACGCTGAGATGAATGAGATAGCCGAAGGCGAAGAGCGCGGTAAGGACGCCGCCGAAGAAGTCGATGACGCCGGTTCCGATGAGGTTGCGGACGCCCTCGACGTCAGTCATGATGCGGGCGACGAGAGTTCCTGTGCGGTTCGCGTCGTAGAAGGCGACAGGCAGGCGTCCGATGTGCGCCTGGACCTTCATGCGCAGCTCGGCGATGAGGCGTTGGCCCTCCATCGAGAGGAGTTGGGTGAGGGTGAACGAGGTAATGCCCTGCAGGATTGTCGCGCCGACGACGACGCCGACGATGATGGGCAGCAGGTGAAGCTGGTGCTTGCCCATGACGTTATCGATGAGATAGCGGGTCGAGGCGGGCAGAACGAGGCCGCTGGCGCGGTTGATGATCATCAGCAGGAAGCTGCCGCCGAGAAGAAGGCGGCGCGGCTTGATGAGCTTCCAGACCTCAGGCAGAACCTTTTTCAGGCTTGGCTTGGGACGCGACGCGGTGAGGTCGGCGGCAGTCGCCCGGCCGGTGCCGCGGGAGGGGCGGTCCGCATGTTTGATCCCGCCGCTGAAGCTTGAGTGCCCTAAGGAAGACATATCTGGCTGCAAGTGTACGACGACGGAGGCCTTAGGGGCAGACACTCCACCTGTTTCCGATTAGATGATTTGGAGCTTAGTCCAGATGCTGCTTTTGTAAAAGGAAGTCGCAAAGTGTGCCGTCACGCGATCCGGCTGCGGCGCGCCGCGATGAAAGAGCGGATGCAGAACAGGACGTAGATGAGGCAGAGCAGCGACATGGCTGACTTCTCAAGAATGGCGGCAGGACGCGGAAATTCGACGCCGTGGGAG
The DNA here is from genome assembly GCF_025685645.1 of Edaphobacter bradus. Classification (NCBI taxonomy): domain Bacteria; kingdom Pseudomonadati; phylum Acidobacteriota; class Terriglobia; order Terriglobales; family Acidobacteriaceae; genus Edaphobacter; species Edaphobacter bradus. The sequence goes on from NZ_JAGSYF010000001.1 coordinate 1,246,427, forward strand.
AGACGGTAGGCGTCAATGTCCGCCGGGATCATCGATAGGAAACTGAGCAGGGCGACGGTGACCGAGATGTGCATCCAGAGCATGCGCTTCTTGGCATCCTCGGATCGGGCCTGCACGCCAAAAAAGATGAAGATCAGCCCAAGTCCCGCGGGAATGAGGGCCGTGGGGTGAGCGCTTCCCGTCCCGACGAATCCGGCAATGCCGAGCAGAATGAGAAGGATGCCGAAGAAGATGGTCAGCTTAGCCATTGATTGCATTACTCCTTTTTGCCTGAAGGCTCAGGATACCTGATTCGCGCCGGAGCCCGCAGCCCTGGAAGACTTTGCCAAGTCTGCATGTAGAGGAATAAGCTGCTGGCCTCAGCTGAATACGGCCAGCATGGAGGAACCTTGCATGAGTAAGCTTTCAACAACGATCGGTGCGGTTCTGCAGGGAAAGAGCCGCGAGATGTGGTCCACGACGCCGGATACCTCCGTCTACAAAGCCATCGAGATGATGGCGGAAAAACAGGTGGGCTCTCTGCTGGTGATGGAGCAGGACGACGTGGTAGGTGTGCTCTCGGAGCGCGACTATGCGCGCAAGGTGATACTGCAGGGACGGTCGTCCAACGAGACAACGGTTTCAGAGATCATGAGCCCCCCGATCTCCGTCTCGCCCGAACATACGGTGGCCGACTGCATGGTGATCATGACGAACAACCGCGTACGGCATCTGCCGGTGAAGCAGGCAGGCAAGGTGGTGGGAATTGTCTCCATCGGCGACCTGGTGAACGCCGTGATCTCGGCGCAGGATGAGGCAATCCGCCATCTGGAGTCCTATATCTGCGGGACGCCTCGTTAGCTGCGGTTAGCTTGCGGAGGCTTTCCGAATGGCGGCCACGACATCGGACGGCTGCCAGTCGTTGGTGGGATACCAGGCGGCGATCTTGCCGTCCTTGCCAATGATGACGGTTGAGAGCGAGTGGGTGAGGGTCTTGTTCTCGCCTGGGGTGACGCCAACGTCGAAGAATTGGGTCACGGTGGGGAGTTCTTTCTCCGAAGGTGCGGCGAAGTCCCAGTGGGTGAAGGTCTCTGTGGTGTAGCGGCCGGTGTAGGCTCCGCCGTAGCTGCGCAGAACGGCAGGGGTGTCGTAGGCGGGGTCGAAGCTGATGCTGAGAAGATGCGTCTGTGAGTAGAGCGCAGGGTCGGCGGCGAGGGCTTTGTCGATCTCGGCGAAGTTGCGGCTCATCTTGGGGCAGTAGTCGGCGAGCGGGCAGCGGGTGTAGATGAAGGTAGCGACGAGGACCTTGCCCTTGAACTGCGCGAGGTGGATGGTGCGTCCGCTCTGATTGAGTAGCTGGAAGTCCGGCACGTTGTCGCCGGGTGCCGGAACGTGGAACTGCACGGCGGGCTTGTAGTCGGGCCTGGCCTGCGCGGTGACAACGATGTTGTCGAGCAGGGCGTCGTGGAAGCCTCCTTCGTCCTGGTGGACGAGGAGAGTGGCGGTGATGCGGTCGCCGGGGTGCAGTTCGCTGACGATGCTGGGGTCTTTGAGCTTGTAGGGCATGACCATGGCGTCCATGAAGCCGGGGATGGCCTCGTGATCGAGCGTGACCTCAGTGGCGTTGGTGCTGACGACTTTGCCGCGGACGGGAAAGCTCCGGAGCGTGGCGGATGCATTTGCAGAAGCTGGCGGGGCGGACTGGCGGCATCCGGCGATGCCAACGATGAGCAGCAAGCTGAGGCAGAACAGGAGAGACAGGGACTTCCAAGGCACGATTCGACTCCTTTGTTGATGATACTTGGACGGACGAGTGCGCGTTTTCCAAGGCCTGCTGGGGTATAACCGAGACATGGATGGCGTGGATCGGCTGCCGGGCGAGATCGCACAGGCGCTCGAACGGGGCGCGACCGTGGTGACGGGGAACCAGCGTGCGACACGGACGCTGCAGCACGCCTTCAATCAGCAGAGCCGTGCACGCGGGCTGGCAAGCTGGCGGCTGCCGTCGATCATGGCCTGGGAGACGTGGGCCTCGGGTCTGTGGCATGAGTGGATGCTTGAAGGACGCGCCACGGCCATGCTACTCAACGGCACACAGGAACACGCGATATGGCGGTCGTTACTGAGCGCCGATGTTGAGCTGAGCAGCCTTCGCGAAGTGGACTCGCTAGCAACCCTGGCTGCGGATGCGTGGCGGCTGCTCTGCCGTCACAATGGACAGCGCCGTCTGCGTAACTTCAGCGGAAATACGGACACGAGGGCCTTCGAGCGGTGGGCGCAGGAGTTTGAGCGGCGTTGCCGCGCAGAAGATCTGCTGCCCTCGGCGCAGATGGAGGACGCGATACGGGCGGCCTTGCAGGGTGGGGCTGTAGATGCTCTGCCGCCTGAGATTGCGCTGGTTGGGTTTGACGGGATGACTCCGGCGCAGGAGGCCGTAGTGGAGGCCGTTCGCGCCGCGGGGATTGTGATTGGATCGATCGAGCTGACTGCACCAGCGCAACAGCGCGTGCTGGCCAGAGCAACCGATGAGATCGGCGAACTGTACGCGGCTGCACGCTGGATTCGGCGGTACCTTGAGGACCATCCGGCAGCGCGCATTGCTGTGATTGTGCCGGACCTCGAGGCGCGCCGAGCGAGGATCGACCGTGCCTTCCGCGAGGTGCTGGCGCCTGAGCTTGAGAACATCGCAGCGAACGATGACGCTGCGCCGTATGAGTTTTCGTTGGGTGTGCCACTTGCGCGAACTCCGATGATTGAAGTCGCGCTTGATCTGCTGCGGTGGTCCATAGGAGCGCTGCCGCTGACGCAGGTGAGCGCGCTGCTGCTCTCGCCATACTTCGCGCCAGCAGAGGGCGAGCGAGGCGGTCGTGCGGAGTTCGACGCGTTTGCGATGCGGCAGGAAGACCTGCTGCGTCCGGAGGTGACGATTGGATGGTTGCTCGAGTGCATTGAAGGGTGGAAGCGCAACGGGAAGATTTCTCGACTGCTGAAGGCTGTGCGCAAGATGGAGCGCGTCGCCGAAGAGCGGCTCGCATCGCGCGAACGCAGGTCGTTCGCAGCATGGACCGAGGTGATCGGCGAGTTTCTTGACGCCGCGGCGTGGGGCGCAGGACGGGACACAGCACGGGGCGAGAGCAGTCTCGAGTTTCAGGCGCGAAGGAAGTGGGAGCGCGTGCTGGATGAGTTGGCGAGGCTGGACTTCAACGCGGGACGCGTGGAGTTTCGCCAGGCACTGGGCCGCCTGGAGTGGATTGCAAGGGAGACGATGTTCGCTGCGGAGTCGCGCGAAGCTCCGGTGCAGGTGATGGGGCCGCTTGAGGCGGCAGGCAGCAGGTTTGACGCAGCGTGGTTCCTCGGCGCGGGCGAGTTGTCGTGGCCACGGGGGACAGGGAGCAATCCGCTGCTGCCGTGGCATTTGCAGCGTGAATTGGGAATGCCCGGTGTCGACCCTGAGCGCGATGACGCGCAGGCGAGGCTTGTGACGCGGCGGATCGCGGAGAGCGCGGAGACGGTCGTGTTCAGCTATGCGGTTGAGGCTGCCGAGGGTCATCAGCGTGCGTCTGCCGCGCTCAAGGACATCGAGATGGAGGAGGTTGTTGCGGAAGAGTTCGCACCCGTCTCCGCTGAACGGCAGATTGTTGAACTCGAAACAGTGGAGGACAGCGATTCCCTGCCCCTGCGGCGCGATGAGGTCATGCGCGGAGGCGCAGATATCTTGAAGCTCCAAGCAGCGTGCGGCTTCCGCGCCTTCGCCGAGAAGAGGCTGTGGTCGACGGAGCTTGAACATGCTGAGTTGGGACTGGACGCGGCTGGGCGCGGCAACATCGTGCATCGTGCGCTCGAACTCTTCTGGAAGCAGGTGGAGTCGCAAGTTGCACTGAAGAAGATGACAGCTTCGGAGTTCGACGGCGTGCTCGACCAGTCGATCAGTGAGGCCCTGCGCAAGGCTGCAGAGCTAAGCAAGACCGCGTGGGACGCTGCCTATGTTGAGGTTCAACGAGCGCGGCTGCGAAGCCTGATGGAACAGTGGCTGGAGCTGGAGCGGGGACGCGCGCCGTTTACGGTAAAGCTGAGCGAGCGCGAGTTCAAGGATGTGCGGATCGGACCGCTGCGATTGGATGTTCGCGTGGACCGCGTGGATGAGGGAGAGCAAGGCGAGATTCTCATCGACTACAAGACAGGCGTGGCGAAGCCGGCAGATTGGCTAGGAGAGCGGCCTGAGGCGCCACAGCTTCCGCTGTACGCGATGCTCACGAACGCCGAGCGGCTGGAGGCCGTAGCCTTTGCCCAGGTGCGGACAGGCAAGGAGATGACGCTGACAGGCTATGCAACCAGCGCGGACGCGCTTACCAAGTCCGTCAAGCTGACGGAAGCTGCGACGCTTGAGGAGCAGGTGGAGCAATGGCGCGAGGTGCTGACGAAGCTTGCCACCGACTTCTATAACGGCGACGCGCGCGTGAACCCGAAGAACTATCCGAAGACCTGTGAACACTGCCGCCAGCGCATCTTATGCCGGCTCGATCCTGCTTCGGTCGAGGACGATGCAGAAGAGAACGATGCGGCGGAGGCTGAGCATGTCTGAGTTACTCGAGTTTCCTCCGCCGCTTCCGCGAGCCGACGACACGAACGCCACGAGTGGCACGAGCGACAAGCTGCCTCCTGACCATGCAGAACGAGAGAAGGCGCTCGACATCACGAAGTCGTGGATCGTCGAGGCGCCCGCGGGCTCGGGCAAGACAGGGCTTCTGATCCAGCGCTATTTGAAGCTGCTCACGGATGAGGAGGTCACAGAGCCGGAGCAGGTGCTTGCGATCACCTTCACCGAAAAGGCAACGATCGAGATTCGTGAGCGCATCGCAAAACAACTCGAAGCTGCGCGTGGGCCAGACGCGTCGAAGAGCGAGTTCGATCGAATGACGCGCGTGCTGGCCCAGTCGGTTCTGCGGCGCGACGCTACGCTGCGCTGGGGGCTGCTCGAACGACCGCGTAGACTGAATATCCGCACGATTGACTCAATATGCTCGGAGGTCGCGCGATCGCTGCCAGTGCTCTCAGGCTCGGGCGGCGTGAAGGCTCCTGTACCTGAGGCCGGACCGCTGTATCACGAGGCGGCACAGCGCGCGCTGAGCTGTCTTGGCGGAGAAGACGCCGATCTCAATTCTTCGCTGCGGCTCGTGCTGCTGCATCGCGACGGCAACCTGGGCGAAGTGGAGCGGCTGATCGCCGAGATGCTGCAGTGGCGCGATCAGTGGGGTGACCTGATTCCCCTGCGCGGCGAGGAACTCAGCGACGCGTATCTGGATAGCGTTGTTCGCCCAAAGCTGGAGAGGACGTTGCGCCGGGTTGTGGAGGATTGTCTCGAGGATCTCGTGCGGACTGTACCTTCGGATTTTCTGCGCGACCTGGCAGCGATGGCATCTTCTCTGGCAGACAGGGAGCCGTATCAGCGCGATGTTTCTCCCATTGCGATGTGCAAAGGGAGAATTGCTCCGGGAGCTTCTGCCGATCACCTTGACCACTGGCGCGCTCTCGTTCACCTGCTGGTTCTTCGTTCAGGGAAGGCGTGGAGAAAGAGCTTCGCGAAAAGCTCGCTCTTGTTCGAGACCACGCGTGAAGAGAGGGGCCGGCTCAGCGCGCTGCGCGATGGAATTGCACAGCGCGACGATGTGCTGGAGGCGATGCTGCGGGCAGACTCTTTGCCGCCGCTCGAGTATCCGGACGAGCAGTGGCGCGTGGCTAAAGCTCTCTTTCGCGTGCTTCGCCGTGCTCTTGTGGAGCTGCAGTTCGTCTTTGCCGAACGCGGCGAGTGTGACTTCGCTGAACTTGGCCTGCTGGCTCGCGAGGCACTGGGACGCAGCGAGGGGCATGAAAGCGGCGTTGCTGCACTCGAGACCGCGCTGGGACTGCGGTTCCGGCACATCCTCGTCGATGAGATGCAGGACACTTCGACCAGCCAGTACGAGCTGATCGAGCTGCTGACTCGAGGATGGCTTGGCACCGGCCAGACGGTCTTTCTCGTGGGCGATCCAAAGCAGTCCATCTATCTGTTTCGACAGGCCAGGGTTGAGCGGTTTCTTCAGACGATGCAGGCGGAACGCATTGGAGAGCTTCCTCTGAGCCGTCTGCAATTGAAGGCAAACTTTCGCTCGCAGAGAGAACTGGTTGAGGCCTTTAACGAAGATTTCTCGCTGTTGTTTCCGCCTCACATCAGCTCGTCGCATCCGGAAGATGTGCCCTTCGTCAAAGCGGCCGCGATTCGCGGATCGTCGGTCAAGGAGCCCGCGGTGGTCTGGCATGCCGAGGCGCTCCCCGCAGGTTTGAAGGGCGACGCAGCCAGAGCTGAACGTCAGCAGCGATCGGAGGAGGAAGCACAAGAGATTCGTTCTATCGTTGAGCAGTGGCGCGCACGGCCTCTGCCTGCGGGTCGAAGTGAGGCGTGGAAGATCGCCGTGCTGGTGCAGAGCCGCGGCCATTTGAGCCGCATCGTCGCGGCACTCAAAGAAGACGATGGGGATGGGCCAATTCCCTTCCGCGCAGTGGATATCGAGGAACTTGGCGAACGTCCTGAGGTGCTCGATCTCTTTGCGCTGACACGGGCGCTGCTGCATCCAGCTGATCGTGTGGCGTGGCTCGCCTTGCTGCGCGGACCGTGGTGTGGCCTGGAGCTCGCTGAGCTGCACATGCTTGCGGGAGACGATGATCCAAAGTGGGCGCACCGCTCGATGGAGGAGGTAATCGCGGAGCGTGGACACGACCTGGACGAAGAGAGCTGCCAGCGGCTTACTCGCATGTGGGAGGTTTTGCAAGCGGCGATGCTGCAGCGCTCGCGGCTGACTCTGGCCCAGTGGGTCGAACGTACCTGGCGCTCCCTGGGAGGCGACGCCAGCCTCACCGCGACCGAGATGGTGAATGCGCGCCGTTTCTTCGAGCTTTTGGATGAGCTCGAAGAGCAAGCGGGCGCCGTGGATATGCAGACGCTGCGACAGAGGCTCGCGAAGCTCTACGCTGAGCCGGAGACCAATCCGAACGCGATCGACTTGATGACGATCCACAAGGCCAAGGGCCTGGAGTGGGATGTCGTCATCGTGCCTGCGCTCGAGAGAAAGCCGAGGATGAATTCGTCGCGGCTGCTTGTCTGGAGCGAAGTTCGTAGCGGCGATGACGAGGCAGCACAGGTGCTGCTCGCTCCCATCGCCGGCAAGGGGGAAGATTCAAAGGAGTTGAACACGTGGCTGGCCAGCATCCACAAGCGACGCGAGGCAGCCGAGCGCAGGCGGCTCTTCTATGTGGCATGCACTCGCGCGCGCGAGGAGCTGCACCTGTTTGCTTCACCGAAGTCCAGCGCAAAGGCAGGCCTGCCGACACCGGAGTGGAACACACTGCTTCGTGCGGCGTGGCCGGCAGCCGAGAAGCACTTCGCCCGGCAGCTAGCTGCCGCAAATGTCGTGAGGATGGAGCCGCGGATACCCGATGCTGAGACAGGAGTAGTGGATCTCGCGGCAGAGGGCCGGGAGTTGCCTACCCTCAAGCGCCTGCCTCTGAGCTTTACGCCGAGGGAGCGCTTCCACGCGACAGAGCGCCTTGCGAGCGGAGAGCCAACTACCTCATCGGATAGGACAGCAGACTTTACGCGACCGGAAGGCTCCTTTGAGGCCCGCGCCTTTGGGAACGCGGTGCATGCCCTCCTGGAAGTTCTGGCGCGGCGCCTCGGCGCAGGGGAGCAGCCGGAGGCTCTGCTCAACGAGGTCGCCGGATGGAAGAATCGAATCACTCTGTTGCTGCGTGCAGAGGGTCTTTCGCAGGCCGCGGTGGCTCGGCTGCAGCCAGAGGTGATGACCGCACTGGGGAAAACTTTGCGAGACCCGGCCGGGCTGTGGATTCTGGCGGCGCAAGAGGAGGCCGCCAGCGAGTACGAACTCACAGCCTGGACCGACCGGCTGCAGAACGTCCGTCTCGATCGCACCTTCGTTGCTGGTACGGAGCCGCACGGTGATGGCAATCGCTGTTTGTGGATCGTCGACTACAAGACAGGGTCGCACGGGCCGTCAGGAGTCGACCAGTTTCTCGCGAAGGAGCGCGAGAAGTACGGCCCGCAGATGGAGACCTATGCGCGAATCCTCGGCACCTCGGCAGGAGGACGTGAGCTACGTTTGGGGCTCTATTATCCGATGTTGTCGCGACTGATCTGGTGGAAGCCTGAGGGCTAGGACGCCGCCGAGTGACGAACGTCCGCGCCGCGGACCCAGAAGATGACGTCCTCTGCGATGTTGGTGGCGTGGTCACCGACGCGCTCGAGGTTACGCGCGATGATCAGAGCGTTCAGAGACTGCGGCGTCAGGTCGGGCTTTTCCTTAATCAGAGTGCTGAGCGCGTAGAAGGCCGCGTCGTTCATCGCGTCCACCTCATCGTCCATCTTCAGGACCGACTGCGCCAGTTCGGCGTCACCTTCGATGAAGGACTGCAGCGCCTTGCGCACCATCGCCGAGGAGAGCGACGCCAGCTTGGGGATATCGACCGGAAGATCGATGTTGGCAAAGGCCCCCATCTCACGTACGCGCACAGCAATGTTGACTGCCTGATCGCCGACGCGCTCGAGGTCTGCATTGATGCGGATGACAGCGACGATGAATCGGAGATCGATTGCCATGGGCTGCTCCATGGCGAGCAGGTCGAGCGCCATCTGGTCGATCTCGCGCTCAAGCCGGTTGATCGCGGGCTCGGAGCGGAAGACGAGTTCGCAGATGCCCAGGTCGCGTGTGCGATATGCCTCGATTGAACGCTGGATGGCCTGCTCCGCCATCCCAGCCATGACAAGCAGCTTCTCTTTCAGTTCGTCGAGGCTCTGATGAAACTTGACCCGCATCAGCCGAACCTCCCGGTGATGTAATCCTCTGTGCGTTTGTCGCGGGGGTTGGTGAAGATCTTGTGTGTTGAGTCAAACTCGACGAGCTTGCCGTTGAGGAAGAATCCAGTGTTTTCGGCCACGCGCGCCGCCTGCTGCATGTTGTGCGTGACGATGACGATGGTGTACTGGCTCTTGAGCTGGAAGATGAGGTCTTCAATCTTCGAGGTCGAAACGGGGTCGAGCGCCGAGGCTGGTTCGTCCATCAGCAGCACCTCGGGATCCACAGCCAGGGCACGTGCGATACACATGCGCTGCTGCTGGCCGCCGGAGAGCGAGGCGCCGGACTTCTTCTTCAGGTCGTCCTTCACTTCTTCCCACAGTGCGGCCTGTTTGAGCGAGCGCTCGACGGTCTCGTCGAGAACACGGCGATTGCGAAATCCATTCAGCTTTAGGCCGCTGACGACGTTATCGTAGATAGACATCGTAGGGAAAGGGTTCGGCCGCTGGAAGACCATGCCGACGCGGCGGCGAATCTCTACGGGAGAAGCATCCCTGTAGATGTCTACTTCCCCCATTTTCACTGTGCCTTCAGCGCGGGCGATCGGGTTGGTCTCGTGCATGCGGTTCAGGCAGCGCACGAAAGTGGACTTACCGCAGCCGGAAGGGCCGATGAGAGCGGTGGCGTGGTTGGCGGGGATGTGCAGATTAATGTCCTGCAACGTGTGGTTCGTGCCATACCACGCATTCAAGTCCTGAACTAAGATGCCGACTCCCACTAACTTCCTCCTTTGAGCACGCCGCGATTGGCGTAGATGCGCACGAGCGTAACCGAAACCATGATGAGGGCGATGAGAACCAGAGCACCAGCCCATGCCAACCGATGCCACTCATCGTACGGTCCGGTAGCGTACGCAAATATCTGTAACGGCAGCGCGGCGATAGGCTGGTTTAACTTCACGCTCCAGAACTGGTTTCCGAGCGCGGTAAACAGCAGGGGAGCTGTCTCGCCGGCCACACGAGCAAAGGCCAGCATGCAGCCGGTGATGATGCCGGGCGAAGCCGTTCGCAGACTGACTGAGAGGATCGTGCGCCACTTGGGGACTCCCAACCCCAGGGCCGCTTCACGAATCGCGTGAGGCACGGTCGCCAGCATCTCCTCGGTGGTGCGCGTGACAGTAGGGATCATCATGATGCCGAGCGCAATGCCTCCGGCCAACGCAGAGAAGTGCTTTTGCTGTATCACAACCAGCGAATAGATCGAGATCCCCATCACAATGGACGGCACGCCGTTGAGCACATCCGCGGTAAAGCGCACAGCATTGCCCAGCATCTTGCCGCCGCCAAACTCCGCGAGATACACGCCAGCGGCAATCCCGATGGGAATTCCAAAAAAACTTGCCAAGATAAGGATGATGCCCGAGCCAACGATGGCGTTCGCCATGCCGCCACCCTCCTCGCCAACCGGAGCGGGAACGTGTGTAAAGAAGGCGAGGTTGAGCGAGCGAGCGCCTTTGTAAACCAGGTAGAACAGGATAGCGGCGAGGGGGGCCAACACTAGTAGGGTTGCCAGAATCGCCAGCCCACTGACGATATAGTTTGCGGCCGTACGACGCACTGCATTGGTGCGCGATGGTTTGCGAGGAAGCCCCAGAGGCTGACTGGCGATCGGTTGCGTACTCATCAGGCGACCCTCGACGGCGCACCACGCGTAACAGCCCAGACCATCAGACGGGCGATCGCGTTGACGACGATGGTGACGAGAAAGAGTGCGAGGCCGATCTCGATGAGAGCGCTAAGGTAAAGATCACCCGTGGCCTCGGAGAACTCTCCTGCAATGACGCTGGCCAGCGTGTTCCCCGGAGCAAAGAGACTCTTGTTGATCTCCGCGTGGTTGCCAATCACCATCGTGACGGCCATCGTCTCGCCGAGAGCGCGGCCGAGGCCGAGCATCACGGCTCCTACGATGCCGATACGCGAGTTGCGCAGCACACCGATGCGGATCATCTCCCACTTCGTCGCACCGAGCGCAAGCGCTGCTTCACGCTGGCTGTTCGGCACTGCAGTCATAATGTCGCGCGTCAGCGAGGAGATAATCGGAAGAATCATAATGGCCAGAATGATGCCGGCCGTCAGGATGCCGACACCGAAGTTTGAGCCTTCAAAAAATCCTGTCCAGCCTAGTGTCTTGTAGAGGAATGGCCCCACAACATCGCGCATCAACGGCACCAGGATGAAGACGGCCCACAGACCGTAGACGACGCTGGGGATTGCGGCGAGCAGTTCGGTGAGAAACGAGATTGGTCCGCGGAGAGGACGTGGGCAGAGCTCGGTAAGAAAGATCGCCACACCGAGTGCCAGCGGAACCGCCATAAGCAGCGCAAGTAATGACGTCACAAGTGTGCCGTAGATAAACGGCAGAGCGCCGAAGTCGCCGGAGACGGGATCCCATGCCTGACGCGTGAAGAACTTCCATCCAAACTGGGCCAGGCTGAGGTGGGATCGAAGGATCAGGATGACGAAGATGAACAGAACGATGAGGAAGATGCTGCAGGCGCACAACAGCATCAGTGCAGCAAAACTGTTGTCGGCGGCCCGTCCGCTTCCTCGCTGGTTCAGGAAGGAACGTATCACCGAAGGAGCAGCATCGTCTGGGGGTGGCGCGGCTGCCGGCTGAGAGATAGCAGGCGGCATCGGCAGAAGAGACCCGGGTTCTCGTTCGGTCGTCATGCGACTGGGAGACACAATTCTGTTCCTGAAGATTCGGTGGCTTTTGCAGCTCGATTGTATCCGGCGCGATGGATTCCCGGCCGGAGATGGTACGCCGCACGAGGCCTAAAGATGACGGCTCCGTGCGGCGTTCTGGCTATTTGATCTGGGAGACGGTCTTGCGGACCATGTCCTGAACCTGTTTGGGCAGCGGAGCATAGCTCAGTGAGGAAGCCTCGCTCTCGCCGCGGTCGAGCATCCACGTCAGAAAGGCGGTGAGAGTCTTCGTCTTCGCCGCATCTCCGTGGGTTGGGATTAGGAGCCAGGTGAAGCTCGAGATGGGATAGGAAGTCGCACCGGGAGCGTTCGTGATCGAGACGCGATAGTCTGCGGGCATCGCTTTGGCGGAAGCAGCCGCAGCGGCGGTGACACCGTCGGTTGAAGCCTTCACGAACTTACCAGCGGCGTTCTTCACCGCACCGAATGCCATCTTGTTCTGAAGCGCATAGATCAGCTCGACGTAGCCAAAGGAGTAGGGCGTCTGACGCACCATGCCGGCAACGCCCTCATTTCCCTTCTGGCCGATGCCAGCCTGCCACTTTACAGAAGTGCTCTTGCCGACCCTGCTGTTCCAATCCGGGCTGACCTTCGAGAGGAAGTCCGTGAAGATGTAGGTCGTGCCGCTCCCCTCTGAGCGATAGATGGGAAGAATTGGCTTATCAGGCAGGCTGACTCCGGGATTGTCCTTTGCGATGCGGCTATCGTTCCACTTGGAGATCTTGCCGAGGTAGATGTCAGCGATGACGTCGCCAGAGAAGTTCAGATCCTTGTTCACGCCGGGAACGTTGTACACCGGGACCACGGCGCCGAGCACCGTCGGAATGTGCTGAACCTTAACCTTGCCATCGGCGATCTGCTGATCGTTCATTGGGCCGTCGGTGGCGCCGAAGTCGACGGTGCCCTCAGAGACCTGGCGAATTCCACCGCCCGAACCAATCGGCTGGTAGTTCAGCTTCACGTCTGGATGCTGCTGGCTGTACTCGGTGAACCACTTTGAGTAAATCGGATACGGAAAGGTCGCGCCTGCTCCGTTGAGATTCTGCGCACTGGCTCCCACGGCCGCAAGCGCCAAAATGCCTGTTGCAATAACCTTCAGTTTCACTGTTCCCCCTCGAATTTCGATGCGACAGGTTGCCTGAAGCACCTATTTAAGTGTGCGGCCAAAATGTTACGGGAAGGTTACATCCGAGTGAAAACGGCAAAAAACAAGCTAGATAGCGGCCTTGAGCGCCTTTGGAAGTCTGAAAATAAACGTGCTTCCGGCGTTCAGCTCGCTCTCGGCGTAGATCTCGCCTCCCTGCGTCTGAACGACGTAGCGTGCGATGGCGAGGCCGAGGCCAGTGCCTCCGGACTCCCGGGAGCGTGCCTTGTCCACCCGGTAGAAGCGCTCGAAGATCCGGTCGAGGTGTTCGGAAGCAATTCCCTGTCCAAAATCGCGGACACGGAACTCGACAGCTTCCACGGGCTCAGATATTTCATGTGCACTCAAAATCACCCGACTGTGCGTCTCGCCTCGCGCCTGCCCGTACTTGATGCCGTTTTCGATCAGATTGCTCAACACCTGCACGATGGAGTCCGAGTCGGCCAGTACCTCGCAGCTGGTCGTCCCACCAACCTCAAGTACCGCTTCGGCGTCTTTCACCAGACCGCTCATCGCCTGCACGGCGTCACGCACCAGCACATCGGCAGGAATCGGAGCAGGCCGCAACTTATGCTCGGAAGACTCTACCCGCGCAAGCGCCAGAAGATCTTCGGTCAATCGGCCCATCCGCGCGGCGTTCTTGAGGATGGTTGAGAGGAACTCGCGGGCCTGCGGGCTAAGGTTCGCCTCGTGATCGAGCAACGTCTCTACATATCCGCTGATCGAGGTAAGTGGCGTTCGTAGCTCGTGGGAGACGTTGGCGACGAAGTCTCGCTGCGTGCGCTCCACCTGCTCGATTCGGGTAATGTCGTGCAGCACGGCCACGGCTCCGCCGCCCGGTATCGGAGAGGCAGTGATCTCAAAGATTCGGCCGGGCACCATCGAGGTCGATCGCCGCTCGTTAACCACGTGTTTGTCGAGCGCCATTCGAACGCACTCGAGCACCTCGGGGTCGCGAATCGTCTGGACGAGCGCGTGACCCACGCGAACGGCCCCGCTGACGGAGGCCGCTGGAATGAGCCGCTGCATGCGCTGATTGGTCCACAGAATGCGTCCTGCGGGATCCACTGCAACGACCGCGTCCTGCATGCTGTCGATCATCACCTCGAGTTCCTTGCGGCTCTCCGACGAGTCGCTCAGTGCGCGCTGCACCTGGTCCGAGGTTGCTGAGATCGCCCGCGCCAAGCCATCGAAGTCGGTGTAATGAGAATCAAGCCTGCCTACGGGCCGCTCAGGAATCCCGGAGGTCGCGGTCTCCAGCAGAGTGATGTTCTGCCGCACCGATCGCGTTAGCAGAAACGCATTGATTGCGCCCCACGCAAGCACAAGGATTATGCCGAGAAGCCACCCATGAGGGGTAAACCAGACGCGCATTACGGCGACGAACGCCAGGGCGATCGTCATCCTGAGGAAGAACGAGAAAAAGAGACTGCGCGTCACGGCCGCCGTGTGCTCCTATGCGGGGACTGCCTTGGGGATCTCGAACCGGTACCCTGCCCCGCGCATTGTCTTAAGGTAGCGCGGCATCTCGGCGTCGGCCTCGATCTTCTCACGGATACGGCGAACGTAGACATCGACGGAACGTGGCGTCACGAAGCGGGCGTCGCCCCATACGGCGTCCAGCAGGTGGTCGCGGCTGAAGACCCGCCCCGGATGGCGGACAAGATAATCCAGCAGGCGAAACTCGGTGGCGGTCGTCGTCACCAGATCCCCGTTGACGCGAAGCTGCATGGCTCCGGCATCAATCTCGATATTCTCGAACTTGACGACCGAGGGGGTCGTCGGCCGCTCGAACCGGCGCAGAACAGCCTTGACGCGGGCGATCAGTTCGCGAGTGCCAAAGGGCTTGGTGATGTAGTCATCGGCCCCCATCTCGAGGCCATGCACGCGATCATTCTCCGCCGCGCGTGCGGTCAAAAAGATGATCGGCACCACGCTCAACGTGGGATTCTGCCGCAGCCTGCGGCAGAGATCGAGGCCATCGCCACCGGGAACCATGATGTCGAGCAGGAACAAATGGGGCGGATTACGCTCCGCGTCGGGGAGAATCTGACCTACAGTGAGGTAGGAACGAACGCCAAATCCAGCACTTTCCAGGTGGTACTGCACCAGGCGGGAGATGTCTGTGTCATCTTCCAGCAGAAAGATTGTCTGACTCAATTCTAAGACCTCGACGATTATGCAGCGTTACCGCTTGTAGCTTACTCTACCCCGGTTTCACAATTTGCAAACGTATGATGAATACTCCGTAACTGGGTACAAAGACCCACCTTACTACGTATACTTAGGCGTGAGAGAGGCCGTAGTCCTGCTGTACTGTGACAGAGACGCGTATGGCAAAAAGCTCGCACCTTATCCTCTGCGTGGATGACGAACTCGTCGGCCTTCGGGTGCGAAAGATGCTGCTTGAGCGCGCCGGATATCGCGTTCTAACAGCGATCGACGGGACCTCCGGTCTTGAAATCTTCAAAAACGAGCCCGTCGAAGCAGTTGTTCTCGACTACTCCATGCCTGGAATGCACGGTGGCCAGGTCGCCAGCCTCATGCGCCAGGTCAAGCCTAAAATCCCGATTCTGCTGCTGTCAGCCTATATCGGTCTGCCTGCGGAGGTCACATCCCTTGTCGATCTGTACATGACCAAGGGCGAGGGAGCTCCCATACTTTTGAATAAGTTAGCAAGCTTACTTCAACCAGCAAGTGCACCATAACGACCCGAAGAGGCGGGTGACCAGAGAGGTGAATTTAGCTCAGTTCCAACGGATTCTGGTGCAGGTCTTCCTGCTGCCGGTGGTCGTACTCCTGGTGACTGCCAGCGTTCTCTATTGGCAGATTCGCGACTCCAACGCGACGGTCAGCCTTATCCAGGAATCCGATGCCCGCATAACGCAGGTCACGCTTGTCGCAAAGCTCATCGTCGATGAGGAGTCCGGTCTGCGCGGATATGAGACGACCGCCGATCCAAGATTTCTCCAACCCTTCAGCGAGGCGGAGGGCCGTCTCGATGCCGAGTTCAAGAAGCTCGAAGCGCTTGCCGGCTCCGACCCTCTTCAAAAGAGCACCATCGAAGATCTCCGAAGCGAGCATCAGACCTGGCGCGATGCCTTCGCGCTGCCCGTCATCGCCACCGTCAAGGCAGGCGGAGTGACCAGCGATGTCGATCTGAACCTCTACGGCAAGTCTCTGATGGACCAGGTGCGGCAGGATCTTGCCTCGATCACCCAGATGGACGAGGCGCGGCGCTCCGTTCGCATCGCACAATGGCACCGCCAGGTGAGGGATGTGCTCGAGGCGTTGCTGGCCGTCGCACTTCTGCTGGGCATCCTGATTGGCATGTTCACGCGCAACCGCCTGCACGCGGTCTCGGCGGCCTACCGGACCTCGCTTGACGTTCTCAGCCGCCGGGCGGAAGAGATCTTCCAGTCCGAGCAGCGCCTGCGCACAACGCTTGCGTCCATCGGCGACGGAGTCATCACGTGCGACGCCAATGGAGCCATTCAGATGATGAACCCGGTAGCCTGCGAGATCACGGGGTGGAGCCAGTCCGAGGCTCTGGGCCGCCCCCTCGAGGACGTCTTCCAGATCATCAACGAGAGTACTCGAGAGCCGCTGGAGACTCCGGTTGCCAAGGTCAAGCGCCTGAACAGCGTCGTGGGGCTTGATAATCACACGGCGCTCATCCGCAAGGACGGTTCTGAGCTTCTCATCGCCGACAGTGGGGCTCCGATCCGCGACCAGACGGGAGCCACTATCGGCATTGTGCTCGTCTTCCGCGATATCACGCTCGAGCGCCGGACCCAGGATGCGCTGCTGGCCAACGAGAAGCTCGCAGTAGCCGGACGGCTCGCCGCCACGATCGCGCACGAGATCCACAATCCGCTTGACTCGGTCTCAAACCTTCTCTATCTCATGCGCACCGGCGTCTCCGACGAGGAGTCCAGGCAGTTTCTTGAGATGGCCGGCCATGAACTCGAGCGCGTCACCCAGATCAGCCGCGCCATGCTTGGCCTCTATCGCGAGTCGAAGGCCCCGGTCAGGGTGAACCTGAAGGACATGCTCCAGGAGATCCTGCTGCTGATGGACCACCGCTTCACCGAGCTAGGAGTCACGGTGCGCTCCGACCTTCGCTCCCCCGTCACGGTCGATGCCTTCCCTGCCGAACTGCGGCAGGTCTTCACCAACCTGATCACAAACGCCGCCGAAGCAGCCAGTCCAGGAGGGGAAGTGCGCGTTAGCGTCGCTCCACAGCCGGCCGCAACCGGCTCGGCCGGACAGAAGATGCCGCCCGGAGCGCAGATCGTCATCGCCGACAACGGCCCCGGCATCCCCGATGATGTTCGGCCGCATCTCTTCCAGCCCTTCTTCACCACCAAAGGCGAGCGCGGAACCGGACTGGGCCTCTGGGTCAGCCGCGGCATCATCAACAAGCACGGCGGGAGCATCAACCTTTCGAGCGACACCAGCGCGTCCTCCCACAGCACGACCGTGACGGTCTTCCTCGCGGTCAAGCCGACGATCAACGCAGTCGGTACCTGAGCCTAGAGAACTCGCAACAGTTCCGCCAGAATTGCCGCGGCCTGCTCGCAGGCCTTTCGATCGACGTCATAGTGGGTCACCAGCCGCACTGCGTGGGGCCCGATAGCACTGCCCAGCACGCCTCGCTGCTTCATCGACGCGCTGAAGGCCGCAGCATCGGCTGCACCGCGCAGGCGAAAGAACACGATGTTCGTCTCAACAGCATCGAGATCGATCTCCGCGTTTGGCTCAGCCGCGATCACTTCTGCCAGCAGGCGCGCGTTGGCGTGATCTTCGCCGAGCCGCTTCGGCATCTCATGCAACGCAATCAGGCCCGCCGCTGCAAGCACTCCCGCCTGGCGCATTCCACCGCCGAGTGCCTTGCGATGCACCCGCGCCTGCTCGATTGCCTTCGCGCTGCCCACCAGCATGGAGCCGACCGGCGCGCCCAGCCCCTTCGAAAGGCAGAACATCACCGTGTCGAAGCCGCGCGTCAGCTCAGCTACGCTCAGGCCAAGCGTGGTCGCGGCGTTGAAGACCCGCGCACCGTCCAGGTGCACCGGCAGACTGGCCTTGCGCGCCTCGTGCCAAATCTCCTCGAACACCGGCAGCGGCGTGACTGTGCCACCGGCCATGTTGTGGGTGTTCTCCAGACTGATCAGTCCTGTCTGCGCCCTGTAGTAGATCTTCGCGCCGATCGCAGGCCGGATATGCTCCCAGGTAAGGATGCCGCGCTCGGCCGCGACTGTTCGAGCCTGACAGCCGGAGAAGGCCGACATCATGGCCATCTCCCAGTCCAGCACATGCGACCGCGCCTCGCAGATGACCTCTTGCCCATGCTGCGTATGCAGGCGGATCGCGATCTGGTTGCCCATGGTTCCGGTCGGCACAAAGATCGCCGCCTCCTTGCCGAAGATGGCAGCGGCGTCGCGTTCAAGCTGGTTCACCGTCGGGTCTTCGCCGTACACATCGTCGCCAACCACCGCTGTGGCCATCGCCTCGCGCATGGCTGGGGTGGGACGGGTGACGGTATCGCTGCGCAGATCGATCATGCTCTTCAACTCTCCTTCTGAATCTCTAAGGTTTACGCGGGTTTACGCCGCGGCAGGAATCAGCAGCCGGCTGAAGACCTCGTTCGAGGCCATTCTTCCGCGAGCCGTCAGGCGCATGCAGTCCCGCTCGATTGCAAGCAGTCCAGCGTCACGCGCCTCAAACGCTGCGGGCATCACGGCCGTAAGGATCGCGTCGCCAAATTCCTCGCGCAGCATGTCGAGCCGGACTCCCTCCGTAAGCCGCAGCCCAAGGAAGAGCGACTCCTCGAACGCCTCTTCCCTTCCGAGATACTCGGCCTCCGGCCTGTGCGCCTGATTTCGCGGCAGCAACTCAAGCGGGCCTCTGGCTTCGCCTAAATACGAATCTAGATCGTCCGTGTTTGCAAATCGCACCGCGCCAGCGGCAGCCGGCAGCATCGAGTGCGCGTCAAGTCCGAAGCCGATGTAGGGCTGGCGCTTCCAGTACTTCAGGTTGTGCCGCGACTGGTACCCCTCGTACGCGAAGTTCGATATCTCATACTGCCGCACGCTTGCAGCATCAAGCCGCTCGCACGCCATCTCGTACCATGTCGCGACGGCGTCCTCATCCGGGACATCGGAAGCATGGTACCTGCCGCCATGAACCAACATTTCCCTGCCCAGGCGCGAGTCCTCATCGACCTCCAGCATGTAGACGCTCACGTGGGGAGCGCCGCTGGCGATCACCTGTTCGACAGAGTAACGCCAACTCTCCTCCGTCTGATGGGGCAGCCCGGCGATCAGATCGATGTTGATCTCGTTCACTCCCGCAGCCCGCAGCCGAGCGAATTCGGCCTTGCAGATCTCCTGCGTATGCAGTCGCCCGACCGACGCCGTCTCCTTGTCCACAAACGATTGCACGCCAAGGCTGGCACGGTTCATCCCCTGCCGCTGCAGCTCCTCGAGCGTCTCACCGGCAAGCTGCCCGGGGGCGCACTCAAGCGTGATCTCGGCATCCGGAGCAACCTCGAACTCGTCACGCAATGCTCGAAATATCTGTCCAACCTGGCTTGCGGACAGCAGGCTCGGCGTCCCACCGCCAAAGTAAATCGTATCGACAGGGCGAACCAGTTCTGCCCCCAGCCTCGCGGTGGCCGCTCGCGTTCCACAAACCTCGGCCTCAAGGCGATCGACATAACCCTGCAGCCGTTCAGCAGCAAACGCCCCCGAGGCGAAGTTGCAGAAAGTGCATTTCGCCCTGCAGAACGGTACAGAGATATAGACACCTAAGGGGTTGTTCATCGCGAAAAGAATGGCCACAGCTCTATTGTTTCACGGGGGGCCATGTTTCTTGTGACCGCAGCTCCGCTGGTCACGTCTAATGAGGCGAAGGGGTAGACGCACCATGTCCTCGACTCAACATCACCTTGCTTCCATTCTACTTCTTGCCCTGTCGGCGCTTCTTCCTACTGCATCCGCTCAGGCAGCGTCTTCAACACGCGTTCCGGTGGTGGTCGAGCTCTTCACCTCTGAGGGCTGCTCAAGCTGCCCACCCGCAGACGCTCTGCTGGGTCGCCTCGACCGCGAACAGCCTGTGAACACGGCCGACATCATCGTCTTGGAAGAGCACGTAGATTATTGGGATCAGGGCGGCTGGCGTGACCGCTTCTCTTCCTCCCAGTTCACTGAACGCCAGAACAACTACCTGCCCCGTCTCAGATTCGAGGAGCCCTATACTCCTCAGATGGTCGTCGACGGCTCGGCGCAGTTCGTCGGCAGCGATGGCCGGAAGGCCCTCTACGCGATTTCGCAGGCCGCACAGACGCCCAAGATCACGCTGACTCTAGCTAATCCGATCATCGAAGGGAGGAACATCAGCAGCTCGGTCTCGACTGCCTCTTCGGGTTCGCTCCCTAAAGGCGACCTCTACGCCGCCATCGTCCAGTCCGCAGCGTCAACGAACGTCGGCGGCGGCGAGAACGGCGGACGTCACCTCGAACACGTCGGCATCGTCCGTTCGATGCAGCGCATCGGGAAGGTTCAGGACCTCAGTTCCGGTCCCGTGAAGTTTACCCTCAGCGCTCCAGCGGACGCTCCAGCCGCCAACCTGCGCGTCGTCGTCTTCGCTCAGAGCTCCGGCCAGGGCGCCATTCAGGGAGCAGCGACCGTCAAGGCCGGGCACTGATCCCACAAAAGTTCCATGATTTGCTAGCAGATCGCAGAATCCACCTCTCGACGCCGAACATCTAGAATGGTGAGAGATGGCCGACTCGGACAAAGCCAGGAAACCGCGGAAGGAACCCGCGAAGAAACCGCCGCAGGACGATGAGGTCATGGGCAAGGCCTACGACGGCCGCCTCATGCGCCGTCTGCTTACCTATCTGCGGCCTTACACGCTGCAGACAGGCCTTTCTACACTCGCCATTCTGCTCAAGGCGGCTACGGACGTCTCCGGGCCGTACCTCGTCAAGGTGGCCGTCGACACCTACATGACCGGCGCTCCTCCGGAGAAGCTCTCATGGCTGGCGCGGCATCTCAGCCGTACTCCCCTAAACGGCATCACCCAGCTCGCCGGCATCTATCTCGGCGCGCTTCTTGTGACGTATGGTCTTGAGTTTGTGCAGACCTACCTGATGCAGTGGACGGGCCAGAAGATCATGTTCGATCTGCGCAGCCAGATCTTCCGCCACCTGCAGCAGATGCACCCGGCATTCTTCGACCACAATCCCGTTGGCCGACTCGTCACGCGCGTCACCTCCGACGTCGATGCGCTCAACGAGATGTTCACGTCGGGCGTTCTGGCTATCTTCGAGGATGTCTTCGTCCTCGCATTCATCGTCCTCATCATGCTGCGCATGAGCTGGCCGCTGGCGTTGCTCGCGATCTCGGTCATACCGGCAATTCTCTACGTCACGCGAATCTTCCGCCGGCATGTGCGCGACAGCTACCGCCGCCAGCGCTCCGCTACAGCACGCATCAACTCCTTCACGCAGGAGTACGTCTCCGGCATGAGCGTTGTGCAGCTCTTCAACCGTGAGCGGCGCGCGTTCCAGGACTTCTCCGAGGTGAACGCGCAGAACAAGAAGGCGTGGAGTGACGCCATCTTCGCCTATGCGCTCTACTATCCTATCGTCGAGTTCCTCAGCTCGACGGCCATCGCACTCGTCATCTGGCGAGGCGGGGCGAGCGTCCTGAAAGGGACCGTCACGCTCGGCATTCTCATTGCCTTCATGCAGTACGCGCAGAGGTTCTTCCGGCCTATCCAAGACCTCAGCGACAAGTACAACATCCTCCAAGCCGCCATGGCCGCCGCCGAGCGCGTCTTCAAGCTGCTGGATACACAGCCTGAGATCATTTCGCCCGCGCATACCACCGCAGGCGACAACTCCGGTCGCGTCGAATTCCGCAACGTCTGGTTTACCTACCAGCGGCTCGACGAAGCTCAACTCGCACGCCTCGCAACGGCCAGCGATGAGGATATGAACAGCTTCGCCGACATCGAGTGGATACTGCGCGGCGTCAGCTTTGCCATCGAGCCCGACGAGACTGCCGCCATCGTCGGCCACACCGGCGCCGGAAAGACCACCATCACCAGCCTGATGATGCGCTTCTACGACATTCAGCGCGGGAGCATCCTCGTCGATGGCGTCGACGTCCGCCAGCAGGATCTGAACGCCCTGCGCCGCCGCTTCGGTGTCGTGCTGCAAGACCCGTTCCTATTCACCGGAACGGTTGCCGACAACATCCGCCTCGGGTCCTCGTGGATTACGGATGAACAGCTTCAGCGCGCCGCTGACGAGGTCAACGTCGGCGACTTCATCCGCACGCTCCCGCTGAAGTTCAATGAGCCGGTCCGCGAGCGCGGCGCGACGCTCTCCACCGGCCAGAAGCAGCTCATCAGCTTTGCTCGCGCGCTGGCTCATGCACCGCGTATCCTCATCCTCGACGAGGCCACCAGCTCGGTCGACACCGACACCGAACTCCGTGTCCGACTCGCACTCTCGCGCATGATCGCCGGCCGCACGTCGATCCTCATTGCGCATCGTCTCTCCACGATCCAGCGAGCTGACACCATCCTCGTGATGCATAAAGGGCAACTCCGTGAGCGCGGAACACACCAGCAACTCCTCGCGCAGCGCGGCCTGTACTGGAAGCTCTATCAGCTCCAGTACAAGGACCAGGAGCTCGGCTCAGGAACCGACACCGGCGCGCCGCTCCAGCCACTCAGCGCCGACTAGCCGCGCGCGATCCTGAGGCAGTCCTCAACGACCTTCGCCACCCGCTTCTCCCGCGCCTCCGGGCTCTGGTAATAGAACACGGCCAGCAGATTCCCGCGCCGCTGCGCCGCCGTCATCTTCTGCCACCCCGCAGCCGCTGCCGGGTTCCTACGGAACGCGACCTCGATCACGGGAGGCAGAACCTTCTCCCCCTCCATGGCCAGCATCAATCGCTCGGCCATCTGCTCCGCCCGCCGCTGTCGAGCCTCCGTTCCCTTCACCCCGTCGATCCACTTGCCGATCTCGCGCCGCATCGCCTCGCTGAGATTCGCGTACCACTTCGCCAGGGCTTTCTCGCTCTTCAACAGCCGCCCAAGTTCCTCAGGAATGCTCGCCTCGCGCTGTTCCAAATCGGGCTCAACCACCAGGTCGATCATTCCGCCCACGCGCACGCCCGCGGCCTTCTGCATCTTCTTGTTTACGAGAATGAAGTGGCCGCCCCGCCCGGCATCGGAAAATGAAAATAGCGATGTACGAAAGACCTCGCCGCCTGCTTCCACTTTCACTCGCAGCCGTACCATCTTCTTCCAGGCCTTTTCGATATCAAAGGGCACGCGCGCGATGACCCATCCCAGGCCATCGCCCAAAGGCTCCAGCGCTGCGCGAAAGCTCTTCTTTACTCCCCGGTCAGCCGTCTTCGCCATCGCAGGTATCTTACCTTGCTCCGGGCCGATCACACGACAGTCGGCTGCCCTCCGAACCATTACACTTGAACCATCACTACACCATCCAACTCGAGCATCTTTCTCTCCGCCGGGGAGGCGAGCGGCGACCACTACGGCGCACAGATCATCGCCGCGCTCCGCTCCTCACTTCCCGGCGCCAGCTTCTTCGGTCTGGGAGGCCGTGAGATGGCGGACGCCGGCCAGCAACGCATCGTCCGCGCCGAAGAGGTCGCCCACATGGGAATCACAGAGGTCATCCGTCACATGCCTCGCGTCTACGGGGCTTACCGCAGTCTCGTCGCCTCCATCCAGAAGCGCCGTCCCGACGCAGCTGTCCTCATCGACTTTCCCGACGTCAACCTCCGGCTCGCACGAGAGTTAAAGAAGCTCGACATCCCCGTCGTCTACTTCGTCAGCCCGCAGCTCTGGGCGTGGAAGCGCCGCCGCCTGCGCTGGGTGCAAGAGCGCGTCGACCGCATGATGGTCATCTTTCCCTTTGAGGAGCCGTTCTACCGCGCCCGCGGCGTCGACGCGACCTTCGTCGGCCACCCGCTAGCCGAACTTCCCCTACCGGATATCTCACGCGAGGACTACGCCGCCAAACACGGCCTCGACCCCGCCCGCCCCTGGGTAGCGCTGTTGCCCGGAAGCCGTCACAAGGAGCTGCGCGCCAACCTTCCCGCCATGCTCGATGCCGCGGCGCAGATCAGTCCGAGCGGAGGCTGCGAGTTCCTTCTGCCCGTCGCCTCCACGCTCGCCCCCTACTGGGTCAGCCAGCAGACGCTGCCATGGACCGCGCCTCAGGACAGCCATTCCTCTCCTCTGCTTACGAACCTGCATTTTGTAGGCGACTCCCGCGATGCCCTTTATCACGCCCGCGCCTCGGTCGTTGCCAGCGGAACTGCCACTGTGCAGGCCGCTGTCATCGGCAACCCCTTCCTCGTTGTCTACCGGGTCTCGCCCGCTACCTTTGCCGCCGCCAAACGCCTCATTCGCTACCCCGCTGAGATCTCTGTCCAGACTGACGCGTACGGCAACCTGCCCATCGGCATGGTCAACCTCATCGCCGGCCGCCGCATCGTCCCCGAGTTCATCCAGCAGCAGTTCACCGCCGCCAACGTCGCCCAGTCGCTGCGCCAACTCATCGAAGACACCCCCGAGCGCGCTCAGATGATCGATGACCTCGAAGAGGTCCGCCGAAACCTCCTCTCGCCAGTACGATGCGGCTCCATCGCCCAGGTCGCCGACGCTGTCCTGGCGCTGTTATCTTCGCGCTTGCAAGACGTTGGCCGAAACAAACTTCCGAGCGTCTAATAGGACGACGGCAGTACCATAGGCTACTGAGGAACTTCGCTCGCATGCGCTCTTCTCTTCATCTTCTTCGCACGTCGATTGCAGCCATTATCTCCATTTCTATCCTCGACATCGCTGCCTGGGCCGCGCCCGTCAAGCCGCAGCTCCAGGTAACCGGCTACATCATCGACGCCGACCTTGACCCGGCCGTCCACCGGCTGTCGGCCACCGCGCAAGTCACCTTCACCGCCCTTGAAGACCTTACCTCACCCGTCTTCGAACTGAACAACGGCCTGCAGATCACCAAGGTGACCGACGCCAGGAAGACCCCACTCGAGGTCGAACGGCTCACCAACAACTCCACCGTCCGCTTCACCCTCGCCAGTCCCATCCTCAAAGGCACCTCAACCACGTACACCTTTGTGTACTCCGGCACGCTCCACGGCGCCGACACCAGCCCCGTCGAAGGCATCAAGCTCGCCTCGGTCGACGACCCCATCAGCATCCTGCTCTACCCGGGGCGCTGGTTCCCCATGGTCGGCCTCTACACCGACCGTTTCACGGCAGAGATGCACATCCGCGTCCCCGGGGATGAGCGCGTCGTCGGCTCAGGCTCCGGCGTGGCCGCACAGAAGAGCGTCCCCGGCAATCGCACCGAGTTCACCTTCAAGTGGGCCAAACCGGGCTTCCCGGGAACCATCATCGCCGGCAAGTTTCTCGACCCCGTCACGGCGGGTGTCAGCAACATGCGCGTCTTCGTCACGGAGAAGCACAAGGCCGATGCCGCGGACTTTGCCCATACCGCCGAACGCCAATTCGAATTCATGACGAACACGTTCGGCCAGCCCGAGTCCGGCCGCATCGACCTGGTCGAACTGCCGGACGATGCCGTCTCCGCCACCTGGGCGCCTGAGATCGCCGCCATCGCCGGAGGACGGCTGGCTGCCAAGAACTTCCAGCGCCTGCTCTCCAACACCCTGGCCCACCAGTGGTGGGGCAGCGAGATCTCGCCAGCTACTCTGAACGACGCCTGGATCACGAACGGGATGTCCCGCTACGCCGAGCTGATGTACCTCGAGGATTCCGCTGGCAAGACCGCCTTTGAATCCGCCGTTACTGACATCTCTGCTGGAGCCCTCGCCTACGACACCGAGCCACTCACCACCGTCGGCCGGCTCGATCCCTTCTCGCCGCAGTTCCAGTCCATGACCCTCGAAAAGGGCGCCATGGTCTTCCACATGCTGCGCTGGGAGATGGGCAATGACGCCTTCATCAAGTTCCTGCGCGGCATGCTCTCTCAGTACACGGACAAGCCCATCCGAACCTCCAATGTTCAGACGGTCGCCGAGGCGCAGTCCAACCTCCAGCTCACGCCGTTCTTCGCCCAGTGGTGCGACGGCACCGGGGCCCCCACCTTTACCAACAAGTACACCGTTTTCCGCCTCGGCAACAACAAGGGCTTCCGCACCGTAGGCTCCATCGCCCAGGACCTCGACCTCTTCCGAATGCCGATCGAGTTGCGCATCGAGACAGACGGCAAGACCGAGACCCGCCGTGTCGACGTCTCCGGCGCCGAGAGCCAGTTCTCCGTCGAGACCTTCGGCCGTCCGCGCCGTATCAGCATTGATCCACAGAACTGGGTCCTCAAAAGCACACCCGACCTCGCCGTCCGTGTAGCCGTCCTGCGCGGCCAGCAGCAGGTCGCCCAAGGTGATCTCACCGCCGGCCTCATCGAATATCAGAAGGCCCTCGACGCTAACAAAAGCAGTTCGCTGGCTGCCTACCGGATCGGCGAGGTGTTCTTCATGCAGCGCAACTACCAGTCCGCCGCCAACTCCTTCCGCGACGCCCTGCGCGGCGACGGCGACCCCCGATGGGTCGAGGTTTGGAGCCACATCGAACTCGGCCGCATCTTCGACCTCACTGGCCAGCGCGACCGTGCCGTCAACGAGTATCGGCTCGCCGTCCAGACCAACGACAACACGCAGGGAGCCGTCAACGAAGCAAGGGCCCTGATGCAGAAGCCCTACAAGCGCGAGAGCAGCGATAACTAACCATTCACCTCGACAGTACCCATCCGCACAGTATCCTGGACCGATAAGGCGAGTATGAGTTACTCGTAGCGCAGGGCCTCGATCGGATCGAGATTCGACGCCTGAATTGCGGGAATCATCCCGCTCACCAGCCCCACAACCACGAGTACCACCGTGGCGATCACAACAATGTGCGGGGATATCAGCAGGTAGATGTCAGCCGCCTCCGCGTTGGAGGCGATCGCGCTGTAGAACGTAATCCCTCCCACTGATTTACTCACCGCATAGGCAAGCACAATTCCGGCCAGCCCGCCGACGCCCGTGATCACCAGGGCCTCGGCCAGAAACTGCATCAGAATATGCCGCTTCCGCGCTCCCAGCGCCTTCTCCACGCCGATCTCCCTTGTCCTCTGCTGCACGCTCACCAGCATGATGTTCATCAGCCCGATGCCCGCAATCCCCAGCGTCAGCACTCCGATAAACAGCAGCAGCACTTGAAGCGCCAGAGAGATAATGCGGAACTGCGCCAGCTGCGACATGATGTTCGCGACGAAGACCGCATTCTTGTCTGTGGGACGGAAGCCGTGGGCCGTGCCCATCGCATTCCGCAGCGCACGCTCCACGGCCATGTGGTCGCCGTGATAGCTCATCCAGATGCCGTCCACATACTTTGTGTCCTTGATGTCCCCCATCGTCGGGAACGGGATGTTGATGATGCGATTCAGGTTGTCATCCCCCTCCTGCATCTTCGGTTTCAGCACCCCGACCACTTCAAAGCTCACGCCGTTCACACGAATCTTCTGCCCCAGCGGGTACATTCCGGAGAACAGTTTCGTCTTCGCCTCCGACCCGATCACCGCCACATGGTTCCGTTGCTGCATATCATCCGCTGTGATGAAGCGCCCCTCCGCCACCTCCATCTTCATGACGTCCTGCAGCTCAGGAGTAATGCCGTCCGTCTCCCACGAATAGGAGTGGAGGTCATTCTGCACCGGAACCGTCTTCCAGAGCACCGGCGCGACGTGGATCACGCCCGGCACCGTCTCCGCGATTCGCTCGACGTCATCCATCTGGAAGCGCACCTTCACCCCAGCCTTCGTGCCTCCCGCCTGCTCGCTGGTCGTTCCTGGGAAGACGCCGATCATGTTCGTGCCAAACTGCGCGAAGATCGTCTCGAAGGCGCGGCCAAACCCGGCTCCATAGGCCAGCAGCAGCACCACCGTCGCAATCCCCCACGCCATCCCGACAATCGTGACCGCCGTCCTGCGGCCGTTGTGCCGCATAGCCTCCATTGCCTGGCCGAAGATGTCTTTGAACATCGCCTTTACTCCTTGCGCAGCGCTTCGACGGGCTCCATATTCGCCGCCTGAATCGCCGGATACAGTCCCGCGACAATCCCGCAAAGGGTCAGCGTCCCGAGCGCCATGGCTGCAGACCACGGAACCAGCCGCGGCGGATCGAAACCCATCTGGTTATTTCCCATCCCTGCGCGCAGTACAACCATCAGACCCGCAGCCCCCAGAATCCCGATTATCCCGCTCATCCCCGTGAGCAGCAGCCCCTCCAGAAAGAACTGCGTCAGGATGCTACGGCTCGTCGCACCCAATGCCTTCCTAAGACCGATCTCCTTCGTCCGTTCCGTCACCGTCACCAGCATGATGTTGATGATTCCCACTGCTCCCAGCGCCAGCGTAACAATCCCCACACCACCGAGAAATACATCCATTGCTGTAAAGATCAGCCCCACCGTCCGCTCTGACTTGATCGTGTCCCACTCGTCGAAGGCGTCCTTCGTGTTGGGATCGAACCCATGCCGCTGCCCGACGATGCGATGCACCTCCGCCTTGGCCGTCTCATTCATATCAGGCGTCAGGGGCTGATACTGGATCGAGGAGATCGAGTCCTCCGGAATGTTGTCCCCCGTCATCGGAAACAGCTCGACCATCGTCGACAGCGGAAGGTAAATCCTCTGGTTGTCGCCGTCGTTGTTCCCTCGGCCAATCTTCTCGGCTACGCCGATCACCTGAAACCTGTACCCGTTGATGGTGATGAACGCTCCTAGCGAAGGCCGTCCGGGAAACAGCAGTTTGTTGTTCTTCTGCCCCAGCACAACCACCATCCTGCGCTGTGCCAGATCGTCCGCATTGAGAAAGCGTCCCTGAGCGATCGGCAGGTGCCGGACCTCCGGATAGTTCACCTCGACGCCCATCACCGAGCCGCCCGAACTCGAGAACTCGCTGACCTCCTTCAGGTCGCCGCGATTGATGAACGCCGTCGCATTGCGTACGTGCGGAGCCTGCGTCCGGATTGCATCCGCATCGTCCAGGGTCAGCTTGTACGGCCGCATCCCCGTATGCTGGTTCGGCATCGCAGGAATCGTGCCGCCCCAGATCATGATCACGTCGGTCCCCAGCTGCGCCAGACCCCGCCTCTGTCCCGACCGGAACCCCTCACCCAGCCCGACCAGCAGCAGCAGCGAGGCCACTCCCCACGCGATGCCGAACATAGTCAGGAATGAGCGGAGTTTGTTGGCCCCGATCGACCGGAACACCTGAGCGAGGATGTCGAGCAGCGCGCGCATGAGTCTATTGGACTACGATTTCCAGCAACAGTTACGCAAAGTCAGTGAAAACAGTTCCCTACAGTGACCAGCAGCGGCAACCGTCCCAGTCAGATTGGGCCACGGACCTGGTTCTTCATCAGAGCAGGCTCGTCCGGGTCGACCTCCGCCCGCACCTCAAACCCCAGCCTTCGCAGAAAATCCTCCACCGCCTGCACCACACCCGCCTCAGCCTGCGCCGGATACAGCACCCGCACCGTGCTGCCAGCCGCCAGTCCACCCCGCACGGCCACCGAGCGCTCCGGGCGATACACGCACGACGCCAGGTCGGTAATGCTCAACGCCTCGCTCGGAGTGCACAGAATCGTCTTCGGCGGAGCCATCCGGTCGATCATGCTGAAGATCTCCAGCTTCGACTCCAGCTCATCCGGCACGAAATCCACCGCAAGGTCGGCTTCGCGCACGGCGTCTTCCACGGTCGAGGCCAACTCCAGCGAGCCGGACCTCCCGCGCAGACTGGCATCGGCGTACTCTGCCTCAGCATGTCGCAGGTTGGCCGGCATCACGTCTTCGAGAACGACGGTGTACCCCGCCGCCGCGCATGCGATGGCAAAACTGCGCCCTGCCGTACCAGCACCTATTACCGCTACCGTTCTGATCGCCGGAGCGCTGCTCTCCGGGCTCACTGCTTCCCGGAGACCGCTGCGACTACCGAATCGTAGCTCGGCTCGGCATGCTTGATGTGCTCGAAGACGCGCTTGCGCTCCTCCTCGGTCAACGACGGCAGCACTGCGAGAATGCGCCGCAGCGTCACCGAGATGTCGTCAACGTAGTTCATCGTCCGAATCGCTTCACCGGAAAGAGGCATGGATACTCCTGAGTTTTTGAAAATACTTCTCTAGTCTAAATGCTTATGTCCTGCTCTGCCCCTTGGCTGCATCTTTCGCCGCCTTGGCCACGTCCCTGCCCGCGTCCGCCCCTTCCTTAGGAGGCTTATAGCCATCGCGGTCCGTCATCTCCATCAACGCCGCCATCTGCGTGGCAAAGTCCGGATGCAGTGAGTTGAGCCCATATCGCCACGTCCAGTTCCCCGTTCCCGCCGCTGGCGTGTTCATCCTCGCCTCGCTGCCCAGGTGCAAGACATCCTGCAGTGGAAAGATGCACAGGTTCGCTACCGACCGTGCCGCCGCCCGAATCATCGTCCACACCACATCGTCGCCGTGCTTGATCCTCTGGAGATATATCTGCAAATGCAGTCGTTCCGCCGCGCTTGCATCGTCGCGCCACCATCCCAGTGTCGTGTTGTTATCGTGCGTCCCCGTGTAGACGACCGTGTTCGGCAGGAACTGGTGCGGAAGATAGAGATGGCTCCCCCGGTCGAAGAAACCGAACTGCAGAATCCTCATCCCCGGCATCCCGAAGTGCTCCCGCAGCTCTTCGACCTCCGGCGTAATCAATCCGAGGTCCTCAGCCACAAACGGCAAAGGGCCGAAGACATCCTTCAGCCGGTGAAACAGCTCATGCCCCGGAGCCTTCACCCACTGTCCGTTGACCGCCGTTTCTTCTTCGGCCGGGATCGACCAGTACGCCTCAAACCCGCGGAAGTGGTCGAGGCGAATCATGTCATAGAGCGCCAGAGCCCGGCGAATTCGCGCCACCCACCAGTCAAACCCGTGCTCCCGCAGTAGCCCCCACTTGTACAGCGGATTCCCCCATCGTTGCCCGGTATCCGAAAAATAATCCGGCGGCACGCCCGAAACACGAGTCGGCTTTCGTTCCTCGTTCAGCTCGAACATCTCCGGATGCGTCCACACGTCGGCGCTGTCGTAGCTCACAAAGATCGCTACATCGCCCAGGATGCGAATGCCCCGTTTCGCGCAGTAAGTCCGAAGAGCGGACCACTGTTCGCTAAAGAAGAACTGGATGACCTCTTCAATGGCCAGCTCCCGCCCATGCGAGTTCAGCAGCGCCGCCATCTCACCATCCTTGCGCAGCGCGTAGCCTGCCGGCCACTCGTTCCAGCTTACGTAATTGTGCATCCGTCGCAGCACGCTGAACGCGGCATAGTCCGGCAGCCAGGAGATATTGTCATGGCAGAACTTTTGAAACCGGGACCTCGCCTCGCTGCTCGCGTGGTCCAGAAAATTCGCTGCAGCCTTCTCGATGAGCGGCAGCTTAAGCCGAGTCGCTGCTTCAAAGTTTGCCGGCCCCTCATGCCCTGCCAGCCCTGCAATCTGCTTATGCCGCAGCCACCCATCGTCGACCAGCCGCTCCACGCTGATTAGCAGCGGGTTCCCCGCAAACGCCGACAGCGCGGAATAAGGCGAGTCTCCGTAGCCTGTCGGGCTCAGGGGCAACACCTGCCACAGCCTCTGCTTTGCGCTCGCGAGAAAGTCTGCGAACGCATACGCCGCCGGGCCAAAGTCCCCTACGCCGCCATATGACGGTAACGAAGTCACATGCAGCAGAATCCCCGACATCCGCTCCTGTTTCGCCGCTTCCCCACTCATCCGCCACCCCTCCAGACCAAGCTCCTGCACAATGCCAAAATCATACGTGAGCAACCACAAAACAAATCAAAGGCGGATCCCACAAGAAAAGCCCCAGGAAGATCCTGGGGCCTTTCACCACTCACCGATTTGCTAACCACTAATTCCCAACTGGCAAGCTCTCCTGCGACTTCTTCGAGTACCGGACCGCACCGCTCTTCTGGTACTTCTCCGTGAGGCTCCCGACATACACGCGGAAGATCTCCTCGCGCTGATCGTTCAGCAGGGACTCACGCGTCTGGTCGAAGTTCTTGGCGATATCCTCGGCCGTCGGCTCCTGTTTGTCCGTCACCGACAACACCACTCCAATGCGACCTTCGTTGATCGGCCCGGAGATTCCGCCCTTGTTCATCGTGAAGGCCGCGGCTCCCTGCCCGCTCATTGCACCGAGATCCGGGACCTGGCCGTCCCGTCCCACAAGTTCGCTCGACTTCACAGGGATATTCATCTCCGCAGCCGCCTTCTTGAGGTCGTTTAGCACCTTTGCACGGT
Source organism: Edaphobacter bradus (assembly GCF_025685645.1). Taxonomy (NCBI): domain Bacteria; kingdom Pseudomonadati; phylum Acidobacteriota; class Terriglobia; order Terriglobales; family Acidobacteriaceae; genus Edaphobacter; species Edaphobacter bradus. The sequence continues at coordinate 1,278,549 of NZ_JAGSYF010000001.1, forward strand.
CGTCCAGCTTGTTGAGCTGCGCGTTCAAAAGCTGCGGAACCTGCTGCGCACGGTAGTCGTCGAGGAGGTGCTGCTTATAGTCGGCGAACTCTGGAGCATGTGCCGGCTTGACGTCTGCGACCTGGAACACCGCAAACCCATCGCCCGTCGAAACCGGAGCCGGATCGGCTCCCTTCACGACAGTGAAGGCCTGGGTCAGCAGCGACGAGCCGTCCGCCAGACCAGCGATAACGCCATCCTTACCGACGTAGTCCGTCGTCACCAGCTTCAGCCCGCGGGCCGCCGCAGCCTTGTCCATCCCATTCTTCTTCGCATCGGAGGCGAGCTGCGAGGCAAACGTCTGCTCTGCCGCGCCGATCCGCTGCTGTTCCAGCACCGGCACGATCTCGCCCTTCACCTCGTCCAGAGGACGCATGTGCGCCGTCTTCTTATCCTCCACCTGCAGGATGTGATAGCCGAACTGCGTCTTGATCAGGTCTGAGGTCTGTCCCACGGGCAGCGAGAACGCCGCCTTGTCGAACTCCGGAACCGTCTTGCCGCGGTCGAGCCATCCGAGTTCGCCACCCTGCGGCTTGCTGCCTGGGTCGTCCGAGTTCTTCTGGGCCAGTTCTGCGAAGTTCGCTCCGCCCTTGATCTGCTTCAGAAGGTCTTCTGCCTTGCCCTTTGCAGCGGCATCCGTCTTTGCATCGGCTCCTGCCGGAACCGCGATCAGGATGTGGCGCACCTTCACCTGGTCCTTCACCTGGAACTGGTCCTTGTGCTGGTTGTAGTAAGCCTGAACGTCGGCGTCGCTGACCTGCGGCTTGCCGCCCGGCAGGTTCGACGCGTCGAAGGCAACATACTGAATCTTCCGCGTCTCCGGCACCGCCGTCGCATAGCGTGCCGCGTTCTGCTTGTAGAAATCCTGAAGCTGCGCGTCGGTCGGGTTGACCGTCTTGCCCAGGTCTTCAGCCGAGATCACAGCGTAATCGAATTTCACCTTCGTGCCCTGAACCTTGTAGGCCTCGCGCACGGCGTTGTCCGAGACATTGATGCCGCCGGTAATCAGCGCCTGCAGCCGGTTGAGCTCCATATCGCTCTTCACCTGCGACTCGAAGTCGGCACGGCTGGTCTGAAAGAAGTTCTGCACGAAGTTCATGTAAGCGTCGTCGCCGATGTACTTGCCGTTCGGGAACAGATACTGCGCAAACACTCCCGTCTCAAGCTCGCGCCGCAGGTCTTCGTCACTCACCTGCAGGTTCAGCCGGTCAGCCTCCTGCTTCAGAATCGTCCTCTGCACCAGCATCTGCCCCGCACGCGGAACAAGGTATGGCATCAAAGCCTCAGGGAGGTGCTGCTGCTGCAGCTGACGTGCCGCAAGCTGGTTGACCTCAACCGTGGTCACCTTGGAGGTGTCCATCCCGAACCGGCCCAGCAGCCCTGGTGCGCGAACCGTCGCGTACACAGCCGCGTTATTGGTGTCTGGGTTGTCAAAGACGCCGGGAACGAGCGTGATCACCATGGTGACTGCGGCGAGGCCGATGATGACGGCAAACAGAATCTTAACGGCGCGAGTGTCCTGCTGCAGAATGCGAATCATGCTTGAATTAAGACCTTCACGTGGGCTTGGCCAACGCGTGCCCGGGAGTTTTGCGCGGCCGGAGGGAGGACAAACGACCCCTCACCGTTTGCAGAGCACAAGTCATAAGTATAAATCAGCGCGGGGGCAAATCCATCTCGCCCTCCCCGAAAGCGAACCTCATGCGCAACCGATTGAGACCATTCTCTTTCCTGAGGTCTTTCTTGTGCTCAAAACATCCGTAACAACCTCACCGGTAATACCGGTAGTAAGGATACGGATAATACGGGTAATATCCCGGGCCGTAGTAGTAGCCCGGAGGAGGAGGCGGTGGTGGCGCGTACGGATACCGTCTCCGAAGCTGCTGCTGAGTCTGCTGCGGAAACCCGGCCCCGAGCCTGTCCAACTCCGCCTGTGAGACCGTCGTCAGCGCCGCCTGCTGGGTCAGCTTGAAGTTCAGGATCGCCTCGGCCGGAATCACCGCATCTCCGCGCCCCGTCACAGATGAAACTCCCAGCCCGGCAACGCCGCCAATACCTGCACCGGCGAGAGCACCAGCGCCGCCGCCAGCCGCTCCACCAATGATCGCGCCCAAAGCGCCAAGCCCCACGGTGTTCCCAACCGTCTGGCCGGTCTTATCCGCACCGGCCTGCGTCCACTCGCCGGTCGTCAGCGGATAGGTCTTGCCCTCCAGCGACACCTGCGTAAGCTGCAGCGCGATTCCTCCGCGGCCCCGAAGCGGTGTCCCAGGCTGCGCATCGGCGACCACCCCCTGCACGCTCGCTCCACGTGGAATCGCAATCTGATTTCCTGCGATGACATCTGTCAGCACAACCCCATCAAACGCGGTTCCCGGCTGCGTCTTCTGGCTGTCGAGAGCCTGATTGATTCGCACGCGCAACACTGTCCCGCTCGGAACAACCACAGTCTGCCCCGGCTGCTGCACGATCGTGGCCCGCTGCGGCTGCTGTGCGTACTGCGGAGGTGCTCCATAGGGATAAGACCGCCTGTACGGAGGAGGTGGATAGGGGGGCTGCCCTGCGTACCGTGGCTGTCCCTGATCCTGAGGCCAGGCCTGTCCCTGTGGCTGACCGTAAGGCTGGTTCTGCGCGGGAGCCTGCTGCATACCATTATCCTGGCCAGCGTTTGGAGGAGCCATAGTCCCATCCGACTGCAGGTTCGGGTTCGTTCCCTGCTCCTGGCCGTCAGCATTCTCCGTCGGCTGCGGGTTCGGAACCGCAATGGGAGGAACTGTCCCGATCACCAGCTCATCAACAACCTTCTTCACTCCTGCCGTATGAGCCACTAACTGCTCGGCCTTCACCCGCGAAGCCTCGTCCCGCACCGTTCCGCTCAGCGTCACCGTGCCATATACGGTCGTCGTGCTGATCGCCTGGTCTGCAAGCTCGGGAGCCCCTGCCAAAGCCTTCAGAACATTGGCCTCAACCTGGGCATCGGGAACCGTCGGAACCTTGTCCTGCGCAACCCCAGCCCTGGAAGTGGCCAGCAGCGCAGCAGCCACCACTACCGCCCGCGAGCTCCGAAACAAACCACCATCAGACCTCATAACTTCCTCCCACTTCCAATCGCCCAACTTGTGCTCTGCCATGAGGTTCCCTGCCTGCATTGCCACACAGCATCCATGCCGTTTAAACGTAATTCTTCTGAAAAAGTTACGCCGACCCAATCGAGTTCCTCTGGTTGACCATTAGCTCCCAGTAACGATATATTGATATTGCGGGGTGGAGCAGCCCGGTAGCTCGTTGGGCTCATAACCCAAAGGTCGCAGGTTCAAATCCTGCCCCCGCAACCAATACAAGATCTCACCCCACAGAAACCCACGTTATCGTGGGGTTTTTGGCTTTGGGTCACTAAACGGCTATGGATAGCCCCTCCTTGGCGGGCAAGACCATCTGTACAACCTTAGTGTTTGCAACACGTTTAGAGGTCATCTGCGCGTTGCCGTATGTGTCCATCATCGCCGTTGACTTTCCCCAGGCCAACCGTCTCACGGTCCATATCCTCGCCGCAGTCGCCGAGCACGAGGCTTCTATGATCTCGGCTCGTACCAAAGCCGCCTTGGCCTCCGTCAAGTCCCGAGGGGTGGAATTGGGCAGTCAGCGTGGAAGCCCAGACCGAATGGGAAGCATGGCAAAGAAGGGATCTGCCGCCAGCGCGTCCGTCCGGCGTGCAGCCGTCGCCAAGCGTAACGATGATCTCTACCCTGTCATCGAGGACATTCGCGCCGCGGGTCTCACAACACGGCAGCTGATGGCCTCAATGCGAGAGGCATCACAGCATCTCGTGGAGGCGCCTGGTCGGCCGTACAGGTGCGTCGTATCCTCGTTCCATTCGCAGTGTCAACTCATAGGGAGTCCTATCGGCAAACAGAAAATCAGTAGACACAAGCCGACATATCGGTACTAATCGATTTCTCGATGAGTGAGTTCGCGATTTGGCAACAACTGAGAATGAGCGCTAACTTCCGAATTGCCACCCAACTATTGATAGCAGGCCTTAGCACTCATTGAGTTTGGTTGACCCCTCTTCGTAAGGAAGGTAAGGAACTCAGATTCGCTTTTTGTGAGTCCTGGAAAGGTGTCGGACACGGATCCTTCCGCGCTCAAAATTACATAGAGAGGCAGCGCTACTGTACCGAACTTCTCCTGCTGGAGGTTCTGTTGACGGTTGAAAACTTCACCATCACCGTCGGTATAGAGCCGCACGCAAATATACCGCTTCAACTCCCGGCTGATCTCCGGTCTGGAGAACATGTTCGCTTCCATCCATCGACAGTTCGTGCAGGTATGACAGTTGAAGGACGGTTACATCCGGGGCGATGTTGCGTTGCTCGATCGTCAACATGGGCACCCACAGGCGCGGCGTTTTGCGCATCCTGCCTGCCGCCCACCTGGGACGGTACTCGACCCCAGCGTGCTTGCAAGATTGCGCTTGACAGGATACGCCAGTGGGCATAAGATCGCTGCTCTCCCCAGTACTAATCAATTTTTTTGACGCAGCACCGCGCTGTGTATATCAAACCTTTGCACCAGGAAGTGAGCGACTATGCCGAATAATCCTCCGCCCGATCCGTCCAATCCTTCTAGCGGCACCTACACCTCTACTTGCGGAGTTGATTTCAGTTCCTGAGACGGAAGTTTCACCTACACGGACGGAACCGTTTACACCCTCGACGGTTAACCCACACCGTTGCTTCGGTAAGAGGAGTTGCAGTGGCACACAGGTTCTCTTCGCTCATGACGACATCCCACTACGTCACGATTCACCTATTGATGTAGCGGGATAGAAAGGAGAAATAATGATTAATTTCATTATGACACTGGTGGTGGCATTCGACCTAGACGGCTGGACCGCCACACAGGACTCTTAGCCAGGCAGGTTTGCGCGAGGTTCGGCATGGTTCTTGAGTCATGAGCGAAGAGAACCTGTGTGCCACTGCAACTCCTCCTACCTTGAGAAGTACGCCCACGCGGCGTGGTTCCTCAGTGCTCGACTCCCCGAGTAATTTCCGCATTGGCATGTCCCGGCTTGATGACCTTGAGCGCGACGATGCGATGCGGTTTTTCCTGTTCGGCTTCGTAGACTGCGCCCATGCCACCCTGCGCGATGAGTCGCAAGATGCGGAATGGCCGATGCATTCCGGAACGCCCGGAGCCATCGCGTGTGCCCAGGCCGTTGCGTGCAGAGAGGTGCTCGTCTCGCCCGAAGAATCGCTAACCACTGCTAGCCGCGAGCTGCCCTTCGACTTGAACCGCAAGGCCATCCATCAGGCCGTGCAGATCAGAGGTTCGGGATCCAGGTGCGCTCCTTCAATGGCTTCTTAGAATGGTTCTCCCTCGAGGAAGCTTTCGAACTCGGAGCCACTGGCCAGGCGTGACAAAGAGAATACGTTTGAATTTCTTCGTGAAGTGGCTCTGATTAGTGAACCCCACAAGTTGGCCACGTCCACGCGAGGTGTTACCGTGTGGCACCCCACAGGCGCGGCGTTTTGCGCATCCTGCCTGCCGTCCACCTGGGACGGTACTCGACCCCAGCGTGCTTGCAAGATTGCGCTTGACAGGATACGCCAGTGGGCATAAAATAGCGGCTCTCCCCAGTACTAATCAATTTTTTTTGACGCAGCGCCGCACTGTGTATATCAAACCTTTGCACCAGAAAGTGAGCGACCATGCCGAATAATTCTGCGACCGATCCGTCCAATCCTCCTAACGGCACCTACACCTCCACTTGCGGAGCTGATTTCAGCTCATGGGATGGAAGTTTCACCTACACCGACGGAGCGATCGATTACACGCGCACCAATCCTTCCGGGACATACAACACCAGCAATACATCCAACGGAAATGCCATTGTCTTCGACCTTACCGACGGCACCGAGACTGTGCAGTTCAATGGATCCAGCTTTGCCTACCAGCCCGGTGATAAGGCGCAATATTCGGGTAACTGCCACCAGAAAGGGCCCGGTGCCGGCGAAGACGGCTGGACCGCCACCCAGACCACTTAACCAGGCCGGTTTGGTCGTTCGGCATGTTTTCTTAGGTCATGAGCGAAGAGACCCTGGGTACCACCGCGGCTCCTCTTCCTGAAGATGCTTCGGGCGAGACGAGCACATCTCCGCACGCAACGGCCCCGGCGCGCGCGATGGCTCCGGGTGTTCCGGAATCCATTGGCCATTACCGCATCCTGAGCCTGCTCGGCGAAGGCGGCATGGGCGTCGTCTACGAGGCGGAGCAGGAGAACCCGCATCGCATTGTCGCTCTCAAAGTCATCCGCGCCGGTTACGCCACGGGTGAAATGCTGCACCGCTTCGAGAACGAGGCGCAGGCGCTGGGAAGACTGCAACATCCCGGCATCGCCCAGATCTACGAAGCGGGCACTGCTGAGACCCCTTTTGGCTGGCAGCCATACTTCGCCATGGAACTGGTCCGCGGCCAGAATCTCCTCGCCTACTACGACCAGCACAAGCTCAACGCCGGCCAGCGCCTTGAGCTCGTCGCCAGAATCTGCGATGCCGTGCAGCACGCGCATCAGCGCGGCCTCATCCATCGCGACCTCAAGCCGGCCAACATTCTCGTCGACGACTCCGGCCAGCCTCGCATTCTCGACTTCGGCGTCGCCCGCCTCACCGACTCCGACGCCCAGGCCACGCGCCAGACCGACGTAGGCCAGCTCATCGGCACCCTCGCTTACATGAGTCCCGAGCAGGTCTCCGGCGACCCTGAGGAAATCGACACCCGCAGCGACGTCTACGCGCTCGGCGTCATCCTCTACGAAGTCCTCACCGCCAAAGCGCCATATGCGATCGGCCGCCAGATTCACGAGGCGGTCCGTGCCATCCGCGAAGAAGAACCCGCACGTCTCAGCTCCGTCAACCGCGCCTATCGCGGCGACGTCGAAACCATCGTCGCCAAGGCGCTCGAGAAGGACAAGACCCGCCGCTACGATTCGGCCGCCAATCTTGCCGCCGATATCCGGCGCTTCCTCAACGACGAGCCCATCACGGCGCACCCGCCATCGTCTGCTTATCAACTTCAGAAATTCGCGCGGCGCAATCGCGTGCTGGTGATCGGAATTGCCGCAGTATTCGTGGTGCTGATAGCCGGAATCGTCGCCAGTTCGATGGAATCGGTGCGAGCCAAGCGCGCCGAAGTGATTGCCCGCCGGGCCGAGGTCCAGGAACGCACCGAGCGTGATCACGCTGTTACGGCCGAGAACAATGCGACCCAGGAACGCGATCGCGCCGTCACCGCCGAACACGCTGCCACCGAGGCGCTCGATCGCGCGGTAAAGGCCGAGGCGCAGGCAAAGCGGGAACGCGACACAGCCGTCGTCGAAAAACGTCGCGCCGATACTGAAGCCGCCACCGCCAAGGTCATCAACGATTTCCTCACTACCGACCTTTTGGCGCAAGCGAGCGCCGTAGGTCAGGGCTCCAACGCAAAGGCCGATCCCGACATCAAGGTGCGCACCGTGCTCGATCGCGCCGCCGGCCGCATTGCCGGCAGGTTCAATGGAAAGCCGCAGGTCGAAGGCTCCATTGAATCGACGATTGGGACGACCTACTGGCATCTCGGCATTTATCCGGAAGCCAAGCAGCACCTGGCGCGTGCGCTGGACCTGGATCGCGTCGCGCTCGGTCACGACAATCCCGTAACACTGACGGTCGGCACGACCTTGGGCGAAACCTATCGCAGCGCCGGAAATTATGCCCAGGCAGAGGCGCTCCTGCGCGACACCTATGAGACCTCGCTCCGTTCTCGCGGCGCCGACGATCCGCAAACCCTGAAAGCGGCGCGTGCGCTGGCCGGCGTTTACGTGATCGAATCCAAGTACGCGGAAGCCGAGCCCATGCTCTCCGACCTGCTCGAGCGCTCCCGCCGCGTTCTCGGCGCGGATAGCGAAAACACGCTCGACGCCACCGACGTGCTCGCCCGTGTTTACTTCATGCGCAGCAAGTTCCCCGAGGCAGAACGCCTCTTGCAGGACATGATCACCATCCAGAGGCGCGCGTTCGGTCCCGAGCATCCCTTCACCGTCCGCACAATGAACAACCTGGCGGTGCTCTACCAGCGCGAACACCGCAATCAGGATGCAGAGAAACTCTATGCCACCGTCATCGATATCCAGCGCCGCGTCAATGGGCCCACCCATCCCGAGACCCTGAATGCACTTAACAATCTCGGCGTCCTTTATTCCGTCGAGGGCAAGTACTCCGAGGCCGCTCCGATTTACGAAACGGTGCTCGAGCAGTGGCGCAAGCAGTTGGGGCCGGAGCATCCGCGGACGCTGGCCGTCATGTCGAACCTCGCGGCTTTGAAGCAGGGCCAGCGCGACTTCGCGGGAGCCGAAACGCTCGGCCACCTCGTCCTAGAAATTCGCACGCGCGTTCTCGGCGCAGAACACAGTGACACGCTCCAATCGCAGAATAACCTTGCGTCAATCTTCGAGGAAGAAGGAAAGTACGCCGAGGCCGACCCGCTCTTCACCCGAGTCATCGAGGTGCGTCAGCGCGTGCTCGGCCCCAGGAATCCTGACACGCTCGACGCCATCGCGCACCTCGGCGAATTGCGCATCGACCAGGCCCGATACGCGGAAGCCGAAGCCATGCTGCGCGGCTGTCTCGACATCCAGAAGCAAACGATGCCATCCGACTACCGCCGCTACTTGACCGAAGCCCTGCTGGGCGCCAGCCTTGCCGGGGACGACAAATACGTCGAAGCCGAACCGCTCCTGGTCGGTGGATACGAGGGCATGAAGCAGAATGCTGCGGCCGTCTCCGACTTTAGTCGGCAGAAAATAAAAAAGGTCGGTGAACTCGTCATCAACTTTTACGCCGCGTGGAACAAGCCTGACAAAGCCGCCGAATGGCGCCGAATCCTGGCTAAAGAGTAGGCCACCAAATTAGACTAGTTGAGATAGCCGTGAACAATGTCGATCATCTCAGCAACTTCGGCGCGTGCCTCGTCGCTGGCAGCTGAGGCTTGAAGGCTCCTTAGTCGCTCTTCCATCAGATCGGCCACAAGTCCACTCATCGCGCCACGCGCTGCCACCGCTCTCTGAAGAAGCACTGAAATATCGCGCTCTGTGGCAAGAGAGCGCTCAAGCGAGACGATTTGCCCCTGGATACGGCGTAACCGCGCAGTGATGCGTTGATTGCGGCGCTCAATCATTGAAGACGTTCCATTCATGTATTTACTCCATAGCGGATTGAACGATGGCCCAACTCAGGTTTGAGACGTCGTCTTCAATTGACAGGCGCATCACTACTTGTTCAAGCGCTTCGTTGTTCCGACCTGCGGTCGTCATCTCGGCGCGGATATGCGTTTGATCGTTTACCTCGTCCTGATCGCCGTGGATAGACTGCAGCGTCACGGGCAGGCGGCTGATCGTCGAAAGCAACAACGCCCGGATATGATTTGCAGCTCTCTCTTTGCAGGTCAGCCGAACCTCATAGAGTGTTTCCACCGGAGTGACTTCTGGAAGGACCGGGTGAAGACGATAGGCGAGTGGGCGTAGCACCACATTGGTCATCAGCACACCAACCGTCAGTACGAGCGCGAGATTCAATGACCCGAGCCCAGACAACGCTCCGATTGCAGCAGAACACCAGATCGTCGCAGCGGTGTTGAGGCCACACACATTAGCACCGTCCTTGAAGATGACACCCGCACCGAGGAAACCAACTCCTGAGACGACATAGGAGACGATTCGGCCTCGGGCCGAGGGATCATTCTCGAGGAGCAGGCCGCACATCACAAAGGCCGCCGCTCCGGCAGAGACGAGAGCGTTGGTGCGAGTGCCGGCCATGCGTTGCCGCCACTGGCGTTCCAAACCGACCAATGCACCCATACCGATCGCGAGGAACAATCGTAGCGAAAACTGAAGCGTAGTTATGCCGATCATTTCTTTCTCCGTGCGGCTGAGGTCGAACAGTGAGGGAGACTTTACAAGCCTCCCTCACTTCCGCTAGAAGCGGAATTTTGCTGCAATCTGGCCGATGCGCGGATCGGCCGCTTTGGTGACATAGCCAAATGTGCCGCCCTGGTCGCCGATGTTCCCGTCGACTGAGTTACCCCCATAAAACTGCGCGTGGTTGAAGACGTTGAACATCTCCAGACGAAGTTCGAGTACACGACCCTCAGAGATGTTGGTTAGCTTGTGGAGCGCCATGTCGTAGTTGTCGATGCCTGGCCCATAAAAGGCACGGCGTTTGGAGTTGCCCGGTGTTCCGAGCGCGTTCGGTGTGAAAGCGAGATTGTTGAAGTACGGCTTGCCGCCGCGGGGGTTGCGCTTGATCTTGTAGCCGGTGCCGTCATAGTTCGGCATGTCGAGGCTGGTCGAATTCACGCCGTTGTTCTGCACTTGCACGAGATAGTTGTCGCCGAAGCTCGCAAACGTCACCGGCACGCCGGTAGCAAAACGAGTAATGCCGGAGAGCGCCCAGCCACTGGTGAGCCGGCTCCGCCTGAGGAAGCGATTCAATGGCAGATCGTAGTTGTAGCTGACAACGAAGTTGTGTTTGAGATCGAAGGCCGAGATGCCGTCCAGCCGGTGATAATTGAAGGGATCGACCTGCTCCTGGATGCTTGAGGTCTGGTCGTAGGACTTGGAGTAGGTGTAGCTGGCAAGAAAGGACAGCGGCCCAGCCGTTCGCTTGAGGGTCACCTCAAGACCGTTATAGTTTGAGTTCCCCATGTTCTCGTAGTAAGCGTCGGTGCCGATCTGGTTCGGAAAAGGCCCGCGCGTTCCGTTGACCACTTGGCCGTTTGCGCGGGTGTAGACGAGGTTCTCTCCGAACGGTCCACACGTTGGCGTTCCGGGCGCAACTTCCGACGGCTGGCTAAGGCTGAGGCAGAGGTCTGGGTTGCCGGGGTTCGCTCCATGAACGGTCAACAGGTGACGCCCTAGCGAACCAATGTAGCCGATGCTCAACAGCGAGTTAGCGCCGATCTGCCGGTCGATCGAGAGGGTGTACTGCATCGAGTAGCTGGTCTTGTTCTTGTAGTACACGCTTCCGGCGCCGCTGATGGGGTAGTAGCGGCTCCAAGCGACGTTGTTGTCGGGGTTCTTTGTAGAAACGCTGTATGACGGCACATGCACAGGAAACTGCTGGACGTACTGCGTACCGGAAAGAGCGCCGATGAACGGCGTCTCCATAACCGGCGACTCCGGGCTGGTGTATGTAAGACCGTAGGGCGGGTTGCCAGTTGGATATGCAACGGTGAGACCCTGCGGCGACGTGAAGAAACGTCCACCGCCGAGCCGGATGCTGGTCTTACCTGGGCCGCCGGTGAGTCTGCCGATCAGCCCTTCAGAGAACGCAGGTGAGTAGGCGAGTCCAAACCGCGGCGATAAATTGTTCTTCGGCGTAGGTGCGATGGCATCCGGGATGGTGCCTCCGCCAGGAAGCGGATCTCCCGGTACGAGGTAGCCCAGCGGCGCGCCCGGAAACGTAGCGGACTGCACGCCCGCCACGAAGGTGGTCGTCTGATGATACTTTTCCGCCCAGGGCGTGACATAGTCCCAACGCACGCCGTAGTTGAGAGTCAGATTCGGACGAATGCGGAAGCTGTCCTGGGCAAACAGGTCGCCGTCGGCGGCACTCTCGTAAAAGGTGGGAGAGGACTGCTGCGAGTAGAAGTCGGGTGTGCCCAGCAGGAAGTCGGCAAAACCATTGCCCGTCGTCTGGCTACCCGTCCCAAAAAAGGAGAAGGTGCCGTTGGCGACCAGGTTGGGGTTCTGTTTGACCTTGTACCAGATGTATCGACCGCCTGCCTTGATCGTATGATTTCCTACCGTGTGCGAGACGCTGTCCTGTAGATCGTAGGTGGTATTGACCTGTGCAACTGAGAACGGATTCGTTCCGACCGAGAAGCCGTTGAAGAACATCTCTTCAACGCCAGCCTGCTTCGGAAAGCCTTGAATGATGCCTAGGCCGCCAGCCTGAATCCCCTGATCGGCAAGGGTGACGCCAACACCACCTACGGGGGTGCCAATGTGGTTGTCGAGGCGAGTAATGCTGAAACGTGCCTCATTGACCGTGTTGATGCCAAAGCTGTGAATGTTGCTGAAGACAATCGTCTGGTCTACGCCGACCGAAGCCGCATCGTAGGCGAACCCGTTGCCGGGGAGAGTCGACCCACCAAGACTGCTGGGATAAGGATCATCGAGGTTGTAACGATCGTTGAAGTAGTAGATCGAGGAAGTCCCAAAACGGTTGGAGTTGAAGTCGAGCCGGCCGCCGAACTTGTTGTCGTTGATGCGGCGCTTATAGGCTCCAGATGAGAAGGTGCCATCGGCGATGTTTCCCTGAGGAATGTACTGCAGCATGTGCGCGGGTGCGTTGCCCCATGCGTTCATGGGGATAGTGGCGTTCGGGAAGACGCATTGGCTCGACTGCGTGCAGCCTTGGGTATAGAAGCGCTCGCCCTGATTGACCTGATAGCCGAGACGTTGGCTTAGAGTTTGAGCCACGTAAGGTCCGTTGACGGTCCCGGTGAGGCTTGCTGCTGAGTTCGTAAAATCTCCGGTACGATTCGCGCTGGTGGGGACGTTGACGGAGCCGGTCTCGATGCCTTGGATATAGCGTTGGCCCTGGTAGTCGCCGAAGAAGAAGATCTTATCTTTGCGGATCGGGCCTCCGATGGTGCCGCCGTACTGATTCTGATGGAATGCTGCACGCTCCGGCGAAAAGTAGTTACGCGCATCGAGGTGCGTGTTGCGGAAGAACTCGAAGAGGTTGCCATGAAAGCTGTTCGTGCCGGACTTTGTGACAACGTTGATGATGCCGCCAGTGAAGCTGCCATACTCGGCATCGACGTTGCTTGAAAGAATGCGAACCTCGGCAATCGAATCCAAGTTCGGAATGATGCCGGCCTGCTGACCTATGCTTTCCTGCACGCTTGCTCCGTTAAGGTAATATGCGTTGTCCGACTCGCGCTGGCCGTGGATGGAGAACTGCCCGGTATTGGCCTGGCCTGCTGCGGGCACAGTACCGAAGCCGCCGCCAGAGCTGGTGTTGCCCGCGCCGCTGGTGGTAATGGGAGAGACACCCGCCTGTACGGCCAGCAGGTCGGTGTAGCTGCGCCCGTTGAGCGGGATATCGACCACCTGCTTGCTCTCGATGGTCTGACCGATCTGGGTGTCGGTGGTGTGGACCTCAGCCGTATTTTCGGTGACGGTGATCTCCGAGGAGGCCTGTGCAACCTGCAACGGCACGTCGATCGACAGCGCCGTGTTGACATCGATCTTGATCTTGTTCGTCTGCTTGTACGGCGTGAAGCCGGATGCGGTTACGTCCAGTTCATACTGCCCGACAGGGACCACAGGAAAGTTGAATACCCCCTCGCCGTTGCTGGTTGTTTTCTGAGTCACACCGGTCGTCGTATTGATCAGCGTGACATCACTGCCGGAAATAAGGGCGCCCGTCGTGTCTTTCACAGAACCGGCAATCCTGCCGCTTCCCGCCTGGGCAAAAGCGGAATGGCTCATCAGCATGGAAAACAAGACTAGAGCGAGAATGAAGATAAGCGGGATCAAAACGGTATCAAGTACTGCTCTCCATCCCGTGTGTGGCTGTGGGCCATCTTCGGCGCGGATATTTGCGTTGTAGGTCCAGACATCGTTCATCAGTTTGAGGTGGTTCATCGTAGCCTCCGATGTAGCGTGGCCCACAGTCATGTCGGCGCACCTCTACCGTTCTGGGCCGAGCCGCTGTCCGGCTCGCCAGTGAGTCGTTCGCTTGCGTCTGTCTCTTACGCAGGCACTCAGTTGTTACGGAGCTTTGTTCAATAAGCTCGCGCAGTGGGCGGAGATCCCCTGCTGCGAGCGGAGAGCATCATGCGACGTCACGCGCAGAGAGGGTATGCCGCCAGCCTCCGGCTATGCGGAGGCTCACTTGGAACCGGGTCGTCCATACTTCCTCCTTAGTGTTGAAATCGCTTAGAGAATCTTGTGCAGAAGACCGGAGAGATCGAGGACGTGGTAGCCGAGCATCAACGTCATCAGAATCAGATAGGCCCGCAGCACTCCGAGAGAAACACAGACCGCCCGTGTCATCCGAATCTTGCCAAGCCCTTCGGTCGAACACTTCTGCTCTGCAACGTCATCCAGCGGATGAATGACGCGAAATTCGTTCATGTTTGGAGATGCTCCCATCGTTGCCATAACTCACCTCACCGAAATAGATTTGGAAGGATCACCTGTGCTGCCAGAAGCAGCGACAGGGCAAAGAGGACGACGATGATCGTCCAGTTGATGTAGTTGCTCCATGGGCGGTTGACCCAGCGTTCACCGAGCAGTTCGCGATCATTGAGCAACAATTGAAGAAAGATGATGGCGGAGGGCAGGATGAGTCCCGCGAAGACCTGCACGCTAATAATGACCAACTGCAGCGGCACATGCGGAATCAGCACAATGGCTGCTGCTGCACCAACACAGGCGATGTACGTCGCATAAAAGCCCGGTGCCTCCCAGAGCTTCTTATGCAAGGAATGCTCCCACCCTTGCACTTCGCCATACGCCCATGCACTGGCGAGTGAGATGGCCGTCGTTCCGAGAACGGCGGCGTTCACCATCAGCAGCAGAACGCCATTGCGAACGAAGTTGCCGGCGATTGGACCCAGCGCCAGCGCAAGCTGCGCCGGGTCTTGAAAGGCGACTTTATGTTCGAAACCGTAGCTCCCGACCAGCATCATTGCGCCAGCAACACAAACTGTGAAGGTGGCTCCAATGAGCGTGTCCAGCCGCGCCCATTTCAAGTCGGCAAAGCGTAGACGCTTCTCCGCGACACAACTCTGTTGAAAGAAGAGCTGCCACGGCGCGATGGTTGTGCCGACGATAGCGATAACAAGAAAGACAAGACTGCTGTTGATGCCGCCTGCCGGCATGGTAGGAATGACAGAGTTATGGGCGACGGTAGCCCAATGCGGATGGAGCATAGAAGCGAGGACAAACCACGTCAAATCCATCAAGCACAGCGCAATGACGATCCGCTCCCAGCGCAGGTAGCTTCCGGTCACAACCATCAGCGTCCATCCGACGGCGGAGATAGGAACTGAAATGTAAGGACTGATGCCGAGTGCGCTGAGAGCAAGCGAGATCGCCGCGAACTCCGTGATGAGAGTGAGGAAATTGACGGCGAGCAGGTCGATGAGCGAAAACCGCCCCCACCACTTACCGAACCGCTCATAGATCATCGCGGAATGGCCCTTGCCCGTCGCGATGCCGAGACGAGCGACCATCTCCTGAATGAAGTAGCAGATGGGCAACAGCACTACGAGCAACCAGAGCAAGTGCAGGCCGTATTGACCACCGGCCTGCATATAGGTTGAGACTGCGCCAGCGTCGTTGTCAGCCTCCATGACGATCAGGCCGGGGCCGAAGACCATCAGGAAGGTCAGAATGCGCCGCTGCCATGCGCTCCGAACCACAACTCCCGCTGCGGGTGCTGTGGTCACGGTATCCGTCTCTTGCTCTGCTATGCGCATAATCCTCCTATCTCGCCGCTCGACGAGTCGGGAGAGTTGGACGTAGTTTTGTGAATTCAGCCCTTACCCAAGTTGAGACGAGTGGCATTCCAGGGTCACCGCTCGAACGCCATACCCGGACGAGTGGATTCGGCTCACGGGCAGCAAAGGTCTTATTGTTCTGAACGTAGTTCATGGTTCCTCCTTGCGCGATCCAAGTCACACGCCTGACCGCTACTCACGAAAAGGCGTAGCCGGTAGGACACATGATCGGGTCATCGGTTGGGGAGGTGTGAGGCTGGCCGTCTTGGGCCACAATCTCACGCGCTCAAATCTCAGGTCGTATGCTGAGATGAGCGGTGAGAAATCGCCGATAGCGGAAGCTAGAGGCGGGTTCCAGAGCGCTCATCGCACCACAGGGAGGCACTCGGGGTACTAGGAGGCTCTTGTGCGGAATTTATGCTCATAAGTGCTTCAGTTTCTCCTGCGCATGACACTTGCGCCTTCCATCTTGTATCATATCCCCCTAGGGTATGCAAGACCATGTCGCACATCGATAAAGAAAAGCAGAGACTCGTTGCCCGTATCAAACGTATTCGCGGGCAGGTCGATTCCATCGAACGTTCGCTGACCTCCGAGGACGACTGCGCAGATGTTCTCCTGCTCCTTGCGAACATCCGGGGCGGTATCAACAGTCTTATGGCCGAAGTGCTCGAAGACCACATCCGGCTGCATTTGCTGACGCCCGAAAGGTCAACAGCAAATCCGCACGAACTGGCAGAAGACATGATTGAACTGGTGAGGGCATACCTGAAATGAGCACATCGGACGCATCGCTAATCCTGCACGAGCATGAGGCAGCGCATACACTCGGCGATAGCGGTTGCCATGTGCCGAAAGACACAAGCCGAACGATCAAGCTCCTTCAAGTCGTCACGATCTGCTGGATGCTCGTTGAATGCAGTGTCGACTCTGCACACCTACGACGTCCGTAGTGCCTGAGCACGCTCTGTCATTCAATTCACTCTTGCCACTCTCTTTGCGCGCCGACAACTTCTAGAAGTGCGGTGGTGTTGCGCCACACCTTTGGTGTGTACTCGGTCGAACTGAGAGTCAAGTCGGGGTGAGAATGAGGGGATCCGATGCCGCCCGCGTGGATTCCAGTGAAGCCGTAGAGGCCACAGGCCGACGCTGAATATATCCCCACAGAGACCTCTATATCGGTGCCGCTGCAAGTGCTATTCGGAAGAAGCCGGGCATAGACTCCGTGGCGACGATTCTGTGCGACAATCCGCCCATCCTGGTCGACAACGTCGCGTAGCGAAGGTGTGATCTGATCTCCCCCAATTTGAGTCAGTGCGCCTTTGGGGTCGATATCGTTTGCTGCGGGCGATTGCGCTTCTTCGCTCGCGATGGGGTCCGCCATCGCACGTACATGGGCGTTAAGAGGAAGCTTCTCGTTTGCGATTTGCACGAAGTCGAACCGAATTGTCAGGTAACTCTCTTGCGAAATAGCATCGCCCCTTCCCGTAACAGAGCCTGAGGTACTGACGACACGGCCAAAAACCCTGCTTCCTGATGGTACCGACGTACCATCAGGCAACCGAGAAGCTTGAGTTGTCTTGGCGTAGACTACGTCACCCGGATGGGCATTCTTTGCACTAACGCTTTTCGTGATCACGATGGGCAATGCGGTCCGCGAGACTGCGGACGGATCCTGCTGCCCATAAGCAGCGGAAAACAGCGTCACAGGCGACGCAACCAGAGCGAGAAAGACGATCTTCATAAAATGCATGAGGCACCCCGTTCTATCTAACCGGGCCCCCTCCAGAGCAGCCACAGGTGTCACGTCGCAAGAGTAAGCAGAAGCCCGTCTGGTTCTGTCTATCTGCAAGCTCCCGGGCCGCCGCGATACTCCGTCGGGGGACGGTAGATCATCAGACCGATATTGCGCCTATTGCATTTTCGATTGATAGTACGTTATCGCCATCACCATTGGATTCCGTACAATATCTACGCATAACCCGCCATCTTACGTCGTGCTTATCAGATGGCGCACGACATTGAACAGAGACGAGCATAGGCGTAGTTCGGTCAGGTCGCACTCGAGGCCTCCCGTCCGTATGAGGTCGGCATCTGAGCGCAGCCTTTGTTGGATCTGGTGGTCGACAGCGGCCTGTGCTACACGGATATCAGGCGAATCAGCTTCGACGTGACGAGCGGTTTCGACCAACAGTTCCGAGCAGCGCTGTTGGACCTGAACGGCGATATCGCTCCGACACTGGTTCCCAGAAACCGTCCGATGATGAATTAAACCGGTCTTGATCAGCAGAGCGGCACGCAACTGCGGCAAATAATCTCTTGTGCGCTGTAGGAGAACTTCATCCGGCATGGCTTTTGGGAAAGCCTCGAAGATCGAGACGTCGACCAAGGTTCGCAGTTTCTCAAAGTTCTCCATGATCTCATTTGTTCTTCTCTCAAGAAGCACGTCGCCTGCCTGTTCCGCCTGTTCCGTGGATGCCACCTCCAGTTCGGCAATCTCACGGATTGTGGCCCCAAGCATAGACCGCAATGACCGTGTAGAAGACGTTGCCCATAGGTGATCAAAGATGAGCCACATCGCGCCGATACCCAAAACGATCCCCAGCACTGTGTCACGTGCGGGTACCAGAGACGGGTTGATTGAAAAGCGGTTTAGGTTGACCAGCTCATATGCAAGAACAATCTGAGCCCCGCAGTACGCAATGCGTGGGCCGGATGTTGCGATCCACGCCCCCAGGAAAATGACGGAGGCGAAGAGCAACGTGTAACTAAAGATGGAGTCGATCTGCGGCAGGATGAGCGTTTGAGCTGTAAAACCGATTGCGCACGCTCCGAGCACAACTCCAGCAAAACGCATCAGCTGCTTATGTCTCGCGGCACCTGTGATGGGCAGGGCTGTCAGAATACAAGTGGTGACTGATGCACTCAAGCCGATCCAGCCGACACTCATGTAAAACATGTAGCACGCGATTGCGCTGACGCCCCCGCGAATGGCGAACTTTGCGTGCTCCTTGCTGCTAAATGCATCAGCGGCAAATATGCGGCGGCTTGGCTCTGGCACATGGTGTCCCAGATTCTGCTCGCTTCCATCCCACATCGGCTGCGACAGGCTCTCCGCCAACAGATCCACGGTGCGTTCGATTTCGATGAGGATTGGAGTGCCGGTCTCGTACTTGCCGTCAATATCGATCCACTCTGGGATTTCCCGACGCGATAGACTTCCCCGGATGAGCACAACATTCTGACCAATGACTGCACATAGCTCTCGATCATGAGCCGAAAGGGTATGGCCGGTCTCGGTTAAAGTCGCGGCAAGATCGATCAGTCTCCCAGCTAATGCGACTGCTGTTGAAAGGCGCTGTTGCTCCTCAAAACTGTACCCTGCCTGTGAGACCAGCTCCCGCAGAGCGCCGGTACCTCTTCCTGAAGAGCGCCTCACTTCATGGACTAGTTTCATCCTGACGGGCTTGCCGTTGACGTATCCCTGCAGGATTTCCCCGATGAGATAGAGTCTCTGTTGAATGCCACCGATTACTGCATCTGGCGGGTGGGTGCGGGAGAACAGATACTCGATCAACACGGATGCTGCACATCCGATGAGAATGGCAAGCAAAGTGAAAAGTGTCTGACGCAGTCTCCAATCGGCAGCGACAGGCTGGTCCCAAGTCGTGATTGTGTTCGCGATGAAGAGACCTGATGCAAGTGCGGCCTCATACACCTTGAGAGAACTGATGAGATAAAAGACAGCGCCGAGGCTCGCGCAGACCCAGGCAAGATGCAGGAAGGGAGAGCCGATAAATAACATCGCACCTAGCACAACCTCGACACTTCCCAAGACACATGTTGCCGCAATCCACACCGCGGAGCGTCTTGTCGAATGCAGATTGTCCCGGGATACAAGGAGCGGATAATAGGCGCCTAGAGCGGCTCCCGGTATACGGAACACCAGAATGCAAAACATCACCAACGTGCACGACAGAACGATCCGAAAGACCAGAAGCGGCCGGCCTGGATACGAGCTCAGTTCTGCCTGAAGGAGTGCCCAAAGTGAGCCAAACCTTGAGTAGTCCGGCGGGCGCCCGGCGATTGCAACAGCATCAATAGCGGTGTCACTCATGATCCTGGCTGCATCCCGACAATGGCGACTTCTCCAACCCTCAAACCGCCCGGCGGTGGATCCATGATTTTGATTCGGACCGGATAGCGTGACGCAAGCCGTACCCAATTGAGGGTTCGCTGGACATCAGGCAGGCCCTGAGACAGCTTGCCGACGACATCCGGGTCAGGAGTCACACCATATCCGACGCTCTCCACCTTTCCCTGTAGCTTCTTGTGCAGATTAGCCATGAGATAGATATCTGCCGGTGTCCCAACTTGAAGATGCTCAATTTGAGTTTCACGGAAGTTTGCCAATACCCACCATGTCCGCGTATCGATCAGCGTAAAAAGTTGCTGCCCGACCTTGGCGTATTCTCCCTCCGAGATCGTTAGGTTTGTGACACGTGCATCGAACGGCGCGACCACGCTGCATTGCTCGTAGTTGTAACGCGCCAAGCGAACGGCCGCTGCCCTGCTCTCTCGTTGTGCGATCAAAGGAGCCAGTACGAGGACGGCCTGAGACGATTCCTTGACCTGCGCCTCGGTCTGCGCAAGTTGCGCGACTGCCTGCTGTTTCTGCGCGGTTGCAGAGAGCAGCTTCGCTTTCGCAAGCGCAAGATTCGACTGCGCCTGTTCCACAGCAGCTGTCTTTGCTTCAGCTAACGATCTGGCACGGTGCACATCATCGGGAGTAACGAATTCTTTTGCGAGTAGAGGCTCGATACGGTGTAAATTTCCTACTGCATAATCAGCGTCGGCGCGTGCCTGCGTGAGGGCTGCGCTTGCCTGGGCAATCGCAGCCTCACTCACTTTGATCTCATCGTCGGTCCTGGACTCATTCGCGAGTGCATTTTGTCTTCCGGCATTTGCCACATCGACAGTGCTTTCCTGGGCTGAGATTCGGCGGGTTTCGTTCTCGATATCTCCCTCAAGGCGCTGCTGTGCGGCTAGAGCGTCCTGCAACGCGTACAGATACGGGCGATCATCGATCTTGTAAAGGAGGCTTCCTTTCTTCACAAAATCGTTATCCCGAACTGGAAGTTCGACAACCGGGCCGGCAACGAGAGGTGCCATCCCGATCAGGTTGGCCACCACTTCGGCGTCGTCCGTCCGAGGATAGTTGGTAACCGTGTATAGGACGGCCACTCCCGTCAGAAGAGCGCCGAGGACAATGAAACCGCTAATCAGATGTCCGCGCAGAGTGTACTTCGATGATTGTTTATTGTCGCTCAAGCAAGGCCTCACTATCGAAAGAAGGTGAGCCACAAGATGCAGCTCAAAAAGCAGATCAGGCAGGGATAAAGCAGAGGCAGAGGCCAAAGCTCACCAAAAAGTTTCCAGCGCCCGAAGAGAGAGTGCGCCAATGCTGTTACCCCAATCGCTGCTACGCAACAGACGATCCAGGCAGGAAAGTACGACCCCATGACATTGATCGAGGGCGAGAAGGAACAACCGCTCAGCCCGAAAGCGATCGTCGAGATTCCCATCGCGGCTATGTATCTCATAATCTGAATGGACTGTTTGCGCCCAGCGTGTCGTTCCGAATTCACGGATGATTCCCTTTCGGATGTTGTGTCAGCAGATCGCCTGTTCTGAATGCCAGATTCATGAATGTCTGGAGAACCTGAGTTCGGGCAGTCACGTCAACCGCTCTTGCGTGGGCAAGATCTCTTTCTGCGGAAAGAACATCCAGAATGTTTCGTACGCCGTCTTTGTAGGACTCAACGGCCGCAGAGTAGGACTCGCTCGACGCATTGAGGAGAGATGTGGCCGCTTGACGCTCGTGTAACGCGGTAACCGCATTCGCGTAGTCACCCCATACGTGATCAGTTATTCTGTCTTCTCTCTCGCGGACCTCTTCCTCGGCCTCCGCACGCTCGGCCTTCGCTTTGGCCAATCGACTCTCCCGTTTGAAACCGTCAAAGACTGTCCACGTAAGGCTCAATCGAGCATCGTAGGTATATGTCTTGCCGTAGGTCCCACCAAACTTTTCCTGCTGTCCCCAGGCACGAAGCCAACCCTTCGAGCCATCAAATTCAAGTTTCGGAAAGTAGGCCGAGCGCGCGTATTTGACCTCTGCGTCTGCTGCTCGAACACGCTCAATATCCGCGAGGAGATCGGGGCGGGTTTGATAGGCACTCTCGATAGCATCTTCAACACTTCTGTCCAATGCCTCGGGGATCACGATGTCATTAAGCTCCTGCACCTTGAACGGTTTGATTGGCGTAGCGGTCATAATTGTTGCCAGATCACCGAATGCGGTCTGTTCTGTCCCAAGCGCGCTTTGCAGGTCGTAGTCTGCTTTCGCAGTAGCGGCATGCGCCTCGAGCACGTCCGGAAGCGTTGCCAGCCCATTTGCTTTCCGGTCACGGGCTGCAACTTCTACTGCCTGGGCATCATGCAGATTGACCTCCGCAGCTTCCCGAAGACCGATCGCATTGAGGAGGTTGTAATAAGCTGCCGACACTTGTTGAATCAGCACGAGGTGTTCGTTGTTGAAACTGAGATTTGCAGCAAGCAGTTGCGCCTTGGCTGCAGAGATTTCATCCCTTCTCGCTCCAAAATCGACAAGCGTGTAGTTGAGCGTAAGCGCCGTCTCAAAGGCCCCGATGTCTTGTAGAACGAAAGATTGGTAGAGCAGCGGCGCATTCTTGAAAGTCTTTCCTGCAGCAGCAGCCAGGACAGTAGGATAGAGTTCGCTTTTTGCGATCCCGACCGAGGCAGCTGCTACACGGGCACGTTCCCATGCGGCGTGGGTCGAGGGATTGTTCGCTTCGGCGATGTCGATCAACTGGCCGAGCGTATAGGCACCGCCATCTTGAAGAACTGCTTCATGCCGATAGAGCGGTATCGGGCCGCCACCGAATAGATTGGGAGGCGGCTGCCATGGGGTGTCGGCAGAGACTGGGGCACGCTGCGCCCTTGCTGCCAGAAACGCCATCCCCGTAAAGAGGAAAAAGATCAAAAAGCGGCTAAGAGAAATCCGACCCAGGAACTGTTCGTGCAATCTGCCCACAAGTTAGATTGTGGGATCAAAGTGAATCGGAGAGATTGTACGAAATCGCCTTTTGAACGAAAGGTTAAAGTTACTGATAAACTTAAGACGTGGTCGGTTCAAGTCAAGATGGCGGTGGTGCTTCTCCTGACCGCAGTTCGTCGCAGGTACTGAGCAACGTAGACTCAAATGTTCAGCTGGATCATGGCGACAGGCCTCTTGAGCCCGGTGACCGCGCCCGAATATGGCGCCACTCGAGACTTGAGGGGGTTGAACTATTTCAGGGCTCATACAGACATTACCAGTTCGCGAAGCACTTCCACCGTTTTCCGGCAATTGGTGTAGTCGAACGTGGATCCATGAGTTCGTATTGTCGGAGAGCAAACCACTTCCTGGGAACAGGGACGGTTCTTCTACTGAATCCTGGTGAAATTCATGCTCCTGCCCCTGCCAATTCCCCCGGTTGGAGCTTCCGTATGTTTTACCTCGAAGAGAAGCTCTTCAACTCGGCCTCATTAAACTTCGTTTCACAAGACCTTAGGTTTAAGGAACCGTTCGTTCAGGACAATGAATTGGCCTCAAGCCTTCTTCAACTCCATCGTGAACTAGAACAGGATGGAGAGACGCTGCGTTTTGAATCCCTTCTCCTCTCAATTTTTTCACGTCTGGCAGAAAGGCACTCAGAGATCGTTGGCCGTGTCTTCGAACCAACATCGGACAAAGCCAAAATCGACCTGGCACGGCAATATATGGAAGCAAATTACGAGCAGAACCTGAACCTCACGGAACTTGCCGAACTTTCCTCGTTCAGCGCTTCCCACTTCCTGAGGATATTCAGGGATACTGTCGGACTAACGCCCCACGCCTACCTGACCCAGTTCCGTATTGAGATCGCTACATCTCTCTTACGGGTTGGCACGCCTCTCGTGGATGTGGCCAACTTGGTGGGCTTCACTGATCAGAGTCACTTCACGAAGAAATTCAAACGTGTTCTCGGTGTCACGCCTGGACAGTATGCTCCGAGCTCCCAACTTCCTCCGCGGAGAACTGTCCGGAGAAGTCACTGAAGGAAGCTTCTGCGTCCCGAACCTCTGATCAGCATCGCGGACGCCGGGAGGCTCCATAAGGAATCCGCTGCGCGCCCCAGCATGAGTCATCCACAAAAACGGTTGAACCTCTCCGCCGCCTTGTAGCATCGAACTGTCAATGAACAAGAATCTACTGGGGAATTCCGATCTCTACCTCTCTCGAATCGGTCTCGGAACCTGGGCGATTGGGGGCGGTGGTCTCACATCATCTTGGGGGCCGCAAGACGATAACGACTCCGTCGCTGCGATTCATCGTGCTCTTGACCTGGGAATGAACTGGATCGACACAGCTCCGGTATATGGCCTCGGTCACTCAGAGGAAATCGTCGCAAAGGCATTAAAGACAGCATCGACCAAGCCTTACATCTTCACCAAGTGCTCTCGCACGTGGAATGAGAAGCGCGAGACCGGCAACAGCCTCAAGGAAATTCGTCGCGAGGTAGAAGACAGCCTGCGGCGTTTGCAGGTGGAGATCATCGATCTTTATCAAATGCATTGGCCCACGCCGGAAGAGGATATTGAAGAAGGCTGGAGCGTGATGGCCGACCTGCACAAAGAAGGCAAAGTTCGTTGGATTGGCGTCTCGAACTTTGACGTGGCTCATATGGAGCGTGTCATGAAAATTGCGCCCATCACGTCGAATCAGCCGCCGTATTCAATGATCAATCGCAACATCGAACGCGAGATCCTCCCGTTCTGCCAGGAGCATCACATCGGTACGATCAACTACGCGCCGATGCACTCGGGATTGCTGACGGGAAAAATGACGAAGGAGCGCGTGGCGAACTTTCCTGAGGATGATTTCCGGAAGCGTGCCAAGAATTACCAAGAGCCTCTACTCTCGCGGAACCTCGGGTGGGCAGATCTTCTCAAGACAATCGCATCACGCCACAGTGTATCGGCTGGCGTCGTTGCAATTGCTTGGACGCTCCATCATCCCGGCATCACGGCGGCGATTGTAGGTGGGCGCAACGCGGCTCAGATCGAGGATGTCGTCCCGGCCCTGAATTTCCGCCTCTCCGACGCGGAGTATGACGAGATCAATAACCACATCAAGCGCGACAAGACTCCGGCAGAGACGGTGAGCCTCGGATGACGAGGCTGTTCCGTCGCTTTCGAAGCCATCCAAGATCGAGGGCATAAGGGGCAAGTACAGCCCGCCCTCCCAGAGACGGTGGAAAATCACCGGAACGTACAGCAAAGAAAAGGCCTCCGCGATGGAGGCCTTTCTGTGTCTGCGAGTGGATACCCGTCATGCTCTTTCCCAGCAGCTCCACGCCTTAGCATTCGCCGGTCGGCTACATCTGCTGATCTTCAGTTCCCCATCATGGCGCGGTAGGGGTGAATTCTGCGCTGGAATATCTGGTTGTTTACTCATCTCGGAGGCCAGCCTAACAGCCTCGCTCCGCTTCGTCGAGCTATAAAGGGCTACCTCAGTTGTTTCAAACTGCAGTGGGTTCAAACGAAGGAAATCGGCCGTACCTGAAGAACTCCCTGATCGGGTCATGGGATGTCGGGTACAATCGTCGACACAGTACGGGGACCTGGCAATTACTTCACGTGCAGCGGCAAGATGGAGGGTTCTCTGAATCATGCTAAAACGCACTGTCTTGGTCCCAATCTTGGTGCTCGGCATAGCGGTTGCTTTCTTTCTCTTCATCCGTGGACACTGGACTACAGGCGAATCTAAGGCTAGAGTCCAAAGGACCGACGACGCGTATGTGAAAGCGGACGAGACGTCTTTAAGTACGCGGATCAGCGGCACGGTGCGCCGTGTGACGATCGGAGATTACCAGCCGGTCAAGTCAGGACAGCTTCTTGTGGAGCTTGATGATGCTGACTACAAGGCTGTCGTCGGTGAAGCAAGAGCCGCTCTCGCCGCTGCGAAGGCTGAATACACCGCGAATCAGGATGCAAAGCGTGCAGCTGATGCGAGTATCGCCGCGGCTCAAGCGGGAATCGGTCAGGCACAGGCCGCAATGGCCGCCGCCCAGGCAGGCATTGCAGCAAGCCAGGCGAGCGCCGCGCAGGCCGAGAGTGAATTTAAGCGGCAACAGGCGTTGCTCGCTGGAAAGGCAACCACGCATCAGCAGTTCGAGCAGGCAGAGGCCGCGAAATTAAGTACCGTTGCAGGAGTGCAAGGCCATACGGCAGACCTCTCCAGAGCTGAGGAAGCCATCGTTAGTGCTCGGGCCGCTCTGGCCGGAGCAAGGCAACAGCGCGCGGCACTCGACGCGAAGGATGCCGGAATCCTGGCACAAATAGATGCGAAGAAGGACGCCATCACCGTGGCAGAGGTCAATCTCAGTTACACCAAAATCTTCGCACCCACCGATGGTGCGGTGGGTGAGTTCCGCGTTCATCCCGGCCAACTAGTGGGAGCAGGCGTACAGATCGTTCCTTTAGTGCAGAGCGGCATCTGGGTTGAGGCGAACTACCGGGAAACACAGTTGGAGAGAGTACGGACTGGTGACCCCGTCGATATACACATCGACGCTCTCCCTTCCCAAACCTTCCACGGCCATGTCTCTGAAATCTCACCGGCCAGCGGTTCGCAGTTCGCTCTCCTACCTCCAGACAATGCAACGGGCAACTACACGAAGATCGTCCAGCGTGTTCCGGTCAGGATTGATCTGGATCAGGGGCAACAGATCAGCCAATTGCGGCCGGGGTTTTCCGCGGTAGTTGCGATTCATGCGTCGGGAGCAACAACGGACCGCGAGGCCGAACCCTCCACCGGATCTTCCCCGAGGTAAGACTCATGGCAGAGGCGACTCCACAGCCTGGTTCCGCGAGCAAGACCTATTCCATGCTCGCTGGATCACTCAACATTCAGTACAAACAAGCGCTCGCCGCAGCAAAGGCGCAGAGGGCCTGATGCGATTGAGAGAGATAGCTAACGTATCGTATGTAAGCGTTGTAAGCGGTGTCCTTCCGTGGGAGACACGGCGCCTTCGCATTCTCACTACGGCCTTGGTGGTACCGTTCATGCTGATACCAGGTGTCATGGCCCAGGAGGCTCCGACCCCTCCCGGAAATAACGTGGACCATCGGCCTGCGATCGCGTTGACACTCCCACGGGCCATCGAGATGGCGATGCAACACAACCGTCATCTTAGATTGGCGCAGCTGGCAACCGCTGAAAGCCGTGAGAAGCACACGATCGCGCGATCGCACTATTATCCCCACATCACAAATCAATCGACGTCAATTTATCTGACGGCCCTTCAAGGCGTGGTGGTTCCTGCCGGAACATTCGGAAACTCTGCCATTACAGGCCCCATCCCCAGTCAGACGCTGCGTCTCGAGCAAGGCGCTCTAACTGCATACACAAGCGGCACAGGGCTCGAGCAGCCACTGACGCAATACTTCAAAATTCATGCTGGCGACAGGGCGGCGGAAGCAGATGTAACAACGGCGGAAATCCAGGAAAGAGATGCCGAGAACTCCATTTCGCTTCTGGTTCATAAACTGTACTTCGACATTCTCACGGCACAAGCGCATCTGAGCGCCGCTCAGGAGTCCGTAGCGGCTGCGGCTACAAACGAGCAGGAAAGCATGCGCGCCGTCTCTGAAGGGCGTTCACTCGAGGTAGCTGCTCTGGAAAGCCACGCAGCGTTTCTAGATCAGCAACATGAAGTCCTCACCGTACAGCTCTCCATCGATGATCTGACACTGCAACTTGACGACGTATTGGGCCTTCCGCTCGGAACAAGGCTTAATTTAGATCCCAATGCGCTGGGCAATGCTCCGGCTTTGCCATCGCGTACCGAAGCGATCTCTGCAGTAAAGGAGCACAACCCAAAGGTCCTCACCGCCCAACAGGCTGTGGAGAAGGCGAAGGCAGGCGTTTCGGCCGCCCGGGCAGCGTATATTCCCGATATCAGCGGAATCGCGCGTCAGAGCTACCAGAGTGGTGTGCCCTTCCTCGTACACAACTTCGGGACATTTGGTGGCGTCGTCACCTACGACCTCTTCGATGGCGGTGCCCGCGAAGCTCAACTGAGGCAGGCAAAGATCCAGCTTGCAATGGCAGAGACTCAGCTCGCGCAGACTGAATCTGACGTGTCCATTGCAGTCGCCGCCGCATACGATAAGGTTGAACAGCTCGATAAACTTGTCGCCGTCGCGACCGAGGCCCTCAAGGCAAGAGAGGAAGCTGCTCGCATCAACGACAAACGATTTGACCAGAGCGCGGAGCTCGCCTCAACGGTGGCGAAGAGCCACGCGGCTGTGTTCGCATCGAGGGCCTCCCTCCTGGAAGCCCGACTGGGGCTAGTCCTGGCCGAAGACGATATTCAACAGATGTTGGGTGAGCGCCCGTAGCCCCTTCACCGCCCGCCCTCAGAGCTTCGCTCCATAAAATAAGAGCCGCTCCCCGACGTTCCCGGCGAAGCGGCTCTCCGTTCCCCATTGAAAACGAACTACTCCCCGTAAGGTACCCAGATGTTCTTGATCTGCGTCGCGTGCCGCATGAAGTAGCGTCCTTCGTTTTGCTTTGCATCAAACCAGTCGATGTCATGCCTGTCGTTGGTCCAGACCTGCTTCAGGTTGCCGATCGAAGCCGCCTTCACCAGCGTCGCATCCGCCGGCTCGCGGAAGCTCCAGATGGCGTCGACGTCATCATGCTCCGCCAGCGTCTTCGCCAGTTCGGCAGGCCGCCCGGCGACAATGTTCACTACCCCACCCGGAAGATCGCTCGTGTCGAAAACCTGGTAGAGATCGCCGATGATCGTCGCGTGCTTCTCTGACGGAACCGCAACAACTGTGTTGCCCGCCGCAATGGCCGGCAGCACAAGCGACATCAATCCCAGCAGCGGAGCCTCCGTCGGACAAAGGATGCCAACCACACCGATCGCTTCATTCATCGCCAGCGCCACGTTGCGCATCGGCGGATTATGCACCTGGCCGTCGTACTTGTCGCACCACGCTGCATAAGTAAAGATGCGCTCGATGCTCAACTCCACCTCTGCGCCTGCCTGCTCCTCACCGACCATCTTCGCCAGCTCTGCCGCAATCTCACCGCGCCGCTGGATCAGGTTCTCCGCAATGTAGTAGAGAACCTGCGCCCGCGTGTGCGCCGGAGCCTTCGCCCACTTCCCTGCACTGCGAGCCGCCTCGACTGCGTTGCGAATATCCTTGCGGTTGCCCAGCGGAGCCTCGCCAATCAGCTTTCCATCGCGCCCATAAACCGGGAAGCTGTATCCCGAGTCCGGCCGCGCCTGCTTGCCGCCGATATATTGCTTCACCGTCCGGTCAATGGAGTGCAACGCACCGTTGCCGTTAGCCTCGGCCACCGGAGCGGGCTTCGTGGCGCGCTTGTGGTTCGCCTTCTTGTGCCACGTCGTCTCGAGGTACTCATACATTCCCTCGCGCCCGCCCTCGCGCCCATACCCGCTCTCGCGATAACCGCCAAAGCCGCACGACGCATCGAACAGGTTCGTGCTGTTCACCCACACGACTCCCGCCTTGACCTGCGAGGCCACATCGAGCGCCACGTTGATGCTCTCGCTCCAGATGCTGGCAGCAAGGCCATAGGCCGTGTTGTTCGCCAGCTCCACCGCCTCGGCCGGCGTGCGGAAGGTCATCGCCGCCAGCACCGGGCCGAAGATCTCCTCCTGGGCCACCGTCGCCGTTGGATGAACTCCCGTCAGCAGAGTCGGAGGAAAGTAAAGCCCCCGGGCAGGCAGCGCCGACTCCGGCTGCCAGCACGTCGCACCTTCCGTGACTCCCTGATCCACCAGCGACCGGATGCGCTCAAGCTGCACCGGAGCGACAATCGCTCCAATATCGACGGCCTTGTCGAGCGGCGATCCCACACGCAGCGTCTTCATCCGCGCGCGAATCTTCTCGTAGAGAACTTCGGCGACACGCTCCTGCACCAGCAGCCGTGAGCCCGCGCAGCAGACCTGCCCCTGGTTGAGCCAGATGCCATCGACCAGTCCCTCGACCGCGGAGTCCAGGTCCGCGTCATCGAACACGATGAACGGCGACTTGCCGCCCAGCTCAAGCGAGAGCTTCTTGCTCGAAGCCGCCGTAGCCTTGCGAATCATCCGGCCTACTTCGGTTGAGCCGGTAAACGCTACCTTGTCGATATCGTCGTGCTCCACCAGCAGCGCGCCAGTGCGGCCATCGCCGTTGATTACGTTCAGAACTCCCGGAGGCAGACCAATCTCGTCCGCCAGTTCCGCAAGCGCCAGCGCCGTCAGCGGCGTGTACTCCGCCGGCTTGATGACGACCGTGTTGCCTGCAGCAAGCGCCGGAGCCACCTTCCACGCAAACATCAGCAGCGGGAAGTTCCACGGAATCACCTGGCCCACAACGCCACATGCGGTGTAGCCGGGAAACTCGCTCTCCAGCAACTGCGCCCAGCCTGCATGGTGATAAAAGTGGCGCGCCACCAGCGGAATATCGAGATCTCGGCTCTCGCGGATGGTCTTACCGTTGTCGATCGTCTCCAGCACAGCTAACCGCCGCGAGTGCTTCTGCACCTGCCGCGCCAGCGCATACAGATAACGCGCGCGCTGATGTCCGCTCAGTGCCTGCCACGTAGGCAGGGCCTTGCGCGCGGCCTTCACCGCCGCATCCACATCCGCCGCGCCCGCCTGTGCTACGTCGGCGATCTTGTCGCCCGTCGCAGGGTTGCTCGTCGCGAAGTATTCGCCGGAGACAGGCTTGCGCCACTTGCCTCCGATGTAGAGATCAAAGGTGCGCTTATGCTCATCCAGCCAGCGCTCTACTTCCTTGGGGTCTTCCGGCGCCGGTCCGTAATCCATCGCGTAGAACTCTTCCACAATTAAGTTGCTCACAAAATCTCCTTATGCAATCGGGTGACGGTAGGCGGCAGAGTAGCGGCCCGTAGCAAAGTGCTCCAACTGGCGCTCGATGTCGGCGAGCATGCTGCTTGCACCGAAGCGGAAGAGACTCGGCTCGAGCCAGGGCCGTCCCAGCTCTTCCTTCATCAGAGACATCCACTTGAGGGCATCCTTGGCCGACTTGAGTCCACCCGCGGGCTTGAAGCCGACATGCATCCCGGTGCGCTCGGCGTATTCGCGAATCGCCCGCACCATCACCAGCGAGACCGGAACCGTCGCGTTCACGGCCTCCTTCCCCGTTGACGTCTTGATAAAGTCCGCCCCAGCCATCATGGCGACAACACTCGCGCGCGCAACATTGCGCAGCGTAAGCAGGTCGCCCGTGCCGAGAATTGCCTTCATGTGCGCCGGTCCACATGCATCCTTGAACGCGGCAACCTCGTCGTACAGAGCCTGCCACTCGCCGTTGAACACATGCGCGCGCGTGATGACGATGTCGATCTCCTGCGCCCCGGCCTCGACCGAGCGGCGAATCTCCTGCACCCGCTCCGCCAGCGGCGACAGACCCGCCGGGAATCCCGTCGAAACTGCGGCAACAGGAATACTCGTCCCCTCCAGCGCTTTCACCGCAGTCTCAACAAACGCGTGATACACGCAGACTGCGCCCGTGGTGAGGTTCAGCTCCTCGATTCCCAGCTTCTCGACGAGCTGCCGCTGCAGCGGATTTCTCGCCTTCGCGCACAGCCGCTTCACGCGCTCCGCGCTGTCGTCACCGCTCAGCGTCGTGAGGTCCATGCACGCGATCGCGCGCAGCAGCCACGCTGCCTGCCACTCCTTCTTCACCGAGCGGCGCGTGTCAATCGTGCTCGCACGCCGTTCCACCGCGCTCGTGTTGACGCGAATCTCCTCCACCCATTCAAGGTTCAGGGGTATCCGCCGGTTCGGCTCCAGAGGCCGTCCGTTCAACTCGACCGCAACTGGCGAATGCACGATGGGGTGTTGTTCCTGTTGTTTCACTGCCATAGTCTTACCTCTCCAAACTCTTGAGAGAAGCCTCTCGAATGGGAGTTACCTGTCGGGAGTCCTGACGCGCTGATGATCGCCGCTTGAAACTCCCGCCAAAAGCTCACTGGCACGCTCCACAGAAGGCTTCGATCATAGCACCTGCGCGCAGTGCCAACCCTTCAAGTATACGAGCCGTCCATCGCCTAGTTCTGTGTCAGGATCTCACGCCATCACCGCAGCAGAGCATCCACTTCCCCGCGATACGGCATCGAGGGAGCAGTTCCCGGCCGCGTCACCGAGATACCGGCGGCCGCGCAGCCGAAACGCACCGCCTCCACCAGGTCCTTCTTCTCCGCCAGGGCCACGGCAAGTCCACCATTGAAGGCATCTCCCGCGCCAGTAGTCTCAACCACCGTGCCGGCGGAGAAGGCCGGCACATGCTGCCTGATCGCCGCGTTCTTCACCAGCGCGCCCTGCGCTCCCAGCGTTATCACCACATTGCGTACTCCGCGCGCAAGCAGCGCATCAGCCGCCCGATCCGCGTTCGCCAGCGAATCCACGCAAATGCCCGTTAGAATCTCCGTCTCCGTCTCGTTCGGCGTGATGTAGTCGCAATACGGAAAGATCGACTCCGGCAGTTTGCACCCCGGCGCCGGGTTCAGAATCGTCGGCACGCCCAGCGAGTGCGCCAGCTTCAGCCCTGCCTCCACAGTCGGCAGCGAAAGCTCGAGCTGAGTCACAAAGATCGCCGACTCCGCGATCAGCGCGCGCGCCTGCTCCACCTCCTCCGGAGTCAGCTCAAAGCACGCGCCCGGAACCACGATAATCGCGTTCTCTCCCTTCACCGCGTCGATGATGATCGCCGCAGATCCTGTTGCAGAGTCCGTCTCCAGCACATGCGTCGCGTCAATCCCCTCCTCGCGATACGTCTTCCGCGCCAGGTCTCCAAAGGCGTCACGCCCCAGCTTGCTGATGAAGCTGACATTCGCCCCCGCCCGCGCCGCCGCTACCGCCTGGTTCGATCCTTTGCCGCCAGGCCCCAGCTTGAACTCCAATCCCATATACGTCTCGCCCCACGCGGGTAGCTTCTCTGTCCTGAATGCAACATCGGCCACGTAGCTCCCCATGACCACAACATGTCCCTTACTCATCCGCTCCTCTTCTCTCTTCTCGTTCTCATACGTCGCACATGCCCGCGCGATCAGCCATTATGCCCTTTGAGAGGCACCCTGTCCAAGCACCTTCTTGCCCTCCTCAATCAAAGACCTGACACGGTTACAAAAAGAAATCCCCTCTTCCCTTCTCATCCTCTCCCTGCAATCCGCCGATAGGGTAAGCACCGACAATCCGTGGCGCGCGAAGCGTATCCGCCATCAGCGACAGCACCCGACGGGGCGCGCCCCGCGGCCTCGCAACAGGAAATGAGAGACCATCCATGGTTCATGTGATCGACGCAGCCCCGCAGAGCGCAGCACCCGCCCTCACCGACACCGCCATCCTCGACCAGGCCGTCGAAGACGTCCTCGGCCTCATGCTCGGAGTGCCCGTCACCGTCGCCGACGAAGCCGTCGTCGCCTCCGCCGTCCCTCCGATCACCCTCACCGCCGTCATCGGTCTCGCCGGCGCGCTCAGCGGAGCCTACACCGTCCTCGTCACCGCCCCCGCCGCCATCCGGATGACCGCCTGCCTCATGGGCATGGAGATCGACTCCCTCGACGACTCCGTCTACGACGGCCTCGGAGAGATCACCAACATGCTCGCCGGAGCCTGGAAGTCTCGCATCCCCTCGCTCAACGCCGCCTGCCTCCTCTCCGTCCCCACCGTCGTCACGGGCACTCAGTACGAGGTCCACAAGCGCAGCTCCGCCTTCCGCCTCGTGCGCAGCTACCGCTTCAACGAGCACGTCTTCACCGTTACCATCCACGGCGAAACACCCTGACCACGCACTCCACATGGATTGTCATTCCGACCGGAGCGCGCAGCGCGGAGTGGAGGAATCCGCTTTTGCTTTTAATCCGCGTAAATCCGCGGTCGCCCCTCACCGCATCGTTGTCTTCTAGTCCCTACTCTCTATTCCCTATTCCCTGTCTCCCCCTCTGCTAGCATTAAGGTTTGGCCCACACAATGACTAGCACCAGCACAGAAGCCCCCATCCGCGTCCGCATCGCCCCTTCTCCCACCGGAGACCCTCACGTCGGCACCGCCTACATCGGCCTGCTCAACTACATCTACGCCCGCCAGCGCGACGGCAAATTCGTCCTCCGCATCGAGGACACCGACCGCACCCGCTTCGTCTCCACCTCCGAGCAGATGATCTTCGACTCCCTCCGCTGGCTCGGCCTCAACTGGGACGAGGGCCCCGACGTCGGTGGACCCTTCGGCCCCTACCGCCAGTCCGAACGCACCGAGATCTACCGCGCGCACGCTGAGATCCTCCTCGCGAACGCCACCGCATACCGCTGCTTCTGCACCCCCGAAGAGCTCGAGGCCACACGCAAGCAGCAGCTAGCCGCCAAGCTCCCCCCGCGCTACCCCGGAACCTGCCGCCACCTCACACCGGATCAAATCGCTGCAAACCAGGCCGCACACAAGCCCTACACCATCCGCCTCGCCGTCCCGCCGCACAAAGGCGACCTCACCGCCTCCACCACCTTCCGCGATGAGCTACGCGGCAACATCACTTTCGAGCACGGCAACGTCGACGACCAGGTCCTCCTCAAGTCCGACGGCTACCCCACCTACCACCTCGCCAACGTCGTCGACGACCACCTCATGCAGATCACCGACGTCATCCGCGCCGAGGAGTGGATCTCCTCCACGCCCAAGCACGTCCTCCTCTACAAGGCCTTCGGCTGGCAGGCCCCGCGGTTCTGGCACATGCCGCTGCTGCGCAACATCGACAAGTCAAAGATCTCCAAGCGCAAAAACCCCGTCTCGCTCATCTACTACCGAGAGAGTGGCTACCTCCCCCCCGCCATCATCAACTTCCTCGGCCTCATGGGCGGCGGCATGCCAGCCGACATCAACGCTGGAACCGAAAAGTTCACCCTCCCCGAGATGGTCGAGCACTTCGTCTTCACCAACATCCGTGTCGGCGGCCCAGTCTTCGACCTCACCAAGCTCAAGTGGCTCAACGGCGAGTACCTCCGCGCCCTCTCCCCCGAGCAGTTCTTCACCGAAGTCCGCACCCGCGTCTTCGGCGACGACTACCTCCGCAACATCTCCGCCCTCATGCAGACCCGCATCGAGACCCTCGGCCAGTTCGGCGACCTCACCAACTTCTTCTTCTCCGACGGCGTCCTGCCTCCGCCCGAGGTCTTCCTCCCCAGGAAACGCACACTCGAAGAGACCCTCGCCTTCGCCCAAAATCAGCTCGCCGTCCTCGAAGCCACCGACTGGACCCACGAAGCCCTCGAGCCCGCGCTCAAGAAACTAGGCGAAGAAGAGTCCTGGTCCGTCAAAGAAAACTTCATGCTCCTCCGAGCCATCATCACCGGCAGCACCATGTCGCCACCGCTGCTCGAAAGCATGATCGTCTTCGGCAAAGCCCGCTCGCTCGACCGAGTCCGCCGCTTCCTGGACGCACAGAAGAAGCAGGGCAGCACCAAAAAGTAATCGCTACCTTCTCTGTGAGGCTGTCAGCAAATCAGAGGTGGTAGTGGCTCAATTTTGAAATTGGGCATACTTGACATTGGCAACGCATCTTTAATCTTGGTCGTGTCGCTCTTGTCTACCTGCGCCCACTGCGTATCCGGCAAAGTAGCCGCTGGGCGGTGGTGCTGTTGCACTCAGTTGGCCTGTGATCGTCGATCTGAACGCCTGCCCCTTTTGTGCGAGTCTGAAGCTCACGCCATTTATAGTGGACGTACTCGTTGACGAAACTACATTTTCGAACACGGCTGTAAACGTACCATCAACTGTATCCACTATGACCTGCTGATGCAGCGTGGCGATCAGAACGGGGATGCCAGCCCGGAAAGTATCGGGATTGTTGAAGTTCGCGGGAGCACTGTTGAGATAAATCGTCGTAGTTCCGTTCCGATCTATGATCCGCAGTGGTCCATTACTGATCGATTCTTGGGTTGTCGCCTCGTTGAAAAACGTGAGCAGTGCTGTTGTTTCGTTGTGCGGAGTCCCGCTGAACAGATTGTCGATTCCTCGGACTAGAGTGAGATACCCATACTGATTCGAGGAGCCAAGCTGGGCAGATGGCGTGGGCGGATTGTTTGTTACCTCTCCGGTGAATTCAAACGCGATCTGATCCCCAACAAAGTTGATTTGTACATGGTCTTCATCGCTCGCTCTGGCCAAGCGTCCGAAAACTACCCAACTTAGGAGCAATGCGATAGTGGCGAGACCACCAACGGAAAGAGTTCTTTTAACTTGCATGGCTTCTCCTTTCCCGTCGAGAGGGAGACATAAAAATGTAGGCATCTTCCCCGTCGTGCGGCAAAGCATACCAAATCCGAACGCCACTGCGCTAACTACGGATCGCACGTTATCCTCCGCCGCCCACGTCTCCCCGTCATAACTGCTCTTCGCCCATGCGTTAAGTCCATCACACCCATCCCGTCCACAACAGGTGCGTTGCTCGGACGCTTACCGAAGACGCCACGAGATAGGTCGCAGACACTGCATTGACCTAAGATCTCCACCGGCGCCCCACACAGAATCGCTGCGGCGTTCACCTTCGGACGCGAAGACCTCATCCCGGATATGTTCTCCGAGTTTGTTCGCGGGATTAATGTACAACTCCCCGGCCGCATCGCGCCATTCCGCTACTACCTCGAGCGCCATATCGAGCTGGACGGCCACGAACACGGCCCCAGGGCGATGCAAATGATGCGTATGCTCTGCCCAACCCCGCTCCACTGGTCCGAGGCCGCCGAAACAGCTTTGGCTGCGCTCATTGCCCGACTGGCCCTCTGGGACGGCATCCAGTCAAGAATTCTCGCTCTTTGACCCTCGCCTTCGCGCGGCTTGCGTGCCTTCGCCGTCACCTCTTGCCGTTGTGCGTTCACTTGTTTGTCATCCAGCAGCGATTCGCGTTGTAGAATCCCGCACAAAGCCTCATTGGGGGAGACTCGTGAATAAAGCTGTCCTTTATCTGCTCCTTATCCTCATCGGTTTGTCGCCTTCCACTCCAGCGGTCGCCCATGCCGACACAAATTCCGCGCGGCAGGCGCCGCAGCATAGCTCGGTCAAGGCAAGCAAAGCCTACATGAAGGACCAGAAGAAACAACTGAAAAAGTCCCAGAAGCAGCAAGCCCAGGCGATCAAAAAGTGGAGAAAGCAACACGGTGTAACCCACTGATCGCAAGCTTCGCCATTGCCACGGCCTAGCCACCCACTATTACAAAACCCATACAGACAAACACCGTAATTTCCACAGAAGCTGATAGACTGGTATCTGATCGTCGAATCCGATCTGGTGTTCTTGCTTGTTCTGCTCTTGCTGTACTCGCAATCAATTCCAAATTTGAGTTCAGCGGTACATTTTGCAGTTATCAAGGAACAAGTCATGGAACAAGGAATCGTAAAGTGGTTTAACGACGCAAAGGGCTTCGGTTTTCTGAGCCGCCCCAACGGCGAGGACGTCTTCGTGCATCACACCGCCATCCAGAGCAACGGCTTCCGTTCGCTCCAGGAAGGCCAGAGCGTCCAGTTCAACGTCGTCAAAGGCCCTAAGGGCTGGCAGGCCGAGAACGTTCAGCCCCTCTAATTCAAAACATTCAGAGGAAACAGAAAAGCCCCGGCCAAAAGCCGGGGCTTTTCCTTTACTGTCCCGTCCTTCTCTTACCAGGGTCGTCTTGCGGGTTGATGTAGTTGAACTGCACCGGTGACATGCCGTGGACCTGCACGATGGTCTCACCATCCGCCATAGCATAGTGATGCATGTCCGGATCCCACAGAAAATTTGTCAAGCCCCCAAACCCGTCTGCACGGCGAGTTGCTGTTATCGTGGGGGAACACATGGCCAATATACTCGCGATTGCCGGTCCCAACTCAAAGTACAAATTGCCAAATGCCACACCCGCCGGTTTCTGGGCTGGATTGTGGCACGGCATCATTGCGCCATTTATGTTTTGGGTCAGTTTGCTCAGCCCAAACGTTCGTGTATACGAGACCAGCAACAAGGGAAGACGATATGACTTCGGTTTTCTCCTTGGCGTAGGCGCCTGGGCATCACATCATGAGGTTCGCTATATCGTTCAAAATCCCCCGAGCTGAGGCGTGGATTGCAAATCACTTGGTCTTCCTCCTGGACCCGGCCGACACACCACACTCGAAGCCGCCATTTTCACCAAATCAGCGATATGGCAAGATTGTCGGCGTGAACCCTCGCGCTCGCTTCCCTCTTCTAGCTGGCTTCACTCTCGCGGTCCTGAGCCTGAACGCTCAGGATAAGAAACCAGCTCCGGCCGATCAGCAGCCGCAAACCGGCGCGATCACAGGCCGCGTCCTTTGCGCCGACACAAGGAGTCCGGCGCGCCTTGCCACGGTCCTCACGATTCCCATCCCAGTATTCGATACCGCCGGTAACGCGACCCTACCCAAAGTCAAAGGCAACGATACCGCGAGGACTAATCTCGAGGGGGATTACACATTGCCCAGGATCGAAACCGGCGATTACTTCGTCCTTGCCGAAATGCCAGGCTATCTATCGCCTGCCGCCCAGTTTCGCATGACTGATTTGAAGAATCTGACACCAGACTCAATCAAGAAGCTGGCACAACTGTTGCCGTCAGTCCACGTCGAGCCAGGCAAGAAAGCTCACGCAGATGTCGTCATTGAACGAGGCGCATCCATCTCAGGCAAGGTCATCTATGACGACGGTACCCCAGCAGTCGGGGTTTACGTGCGTATCGATCTGGCACACGATGTGCCCCCGCAGGAATACCGGCCTATCCAAGGCCTCGCAGTCAACTCGGCGCCAATGACGGACGATTATGGCCACTACCGAATCAGTGGACTGCCTGGTGCGGAATACGTAATTGAAGCCTCTACGGGTAGCGTCGAACCGAGCGGCAATCCATTAGCGGATCCAGATCTCGATCTAAGCCCGGATAGAGTTTACGTAATAATGTTGGATACGACTTATGCGGAGAAGACGCTACACAAGAAGAACGCAAAAATCTTCAAACTAGCGCCAGGCGAAGACGTCAGCGATGCCGACATCGAAATTCCTCTGC
This sequence comes from Edaphobacter bradus, assembly GCF_025685645.1. Taxonomy (NCBI): domain Bacteria; kingdom Pseudomonadati; phylum Acidobacteriota; class Terriglobia; order Terriglobales; family Acidobacteriaceae; genus Edaphobacter; species Edaphobacter bradus. The sequence continues at coordinate 1,317,331 of NZ_JAGSYF010000001.1, forward strand.
AGGGCCTCTATTCCATCTCAGGAACAGTCGCCGCCCTGGGGAATCAGCCGCCTGTTTTCTTCGGCATTGTGTCGCTTCAGGACCTCGATGACAAGGCCTTCACCCGGGAGGCAATAATTCACTCTGACGGTAGCTTTCAGTTTCCTTATCTACCGCCCGGCAAATATAAGCTGAAGACCGCCAGCCTCTCTGACCAGTCTCCGATCCTGCGGGCAGGACAAGAACGCAAGGCAGACTACCCCTATGGGAAGGCAAACACGACGTCGAAGTCATTGACGCAGACCTGACCGGCATAACACTCAATATCCCCGAAACCGCTGCACCGGCGACCGAAGGAACCCAAAAGCCTGCAGCATCATCACAAAGCAATTGAAGAAACAGGATCCTGCCGAAAAACTTGACAGGGATTTCCACTGAAGATCCTGTCAAGCCCCCTAACCACCTAACCCGCACAAAACAAGCATGATCGCCGTGGCAGAGTAGTTCTCCCAACTCGCTATAATAGAAGAAGGCAGAAAAAGAAAAGCCCCGGTCATGAGCCGGGGCTTCCCTATTTAACCTGTAACCCTTTTAGAAAGAATATTTTGCGCCTAAGCCATTTTGATGCAATATCTTACATCGCAAGTCCGAGGCTAAACCAAATGAAATGAATACTTTGCACAAAAACAAGGGGAGTGGGATACCCCCCTCAACTACTTGTTCTTCCGGTACCTCCGGATCAGGCCGTTCGTCGAGCTGTCATGCGCGAGCTTCGGCTCGTCCTTGCTCGCCAGCTCCGGGACGATCTTCTGGGCCAACACCTTGCCCAGCTCGACGCCCCACTGGTCGAACGAGTCGATGTTCCAGATTGCCCCCTGGGTAAACACCGAGTGCTCGTACAGCGCAACCAGCTTGCCCAGCATCGTGGGAGACAGCTTGTCGGCCAGAATCGTATTCGAAGGACGATTGCCCTCGAACACGCGATGCGGAACCAGCCAGTCTGCCGTGCCCTCGGCCTTCACCTGCTCCGCCGTCTTCCCGAAGGCCAGCGCCTCGGCCTGCGCGAAGACGTTCGCCATCAGCAGGTCGTGGTGATTGCCCAGCGGGTTCAGTGTCTTGTAGAACCCGATGAAGTCGCAGGGAATCAGTCGCGTCCCCTGGTGAATGAGTTGGTAGAACGAGTGCTGTCCATTCGTTCCCGGCTCGCCCCAGTAAATCGGTCCCGTCTCGTAGTTGACCTTCGATCCATCAAGCGTCACATGCTTGCCGTTCGACTCCATCGTCAACTGCTGCAGGTACGCCGGAAACCGCTTCAGATACTGCTCATACGGCAGAATCGCCACCGTCTGCGCATCGAAGAAGTCCGTGTACCAAACCGTCAGCAGCCCAAGCAGCACCGGCAGATTCTTCTCGAAAGGAGTTGTGCGGAAGTGAACGTCCATCTCGTGAAATCCCGCCAGCATCGCGCGGAAGTTCTCCGGCCCGATCGCGATCATCGTCGACAACCCAATCGCCGAGTCCATCGAGTAGCGTCCGCCAACCCAGTCCCAGAACCCGAACATGTTCTCCGTGTCGATCCCGAACCTCGCAACCTCCTTCGCATTCGTCGAGATCGCCACAAAATGTTTCGCGACCGCCTTCTCGTCGCCCAGCTTCGCCAGTGCCCAGTCGCGCGCCGTATGAGCGTTCGTCATCGTCTCGAGCGTCGTGAAAGTCTTCGAAGCCACCAGGAACAGCGTCTCCTCAGCGTTCAGGTCCTGCACCGCCTCGGCAAAGTCCGTGCCATCGACGTTCGACACAAACCGGAACGTCAGATCGCGCTGGCTGTAGTGCTTCAGCGCCTCATACGCCATCACCGGCCCAAGGTCCGAGCCGCCAATCCCAATGTTCACTACATTGCGAATCCGCTTGCCCGTGTGGCCCTTCCATTCGCCGCTGCGAACTCGATTCGCAAATCCCGACATCTTGTCGAGGACCGCATGCACTTCCGGAACGACATCGGAGCCGTCCACGACAATCGACTCACCCTTCGGCGCGCGCAACGCAACATGCAGAACCGCACGATTCTCCGTGATGTTGATCTTGTCGCCGCGAAACATCGCCTCGATCTTCTCGCGCAGCCCCGACTGCTCGGCCAACTGCATCAACAGCTTCAGCGTCTCGTCCGTAATCCGATTCTTCGAGTAATCAAGAAAGATTCCTGCCGCCTCGGCGGTAAAGCGTTCGCCGCGACCCGAATCCGCTGCGAACAACTCGCGCAGATGCTTCCCGCGAATCTGCTGCGAATGAGATTGAAGGGCCTTCCACGCGGAACGGTCGACGAGAGGTGCAAGCTGTGTCGCGGTTTGCATACGCTTTGGTTCTCCTTATCCTTGGTACTGAAATGTAGTTTAGAACCTTGCGGCGAGCCGTGTCGTGCGTTTATCGTAAAGACAGTCCGGCTATCGCCCTGCGATCGCGAACCGCCGGCAGGAAGGGACCCCATGAGCCTCACGCCTCGCCGTCCGCTGCCCCAAACCCCTCCTCCAGCCGCAGTTCCTGCGACTCCGCCCGCTCACAAGCCTACGCCCGCGGCCTCGCTCGACGCGTTTGTTGGCGATCCGAACTTCATGACCTCGCTCGCGCGCGGGCTCATTGTCATCCAGGCCTTCACTCAGCAGAACCCGCAGATGACCATCTCGCAGCTCAGCGTCCGCACCGGCCTCTCGCGCGCCGCCGTCCGCCGCTGTCTCTACACCCTCACCAAACTCGGTTTCGCCGGCGCCGAAGACGGCTCGCGCTACTCGCTGCGCCCGCGCATGCTCGCCCTCTCCCACACCTACACTGCGTCGAACACGCTCTCGTCGGCGGCGCAGCCCATTCTCGAGCGCATGTCGGCCGCGCTTCGTGAGTCCTTCTCAGTCGCGACGCTCGACGGCGAGGACATCGTCTACGTCGCCCGCACAACCGTCTCCCGCGTCATGGCCGTCGACCTCCACATCGGCAGCCGCCTGCCCGCCTACTGCACCAGTATGGGACGCATCCTGCTCGCCTACCTTCCCACTGAGCAGCTCGAGCAGTACCTCGCCCACGTCGTCCTGACCCCGCACACTCCCCGCACCGTCACCTCGGTCGAAAAGCTCCGTCTCATCCTCCGCAACATACGCCGCAACGGCTACGCCCTCTGCGACCAGGAGTATGAGATCGGCCTGCGATCGCTCGCCGTCCCTGTCTTCGCCCCCAACGGCCGTGCCGTCGCTACCGTGAACCTCAGCGGCAGCGCGCCACGCCTATCCAGCCTCGAGATGCAGACTCGCTTCCTGTCTCATCTGCGAAACGCAGCCAACGAGATCGCTGTCTTCCTTCGTTGAGGTCGGATATTGGTTGCAATTGTGCGAATTCTCACCGCACGACAACTCCCTTCACTCACCCGTGTTTAGGTGATTGAAAAGAAATATTTAATATTTCGTGAACCGTATAAGGCGATCACTCGCGATTCCTCGTCAGTTCGTGTTGCGCAAACAGTAGCTGTTATGTCCGTCCGTTCCAAGAGAATCGCTGGGACGTAAACAATCACCTCATCGCATTTCAGAGCCTACTATTCCTACTTACTCTTCAGTTGTTGACCTCGACGCCTCGAAGGAAGCCTCCAGCCCAGTCAGCAGCCATTACACCAAGGTGCGCTCTCAAGCAGCGACCCTTGGAGTCATGGTCTTCTCCGCACTGGCAATTCGCTTGCTAGTGACCGCCTTCGTCTTTCGGTCCGTAGCCGCTCCAACAATCGACCACAATGAATTCGGATGGGAGATGGGCTGGACTGCGCGCAGTCTCGTACTCGGTCACGGCTTCGCTTCGCCCTTCTTTCCATCGACAGGCCCAACTGCGCTCGTACCACCCCTTTATCCCTATCTCCTGGCTCTCGTCTTCCGGCTCTTTGGCCTCTACACGGCCAAATCCGCTCTCATCATTCTCTCGCTCAACAGCGTCTTCTCCGCGCTCACGTGCCTGCCCATCTACTTCATCGCAAAACACACCCTCGGCCAGCGGGCAGCGCAGCTTGCGGGGTGGGCATGGGTCCTCTATCCCTTCGCGATCTACTTCTCGGCAGGCATGGTCTGGGACTACGCCCTCACTGCCTTGCTCTTCTGCACCTGCTTCTGGGCAGCGCAGCGGCTACATCTCCATCCGCGGCTCATTACATGGGCCGCCTTCGGCGCACTCTTCGGCGTTACGGCGCTCTCCAATCCGTCCGTCGTGGTGACATTTCCCTTCCTTCTCTTGATTGCGGTCCTCAAGGTCAGGCAGGTTGACGGCCGCTGGCTCCGCAACGGGCTCGTCACGCTTCTCACATTTGCTGCAGTCCTCGCTCCGTGGACGATCCGCAACTACCGCACGATGCACGCCGTCTTCCCCGTTCGCAATGGCTTCTGGCTGGAGTTCTGGGCGGGCAACAACGGTGACACCTCCGAGTCCAATCCAGCCTGGGCGCACCCGGCGAGCAATTCCGTCGAGATGCAGAAATATCAGGCCTCCGGCGAGATCGCCTACTTTGCGGAGAAGCGCACCCTCGCGCTCAACTTCGTCAAACACCACCCACTCTTCTTCGCGGAAGTCTCGGCTCGCCGCGCCCTCCGCTTTTGGACCGGCTTCTGGAGCTTCAACCGCGCCTACCTTCGCCGTGAGCCCTTCGACGTCCCCAATCTCTTCTTCTGCACAGGACTTACCCTGTTGATGCTTCGTGGCGTTGGGCGATGGTGGCGCGCCGACCGGGTCACCACGCTTCGCTACCTCATCCTGCTTGGGGTCTTTCCGCTGACGTACTACCTCACTCACAGTTCCATGGATTACCGCCAGCCGATTGAACCGGAGATCGTCATCCTGGTCACCGTTGGGCTCTTCGGTCTCGACGAGGCCTCCCAGACACCAGAAGAGTCTTCGGAGGCCTTGAGCAAGGATGAGATGGCGAGAGTCTGAGGCGCCCTTACGGAGCCACGCATCTCACAAACGACGCGTCGCTCTCGGCCTCCACAATCACCTCACCGTGCTCGGGCGGAATCACCACGGCCTGGCCGGGAACAAGCTCCGCCTCATCTCCTGGCGTGATCACCGCGACCTTGCCCTTCAGTCCCACAAAGCATCCACGTCCTGCAATCGAAACGCGACGTTCCTCCATCTTCCCCATATCGAACCGGTCCACGATGAAGTACTTCTGCTCTATCAGCCGGGTGAACCCATCCATCGCTCGTGGTGCGACCTTACCCGCGGTGGTCTTTGTCTTGATGACCTTCAGTCCCTGCTCCAGGTGGAGTTCGCGCGGACGTCCGTAGTCGTAGAGCCTGTATGTGATATCGCTGGTCTGCTGCGTCTCAAGCAGAACCACGCCGGGCCCGATCGCATGCACAGTTCCCGCGTCCACAAACAGCATGTCCCCCACCGAAACGGGAACCCATTGCAATAGATCTTCCATCGTTCCGGCTGCGATTGAGCCCTCCACGTCCTTCGTCGTCACGCCGTCCTTCAGGCCCAGAGCGACCGCAGCTCCCTTCTCGGCCTCGAGCACATACCAGCACTCCGTCTTTCCACGGGCCTCACCCGCAGCCTGTGCCTGCGCATCATCGGGATGCACCTGTACCGAAAGCTTCTCGTTCGGGAACAGCAGCTTCACCAGCAGAGGAAATTCGCCGCCCAACTCCTTCGCCAGTGAAGCGAGCGTGCGGCCTTCCAAGTCTCCGGTCTCCACGATGCATTGCGGCCCGGTAAGCCAGGCCTCGCCCACCAACTCCGTCGTGCCTGTCTCCTCATACCACGGCCGCAGGTCCCGTCTTCCCCAGACTCTCTCACTGAACCACGGCTTCAGGCGAAACGGCGCTACTACTCCCAACTCCTCGCTAGTCATCATCATCCTTCTTTGCCTTCTTCCTCTTTTCAAACAACGTTGAGGGCACGGGCTTATCGCCCATTGCATCCTTCCACAGGATAACGTTCAGCTTCTGTGCATCGGCCCTGTCGGCGTGGCGAAAGTCCATCCGGCTCGACTCCTTCGCCCCTGGCGCGGTCTTCGCGTTTGCCGTATAGATCAGTCCATTGTCGCGGTTCGTGTAGTTCGCCGTATATGGGGCCTGATCTCCCGGCCCGGTAAACAGCGTCCCGATCATCGAGCTGAACGCATCGTTGTTGTTCATCGGCGGCAGCCCCAACAGCGTCTCCATGGTCCGGACCACGCTCACCGTCGAATAAAACCGGCTGTCGACGAACGCCCCTCCATCTGCCCCTTGTGGCGAATACTTGCTGACCACCAGCGCCAGGCTGCGATGCGCATCCACATGGTCGGCGCCATTCTGCGCGTCGTCTTCCAGGATGAAGAATGCCGTGTCGTCCCAGTACGGCGAGTGCGAAACAGCATCCACCGCACGCCCAATTGCCAGATCGTTGTCCGCAATGGACGACTTCGGCGTCGGGCCGCCTGGTGTGGTTCCCGCCGTATGATCGTTCCCGAGACGTAGCATCACGAAGTTCGGCATCGTGTCCCTGCCAGCCTCACGATCGACGACCCACTGTTTGAAGTGGCGAAGAAAGACCTCCGCGCGTATCTGGTCCGGAACAAGTAGATTGAAGTCCGGTTGCTCAGGAGCAAAATGCCCCACAAGCTCAGGCTTTGTCGCGATGTTCTTCGCCAGCAGCGGAATCGCCCACGGCCACTTGTTCACGCCGCCGCCCCACTCCGCCGGAATCTCTTCTCCCGGCTGAATCGATGGATGCGGGCAATGCAGCCCCTCCAGCAGCGGTCCCTCCTGCGAGCTCCCGCTCTTCTTTACATCGCAGAAGGTCGACGAGATGTACTCGCCGAAGTGGTAGTACGTCTTACCGTGCCGCGCGAGGTTGCCCCAAAGGTATCCGCTCGCCGGCTCGTTCACGTCGGGAATCTTCTGCAGCAAGGGATACCCCTCAGCGACAACACCCTCGAAGTCATACGTGCGCTGGCCGCCCCGGTAGTTCAGCGGCCACGTCTTTTCGAGATAATCGGTCCCAATCCCGGCAGTCGACCACACGTGCCCATCGCCCGACACCTCGCCTGAGTCGTAAAAGTTATCCAGCACTCCAAACTGAAGCGCCAGCGCGTGCTCATTCGGCGTAGTCTCCTCGCCATACATCGTCAAACTCTGATCGCCATTGCCGACCGGTTTGCCATTCTGCTTCAAATCGCCAAAGACCTGATCGTAGGTCCGGTTCTCCTTGATGATGTAGATCACATGTCTGATGCGGCTCTTGCTGCCACTCGCAAACTGGATCTTCTCCTCCGCCGCCTTCATCCGGTTCGACTCCACCACCTCAGCCGTCCACCGTGGCAACTCCTGCTCCATCGCCTTTACATCCAACGCCGCCAGCGAACCAGAGAGCAGCGTCCCGATGTAGGTCGAAGGATTCACCATCTGTCCTCGCTCTTTCTGCCAGTCCGCCTGCCGCTGAGCGAAATTGTTCGGACCCGTACCTTTGCCCTTGGCTGTCGCCACATAGAGCTTGCCTCCCGCAAAACTCATGGACATAGGCATCCACTCCGTCGGCATGAATCCGATTGGTTCCACCATCCCCTGCTTGGCCGCCTTTGCCGTCAGCTTCGCGGTGTTCATCACAGCGATCGCATCCGAGATTGCATTCGCCACATAGAGCCGGGTTCCATCCGGAGACAAAGCCAGAGCCTCAGGCTCCGCGCCGAAGTAGGTCTGGTGGGGCAGCCGCGTATCGAGGTACCCCTTCACGGCGAACTTCCTCGCTCCAACATTGACCGCAGCCACCGCGTCCCGATTCGCGAGCGCAACATACATCGTGCGTCCGTCGTGCGACATCTCCAGCGCACAGGGATGCGTCCCCGCAGCCGTCGCGCTCTCAGGCTTCAGAAGCGCCAGCTTCCGCCCCACCGTGCCCTTTTTCAAATCCAACTCAACCACTTCCGAGGCATTCCAAAGCGCCACAAACGCCCTCGTCTCGTCCTTCGAGACGCTCAGTGCCACTGGGTAGGTCGAAGGCACAGCATCGTTCTCCGCAAGATCGAACCGCTTCTCAATCGCCCCCGTAGCCGCATCCATCAGCAGAACATCGTCGGAAAGATTGTCTGCCACCAGAAGCTTCTCCGCGCCGGCTGCCCCCAGGACTGCAATCGCCGCCGGATAAGGCACTCCCTGATCACCCTCAACTCCTCCCAGCAGCATCGTCTTCCGACCCGGAGCAAGCTGTTGCAGCGGAATCTTCAGCATCCGCTCAGGAGTGATCTTCCCGTCGCTGAACCCATACACAATCACGCCGCTTCCCGCGTCGCCCTCGCCCTGACCGAGCGGATCCACCAGCGATGCCATGCTGGCGTAGACATGTCTGCCATCCCTGCTGAACGCCAGTCCGGAGTACAGCGTCTGCTTCGCCGTCCTGGTGGGTGTCCTGTCGTCGGGAAAATCGGCGATCGTCCCCGTCTGTGTATCCATCACGGCCAGCGACTGCATGTACTTCGACTCAAACGTCCCATACCCCGCGTTCACCGTCACAACATAGCGACCATCGGGAGACACCGCCATCGACATAGGCAGATTGTTCAGCCGCTGCGGACTCCCCGGAACCGGCCGCACAATCTGTTTGCTCGTTGGAAGATCAATCGACTGAGAGAACGCTCCCACCGACACGCCCACGACCATGAACCCAAACCATCCGCGCATCATGTCCATCGTTCCACACTATCAACTCATAGTCTTACGTAGCATTACAAAAGTCTTACATCCATCGTTCGCAGCCCCTGTTAGCTTTCAATCAGACACATCGCGAAAGCACCGCGAAGAAATAGGAACCAAGAAGAGACACATGAGCCCCTCCCTTATCTCCCCCGAAGAAGTTACCTCCGCTCCAGAGAGCGCCGCGCAACCCTCCCTCTCAGTCGCCGCCCGAACCGCAAAGAAGGTCCGCGAAGACCTCCGCATGGGCCGCCAGTATCAGGAGGGCCGTATCAACTGGATCACAGCCATCGCCATGGCGCTCTTCCACGTCGGAGCGATCGCCGCTTTGTTCTTCTTCTCGTGGACGAACCTCGCCGTCGCGGTCGTCATGTACTTCTTCGCCATCAATGTCGGCATCGGCATGTGCTACCACCGCCTGCTTACGCACCGCGGCTATAGGACTCCCAGGTGGGTCGAGTACTTCCTCACCATCTGCGGAACGATGGCGCTTGAGGGCGGGCCCATCTTCTGGGTCGCCACCCACCGCGTTCATCACCAGAACTCTGACCAGGAAGGCGACCCCCACACCCCGCACGACGGAACCTGGTGGGCGCACGCCGGCTGGATTCTCTCCGGCCGCTCGCTCCACTCCGAGACCGCCCTCCTTGGCCGCTACGCCCCCGACCTCACCCGCGACCCCGTCCACGTCTGGCTCTCCAAGTACCACTGGCTGCCCCTCACCATCGCCGGCTTCCTGCAGCTTGGCCTGGGAGCCGCGCTTGCCTCGCCCGGCCATCGGATTGTCGGCGCTCTCGGCATGGTTCTCTGGGGAACCTTCCTACGCGTCTCCCTCGGCCTCCACGCCACCTGGCTCGTCAACTCGGCCACGCATCTCTGGGGCAAGCGCCGCTTCGAGACCCGCGACGACTCTCGCAATAGCTGGTGGGTCGCCCTCCTTACCGGCGGCGAAGGCTGGCACAACAACCACCATGCCCACCCCGTCAGCGCGCGCCATGGCCTCGCCTGGTACGAGTTCGACGTCAACTACTACGGAATCTGGCTACTCTCTAAGCTCGGCCTCGCCGAAAAGGTCCAGATCGCCAAGTTCGATCCGGCAAACCCCAAACCTGCCGGCCATTAACTCGCAAACACGCGAAATACCCAAGGGCGCAGAGCCAGACTCTGCGCCCTTCGTCTTTTCGCTTCTCCCTGTTCTTCAAAGGTTTGGAAACCCTCTCCTTCGAAACCCGCATCCCACCCGACAGACTTTACCTACAGAGCTATCCCCTTCGACCGAAGAGAGATCTCCGCACCGGGCCACGCAATCCGGACTACAAAACTTCGTAGCGACAGGGGCAAAATGACATCCCCATCGAGACTCCTCCTGCTCACAATTCTCTGTTTCACCCTCGACTCGTCACGCGCCTCCGCCGGCCAAACCATCACCTGCTCCTCAGACAACGGCGGCCGCAACTACTGCAACAGCTACGGAGCGAACCCGCAGAACATCGCCCTCAGCCGCCAGCTCAACGGCACCGCCTGCGTCCGGGGCCAGACCTGGGGCGTTGACCAGCGCGGCCTCTGGGTCGACCGTGGCTGCCGGGCCGAGTTCCGCTTGAGATGACGCTGTAAAGGTCAAAGGCCGTGCAGGGGTGACGCCCTCCACGGCCTGTCCTGCATGGTCTGACTACAAAACCGCCGAGAAATCCGTCAGCGACATGAAGGTGGATTCGTGCTTCTCGACCAGCGCGCCATTGGCCTCTGTCTCGGCCTTTAGCTTCACCCACTCCGGGTCGTCCCTGAAGTGCTTCCAGTTCTCGTCTGCGATCGCTCTGCTCTTGTGTCGCAGCATGTAGATCAACGTGTGGCCCTTCAACGGATCATCCGTCGCAGTCCAGAACGCGACGCAATGCATTCCATTCCGTTCGAAGATCGCTCTCTCCGGCCCCCGGAAGCGCGCCAGCAGTGGCTCGAGCTTGCCCTCGGCCGCGTGATACACCCGCAGCTCATACACCGTCTCCTTATCCACGCTCTGAGCCACAAGCTCAGCTCCGCCCGCAAACGGCACGACTGCTGCCGCTCCCATCACCTGCAGTAAGGCTCTTCTATCCATGCAAACATCCTAACCCCTGCAGTGCTCCGGGCAACGAACGGAAGGCCTGCCCGCATTGCCCTGCCTCTATACTTCTTCAGAGAGAGCCATGAACATCAACCGCCGCCGCGGAGCCATCGCCTTCTTCATCACCCTGGGCGCCATCCTCGTCGGCCTCGCTGTCACCCTCAACGTCGGCTGGGTCGTGCTCAACGAGCGCACGGTCGCGCTCGCCGTGCTCGGCATCATCCTCTTCTCTGTTCTTATCGCCGGCGTTGTGCTCAACACCGTCTTCCTCGTCCGCGAGGTACGCCGCAACGAACGCCAGGACTCCTTCCTCAACGCCGTTACTCACGAGCTCAAGACTCCCATCGCGTCGATGAGGCTTTACCTTGAAACCCTGCAGCGCCGCCCCCTCGACGACGCCCAGCGCCAGCAGTTCTACAAGATCATGCTCGCGGACTCCGACCGTCTCCTCGCCACCGTCGAACAGGTCCTCAAGGCCGGCGAGCTTGGCCAGCGGCACCGCCAGCAGAACCGCACCCTCATCGACCTCGAACCCCTCGTCGCCGACTGCATTGCCGTCTCCCTCCAGCGTCACCACCTGCCTTCCGACGCTATCCAGCTCGACCCTGTCCCCGGAGCCGTCCGCCTCCGCGTCCTCGGCATTACCGAAGACCTCCGCACCGCCGTCCTCAACCTCCTCGACAACGCCGTCAAGTACTCCCCCGAGGGAGTCCATGTCCGCTGCTCGCTCGCCATCACCCACTACACATGGGTGACGCTCCGCATCACCGATACCGGCATCGGCCTGCCGTCCAACCAGTTCAAACGCATCTTCAAACGCTTTTACCGCGCCCCCGGCCGAGCCATGCTCAGGATCAAAGGCACCGGCCTCGGCCTCTTCCTAGTCCGCAACATCGCCCGCCAGCACGGCGGCGACGCCACCGCCTCAAGCCCGGGGCTCAACAAGGGCACGACGATCACACTCACGCTGCCTCTGGCCAACCCGACGACGCAAACCGCTGCCGTCGCGACCACAACCGCCTGAGTATCCTATCCTCATGGCAGAGACGCCTCTCATCGTTGTTGTCGAAGACGAAGACCACCTCGCGCAGGGCCTTCTTTTCAACCTCCAGGCCGAGGGCTACCGCACTCACCTCGAATCCGACGGCGACGCCGCGCTGGCCTACCTTCTGGGAACAACAGACCCCATCGCCGCTATCGTCCTCGACTGCATGCTCCCCGGAGCCGACGGCTTCACCATCGTCCGCGCACTCCGCGAAGCGCAGCGCTTCACCCCGGTGCTCATGCTGACCGCGCGTTCGCGCCCCGAGGATGTCCTCGAAGGCCTCGAGTCCGGCGCCGATGACTATCTCCCCAAGCCATTCGACCTAAGCATTCTCCTTGTCCGCATCAAATCCCTGCTCCGCCGCACTGCCTGGCAGCGGGCGCAGACATCCGGCACAGCCACTCCATCGGAGCCCACCGAGCCAACTGCGGAGTACGCTTTCAACCACCGCACCATCCGCTTCGACCAACTCGAACTGATCGCTCCCAACCGCACAACGCATCTCACCGTAATGGAGGCCGACCTCCTCCGCTACCTCACCGACCGTGAGGGCGAAATCATTCCCCGAAAGGCCATCCTCGAAGAGGTCTGGCAGCTCCACGAAGACACCGACACCCGCGCCATCGACAACTTCATCGTCCGTCTGCGCCGCTACATCGAGGACGACCCCGCCCATCCCCAGCACCTCATCACCGTCCGCGGCATTGGCTACCGCTTCGTAGCCAACCCCTAAAACATCTAAAATAGAAAATGAGCCGGTGTTAGGCCCCAGACGATCGTCACAGGAAACAGCCGACTGTCTGCCAAACCCTTCGTGCAACCAAGTCAGGAAAATGAGCTTGCTCCAAACAGAGAAGTCGGCCGCCGTCGCTGGACTGCGGCCAGCCACGACAGAGGACGCCGGCCAGTTGGTGACTTTCATCAACCGCGCCTTCGCGCCCGACAACTACTTCAAGCGCACCGAGCGTACCGATCCCTCGCAGGTCGCAGAGTACCTCCGCAAGGGCGTCTTCTTCCTCCTCGAAGATGCTGGTGAGTTGTACGGTCTGGTCTACACCGAACTGCGCGAGAATGGCCGCGGTTATATCGGAATGATTGCGACCGACCCTGACCGTCAGCGCGGCGGAATCGGAACGCGGCTACTGCAGATTGGCGAAGAGTTCTGCCGCGACCACGGCTCTCGCGTCATAGAGATCTCCGTCATCAATCTCCGGCCAGACCTCGTCGCATGGTATCAGCCGAAGGGATATCGAGTCGTCGGCGAAGCTCCCTATGTCCGCCCCGAGATCCTTATTCTTCCCTGTCACTTCATCCTCATGGAAAAAGATCTGGCCCCGACTCCCACCGCCGACGCAGACAACTCGAACTAGCGCACCTTCGTCACGGTCCGCGGCATCGGCTACCGCTTCATAGCCAACCCGGAGCAAGCCTGAACCTTGGCCCGCGTGGGCTGCCACCACCTCGACCGACCGCGCCATTTACAATTCCTATAAGTGAAAATATGACGAATGCGTCGAAGGTTGACCTCGTCGGCGTTGGACTGAATGCCACCGACACCGTTATCCCGCTCTCCCATTACCCCGCTCTCGGCTCCAAGGTTGAGTACACCTCCCAAAGTGTTCTGGCCGGCGGACAGGTAGCAAGCACCGTTGTCGCCTGTCAGCTCTGGGGGATGCGCACTCGCTACGTCGGAAAGCTTGGCGATGACGACGCGGCGAAGCTTCATCACGATGAGTTTGACCGCGCCGGAGTGGAGGCTCGGATCATCACGGTTCCCGGCGCCCCAAGCCCTCAATCTCTCATCCTTGTCGACGGAAACGGCGAGCGCACCGTCCTCGGCCGGCACGACGAGCGGCTTACCCTGCTGCCCTCTGAGCTCCATCGCGAATGGATCGTCAACGCGCGGGCGCTTCACGTGGATGGCTTCGATACCGATGCGGCCACGCTTGCGGCCCGCTGGGCGCGTGATGCAGGCGTGCCCGTCATCGCCGATCTCGACGAAATCTACCCCGGCGTCGAGGATCTCCTCGAAAACATCGACTACCTGATCGTGAGCCGTGACTTTCCCTGCCGGCTCATGTCTGAGCACGATCTTGAGAAGGCCGTCACCAGGATGCACAACCGCTTCCACTGCCGCCTCACGGCCGCGACCCTCGGCCCTGACGGCGTCCTCGCCTTTGACGGCAACCGGCTTTACCACACTCCTGCCTATCGCGTTCCTGTCGTCGATACCACCGGCGCTGGAGACATCTTCCACGCAGGGTTCATCTACGGTCTTCTCCAGGACTGGTCTCTCGACCGCCAACTCGACTTCGCCTGCGCCGCCGCCGCCCTCAACTGTATGTCCGTCGGGGCCCGCGGAGGCATTCAGACAGTCGAAGCGATTGAAAGCCTTGTGGCGACCGGCTCCCGGTACAACCCTCAGTACACACCCTCACGCAGCGTCAAGCGGCTTGGCGAACCGCACCCTGTTGACGCGATCCGTTGACCAACAGGTTCTGAGGAGTTGCCCCTCTCCTACGCGATAGACTCATTCCAGGCACCTGTTCCGCATGCGCATCCTCACCCGCTACATCCTCCGCGAGGTCATCTCTCACGCACTGCTTGGCGGAGCCCTCTTTACTTTCGTGCTCTTCATGCGCGACCTCGGGCATATCCTCGAGCTCGTCGTCCGCGACTCCGCCTCGCTCACTGACGTCCTGCGCATCTTCGCCTACCTTCTTCCCAACTTCCTCATCGTCACCATCCCCATGGCCGTGCTGGTGGGCATCCTGCTCGGTCTCTCGCGCCTCGCGGCCGACTCCGAGATCACCGCTATGCGCGCCTCCGGAATGGGAGCGCTCGACTTCGTCCGCATCGTCTCCATCGTCTCAGCTGTCGCCGTCGGCCTCGGACTCTTCAACTCGCTTTATCTCGCGCCGCGCTCCGCCGCGGCCACTCTCGCGCTCGAAGCCTCTCTCAGCTCCTCGCAGGCCTCCTTCGAGGTTCAGCCCCGTGTCTTCTACGAAGACTTCCGCAACTACGTCCTCTACATTCAGGACGTCCGTCCTGCCTCCGGCGCCGCGCTCTGGCGACATGTCTTCCTCGCCGACATCACCCAGCCCGCCAACCCCAACATCACCACCGCTGACGAGGCCGTCGTCGTCGGCAACGACGCCCAGACTATCCGTCTCCACCTCCTCAACGGCGGACAGCACCAGACTGCACCCAACGACCCCAACCAGTACAACATCTCCACCTTCCTATCCACCGACCTGCCCATCGCCACCGGATCGCAGGAGGATCCTCGCCTCGGCCGCTCCGACACCCCCATCCTCGCACTTCCTCTCACCGAGCTCTGGCGCCTTCGCAACTCCTCCAGCGATCTGCCCGGCCAGCCCGCGCGCATCTACCGCATCGAGTTCAATAAGCGCTTCTCCTATCCCTTCGCCTGCCTCGTGCTCATGCTCGTCGGCGTGCCGCTCGGCATCTCCTCCAAACGCGGAGGCAAGTCTACCGGCTTCGTCCTCACCATCGTTCTCGTCTTCATCTACTACTTCCTCTCGTCGCTCGGAGTCGCCTTCGCCAAGACCGGCAAGCTCTCACCCTTTCTCGGGGTCTGGGGAGCAAACCTTATCTTCGCCGCATTCGGAGCCATCCTGCTCTACCAGATGTCTCGCGGAGGCATCGCCCTTGGCCTCTTCTCTTCCCTCGGTGCCTCGCTCGATAAGCTTCTCGCCCGCTTCACGCGCGGCCGCCAGCTCGCCGCAGCCGGCAACGGCAACCTCGACATCGCCACCATCCTTCGTCGCTTCCGCAGCACCTTCCGCGTTCAGTTCCCCTTGTTGCTCGACGACTACGTCATGCGCGAGTACGCCACCAACTTCGCGCTTGTCGTCTTCTCCTTCTCCACTCTTTTCATCATCTTTACCTTCTTCGAGCTCATCGGTGACATCATCCGCAACCGCACGCCGCTCGTCACCGTAGGCGACTACCTCATCAACCTCATCCCCTATATCCTCTACAACGTCACACCGCTCTGCGCACTCGTGGCCGTGCTCGTCACCTTCGGCACGCTCTCGCGCAGCTCTGAGATCACGGCCATGAAGGCCACGGGCATCAGCCTCTACCGCATCGTCTCGCCCATACTTATCACCACGCTTCTCATCTCCATCGGGCTGTTCGCATTTGATGAGTTCTACCTCCCCGCCGCCAACCGCCGCCAGGAGGCCCTCCGCTACACCATCAAGGCTAAGCCCGCCCGCACGTTCCTCCGCCCCGACCGACAGTGGATCTCCGGTCAGGGCGGCCCCTCCGGCACGCCGATGCGCATCTTCTACTACCAGTTCTACGATCCCAACAA
This sequence comes from Edaphobacter bradus, assembly GCF_025685645.1. Classification (NCBI taxonomy): domain Bacteria; kingdom Pseudomonadati; phylum Acidobacteriota; class Terriglobia; order Terriglobales; family Acidobacteriaceae; genus Edaphobacter; species Edaphobacter bradus. The sequence continues at coordinate 1,333,491 of NZ_JAGSYF010000001.1, forward strand.
AGAGGTCTTCGCCAACCTCACCGTCTTCGAGTTCGATCCCGCAACCTTCACCCTCCACCGCCGCATCTTTGCTGCCTCTGCCCACTGGAACGAGCACATCAACCGCTGGGCCTTCGAGAACGGATGGGAGCGCACCTTCTCCGGCGACACCATCGCCTCCTACCAGCCCTTCACCCTTACTACCTTTCCCGAGATCCGCGAGCAGCCCGGCTACTTCGTTAAAGAGGACCGCCCCTCGCAGGAGATGAGCTACAACGAGCTCTCGAGCTACATCGCCGACCTCAAGCAATCCGGCTTCGACACCAAGCGCCTCAGCGTGCAGCTCAACCGCAAGCTTGCCTACCCGCTCATCACGCTCGTGATGGCGATCCTCGCCATTCCCTTCTCGCTGTCGATGGGCAAACGCGGCTCACTCGCCGGCATCGCCACCGCCATCGGCCTCGCCATCGCCTACTGGGTCATCGACGGACTCTTTCAGGCCATGGGAAACGTCAACACCCTGCCTGCCATCCTCGCCGCCTGGACCCCCGACCTCCTCTTCGGCATCGCGGGAACTTATCTCCTCCTTCGCAGCTCAACTTAATGTCTGCCTTTGCTATTGCTTTCTTGCACCAGGATCACAAGCCCGAAGCACAGCAAGTCCCCCCGAGCTAAACTAAGACCACGATGAAGCTACCGCTCTCTCTCGCTCTTCTGGCGACTCTCTCCACTGCAGCCACAGCCCAGACTTCCACTGCCACCACCAGAAAGCCCGCAACCACACATCACACAATGACGAAGCCAGCAGCCAAGACTGTCGCCAACCCCGCCGACAACCCGCCCAACGTCCCCAAGGTCGAAGGCACGCCGAAAAACCTCTACGCTCTCCGCTACATCGACATCACCGTCGGCTCCGGCCCACTCGCCGAGTCCCGCCGCTACTACACCGTCCACTACACCGGCTGGCTCACCGACGGCACCAAGTTCGACTCCTCCAGCGACCATCCCGGAGCCAAGCCCATTGTCTTTCCGTACGGCGCACGTCAGGTGATCCCCGGCTGGGACACAGGCTTTGCAGGCATGCACGTCGGAGGCAAGCGCCGCCTCTTCGTCCCCTACCAGTTGGCCTACGGCGAGAGCGGCCGTCCGCCCGTCATTCCTGCCAAGGCCGACCTCATCTTCGACGTCGAGCTGGTCAGCCAGTCCGAGACGGACCCTCGCCTCGCCCCCGAGACCCCGGCGCCCACGGAGACCAAGCCATCCACAACCGACACCGACACCAAAACTCCGCACCCTGACACCCACTAAACTCATCCCATCCTCAGGCGGGTTAGGCAGAACATGATGCTGGAAAAGCTCAGACCACTCAACCCCTACCTCAGGCGATACTGGAAGTCCCTCGCCTGGGGTGGCGTTGCTGACGTTATGTACAACGTCATCAAGGTCCTTGTGCCCATCATCATCGGCCACGCCATCGATGACATGAGGCACAGTCTCACCGAGCAGAAGGTACTCTTCCACGCCCTCCGTCTTCTCACTGCCGCAGCAGCCTCCGGCGTCTTTCTCTACATCACCCGCCAGGTCATCATCGGAACCTCCCGCGAGATCGAGTTCGACCTCCGCAACGACCTCTTCACTAACCTCGAGCGCCAGTCGCCCAGCTTCTACCACACCCATCGCACCGGCGACATCATGGCGCGCACGACCAACGACCTGAATGCAGTGCGCCAGCTCCTCGGCCCCGCCATCATGTACAGCGCGAACACCATCGTCTTCATGGCTGCAGCGCTGCCCTTCATGTACCGCATCAGCCCCAAGCTGACTTTCTTCGCCTTCGTCCCGCTCCCCGCCGTCTCCGTGCTCGTGCAGTACTTCGGCAACCGCATCCATCGCCGATTCGAGCGCATCCAGGCGATGTTCTCCGACATATCCGCCAAGGCCCAGGAGAACTTCTCCGGCGCCCGCCTCATCCGCGCCTTCGCGCAAGAGGAGGCCGAGATCGCCTCCTTCGAAAAGGCCAACCGTGAGTACATCGGCCGCAGCCTCCACCTCGTCCGACTCATGGCCATGCTGTGGCCCACGCTCGAGTTCATGCTCGGCCTCTCGCTGATGATCACACTCCTGGTCGGAGGACGCGAGGTCGTCGCCCACCACATCACTGTCGGCCAGTTCACCAGCTTCAACGTCTACATGGTGCAGCTCACCTGGCCGCTCATCGCCGTCGGCTGGGTCGTCAACCTCTTCCAGCGCGGAACCGCCTCCATCGTCCGTATTGACGAACTTCTTAAACAGAAACCCGCCATCGCCGACGACCCCGCCCTGCTGCGAACTGGCAGCCCTTCTCCTATGCTGTCATTCCGCAGCGCAGCGGAGGAATCTGCTTCTCTTCAGAAACCGCTGAGCGGCGAAATCGAGCTCCGCAACCTAAGCTTCGCTTACCCGAGCGGCCCCACCGTCCTCCACGACATCAACCTCACCATCCCCGCGGGCTCTTCGCTCGCCATCGTCGGCCCTACCGGCTCCGGCAAGTCCACTCTTGTCTCGCTCATCCCCCGCCTCCAGGACGCCGCACCCGGCTCCGTCCTCATCGACGGTGAACCTATCCGCAGCTTCCCCCTCGCAGACCTGCGTCACAGCATAGGCTTCGTCCCGCAGGAAACCTTCCTCTTCTCCGACAGCATTCGCCATAACATCGCCTTCGGAACTCCCGACGCCACCGATGATCAGATCGAAGAAGCCGCCGCCATCGCCCACATCCACACCGAGATCCTCGACTTCCCCCGCGGCTTCGAAACCCTCGTCGGAGAGCGCGGCGTCACTCTCTCCGGCGGCCAGAAACAGCGCACCTCCATCGCCCGCGCCGTCATCCGCAACCCGCGCATCCTCATCCTGGACGATGCCCTCGCCTCGGTCGACACCTACACCGAGGAGCGCATCCTCAGCGGTCTGAGCAAGGTCATGCAGGGTCGCACGACCATCTTCATCTCCCACCGCATCTCCACCGCCCGCAACGCCGACCAGATCGTCGTCCTCGTCAACGGCCGCATCGCCGAGTTGGGAACCCACGAAGAACTCCTCGCCCGCAATGGCTACTACACCAGCCTTTTCGAAAAGCAGCGCCTCGAAGAAGAGCTCTCCGTCGCCACCTGATTCATCTTTAGGTTGTCATTCTGAGCGAAGCGAAGAATCCCCTCATTTCGCCGGGAGCGCCACACATAAACGGGCGCCCCATCCATCGCGCAACGATGGATGGGAAAGAAAATAAGGGGTTAGTGACCTGACAATCCGATGTCACATTCATCTGGACAAAGATTCTTGATTGTATATCCTTCTGGTATCAAAAAGAGCTGAGGATCTGGTTCAGCAGGTTGGAATTCCGTGATTTCCCACGTTGACGACTTCCCGGGCTCGTCAAAAGAGTTGAACAGTGTGATCCCTAAGGCAGTAGAGTACCACCGCTCCTGCGTAACTCGAATAAGTCCATTAGTAGTAGTAGCTGGGATCGTGCCGGTGGCATGTATCCCCTCAGTGTCTATGCCGAGAATCGTTTTCGTTCCCAACTTCTGAACCCTCAATCCCCATGTTGCACCGACTGCCTTGCACGCGTCTGCGTTGGGCACCCACGGCGCGCTATTCCATTCCTTCCGTAGGGCTACCCACTTAGAAAAATGGAAAAGCAAGGCTGGATTTAAGTTTTCCATCCACTCGACTCCAATATATTTCTGCGGATCAAGCACCGTAAACTCAACATGTGCAAGTTTGTTGGTGAGACCGACCCAACCATGGGTCTCGATGTATACCTTGCCGCTTGAATCTCGAGCTTCTTTTCCAGTAATCACTTTTGTAACGCTGGCGCCATCTGCACTCCTGGTAAAGACGCGCGTTTCCTTCCATGACGCAATAAACGGCGCGCCAGTGCGCATTAAGAACCAATTCGCTTCGACCGCGACGCATGGTGTGAGAATAGAAGTATCTTCCTTTGACAGTGCTTGATAAGCAAGTAAGGGATGGAGCGGCATGAAAGTTATACATACGAGTAGAGCCATATGAGCAATTCCGCGCATCTTCATCCGAGCCTCCACGGTGCCTCCTCAAAGAATCGCTGGCAGCCCACTGCTAGATGAGATCGGTGCTTTGGTCACCATCAATATACCGTTGTCCCCTTTTTTGAGCTGCTCCCAATTGATTGTCCGGTTGGATGTACGAAATCATCCCTTACCTTCTGTTCTTGTTTCGCTGTCCTTATGGTGTGTCCCGGCACGTCGATCTCTTGTCAAGCCCCAAAAGAGATAAACCGCACAAAACAAATGAGATGGCCATGGCAGAGCAATTCATTCCATTTGATATACTTAATACATAGATAGAAAAAGCAAAGAAGCCCCGGTCACCAGCCGGGGCTTTCCTTTGCGCCAATAGTCGACCAGGAACTAAGTAACGAGAAATGAATACCTTGCCAATCAAGCACTTCAAAAACAAGGACTTTGCTCCATCTGGCAACCAGATTGCGTAACAAGTCCAGACTTAAGGTATGTGAAATGAAGATTTTGCACAAAAACAGGGGGAGGGGTATGACACCAAACAAACTAAGCCGACCAGCGCGAACCCACCGCTCCATCACCTGCCTGCTCAACAACCCGGCCAGGCACAAACCTCTCCTCTCGGGTCCGCAGTTCCCGCGGCAGGACCCTGCCCGCCTCCGGATCGCGAGCCACTACAACCCACGCATCGCGCACATTGCGGATACACGCCACAACCTCATGAAACTGCTCCACCGACGCCGCGTGCGAGGCCTCCAGCGTCATCGTGAACATCTCCGCATAAAAATCCGAGAGCGACTCAGCCGCGCTGCCGCCAACATCCGGCCGCAGCCGCGCCTGCAGATACATCAGAATATCGAGCGCCTTCTTCACTGCGACGCGTCGCCCGCGGACATCGTCATCCTCGACGCATTGCATCGCCCGGTAAAGAAACCGTATCGCGCCGTCATATAGCGCGACCACAAGCTCGACGCCGGTGGCACCCACTAGCGCCTGCTGCTGATAATTCGCCTCGCTCATCTCGCTCATCCTGTCTGTGTTGTGTTGTAGCCGGTTATGGCGCTGTAAAGTTCATTTACCTGATTGATCTGACTCGGAATCGACTGCAGAATCTGGTTGGCCGTGTTCAGTTCGTTCGTCAGCCGCGTCTTTTCGTCAGCGATCCGCGCCTCCTCGTCGCCGATGCTCTGGTTCAGCGCCGCCTCCTGCTGCGAGTTCTGCTGCAGCGCGAGATAAACTCCGCCCTTGGTTGAGGTACTACTCAACCCGTTCAGTACCGAGGTAAAGGTCTGCCCAAAGCTTCCGGAGTTCTGCAGAAAGCCCAGCGCATCGGAAAACTTTGAATTCAGCGCGCTATCCAGAGCGCTAGCATCCAGCGTCAGCTTCCCGTCCTGGCCTACCGAGATCCCAAGCTGTAACAGGCTGCTGATCGATCCGCTCGCCGCGCCGGAAAGAAGACCCTGCGTAAGCTGGTTCTGAATCAGCGCCACCGTAGGATCGCCATACAAAGGCTCAGGATTGCCGCTCGAATCCTTGCCCTCCTGCGTCTTGATGTCGCCAACAACCGCGTTGTAGGCCGTGACAAACGAGCTCACCGCCTGCTCGATCGAGCTATTGTCGTTCGTGATCTGCACCTGTACCGGCTGGTTCGAGTTCGGCGACGCCGACAGCAACTGAAACGTAACTCCCGGAATAACTCCGGTCACGGTGTTCGACGCGCTCGTCGTGGCCAGCCCATCGACAGTAAGGCTCGCATCAACGCCCTGCAGTCCTTGTTGGAACGAGATCGCGCTGTTCGTTGTCGCATCGGTCAGCGAAGAGCTCGCGGTGATCTGCCCGGCCGCGCCGCTCGTGCTGCTCGTCAGAGCCAGCCGCGACCCGTTCGTGTCCTTCACCACGCTCGCCGTCACGCCCACCGACGCCGCATTGATCGAAGCCGCAAGAGTTGCCAGCGTGTTGTTCGTGCCGTCGATGTTGATCGTCTGACTCGCACCTGAGCCAACCTGAATGGTCAGGCTGCCGCTCAGCGTATCGTTCGCGTTGCTCAACGCACTCGAGTACTCCGACGAAGTCTGCGCCAGGTGGTTGACAACAATCGTATGACTGCCCGCCGCAGCCAGTGAACTTGCCGAAGTCAGCGCCACGACGTTCGTGTCTGAACTCGAGCCCTGCTTCGCTGCAAAGACGCCATTGAAATCCGTCAGCGACTGCAGTGCCGTGGAGAGCGTCGCGAGATCGGTGCCAAACGTGCTCAGCGCCGTATCCTGCGCCTTCAGATTCGCCAGCTGCGTCTTCCACGGTGTCTCAATCCCCTGTTCGATCGCGAGGATCGAACTCACCGTCGAGGCCACGTCGAACCCGGTTCCGCTGTTGATTGACCCGAAGTTCAACCCGACCGTACTCATCCATCCTCCACGTCCCACACAGACAGAGCAACTGCGATGCCTAACCCGAGATCACCGGATTAGGCGCCCTTAACATTCGTACCCAGTAGCGCGGCGACAGGCGCGAACACGCCCGCCGCCGCACCACGGCCAGCCTTACTGCAGCAGCTTCAGAACCTCCTGCTGCACACTGTTGGCCTGCGACAACGCGCTGATGCCTGTCTCACTCAGCACCTTGTACTTGGCCAGATCGCTCGTCGCCTGGCCGTAGTTGGTAGCACGAACGCTGTTCTCAGCCGAAGTCAGGTTCACCGATTCCGAGCTCGCAACGTTTGACGCCGCATTCAGCTCGTTGATGTTCGCGCCGATCGAACCGCGCTGGTACGCTACGTCCTGGATCGCGTTCGTCACGCTTGTCAGCACCGCAGTTGCCGTAGCCGCCGATAAGGTCGCCACGCCGGCAGCAGTAAAGTCGACACCAGGGCCCGCCGATGTTCCAGCCGGCGTTGTGTCGGAAAGCGCTGTGCCAGTCAAGGAGAGTGTGTTCGTCACTCCGGTCGGTCCGGTGATGATCAGCTTGTTGGCGTTCGCACCGGTACCCTGGCTTGCAACAAGTCCGGCGCCGCTGAAGCCGGCATTTGCGTTCAACTGCGTCACAGCCGTGGCCAGGGTTGTACCTGCGGCAAGAGTTGCCGACACGGCAGCTGCTCCCCCGACACTGACACTCAGCGTGCCGGAGATGGTGTTGGTCGCTGCGCCCAGCGCAAACGTCGCCGTGGCGCCGGCGCCTGCCGTGGGAGCCGTCGGCGTCGGATTGGTGATCGCCACACTCGACGCGGCCGCAGGCGCCGATGTGCCAACGCTCGCAGTGCTCAGCGCGCCGGTCGTCTCGCTGAAGGTCGTCGCGCCCGACGAGGTTCCATCGCTCACAAAAACACTCTTCGCTGTCGCGGAGAACACGCTGTTGCCGTTGAAGTTCGTCGTCGATCCGATGTTGCCGATCTCCGAGAGAATGTTCTGGTATTCCTGGTTGGCCGAGCTCACCTGGCTCGAGTTCAGCGTGCCGTTGGCGGCCTCAGTCGCCAGCGTCACTGCGCGATTTAGCAGGTTAGTCACCTGCGACAACGCGCCATCGGCAGTCTGCAGCAGACCGACACCGGCCGTCGCGTTCTGTGAAGACTGCGTCAGCGCCGCGACGTTGGCATGAAGGCCATCTGCCAGAGCCAACCCGGCTGCGTCATCCGCGCCGCTGTTAATGCGCGAACCCGATGAGAGTTGCGTGAGAGTGTTCTGCAGACTGTTCTGAGTCTGATTCAGATTGGTCTGCGCAAGGGTTGCCGCGATGTTATTCAATACGCCCAAGGACATGGGGACGCTCCTGTATCACTCGATTTGAGTTACCGCGCCGCCTGTCCCGTCTGCTGCCCTGCAGGTCGATACGACCTCAGTTCACCGTGCGAGTGGCTCCGCGTTCGCTACCCTCATCGGCCCACGTCCATCCGACTTGAGGCTGGCCCCCAATCTTTCCCCATTACCTTCCGCCGCAGTTCCTTCTATCGATCTCCTCCGTCCTGTCGATAAGAGACCTGAAAGGGCCACTATGATCGACCTGACGCGCCTCAACGGCCACCGCCTCACCGTCAACTGCGACCTCATCAAGCACGCCGAATCCGCGCCTGACACCGTACTCACACTCGTCACCGGCGAGAAGCTCGTCGTGCTCGAGTCCTGCGACGAAGTCGCGCTGCGCACGCTTGACTACCGCTCCCGTGTCCTGCGCGCAGCGTGGCCTGACGCGGCTGCAATGCTCAACGCCAAAGCCGCACACGACGCGAAGCTGCTCAGCGGCGGACTCAAGGCCGAATCGAATTAAGGACACCTCGCCATGGACATCGCCAGCATCGGTGGAATCCTCGTAGCCATCCTCGGAATTCTCGCCGGGATGATGATTGAGGGCGGCAGCATCGCGCAGATCACGCAGCCCACCGCAGCCCTCATCGTCATTGGGGGCACCACCGGCGCCGTCATGCTGCAGTTCCCACTCAAGACCTTTCTAGCCGCATTGCAACATCTCATGAAGGTCTTCATCTCTGCGAGCTCCGACGGCGAAGCTGTGCTCAAGCAGATCGTCGCCTTCGCCAACAAAGCTCGCAAGAGCGGCATCGTTTCGCTCGATCAGGATCTTCCCTCCGTCACGGATCCCTTTCTTAAACAGACCCTTATGCTCGCAATCGACGGAACCGAACCCACCGAGGTCCGCAAGATCATGCAGATGGAGATCGACAACAAGAGCGAGATGGAGGAGAAAATCCCGCAGGTCTTCGAGGCTGCCGGCGGTTACTCTCCCACCGTCGGGATCATCGGCGCCGTGCTCGGGCTCATCCAGGTCATGCAGCACCTCGACAATATCGACGAGGTCGGCCGCGGCATCGCCGTCGCGTTCGTCGCCACCATCTACGGAGTCGCTCTCGCCAACCTCGTCTGCCTTCCTGCAGCCGGCAAGCTCAAGATCCGTCACCGCGAAGAGCAGATGATCAAGGAGATGATGCTCGAGGGCGTCATCTCCATCCTCGAAGGCATGAATCCACGCATGATCGAAACCCGTCTGCGCACCTTCCTCTCGGACAGCAAATCCGAAAGCACGCCCGCAGAGGCCGCAGCATGAGCCGCAAGAAGAAACACGAGCACGTCAATCACGAGCGCTGGCTCGTCTCCTACGCGGATTTCATCACGCTTCTCTTCGCCTTCTTCGTCGTCCTCTTCGCCTCCAGCCAGTCCGACAAGAAGAAGCAGATTCAGATCGCCGCCGCCATGCAGACCGCCTTCACTCCTATGGGCAGCTTCGAGGCCCACTCCAAAACGCCGCCCCTCACCGAAGGCGGCATCGCCGTTGACGCCTCGGTTCCTGCACCGATCGCACTTCCTGTACCAACAACCTCGGCGGGAGAGACCGACACGCAGCAGATCACCGCGCGCCTCACGCGTTTCTTCGAAGCCCGCATCGCAGCCGGACAGATCCCTCCGGGAAGCGTTACCATCCACACCTCCCCCGAAGGAGTCGTCATCTCGCTCCATGAGATCGGCTTCTTCCCCTCCGGTTCCGCCGAGGTCCGCGCTACCTCCATCCCCATGCTCGCAGGCCTCTCCGCAACTTTGCCCGCCGGCCCGCTGCGCATCGAAGGCCACACCGACGACATGCCCATCCACACGGCGCAGTTCGCAACCAACTGGGAGCTCTCCACCGCACGCGCTAGCGCCATTGCACGGCTCCTGCTAGAGCGCGGCCACCTCGCCCCAGCCAATCTCTCCGCCGCCGGCTACGCAGAGTTCCACCCCATCGCCTCGAACGCCACAGAAGTGGGTCGCGCCCAGAATCGTCGTGTCGATATCATCCTTTTGCGACGCCCAGCACCTTCACAATGACGCGCTTTCGCCGCTGTCCATCGAACTCCGCATAAAACACCCGCTGCCACGTCCCCAGATCAAGCCTTCCCTTGGTCACCGGCAGAGTCGTCTCGTGATGCAGCAACAGCGCCTTCAGGTGAGCATCCGCATTGTCCTCACCCGTCTGGTGATGCTTGTAGTCCGGCTTCGCAGGCGCCAGCTTCTCCAGCCATGTGCCGATGTCCTCGATCAACCCGTCTTCGAGATCGTTGACATAAATTGCCGCCGTAATGTGCATCGGCGAAACGAAGCAGAGCCCGTCGTCGATCCCGCTCCTCCGCACGATCTCTTCCACCTGCGGCGTAATATGCACCATCTCATAACGTTGCTCAGTCTCAAACGTCAGATACTCCGTATGCGCCTTCATCGTTGGCATGACACGTCTCACTTCCCTGCTCTCAGCCGGATTTATACTTAGAGCATACCGGCCAACGCCGCAACCATAGCAAGGAGCCGCTTCACAGATCGCGACCATGAAAAAGACGATCTACACTCTCGCGGCCATCCTTTGCGTGCTTACGATTCTTGTTGGTGCCACGTGCACTTTGACAGGCACTCACCAGAACCAGTCCTGCAACCACTGCACGAAACATTCGCCGCTCCAGCAGCCAACTACGTCCTGCTGCACGGTTCACCATCTGCCCTCATCGCCGACCGCATCCACTTCCCTCGAACAGCCGGCCGCAGCGATGCTGATCACATCCAGTCTGTTCCCACCAGTGACACTTGCCGTCGTGCAACCTCTCGACGTACGAACTGCCTCGCTCCCGCCTCTCCACACGCTCATCGCCCTCCGCATCTGATCCTGACCCGCGCCTTCCCGCAGCGCCTCTCCTCGCGCTGCCTGTCGCCCCGCACCATCAGGAAAAGGATTCCCATGCACCGCCTCCGTGCACTCACACTTGCGCTTGCCGTCCTCGCTCTTTCGGCTCAACTCACATTTGCGCAACACGACGATATGCCCGGCATGCAGATGCCCATGCACAGCTCGCCCAAATCCCCGGATAACGAAACCCCGATGCAGATGGACATGCCGATATCCGCGGCTACGCTCATCGAAGCGCAGCTCAACCACGCCTCGTCTGGCACGAGCATCGAGCCCGCCTCCACATCCGTCCCCATGCTCATGGGCAGCTACAAGAACTGGATGCTCATGCTCCACGGAACAGCCTTCATCACCGACATACAGCAGAGCGGCCCGCGCGGCACCGACAAGCTCTTCTCCACCAACTGGATCATGCCCATGGCGATGCGCCAGCTTGGCCCCGGCGAGCTCAGCCTCCGCGCAATGTTCTCGCTTGAACCTGCTACTATCACCGGCCGCCAGTACCCTCTGCTCTTCCAGCAGGGCGAGACCGCCTTCGGCAAGCCCATCATCGACGGCCAGCATCCGCACAACTTCTTCATGGAGGTCGCCGCCCTCTACGACATCCACCTCGGCGAACGCTCGCTCCTCAGCCTCTACGCCGCTCCCGTTGGAGACCCCGCAATCGGCCCCACTGCCTACCCGCACCGCCTCTCCGCATCTGAGAACCCACTCGCAGCCCTCGGCCACCACCAGGAAGACTCCACCCACATCGCCTACAACGTCCTCACCGCAGGCCTCACCTTCCACTCGGTCCGTGTGGAAGCCTCGGGCTTCCACGGCGCCGAACCTACCGAGCAGCGCTGGGGATTCCAGCCGTCACCCAACGGCCACGCCATCGACAGCTACTCCTCCCGCATCACCTTTTCACCCCGCCCCAACTGGAGCGCGCAATACTCCATAGCCCACCTAAACAGCCCGGAATCGCTTTACCCAAATGACGCTCAGCAGCGTCAAACCGCCTCCATCATGTACAACCGCCCCCTCCACAACGGCAACTGGTCGAACACTCTCGTCTGGGGCCGCACCAAATCCCTCTCCGACCACAGCAAAGAGAACAGCTACCTCCTCGAATCCCTGATCAAGTTCCGCACCCGCAACTACGCCTGGACGCGCATCGAGAACGCCGGCCGCTCCAACGAGCTTCTCTTCTCTTCCGGCTCGCCGCTCCCTCCCAACTTTGTAGAGTCCCCCATCGGACACGTCGCTGCCTACAGCTTCGGCTACGACCGCGACTACCGCATCGCCTCACACCTCCTCGCCGCCCCCGGAGCCCAATTCACCACCTACTCCACGCCCGACGCGCTCGTCTCCGCCTACGGCCGCCACCCCTTCGGAGCGGCCATCTTCGTCCGCCTCCGCATCACGCAATAGACAGGTGCAAAATAGAGCCAGCCCCGTGACCCTCTACGTCGCCACCTCGAACCCCGGCAAGCTACGCGACTTCGCCGCCGCCGATACCCTCCACATCCCCATCGAGCCCCTGCCTAACCTGGCCGACATCGCGCCGCCGCCCGAAGACGAGCCCACCTTCGAAGGCAACGCCATCGCCAAGGCCCTCTACTACTCCCACCACGCGCCCGGCGAGATCGTCATCGCCGACGACTCCGGCCTCGAAGTCGACGCCCTCCACGGAGCCCCCGGCGTCCGCTCCGCTCGCTTCGCCGAAGACCACAACTTCCTCCCCATGTCGCCGCTCCCTCCCGACGAGCGCAACAACCTCTACCTCGTCGAAACCCTCACCGGAGTTCCCCTCAGCGACCGCGAGGCGCGCTACCACTGCGTCCTCGCCGCCGCGCGCAACGGCCACATCCTCGCCATCGGCCACGGAGCCGTCGAAGGCGAGATCCTCACTGCACCCCGCGGCTCCGGCGGCTTCGGCTACGACCCGCTCTTCTACCTCCCCACGCACCACCGCACCATGGCCGAGCTCGACCTCGCAACCAAGCTCACCCTCAGCCATCGCGGCCGGGCCTTTGCAGCGCTGCTCAAGGAACTCGAGCCGCACCTCTCTTCCGCTAAGTTCACTTAATCGCACAAACTTACCGATAACCGCACGAAACACGCCCTGTTTTCTTGACGCTGGCAAGACCATAGCGGAATAATCAGCCTGCCGCACAAATCCATCCGCAGGTGCGCGCCCAAATCATCCCAAGGAGCCTTCATGGCAACTGCCGCACCGCCATCCCCGCCCGCCGCTCAGCCCCACCCGGGTATCAAGGGCGGCGTGCAACCGCTACGTGCCGGCCAGGGCCACTCCTTCTTCTGGCGCAAGCTGCACTCGCTCACCGGCATCGTCCCCATCGGCGCCTTCCTGATCGAGCACATCGTCTCCAACTTCGAGATCGTCAACGGCCCGCTGGCCTACGCCAAGCAGGTCCTCTTCCTCAACTCCCTCCCGCTCGTCCGCGTCCTCGAATGGACCCTCATCTTCATCCCGCTCGCCTACCACGCCCTCTACGGCGTCTTCATCGCCATCCGCGGCCGCAACAACGTAAACGTCTACCCCTGGGCCGGCAACTGGATGTACCTCTCCCAGCGCGTCACCGGCATCATCGCGCTCCTTTATATCGGCTACCACGTCTGGAGCCAGCGCTTCAGCGGCGTCAGCCTCCCCGACCACCCCGGCGCAGCCTTCCACAAAGTCCAGGTCGAGCTCTCGAATCCGTGGATGGTCGCCATCTACGTCATCGCGATGGTCGCCACCACCTGGCACTTCGCCTACGGTATCTGGCTTTTCGCCGCCAAGTGGGGCATCACCCCCGGCGACAAGGCCCGCAAGCGCTTCGGCTACGTCTGCGCCGTCGTCGGCATCGCGCTCTGTCTCATGGGACTCGCCAGCATCTACGCCGTCGTCAATGCACCGCCGGCCCCAGAAGACGTCATGCCCGAGCAGCCGTCAATCACCCTGTCCGTGCCAGCAACGAATTCCGCGCAACCGGGACTGGTACGACAATGACACGTTTGCGAATCCTGCAAGCATTCGAGGTTGTACTAGTTCTTGCTCTGCTGTTTGGAATTGTCGAGGAATTTCGTGATCCTCAATGGCCGGGGGTCGTCGGGATTGCCGTCAACCTTCTATGGCAATATGTGACTTTATTGGCGATTCGTAGACAAAAGAGCATCGCACAACTCACACCGCATGAACAAACAACAGTAATGAACCAGCAGCGAGCAATACTCAAGCCTTTATTCATTGGCGGGTTTTCACTCTTCGCCGTACTAATGATTAGCGTTGGGCTGTTTCTTTCTCACGCATATTCAATTCGAACATTCGCTTTTGTCGTCGTGATCGCAAGCGCACTCGCGTTCAGTTTCCTCTTATTTAGCTTTACTCGACTGCGAAAGAGACAGGGATAGGAACCTCATGGCAGCAACACCCAGAATCATCGTAGTAGGCGGCGGACTCGCCGGCCTCTCCGCCGTCATCAAGATCGCCGAAGCGGGCGGCAAGGTCGACCTCTTCTCTATCGTCCCCGTCAAGCGCTCGCACTCCGTCTGCGCTCAGGGAGGCATCAACGCCGCCAAGAACCTCAAGGGCGAAGGCGACGACGTCTTCAAGCACTTCGACGACACCATCTACGGCGGCGACTTCCTCGCGAATCAAACGCCGGTCAAGAACATGACCGCGCAGGGCCCCGCCATCATCGACCTTCTCGACCGCATGGGCGTCCCCTTCAACCGCACCCCCGAGGGCTTGCTCGACTTCCGCCGCTTCGGAGGCACCCTCTACCACCGCACCGCCTTCGCCGGAGCAACCACCGGCCAGCAGCTCCTCTACGCGCTCGACGAGCAGGTGCGCCGCTACGAGTCCGAGGGCAAAGTCACCAAGTACGAGGGCTGGGAGTTCCTCTCCGCCGTCCTCGACTCGCACGGAGTCTGCCGCGGCATCTGCGCCATGGACCTCCGCACCATGGAACTCCGCACCTTCCCCGCCGACGCGATCATCATCTGCACCGGAGGCAACGGAGCCATCTTCGGAAAGTCCACCAACTCCGTAGTCTGCACCGGGTCCGCGCAGTCCGCCCTCTACCAGCAGGGAGCCTACTACGCCAACGGCGAGTTCATTCAGGTCCATCCCACCGCCATCCCCGGCGAAGACAAACTCCGCCTCATGTCCGAGTCCGCCCGCGGCGAAGGCGGCCGAGTATGGGTACCAAAAAATAAGCAGGAAACGCGCGCCCCGCGCAGCATTCCAGAAGGCGACCGCTGGTACTTCCTCGAGGAGTGGTACCCCAAGTACGGCAACCTCGTCCCCCGCGATGTCGCCACCCGCGCCATCTTCAAAGTCGTCTACGAATACGGCATGGGCATCGACGGCCAGCCCATGGTCTACCTCGATCTAACTCACATCGATCGAGCAACTTTGGACCGCAAACTTGAAGGCATTCTCGAAATCTACGAGAAGTTCGTAGGCGACGACCCGCGCGAAGTTCCCATGAAGATCTTCCCCGGCATGCACTACACCATGGGCGGCCTCTGGGTCGACTTCAACCAGCAGACCAACATCCCCGGAGTCTTCGCCGCCGGCGAAGCTGACTACTCCATCCACGGCGCCAACCGCCTCGGCGCCAACTCCCTCCTTTCCTGCATCTACGGAGGCTTCGTCGCCGGCCCGCAGGCCATCCAGTACGCCAAGTCCCTCCCCGCGCCCGAGGGCGACGGAGGCCATGCCGCCGAGCTGCAGCGCCAGAAGGAGTACAACCAGATCCTCCTCAGCAACCCCGGCACCGAGAACCCCTTCAAAATCTGGCGGGAGCTCGGCGAAACCATGACCAAGCACGCCACGATCATTCGCTACAACTCAGGCCTCGAGGAGGCCGACGCCAAGATCGTCGAGCTGCTCGACCGCTACCGCAACATCAACCTCTCCGACAAGAGCCAGTGGGCCAACACCAGCTTCGCGTTTGCCCGCCAGCTCTGGAACATGCTCCACCTTGCCCGAGTCATCGTCCAGGGCGCGCGCCTCCGTGACGAATCCCGCGGAGCCCACTACAAACCCGACTTCCCCGAACGCAACGACGAAAAGTTCCTCAAGACCACCAAGGCCAGCTTCAAGGACTCCAGCCCCGCCTTCGAGTGGGAAGACGTCGACATCAGCCACATCAAACCACGTCCACGCCGTTACGACGCCACTGCCTGAGCCCATATGAGATTTCACCAGAGGGAGCAGCAACCATGTCCCGAATCGTCGAACTCCAACTCGCTCCGCAGGCGCTGGCCATCATCAGCGTGCCGATTGATAAGCACATCAACCTCTTCTACACCGGACTTGCAATCATCTTCACCTGCGTCATGGCCTACATGTTCTTCTCCAAGAAGCGCCAATGAGCGAAAGGGCTTATGACAAACCAGGCAACCCGCAGTCACATCAGCCACGACCATGCCGCTACGATGCATAGTTCAAGAGTTTTGCTTTAGGGCACGGCTTTAGAGCCTGTCCTGAGCGGCGTCGAAGGATGCCGCAAAAAGAACGACGAAGAAACGGGGCTTTAGCCCCTGAGGGCAACCAACAATGCCAAGCACCATCAAAGTCGAGATCAAGCGTCAGGCCAAGCCCGGCGCCCCCGCCGTCACCGAGACCTTCGAGGTCCCCTACCGCCCGGGCATGAACATCACCTCGCTCCTCGGCGAGATCGCGCTCAACCCCGTCGATGCTTACGGCAAGCCCACCACGCCCATCACCTACGACTCCAACTGCCTCGAAGAGATCTGCGGCTCCTGCGCGATGCTCATCAACGGCAAGGCCCGCATGGCCTGCTCCGCCCTCGTCGACAAGCTCCAGAAAGAGAACCCCGGCAAGCCCATCACGCTCGCCCCGCTCTCCAAGTTCCCCGTCGTCCGCGACCTCGCCGTCGACCGCTCCGTCCTCTTCGAGAACCTCAAGCGCGTCAAGGCCTGGGTCCCCATCGACGGTACGTATGACCTGGGTGCTGGCCCTCGCCAGCACCCTCAAATCCAGGAACAGCGCTACCCGCTCTCCAACTGCATCTCCTGCTGCTGCTGCATGGAGGTCTGCCCGCAGTTCAACGACGTCACCAACTTCGTCGGAGCCGCCACCATCGCGCAGGCCAAGCTCTTCAACATCGACCCCTCGGGCGCCGTTCTCGCCGAAGACCGCCTCCGCGCCCTCGCCGGTGACGGCGGAATCCAGGAGTGCGGCTTCGCCCAGAACTGCGTCCAGGCCTGCCCCAAGGAACTCCCCCTGACCGAAGCCATCAGCGACATGGGCCGCGACGTCTTCGTGCAGCAAGTCAAAGACCTCTTCTCCCGCTAGCTCTACCTAAGTCTTACCTTTCGCGCGTAACTGTACGATCTTGCCCGTCATCGTCTCTACGTCGTCAACTGCCTCATCGCTGACGGCCCGTAGCCGTTGACGACGTTGTTCACGAATTCCGGCAACCGTTCCCATCACGGGTATCCAATTGCTCGCGGCCTTATGCGCGTCATTAAGAAACTCCTGTGCTTTCTTTCTAACCGCATCTGGCTGGGAATTGTCGCTTGCTATTTTTCTCAACTCCGCGTCCGCCGAATCGGTCTGCTCGTAGAAAAATGCATTAACCAATGCGATCTTGCCGTCTACATTCTTCTCGACTGCGAACCTCTCTGCCGCCGGCTTCACCCAACTGTCATCTTTCATAGAGAGCAAAATGTACATGAGCGCCATGCGCTGATCCAAAGTCATAGCGTGCTGCGGCACAGAAACACGGAACGTAGGATTGTCCAGAATATGCAGCGCAGCAGCGGTAGTATTTACGCCGTCGCAGGCAAGGTCATGCACGGTAAAGAAGTAAGTTCGGCTCTGTGTGTCTCGCAGGTCCGTTCGAGCCAATGCATCAGCCGCCAACTGTTTGTCTTCAGACGTCTTGGATAGAGAGAGCAGAAGTTCGCTTCCATCCGTTAAAAAGAACGATCCTTGCGGCGCATCACGGAGTTCGACACGCAATAAAGGAAGCGTTCTGGCGGTGTCGCCTTTCGCCTCGCCCCAAAAATGATCCATCTCGGCTGATTTCTTCGACCGTTCCGCATCAGTAAGCTTCGAAGGATGGAAATCATAAAGAGCTTCAACGCGTGCGTGCATTTCTGCCTGCGTTAGCGGAACACTTCGAGTTTTAAGTTGCTGTGCATTGACGCCCATGTGGACGGCTGCGAATGTTCCAGCAACACCAAGACATTTGGCCCAAATGTACATCAACTTGGTTGTTCTCATTCGGATCAGTCTATCCTGTACGTCAACTTTGTAATTTTCACAAAAAACTCATAGATGCCCCATGCGCGCTTTCCGCACATCGTTGGGATTATCGCGCGAAAGCGCGAATCGCCGTCCTCCGTTCCACCCCCACCTGCATCCTACTTAATCGCCGTCGCGCAAATCACCGCCGCAAGATCACAGTAAAGGAGCAGATCAGCATGAGCATCAACCTCGAGACTGCGCGCAAGATCATCGCCGCCGCCGAAAAAAAAGCCACCGAGATCGGCCAGCCCATGAACATCGCCGTAGCCGACGCAGGCGGCAACCTCATCGCCCACGTCCGCATGGACAACGCCTGGATCGGCTCCATCGACATCTCCATCAAGAAGGCCTGGACCTCCCGAGCCTTCGACATCGCCACCAAAGATCTTGCCACGCACTCACAATCCGGCAATCAGTTCTTCGGCATCCATGCCTCCAACGACGGCAAGGTGATGATCTTCGCCGGTGGCATCCCGCTCAAGAAGGACGGCAAGGTCGTCGGAGCCATCGGCGTCAGCGGAGGCTCAGGCGAACAGGACCACGCCGTAGCAGAAGCAGGTGCGGCAGCTTTCTAACTGCTCGGGTGCCCCATCCATCGCGCTTTTGCGATGGGTGGTAATGCGAGGCCCCACCCAGCCCTGTCTTGCCCAAATGCTCATCTCCTATCTATTTCCTTGCCATAGAGCTGGCGATCTACTGTCCGGTCATTTTCAAACCAACCTTGCAGAGAGTACTCTGCCTGCATGAGCGGGCTCATCTCTTCTCAAAAGCCGCCATCGCATCACCCTTTTTCGGCCGCTGCAGAGGCCATCTGGATCCCTGCCAACGCAGACGCTCCCACCCGGGCCGTAGAAGAACTTGAAAACGGAAAGATCGTAATGCTTCCATATGAGCCTTTCCGCCTGACCCACGAAGAGGAGGCTTTTCTCAATCCCGATTGCCTGGACCCGGGCTCAAAGAGCATCAAGTACTCTCCAACGCAAAGAAAAATCTGGGGAGCGGCGGAACAACACAAGAACTCCACGGCACTCGCAGGGCTGATGGCCCGCTACGCCGACTTTGCCCGCGACTTGGTTAACCGGCTTCTCCCCCGCTACTCCGCCGCCCTGATCATCGGTAACGGCAGCCTCCGCCCAGTCGAGGTCGAGGGGCGCGTGCAAAGCAAGCGACACGACGACCGCCTCCTGCACGTCGATTCGTTCCCCTCTCGACCCACGCAGGGCAAACGCATCCTTCGCATCTTCGCCAACGTCGATCCCTCCGGAAAAACCCGGCACTGGCAGGTCGGCGAACCCTTCGCCGACGTGGCCGCGCGCTTCGCGCCTCGCATCTCTGCTCCATTCCCCGGCAGCGCTCTCCTCATGCGACTGCTCAGGATCACCAAGGAAAAACGCAGCCCCTACGATCACTACATGTTGCACATCCATGACCAGATGAAACTCGACGACGAGTATCAGGCGGCCGCTTCGCGCTCGGACATCCACTTTCCCGCCGGATCGACCTGGATTGCATTTACTGATCAGGTATCCCACGCGGCGCTATCCGGCCAGCACGCGATGGAGCAAACCTTTTTTCTTCCATCGGACGCAATGCGCAACCCTTTGCTCTCCCCACTACGGGTGCTTGAGGCCCTCGGGTGCCCCACCCTTCGCGGTCTCACCGCGAAGGGTGGAAGAGAAGGATGACAAACCCTGTCAATCCCCAAACCTGTGCAAAACGATGCAACCATCCCGGTAAGCCACATAAACAAAAGCATTTACCCAATAAAATAAACCGCCTTCAAGTGGCAGAGTAGGTCCATCCAATCCGTTAAAATAAAATCAGAAAAGATAAAGGCCGAGCGATCCAAAGCTCGGCCTTATGTGTTTCATTTTCAATGCTTTACCAGCAAGCCTCATAAATAGAACACTTTACACTCTAAGTCCAGGCTTAAACCACATGGAATGAATATTTTGCACAAAAACACGGGGAGGGGGGATACCGAGGATAGCAACGGGCGGACCATACAAACAAGACCTAACCCAAACGCTTGCTACAATTTCCCTTAATAACCTTCAAGGAAACCCATGCACACGATCACAAAATCCACTGCGGCAGCCTGTGCATCCTTCCTATCGGCCGCGCTCCTGCTGGCCGCAACGCCAGCCGGAGCGCAGTCCTCACAGTCCGCAGGAAAGAAGGCCATGTCTCAAGACCCGCAAGCTGTCCATCAGTCCGCCATCGTCATCGACACCCACGCGGACACCCCGCAGCGCTTCGTAGACGAGCACTGGGACTTCACCGATCCCCTCAACGGCGGCATGCTCAACTATGACTCCGCGAAGAAGGGCAACCTCGACGCGCAATTTTTTTCCATCTGGGTCGATCCCGGCCAGTACCCAGCCAACGCCTCCGCCCGCCGGACGCTTGAGCTCATCGACGGAACCCTCGAGCAGGTCCGCAAGCACCCCGACAAGCTCCAGCTCTGCACTACTGCCGAGCAGATCCTCGCCGCCCACAAGCAGGGCAAGTTCGCCGTCCTCATGGGAATCGAAGGTGGCCACTCCATCGAGAACTCGCTCGGCCTCCTACGCGACTACTACCGCCTCGGCGTTCGCTACATGACCCTCACTTGGTCCAACACCAACGACTGGGCCGACTCCTCCGGCGACATCGACGACACCACCGTCACCCACCACAACGGCCTCACCCCCTTCGGCAAAGACGTCGTCCGTGAGATGAACCGCCTCGGCATGATGGTCGACATCTCCCACGTCTCCGACAAAACCTTCTGGGACGTCATCGAGACCACGAAAGCTCCCATCATCGCCTCGCACTCCTCCGCCCGCGCCCTCACCGACGCCCAGCGCAACATGACCGACGACATGATCCGCGCCGTCGCCAAAAACGGCGGAGTCGTCATGGTCAACTTCCACCAGGCCTTCATCGACGAACAGTGGCGTCAGGCCTGGGCTGCGCAGAAACCCGAACGCCAGAAGGCACAGGACGCCCTCGAAGCCGAGTACAAGGCCAAGGGCCTGCCCGTCCCCTATGCGGCGTCTAACAAGATCGATCGAGAGTTCGCCGATCGACTCGGACGGGCCCCATTCAACTCGCTCATCGACCATTTCGACCACATCATCAAGGTCGCAGGCATCGACCACGTAGGCATCGGCACCGACTTCGACGGCATCCCTGTCCCACCCGCCGGTATAGACTCCGCCGCCGACTTCCCCAAGATCACCGCAGCCCTCATGGCACGCGGTTACTCTGCCGAAGACGTCAAAAAAGTTCTCGGAGGCAACATCCTGCGCGTCTTCGCTGCAGTCCAGGCTACTTCGGACCACAATCCATAAGGAACTTCGCCCGAACCTACTTCTTCGCAATCAACGTGATCTTGTTGATCTTTGGCGGCTCTGCCAGCAGCTCGCCCGCTTTCGCCATCAGAGCCTGCGCGATCGGTCCATTCAGATGCGCGTCACGCCCAGCCTCGTCGTCAAACGTATCGAAGACGCTGTAAAACCCATCGCCTTCCTTCAACCCATACCATGTCACGGTGCCGGACTCATCCTGAGCCATCCGCGCGCCCTGTTCCAGAAACGCCTCAACCTCCGCCTCCTTGCCCGGCTTCGCCATCAAGGGAACGTACAACGCGAACTTCGTCATCTGCCGCACCTCCTGTGCTCTTCAGCGTTAGATGCCGAACCATTTCCGCGGTAACAAAGTCCAGCGGACAATCTCACGTCGCAAAAAGAGTGACCAATCACGGCCACCGCTTTGCACCTCGGCACACCGCTGCGATAGCCTGTTTCATGGAGCACCATACCGCATGATCCTTCGTTCCTTCGCGCTCGCCCTGGCAGTCAGCGCCGCCGCGTTCGCTCAATCCTCAGCGCCACCACAGCAATCATCCCAGGACCTTCCCGACGCTCCCAGCACCGCCAGCCAGGCGAAGCCTCCCGTCGCTCCCAGCGGCCCCACTGCCGTCATCGACACCACGATGGGCCGCCTCACCTGCAAACTCTACGACCAGCAGGCTCCCGTTACCGTCGCGAACTTCATCGGCCTCGCCGACGGCACCAAGGACTGGACCGATCCCAAGACCCTCAAGAAGGTCCACCACCAGCCCTTCTACAACGGGACCACCTTCCACCGCGTCATCCCCGGTTTCATGATCCAGGGCGGCGACCGCGTGGGCGACGGCACTGGCGACCCCGGTTACCTCTTCCAGGACGAGATAGATCCCTCACTCACCTTCGACGAACCCGGCCGCCTCGCCATGGCCAACTCCGGCCCCGGCCCTTCCGGTGGTGGAACCAACGGTAGCCAGTTCTTCATCACTGAGGTTCCCGTCCCGCAACTCAACGGCAAGCACACCATCTTCGGCCAGTGCGACGCTCACACCGTCCTCCTCGTCGCCTCCATCGCGCGCGTCGAGCGCAACGAGAGCGACAAGCCTCTCACGCCTGTCACCATCACGCGCGTCACCATCGTGCGCGATGGCCAGCCTATGCCGCCGGAACCAACTTCTCCCACAGCACCCGCCGCTGCGCCTGCGGCAGCCACAACAGCCGCACCGCACAACTGAATTCCCGTCTCTGCGTTGCAACTGCCGAGACAATGCTTTCTCACGCATCTAACCCTGCAAGGAGAACCACGAACATGCCAACCAAGCCCGGCGTCTACGCCACCTTCAAGACCAACCAGGGAACAATCGTCTGCGAACTCTTCGAAAAGGACGCCCCCGAGACGGTCGCCAACTTTATCGGCCTTGCCGAGGGCACCAAGGAGTGGAACAGCCGCAGTAAGAAGGGTTCCAAGCTCTACGACGGCACCATCTTCCACCGCGTCATCCCCGACTTCATGATCCAGGGCGGCGACCCCGAAGGCAATGGCATGGGCGGCCCCGGCTACAAGTTCGCCGACGAAACCAAAGGTTCCCGCCACGGATTCCAGGAGAAGGGCAAGCTCGCCATGGCCAATGCCGGCCCCAACACCAACGGCAGCCAGTTCTTCATCACCGTAGCCCCCACCACCTGGCTCACCGGCAAGCACACCATCTTCGGCGAGGTCGTTGAAGGCTACGACATCGTCGAGAAGATCAGCAAAGTCTCCCGCGACGGCATGGACCGCCCCAAGACGCCTGTCGTTCTCGAATCTGTCTCCATCGAGCGGGTTGCGTAGACTCATTTGAAAGATCCACGACGAAGGGCCCGCTTTGGAAACACAGCGGGCTCCCTCGTCATTTTAGCTGATATCTAGCACCTGGCCTCAGCATGGGCTGCCTCCAGAGTGCTCTGGACAGATCACGGACTGATCATTTGGTTGAGGTGCATCAACACGCCTACTGTATTCTTAAACCCATGAGTCAAGAAAGCTCTGCGTGTGAAAACGGCTTGTTGCTTCAAGATTTCTCGCGCGTCTCGCCACTACCTCCTCATTTCGTCGCAGGGGTGACATAAGATGACGTGGAATATCCTCTATGTCATCGATTTTTTAGCGATTTCCCTCTTCGCAATCTCCTACTACCGCAACTGCTACCGGCGAGGGTATCGAATCGACTTTTGGCACGCGCAGCTGTTTCTTATATGCGTTTTTCCTAACCTGCTTCTGCTTCCATTCGCCAAGAGTGACCTGAACGAACTCGTTCTTGGTCGAGATTTTGCCGCGGTCCTTGCCGTGCTGCCCATTGTCTTTTTGCTGACACTGTTAGGATTCTTTGCCATGCTGGCTGGAGGCATTTTTTGGCGACTACGCGCCGGCTTGGGAGCACGTAAAACAACGATTCAGGTGCTGGACATCGTTCCCAGATGCTCACTCATGCTCATGTCATCCAGAGGCATTCTGGTGTTTCAGACGTTGCTTTGCCTCTTGTTGCAGATGCTGATCCTGTCTATATACTTTTCTCAGAGCGGGTTCGCATTTAACCTCAGAGAATACACGTTCGCCAACCCCACTCTTCGCCCCGTTGCTCTCTTCATCTCAAACTATTCCGTGATCATCGCTTCACATTGCCTTGCACGGTATATCGACACAAAGGAGAGGGTTCTGCTGGCATGCACCTTGCTGCTGACCGTTGGGATGATCTTCTTCGGCGCCAGATCCAATATTGCTGCCATTTACATCAATGTTCTGATGTGCTATCTGGTGGCGCTTCGGAGCAAAATCAGCCTGGTTCGGCTCACTAGCATGATTTCTGCCGTTATTGTAGCTGGCCTCTATCTCGGGAGCGTGCGGGGCGGTCAATATTCGCTCAGTATGTTCTTCGGAGTGTTGGTTCTAGCTATATTTTTTGGAAACAACTTTTCCGATCTGCGTGACTTTGCGTGGGTATATTCCACATGGAACCACAAGTTTTGGGTCGGCAAGACCTACTTTGCTGCTTTAACGGCATTTGTTCCACGCTTCGCCTCCCAATTTCGGGACAACTGGGGCCTGGGTGCCGCGACAGCCACGACGCTCGGTCTTGATCCTCATTCGCATCCCGGGGTCAGGCCGGGATACTTTGGAGAAGGTTTTTTCAACTTCGGAGTGGTCGGGGTAGTTGGCATCGGGCTCGCTCTCGGCATTGTTATTCGTCGCGTAGATATGGATGTCAAAGGGGCCCTGGCGTCTTCTCGACCCTCTATGATGAAGGCGTTCGCCTCTACGATGCTGATCGGCGTCGCGGGCGCCTGCGCCATTAGCTCAGGCTTTTCAGGCCTCTATGTTCTTGGAGGGATCTACCTCTTCTCTTGGTTCTGCCTTCGTATACAACGAATGATTCAGCCACGCAGCTCTCATTTGCGGACGCAGGTTAGTTAGGAAATTTAGGTAACTTCGCTGCCCATTGCCAGAGCCTGACCCAGCATCACAGCTGCGAGGCAACAGACACGAAGGTCATCGCTGCAGACGCCGGAGTCACACTCAATGCGCTGTCTAATTCGGGCGCATCGGCGGACTCCAGCCAATCGGCGAGCCCGAACTACAACCGCACGCCGCGGAGAAGTGCGCATCCCCTCTGTGGCTTCTGTTCCTCATCATCTTCTTTCCCCTGTCTATGACCGCGATCTTGGTCGTGGGGTTCATTAGTAGCCGTAACAAGGGAAGGTCCTGGTCCAGCGGCAGCAGTTCATGGTCCGACTGGGGAACCATCTCCAGCAGCGACAGCTGCTCCAGCAGCAGCGACGACAGCTTCAGCCGAGGCGACAGAGGGAGCTCTGGCGGAGGTGGAGCAGGAGGAGACTGGTAGTCCCGTCGCTTTGTGCATCCTGGCTAGGAGCTCTACATAGAAGCGCCGCGGCTCTGCTATGCAAAACAAAAAGCCCGCCAATTGCGGGCCTTTGTTTTGAGTCCACACTTCGACTAAGCTACGCCAATCACGGTGCAAAGCTCCTTCACCGCATCCGCGCTCTTGTTCAGCGCCGCTTGCTCCTCCGGAGTCAGCTTGATTTCAATAATCTGCTCAAGCCCCTTGGCACCCAGCTTGCACGGAACCCCGACATACAGCCCAGAGATCCCGTACTCACCCTGCAGATAAGCGGCACACGGAAGAATCTTCTTCTTGTCCTTCAGGATCGCCTCAACCATCTCCACGGCAGCAGACGAAGGAGCGTAGTAAGCCGAACCAGTCTTCAGATGTTTCACAATCTCCGCGCCGCCATTGGCCGTCCGCGTCTCCAGTTCCTTCAGTCGGTCAGGCGCAATCAACTCGGTAATCGGAATCCCCGCCACCGTGGAGTAACGCGAAAGGGGAACCATCGTGTCGCCGTGCCCGCCGAGCACAAACGCTGTCACGTTCTCCACTGAAACCTTCAATTCTTCAGCAATAAACGTGCGGAACCGTGCCGAATCGAGCACACCGGCCATGCCGATCACGCGCTCACGCGGCAAGCCGGCTTGCTTGAACGCCGTCTGTGCCATCGCATCCAGTGGGTTCGAAACCACAATGATGATCGTATTCGGCGACTGCGTGACCACCTTCGAAACAACATCGCTCATGATCTTGAAGTTGGTGTTCAGCAGATCGTCGCGGCTCATTCCAGGCTTGCGCGCAATGCCGGCGGTAATCAAAACGACATCCGAATCCTTCGTATCTGCATAATCATTGGTGCCGACAATGCTGCAATCGCGTTTCTCAATCGGCATCGCCTCGAGCAGGTCGAGCCCCTTGCCCTGCGGCACGCCCTCGATGACATCGATCAGCACGACATCCGCCAGCTCCTTCGCCGCAATCCAGTGCGCCGCCGTCGCGCCCACATTTCCTGCACCAACAATTGTTACCTTCTTACGCATTCTGCACTTCTCCTATCAAAATCCATTTCTATGGTTTCAAATCCGCGCCCTATCTGCGCATTTGCGGCCGTCTACATATTCTCGATCATGCGAGTCGCAAACTCACTGGTCTTTGCCTTCGTTGCGCCCTGCATCTGCCGCTCGAAGTCGTACGTTACGTGCTTCTGCTGAATCGTCTTCTCCATCGACGACTCGATCAGCCGCGCTGCCTCTGGCCATCCAATGAAGTCGAACAGCATCACGCCCGAAAGCATCACGGACCCCGGATTGATCACATCCTTGTCCGCGTACTTCGGAGCCGTGCCATGCGTCGCCTCAAAGACCGCATAGCCATCGCCGATGTTCGCACCAGGAGCGATACCAAGCCCACCCACCTGTGCCGCTGCCGCGTCGGAGATGTAGTCGCCGTTAAGATTCGTCGTCGCGAGCACGCTGTAGTCGCTCGGACGGATGATGATCTGCTGAAAGATCGAGTCCGCGATGCGGTCGTTTACCAGAATCTTCTGCTTCCACTTGCCGTTGCCGTGTGACGCGCCGATGGCGGCGATCACGCCGTTCACCTCGGCGATCACCTCGTCGACAAACGCCTTCGGAGCAAACTCAATTCCCGGCTCCACCAGCGCAGCATTCTCCTCCGGCGTCAGCTTCGGATTCGCTTCCAGATTGCCCAGAATCCAGCTCTCGCGCTCGGTCACGGTCTGCTCGCGGAACTCCTGTGTCGCAACCTCATAACCCCACTCGCGGAACGCGCCCTCGGTGAACTTCTGAATGTTTCCCTTATGCACCAGCGTCACCGTCTTGCGCCCGTGGTTCAGCGCATACTGGATCGCCGCCCGCACCAACCGCTTCGATCCCGTAATCGAGATCGGCTTCACGCCAACTCCAGAATCCAGCCGGACCTTCTTTTTGCCGCCCTTCAGCATCTCGTCGTTCACAAAGCTGATGAACTTCGCCGCCTCTGGCGTCCCCTCGCGGAACTCGATGCCGGCATAGATGTCCTCGGTGTTCTCGCGGAAGATCACCACATCCAGTTTCTCCGGATGCTTCACCGGGCTGGGCACGCCGGAGTAATACTTCACCGGACGAACACATTGATACAGATCCATCAACTGCCGCAGCGCCACGTTCAGCGACCGAATCCCGCCGCCCACCGGAGTCGTCAGCGGCCCTTTGATCGACACGCGAAAGTCCACAGTCGCCTTCACCGTGTCATCAGGCAGCCAGTTCTGTGTCTGCCTGTACGCCTTCTCGCCTGCCAGAACTTCAAACCACTTCACCGAGCGCTTGCCGCCGTATGCCTTCTCCACCGCCGCGTCGAATACGCGTTGCGAGGCCTTCCAGATATCACGTCCCGTTCCATCGCCCTCGATGAACGGAATAATCGGATTGTTTGGTACCGCGTACTTGCCGTTCGCATATTGAATCGGAGCCCCATCCTTAGGAACCGCAATCCCGTTATAGCTGTCCTGCATACGTATTCTTCCCTCCATCAAGTATGAGAGAACAAACTATCATTCGCCAAGAAGCTCTGGCAATATTCGCACGATATACGCGATAATCGCACACTTGTCGCGAACCGTAAGACGGCCGGCGTCAGATCCACAAATAAGAAACCCCGGCCGCAGCCGGGGCTTCTCACTCCATTCTCGTAACCTTAGAACTGGTTCCACAGAAGCTGGTTGTAGACATCGTGGTGGAACTGAACCTCCGGAGTCTTTACGATCGTCCCCAGCAGCCGCGGGCAGCGATCCGCCGAAGCCTGCTTCAGATCGGCGTAACGAGCCTTCACGTCAGCTCCCAGCAGCTTCGTCGTCCACTCCGCCTTGCGGAAGTCCTCGATCGCCGTGTACACATTATCCGGCAGATACCGCTCCGCCTGGCGCAGGTTCTTGATCTTCGCCGTCTCGCCATTCAGTCCGGTCTTGAAGATCGAGTGCATCACCATGTACGGATTCGCATCCGGCCCAACCGACCGCACTTCAACGCGCGCCGACTTCTCGTTGCCGATAGGAATACGGATCATCGACCCACGGTCCACAGCCGAGGCCTTGATCTGGTTCGGAGCCTCAAAGTGGGGATCAAGCCGCCGGTACGCATTCACGCTCGCATTCAGCAGCAGGCAAAGATCGTTGCCGTGCGTCAGAATGCGGTCCGTGAACTGCCACGCCAGCTTCGAGATCTTCTCCTCACCCTTCGGGTCCCAGAACAGGTTCTTGCCATTCTTCGTGATCGAGATGTTCGTGTGCATGCCACTTCCGTTCACGCCCACCACCGGCTTCGGCAGGAAACTCGCAGTCATGCCCATCTGCGTGGCCACCTGCCGACAGATCAGTTTGTACAGCTGAATCTGGTCCGCAGCAGCCACTACCTCGCCATAGCTGTAGTTGATCTCGAACTGGCTCGGCGCAACCTCCGGGTGGTCCTTCTCGTTCTCGAATCCCATGGCGCGCTGCACCTCCGCCGTGGTGTCGATGAACTCGCGCAGCGGATCACCGGGCAGCGAGTGATAGTACCCTCCCTTGTTGACGTACTGGAAGGAGCCGTTCTCATGGTAGAGACGCTCGGCGTCGACGCCCTCGAAGAGGAAGCCTTCAATCTCGTTGGCAGCGTTCAGCGTGTAGCCGTGCTCGTCGTACATCTCCTGCGAGAACTTCTTCAGCACTCCGCGAATATCTGCACTGTACGTCTGGCCGTTCTTGTCGATGACCTCGCCGAACACCAGCACCTTGCCCGCGCCAAAGATGTCAGCAGGCGCCCAGTAGAACGCGCTCCAGTCGATGCCGAGCCGCAGGTCGCTCTCGCGCTGCGCGGTAAAGCCGCGGATCGACGAGCCGTCGAACGTCAGATTGTCGAAACTCTTCACCAGGAACTTCTTGTCGTAGTCCAGCATGTGCAGCCGGCCTTCGAGATCGCTGAACAGTACCGTCACGGCCTTGATGCGGCGCTCATCGGTCAGATACTTCAACCGCTCTTCCTGAATCACATGCGGCGCAACACGCTTCTTGCGCTGCTCCTTCGCCATCAGGTTCAGATCCTCAAGTTCAGAGTAGGGAAGTTCCAGAAACTCGCGAAATTCGTTCAACGTAACGCTCCTTCTTCTGCAATGAAATACACGGCCACTGCAACGGCTGGGATTTAGGTCTCAGTAGTCAGGAAGAGGGTCGGGCCAAGCGGACATGGGTTGGCCACTCCCCCACCCTCAAACCTATCAGAAATCACAGTCTGAACAAAGGAGTATCCCTGATTTCGCGCCGCGCCTGGGCTTCGCCACCCACGCAGCTTGTCTACCACGAGAGGCGAACGCTCGCTCTTGTACTCAGATGCAGCAAAAGCCGCCCACATGGAGCGGCCTCACCTATCTCTCGATCGCCCTATGCAACAAACCGGCGTCGAACCACACCGCAGAACCCTAACAGCCCTGTTCCCAGCAATATCAACGACTCAGGCTCCGGAGTCGCAGTCACTGTCAGCGAGTTCAGTGGAACGTTTCTAGAACCAGAGCTCCCGAGACTCTCGATACCATACATACCAGCGAAGAAATACAGATTGATGTCGGTGCCGTTCGAAAGGAAGTAAGAGACCCCATGGGTGTCCACGTACGAGCCGCCCGCCGCCGGATAAAACAGCAGATTGTCATTCCCTCCATACGATCCCGCCGGCAGCAGGGAGTTGATCGTGAAACCGTCCGTTGTCCCGATCACACCCGTGATGAGATATTCGCCGGGAGTCGAGGTCGCAGCCGCCGTAAATTGACCTGAGCCCGAATCAGAGCTGCCACTGAAGCTAAACTTAAACGTGTCCGCAAATGCTGAAGAGCAAATCGTTGCTGAAATAGCCAAAGCCGAAAGTGCCAGAACCAGCTTTTTCATACAGTCCCCCCGGAACGGCCGACAGGGCCGGATTTTTTTGAATCCGTTAAGACGCATCCGCAATCTGCCTGCCGTAGAAGGAAGGCATTATTTCTCAACAATTCGCAAGGTTTTCCTCGGCTCCTATCTGCAAAGTCTTGCCTAAATGTGCCGCAACTTTCGCACTTCCGACAACCATCCCGGGCCACTCATCCGTAAGATAGAAGGAGACAATGTCGAACAAAGCCAACAGCACCACGAAGCGCGTCGCCCTTATTCAGATGTCCTGCGCCCCGGACACCCAGATCAACCTCGACAAGGCCGCCGAGCGCGTCTACGAGGCCGCCCGCCAGGGGGCCACTCTCGTCTGCCTCCCTGAGCTCTTCCGCGCCCAGTACTTCTGCCAGCGCGAGGACCACGCCCTCTTTGACCTTGCCGAGTCCATCCCTGGCCACTCCACCGACGTCCTTACTCGCGTCTGCCGCGAAACCGGGGTCGTCCTCGTCGCGTCGTTGTTCGAGCGCCGCGCCCCCGGCCTCTACCACAACACCGCCGTCACTATCGAGAAGGACGGCCGCATCGCCGACATCTACCGCAAGATGCACATCCCCGACGACCCTCTCTACTACGAGAAGTTCTACTTCACCCCCGGCGACCTCGGCTTCAAAGCCACCAAAACCACCTCCGGCCCCATCGGCACTCTCGTCTGCTGGGACCAGTGGTACCCCGAAGGCGCCCGCGTGACTGCCCTCAAAGGAGCCGAGGTCCTCTTCTTCCCCACCGCCATCGGCTGGCACCCCTCCGAGAAGAAGGAGTTCGGCACCGCCCAGTACGAGGCCTGGCAGACCGCCCAACGTGCCCACGCCATCGCCAACGGAGTCTTCGTCTGCTCCGTCAACCGCGTCGGCCACGAGCACGGCGACGTCACCTTCAAGGCCCCCGCAGCCGACGGCAACCCCGCGATCGTCGAGCTCAAAGGGCCCGGCGACCACACTCCCAGCTCAGGCCTCGAGTTCTGGGGCGGCAGCTTCATCGCCGACCCCTTCGGCCGCATCATCGCCCAGGCTAGCCACGACAGGGAAGAGATCCTCTACGCTGACCTCGACTCCAAGCTCATCGAAGTCACCCGCCAGCACTGGCCCTTCCTGCGCGACCGCCGCATCGACGCCTACGAAGGCATAGCAAAACGCTTTTTGGATTAGCGATCTCCGAACCGATATTGCAGTCGATAGCATCGTCGGGGACGACGAGACAGACACGCTCCTGCTAAGAAAAATGGCGGACGAGGCAGAATGCTACCTCCGCTCTTTTGCTTGGTGTTTGCAGCTTAAAGAAGGATTTCTGGCCGATGGAATAGGAGGTGCCGTCGCAATCAGGCTTGGCGTACCTAGAAGCAACCGGCACTGATCTCGCGCAACAAACGCCGGCATCTCTCCGCAACAAAGATATGGCCAAACCCCTAAGCCCGGGCCTGCGCCGCCTCGATCTCCGCTATCTCCCGCTCTGCACGCCGCCCACCCAAATACCCAAACAAGGCAATGTAGATGTAGCAGACCGCCGGAATAACAAACGCGTGGTGCACCCCAATCGCATCGGCCAGATGTCCTTCCGCGAGCGGAATCAGCGCGCCGCCCACGATCGCCGCCACCATCAGGCTCGATCCCTTACTGGTCAGCGGCCCCAGCCCTGTCAGTCCAACCGTAAAGATACTGGGGAACATCACCGAATTGAACAGCCCCACCGCAAGAATGACCCACATCGCCGTGTGTCCGTGGGTCAGGATCGACGTCACCACCAGTCCACAGGCCACCACCGCCGCCGAGCCCAGTACCGTGCTCGTCTTCAGCTTCGTCAACAGCCACGAGCCGACGAACCGGCCCACCATCGCTCCGCCCCAGTACAGCGAGACATACCGCGCAGCCACCTTCTCCGGGAAGTGAGCAATCTCGGGCAGCCCGAAATAATTCACCAGGAAGCTGCCGATCGAAACCTCCGCCCCCACGTACACAAAGATTCCCAGCGCGCCGGCCAGCAACACTGGATGCCGCCAGATGCTGCCACCGTCCGCACCCTCCACCAGTTCACCCGGACGGATGTCGCGCGTGAAGTCCATCGGCGGCAACTTCACAAGCGCAAGCGCGATCGCCAGCAGCACAAGCGTCAGGCCGATACCAAGGTAAGGCAGCCGCACCGACGAGGCCTGGTCCATGCGGTACTGGTGCAGCAGTGCCACCGGATAGGAACGCAGCGTCTCCTCCGAAACCTGCGTCGTGGTCAGAATCAATGCGCTGCCAAAAAAAGGCGCCACAAACGTTCCAAACGAGTTGAACGCCTGCGAAAGATTCAAGCGGGCGGCCGACGTCTCCGGAGGCCCCAGGTGAGCCACATACGGATTCGCCGCAACCTGCAGGCTCGTAATGCCGGCAGCCAGAATCACCAGCGCCGTCAAAAACACGCCGAACGATGCCATCGTCGAAGCAGGCAGAAATAGAAACGCTCCCGCCGCCATCACCAGCAGCCCGATCACCATCGTGCCCTTATACCCGCGCCACTCCACCAGCTTGCCCGAAGGCAGCGCGAAGATGAAGTACGACGAGAAGAAGCAGAACTGCACCAGCATCGCCTGCGCGTAGTTCAGATCGAAGATAGCCTTCAGGTGGGGGATCAGGATGTCGTTGAGACAGGTAAGGAAGCCCCACATGAAGAAGAGCATCGTCGCGATGCTCATGGCCCGGACATCCGTTCTATATGCGCCAATTTGTTGCGAGCTGGAGGGTACACCGACGCCAATTGCCATAATCTATCGAAGAGCCTTCCTGACCACGGAAATGTTAGAGCGTGTAGCCGACATACATCCTATACCCCTGCTCGGCCTCTCAGCCTCACTCCGCTCAACCGCCCAGCCAGTGTCCTATACTTGGACTGCAGAAAAAGAAGTCGCGGAAGATCTGCGAGGCATTGCTTGCGCAGCCACGGAAGCGGCCATGCACGAGGAAACCCGGGCTTAAGAACCATTTGTTTGATTGCTTTATACGCTGGTCCAGACGGCAACAACATCATCCCAGCCGAACGCAACGAGAGACGATAGACGCCAGATGACCACACCCCGTGACCAGAACTTCCGCATGCCCGCCGAATGGGCTCCCCACTCTGCCACGTGGATCGCCTGGCCCCACAACGCCGAGGATTGGCCCGGAAAGTTCCAGCCCATCCCCTGGGTCTACGTCGAGATCGTCCGCCACCTCTCCTGCTGCGAAGATATCCACATCCTCATCAACGATGAGACCTCCGAGAAACGCGCCCGACGCATGCTCCTTCGCGCCGGAGCCAACCTCGCCCGCCTCCACTTCCACCACTGGCTCACCGACCGCGTCTGGCTCCGCGACTCCGGCCCCATCTTTGTCAAAAAGATGGCTGAAGGCTCCGTGAAGAACCCCGACGGCGCCCTCGCCATCACGAACTGGCGCTTCAATGCCTGGGCCAAGTACCCCAACTGGCACCGCGACGACCAGATCCCCCACCACGTCGCCAAACTCTACGACATGGAAGAGTTCCAGCCCGAGGTCGAGATTGACGGCAGGCAACACCGCCTCGTCCTCGAAGGTGGCTCCATCGACACCAACGGCGCCGGAGTCCTCCTCACCACTGAAGAGTGCCTCCTCTCGGACGTGCAGCAACGCAATCCCGGCGTCAGCCGTGAGCAGCTTGAGCAGGCATTCCACGACTACCTTGGAATCGACCAGACCATCTGGCTTCACCGCGGAGCCGCCGGCGACGACACCCACGGCCACGTCGACGACATCACCCGCTTCGTCGATGAAGACACAATCCTCACCTGCGTCGAACCCAGCACCCACGACGAGAACCACCTCCCGCTCGCAGAAAATCTCGACCGCCTGCGCTCTGCCCGCAACCTCGCGGGCCAGCCGTTCAAGATTGTCGAACTCCCCATGCCCGCGCCCGTCGTCTTCGAAGGCCAGCGCCTGCCCGCGAGCTACGCTAACTTCTACATCGCCAACGAGGCCGTCCTCGTACCTACCTTCAACGACACCAACGACCGCCACGCCCTCAACACCATCGCCACCTGTTTCCCTGACCGAAAAGTCATCGGAATCCACTGCGTGGACTTCATCTGGGGACTCGGCGCATTACACTGCATGACGCAACAGGAGCCCGCCTGATGATCGCCGACGACATCACGGACGAGCAGTTCATGCGCATCGCCATCGCAGAGGCCCAGTCCTCTCAGGCCGCCGGCGAAGTTCCCGTCGGAGCAATCGTCGTCGGGCCCGATGGCACAATTCTCGGCCGAGGACAGAACCGCGTCCTTCGCGACTCCGACCCCACCGCCCACGCTGAGATCGTCGCCCTCCGTGAGGCTGGCCGCAGACTCTCCAACTACCGCATCCTTACTCCCCAGGGCGGCTGCAACCTCTACGTCACACTCGAACCCTGCGCTATGTGCGCCAGCGCCATCCTTCACGCCCGCATCGCACGCCTCGTCTACGCCGCAGACGACCCCAAGGCTGGAGCCTGCGGCAGCGTGCTTTCCGTCCTTAACCATCCTCAGCTGAATCACCGAGTTGAGGTCAGCACCGGCCTCCTCGCCGACCAATGCAGCCGCATGCTCACCAACTTCTTCCGCGAGCGCCGCGGCAAAGCCATCCTCGATCCGCATCCTATAGATGCGCAGGACGCGCTGGCAGGAGGGCCCCATGGCAACGAAGAAAAAGTGGTCCGCGAAGGTTACGACGGCATCAACCTATCCTGAAGAAGGACTCTTCACAAGAAGCGCCTCGACCATAGCCCGCTCGCTCGCATCCGAGGAAGTATCGCCCAAGGGCCCGGCCTCCGGCATGCGCATGCTGAACTTCTACATCAACCGCGCCGGCAAAAATCTCTCCGACGAGCGCAAATCCGAACTCGAAAAAGCCAAATCCCTCCTCTCCGAGATCATCGCAAGACACAAAGGAAAGGAAGCGGCGAAGCACCAGGCATAATTTATGCTCATCGCATGAAGCTCGCCCGTCTGCTGCTTGCTCTTCTCTTCGCCGCCACCACACTCCACGCCCAGCAATCCAAGCAGCACGTCGTCGGCTTCATGACCGACTTCGACGTCAAAGATGACGCAATCGGCATCTGCAAGGCCGTCATGGAAAGCATCGACCCCGGCGTCCGCGTCATCGATATCACCCACCAGGCCACGCCCTATGACGTCGCCGAAGGCGCCCGCTTCCTCGCCGGCTCCGCGCCTTACTTCCCTGCCGACGCAGTCATCATCGTCGTCATCGACCCCGGCGTCGGCAGCGCACGCAAGGCCATCATCGCCCACTCGCGGCGCGGCCAGTATTTCGTCCTCCCCGACAACGGCCTGCTCACGCTGATGCCATCCAAGGGCGAGAACCGGATCATCGCCGCCCGCGAGATCACCAACCCCGCATGGATGATCGGCGCGCGTCTCTCCTCCACCTTTCACGGCCGTGACATTTTCTCGCCCGCCGGAGCCCACCTCGCGCGCGGCGACGACTGGACCACCGCCGGCCCCGCGCTCGACGTCGCCAAGCTCGTTCGCATCGACATCCCCGTCCCCACCGTCGACTCCACCGGCCTCCACGCCCAGGTCCTCGGCTTCGACGGCCCCTTCGGCAACGTCATCCTCAACGTCCCGTCCGAGACCTTCGCCAGACTCGGCTACGACATCGGCGACTCCGTCCCTGTCACCATCGACGGCCGCTCTTACACCATTCCGTTCGAGAAGACCTTCAGCGACGTCCCCATCGCCAGCCCGCTCTTCTACATCGACTCCCGAGGCCGCCTCGCGCTCTCGCTCAACCAGCGCAACTTCGCCGAGCAGTACAAAGTCTCTCCCGGCATGGCCGTCATCATCCCGGCAAAGAAATAATTCACACACGTCTCACGTAGCCACGGCGCACACTGCATCACACTCTGGAGACCTCTCACAAAGGAGAGCCGCTTGCCCACGCTGCAGAACAAAGTCGCCATCGTCACCGGCTCCAGCTCTGGCATCGGCCAGTCCATCGCCATTCGGCTCGCTGCCGAGGGCGCAAACATCGTCGTCGACTACCGCAGCCACCCCGAAGGCGCGAACGACACCAAAGCCAAAGTCGAAGCAGTGGGCGGCAAAGCGATTCTTGTCCAGGCCGACGTCTCCAAACTCAGCGACACCCAGAACCTCGTCGACCAGACGTACAAACAGCTAGGCCGCTGCGACATCCTCGTCAACAACGCCGGCATCGAAAAAGGCGCCGACTTCTGGGACGTCACCGAGCAGGACTACGACGCCGTCCTCGGCGTCAATCTCAAGGGAGCCTTCTTCCTCACTCAGGCCTTCGTCCGCCGCCTCCGCGACGCAAAACTCCCCGGCCGCGTCATCAACATCAGCTCCGTCCACGAGGACATGGCCTTTCCCCACTTCTCCACATACTGCGCCTCCAAGGGAGCCATGCGCATGCTCACGCGCAACCTCGCCGTCGAGCTCGGCCCGCTTGGCATTACCATCAACAACATCGCGCCAGGAGCCATCATGACCCCCATCAACACTGCGCTTCTCGGCGACAAACCCAAGCTCGACGCCCTTCTGAAAAACATCCCCCTCAACCGCCTGGGCAAACCCGAAGACGTCGCCGGCCTCGCCGCCTTCCTCGCCGCCGACGACGCCGCTTACATCACCGGCAGCACCTACGTCGTCGATGGAGGCCTCATGGTCAACTACCATGAGCAGTAATTGCAGTTCAAAGCACATCAACCATGACAATGCACAACGGCATCGAGATCTTCTCCACAGTTCAGGAACTGGTACACCCGCAGCGCACCGCGCTTCTCGTCTATGACATGCAGGTCGGCATCGTTCCGCAGATACCAGACGGCCCAGCCATTCTGAGCAAGGTTCAGAAACTCCTCAAAGCCACACGCCGAGCAGGCATCCGGACGATCTTCACCCGCCACATGTCGCTCCCGCTTGAGCTGATGGGCGCATTCCAATACCGCATGGCCATGGCCTGGCAACGCAAGCAAAGCCCCGCCGAGGTCTCCTCTCCATTTCTTCGCGACTCCCCGGGATTCCAGCTCGTCCCCGAGCTCCAGCCTCTTCCCAGCGAAGCCATCTTCGACAAGCTTGCCATGTCCGCTTTTGAGGGAACGCCTCTCCAGTTCACTCTGCGCGACTGTGGCATCCGCAGTCTCATCCTCGCCGGCATCGCCCTCGAGATCGGAATCGAGCCGACGTGCCGTCAAGCCGCCGACCTCGGCATCATCCCCATTCTCGTTCGCGACGCCTGCGGCGCAGGCAACGCCGAGGCCGCCGACCAATGCGTCGCAACGCTTGAGCACATGGGAGACACTATTGTCACCGACCTCATGACGATCACTGAACTGCTCACCAACTACCATAGGCAATAACCATGCCGCACATCGGATACGTCACCCTGTTGGTCCGAGACTACGACGAGGCCTTGCGTTTCTATACCGAATCGCTGGGCTTCAGACTCATCGAAGACACTCCCCTTGGCGACGGCAAGCGTTGGCTTCTAGTCGCTCCTCCCGGAGCCACGGAGACAAGCATCCTCCTCGCGCAAGCTTCTACGCCCGAACAGACGGCACACATCGGAGACCAGACCGGTGGCCGGGTCGCTCTCTTTCTCCACACCGACGATTTCTGGCGTGACTACGAGCGCATGCAGTCGAAGGGCGTTCTCTTCTTGGAGAACCCACGCAGCGAGTCCTACGGCACCGTCGCCGTCTTCTGCGATCTCTACGGAAACCGCTGGGACCTCCTCCAACCCAACCGGTAAAATACATACATGGAATTAACCGTCTACACAGCCGCCTGGTGTCGCGACTGCCGCGTAGCCAAGCGGTTCCTCGCTACTCACAACATCCCTTACAACGAGATCGACATCGAGACCACCCCCGGTGCCGCCGATCTCGTCCTCGCCAACGTAGGCAAGCGCGCCATCCCGCAGTTCGTCATCGACGGCAAGTGGGTCCAGCCCTACCGTCCCGGCGAAGGCTTCCTCCACGACGAGATGGCCGAACTCTTCGGCGTCGTAAACTCGTAACCGCACCCCAACGATAGTCCTCGGAGAAGCTCACCTTGATCCCCCGTTACACTCGCGCCGCGATGGGCCGCATCTGGTCCGACGACAACAAGTACCGCTGCTGGCTCAAGGTTGAAGCCGCCGCCTCCCAGGCCCTCGCCCGCTTCGGCCTCGTCCCGCAGGAGGCCGCCGACGCCATCCGCGACCGCGGAGATTTTACTGTCGCCCGCATTAACGCCATCGAGGACGAGGTCAAGCACGACGTCATCGCCTTCACCACCACCGTCGCCGAGCACATCAACAACCCCGAGCACTCCCGCTGGCTCCACTACGGCCTGACCTCCACAGACGTCGTAGACACCGCCCAGGCCCTCCAGATCAAAGAGGCCTCCACGCTCATCCGCGCCGGCATCGTCACACTCTCCGAGACCCTTAAGCGACGCGCCCTCGAGTTCAAGAACACCCCCATCATCGGACGCACGCACGGCATCCACGCCGAGCCCTCCACCTTCGGGCTCAAGCTCCTCCTCTGGTACTCCGAGATTCAGCGCAACCTCACCCGCTTCGACGCCGCCGCCGAAGATCTCCGCGTAGGCAAGCTCTCCGGAGCCGTCGGAACCTTCGGCCACCTCAAGCCAGAGCACGAAGAGGCCATCTGCGCCGAACTCGGCCTCAAGCCTGCCGACATCGCAACGCAGGTCCTCCAGCGCGACCGCCACGCCACCTACATCTCAACGCTCGCCGTGCTCGGCAGCTCACTCGACAAGATCGCCACCGAGATCCGCCACCTCCAGCGCACCGAGGTCCGCGAGGCCGAGGAGTTCTTCTCCGAAAAGCAGAAGGGCTCCAGCGCCATGCCGCACAAGCGCAACCCCATCACCTCAGAGCAGATCTCCGGCCTCGCCCGCGTCATGCGCGCCAACGCCCAGGTCGCGCTCGAGGACATCGCCCTCTGGCACGAGCGCGACATCTCCCACTCCTCGGCCGAGCGCGTCATCCTCCCGGACTCCACCATCCTCGCCGACTACCTGCTCGCGAAGACGGAGAACCTGATAGCCAAGCTCCTCGTCTACCCCGCGCGCATGCTCAAGAACCTCGAGTCCACCGGCGGCCTCATCTTTTCCGGCCAGCTCCTCCTCGACCTCGCCGAATCCGGCATGAGCCGCGAAGACGCCTACCGCCTCGTCCAATCCCACGCCATGAACTCATGGAAGAACGGCCTCATCTTCCGCGACGAGATCGCTAAAGTCCCCGAGATCACCGCCCGCCTCACCCCCGAAAAACTAGCCCACGCCTTCGACTACAACCGCCAGCTAGCCAACGTCGACGCCATCTTCAATCGCGTCTTAGAGAAGCCAATTTAGTCAAGCCTCTTACTTTTGGGTTGCAGTCCGCCCCTCTGGTTGTCATTCCGTAGCGAAGCGGAGGAATCTGCTTTAGTCTTACCCATCGAGGATGTCATCTACCAGTCTGCGGCAAGGTCTTCCCAAATTGGATTGGCTTGCTCGATGAGTTCGATCTTCCTCTGGCGGTTCCAGTCCTTTAACTCTTTTTCGCGAGCGATCGCGTTGTGCACATAGGCGAACCGCTCGTAATAGACAAGCCGCGTGACTCTATATCGTGCTGTATATGTATTTGGGCGAAGCTCGCGATGCTGTAAGACTCTTGCAACAATATTGTTTGTGACTCCGATATAGAGATTGCGGGAGCGACTCGCGAGAATGTAGGTGTAGAAGATGTACTCGCGACCTGCCATTGGTTTGAATCTAGCAATTCCATAAGGCATAGAGAAGCAGATTCCTCCGCTGCGCTGCGGAATGACAATCAGTATGCCTGGCGGACGTTAACCAGTACCTCACCTCGCTCGCAGTGTGTCATCGCATTGGTTGATAACCTAATCCAAATCGTAGACACCGCCCTACTCTCCGCCACCCAACGCAGGCACCACAATTAGCCCGTCGTCCCAGTGCACCCAAGCACCCACGGCGTCTTACTGCGCGCCTCGCAAAAATGATCACGCGCGGCCCCACCTTGTTTCACAACCTCTCAGCATGAGAGCATTTCTCCATGAGTGATTTCATCCCTAAAGCATCCGAAATAAAGGTACGTGGGTTGGGCCCTAAAGCACAGAAACTCCAGGCAGCGCGCGAAAAAGCTGCGAAAGCGAAGAGCGGCGGAAACCCAATCGCCGGATCGTCCACGGCCTCAGTCAAGGCGAAAGATTCTTTCGCCGGCACGAAGAAGACGACCTTCCAGCGCAAATCCGTCTAGCCGGGTAAGGGTGCCCCCTATCTCGATTTTGAGATGTGGGCATCGCGCGAAGCGCGACCTTTCCACGAATTCATCGTGTTGCAATCCCTAATCCAAATCGCAGACGCCGCCCTACTCTCCGCCACCCAACGCAGCGGCTCACACCTGGTCTGCCGCCCCGGCTGTACCCAATGCTGCCACGGAGTCTTCCCCATCTCCCGGCGGGACGCAGCCCGCCTACGCGAAGGCCTCCAGGCCCTCGAACAATCCGATCCAGCAAAATCGCAACGCATCCAAGCCCGAGCAGCCGAATCCCTCGCCCGCCTGAACCCACACTTCCCCGGCGACACCTCCACCGGCATCCTCTCTGGAGACTACGAAACCTCGCCCCTCTTCGCCGACGAAGCCGAAAACGCTCTAGGCGACAACGAGCCATGCCCCGTCCTCGACCCCACCACCGGAACCTGCGACCTCTACGAAGACCGCCCCATCGTCTGCCGTACCTTCGGTCCTCCCATGCGGACCGCCGACGGCAACCTCGCCACCTGCGAACTCTGCTACATCCACGCCACCACTGAAGAGATCGCCGCCTGCGAACTCGACCCCACCATCCCCGCACAGGAAGCTGCCAGCAACGAAGCCTGGAATACCGTCCACAACCTCCACGGCGAGACCCTCATCACCTACGCTCTCCGCGGCCCAAACCCCAGCCGCTAATGCGGAGGACTCGTTCCCTCCGCAGGCTGCGGAAGTGGCGTGCGCACTCCGCTCGACGTAACGCCCGCCATCCCCGGCACATCCGTCACCTCAGCATCGTCTACCGCAAACACTCTCGCGTCCTTAGGCAGCTTCAACCTGCCATCAAACAGATACGCCACAACAATCCCACCGGTTACCTCGGGATTCAGCACCACCAGCGGGATCAGGTACTTCTTGCTCTTCACCAGCGACTCGGCAACGCCGTCCACGCCATGGCTCCGCGGCGCGCTCCCTTTTACTTGCGGGATCACAAACGCCGACATATGCACCTCAGGATGCTTTCTCCCATACTTCACCAGCGAACGAGCCACCTGTTTAGGGGTCATCAAGCCCGCGTCGGCAAAAAAGTTCCGATGGATCGCATGCGGAAGGTAAATATCCAGCACTACCCGCGAAAAATCCGCGCAGTTATGGAAGAACAGGTTGAAGTGCCCCACATTTCTCTTGTCGTTCACGTACTCCACGAACCGCTCATCCTGCTCCGGCGTGCTCTCCACCTCAAACCCATGGATCGTTCGGTCATACGAAGCCCCGACGAGTTGCGTCCACTCCCCGCCCGGTGCCAGGCCCTTCTTGTTGTCCGGAGCCAGCGCTTCGAGATAGTTTCTCCGGTACGCATCACGCAGCCCCGCAACCGCCGCATTGTCCACCATAGCCGGTATCTCATCCACGGAGTTCACCGCATACAGATAAGGAATCAGCGGCACTGCAATCCAGTCATATCCATTCATCTTGTGATACCTGCTGATCACCACGCCGTACTCACCCTTGCGGCACATCCGCAGCGCGGTCGGCGACTCCGCACAAACATGATTCAGATAAACCGCCGCATGTCCAGTCGGATTGAACGCCCCGAAATCTCCATATGGCTCTTCCATCAGCAGAGCGACAGAGGCGTGCGCCCTCGCGCCATGGAACAGCATCGCCACAATCCCGATCATCATCCACACACTCCAGCGCTCACTCCTTGCTCTGCAGGCGCCCATATCCCTCCACTCAATGACATATTCCGCTTAAACAACGAAGGCTCAGATAAAGTCGCGCACGGCAGCTTCTTCATCACTGAGCGATAATCAATTTCGTGACCGAACCCCACAACATCACTCTCGCCGTAACCGGAGCCAGCGGCAGCATCTACGCTGCTGAGATGCTTCGCGCCCTCGCCGCAGACCCTCGTGTCGCAAAAATAAATTTCATCGCCTCTGAAAACTCCCTCCGCGTCTTCGCTGAAGAGCTCCAGCTCAGCGGTCGCAACGCCCTCGCCGAAAAGCTCCTCGGCTCACCCTCAGCCAAAGTCCACCAGCACGCCGACTCCGACATCGGAGCCAGCATCGCCAGCGGCAGCTATCCCACCTCGGCCATGATCATCCTTCCCTGCTCCATGGGAACCCTCGCCGCCATCGCCAACGGCCTTGCCTCCAACCTCATCCATCGCGCCGCCGACGTCACCCTCAAGGAGCGCCGCCCGCTCATCCTCTGCGTCCGCGAGACCCCCTTCAATCGCATCCACCTGCGCAACATGCAGCTCGCGTCTGACGCCGGGGCCACCATCTTTCCCGTCATCCCCACGCTCTACAACCAACCGCAAAGCATCTGCGAGATGGCCCGCCAGTACGTCTGCCGCGTCCTCGCTCACGTCGGCCTGTCCCAGCCAGACGCCTACCAGTGGCACCCCGACGAAGACTAGTTCCCCGCAACAGTCTTCTCCCCACCGGTGGCAGGCGACTCCGCCTTCAGAAACTCCACCGTGCCCTTCACTACTGGCTTCCAGCACTCCGCCGGAGCCAGATGCCCGCACCCATCCACCACTAACAACGACGAACCCGGAATCAGGCCATGAATCTTCTCGCCCGTCGAAAGTGGAATCAGATCATCGTGCGATCCCCACACCACCAGCGTCGGCTCCTTTACATCGTGCAGCCGAAAGTCCAGCAGATCGTGCCCGTTCGTCATCGCCGACATGCTGCGCTCCACGACCCACCCATTCCCCGCGATCCGCCGCAAAATAGCTTCGCCTACAAACCCCGGCACCACGCGCGGATGCGGCGAAAGCATCTTCATCAACTGCGTAATCCCCGCCTGATCTGCCGGCACAAACAGTTCCGGCCCAAAGCTCGCGGGAAAATAAATCCCAGCGCTGTCATACACCACCAGCCGATCCACCAGCTCCGGATGATCCAGCGCCAGTTTCATCGAGATCCATCCACCCATCGACCATCCGCCCACGTCGGCTTTGGCCAGATGCATCGCCTGCATATACTTCACCACCACGTCCTCTTCCATCGAGATCGAGTAGCTCACGTCCGGCTTCTGCGATCTCCCATAGCCCAGCAGGTCCGGCACATATACGTGGAATCCCTGCGCCGCCAGCGCCGGAATCATCTTCGCCCAGTCCTCCCCCCGAGCACCCAATCCATGCACCAGCAGCAGCGGAGTGCCGCCCCCTCCAGCCGGCTGCGCCTCAAAGTAGTGCAGCCTGTACCCGCCTGCCTCCACATAATCGCTCTTCACACCCTCGCGCCACAGCGCAAGCCGAAGCTGCTGATCCGTTACCCATAGCGGATGGAAGTAAAACACCAGGCCGCCGACAACCAGAACAAGCACTACAACTGAAAGAATCCGCAACCCAGTCCTCATCTCTTCATTGTCTCCGCGAGCTTCAGAGCTTTTGCAATCACGCCCAGTGTAGGCTCAGCCAGGCCATACGCAGAAGAGAAAATCTCGTCGCGCTTCACCCACTCGGCGGCCTCGGCATCGTCTCCACATACCGGCTCGCTCCGCGTGTCCTCAGCAAGACACAACCACTCCACCAGCACATAATGGTACTGCACGCGGCCATCGTCATCACGCATGATGCGGTCAAGCGTCGTGACAATCTCCACCGGCTGCACGCGCACGGCGGTCTCTTCCAGGACCTCGCGCGCCACGCCCTCTGCGGTCGTCTCGCCCAGTTCCAGCAGGCCACCGGGCAGCGACCACGTCCCACGCAGCGGCTCCCGCCCGCGCCGCACCAGCAGAATCTCATCTCCGCGCACGACCACTGCCGCCACACCCACCATCGGCGACGCTGGATACTCCCGCTCCACCCTCTCGACCTCGTTACTCACTTCAGCGGCTTGCCGTACTCTTCCCCGAACACTGTATGCCCCATCTCGAAGCGGCCGCCGTTGTACTTATCCGGCCCCTTCAGATGCCCCACTCCCAGCAGCGCCACCACCCAGTAGCTCATCGGCAGCCGCAGCACCTCATGCACCCTCTCCTGCTCAAAC
Organism: Edaphobacter bradus; assembly: GCF_025685645.1. NCBI lineage: Bacteria > Pseudomonadati > Acidobacteriota > Terriglobia > Terriglobales > Acidobacteriaceae > Edaphobacter > Edaphobacter bradus. Next base: position 1,377,870 of record NZ_JAGSYF010000001.1, read on the forward strand.
CCTTCCATCGGAGCCGTGTCGTATCCCATCACCTCGGCCATCAGCAGCATGTGGGTAAAGGCCAGCGTCACCTGCTTCGTCAGCCACGACTGCATCTGCTCGGTCGAAAAATTCGCCATGTAATTTGAGACCCGCACCTCGGCCTGGGCCGCATATGCCTCCGGCATTCCTCCGTTGCGCCCCATCTTCAGCATCATATCCAGGTCCTTGCGCCACGCGTCCGCATCGCCACAGGCCACAATCACCGCGGACGCCTCTTCCACCTTCGCCTGGTTGAAGCTCGCCGCCCGCAGCTTCTTCTTCTGCTCCAGCGACTGCACTACGATAAACCGCCATGGCTGCAGGTTGAACCCGCTCGGAGCATGCAGGCCCGCGTTCAGAATCTGCTTCAGGTCTTCGGCAGGAATCGGCGTCCCATCAAAGCTGGGTGTCGCGCGTCGCTCCTCAATCGCCTGTATCAAAGTCTTCTTGATCTTTGCCATCATGCTCTTCTTTACCACGGAGTCTCAAATTGGTCCTGCAAACAGGATGCGATGCCGCCCGCCCCGATCACCAGTTCAGATTCATCCCGTCCTCCGCGGAAACGTCTTTCAAGATACCATCGCCATATCAAATCATCGTCACTACGCCTGGATCGCCGCTGCTCATGGAATCTCGTTCATCGCATGCTCGGTTGCAAGCGGGTTCTGTCCCGGCGCCTCGGCAAAGATCCACACTCCATGAAATCCCTTGCGCATCTCCGGATACGCCGCCAGCAGCGCGGCCATCGCGCTCTCATTCCGCTTGCGCGCAGCCGCTGGGTCGCCGATCGCGTCCACCTTCAACCTGGCTGCCACATCCAGCTTGTCCTTCGCAAGCGAATCATCTGTTCCGATCCCGGTAAAGTGGTACTCCGCTCCATCCGTCCCGCGCACCACGAGCGGAGCCGTCGCACTCACCCCCTCCGACGCGGCCGGAGGGGTCGCCGCTGACTCCTCCAACTTCAGCTTCTCAAGATGCGAACTCTGGATAAAGTTCGCCGGATTCAGCAGACTCTCAGCCTGCAGATAATACAGCCACGCATTCCACCGCTCCTTGTCCTTCGCCATCACGCGCGCCTGCGTCCAGTACCACAGTCCATCGTGGCCTGCTGCTGTCATCGGCTTCGGATAAAAGCCCGTCATCAGCCACGGTCCCTCCTCCTGCCGCATCAGGAACGAGAGCCGCCACGGAGTCGCGCCGTGCGCCTCCACAATCGCAAATCCATACCTCCCCGGAGGCAGCGTGGGAATCGTGAATTCCGCCTCCGCGATCGTCTGGTTCAGCGAGCACAAAAACTGCGCCTCAGGCGCCGACCCATCCGCTCCCAGCTTCAGATCGCTCGCTTCCAGCAGATACACCTGCTCCACCACCAGCCTCGCGTCCTTCACCTTCGCCGATGTTGCTGCCACTGCATTCTCAATCGCCCTGAAGTCCTTCGCGTACTCGGGTACCGTCATCGCGCGAACAGCAGACGCGTCCCCCGCCTGAACCTTCTCCGCCAGCCCTCGTCCGGCTGCCGCCAGTGCGTCGCGAACTGTCGCAGTCATCGCCGACTGCGTGGTGCAACTCTCTCCCAGCGCCGCGCCTCCACCCACCAGAAGCATCAACGCCATCGCGGCCGCCGTCGCACCCCGGCCCATACTGTGCCCAATCGCCTGCATCTTCCACTCCTCCTCGCAAGCCACAACAAGTCTAGTACAACGAGCTCTCTTCTCTCGCGGACGTAATGGACGCGATAAGCTGTTGACGAATCAGAGGCACACCACAGTGACCTCCGGAACCGTCAATCGTCCTATACTTACTCACACAGAGACTATGCGGGCCCAAACATCAATCCGGTTCCTCGCTGCCATCGGCCTCTCAGCCTCGGCACTCCTCTGTGCCCAATCGCGCCCCACCCGCCAGCAACCACCGGCAAAGACTTCGACGCTGCCGCCAGCCCCTCAGACCGCGACTCCGCCAGTGACCACAGCGCCGGCTGCTCCGCTCACTCCGGCTCAGAGCCCCGCGCGCCGTGCTGAAGTCACCGTTGCCGCAGGACAGATCACGGTCTCAGCCTACAACTCCAGCCTCAACCAGATCCTCCGCGACATCGCCCGCGCCGAACAGATCAAGATCACCGGCGGCGTCATGGACGAGCGCGTCTTCGGCGACTACAGCGGCCCTGCCGGCCAGGTCCTCGCTGCGCTGCTCGACGGCACCAGCAGCAACATGCTTCTCGTTCAGGGCAATGGGTCCACGCCGACCGAGCTCATCCTCACTCCACGCACTGGAGGCCCCACGCCCCCCAACCCCAACGCCGTGCGCGCGGACGACGACGACGCGGGCGACCTGCCGCCGCGCGGGCCGGTTGGGTATCCGCAACCGTCCAGCGAGGCCGGATCCTCACCAGCGCAGCCAAACCCCACTCCTCCGTCCATCCCGCCAGCAAACATCCGCACCGGAGACACTCCCTCCTCCAGCTCACCCGCTGATTCCACTCAGCAGCAATCGCCCAATGGCGTCAAGACGCCGCAGCAGATCTACGAGGACCTCCAGCGCCTCCGCCAGCAGCAGCAGCAACAACAGACAAATCCGCAGTAAGCTGCGGATTCTGCCTATGCCGTTGCCGATGTCTTTTTTGTCGTCATTCCGCAGCAGCCTGCCCTGAGCGAAGCCGAATGGGGAGGAATCTGCTTTCTTCCAGAGCTACCGAAGAGCCTGCGATGGGCAAGGCCGAAGACACCTGCCGTTTGCACAAGCCCAATCTCGATTCCGTTCTTTTCAAGAAATCTGGCCAGCCCACCCAAGCCGAGCGCCGATCAGACGTTATTCCCGGTCCCTATTCCCTAGGGCTCTAGCTCTCCACCGTCTGCGAAGATGCCACCAGCGTCCGCGCCGTCTTCGTCGCAGCCACCTGCTGCGCGTGGATCCGGAAGATCCTGAACATCGATGCGCATATCCAATAAGCGACCAGAACACCGAATGCCAAAGACGCCAGCACAGCAGAGATCAGCACTATCGAAATCACAGAAGACTCCCTCTTTCAACATCTTGAAAACCAACCATCATCCCCTGCTTTCCTCATCAGGAAGGGTCGCGGTCTGCACCATTCTTACAGATCGACCGTGAATTACAATGGCCCGCGAAGCGTCTGCTAGTACAACTTCAGATACATCTCCGCAACCGGAGCCAGCCACGGCCAGTCTCGCGACCCGAGCCTCCTTCGTCCCTCCAAATGCCTTATCCTAGAGACTTGGCCACCCAGCACCAAAATCCGCCCATGGACACCGCGCAGGAATCACCCCGAGGCATCACCCAGATCACCGTCCGCGGAGCGCGCCAGCACAACCTGCGCAACGTTTCGGTCACCATCCCGCGCAACACCCTCACCGTAGTCACCGGCCTCTCGGGGTCGGGCAAATCCTCCCTCGCCTTCGACACCATCTACGCCGAGGGCCAGCGTCGTTACGTAGAAACCTTATCGGCATACGCGCGCCAATTCTTAGACCAGATGGAGCGCCCCGACGTCGACTCCATCGACGGCCTCTCCCCCGCCATCTCCATTGAGCAGAAGACCACCTCGCGCTCCCCGCGCTCCACCGTCGGCACCATCACCGAGATCTACGACTACCTCCGCCTCCTCTACGCCTCCGTCGGCCAGCCCCACTGCCCCAATTGCGGCCGACCCATCTCACGCCAGAGCGCCGACCAGATCGTTGAGCGCATCGTAGCCCTCGCCCCCGGCGAACGCATCACCATCTACGCCCCCATCGTCCGAGGCCGCAAAGGCGAGTTCCGCGAAGAGCTCGCATCCCTCGACCAGCAGGGCTTCCGTGCCCGCATCGACGGCGAGATGACCGAGATCACCGAGGGCATGCGCCTCGAAAAGCGCAAGAACCACACCATCGAGGCCATCGTCGACCGCATCATCCTCAAACCCCTCCAACCAGACCCCAACCAACAACCAACAACTGACAACCAACAACTGAAATACGACACCCGCCGACTCGAAGCCTCCGTAGCCAAGGCCCTCCAGATGGCCAACGGCCTCGTCCTCATCGGCATCCAGAACCCTGACACCCGCAAGCAGGACGAGACTCTGTACTCCTCCTCGATGGCCTGCCCCGACTGCGGAATCAACGTCCCCAAGCTCGAGCCCCGCAGCTTCTCCTTCAACTCCGCCTACGGAGCCTGCCCCGAGTGCCACGGCCTCGGCAGCATCTACGACTTCGACCCCGCCAAGACCATCGCCGACTGGTCCAAGCCCCTCCTCGACGGAGCCATGGGCCCCGGCTCCGCCTCGCAGTACCTCCTCCGCCTCATCAAGCTCGCCGCCGACAAGTACAAGATCGACATCCGCAAGCCCTTCGACCAGCTCACCACCGATCACCAGAACCTCTTCCTCTACGGCCCACCCAAAGGCGAAGCCTCCCGCACCGGCTTCCACGGCATATTCAGCTATCTCCGTTCCAACCTCGAAGACTCCCGCTCCGAGGGCTACCGCGAGTACATGATGCAGTACATGTCCGCGACCACCTGCCCCCGCTGCCACGGCAAACGCCTCCGCCCCGAGTCCCTCGCTGTCACCGTCAACGGCGCATCCATCGCCGACTTCACCGGCCTCTCACTCGAGCGCGCCCTCACCGGCGCCCGCAACATGAACTTCACCGGCCGCGACCGCATCATCGCCGACCGTCTTCAGCGCGAGGTCATCGAGCGCCTCGAGTTCCTCAACGCCGTAGGCCTCGGCTATCTCTCGCTCGATCGCTCAGCCGCCACGCTCTCCGGCGGCGAAGGCCAGCGTATCCGCCTCGCCACACAGATCGGCTCGCGCCTCCGCGGAGTCCTCTACGTCCTCGACGAGCCCTCCATCGGCCTCCACCAGCGCGACAACCAGCGTCTCATCCAGGCCCTCGAAAACCTCCGCGACCTCGGCAACACAGTCCTCGTCGTCGAGCACGACGAAGACACCATCCGTAAAGCCGATTACGTCCTCGACCTCGGCCCCGGTGCCGGTAAGAACGGCGGCCTCCTCATCGCCGACGGAACTCCGCAGCAGATCATGGACAACGAAGCCTCCATCACCGGACAGTACCTCGCCGGCAAGATCGACATCGTCGCCCGCCCCACCCCCGATCAAGCCCCGCGCCCACTCACGGGCCGTTGGGTCACCGTCGAGAATGCCCACGCCCACAACCTCCAGAACGTCACCGCCCACTTCCCCCTAGGCGTCATGACCGTCATCACAGGCGTAAGCGGCAGCGGAAAATCCACTCTCGTCAACGACATCCTCTACCGTGCCCTCGCCAAAGAGCTCTACGGCTCACGCGAAGAGCCCGGCCAGCACGGCCGCATCGTCGGCATCGACCAGATCGACAAGGTCATCGAGATCGACCAGTCCCCCATCGGCCGTACCCCGCGCTCCAACCCCGCCACATACACAGGAGTCTTCTCCGCCATCCGCGACATCTTCGCCATGCTCCCCGAGTCCCGCGAGCGCGGCTACAAACCCGGCCGCTTCTCCTTCAACGTTCAGGGCGGACGCTGCGAGGCCTGCCAGGGCGAAGGCCAACGCCGCATCGAGATGAACTTCCTCCCCGACGTCTACGTTCTCTGCGACGTCTGTAACGGTCGCCGTTACAATCAGGAGACCCTCTCCGTCAAATTCAACGGCTACTCCATCGCCGACATCCTCGACCTCCCCATCGAAGACGCGCTGCCCGTCCTCAAGGACATCCCCGCCGTCAACCAGAAGCTCCAGACCCTCGTCGACGTAGGCCTCGGCTACATCCACCTCGGCCAGTCCGCCACCACCCTCTCCGGCGGCGAGGCCCAGCGCATGAAGCTCGCCCGCGAGCTCTCCAAGCGCCAGACCGGTCGCACCCTCTACCTCCTCGACGAGCCCACCACAGGCCTCCACTTCGACGACGTCCGCAAGCTCCTCGAGGTTCTCCACCGCCTCACCGACCTCGGCAACACCGTCATCATCATCGAGCACAACCTCGACATCATCCGCAACGCCGACTACATCCTCGACCTCGGCCCCGAGGGCGGCGAAGGCGGCGGCCGTGTCATCGCCCACGGCACCCCCGAGCAGGTCGCCACCGTACCCGGCTCTTACACCGCAGAGTTCCTGGCCCGCCACTACACCCCGGCGCAGCTCGCCGGCCGCAACGGGGCTGGAAACTCCCACGCCGGCCCACAGCCCGCCAGCTTCGCTGCCGCCCCCGACGCGCCCAAGAAAGCTAAAACTCCCTTCAGCCCTCCTGAAAAGAAAACGGGCGTCCCCACCCCGCGTCCGTCTAAACTGACCGAAGCCGCCGAAGCCAAGCCGCCTCGCGCCAAACGATCCGCAGCCAAGCCCCCGGCGAAGACCACTGCTAAAGCCGCGAAGAAAAAGAAGGCATGATCGACCGCTTCCCAACACGCACCGCCGACGCCTCCCAGCCGCAGGCTCCGCCCGTCGACTCTCCGCAGGCCCTCAACCCCACCGGCGGCAAGGCCATCGTCATCGAAGCCCCGCCGCCCTCCGTCGCTCCCGGCCCCGGAGTTCCGGCCCGCGTCCCCCATATCGGCCACGCCCTGCTCTTCGTCCTCTTCGCCGCTGTCGTGCTCTTCTTCACCGAGGCCGCCATCCTCGCCTTCTCCCACCCCGCCGCCCGCGATCCCCACAAGAGCATCACTGCCCTGATCAATCCCAAGCTTATCGTCGGCTCCGAGGCCTTTACCTACATCGCCACGCTGCTCTTCTCTTGGGCCGTCTTTCCCCTGCTCTGGCACCGCTCCTTCGCCGACGGCCTCCGCTGGGACCTCCCTGCCGCCCTCCGCAACGTCCTCAAGCTCGTTCCTCTCGGCATCGTCCTCAGCGTCACCGTGCAGGCCATCTCTTCGCTTCTTCCCGTTCCCAAGTCGATCCCCATGGACGACTTCTTCCGCAGCGCCTCCGACGTCTGGCTCGTGACCGCCTTCGGGATATTCCTCGCGCCCATGTTTGAGGAGGTCTGCTTCCGCGGCTTCTTCCTCCCCGCCTTCGCCATCGCCTACGACTGGCTCTCGCTCCCCCGCTCCCCCGCCGCTCACGAGCGCTGGCGAATCACCACCAGCCTCACCGCGCCGGCCATCGTCTTCTCCACCGTCGTCACCAGCATCCTCTTCACGGCGCTCCACGGACAGCAGGTCGGCTTCGCCTGGCCCGTTCTTATCCTGCTCTTCTGCGTCTCGCTGATCCTCACTCTGGTCCGCCTGCGCACCCAATCAGTCGCCTGCTCCACGCTGGTCCACGCCGGCTACAACCTCACTATCTTCCTCCACCTCTTCATCGGAACCGGCGGCTACCGCCACTTAGAGCGCATGACGAACTAGGTAGTTTCGACATATAGGTAGTAGGTAAGTGTTTGGCTCTCGTTGAAATGTCATCCTGAGCGGAGCCTATGGCAGTTTCATCGCCATAGGCGTAGTCGAATGGATCTGATGTTTCTTCGACCTGCCCATACTTTCTCCCTTTCTGCCTATATCTCACGTCTCCGACATCTCGGATATGTCGGTACAACCGAAGACACAGGGAGCGCAACGGATTGCCGCAGCCTTCGCGGTCTTTGCGGCTAAGCCTGTCTGAGTCCGCGCTTTTGTGGAGCTTTGCGACCTTTGCGTTGCTTGTTCGATTCAACCTAACCCTAGCCCCATGAGAAAATGAAGCGCCCATCATGGACGCCCAAAAAAGAACCCTCCTCCTCCTCGCCAAGAGTGCCCTTACCGGAGCGCTCGGTGGTCTCCTCTTCGGCTTCGACACTGCCGTTATCGCCGGCACCACCCACTCCCTCCAGTTCCACTACGCCCTCACCGAAGGCCAAAAGGGCTTCACCGTCGCTATCGCGCTCTACGGAACCGTCCTCGGAGCCATCTTCTCCGGCCCGCTCGGCCAGCGCATCGGCAGCCGCGCCGCCCTTCGCGTCATGGCCGTGCTCTACGTGGTCTCTGCCCTGGGCTGCGCCCTCGCCGGCCCATGGACCAGCTTCCTCATCTTCCGCTTCATCGGAGGACTCGGAATAGGTGGCTCCTCCGTCCTCGGCCCCGTCTACATCGCCGAGCTCTCTCCCGCCAAGTGGCGCGGCCGCCTCGTCGGCCTCTTCCAGATCAACATCGTCATCGGTATCCTTCTCGCCTATCTGTCCAACGCCATCATCGCCAGCTTCCACTTCGGAGCCATCGAGTGGCGCCTCCAGCTCGGCGTCGGAGTCCTTCCCGCCACCCTTTTCCTCGCCCTGCTCTTCACCGTGCCCCACAGCTCTCGCTGGCTCGTCAGCCAGAACCGCCTCGACGAGGCCTACCGCATCCTCGCCGAGCTCGGCTCACCCGACTCCCGCGCCGAAGTTGACTCCATCGTGGAATCCCTCAAGGCCGAAGGCGGCCTCACTCAGCACACCCTTTTCCAGCACCGCTACGGCAAGCTAATCTTCCTCGCCGTCTCCATCGGCCTCTTCAACCAGCTTTCGGGAATCAACGCGATTCTCTACTACCTCAATGACATCTTCTCCTACGCTGGATTCAGCTCTGTCTCCAGTGCCATGCAGGCTGTCGTCGTCGGCCTCGCCAACCTGCTCACTACGCTCGTAGGTATCTCTATCATCGACAAGATCGGCCGCAAACCCCTCCTCCTCATCGGAGCCGTTGGCTGCTGCCTCTCCCTCTCCGGAGTCGCCTGGGTCTTCCACACCGGGCAGCATCTCCACATACTCCTCGCCCTGCTCGTCGGCTTCATCGTCTCCTTCGCCATCTCACAGGGAGCCGTCATCTGGGTCTACCTGAGCGAAGTCTTCCCCACCAACGTCCGCTCCAAGGGCCAGAGTCTCGGCTCCTCCTCCCACTGGATCACCAACGGCATCATCGCCAACGTCTTCCCCTACGTGGCCGTCTACTCCAAGGCGCTACCCTTCGCCTTCTTCGCCCTGATGATGGTGGTGCAGTTCTTCACTGTCCTCTTCCTGTACCCCGAGACCAAAGGCCAGACCCTCGAAGGCATGCAAGCCCACCTCGGCCTGCATTGAAGCCACACGTCCCCAAACAGTGTCATCCTGAGCGAAGCCCTCTCAACAACGTGTCATCCTGAGCGAAGCGCAGCGGAGTCGAAGGATCTGCGGTTGCTTTTCTTGTTGTCATTCCGAGCGAAGCCGAGGAATCTGCTTTTCTCTTCCCAGCCACAAATGTTCGAGTGCCCCATCCATCGCAGTTTTACCGCTATGGATGGGAATGAACCCAACATTCCGGCCGCATAGTGGTTTTGCTCCCCATTGGGGATCTGCTGCTAAGGAGGCCACGGTCCCAGAGGACCAATCCCATTCGCCTTCTCCTCGCGAGCAGCTTTAGCGTCCTCCTTGGAAAGGTACCGATCCACAGCGCTCTGCGCCCGAGGATCATCAAAATACACCAACGCCTGCGCAATGGAAGACGCCACATACGGCGACGCATTCTTGCATGCATCAATGATCAGCGGAATCGAATCATTGTCCCGCGCCCGGACCAATCCAGCTGCTGCAAAAGTCTGAATTTCATAATCAGGGGATGAAAGAGCTCTTCGAAGCAGCCGCACTCCCCTGGGATCCCGGGTTTCAGCCACGATCTCAATGAACGTCAGCATCTTGTTGAAGATCGCATTCTCCTTGTCCCACGCGTCCTCCGGCGAAGGCCCCTCGATCGGCTTTCCCTGCGCATCGTTCTTCACAGCAGACGAGGCTTCGCTTTCCAGCAACGCTGTCGCCATCCGCAACAGAAAATCCCAGTAGATATCCTCCTTGTCTCCCAGGCCGATCAAAGCACTCGCAATCTGCGCCTTATGACGTTCATCCTCGGTATTCACAAAGTTTTCCTTCAGGATGGAAATAGTCTCTGCCGGATGTGTCGCTGCGGCTTTTTGGACGTAAAACAGCGGGTCCTCGTTGTTCCGTTTCAAGGCCTCAATCGGATCGGGAGGGGGCAGACACTGTTCCTCAGCAGCTCGTGCCGCAGCTCGTGCCTCGGGATCTGTCTGGAATTGCCTTAGAGTATGCGCGATGAGCCGCACCTCATCTGCATCATGGAACCGCTTGCATGCCTCGACGATCAACGGAATCGAATCCTTGTCATCGGCACGCGTCAGTCCATTCGCCCCTGCCCAGACGACGTCGCGGTTAGGTGACTTGAGGGCTTCACGAAGCAATGGAATCCCTCTTGGATCGCCAGATACCAAGTAAACTTTGCCCTCACGCCAATACAATGCCATCTCTGCTTGTGAGCCTTCAGCAACGTTATGGGCTCGGGCCCACGCAACATACTCCGCTGGATGCCCCGATATACAGTTCACTGGAGACTGGCACTGTGGAGACGGAGCATCGCTCTCAATCGCCAGCTTCGCCTGCTGCACCAAAAAGTCCCAATAGGCTTCGTTTTTGTCCCCAAGATCGACCAATGCCTTGGCGACTCTCGCTTTTATGTCGGCATCCTGGGTGTGCACAAATCTCTCTTCCAGAATGGACACCAGTTGTCCCCTCTCCGCTCCAGCAACCTGCTCCGGAGTCGTGGGGCCATAGACACCTTGTCTTAGATAATTCAGAACCTGAAGAGTCTTTGCATTGGAGGCTTCATCCGTCTGCTCGCCCGCGCTTTGCCCATACGCAACGTTGACCAGAAGCGAACCCCACAAAACCAGACAGATCATTTCACGGAAGTAATTCGTCTCTTCAGAGCGCGTTCGATTTTTCATCTTCACCCACTAAGTCGTTGAATCATTGAGCTTCGGCCATAACACTAGCACCAGATTCAGCCAGAATTTCCACAGAAAATCCTGTCAAGCCCCCAAACCGCTCAACCACATCCAAATCAACAACTTCCCGATGGCAGAATAGTTTTCCTAACTCGCTATAATAGAAATAGGCCAGAGCCCCGGCATCCCCGGGGCTTCCACATTTAACTCCACAACTCATTTGTCTTTAATACTTTAAAAATTAAGCCCTTTAGATAGAATACTTTACATCCTAAGTCCAAACCTAAACCAAATAGAATGAATATTTTACGCAAGACCATGGGGGGAAGGGGGTTACCAAGACGCCCCTGCCGACTCGCTAACTTGCTGACTCGCTAACTTGTTGACCCGCTGACTCGCTAACTTGCTGACTCACTACCTCGCTGACTTGCTGACTCCCTGAGCAACCCTGCTCCGCTGGAACGCCTTATGCAGCGGAATCCCCAGCAGGATCACACCAGTCCCGATCAGCGAGTTCCGTGGCTGGTCGGCAAACGAGAAGACCAGAAGCACCACCGCCGCAGCGATGAACAAGCCGGGCAGCACTGGATAGCCCCAGACGCTGTAAGGCCGCTTCGCCTCAGGCTCGCGCCTGCGGAAGACGAACACCGTGCTCGCCGTCAGGGCATAGAAGAACCACTCCGAGAAGATCGCCAGCGAAAACAGCGCCTGGAACCTGCCGATCGCCAGCAGCAACAGCGAACTCAGCACCGCCTGCAGGATCAGAGCCGTCGAAGGCGTCTCAAACCTCGGATGCACATGCGCCAGCCGCTTGAAAAAGAGTCCATCGTGCGCCGCGGCGAACGGAACGCGTGCGCCCGACAGCGATGAGCCGACAAACGTGGCGCAGATGCTCACCGCCATGCCGATCGACACCAGCCCCGAGCCCCACGCGCCCGCGATCGAGCGCAGCGCATCGGCCGCCGGCCGGTCCGCCGTGGCGATCGCCGCCGCGGGCATGACATATTGAATGGCCGCGTTGGTCAGCATATACAGCCCGCCGACGATGGCCACTCCTCCCACCAGCGCCACTGGCAGGCTGCGCTGCGGACGCTTCACCTCGCCGGCCATCTGGGTGACATCGCTCCAGCCGTCGTAGGCCCATAGCGCCGCGATCAGCGCAATCATGAAGCCGGAGAACCCTCCCCGGGCCCCGGCAAAGCTGGTCGCGAAGTTATGCCACGAGCCATGGCTGCCCGCGGCTCCAAAACAGAAGCCTGCGATCACAATGATTAGCAGCACCTTCAGCCACGTCAGCGCAAGCTGCACATTGCCCGACTTGCGAGTGCCAAGAATGTTCAACCCCGTAATCAGCCACGTCATCGCAATCGCAAAGACCTGGCTCCACAAGAGCGGCCCAATCGCAGGCCGCGAGAAAAAGCTGAAGATCGCAAACGTCCCCAGCACGCGAGCCAGGCCAGCGGCGATCGTCGCAATCGACGCAGGCTTCGCAATGGTGATCCAAGTCCACATGTACAGAAAGGCAACCAAATCGCCATACGCTTCCCGCAGAAACGCATACTCGCCGCCATACTTCGGCCGCATCGCGGCAATCTCCGCGTACGTCATCGCGCCAAACAGCGACAGCAGGCCGCCAGTGATCCACACCGCGTAGACCATGCCGGACGAGCCAACAGCCGCCATCATCTCCCGCGGCACAAGAAAGATGCCGCTTCCGATGATGATGCCGACAACGATGGAGGTAGCGTGCGAGGCGTTGAGAACGCGCGGGAGCTCTGTTCTGGTTTCCTGCATGAGGGATGCACGGAGAGTAGCACACTCCCGCGCAATCTCAGCTAGATGTAGTGCTTGAAGTCATCCCAGTCGTCAACGATGTTCTTGTGCCGCCCGCGCACCAGGTAGATATTGCGCCGTTCATAGGGCATCGAGAGCGGGCTGTCCATCCGCCCGGCGACAGTCACTGAGTCGTAGTACTTGCGCATCTCCTCAGGCGACGCGCCGTTGACGACGATCATCACCTCGCCCGTATACCCATGCGGCCCCCACAACCAGTAATTGTTGTGCCCGCTGATTGCGAAAGGAAGTCCATGTCCGAGAAAATTGATCGCGCTCGCCTCACCATAGTTCGAGCAGAGGATTCCGACTTTCTTCTGGTCCTCGGGCGAGAGCGAATGATAGATGCGCGTGACTTCATCGACCTCTTCCCGCCAGCCGAACCGGTCTGCATAGAACTGCGGCAGCGCTCCGCTCGCCTCGTTCTCGGTGTTGTCGCTTGCGTTGTAAAGGTGCATCGCCTTGGCATAGGCAATCCATTGCGCCGGCGGCATCGTCGGTATCGACATCGGTAGCACCACCACCGCAACGACCAGCAGCACCGTCTCCATCACAGGAAACGCAAAGGCCCGGTCCTGCCTGACGGCTGCCCGTTGAGCAAAACGCATCTCCCATGCGATACCGCCAGCGGCATACAGGATGGGATAGATCGGAGAGACGTAGTAGTCCTTCGCATGCAGAGCCATCATCGCGGCAAGGAACAAGAGATATGTCCACGCCAGCCATCGCCAACCCTTGGCTGCAGGATTGCGAAACAGCCATACCAGCCCAGCGCCCCATATGAGCACCGCAACCGGCTGCATATTCAGAATCTGCTTCCAGAGAAACGGCAGTGGGGCTAGTTTGATGTTCTTGTTCTCAATCTGGCCATTATGCAAAAACTCGAGCGTCGGCCAATGATAGTGAATCTGCCATAGCAGGTTCGGAAGCGCGATGAGAATCAGAAACGCAACGCCAGCAGCGGCCCAGCGGCTGAAGAGTACCCGCCGTTGCCGAGTCAGCAGCAACCCTGCAAGCAGCGCCACAAGAAAGAACGTCATCGATGGCTTATTCAGCAGTCCGATTCCACCGGCAACGCCAAACAGCAACCACCATCTCTCGCTACGGCCGCGGACGACCTGGATCAGGGAAAAGAGACAGCCCATCCAGAAGATCGACTCGAAGGAGTTCATCGAAAGATAGCTATCGATCCCCAGATACTGCGGCGCAACCAGAACCCCGATCATTGCCAACGTCTGCGCCGGCCTGCGCCCACCGAGAGCCCAGACCAGCAACCCCGTCAGCAGCACGCGCGCCGCGCCCGCCATCGCCGAGAACATCCGAATGCCGACGAGCGACTTGCCGAAGATCAGTTCGCCAAGCCTCGCCTGGATTGCAACGATCGGCCCCTGATCGACGTAGCCCCACGCAAAGTGGCGGCCGCATATCAGGTAGTAGAACTCATCACGGAAGTAGCTGTAGCCAATATGCTGCTCCCACGCCGTCGCAACAATATGCAAGACCAGCTTGATCGCGGCAAACAGCGTTGCCAGGCGAAGCGCCGCGGCGAGGGTTTGGTCCACAGGGCGAACGACCGTCGTAGTCGCATTCGGCATGCGATTCTCTCTCCTGAGAGGGATTTCAGCATCGTTTCCAGCGGACACTAAAGCACATAGCGACCGCCTTTGACTGGTCCACTGCTGCTTGCCTAATCTTGGAGCATCATACGGATCCAGTGGGCCGCCTTGTTCCATCAACCGATGAATTTCTTGCTTATGGAGTAAATCATGGACTGGACACCTGGCGGTCTCAGCAACGACGTAGAAGACAGGCGACGCTCTTCAGGTGGCGGCTTCGGCGGCGGAGGCCTGGGAATCCTCGGCATCGTAGTCCTGCTCGTCATCAGCCTGATCACCGGACGCAACTTCATTGGCGCTTACTTGGCCGGCGGCGGCGCAGTTGCGCCGCATTCTGCCGACCGCCGCGCCATCTCTCCCGGCGAAGACCGCTCGGCGCAACTCGTCTCGTGGACGCTGGACGATGTGCAGAAGACCTGGACACAGCTTCTTCCTGAGCAGACGGGACACCCCTATCGCCACGCCAAGCTCGTCCTCTTCCGCGACTACACCCGGTCCGGCTGCGGCGTCGCACAGTCTCAGACCGGCCCCTTCTACTGCCCGGCCGACGAGAAGGTCTACATCGATCTCAGCTTCTGGAACGAGCTTAGGCGCATAGGCGGCAGCACGGCCGACTTCGCTCAGGCCTACGTCATCGCCCATGAACTCGGCCACCACGTGCAGAACATCCTTGGAATCGAGCAGAAGCTTCGGCAGCTCTCCAGCCGGAGCCCATCGGAGACCAATTCTCTTTCGGTCGATCTCGAACTCCAGGCCGACTGTCTCGCCGGAGTCTGGGCGCACAGCACCGATCAGCGCAAGCTGGTCGATCAAAGCGACATCAACGCTGGCCTCCGGGCTGCCGCAGCGGTTGGCGACGACCACTTGCAGAAGATGGAGCGCGGCACCGTCAGCCCCGAGACGTTCACGCACGGAAGCTCCGCACAGCGCACTGGCTGGTTCAAGCGCGGCTTCGATGAGGGAACGGTCGCGGCGTGCAATACTTTTGCGACAGGCGGCCAGCTCCATTGAAAACCGACTAGCTCCGGTTCTGAATCACCCGCTCGTACACCCGCACATACTCCCGCACAGACTTCGACCAGGAGAAGTCCTGCGCCATTCCGCGCTTCATCATCGCAGTCCACTCCTTCTTGTTGCGGAAGGTGCCAAGCGCGCGCTCAATCGCCGTCATCAACAACGACGCGTCATATCCCCGGAACTTGAAGCCGTTGCCGCTGCCGTCAGGCTGCTCGTCTATCGTGTCGTCGAGCCCTCCCGTCGCCCTCACGATCGGCACGGTCCCATACTTCAGGCTGTAGATCTGGTTCAGCCCGCCCGGTTCGTAGCGCGACGGCATCAGGAACATGTCTGACCCGGCCTCAATCTTGTGCGCCACTACGTTGTCGAACTTCACCTGCACCCTGACCTTCGCGGGGTGTCGCGCGGCAATCTCAGTCAACTGGCGCTCGTAATACTCTTCCCCGTTGCCGAGCATCGCCAGCACCATGTCCTGCTGGACCAGGCGATCCATGATCTCGACGATGAAGTCGAAGCCCTTCTGTGTCGCGAAGCGCGAGACCACGCCAATCACCGCCGTCTCGTCGCTGACTCCATTGAACCCGAAGGCGTGCAGCAGATCGCGCCTGCACTCCTTCTTACCTGCAAGCTTGTCAGCCGTGTAGTGCGCGGCGATATACGGATCGATCGCCGGGTTCCACTCGGTATAGTCCGCGCCGTTCAGGATGCCGAACAGGTCGCCGTTCCGCCGCCGAAATATCCCTTCCAGCCCGTTGCCGTACTCCGGCGTCTGGAGCTCCTCGGCATACTTGCGACTGACCGTCGTGATTGCGTCGGAGTAGATGACGCCTCCCTTCAGGAAGTTCACCTTGTCGTAGTGCTCCAGCTTGTCCATGGTGAACATGTCCCACGGCAGCAGCAATGTCTCCATCGTGCGCGGCGGAAACGTGCCCTGGTAGCCGCCATTATGGATGGTCAGCACGGCAGGAACGTGACGAAAGACCGGGTCGAAGTAGTATGTCGAGCGGAGATAGACCGACACCATCGCGGCCTGCCAGTCGTGCACATGGAAGACGTCTGGAATCCCCAGCACCTTCGTCGCCTCGATCACGGCGCGGCTGAAGAGACCGAACCGCTCTGCGTTATCCGGATAGTCGCCCGACGGTGTGCCATAGAAGCTCTCGCGGTCAAACATCTCAGGGCTATCGACAAAGTACATCTGGACGCCGTGCGCATTCCCGCCGTCCACAATCCTTGCAAAACGGTTGTAGTACGAAAACGGAATCGTCACGCTCTTCAGCACAACCGGCGGATCAGGAACCGCCTTCGCGACCTGACGGTAATAAGGAATAAACACTCTGACTTTGTGCCCCAACTTGGCCAGCTCTCGCGGAAGACCACTGACTACATCCGCTAGCCCGCCTGTCTTCGCCCAGGGAGCGCACTCCGACGCCGCAAAAACGATATCCATCCTTTGTCCCTCGATCCCGAAACGTTAGTCTATACAAAGAGATGCCCAATGCGTTTCCCGCGCACCACGACGAATGAAACATAAAGCGAAACTCGGACAGAATTTTCTGGTCGATGAGGCCGCGCGTCACGCCATCGTGGCAGCGCTCGGAGACATCAGCCAGCGGACGGTGATCGAGATCGGCCCCGGGCGCGGAGCCATCACCGAAATCCTCGCCTCACGCTGCAAACGGCTGATCGCGCTCGAACTTGACCGCGAACTGGCCCCCGAGCTTGCTCACCGCTTTCGCGACCAACCCAATGTCGAGATCGTAGAGATCGACGTGCTGAAATCCGACCTCGCATCTCTCGCCCCTCAAGACGAAACAGCGGACGTCATCGGCAACCTGCCGTACTACATCACATCCGACATCCTGCTCCACCTCTACGCCGCTGCCGCGCAAGTCAAGCTGGCGCGAGCCGTCGTCATGATGCAACGCGAAGTCGCGGAGCGAGTCTCCGCCTCTCCCGGCAGGCGAGAGTATGGACTTCTCTCTGCGACCACGCAGATGTATGCGCGAGTCGAGAATCTATTTACCCTTCCACCCTCGGCCTTCTCACCGCCTCCCGAGGTCCACTCAACTGTGCTCCGGCTGGAGTTCGCACCACGATTTCACGAACTGCGCGTCGACGCAGCAGGATTCGACGCCTTCCTCAAACAGATATTCGCGCAGAAACGCAAGACGCTGCACAACAACCTTCGGGCCGCAGGCTACTCCACTGCGCAGCTGACCCATTGGCCCACCGGCATATCGCAGCAGGCGCGGGCCGAATCCCTCACACTGGAAGCAATGGCAGAGCTCTATCGCGCGCTGAGCAAGCACGCTCTCTAACGGCTTCGCCCAGAACCCGCCGCCCCCGAATGCCCTCCAGACGGAGCGGAAGGTCCCGCCGGCGAATGGGACATCGGCGGCGCAGAATAGTGCGGCTGTAACATCGGCGGCGCATAGTACGGCTGTGGCATCGCGTAAGAGGGGTGAGGCATTGGAGCCTGAGCGCCATGTATCTCCACAGCCGGGATATGGCCCACAATCGGAGCTGGTCGTAAAGACTGAGCGGCCGGTCCGGAGCGGAACGACGAATACGGCTGCCTCTGCACTGGCATGTTCGGCACTGTCTGACGCTGCCCAGTGACACTTGGCCCAGTCACAATTACCGATCCTGGATGGCTAGTGCGGTCAACCGGGAAATCCCGCCGCAAGGCTGCTCCCGTGTTGCCACTCTGAAATGCTTCGCTGCCGCCGACCGGATGCAATGGAGTCGCGATCTGCCCGGCAATTGTCCGCGTCTCCTCCGGCGCATGCAAAGGCCTCGTAGGCTTGGTCAGCCGTCCAACACTCACAATCGGATGCACGCCCTGCGGGCCACGCACCGGCACGGTCGGGGGGCGATATCCCAACGGAGGCCGGCCTATATTAATCACGGATACTCCGCCAAAGCCCCATCCACCGAAGCCGCAACCGATTCCCGGCGCCCAGCCCCAGCCAAAACCGCCCCAGTACGACCAGTTTCCGCAGCGGTATGGCGTCCATCCCCACGGATATCCCGACGCCCATAAATACCCCAGGCCTGAAGACCACACCCAGCTCCCGTAGCCATAAGGATCGAACCCTGAATCCAGCCCTGCCGTCGGCTGCCACACCAGCCCCTGCCCCGGCACGTCATACCACGTCCCATACGTGTCAAGGTCGGACCAGCCATAGCCCTGGTTCCCGGCAAATCCGTCACGAGCGCTGGTGCGGGCCGCTGCCTGATCGGCCGCCGCCTGGTCCCGGTCTGCGTTCCACGTGTCCCACGAGTCCTCCGCGATCTGCTGTATCAAGAGGAATCTGTTCGGCGACGATGAATCATCGATCACACTTTGCCCAGCCTGCACATCCGTGCGATACCCCCCAGTTCGCATGTCGACCCGCTCGACATGGACCGCCCCTGAAAACACCGCAATCAGTGCTGGAGGCTGATCCAGATTTACGCGAACCGTCGCATCCACCAGAGGAGTAATCACGTCTCCGCCCGCAGCCAGCCTGTACTCAACCGTCGAAGAGGCACGCAACTCCGCATACACCAGGCCTCCGACCACGCTCATATGCGTCTGAAAATTACCACCCTCATCAACCTTCAGCGTATCCAGACTTAGCGTCGAATACGGAGTAAGCCGCACCACGCTGCCGTCCTCAAACTCCACCTCGGCCTGCCCATTTTCCTCGGTGCGGATGCGCTGTCCCTGGGACAGGGGCATATTCAACTGTGCCTTATAGCTGCCCCCGGTGCGGACGAGATCCACCTTGACACTGCCCTGAACATAGCTAAGCCGAGCAGTGCGGTGAGCACCTTCGGCTTCCGCCCACAGCAAAGTTGACGCCCCCGCTAATACCAGCGCAATCAGCACTCGCCGGATTCCCCACCCAGGAACTCCGGAACGCAACCAAGGATGGCCCTTCATAAAGGACTCCGTACTACATGCAACACTTGATGATTAGACGCGAGTCGCGCTCAGAGGTTCCCTGGCGCTACTTGCTATTGTTCGCCAGCTCCAGCAGTTTTTCAGCCCGTATTCGCACTCTCTGGAGCACGGAGTCATCGCTGGCCAGCGACGTCAGCGTGTCCGAGATCGTCCCCAACTCCAGTGCGCGTTTCTGCTCCACCTCGTGCGTGAGGGTCTCCATCTCGGCATCCAACCCCAGGCGGTCATAGCGGTGTAGAAATTCCAGACGCCGGCCCGTGTCCATCGTGAAGGCGATGGCCTCAAACATATCCGTCAACACCATAACGCCTTTGTTCTCTGAGAAGTTATAGGTGCAGGCTCCGCGCCCATCGGGCCCGGAGTAGCTCAGCGTCTTGTTGCCTGTATCGGCAATGTTTTTTGCCTTCGACGCGCAGGTCATGTTGAAGTGGTTGAGCGAACGGGCCGTCTTGAAGATCATCGCTACCGTCGGCGCACTTAGCGTGATGGGGCGATCAATGGGCTTCCCTGCCGTATGTTGTGACACAGTTTGAGTTCCAGCAACCGGAGCCTCCTGGGCCTGATACCGTCCGCTGCCATCCTCATGGACTAGAAGAGTGAAGTGAGGAACCGACAACCCTACTCGATCGAAGTTGAAGCTTACCTCCGGCAGGGTCGAAGCTGATAGATCGTTCGATGTCGTACCAGACTGTCCCGCGAAGGCATGCCCGGAACCTGCCGCCAGAACGACTCCCAACACTACTCGCGGCAACGCATTCCTCATCACATTCATCGGCGGACCCCTTGCGCCTCAAGCGTCTGCGCCGTATGGATATGGCAGATGGCAATCGCCAATGCATCCGCTGCGTCAGGCGATTCGGGGGCGCGATCCAGTTCCAGCAGCCGGGTCACCATAAACTGCACCTGCTCCTTCGCCGCCAGGCCGTAGCCGACGACGGAGCTCTTGATCGAGAGCGGAGCGTACTCGGCAACCGGCAGACCGCAGCTCGCAGCCGCCAGCATGGCCACACCGCGCACCTGCCCCAACTTCAGGGCCGACTTCGCATTGGCCGAAAAGAAGACCTCTTCAATCGCCACAACATCGGGCTGATGCAACGCAAGCAGCGCAGTCAGCTCCGCGTACACCTGGGCCAGCCGGTGCGGCGTCTTCTCTTTCTTGCTAAGCCGAATCGTCCCGGCAGCAATATGAGCGAGACGGGGCATCCGCGAGCGGTCGTCGAGTTCGACCACACCATAGCCGGTGAACTCCGTGCCGCAATCGATTCCGAAGACACGCATGGGCGAAGTTTACTGCATCTGCGGCTGCAAGCCGCTGACAAGCTTGAGTCCCGCTATCGCGAGATTCCCTCGACTGGCGAGCTCGCCGTCGCATACAGCTTCTTTGGCATCCGGCCTGCCAGATATGCTTGCCGCCCGGCCAGCACCGCATGCTGCATCGCCTCAGCCATCAGCAGCGGGTCCTGCGCCTGAGCGATCGCCGTATTCATCAGCACCGCGTCGAACCCAAGCTCCATCGCCACCGAAGCGTCTGAGGCCGTTCCCACCCCTGCGTCGACAATCAGAGGAACCTCCGTGATGAGTTCCCGCAGGATTCGCAGATTCGCCGTATTCTGCAGCCCCAGGCCACTGCCGATCGGCGCTCCAAGCGGCATGACGGCCGCAGCTCCAGCGTCGATGAGCCGCTTGGCAAATACAATATCGTCAGATGTATACGGGAGAACCGTAAAGCCTTCCTTTACCAAAACCCGTGTGGCCTCCAGCGTCGCCTGCACATCCGGATACAGCGTCTTCTGGTCGCCGATGACCTCAATCTTTACCCAGTCGGAAAGCCCGACCTCCCGCCCCAGCCTTGCCGCGCGAATCGCCTCCTCGGCGGTGTAGCAGCCCGCCGTATTCGGCAACAGGAAGTAGCGTTGCGGATCGATGTAGTCGAGCAGCGACTCGCTCGACCGGTCGAGGTTCACCCTCCTTACCGCGACAGTCACCATCTCCGCGCCCGAGGCCTCAATCGCTGCCTGCGTCTCAGGTCCGTCCTTGTACTTTCCCGTGCCAACAATCAGCCGTGACTGAAAGGCCCTGCCCGCAATAACCAGAGGTGTCATGTCGTTATTCTAAAGCCGAAGACGCAGACGGCCCGCACTCCATGTGGAGCCACGGGCCGCATGCCGGTGAACTGTTGAGATTGACCTGAGGCGTCCGTACTCGGAGGGCCTCG
Organism: Edaphobacter bradus; assembly: GCF_025685645.1. Classification (NCBI taxonomy): domain Bacteria; kingdom Pseudomonadati; phylum Acidobacteriota; class Terriglobia; order Terriglobales; family Acidobacteriaceae; genus Edaphobacter; species Edaphobacter bradus. The sequence continues at coordinate 1,399,241 of NZ_JAGSYF010000001.1, forward strand.
GCGTTGAGCTTCGAAGTTGAAGACCGCCAGGACTAGAGCAGGGACGCTCTAAGCCTCAGTCACCTCACGTGTATTGATGCAACTCTTACTGTCAGATTTCATAGGCTGGATCACCCTCCTTTCCCGTGTACAGGCAGCTTACCGCCAGGAGCAGCCGCATGCAAGCGGCCCCTCGCACCCCGGCATCAAGGAGTACTCAGGCGAAATTCGAATAAATCATGGAACACTATTTTTAGTTAACCACGGTTAACTTTGATGATATGCTGCTATCAACGACTTAGATACGCAAACATACAAAACGCAACTTCGCTCAAACCCAAAAGGAGGCATCAGCATGCGACTACTACTTGAGATAGGCGCGCACGAGATCGATTAGGTCCTCGCCCAGTTCTGGGGTCAGCGGAGCGTGGCCATCCTGCAGCAGATGCAGCCGGACGTGGTCCTCGAGGACCTCCGCCATCAACCCATTGATTCCACCACGCACCGCGGCTAGCAGCATCAGGACATCGGCACACTCGTGGTCTTCTGAGGCCAGTGCCCGCTCGACGCTGTCCATCTGACCGCGAATCCGCTTGACTCGGTTGAGTAGCTTGATCTGTTCTCTTCTGGTATGGGACATCTCACCTCCCCGTAAATACTATATGGGGGTATACTATATCGAGTGTCAACCCGTTGTGAAGATCGCAGAACCAATGCCTTCGCACACAGAAAGGAGGAGTCAGCCAATGATTAACCGGATGTTGCACCTCAATCGCTCCAAACAACATACTGCGAATCCACGTACCGGGATCATCCGCCGCTGGGTCGAAACTACCAATGAGCGTTGCCCGCTCGCCTGCGTCTGGTCCGCCCTGCCAGAGACCATCGACGAACAAGACGACGACCCCGGATTAACTCGGCCTGCCTTCTCTCGCCCCCCGGGGAAGGCAGGCCGTTTGCGCTACGTTTACATTCTTCCAGCATCCTCGTTAACATTGCCCCGGACACTCAAAAATTCGTCGCAAGCTCTGGCAGCTCTTCTTCTTTTGACACTATCCCTCTTCGCACATGCACAGGAGATGGCGCTAGGCGCCGCCCACCCCAGCCCCCGGGTTAAGCTGCCCGATGCGCCGGTGCCGGCAGGGGACTCCTCGGCGACGGTCTTCCCTCACCCGGAGGGCGCTCCATGGCTCATCACCGGACAGGCAAACATCATCTTTCAGGCGCACGGCCCATTTCACTCACCATATGAAGGGCCAAACAGCCTGCTTAGCCGCGGCGAGTACAAGACCTCATTGGTCGGCACGCTCTTTCTCGGGCTCCAGTTGCATAGGCATGCCCGCTACAACACCGACGCCATTTTGGATGTCGAATCCACAGGAGGCCGCGGCATCAGCGAGGCGCTGGGACTGGGTGGCTTCACTAACCTCGACGTCGTGCGCAACCCTAATCTGGGTTCCGCGCCCTACGTCGCCCGTGTTCAGTTACACCAGACCATCGGCCTTTCAAGCAAGCTCGTGGACGTCAGCCGCACCCCATTCTCGCTCGCGACACAGGCCCCTGAGCGCCGGCTGGAGCTTCATGTCGGCAAGCTGGGCATGCCCGACTTCTTCGATCTCAACAGCATCGGCACCGACAGCCATCTCCAGTTCCTCAACTGGACCACCGACAACAATGGCGCATGGGACTACGCTGCCGACACCCGTGGCTACACCTACGGAGCCATAGCCGAGTACATCGACAAAGGTTGGTCTGCCCGCTACGGCGTCGCGTTGATGCCAAAGGTCGCCAACGGAATCGATCTCGACTGGAACCTGCGGCGCGCCAGCGGCCAGAATGTGGAGTTCGAGTTGCGCCGCTCGCTCCTGGGAGGCCTCGTCAGCTCAGACCGCAAGGGAGTCGTTCGAGCGCTCGGTTACGTGAACCACGCGCACATGGGACTCTACCGTGACGCAGTCAAGGCATATCTCTCGGGCGTCGGTACCCGGCCTGAGATCACTTCAGTGGAGAAGTTCGGTGCCGTCAAATATGGCTTCGGACTCAACGCAGAGCAGGAGCTCACCCAGGACCTGCGCGCCTTCCTCCGTTTCGGCTGGAACGAGGGGCAGCATGAGTCCTACGCATACACCGAGGTCGACCAGACGATCGAGTTCGGCGGCGACTACGCCGGCCGGCGCTGGTCCCGCCCCTACGACAAGCTGGGCCTCGCCTTCAGCTCGAACGCCATCAAGCGCGACCACCAGAACTACCTGCGCTACGGTGGACTGGGCTTTCTGCTCGGCGACGGCAAACTCAACTACGCGCGCGAAGACATCCTCGAGGGCTACTACAACCTGCGCGCATGGCGCGGGGTCTACTATGCCCTCGACATGCAGTTCATCAATCATCCCGGCTACAACAAGGACCGCGGCCCGGTGCTGGTCGAATCCGTCCGCATGCACGTCGATTTCTAGATTGCGCCGTATACTTCAAGCGTGAACTCTCGCATCCTCTATGAGATTGCCGGGTTTCTTCTCGGCCTGCTCTTTGGCAGCTTTTTGAACGTCTGCATCTCCCGCCTGCCCTGGCACGAATCGATCATCCACCCGCGTTCGCGCTGCCCGGAGTGCGGAGCCGCCATCCGCTGGTACGACAACATTCCGCTTCTTAGCTGGCTTCTCCTGGGACGCCGCTGCCGCGACTGCCACCAGACCATTCCCCCGCGCTATCCGCTGGTCGAGCTTGCCGTCGGCATCTGGTTCGCCGTCCAGGCAGCACGCCTTCACACGCTGCTCAGCTTTTACTTCTGGAAACCCAGCGGCGTCGGAACGACGTCGGACGCAGTCTCTGGCATCATCGTCAACGTCGCCGTCACTATCCTTGGCTTCCTGCTCATCGGCCTCATCGTCATGGACTGGCAGACGCAGTTGCTGCCGGATGCCTTTACGCTCACAGGAATCGCGGCCGGCCTGTTCCTCATCTGCACGCAGGCTATCTTCCTCGGCCCAAATGAGGGCCAGGTCCTGCTGACCCGTCAGAGTATCCACCTCTCCAGCCCAGGAGGAGTCAGCGACCGCGGCAACGTCTTTCTCACCGGCCCTGAAGCCCTCATCGGCGGACGCGTGCTCGCCGTCTGCTGTGCCGCGCTGCTGCTGCTCCTGGTGCGCTGGCTCTACCACGCGCTCCGCCGCCGCGAAGGCATGGGCCTGGGGGATGTGAAACTTTTTGCAATGATCGCGTCTCTCCTCGGCTTCTGGCCGGCAGTGCTGGCGTTGTTTGCCGGCGTGTTGACGGCGAGCGTCTACGGAGTCGTGCTCATGGTGCGCGGCAAGGCAGCGCTGGCAACGAAGCTCGCTTTCGGCAGCTTTCTCGCTGCTGGAGGCCTATTCGCCGCGCAGTTCGGGGACAGGATCATCGAGTCCTACAGCGTGCTGATGCGATAGCACCGTAAGCGTCGGCTAACTTGACACTTGTCAGTCACACTCTTAGAGTCGAAGATGGCCATGCAACAGTACCCATACATCTGGAACTACCTTCCGCTGGTCCTGCAAATCCTGGTAGCACTGGGCCTTGCATGTGGTATGGTCGGCGCGTCCTTCCTCATCGGCAAACACAAGAACTCCCGTACTAAATCAAGCTCCTACGAGTGCGGTATGGAGCCCCTGGGCGACTCTCGCGGACGGTTTACCGTCCGCTTTTACATGGTCGCGATGCTCTTCATCCTCTTCGACGTTGAGGCCGTCTTCATGCTTCCCTGGGCGGTCATCTTCCGCCGTCTGCCGGCCATCACTGGCTCGCGCATGTTCGGCTTCTACGAGATGCTCGTCTACCTCGGCTTCGTCGCCGTCGGCCTCTTCTACGTCTGGAAGAAAGGCATTCTCGACTGGTCCACAGACAAGGGAGATCTCTAATGGACGCCCCAATCACAGGCGCACAGGCGGTCTTCGAGAAGTTTCCCGAAGAGCCCGCCGTCAAAGCCCTGTCCTCGCTGGCCACTGACGCCAAGTACGACCGCGCTGAGTTGACCATCACCGTCGCCCGCGAGAACATCATCACCGCCTGTCAGGCCGTACAGAAGGCCGGCTACAACTTCCTCGAAACGGTCACCGCGGTCGACTGGTACCCCTCCGAACCACGCTTCCAGATCACCTACCACATCCTCTCCCACTCGCTGAAGCGTCGCGTACGCCTTATCGTGCGCCTCTCAGGGGATGATGCTGCGATCGACTCCATCACCAGTGTCTGGCCCGCGGCCAACTTCTACGAGCGTGAGGTCTTCGACCTCTTCGGCGTTCACTTCGGCAGCCATCCCAACCTTCGCCGCATTATGATGCCGGAGGACTGGAACGGCCATCCCCTGCGCAAGGACTACCCCGTGGAGGGCTATCGCTAATGGCACCCGCTGCTCCAGACATGGTCATTCCCGGAATCGACGACGTTATCGCTGATGCCGAACTGCACAAGCACGGCACCGACCCTCTGGCCGACCAGACGATGGTCATCAACATGGGGCCGCAGCATCCTTCGACGCACGGCGTTCTCCGCCTCGTGCTCGAAATCGACGGAGAGACCGTCGTCTCGCTCGCGCCAGACATCGGCTACCTCCACACCGGCATCGAGAAGACCTGCGAGGCGAAGTTCTACCAGCAGGTCGTTCCCATGACCGACCGCGTCGACTATCTATGCCCAATGGTCAACAACCTCACCTACTGCCTCGCGGTGGAGAAGTTGCTGGGCCTGGAGATTCCCGAGCGCGCACAGTACCTTCGCGTTCTCCTCAGCGAGTTGACGCGCATTCAGTCGCACCTGGTCTGGCTGGGAACGCACGCCATGGACATCGGCGCGCTCACCGTCTTCCTCTACTGCTTCCGCGAGCGCGAGATGCTGCTCCGAATCTTCGAGGGCCTCGCCGGCCAGCGAATGATGACCAGCTATATCCGCATCGGCGGAGTCTCGCTCGAGCCGCCGCTGGACTTCTACGAGAAGGTGCAGGAGTTCCTGAACCTCTTCCCCGAGAAGATCCAGGAGTACGAGAACCTCCTCTCCGGCAATCCCATCTGGATCAACCGCATCAAGGGCGTTGGCTATCTCTCCGCCGCAGACGCCATCGCGCTCGGAGTCACCGGGCCGCCCCTGCGCGCCTCGGGCGTGGACTGGGACATCCGCCGCGACATGCCCTACTCGGGCTACGAGAAGTTTCAGTTCAAAGTGCCCGTCGCTACGGAAGGCGACGTCTGGACCCGCTACGTCCTACGCATGCAGGAAATGCGCGAGAGCGTGAAGATCGCCCAGCAGGCCCTCGACGGCATGCCAGAAGGCCGCATCACCGCCGTCGCCCCCAAGATCATCCTGCCCGATCGCGAACAGATGAAGACCCAGATGGAGTCGCTCATCCATCACTTCAAGATCGTCACCGAAGGCTTTGCAGTGCCGGCCGGAGAGGTCTTCCAGGCCGTCGAGGCGCCGCACGGAGAGATGGGCTACTACGTCGTCTCCGACGGAACCGCCAAGCCCTACCGCGTCCACATGCGCAACCCGGGCTTCGCCACGCTGCAGGCGCTCGAGACCATGTGCAAGGGAAGATTGCTTGCCGATGTCGTCGCCGTCATTGGGTCAATCGATATCGTTCTCGGGGAGATCGATCGATAGGTCAGTTTTTTGCTGTCATAAGGGCACGGCCTTCAGCCATGCCCAAACATTTGGATGGATCAATCGGGGCAGTTAGCCCCTGAGGGAACGGTTGGACACAATTCTCCACCGTGAGCTTTGGACCTCCTGGGCATCGCTGCTTCGTTCCTACGCCGCTGTCCACGGACTCAACAGCCGGCATCATGCTGTCGTAGAGGTCGGCGCAGACGAGATCACCCTGCGGGTCGCAAGCCGCTGGCTTCGCTTCACGCACGATCTCGTCGAAGACAGCGAGGGTAACCGCTCTCCTTTTTCTCTTGAAGAAGACGGAACGGTTAAACTAAATGGGATACCCCAACAGATGGACCTTGCCGCCGAATCGCTGGCACGGGAGATGATGAGTGAGTCTCGGTAGTTTTGGTTGTCATTCCGCAGCGGAGCGGAGGAATCTGCTTCATCCTGCCGCCCAGGAACTCAAACGATGAGCACGATTGCAAATTCGATCTTTTCGCCGGAGATGGCCGCCCGTTTCGACCACCTGGTCACCATCTATCCCGTCAAGCGCTCCGCCCTCGTGCCCATGCTGCTCTACGCGCAGGACGACGTAGGTTACATCTCCGATGCGGTCGTCACCGAGATTGCTGCTCGGCTTGACCTTATCGAGTTGGACGTACGCAACGTGCTTTCGTACTACTCCATGCTGCGCACAAAGCCTGCGGGCAAGTACAACGTACAGGTCTGCACCAATATCTCCTGCATGCTGCGCGGCGGCTACGAGATCCTCGACCACTGCAAGCACAAGCTCGGCATCGGGCATAAAGAAGTGACGAAAGATGGTCTATTTTCCTTAGAGGAGGTCGAGTGCATTGGAGCCTGCTGCTGGGCCCCGGCCATGCAGGTCAACTACGACTTCCACGACAACCTCACCACGGTCAAGGTCGACGAGATCCTCGAGACCTATCGCCAGGGCCTGGGAAAGGACGTGAAATAGATGCCCACCCTCGTCTCCCATCCCGATGAAGTCCACGTTATCAGCCGCCGTTTCGGACAGGGCGCGACCAATATCGACAAGTACATTGAACTCGACGGCTACAAGGCCGTGCAGAAGGCCATCGCCCAGGGTCCCGACTGGATCATCAACACCATGAAGGCCTCGGGCCTGCGCGGTCGCGGTGGAGCCGGCTTCCCTACCGGCATGAAGTGGTCCTTCGTGCCCAAGCAGTCCGAGAAGCCCAAGTACGTCCTCGTCAACGGCGACGAGTCCGAGCCGGGAACCTGCAAAGACCACGTCATCTTCCTGCATGATCCGCACGCCGTCATCGAAGGTACAATGATTGCCGGCCTCGCCATCGGCGCGAAGATGGGCTTCATCTATCTGCGCGGCGAGTACCGTTACCTGCTGAAGATCGTAGAGAAGGCCGTCGCCGACGCCTATGCCAAGGGCATCCTCGGCAAGAACATCTTCGGCCACCAGGGCGTCGACTTCGATATCGTCACCCAGTCCGGCGCCGGGGCATATGAGGTCGGCGAAGAATCCGCCCTCATGGAGTCGCTCGAAGGCAAGCGCGGCGTCCCTCGCATCAAGCCTCCCTTCCCCGCCGTCGTCGGCCTCTACGGCGGCCCCACGGTCATCAACAACGCCGAGACCATCGCCGCTGCGCCTCACATCCTGCTGATGGGCGGCGAAGAGTACGCCAAGCTCGGCTCGGAGCGCAACGGCGGCACACGGCTATTTGGCATTTCCGGACATGTAGAGCGCCCCGGCGTCTACGAGCTGCCCATGGGCTACTCGCTCCGCAAGGCCATCTACGACGTCGCCGGCGGTATCAAGGACGGCAAGAAGCTCAAGGCTGTCGTCCCCGGCGGAAGCTCCTGCCCAGTCCTCACCGCGGATGAGATCGACGTAGGCCTCGACTTCGACCAGATGGCCAAGGCGGGCACCATGCTCGGATCAGGCGGCATCGTCGTGCTTGACGAGACCGTCTCCATCGTCGAGTTCGCCCTCCGCACCATCGCCTTCTACCAGCACGAGTCCTGCGGCTGGTGCATCCCCTGCCGCGAAGGCACGGACTGGATCAAGAAGACCCTCACCCGCGTCTACAACGGCGGCGGGGCCAAAAAGGATGTGGATAACGTCCAGTACCTCGCCGAAAACATGCTGGGACGCACCTTCTGCCCGCTCGGCGACGCGGCCGCTATGCCGACCATCGGCTTCGTCAAGAAGTTCCGCAAGGAGTTCGAGGACTACATCGAGGGCCACAAGGCCGGAACCCCGATCATCACCGTGCAGGAGCTCGTAGGAGCAGGACATTGAACAAGACTCTGTCTGGACTAGTCTGGGTATTGGTTGCAATCGTACTTTTAGTCGGTCTGTTCCGCGTGTTGAGCTTACGCAAACACTACAGCTCAGATCAGCAGATTTTGATCGAGAAGTCGAAGTAGAGGATTTCAGATGCCAGACGTAAAGTTCACAGTAGACGGCAAACAACTCACCGCCCCCGCGGGCACACTGCTCATCGACGCCTGCAAGTCCGCCGGCATCGAGGTCCCCGCCTTCTGCTACTACCCCGGGCTGTCACTGCAGGCCGCGTGTCGCATGTGCGTCGTCCGCATCGAGAAGATGCCAAAGCTCCAGACCGCCTGCACCACGACGGTTGCCGAAGGCATGGTCGTCCAGACCGAGACCCCCGAGATCGCCCAGGCCCGCAAGGCCACCATTCAGCTCCTGCTCGGCAACCACCCCCTCGACTGCCCCGTCTGCGACGCCGGCGGCGAGTGCGAACTGCAGGACATGACCTTCAAGTACGGCGCCGCCGACAGCTTCTACGCCGAGCCCAAGAACCACCGCGAGGAGCAGAAGTGGTCCCCGGTCGTCTACTTCGACCGCCCGCGCTGCATCCTCTGCTACCGCTGCGTCCGCATGTGCGGCGAGGGCATGGACGTCTTCGCGCTCGGCATCCAGAACCGCGGCTCATCCGCCGTCATCGCTCCCAACATTCCCGCCCAGCTCGCCCCTGACAACCTCGCCCACCTGGACTGCGAGCAGTGCGGCATGTGCATCGACGCCTGCCCCGTCGGCGCGCTCACCAGCGGCACCTATCGCTACAAAACCCGTCCGTGGGAGATGAACCACGTCTCCACCATCTGCACGCACTGCGGCGACGGCTGCAAGACCACACTCGGCGTGCGTTCCACCTCCGACGGCGCGGAGATTCTCCGTGGCGACAACCGCGACAAGAGCGGCATCAACGGCGACTTCCTCTGCAACAAGGGCCGCTACGCCTTCGACTTCGCCAACCACAAGGACCGCATCACCCAGCCACTCGTCCGCCAGGCGAACGGCGAACTCAAGCCCGTCTCCTGGGAGGAGGCCTTCACCCACGCGGGCATGAAGCTGCGTGAGCTGCGTGATGCCCGCGGCGGCAAGTCCATTGGGGTCATCGGCGGCAACCGCCTCACCAACGAAGAGGCCTACCTGCTGCAGAAGTTCGCCCGCACGGTCGTCGGCACTAACAACATCGACCACCATCGTACGGCGGACTACGTCACCTTCGCCCAGGGCCTTGCAGGGCATTCCAATCGTGCCGCATCGCTCCGCGACACTCACACGGCACCGGCCATCATGGTTCTCGGCGGAGACCCCACCAACCAGGCCCCCGGAACGGCGTGGAACCTCCGCAGCGACGTCCGCCTCAACAAGGCTCGCCTCTATGTTGCCAACTCCGAGGAGATCAAGCTCCGCCGCCAGGCGAAGGCCTTTGCCCACATCGCTCCCTTTAGCTACGGCGCGCTCGCCAGCTTCCTCGCCGGAGATGACTCCGCCGTCGAAGCACTGACGCATCCCGGCGCAGACGCAGCGTCGTTCCACCGCTTCCGTGACGCCGTACGCGCCGAAAAGGAACTCCTCGTTCTTATCGGCTCCGAGTTCCGGGGCGCAGACCTGAAGCGCCTCCTCAACTTCGGCCTCACTATGCCGAACAGAAAGTTCGCTCTGCTCTCCGACTACGTCAACTCGCGCGGAGCCGCCGACATGGGCCTGCTGCCCGACATGCTTCCGGGTTACACGCCGGTTGCGGCGCCCGGAACATTCGCGGAGCATAACGCACCCACGACACCCGGCCTCGACATGCTCGAGATCTTCGACGCCGCCGGTCGCGGCGAGCTCTCCGCTCTCTACGTCGTCGGCGCAAATCCCATCGCCCGTTACGGCGTCGATACCGCGACTCTCAAGAACACCTTTGTCATCGTGCAGGAGATGTTTCTCACCGAGACCGCGCAGATCGCCGACGTCATCCTTCCCGCCGCGAACCTCTACGAGAAGTCCGGCTCCGTCACCAACAGCTACGGCGACCTTCAGCTCGTCAACAAGGCTGGCGACCGCGCCGGCGTCCGCACCGACTTCGAGATGATCGTCCGCATCGCAGACAAGATGGGCGCTGACGTCAAGCAACTCGTCCCCTTCGGCAAGGGCCTCCGCGCCGACATGGGCCAGAGCCGCGGCGCGCAGTCCGGCGAGGCTGACCGCCATACGGTATGGTTGACGGCGAACAACCTCGAGCCGAAGCTCTCGCCCTTCGACCCCTTCGCCATTCTCGACGAGATTCAACGGCTGGTCCCCGGCTACAACCTGCTTCGGCTCCAGCTACTGAGCGGCAACGACCAGCACCTGGAACCCGCCGCGAGCGGCCTCGTCCAGATAGGCAACCGCCGTGACCTAGTCCTCCCGGCCAACGACACCCTCTTCACCTCAGGAACTCTGGGCCGCTATTCCACCATGCTCAATGACGTGCAACAATTCCAGGCCAGCCAACCCCTGACCCAGATTCAAACCGCAGCAGACTGATAACGACAGGGAGCAAGAGTAAAAATCGTGAGCTATCTCAGTCCATTCCAGACGTTCCTGCTGCTCAGTATCCTCAAGATCGTCGTCGTGCTCGTCATCACGCTGTCGGCGGTCGCCTACACCGTTCTGCTCGAGCGCAAGGTACTCGGCCGCATGCAGAACCGCTGGGGCCCCTCGCGTGTCGGCCCTTTTGGCATGCTGCAGCCGCTCGCCGACGGCATCAAGCTCTTCCTTAAAGAAGACCTCATGCCGCTCGCCTCCGCGCGCCCGCTCTTCATCATCGCACCCATCATCGCGCTCACCTGCGCGCTCGTCTCCATCGCAGTCGTTCCCTTCGGACAGGTCCACCACATCCAGGGCGTGGACATGTTCAACATCGCCGACATCAACATCGGCCTGCTGGTCATCCTCGGCATCACCTCCATCGGCGTCTACGGCATCGCGCTCTCCGGCTGGTCGTCGAACAACAAGTTCGCGCTCCTCGGCTCCCTCCGTGCCACCTCGCAGATGATCAGCTACGAGCTGGCGCTCGGCCTCTCGCTCGTCGGGGTCGTCCTCCGCGCCCAGTCGCTCAGCCTGCGCGACATCGTCAACAGCCAGTCTGCCCACGGCGCATTGTCTTGGAATGTCTTCGGCGGCTTCCAGATCCTCGCCTTCTTCATCTACCTTATGGCTGCCTACGCCGAGACAAACCGCGCTCCCTTCGACCTTCCCGAGGCCGAATCTGAACTGGTCGCCGGCTACCACACCGAGTACTCCTCCATGAAGTTCGCCATGTTCTTCATGGCCGAGTACGCCAACATGATTACCGTAGCCTGCGTCGCCTCACTCCTCTTCCTCGGCGGCCCCTCGAGTCCCCTCGGGCATCTCCTCCCCGACAACTTTGGCGGCCCTATCCTCACCGCCATCTTTCCCATCTTCTGGTTCGTCGCCAAGGTTTTCGGCTTTCTCCTGCTCTACATCTGGGTGCGAGGCACGCTGCCCCGTTTCCGCTATGACCAGCTGATGGCATTTGGCTGGAAGTTCCTTCTCCCGCTGGCGATGATCAACATCATCCTCACCAGCCTTGTCCTTGCGCTGCGCGGCTAGCCGCGCCAGCAAGCTGTTTTACAATCAGCAGATAGCCAAATATCTGCTGCGTTGAGAAAGATCGAACCGAGATCACCATGCAACTGGCACTCTTCCTCATCTTTGGCGCGCTGGCGGTCGCGGGAGCCATCAACTTCCTGCTGCAAAGGCACCCGGTCAACAGCGCCCTTTCGCTGGTCGTCGTCATGATGTCCCTGGCCGTCCTTTTCTGGTCCCTCGGGGCCGAGTTCCTCGCCGCCGCGCAGGTCATCGTCTACTCCGGCGCCATCATGGTGCTCTTCGTCTTCGTCATCATGCTTTTGAACGCGGGCGAAGAAGAACGAACCCACGGCAGCCGTGCCGCCTACATCGCCGGATTCCCCGGCGCCGCGGCCATCTTCTGCCTCCTCAGCTTCGTCTTCCTCACCGAAGGCAAGTCCCTCGGCGCGGCCCAACTCGGCGGCTACCTCAGCCACGCCGTCTCCAACATCTCCCAGGTCAGCACGCTACTCTTCCGCGACTTCCTGCTGCCGTTCGAGGTCACCAGCGTTCTTATCCTCGTAGCGATCCTCGGAGCCGTCGTGCTCGCACGAAAGGAGCAATAGCCCTTTATGACAGCCGTCGTGCCTATCTCCTGGTACCTGGTCCTCGCCGCCATCCTCTTCTCCACCGGCGTCGCCAGCTTCCTCATCAAGCGCAATCTCATCACCGTCTTTATGTCGATCGAGCTGATGCTCAACGCAGTCAACTTGACCTTCGTCGCCTTCGCGCACATGTGGCACCAGGTCTCGGGCCAGATCTTCGTCTTCTTCGTCATGGTCGTCGCAGCAGCCGAGTCCGCGGTCGGACTCGCAATTATCATCGCCATCTTCCGCACGCGACAGACCCTCAACGTCGACCAGGTCAACCTGCTGAAACTCTAAGGATCGTTACTTCCGATGCCCGCTTCCTATCTCTGGTTGATTCCGCTGCTTCCCTTCGCCGGGTTCCTCATCAACGGAACCCTCGGCCGCCGTCTGCCGCGCGCTCTCGTCTCCGCCGTCGCCCTTGTCTTCACCGCCATCCCCGCCGCTCTCTGGATCTGGCTCTGGTTCAGCATGAAGGCCCCCGGCGCACCCCAGTCCATCCAGACCGTCGCGACCCTCTTCGGCAATAGCTGGATCTCCATCTCGGGCTTCCACGCCGACTTCGCCCTTACCGTCGATCACCTCACGCTCATCATGCTCGGTGTCGTCACCGGCGTCGGTTTCATCATCCATGTGTACTCCGTCGGCTACATGGCGCACGAGGAGGGCTACTGGCGCTTCTTCGCCTACCTGAACCTCTTCATGTTCTTCATGCTGGTGCTGGTCCTCGCCTCCAACTTCCTGCTGCTGTTTGTCGGCTGGGAAGGCGTCGGCCTCGCCTCCTACCTGCTCATCGGCTTCTACTTCCGCAAGGACTCCGCCGCCAACGCCGGCAAGAAGGCCTTCATCCTCAACCGCATCGGCGACTTCGGCTTCCTCCTCGCGATGTTCCTCCTCGTCGCCCACTTCGGCTCGCTCGACTTCTCCACCGTCTTCAACGCCATTTCGCAACACCATGAGTGGCAGGGCGGATTCCTTACTGCCATCGCGCTCCTGTTAGTCCTCGGAGCCACTGGCAAGTCCGCGCAGATTCCTCTCTACGTCTGGCTCCCCGACGCCATGGAAGGCCCCACGCCCGTCTCGGCCCTCATTCACGCGGCCACGATGGTCACGGCGGGCGTCTACATGGTCGCCCGCTGCCACGTCCTCTTCGACCACAGCCCCTACGCCCTCGGAGTCGTCGCCATCATCGGCGCGGCCACCGCCATCTTTGCCGCCTGCATCGGCTTAGTGCAGCACGACATCAAGCGCGTCCTCGCCTACTCGACCGTCTCCCAACTCGGCTACATGTTCCTCGGCTGCGGCGTCGGAGCCTACGCGGCCGGAATCTTCCACCTGCTCACCCACGCCTTCTTCAAGGCGCTGCTCTTCCTCGCCGCCGGCTCCGTCATCCACGCCCTGGGCGGCGAGCAGGACATGCGCAAAATGGGCGGCCTGCGAAAGCGCATCCCCGTCACCTTCTGGACCATGACGATGGGCGTCGTCGCCATCGCCGGAATCCCGCCGCTCGCTGGCTTCTTCTCCAAGGACGAGATTCTCTTCCGCGCCTTCACCAGCGACAACCCCATCGGCAAACTGCTGTGGCTCGTCGGCCTCGTCACCGCCGGAATGACATCCTTCTACATGTTCCGGCTCTGGTTCAAGACTTTCTGGGGTGAGGAGCGCTTCGAGGAACAAGCCGACCTCCACAACCACGGAGCCGCCGTCCACGCCCAGTCAGACACTCACACCGTCATGGTCGCCGATCACGACGACCGCCACGCCGGACACGCCCACGGCGTCCACGAGTCCCCGCTCGTCATGACCCTCCCGCTCATGATCCTCGCTCTGCTCTCGATCATCGGCGGATGGGTCGGCATCCCTGCGGCCATGCTGGGTCACGACGAGATCGGCAGCTTCCTTGATCCAGTCTTCGGCGCCGGAGCCCCAGTAGCGGAAGCCGTCAGCCACTCGACTGAGCTTGGCCTCGCCGCTGTCTCCGTCCTCGCCGCCGCCATCGGCTTCTATATCGCCTGGCTCTTCTACTACCGCAAGCCCGGCATGGCAGCCGCGCTCGCGCAGCGGTCCCCGACCCTCTACCGCCTCGTCCTGAACAAGTTCTACATCGACGAACTCTACGGCCTCATCATCGTCACACCGCTGCTCATGTTCTCGCGCCTCATTCTTGGAGGCCTCGTCGATACCGGCCTTATCAACGGCTCAGGTGCAGCCGCGGGAGCCACTACCAAGGGCCTCAGTAAGCTCACCCGGCAGATTCAGTCCGGAAACATTCGCTCCTACGCCGGCTGGCTCGCACTCGGCGCCGCTGCCGTCATCTTTGTCATGATCTTTGGCCGCTCACTCTGGTAGCACTAACTTTGGTTGTCATCCCTCAGGGATCTGCTTTCGTACTCAAGGAACCGATGAATCTCGACCACTCCATCCTGACGATCATCACCTTCGTCCCCCTCGCCGGAGCCATCGTCCTCGCGCTCCTGCCCGACCGCGACCGCATCCAGCAGTGGAGCGCCCTCGCCGTCACCCTCGTGACCTTCCTGCTCACGCTCCATCTTCCCTTCCACTACGACTACGCCGCCGCCTCCGGCAGTTTCCAGTTTGAGCAGAATCTCCTGTGGATCGCCAACCCATCGATCCACTACCACGTAGGTGCCGACGGCCTCTCCATGTGGCTCGTCGTCCTCACCGGCCTGCTCGCCCCGCTCGGCGTCCTTATCTCCTGGCGAGCCATCGGCACCCGCCGCCGCCTCTTCTACACGCTCTTCCTGCTCCTACAGGTCGCGATGCTCGGCGTCTTCGTCTCGCTCGACCTCTTTCTCTACTACGCCTTCTGGGAGCTCTCGCTCGTTCCCACGGCGATCCTCATCGCCACCTTCGGGCGCACCGAGCATCGCCGGCGCGCCGCCATCAAGTTCTTCCTCTACGCCTTCATCCCCTCGGCCATCCTCCTCGTCGCCATGCTCTGGCTCTACGCGAAGACCGGCACCTTCGACATGCCCGTCCTCGCGCAGCTTGCCGCGACGCACAGCATCTCAAGCAACTCCGCCGCGCTCTGGCTCGCCTCACTCGCCTTCCTCGCAGCCTTCGCCGTAAAGGTACCTGTCTTCCCGCTGCACGGCTGGCTCGCCGACGCCATCTCAGAAGCCCCCACCGCTGTCGTCATGGTGCTGGCCGGAAAGCTCGGCCTCTACTCCATCCTGCGCTTCTCCTTCGGCATCTTCCCCGCGCAGTCGCACCGCATCGCACCGTTCATGATCGCCCTTGGAGCCATCGGCATCGTCTACGGCGCGCTGCTCGCGCTCGTCCAGAAGGACCTCAAGCGCCTCGCGGCCTTCGGAACCCTCGGCCACGTCAGCATGGTCATCTTCGGCATCTTCGCCCTAACGATCGCGGGCGTCGACGGCGGAATCTACCAGACCCTCAACGAGGGCCTTGGCGGATCTGCTTTCTTCATGCTGCTCGGCCTGCTCTACGAGCGCTACGGAACCTATGACATGCGCGACTACGGCGGCCTCGCTGCGAAGCTCCCGTGGATCGTCACCATGTTCGTCATCACCTCACTCTCTGTCGTTGGCCTGCCCATGCTCAACGGCTTCGTCGGTGAGTTCCTCGTCCTCTCCGGCTCCATGCAGTCGGCCGTCGCGCACCACATCGCCTGGACCACCTTCGCCACCACGGGCGTAATCCTCACTGCCTCCTACATGCTCTGGATGATCCAGCGCGTCTTCTACGGCGATCTCAGTCCCAGAAGCGAATCGGTTCCGGCTGTCGATCTCGACATCCGCGAGCACCTCGCCCTCTGGCCGCTCGTCATCATCTTCCTCGTGATGGGCGTCGCCTCTCCGGTGTTCATGCGCGCCATCGATACCGCTGGCAGCCGCATCGCCGCCACACTCACTCACACCCAGGCCACAACCGTGAACTTTGAAGCCACCTCAGAAGGAGGCCAGCGCTAATGCCGAGCCTCTCCCCCAACATCGTCGCCCTTCTGCCCGAGTACATCCTCACCATCGCCGGCGTTCTTATCATGCTGGCCGAGCCCATGCTCCCTGCGGGCAGCTCGCGCAAGCCACTCGGCTGGCTCGCCATTCTCGGGACTCTCGCTGCAGGCCTCGCAAGCTGGTACCAGCTCAGCTTCGGCACGCTCCATGCCTTTTATGGCACGGTCCAGACCGACGCCTTCTCGGTCTTCTTCCACCTGCTGATCGCCGCCGTCGTCCTGGTCACACTCCTCAGCTCGCTCGACTATTTCGAAGGCAACGCCACCCACGCCGGCGAGTACTTCGCCCTCACCCTCTTCGGCGCTGTGGGAATGATGTTCATGACCTGCTCGGTCGAGCTCCTGATGGTCTTCATCGGCCTCGAGATCTCCTCCATCTCCACCTACATCATGGCCGGCTTCCGCAAGGGCCAGTCCACCGGCGTCGAGTCCTCTATCAAGTACTTCCTCCTCGGCTCCTTCGCCACTGCCTTCTTCCTCTACGGCATCGCGCTGGCCTTCGGAGCCACAGGCTCCACGTCGATCGCGGCCATCGCCCAGACACTTGGCTCCAGCCCAACGCAGAAGCTCGCCTTCCTCGCTCTAGGCATGATGCTCATCGGCCTCGGCTTCAAGGTCTCCGCCGCGCCCTTCCACGTCTGGGCCCCCGACGTCTACCAGGGAGCCCCGGCCCCCATCGTCGGCATGATGTCCACGGCTCCCAAGATGGCCGCCTTCGCCGTCCTGCTCCGCATCACCTTCTCGGGCTTCGCTGGCATAGAGCACCGCTGGGCTGCGCTCATCTGGATCCTCGCTGCCCTGTCGATGACCATTGGCAACCTCGGCGCGCTACTCCAGCGCGATGTCAAGCGCCTCCTGGCCTACTCTTCCATCGCGCACGCCGGCTACCTGCTCGTCGCCTTCACTGCCTTCCCGCAAGATGGAATCGCCTCTGCCTGTTTCTACGCTGCTGCCTACTCCGCCATGCAGGTGGGCGCCTTCGCCGTCATCACCCAGATCGCCCGCTACGACGAGCAGGTCCGTACCATCGACGACTATGCCGGACTCGCCCTCAAGCGCCCCGTGCTGGCCGCCGTGCTCGGCTTCTTCCTGCTCTCCCTCATCGGCATCCCGTTCACCGGAGGCTTCTTCGGCAAGTTCTACGTCTTCACCGCCGCACTGCACTCCGGCCGCGTCTGGCTCGCCGTGATCGGCCTGCTCAACAGTGGAGTCGCCTGCTTCTACTACCTCCGACTGCTGGCCGCACTCTACAGCCGCCAGCCCCACGAAGACAGCCGCCTCAACCAGATTCCCTCTGTCAGCATTCCGGCAGCGGTAGCCCTAACCTTCACGGCCGTCGCAACACTGCTGCTCGGCATCGCCCCGGGCCGCGTGCTCTCGCTCGCCCAGCGCAGCGCTACAGCCACCGCGCCTGCCGCACAAAGCACCACGGCCACCAGCCGGTAAATCTCATTCTTCAATTCATTGAAGAGTCTCGCGCGCACAGAAAAGCCCTCGCCGAAGCGAGGGCTTTTCGTACAGCTAAAAGCTAGCAGCTAAAAACTAAGAACTTACTTCACCTTGAGGAAGATGATGACGAAGGTGAACAGCGCCAGCGACTCGATGAATGCGAGACCAAGAATCAGGAAGATGAAGATTCCAGGACGAGCTCCCGGGTTGCGCGCCAGGGCCTCGGTTGCCGAGGCCGTCGCCTTGCCCTGACCCAGACCGCAGAGACCAGCCGCAAGGGCCATGCCCAGACCGGCAGCCAGCGGAACCCACTGATTGGCAGGCGCGACTGCGCTCTGCGCAAAGGCCGGCGTTGCGAGCAGCATTGCGGCCAACGACATAAACAGATATTGCAACTGCTTCATTGTGTTACTCCATCTCCCGTCAGATACGCCGCCAGTGGGTGGTTGATGCTCACCGTGCTGGCACCCTCACGCTCGCGGCGTTGTTGCTGCCCGGAAGAGGGAGTCCCTCCCAGACAAACTCAATTCGGTAATTCAATCCGCGGTTTTCCGTGCAAACCCGCGGTCGCGTTTTAATGATCGTGCGCCACGGCAAGCGACAGGTAGATCGACGCCAGCAGGAAGAACACATACGCCTGCACCACGGCGACGCCAAGGTGCAGCCCCAGGAAGATCAGCGGAATTCCCACCGGCACCAGCGAGAAGAACGCCAGCGTCACGAGATCCCCAGCGAACATGTTCGCGTAAAGTCGAACCGTGAGCGAGAGCACACGCGCGCAGTGCGAGATCACTTCAATCGGGAACAGCAGCCACGACAGCCACCACACCGGCCCGAGGAACTGCTTGATGTACGCGCCGCCATTGGCCCGTAGACCGTGGAAGTGGTAGTAGAGGAACGTCACCAGCGCAAATCCCAGCGGAACCACAACGTTCGCGGTTGGCGACTCCAGCCCCGGCACCAGCCCCAGCAGGTTCGCTAGCAGGATGAACAGGAACAGCGCCGTCAGGTAGCTGACAAACTGCTCCGAGCCATGTCCGATGATCTGTTCTGCCTGCTCCTCGACAAACTCGTTGGTCATCTCGGCCATGTGCTGCACTCCGCTCGGCTTCTCAATGCTCAACGAGAGCCGCACCACCACGAAGTACGCAACCAGCAGCAGGAAGACCAGCAGCTCCATCGCGAAGGCGTTCGAAATTGGAGCCTCAGGATACTGCGGTGTCACGTGAACGGACTTCAGCAGAGCCGTCACAGGCTCTGCGAAGTAGGCATTCAAAAAACGGGTAAACAAAAGCTGGGTTGGCATATAGAAAAATCAGCAGAATCTTTTCTTAATCTCGCCTAAACGGTCCACGCCTTCAGCAGCTTGAGACCTTCCACTGTGAGCGCAAACACTCCCAGCGCAAGGCCTCCGGCCAGCGCATACACTGAACCATTGAGTGCCTTAAGGCTAACATAAAGCAGCACTACCGTGAGGCCCAGCCGCAGGAAGAATCCCACCAGCACCATCCCCATCGGTCTGGCCTTCCCTCCGCCGTCCATCCGCTCCATCACGGCCGTCATCAGCCGCAGCCACTCAAACAGCCCCGACCCCGAGATCGCCGCTCCCACCACCAGCAGAACCGCAGACTGCCACCCCAGCTTCCACCACAGCAGCGGAGCCGCCACCACCGTCACCACGGCCAGCAGCCGCAGCGCCCGCATCACCGTCTGGCGAAAGTCCTCATCACTAAAGCTCTCCAAAGCCCGCACTTACTTCCCCCTCTTCAGATATCGCGACGCAGTCAGGAAGATCTGCATAAACCCGCCGGCAGCCCCCAGCAAAATCCCTACAACCCCCATCCAGGTCTGGTGGAAGTGCTTGTCCAGCCATTCGCCGATCAGCCATCCGATCAGGCACCCGGCCGGCAGCGCAATCGCCAGCTGAATCATCGACTCCGCTTTCACCAGCTCGCCCAGCCCGCCGCCTTTTTTGTCGTCATCCGCCATAGCCCAACTATTACATCACGACATCCCCACCGCTTTCCCTTCCCGCCTCCACCCGCCGCTATACTGAAAAACGACCACACCCGTTCAAAGGAAACTTCGTGTTCTTCGACTCCGACTTCGAGCAGAAGCTCTATCAGCAGCGCCGCGACAAACTTGAGCAGATCAAGGCCCTGGGCTACGCCACCTACCCCAACTCCTTCGACTTCACCGCCCTCATCCCCGACCTCAAGCGCCAGTACGACTCTCCCGAGTCCCCCGTCTCCGGCGAGCTGCTGGAAGCCAACCGCACCACCGTCCGCATCGCCGGACGCATCATGGCCATCCGCCTTCAGGGCAAGGCCGGCTTCGCCCAGCTCCAGCAGAACGGCCAGCGTCTGCAGATCTACGTCCGCAAAGACGACGTCGGCGAGAACGCCTTCGCCCTCTACAAGCTCCTCGACCTAGGAGACCACATCGGCGTCAGCGGCTACCTCATGCGCACCCGCACCGGCGAACTCACCGTCCACGTCTCCGAAATCGCCTTCCTCGCTAAGGCCATGCTCGCCCTCCCCGACAAGTACCACGGCCTCGAGGACACCGAGCTACGCTACCGCCAGCGCTACGTCGACCTCTTCATGAACACCGGTCACTCTGCCAAGGCCGACAAACCCGCTTTAAACCCCTCCCCCTCAGACGGGGTCATTCTGAGCGAAGCGAAGAACCCCGGTAGTTCTCCCGAGGCGCCACAAACACAACCGGAACCCGAAGAATCCCGCAACGTCCGCGAAGTCTTCGTCAAGCGGGCCGCCATCCTCCGCGCCATTCGAGCCTTCTTCGACACGAGGGGCTACCTCGAAGTCGAAACCCCCATGATGCAGCAGATCGCCGGCGGAGCTGCCGCGCGTCCCTTCACCACCCACCACAACGAGCTCGACATCGACCTCTTCCTCCGCATCGCCCCCGAGCTCTACCTCAAGCGCCTCGTCGTCGGCGGCCTCGACCGCGTCTACGAGATCAACCGCAACTTCCGCAACGAAGGCGTCAGCACCAAGCACAACCCCGAGTTCACCATGCTCGAGTTCTACCAGGCCTACGCCAACTACCACGACCTGATGAACCTCAGCGAAGAGCTCATCAAGTTCGTAGCAATGGAAGTCAATGGCTCCCTTATCACCCACTTCAACGGCAACGAGATCAACCTCGGCAACTGGACCAAGCTCTCCATGCGCGAGGCCATCATCAAGTGGTGGCCGAAAAAATCTCGTGTTCCGTCATTGTCGACTTTCGACAATCGCGCCGAATTGAGTCGTTGCGTTGACTCTGCGATGCTGGCTCTCTCAGAGGATGACTACGAATACGATGCGCTCTGGATTCCGGCACAAGAAATTGAAGATGAGAACGTACCACTGGGAAAGATCATTGCTGACGTATTTGAGGGTCTCGCCGAACCCCACCTCATCCAACCCACCATCATCTACGACTTCCCCCTCGCCGTCTCCCCTCTCTCCAAGATCAAGCCCGAAGAGCCCGACTGGGTCGAGCGCTTCGAGTTCTACATCGGAGGCTTCGAGGTCGGCAACGCCTTCTCCGAGCTAAACGACCCAGTCGACCAGCACAACCGCTTCCAGCAGCAGATCGAGCAAAAAGAGCGCGGCGACGAAGAGGCCATGTCCGCCATCGACGAGGACTACGTCCGCGCCCTCGGCTACGGCCTTCCCCCTACTGCTGGCGAGGGCATAGGCATCGACCGCCTCACCATGATCCTCACCAACTCGCGCTCCATCCGCGACGTAATCCTCTTCCCCCTCATGCGCCCCCAGCAAAAAACCGCCGACCAGCTAGCCGAAAAACAAGGCCAACCCCACGGAGAATCCGCCGAGTAGGCATCATTCGACAAATCGGTCATTCCAAGCGCAACCTCTTAGCTACGGTCATTCCAAGCGCAGCCTCTTAGCTACGGTCATTCTGAGCGCAGCGAAGAATCCCGGCATTCCACCCAGAGCGCCACAAATACTCGGGTGCCCCATCCTTCGCAGCTTCATCGCGAAGGGTGGGAAAGTAAAAACCTCGGCCGCCACAAACTGGGTACCCCATTGATGGCGTGCCTGAACCGCCCTTCTGGAAGCCATCAAGGCTCTCACCCCACCAAATCCCGCTGACCTGCTGACTCGCTAACCAGCTTTTTTCATCTTCTTCACCACCTGCGCCAGCGAGTGCTCGTTCATTGCCTCCACCGCATCGGCCCTGACCTTTTTCATCAGCCCCGTCACCGCCTTTTCGTCCACACTAAGCCAGTCCCCCGCCGTCGCTGCAAACACATCCCCCAGGCCGATCTGCTTGGGCGAGACCTTCAGCTTCGCCCCCCCGTGCGGCCCCTTGCGCTGCACAATCAGCCCCGCCTTGTGCAGCAGCAGAAACGCCCTCCGCACCATCACCGCGCTCTCCTTCAGCGTCTCGGCAATCGACGCCGATGTGTGCATATTCTCCGGCTCGCTGGCCAGCACTGCCAGCACCCGCACGCTCAGTTGAAAACGCTCACTCTGTGCCATGCCAAGCAAACTACCACACCTGCAAGCCACGCACACTGCGGGTGATAGCATCTTTTTTGTGAACATTCTTTTCGTCGGCGATATCTTTGGCTCCGCCGGCCGCCACATCGTACGTGAACACCTGCCCCACGTCCTCGAAACCAACTCCGTCGATCTCCTTGTCATCAATGGCGAAAACGCCGCTGGAGGCTTTGGCATCACCCCCTCCATCGCTGAGGAGATCTTCGACCTCGGAGCCCACGTCATCACCACCGGCAACCACATCTGGGACAAGCGCGAGATCTTCGAGTACATGACCGTCCCCGCCGACTCCCATGAACGAGGACGCCGCATCCTGCGCCCGGCCAACTACGCCGTCGGAACCCCGGGCTTCGGCGTCTACGAGGGCACGCTCCCAAACGGCCAGACCTACGCCGTCCTGAACCTCCAGGGCCGCGTCTTCATGTCCTCCTGCGACGATCCATTCCGCAAGGCCGACGAGCTCCTCAGCCAGATCAAGGCCAAGGTCATTCTCCTTGACATCCACGCCGAGACCACCAGCGAGAAGGTCGCCCTCGGCTGGTTCCTCGACGGACGCGTCACCGCCGTCCTGGGAACCCACACCCACATCCCCACAGCCGACGCCCGCGTCCTGCCCATGGGAACCGCCTTCCAGACTGACGTAGGCATGTCCGGCCCCTACGACTCGGTCATCGGCGTCGAGACCGAGCTCGTCCTCAACCGCTTCCTCACCGGCATGCCCGGCAAGTTCGAGCCCGCCAAGGGCAACCCCAAGATGTGCGCCGCCCTCATCAGCTGTGACGGAGCTACCGGACGAGCGTACAGCATCCAGCACATCATGCTCGGCGAATGACTTTTCCACATGAAATCCTGTCAAGCCCCTAAAGGGACTAACATGCTAATAATCAATCACTTGCACGTGGCATGATTCGCCTTCCGACCTGATAGAATGGTCTTAGCTGGAAAAGCCCCGAGCCTATCGGGGCTTTGTTCTTTAACGCCAAAGGAAGTCCGGACCTATCTTGTTTCGATGGAATATTTTGCACACTTTTGGTAGGGGTGGGGGGCAACAAAGAAAGAGGGCAGCCCAGACGGGCTGCCCTCTTTCCAGCTAGTGTCTGACTACTGACGGTGGGTAGGGTGGTGGGTCGCAGTCGGCTTCTTCACCGGGGCCTTCTTCGGCTCAACGACCGCCCCATCGCTCATCGTGATCATTATCGGGCTCGGCGCGAAGGAGGCATAGGTTCCGCTGACGGTCACCTTGTCTCCAACCGCTGGAGGAGTCTTCAACGCTGCGGCAAGCTGGAAAGTAAAGTCGGCAGTCTTCGACTGAACCGCATCGTCGGAGACGGCGACCTGGAGGGCTGTGTCAGAGACCGCGACTACGGTTGCGTCAGGAACCTGGACCGACTTGCCTTTGATGGTGTCCCAGACCTTGGCGGCGTCCTCAGGCTTGCCGTACTGCAGGATGAACTCCTTGTCGCTGATCGCGAGGGTGGAGAGGTCCGGAGTACTGGCCACAGTCTGCGCGGCGATGTCCGCAGGCTTCGGAGCAGGGGTTATGGTGGTCGCGAGGTTGGCGGGTGGGTTCAGGTTCGCCTGCGCCGTCTGGGCAAGACCGTCGTAGCCGTCCGGGCTGCCGTGATACCGCTTGTAGCAGTACTGGGCCGTCGGAAGCGTCTGCGACTTATAGGGCTCGGGAGCGAACGAGACGAATCGAGCCAGGTAGAAGGCGCAGTTGAGCAGGTCCGGAGGCGTGGACTGAAGGTAGGCCAGGCCAAGGTAGTAGGTGTCCTGCAGGATGGGGCCGGGCTTGGTCGTCTGATCGACAGGAACGCTGGCGAGTTCCTTCTTGAAGTTGTCGATCGCGGTAGCGGTGTCCTTCTTGTTGAGCGCATCAACTGCGATAGCGCTGTCAAAGATGGGCGTGGCGCTGGACCTGATCGTATTGAAGTCAGCATCGCTCATACCCTGCGGCTTGGGAGCGGCGAGACCCTTCTGCGCATACTCGGCAGCCTTGTCGAGACCGGCCTGCTTCGCAGCCGCATCGGTGAGCTGCTCGGCCGCCTGACGGCGGAAGTAGACCTCAAAGGTAAGCCCACGGAGGTTGTTCGGATCAACCTGGAGAAGCCGGTCAGCAGCATCGACCGTCTTTGCAGGATCAAAAGCACTGTAGGCCAGCATCAGTTGCTGGAGCACGTCAGCTTTGACCGCCGACTGCGGGTAGGCAGTCAGGTAAGCCTCCAGAGCCGGAGCCTTCGCCTGCGGAGTGCTCTGCGTGATCGCGTTGTTGTACGCGTTGTACTCGGCAGGGGGCATCTGGACGCCACCACCCTGCTGCGCGTTTGAGCCCAGATTGACCTGGGTCTGTGCAACCGCAAAACGCGCCAAAGGTGCAACGCTAGCGACCGCCAGGAGAGACGCAACGACTGCCTTCTTCATTCCACACTCCTCAATAATGAGTAGATCTCTCTTCAGATTCTGCCTGCCGGTGGCCCCGGGGGTCAATGAATCGGATAGACACATGGATGATGCACCCGACACCGGTTACGCTTGTGTCCAACATCCCTGCTGGCCTCGGCTTCCCTGTGCTGTGCATCACGGCACGTGATGATGCGGATTATAGAAATCACGTTGCTCTATGGCAAGCAGCGATGCTCAAAAGCATTGACCTTTTACAAAAAACTGACGTGCAAATGGCGCAAAGTCAGGGGCTTCACTTTGTCTCTTCGAGCGGCAAAGAGTGCAGATAGCGCGTCAATTGCCAGCGCTGATCTTCAGGCAGCCGAGACCATGACGGCATACCGTGGCCAAGGTTTCCGTTGGTCAGCAGCCAAAAAAGCTCGCCGTCGCTCGCATGCTGTACTCGTGTGGTCCGAAGGCTGGGGCGCTTGCCTTGCCCGCTCGCATCGGCCGCATGGCAGGACGCACAGTTCCGCTTGTACAAAAGTGCTCCGGCAGCGGCAGCATTTTCATCCAGGGCGTAAGGGTTTATTCGTGCACGGTCCTGGTCGGGGACCCGCTTCAACCAGACACCATCGGAGGCTGCGAATACAAGCGGTGCTGAGAAGGATATGGCGATTGCCACAATAATGGCGCGCATCAGCGACCTCCTTTGAAGTAGCGGGAGAGCTGGCCGATCTCGTAAGCCACTCCGAATCGGTAGATCCGCGCGACGCTGTGGTCGTTCAACCCGAAATTCGGCGAAGCCGTAATCCTGGGACCTCCGGGGATATTCCAGTTGAACGTTGGTCCGAAGTAGTGCGACGTCTGATGCAGACCAAACGAATCTTTGTCGCCGAGCCCGCCGTACATCTCAGCTCCGGCTGCGAAGTTCTGCAGAGCGAATGCGTTCGATCTAACACCGCCAGCCAACCGCAGGGGGCGGCTTGCTCCCAGAGTGTAGCCAAACTCCCACGGAGCATGGCGGAGGTCCTTTTCAGCGATGATGTTCTCCGAGAAATTCCAGCCCTTCCAGTTACTGGAGAGGATGAGCTTGAGCTCAGCCTCGCGCTTCTTCTCGGCACGCGCCTCACTGTTGCTGCCGGTCAAGTCATCGTTGCCGTCGTGTCCAACGACTTCGAGCAAACTCTTGTTCGCACCATTGATGTCCTCGAACTCGAAGTAGAGGACTGGATTGACCCAATGCTCTCGCAGCAGGGGGCGCACACGATTTTCGATGCGGTACCCTGTAAAGACCGTGCTGTCATGCGCTGTCGTCTGCCCCTCTAGATAGAGCTCAGACGTCCACCAGGCCGTGGTGCCGTACTCCAATTCAAAGGCATTTCCGCCGAAACGATTGCCGTCTTCCGGTTTGCCTGTGGCAATTTTTGACTCGACCTCAAGTGAACCGGGCTCCTCCATGTGGTGAGAGTAGGTGACAAAGTACGGAAGCTCCTGGGCGGAGATAGGAAGGATTGCTCCCAGTCCCAACCACATGGCACAAAGGTAACGCAGCATTTCGGATCAAACCTGCTTTCATAAAGGAACAATTGCAGACTAAAACAGTCGCATATCAAGTCGAAGCAACGAACAGCGAAGTGTCATTTTTCTGCATCCATCTGTTCAATATAAGACTTTATTAGTCTTATATCATTTTTTGGAACTGGATTTGGATCGACCCTGAATAACTCTTCGCTGGGTTGAAAAGTGAGCCGAATATCAATTGCTACCCATTTGTGGGATTAAATACCCCTTATCCACAACCAGTAGTGTTGTACCCGTTGATTCCACGCTCGGCCGAGGCTAGAGTTAAATCCGTCTTAAAAGACTAGAGTGCTCCCTCCCCCGGAAGACCTCGGGTGGGGCCAAGAGGTGCCCTTGCTCAAGCTGAAAAAAGTTCAGATCCTCGGCTTCAAATCGTTCTGTGACCGCACAGAGGTCCAGCTCTCCGGCGAAGGCATCGCAGCCATCGTGGGACCGAACGGCTGCGGCAAGTCGAACATCTCTGACGCCATTACGTGGGTGCTGGGTGAGCAGTCGGCCAAGAGCCTGCGCGGCGTGAAGATGGAGGACGTCATCTTTGCAGGAACGCGCGATCGCAAACCGACCGGTATGGCCGAAGTGTCGCTGACTCTGGTGGACCCCGACGTCTACGACGGCGCGCTGCCCCCGGATGGCCCTGAGGTTGTGATCGCGGACGAGCACCCCGCGGAACACTCGTCGGACTGGGATGAGACCGCTATGCGGGCGCAGCGGGCGCAGGAGACCGAGGACGCGGTTGCTGAGGCGCAGCCCGGCGTGGTGATTGAGGGGGAGGCAGCGGGCGAGCAGGTCGAGGGTGCGGTCGCGGCTGAGGCCGCCGACAACAGCGCCGCGGCGGAAAATGACGCTGCGGCCGGGGACGCTATACCCGGGAGTGTTGTCCTGAAGATTCGGCGACGGAAGTTCAACCGCGCACCGGTGCGAGCGGGCGAGCTGACGATCACCCGGCGGCTGTTCCGCTCGGGCGACTCAGAGTATCTTCTGAACGGCAAGATCTGCCGTCTGCGCGATATTCAGGACATCTTCATGGGCACAGGCCTGGGAGGTGAGTCCTACGCGATCATCGGGCAGGAGCGCATCGGACAACTGTTGAGCTCCAAGCCTCTGGACCGTCGCAGCATCATCGAAGAGGCCGCTGGAATTACGCGCTTCAAGACGAAGAAGCGTCTGGCGGAGCTGCGGCTTGAGTCCGCCAAGCAGAACCTCGCGCGCGTGAACGACATCTTTGAAGAAGTGACGCGGCAGATGGCGACGCTGAAGCGTCAGGCGGCCAAGGCAGAGCGTTATGGGGCGTTGCGCGATGAGCTGCGGACGCGGCTTCGCGTCGTGCTGGCCAGCCGCATGTCGCAGATGGATGCCGAGCAGGCCGCGACGACCGAGCAGATTGCGGCGCTGGCGACACAGATCGACGCACAGGCCGCGACCGTGGAGCAGATGGATGTCGAGCACACGGAGGGCATCCGCAAGGGCTATACGCTGGATCAGCAGATTCGAGAGGCCGGTGCGCAGGCGAACCAGTCTGCCGTGGAACTGGAGCGGATCGCGGCGCGAACGGCTTCAAACACCGACCGCGTCGCCGAGCTGACAACGCGGCTCGCGACGGGGGCCGAGGAGCTAACGCAGGCCCGGGAGCAGTTGACCGGACTGGCGGGAGAGCTGGAGCAGCACAAGAGCTTCCTTGAGAACGCGATGTCCGAAGCGACGGGCTCGCGCGAGGCGGCGCAGGCGCAGCAGGCGCAAGCCCAGGAGGCTGTACGCACGCTGAGCGCAGTGGAACAGCAGACCGAGCAGATTCGACGATCGATGATGCAGATGGTCGACCGCGCCTCGCGTACTCGCAGCGAAGAGGCGCAGGCCGCTGCGTCACTGGCGAGCATGGAGCAGGAGGCAGAGCGGCTGCAGCGCGAGTCCGAGACGGCGCGGATGGAACTGGAGACACTGGGAATCGAGCGTGGGCAGGTGAGGCTCTCCTTTGAATCCGTGACCGAGCGGCTGAAGCGGCTGGAGGCCGAGATTGCCGAGATGCGGCTGAACCTCGACGCGCGGCGTCGCGAGGAAGTCGACAGCAAGCGCCGCGGAGATCAGCTTCGCGGCGAGGTCGCTTCGCTGAACGGGCGGCGAAACTCGCTCGAAGGGCTGATTCGCGATCACAGCTACTCGACAGAGACGGTGCGCAACATCTTCAAGACAACGAAGGACCGGACACACGACAACATGGCTCCGGTCGGCACGCTGGCTGACTTCCTCGAGGTTGACGGCAAGTACGAGAGCGTCGTCGACGAGTTCTTGCGCGACGAGTTGAACTACGTCGTGGTCAAGAGCTGGGACGCAGCCAACGCCGGGATGCACCTGCTGCAGACCGACGTCGCCGGGCGCGCGACCTTCATGGTGCATCCGCACGACGCCCAGGCGAACTTCGCCTTCACGGAGGGGATGGAGAGCGGGGCGGTTGCGAATGTAGCCAGCATCGACGGCGTTGTGCCGCTGCGGGAGTGCGTGCGCGTGCTGGATGGCTTCGGCAAATCGCTGGAGGTGATTCTGCCGAAGCTGCGCGAGGGTTATGTGGCACCGGACTCGTACACGGCGCGGACGCTGGCGCTGTCGAATCCGCATGCGTTCTTCCTATCTCCAACCGGGGAGACGTTCCATAACGTGACGGTGACGGGAGGCAGGGCGAGAGCACAGGGTCCGCTGGCGCTGAAGCGTGAGCTGAATGAGGTCCAGCAGAAGATCGAGCAGGCCGAGCAGGAACTGGCCCAGGCCGACCTTCGGACAGCCGAGCTGCAGCGACAGATTGCGGAGCTGAACGCAGGAATTGAGAGCAAAACCCACGAACGGCGCGATGCAGAGCGCGAGTCGGCGAACTCTGGCGCGGCGCTGCGCCAGATGGAGTCGGAGACGGCAAGGATCGAGCGGCGCCTGCAGGAGTGGTCGTTGGCCACTGAGCGTAATCGCGACGCCCGCAACCAGAAGACTGAGCTGATCACTCGGAAGCAGCAGGAGGCGGCGAGCGTCGAGGCAGAGCGCGCGGGGTTGGAGGGTCAGCTCGCGGAGTTGCAGCAACGCCTGAACGAGCTTCGCAGCCGACGCGAGGAGCTGCAGCAGCAGGCGGCACAGGCCTCGGCCGCGCTGGCAGGGCTTGAGGAGAGGCGGCGCAACGCGCAGGCGAACTTCGACCAGACGGCGCGGCTCTACAACGGGCAGACCCAACGGATTCAGCAACTGGAGCAGCAGCTTGCGTCCGCAGGCTCTGAGAAGTTGCGACGCGAGGAGGAGACCGCGACGCTCGCCACCGAGCACAGCCAAATCGCGGAAACCCGGGCCAACGCTGTGGCTGAAGGCGCCCGGCTGACCGAGGAGGCTGCGGGACTTCGGGCCTCGCTTGGCGAGCTGGACCAGAAGCTGCGCACGTTGCGGCATGAGACGGAGGCGCTTCGTGAGCAGCGCGCGGGCCTGACAGCGCGCGCGGCGAAGCTGGCCTCAGACATCGAGCATCTTGAAGCGACCTGCCTGAACGATCTGGCCGTCGAGGCTGCGACGCTTCGCGAGGACGCGGCGATTGCGCGGATCGAGGGCGATGCCCTTCACACTGAGGAAGAGGCGGCGCGCGGGCTGAAGCAGAAGCTCGAATCGATGGGGCCCGTGAACATGATGGCACTCGAAGAGTACAACGAGACATCACAGCGGCATGAGTTCCTCGAGACGCAGCGTAAGGACCTGCTGGACTCGATCGAAAACACGCAGGCTTCAATCAAGGAGATCGACGAGGTCTCGAAGCTTAAGTTCGACGAGGCGTTCAAGGTGATCAACGAGAACTTCTCGGTGACATTCACGAAGCTCTTTGGCGGCGGTCAGGCGTTCATGAAACTGACCGACCAGGAGAACTCGGCCGAGAGCGGGATCGACATCGTGGCCTCGCCTCCTGGCAAGAAGCTGCAGAACATCCTCCTTCTTTCGGGAGGAGAGAAGGCTCTCACCGCGCTATCCCTGCTGGTCGGCATCTTCCAGTTCCAGCCGGCGCCGTTCTGCATTCTGGACGAGGTGGACGCGCCGCTGGACGAGACCAACGTTGGCCGTTTCGCCAAACTGATTGCGGACATGAGCGCAACCACCCAGTTCGTGGTGATCACGCACAGCAAGCGGACGATGGCCCAGGCAGACGTCATCTACGGAGTCACCATGCAGGAGCCGGGCGTCTCGAAGATCGTCAGCGTCAATCTGAACCGGCGCGATGCCTCCGATACCCGGCGGGCAGTGGCGTGATGCTGATCCTCGGGGTGGCGCCGGTGCTGCCCCGCCATTTCTTTTGCGGCGAGGCGGCGGAGACGAACTAAGCTACAGAAGGCATGTATATTCCGCTGACGATGGCTGCGCTTGCTCTGTTGACCACAGCAATGATTGTGCTGCGGTTTTTCTGGTGGCACCTCCCAGAGCGGCTGCAGACATTGCTCATCGGCGCCGGGGTCACCCTGACCCTGCTTCGCGTGCTCTTTGCCGCAACGCAATGGAGCATGACCTCGGGCAGAATGAATGCTCTGCTGAACTGGGCTGCAGCAGCCGGATTTGAGATTGTGTTAGTACGCTTCAGCCTGATGCGCCCCCAGTGGCTCACCGTATTGTGTGCACTGATTCTGTTGACTCCCACCTTCGGGTCCAGTCTCCTGATGCCGCTTACGCTTCTCTTCGAGCCGCAGCCGGCGGAGATCTCATCGATCGGCGGTCCTTACATGAGTGAAAGGATCGCGTGGGAGGTTTGGGGAGATCAAAATAGCGGGTTCGACGTTATGGTGTACTACAAGCCTCCCTTCGCCCCCTTTCTGCATCACCTCGTCCAGCGATTTGCGTTCAACACGGTCCAGTGCGACGCGGCAAAGTCTTCCGCCATCGCTGACCCCAACGCCAAAACAGTCCAATTCATCTGCCCCGGCCATCCCGGACAGCAGACACTGGAACGAACACTTCCTATGCATATGCGCAACACGGACAAGTTCAAGTGATAGCGCCAGGAGAAACAATGACAGCACTTCTTCAAACAGACCTCGGTTCCCTGCCCCTGACGGCGCGCGGCAAGGTTCGTGACATCTATGCCCTCGACGACCACCAGCTTCTCTTCGTCGCGACCGACCGCATCTCGGCCTTTGACCACGTCCTGGGAAGCGGCATTCCGGACAAGGGGCGCATTCTCACGCAGCTCTCTTTATTCTGGTTCGATCTCCTGAAAGGCACGGTGAAGAACCACCTGATCACTGCCGACGCCAGGCAGTTTCCCGGTCAGCTCAAACCGTATCTCGATCAGCTTGATGGGCGCAGCATGCTGGTCAAACGGGCGAAGATGTTTCCCGTTGAGTGCGTCGTGCGTGCCTATCTCTCTGGCTCGGGCTGGAAGGACTACCAGGAGAACGGCTCGGTCTGCGGCATTCGCCTGCCCTCCGGTTTGCGCGAGTCCGATCGGCTCCCTGAGCCCATCTTTACGCCGGCTGCAAAGATCCACACTGGCGGCCACGACGAGAACATCTCCTTTGCCACGATGGAGGCCACGGTTGGAGCCGGGCGGGCGGCACAACTGCGCGATCTGACGCTTGCGATCTTTGAGAAGGCCTCCAGGCACGCCGAGAGCAAGGGCCTGATTCTCGCCGACACGAAGTTCGAGTTCGGGGAGATCGACGGCGAGATCATTCTGGCCGATGAGGTACTCACGCCTGACTCCTCGCGTTACTGGCCCGCGGACACATACTCGCCCGGCGGCGCGCAGCCTTCGTTCGACAAGCAGTACGTCCGCGACTACCTGGAGTCGATCCGCTGGAACAAGCAGGCCCCGGCGCCTCCCCTACCACCCGAGGTCATCGAAAAGACGAGGGAGAAGTATCTGGAGGCCTTCAGGCTGGTTACGGGCCGTCCAACGCTATGAACGGATTCGACTGGATCCTTCTTGCCGTGCTCGCGTACTCGACCGTCGCGGCCTTCATGCGGGGTCTGGTGCGAGAGATCTTTGGCCTGGTCGGCCTCGTGGCAGGTATCCTCCTGGCAAGCTGGAATTACCCCTGGCTCGCGCAACGGCTCGGCAGACTTATCACGACTGCTTCCATTGCCAATGTTGTGGCCTTCCTTCTTATCGCAATCGGGATCATGGTCTTAGCCGCCATCCTCGGCAAGCTGCTGCATCGGACAGCGGATGCCATCGGACTGGGCTTCTTCGACCGGCTGGCGGGGGCAGGATTCGGGCTGATCAGGGGATGTTTGCTGGGCGTGGCGATCCTGATGGCGGCATTGGCCTTTCTGCCTCAGAATGCCTGGACGAAAAATTCCCGGTTTGTTCCCTATTTCCTTGCCGGGGCTCATGCGGTATCCTTCGTTGTACCCCACGACCTGCAACAGCAAATTCGGAAGGGCGCGGAAGAACTCAAGCACACCGCACCCGGGTGGATCAAGCCGCACAGTTAAGGGGAAAATGAAGAAGCGTCAGACGAAAGACGACGAGCAAGGAGTACGCCCTTGAAGCGCGAAATGGATGGTCTGATTATTCAGATGCACAGTGCAGGAATCTCATACGCCGACGCCATTCGGCAGTTCAAGAAGCGGTATATCCTCGAAGTTCTCGCTCATCACAAGGGCAATCAGTGCAAGGCCGCTGAAGAGCTGGGCATGCACCGCAACACCCTGAGCCGCACACTCGCCGAGCTGGACCTGGACACGGCACAGATCCGGAATGGAATGCGCAGGCCTGTCGCCAGCGAACGGCCACGTGTGCAGAGCATCGCAAGCGCCCGATAGCATTCTGCGTCGTCTAACGCTTCAGAAGTTCATGGCATCCAAGCCTCAACCACGCGCCCCGCTTGCGATTCAGATGATCGCGTTCGCGATGACTGGCGTTTCAACCCTGGTTCCGGCTCAAACGCCTGCTCCCGGCACTGGTTCAACACAACAGGCCGTCGCGAGTTCGTCGAGGCCCGCCCCGGGCAAACGTCAGATTGCTGCTGCAGAGGACGCCTACCTCGCAGGCGCCCGCCTTCTGGACCGCAACGACCTGGCTGGGGCCGAGGCTCGGTTTGAGAAGGCCGCTACGCTGAATCCCGACAATCAAGATTACGCCCTTGCGGCCAGCCTGGCCCGCGAGCACCGGGTGACTGAACTGGTGCAGCAGGCTGGCAAAGCGCGCCTGCTGGGAGAGAGCAAGAAAGCAGAGGCGCTGCTTGCCGCTGCGCGGGCACTTGACCCGCAAAACAGCATCGTGGCCCAGCACCTGAGCAGCTCCCCTGCTCCTCCTGCTTTCAATCCGGAGATCCAGTCTTTGCCTCAGCACGGCCCGGCCATTGCGGGTCCAGTAAGGCTTATGCCGGGTCCAGGCACCAGCAGCTTCAACATCCGCGGGGACTCCAGGGATGTTGTCCGTCAGGTCATGGCGGCTTACGGGATACGAGCCGTTTTCGACGATTCTGTCCAGAGGCAGGACCTGCGCTTCGACCTGGACGACTCACACTACCAGCAGGCCACGCAAATCGTGCTGAAGATGGCGGGCCTGTTCGCTGTGCCACTCGATCCGCATAGTGCGCTGGTCATTAAGGATACGACCGAAAACCGGCAGCGCTTCGAGCGCCAGTTGCAGGAAACGATCTACATCCCCAGCCTGACGCCGGAGCAGATGTCGGAGCTCAGCAACATGGTTCGCACCGTCTTCGACGTCAAGCAGCCGACCGTGCTGAACGGCTCAGGCACATTACTGATTCGCGCCCCTGAAGAGACGCTGAACGCTGTTAACGTGACGCTGGCCGACCTGATTGACGGCGGCGGCGAAGTCCTTCTGGATATCAATCTCTACTCCGTTGACCGGACGCGGCAGCGCAGTATCGGCATACAGTTTCCGCAGCAGATTGGCTTCTACAGCGTCGAGAGCGCGGCCCATGACCTGGTTACGGCAAACCAGTCGCTGGTGAACCAAGCGATCTCACAGGGGTTAATCCCCGCTAACGCCAGCGACATTACCATCGCGCTCGCGCTGATCTCTTCGGGCCTGGTCCAGAGTACCCTACTAAGCAGCACGATTGGCCTCTTCGGCGGCGGTCTAACCCTGGGCGGCGTCACAATGCCGCCTACGAACCTCCACCTCGCGCTCAGTTCCAGTGACACGCGAGCTCTGGACAACATCCAACTCCGCGTCGGCTATAAGCAGACCGGAACCTTTCGGGCTGGGACGCGCTACCCCGTCACAACCGGCATCTACTCCAGCGGCGCCACACCAACGGTCTCACAATTAGCAGGAGTCACCATCAACGGAATCAGCGCGACAAGCTTGCTATCCCAGGTGTCAAGCGTCAGCGTTCCACAGATTCAATATGAAGACCTCGGCCTCACTCTGAAGGCAACACCCGTGGTGCAGAGATCCGGCAGAATTGCTATGCATTTGGACCTGAAGATCGAAGCGCTGGCGGGCACGTCGCTGAATAATATTCCCATACTCGCCAGTCGGCAGTACGTCTCAGATGTGACGGTACGCGATGGCGAAACGGCGCTGATCGCCAGTTCCCTCACCAAGCAGGAGTCTGCGGCGGTGAATGGCCTTCCGGGTCTGGGCGAGTTGCCCGGATTCCAGACAGTGACAGCGATCAAGACGACAGATTCTGACACGAGCGAGTTGGTACTGCTCATTACTCCTCACGTTGTTCGCCACCGGGGAAATACAGCCGCCGGGCCTCGTATCGCGCTCAATCTGCCCGGGTCGGATTGAGGCGCATCTCAATATCCCCCACGCGTTGACCACATACCTTCGGACCGCTATACTTATAACTGTAGAGCGGGAGTAGCTCAGTGGTAGAGTGCTTCCTTGCCAAGGAAGATGTCGCCGGTTCGACCCCGGTCTCCCGCTCCAAACACCCCCTGCCTGCGGTACACTTCATCTACAATTCAGCGGGGCTTCCAAATGAATAGCCCACCCCGGGGCGCGGTACCCAAGTGGTAAGGGAGAGGTCTGCAAAACCTTTATGCGTCGGTTCGATCCCGACCCGCGCCTCCAAATTTTCTCGGGCTTTTCAAATAAATCAAAAACTTACGAGCGAAGGTCACTCGTCCTCGTTCGTGCTCAAGGGGCCTGATTCGGGCTGATTTGTCGCCAAAGGCGGACAAAAAGCGGACGGAAAAATTCGCCGGGGCTTTCTCCCGAATTCCGCAAAAGTAAAACCCGCCACCAGGGCGGGTAAAAAAAGAAGTACCAATTTCCAAAAAACTGTCGCGATTCAAACCGGGCTGAGCATCAATTCACTGCCCTCGAAGCTCCCGTCATAGCAGCATTATCCACTTCCACGAGGACCTGCTCGAACCGGCGCATCGCTTCCCTTTTGTGGTCCGCTGTGGGATGCACATAGCGCTGAACAATACGGATTGAACTGTGTCCGAGAATTGCCGCTAACGTCGCGAGATCAACCCCTGCTTCCGCCATGCGCGTCGCAAATGAATGCCTCCAATCGTAGAGAACAAAATTGAGGGCACGCCTGGTCTTCGTGCCCGCACAGGCGCGATCATGCGCTCCATTCAATCTCTTGATGGACGCCCCGGATTTTCGATTAGACGGAAAGATCCACTGCGATGTGCTTTGGCATCGCCTTGCCAAAATGCTGCGGCTTTCCGCTGTCAGATCCAATGTGCGTCGTGCAGCCTTCGACTTACCAGATCGAATGTGAACCTTCCCACGTTCCAGATCGACGTCCTCTTTTCGCAGAGAGGTGACTTCTTCTGGTCTCATGCCCTGGTTTCGCATGATCATTGCCAAGTCGTACAGATTTTGGTTCTTCGCTGCGCGGGCAAAGTACTCCCGTTCTTCTTCCTGCGTGACCACATGGATCCGAACAGCATCGTCGTCCGAGGGAATCTTCACGTTGTCAATTGGATTCTCGCGGGTCCAGCGCTGTTTGATTGCATATTTAAAGAACACGGAAAGGGCATGCAGGTCGTGTCTGACGGTTATATCGCGGACCTTGTGTTCATTGAAGCGCCAAACCTTGTATGCCTCAATATCTGCATCGGAGATCGTGCTCACGGGCTTCGTCGTGAAGAATTCTTTCGCGCTGGTCATGCTTGTAGCAATTCGACGATGACTGTTCGGATGAGTTCGATACTCCATCTCCGTCCAGTGCAGAAAGTCCTCGACAGCATCTGTGAACTCCCGAACGACAATACGCCGCAGAGGCGCTCGTCCTTCTAAGAGAGCCTTACGGTGCTCCGCTTCAAGCTGTCTCGCCTCGGTCTCGTTTCGTGTGGTGGCGGCCAAGCCTGTGGATGCGGTGTATTCCCTGCCGTCGAGTTTGAACCGGTAGTGCCATATGCCGCTGCGTTTCCGTATTGCCATCGTCTCTCGTCTCTTTCAACTTAGTCTCAAGCCACTTTCCTACCCGATCCCGCGGATACCAGATCTTACGCCCAACAGCTAAATACGCTGGGCCACGTTTTTGCGATCGCCAGTCCGCAAGCGTAGCAGCCGAGAGTCCGAGTGTCTCGGCAAGCTCTTGCGGCGAAAGCAAATTTTCGCGGGAAAATGTCATTACAGTTGTTTCTTACCCTCGAAAAAAATCAAAGCTTGTCTATGACTCAAATCTATGGAGCCGCGGGCTCCTGCCAAACAGACCACGGAAGATATGGAGGATGTAAGGTGCACTCCTGTGATCCGCGGGTGCCGCACTCGGATCGAGAACCCAGGGTTCCCCCCTCGAAGCCTTACTGAATCACACTGGCCCGGCGCTACCAAAGCATCCGTAAAGCTCGATTCTCCGCGCCTACCTTCATTGGAAGGGCGACCGGACCAGCAGGTGTTTCAAAAGGGTGCTTCGAGCTTTTGTGCTGGGATTACGGACAGGTTGTTGAGCGATTCTTACCGCGTTCGCCTTGTTGGCTTTCTGTACTCGTCTGCAAGGTCCGTGAGAAACTTTGCCTCGGCTTGGAGCCGGGCCTGGCTCCATCGGTCTCTCACCGTCACGTAGTCCTGCGGTTTCTGGGCCACCGCCTTAGCTTCGACTTTTGCAGACTCGAGCCTTGTTCGGCTGGCCTCGGCCAGAAATCTTTTGATCTCGACGGGATGCGCGTTGTTGGCTCGAGCCATCTCAGCTATCCGCAGGACAGCCTCGAGGTCGTCGTCAGAGCGTCCTGAATCCAACAATGGCTTCCAACCGTTACGGGCAAGTTTTCTGCCAGCAGCGGTCAGTGCAAAGGCGTTCCTGGGACGGGAGCCAGGTGTGAAAGTCTCCTGCCGGGTGATCAGGCGCTTAGCTTCGAGCCGACGGAGGGCGGGTACGGTGGACCCCAGGGACAGCCCCGCTTGCCGTTGCAGGTCATAGGTCGTTTCGTGACCACGGTCCAACAGCGACAGAATGAAGATGTCCAATACGGATGAGTCCACTTCTGCTCCTGAGTCAATATACGGTACGACTGCGATCATGCCGCCGATATCATTGCCGCGGCATACCCGGCGCCGATTGCTTGATAGAGAAAGATCGGGTCTCGACGAAGGGCTAGCATCCACCCGAGCAGCCACTCGATGTGACCGTTCATGTAGTCACTATCTTGACTGCAATGGATCATCGTAGGACGGGTCTCCTCTATAAGGTCGCGCAACGATTTTGAAATCAGAGGTCGCGCATATGATGATGGATATCGAACCACTTGATGTCGGGCTTCATCGCATATGGCTTGGCGGTAGCCTCCATCAACGTTATCCAGGAACCACTGCTTGACCGCTTTGATGATCTGTTGATCGGTCACATGAACGAGGCGCTCCTGCCCAGTATCCGCAACAGTATCCGTGGTCGGAGGTTGGACGCCGTTGGTTGCAGGGACATTCTGGGCACTGTCGTCCCCATCGGGGGATAAAGGAGTGGAAGAGCCTTGTTGAACCCCTCGTCTCCTCATCACTTCAGCAATCATCTCCGCTCTTGCCCAATATTGCTCCCAATGGGTCCGCGGGGCCTTGGGTCCTTTCTTCAGTTCCAGCCGCTTGGTGATGAAGGCGATCAGGAAGTCCTTCGCAGACTCCGATCCAGACAGGACGGTGTTAAGGGTCAGCTCGTGCCTTCTCCGGCGCAAGCTTGGGATCGCCAGATCGCATATCCGGTTGATCTGTTCTTCAGTCAGCGCACAGTCGTAGCGCTCCGCGACCGTGGTCTTGATGAGCTCGGCCATACCCGCCCTCTTGTCCCGCCATAGCTGTTTGAGTAAAGGAGTTCCTCTCCGCGGAATCCTTTGATAAAGGAGGTGATACTGCATCCAGTCACCGAACCGTTTCCAACGGACATGAGCGTCGTCGTAGGCTTGCTTACCCAGAAGATCGATGGCACGGCGCTTCGCCCGTTTCCGATATTTCTCCAGCTTTCCAGCAAAAGCGGCGATTATTTCCTTAGGGTGCTGTTCAGACAACGATGGATCTGCTTTGTGTAGCTGGCGGAGGGCGAACGCCAGAATGCATAGTTCCAGCGTGTCTGCGTAAATACGCCGCGAAGATGCTAGCCCGAAGAGCTTGCCCCGCACTTCGATCAAGGTCTGGGCGAGTGACGCGTCATAGGCACGATCCCGGTAGACGTTCGAAGCAAGAGGGTCGATTCGGTCCCATGGATGACGATTGGGAAAGCTGCCTGAGAGAGCAGTGGCATGCCTGGCTACCAGCAAATCAAGGCCCGGCTTGATCAAGCTGTATTCGTTCGGGTTGATTGTGATGCGTACCTTCGGGAAACTCACACACACCTCGCACGGGAAGGAACAATGCAGCGGACGATGAAGTCCGCGAAAAACTGGTCCAGTTCTTCCGGGTCTGGTTCGTGCAGGGCGGCGAAAAAGAAATGCGCGCGGCCGTCCAGAGCGGCCTGAACGATCAAGCTGAGACGTTCGCAGTCTTCGACCTCCAGATCGTGATCGGACAAAATCTGGATGGCCATCGATATATATGGTGCGAGCCGGCGATTGGTCTCATCGGACTCTGCACCACCAGGAACGGAAACAGGCGCTGTAGCGCGGGAATGGATATCGAGGTGGAAATGTCGAAACATTTGGGTGTCCGGGGGTGGTTAGTATAGACACGCCATTCATTCCGAAGATCTTTGCCGCCAATTCCGGCTTCCCCGATTTTTATTTTCTTGAAAACACGCCATTTAGGGTGTTTTTGGCATTGCGGCGGAGATCGGCCACAGCCACTCTGTAGAAGAGATGTGGAACTGATCGTATCGGGGCCCGGCACGGGCCAATCGAGTTTGGCGCCGACCGAATTCGAACTCATGTTGTCGCCGTGAAAGCGGGTTCGGGGCCAAATTGCAGCGTTTGGCTGGATTTGCCAGAATGAGCAGAAACCCGCGTCAATCGTGGGGATCGCTCATCTTCATCCGTGTATGGGTTTGCACTCAGATGCAAGGGTTTGTATGCCACTTAGTCACCACAGCATCACCGGACTTTCGGCCTGAGTCGCCCTGTAACTCTGGCGGCCTCTCACACACGCCGGACTTAGTTGTCCGGAATTGGCTCACGTCGCAGGCAGGGACGCCTTTTGCCGAACTTGCACGGCGGGGGAAAAATCGCCCTCCACAATGGTGGTGGTGGAAAGTGTCCGGCTGCCCAGCTTCGTTGGTACCGCTTCAGACGACGTCCATCCTGAGTAGAATTCCTTCGATTCCGACGATGTGGCGCAATGAGTTCAATGCCGTAGAACCTCATTTCTGCGTCGAGGAGGTCGAGTCATAGGCGTTGTCACCGATTAGGTTCTGAGGGGCGTCGGGAACGACCATCTGTAGCAAAGTGGACATGGCTAGCGTCACTTCATGCGGAGTGGCACTTTCAGCGCAAACAGAAACCGGTAGCCCATTACGATCTGCGACTGCCACGATCTTCGTTCCCTTGCCGCGTTTTGTTTTTCCGACCTTGCGCCCCCTTTTTTGGCGGGCGCAAAACTCGCGTCGATAAAGGCTTCACGAACATCGATTGTGCCTCGGGCACTGAGTTCTTGCGC
Organism: Edaphobacter bradus; assembly: GCF_025685645.1. Classification (NCBI taxonomy): domain Bacteria; kingdom Pseudomonadati; phylum Acidobacteriota; class Terriglobia; order Terriglobales; family Acidobacteriaceae; genus Edaphobacter; species Edaphobacter bradus. Next base: position 1,439,280 of record NZ_JAGSYF010000001.1, read on the forward strand.
AAGAGCAGTCATGATCCTAGTCATCAGGCCGGACCGAACCCATTGCTAAAACCGCCTGTGACAGGTCTGGAACGAAGGGTATCGGTCGGGGAGGTCCGCCCAGGGTGCGCCAGTCCGCAACACCCAGAGGATACCGTTCAGAACGGATCGGCGACTTTTCCAAGGTCGGCCTCTGCCATCCCGTCGTCTCCTTGGTTTCGGGATCAGCAGATCGAGGGTTTTCCACTGTTCGTCAGTTAGATCACGTCGATACGGCATTCCTGTGTTGATGCCGTTTTGGATTTCGACGCATCGCTCGGTGGTGCCGATCAGCAGAATTACTGCTGCGGCAGTGATGATCTATCACTGATCGTCCCCGCACAGATCCGTCCCAGTGCGTTTACGTATACGACTACGAGGGAGGGCGCAGAAGCGGGCCACAAGATAGGCTGCTGTGAACGCCGCTGTCGGAGAGCGCTGGCTTGCTGCTATTGCAAACTACGAATTGTCTCGAATCCCGAAGGTCATCACTCTCCTCATTTATCTTTGGTCAGACCACTCGCGACTTCGACGAATTTAGTAAAACCGCCCAGCGAGTCTGCTTGTGTCTTAAACCGCGATATTGGATCGAATTCTCCGGAATTCTTTTCCACGTACAAGGCATCGAATTCTGAAAAGGAGGTGCGGAACAATGAAGGTTGTGTTGGAGACTCGCGGTCCTGTCGACGAGCCGTACCTAAGCCTGAATCGTGAACATCTTCTAGGGATGACGCTCCATCCAGGTTCAATGGAGATCGGGTTAAGACGTTCTGCCCTTAGGCGAATCACCTTCGATGCTGGCCTGATGGGACTCTGTCCGCCGCAATCGGAGTACTGGATCGGCACGTGTGATATGACACATGTAACCATGACCATTTCTGACAAGGCGTTGATGGCCGCCTCTGATTGCACAGGGAGCAGAATAGAATTGCGCCTCGAACGCGAACTCGCGGATCCGCGATTGCGCGCGTTGGCTACGGCAGTGGATGTGGAAAGAACCGCGGACTTCCCCAATGGACGTCTTTTTCTCGACTCTATCGAGCAGGCACTTGCCCGGGCTCTGGTCGTCGGTTATGGCGTGCGCGACTATAGCGTGCGGGTTTATCGTGGGGGACTAAGCCCCGCGAAATTGCGAAAGATTAAAGAATTGGTGGAGGAGAAGATGGAGGAGGACTTAAGTCTTGAGGAAATGGCGCGCACGGTTGGGCTCAGCGCTACGCATTTCTCGGAAGTCTTCCGCAATACGACCGGCCAGACTCCGCACCAGTGTCTCCTCTGGCATCGCATCCAGCGAGCGAAGGAGATGTTGCGCTCTGCCGAAATGCGCGTGCTGGATGTCGCCATAGCGTGCGGCTTCAAAACCCAGCAACATTTTGCACGCGTGTTTCGTCATGCGTGCGGCTTAAGCCCGACAGAGTATCGCAGGGAGTTTCTGCTTTTCGAACCAGCTGGAGTTTCGACGGCTTTTCTGCCTGACGCGGTACCTATTCCCGTGACGGTTCGTCCAGAGACTCTAATCGTGCCGCGTAACGGAGTCTCAGCGAGCGGCGGACACGAACCAGATCACATCCGAGAACACACTTAGGCTGGGAACAACTCACCAAGATCTTTGTTTGTTCCTAGTGGAGGGATTAGCCATGCTGGGCGGTCGCGCGGAAAAACATGAGAGTTGAAATCCTTACGCCTGAATCTGCGACGGAGCCACGCTTCTGGGTGGAGCACCAACCGGTTCTTGCTATGGCTTTGCGGCCTGGCTCGGTTGAAATCGGTTTGCACAGTTCTAAGATGCGGAGGTTTACGTATTCCACAGGCGCAATGCGGTTAACCTCGGCTCACTTGGAAAAGTGGTACAGAATCGATGGCTTACACGTTATGACAATCGCCATTTCGGGCGCTGCACTAAGGGCAGCTGCGGATGAGACGACGGGCGAGGTTGAATTGCGCAGCATCGATAACCTGGTTGACGCACGTGTGGGTGGTTTGGCGGCAGCGGCTTATGCCGAGAGATCTGCAGGCTTCCCCAGTGGGCTCCTATTTCTGGATTCCATAGAGCAGGCAATGGCCGTAGCCCTGGTCAACGGTTATGCCGTGTGGCACCAGTCTTCGAGTACCTACAAAGGTGGACTCGGTCCCGCCCGCTTGAGAAGCGGTGAAAGAGTTCGTGCACGCCAAGATGGAGGACGAATTACGCCTATGTGAACTGGCGCAGTCCGTAGGGCTCAGCACCGCTCATTTCTCGCAGATGTTTCGGAAGTCAACGGGAGAGACACCGTATCAGTTTGTCTTGCGTGTCAGAGTCGAGCGCGCTAAAGAGATGTTGCGCTCTGCCGAAACGCGCGTGCTGGATGTTGCCATCGCCTGTGGTTTCAAAACCCAGCAGCACTTTGCCCGCATATTCCGCCAGATATGCGGAGTCAGTCCGATGGAATATCGATACCGATACCTACGCTGAAAACAAGCAACTGGGCTTGCAGCTTGGGAGCTTTTGAGGTCACGTCGCGCGCAGCGCGATGTAGCTCGGATCATCCGGCGCCTGATACTTCGTGTCAGTCAGCGCTTGGGGCCGTACTCTTTGCACCCGAACGACGTTGATTGCATTCGTCAAGCGCCCGAATCAATTCCTCACTCACCTGACACACCCGACATCAGCGCGTGACAATTGCCCCAAAAATTCGACCCGACGCCGGGGATATAGATACGACTCCACACCTTTGGCGCGATTTACTGACTCTGGGACATACCCTCGGTGAAATACATCGCGGCAAGAATTCGGGCCAACAGAGGCTTCTTTGTTCGATGCTCCAGCACTTGCTCGTGTCCTCTATACAAGGCCTCTACCCCGGCGGTAGTTCCTCATAAACAACCACGAGGATTGTGCACAGAGACCGAGATGCAGACACAAGTCGCGGTTCAACTCTCGGTTTACTAGTCGAGTAGTCAAAAGGAGTGTTGAAATGACTTCCAAGAGTGAAACGCAAACAGGTGATAATTTCGCGGAACGCGTTCACGCGAATCAGCGAAAACTCAGGTCCAACCTAAAAACTCAGTACGACTTTGTGATCTGCGGATCAGGCTCTTCAGGGTCCGTAGTTGCGAGTCGCCTCGCGGAAAACCCGGCTGTGAGTGTCCTGTTGCTGGAAGCGGGTGGCGACGACGATGTACCAAGTGTCTCGGATGCGCGCCAATGGGTCACGAATATCGGAAGCGAGAGATACTGGCAGTTCAAGGCCGAGCCGAACCCACATCTTAACGGCCGCGCCCTTCCGCTGGGGATGGGGAAGGTTCTGGGCGGAGGATCGAGCATCAACGGGATGATCTGGGCTCGCGGTCACAAGAGCGACTGGGACTTCTTTGCATCAGAAACGGGGGATCCAGCGTGGAGCTATGAATCGGTTCTTGATATTTATCGCCGCATCGAGGACTGGCAGGGGGCACCCGATCCAAGATATCGCGGAACCCGTGGACCAGTATTTGTCCAGCCGCTGCATCGCGATCCGACACCAGCCGTCCGAGCCTTGTTTGAGGGCATAAGCTCGCTTGGGATTCCGATCTTTGAAAATCAGAACGGCCGCATCATGGAGGCCGACGGTGGCGCATCCGCTGCTGACATGCGCATTCGCGATGGAAAACGCCAATCCGTTTTCCGGGCGTATGTCTTCCCGCAAATGGACCAGCCAAACCTCACGGTGCTCCCCCACGCGCTGGTTACTCGGCTAACTTTCGAGGGCAACCGAACCACTGGCGTGGAGATCTCTTATGAAGGAAGCACACGCCGCATTCGCGCAGGACGCGAAGTAATTCTGTCGCTCGGCGCAATACACACGCCGAAGGTCCTCATGCAGTCTGGTATCGGCGATCAGGCCGAACTGCTGCGCTTTGGAATCCCGGTAGTCCAACATCTCCCAGGAGTCGGACACGGATTTCAAGACCATCCTGCTTTTTGCTGTCTCTGGGAATGTTCGGAATCGCTACCTCCCAGTCTCGTGCCGGGTGCGGTCATATACGGGAAGAGTGAGGCTGGTTTAGCTAGCCCTGACTTCCAAATTCTGCAAGCTGTGCTAAGCGCTGGGGACGCAGCAAAATTTGGCCTTCCTGCACGTGGTTGGTGTCTCATCGGTAACGTCGTTCGGCCCAAGAGTCGCGGTCGTGTTCGCCTTACCGGCTCCGATCCCACCGATCCTGTTCAGATTGAAGCGAATTATCTCTGCGACCCCGATGATCGGAAGGCTGCCTTAGCATGTGTAGAACTTTGTCGCGAGATAGGCAACTCCCACGCTCTCCGTCCTTTTGTCACGCGAGAGCTTATTCCCGACAACTTGGAACGTCCAGAACTAGAAAACTACATCCGCGACACAGCGTTTAGCCTTTGGCATCAGACATCCACCGCTCAAATGGGTCGGCAAGCCATGTCTGTTGTCGACGGCTATCTCAAAGTCTACGGCGTCGATAACCTTCGTATCGCGGATGGATCGATCATGCCACGCGTGACCACCGGCAACACCATGGCTCCCTGTGTGATCGTCGGGGAGCGTGCAGCAGAAGTCATACGGGATGAGCACCAGATAGGGACGGCATCTGGCTCGCGGTCTGACCGCTTTTGAAATTCGAATTGCAGGCATTGTGGAAAAGTACCGCAAATCGATTTCAGCTCCCTGCGCCTTCAGCGGCGCACTGTGGCCATCTTCTCGGTGCACTAGGGCGCTTTGCGGCAGAAAAAATGAATTTCTCTTACAAGCATTTGTTGTATCGCCTTTCTATGGGGAATATCAAGGGCGATCCGTGTTCTTAAGTATGTTAACGCTGTTCATTGTGATTTCAGTTGGGCTATGAGTAGCATCTCTGAGCCGGGAGGGAGACCGATGAAAGCTAATGGCGAAATGGCGCTCGTTGCCACGAATTCAACCGCAGGAGAGCCAATTCTAGAATCCATATGGCACGCTGTGGCCGGAAGCCCGATCACTGCCGAATACCTGGAATGGCCCGCCGACTTGTTCGCTCTCACTAACGTCCTTCTTGAACGCTCAGAAGCGTACCGGTTTGTCTTATCTCCACCAAATAATCAGGAGTGGCCGCCGAGCCGCTTTTCTTCCTGGTCCAATGCTGTCGAGGAAGCAGGCCGGCAGTGGAGCATGTGGGTGGAGGATCGGGCAACCCCGTTCCCCGAGCTACTGATGGAGGAGTGGAGCATCTTTCGCGAGCGTGCCGGCATGACACTTGAGCATCTAGCCGAGGGTCACGACTGGAGAATGTTCGAGGCGCTGCTGACGCTACATGCAATCGCCGACGAGGCGTGCGCTGGACTTGGCATGGCCCTCGACAGGTCGGACGGAAAGGGGTGCGTATACCGGGCCCGTGGCCGCGAGCTACTTGCAAAAACCGGATCGCTGGCTCGAATTCAACCACATTTCCTGCGTGTACTGCCCAAGGTGCGCACGCCTCCCAACGGAACGTCGTTGCGCTCGTTTTCCCGCTACGCCTGCGTTCGAGGTCCCAGCGTGGAGGCACGCTGGCACAAGGTGCCTGCCCGTCGCAACGGTACGGACCCTCGGGCCAGGCACGCCAACTTGCTGCTGCTACCCTGGCCGCTGCGAGTGCGAGAGTCCGATTTCCGCCCACTGGACAATTCGGTGGAAAGGTTGGGCAAAGAGCCCTTCGGTTTTTTTCAGTTCGCACCTTCGGAGAAGCTCGATTTGGATCTCGTGAGCCGCCTGATTGTCGCTGCCCGCGATGAGGTAGACAGCGTGGACGTTGTGCTGCTACCGGAGAGCGCGGTCGACGAGAGCGAAGTCAACGATCTCGAAACCCTTTTGGAACGCCACGGAGTGACTGGGCTCATTACCGGCGTCCGCCAGCGTTCAACGCAGCCGGGGGGGTTTCCTGGCAACTGGGTGCACATGAGCATAAGCCCAAGATTGGAAAAAGCCGCCCCACCTTCGAGCTCGACCTCCGAGCAGTGGTTTCACATTCGCCAGAACAAACACCATCGCTGGTCGCTGGATGAAGGACAGATCTACCAGTATCACTTGGGAGGCGCCCTTCACCCTCACGTCCGCTGGTGGGAAGCGGTAGACGTACCTCGGCGAACACTACATTTCGTAGAACTCGGCGACGAAATCACTATGGTCTCGTTGGTATGCGAGGACCTGGCCCAGATCGACGATGTAGGCGAAGTCATCCGATCCGTCGGCCCAACCGTCGTTGTTACTCCCTTGCTCGACGGACCACAGCTCGCCTCGCGCTGGGCGGCACGATATGCCAGCATTCTGGCCGATGATCCTGGGTCGTCTGTTCTGACGCTGACGTCCTACGGCATGGTGAAGCGCTCTCGACCACGCGGGCGCGAGTCGTCTCCTGTGATCGCGTTGTGGAAGGACCCAGTCCGGGGCATCCGCGAGATTCCGCTGGAAGCCGGCGCGCAAGGCGTCCTCCTCACAATCTGCGGGGATCGTGCGACACGACGGAGCGCGGATGGCCGCAGCCCCATTAACAACGTGACGGAACACTTCGACGTCGCCGTCCATCAGGTGCGGGCCGGCAGCGCAGACTCGGCGCCATCGAATTTCGAATCCGAAGCGCCGGCTGCGCGCTCCCTGGAACTCGAAGAACTCACCATCCTAACCGGCTGGGCACAGGCGTTGACGGAAGCCCTGGCGTATGCCCCCGAGTGTATTGGGCCCTTGTTGTCCGACGCAAACCCAGGCGCTCCGTGGCGGGCCGCGCTTCGGATACCAGAGCCGTCGCAGCAACTCAGCAAAGCGATACGCTTCCTCGAGCGCGCAGTACGAGCAGTAACGCGGGCAGACGGCATGCCGACACTCGATGCCTTGCTCAATTCGTGCATTGAGAATCTGCCGCGCGAACAGGGACTCGAGAAGTTGGTTGGCCGAGTGTTGCGCTCGACGCTGGAACAACTCCGTACTCGACCGGCAATAGAAGCCCAGGTTACGATCCAAAGCAAAAGGAACGCGGAGGCGGCTATGGGCAGACTTTTGTAGTTTGTTGCGACCATCGGAGCGAGAATCACCCCTGCCGGCTATATCCGGAAAACTATGTGTCTTAGCCTGCACCTGTTCCCGTCCTACTAACGCTACGCGTGTCTAAGTGGGCGTCCGGTGTCGTAACCTAGCTCCATGTAGATAGCGGAATTACTCTTAGCATGGCGTCACCATGAGCACATGAGCGTCCGGCAAGCCGCCGAACGCATCGGCATTCCCCCGAGCACCCTTGCCAGAATCGAGAAAGACGGCACAATGAGCAGCGAGACGTTGGCAGTTATCTTGCGTTGGCAGTTGGAATCCTGAACTCTTGTATGCTCACTCGCTCCCAATTCGCGGCATGGTTGCAGGCACGCCGGGATGCAGGCGAAACGCTGAAGGCAATCGGCGCGCGCTTTGGCGTGAGCCATGTGACTGTGACCCATTGGCTCTCCGGCAAGCGCAACCCCTCTCGGATGACCCTGGTGCTGGCTGCCGAGCTTTGCTGCGCACCCGTCGAGATGGCCGCTGGCCTGCCGTCCCGTTAGGAACCGTTCTCAAGTGCGTGCGCACCTACGTGGGGAGCGGATCGAGCGAGATTTCGCTGGTAAATGCTGGTCATTTCATCGATAGGTTGTAGTTGATCCTTCGAAACCGTCCACGAATTTCATCGAAAATAGGGCCTCCCGCAACGGCCGCTTGTCCCATAAGTGCGTTTTAACAGTCCAGCCGCAAGCTGTGATCTGGCGCGAACTTGCTCAAAACCCGACATTTGGGGAGTTCGGTTCCACGAACCTTCCGTATTGCCGGTAATACGCCAACAACAGCTCACGTCGGTGCCGAGCAGCGGTCCGATTCTCATCGAAGACAAGTTGCTCACTTGGATCGGAGGTCCATGTGTCCGAACGAGAGTTACGCAGTGATTGTCCAATCAGGAGTCTGGCTCCTGGGCATAGAGGCTCTAAGCCGGAAGATTACGCAACCCTGTCCTTGACATCAGTAGCGGAAGTGACAAGCCGAGCACAATGAGCGCAGCAGAAAAACTGGCCCGCGACCTCCACTCCGTGTCCAATTACCTTGCAGTTGCAATGCTCGCAGATTGGCGCCATTGCCTGAATCGCACATTCGAAGCTGTCGAAAGTATGACGTGCTCCGGCTGCCTCAACGATAATTGCCTTGTCATACTCATTACCGCAAACCTCGCAGACAGCCATAGGTCCTTACCTCCATTTCCCCGCTTTTACGCAGCCGCCGGTCAGGGCCGGGAATTTCCGTCACGGTTCTCGACACCCTGGCTGGCTCCTACTGAACTCTGTGCTCTGTATTTACGCGCTCGTCGCTACCGCCTGACCCTGCGGCCAGGCGCGGTGCTGCGACACTGCCGCCAGAGTGTCTTTGATGTGCTCTGGCGTGTCGCGCAGCGCGATGTCCGCCTGGGAGACGATGCCCACGCACACGCCGCTCGAGTCCACCACCGGGATGCGTCTCACCTGGTGGCGCTTCATGAGGGATTCGCATCCTTCGATCGATTCGTCGGGCCTACATGTAGCCGGCGCGCTGGTCATTGCCTCGGAGACCTTGGCCGTGCTGGTCAGATTTCCCTGCGCGACAACCTTCATGCAGATGTCCCGATCGGTAATGATGCCGAGCAGCTTCCGTTCATCGCAGTCGTTCACAACGGGAATGGCTCCGACATCCTGTTCCTTCATTAGCCGTGCAGCCTTCTGGAGAGTATCCGTCGCCGCACAACAGGAGAGTGTCTTGCTCATGATGTCCTGCACTTTCATGAGACCTCCTCTCGCCCGCGCCGTGGTCCGGCCAACGGGCACCCCGCGTCGGGGAGACGCGGACGCCTCTATTCTAGTCCTCGTTGATCGGTGACCGTAGTACGCCTACCTCCACGAACCGGGCGTATTGTCGGCAATACGGAACTTTCGGATGGACCGTCGATTCCTTACTGCCTGAAAACGGAGTTTTGGGAAACTACGGTTTTTCGCCCAACTTCGCCCTGTATTTCTAGCGAATTTCTGCCTATCTCAGATCGCGGACCTGCGTCGATGCGATTCGGGACACCCTACCCCTCGGACAACTAACGGCTCTTTACGGATTTGTCGACGGTGGTTCTGGCGGTAATCGATCCGAGCAGGAGCCCGATGCCCTCAGAGCTGTCCAATGTCCTGGATACCGAGTCGCGCGATCAAGTCTTAGAGGCTCAACTCAAACCAATAAAAGGGCCTCACCTATCAGCTGAGAGCCGTGTGCCGCAACCGCCTAAGAGATGTATGTCCAGATGACGAGCGGAATGTTATAGTTCGACCGCATGCCATTTGGATTCCGGACTCTTAGTTTCTTCGTTCGTCCTGTTCTGTACTCCTGGCTTTTTCTGACAGCCGGTTCCTCTCTTCTGCCTGCCCAAACGGCTTGTCCTGCGCCTGCGGGATGGGTCAAACCAGTCTCCGGCGATCTATTCAGCGACGAGCAGGAGGTTTGGCTCGGCGACGCGATGGCCGACATGATTGAGAACGAGTACACAATCATCAAAGACCCCGCCGAGAATGCGTACCTCGATAAGATTGGCGCGCGGGTGCTCGCAGCACTTCCACCAACCAAAATTCGTTTTCGATTTGTCCTGATCGATTCGTCCGAAGTTAACGGCTTCAGCCTGGCAGGTGGGCGTGTTTACCTCACGCGAAAGCTGGTCGCGAGCGCACACAGTGAGGATGAGATCGCAGGTGTGCTGGCGCATGAGATCGGCCACATCGTCACACATCAGTCCGCGGCCGAGATCTCCGAACAAATGCATCGACTGTTGGGCGTAACATCCATCGGCGATAAATCCGATGTGTACGAGAAGTTTCGCCGTCTGATGGATGCAAGACGCAATGACAAGAAACGGCACGAGGATCCTGATTCCGACTCCAACCAGAATCAAGCGGACAGAGTAGCCGTCTATGCAATGGCGGTGGCAGGCTATCAACCGCAGGCCTACGCTGAGTTCTGGGACCGCAGCTTCTTTGTGCAAGGAAAGACTGGCGGCCCCTTATCTGATTTCTTCGGCCAGACAACGCCCACACAGAAGCGCCTGCGTCAACTGCGGCAGCTCGTCACGGAGCTTCCAAAGGGCTGTGGTGCGGCTGCTACCAGCGCAAGCGCCCAGTTTCACCAGTGGAAGAATGCAGTGACGGCCAATCAGAAATCAGCTGCTGCTGCTGAAACGGAATCCGCCGCAGAAAAAACACTAGCTCTGCAGCCGCCGCTGCGGATGGACCTGCAAAGGCTACGCTTCAGCCGTGACGGCAAGTATCTGTTCGCCCAGGATGAGAGCTCCATCTTCGTCCTGCAGCGTGACCCCCTCCAATTACTCTTTCGCTTTGACGCAGATAATGCGAAGCCCGCAGAGTGGAGCCCCGACTCGACCAAGATCGTCTTCTACACCCCAAAGCTTCACGTCGAGGAGTGGGGTGTCGCCCAACAGAAACTTCTATCCGCGCATGAGATCGTAGTGAAGGACGATTGCCTCCAGACAGTGCTGTCTCCAGATGGACGCACGTTGGCGTGCGTGACGGCTGGAGAGCTGAATGAAATCACCGGCAAGGTCCCTTTCAATCTTTCGCTGATCGACATAGAGAGCGGCCAGTCGATCTATCAGAAGAACGATTTCTTCTACACCAACGTATATAGCGTCTGGCTATGGCTGCTCCGGCACGAGATCGGGCTGGCAGATGATCCTTTCTTCAGCGCTATCTCCCAGGATGGGAACTACCTCACAATCGGCGTCGACACCGGAAAACTCGCATTCGATCTGCGCAGCCGCACGCCGGTAAAACTGGGTGGCGATTTCAATCATGACGTCTCCGGCGCCTTCGCCTTTAAAGAACAGGACATCGTGGGTGAGAGCCTGACCTCGCCAAAGAACTCAGGGTGGTTCTCATTCCCCGATGGAAAGCGTCTCGGCACGTTGCCGATGGCCTTCGCGACGCTGAACAGCGTGTCGAAGGGTGACTTTTTAGTAACGCGGGGAGGGGAGCACAACAATACGCTTGTTCTGAATCTTGCGACACAAAAGGTGATGCAGCTGCCAATGATCCAGACCCTGGACATCTGGGGAGCTTCCATCGCGGTGGAGGCGCCCGACGGTTCGGTCGTGGTCGGAACGTACGATGGGATAAAGCCAATACAGGAACTTGCAAGGCGGATGCTGCCGCTGAGCCCTCTAGGCAGCACGAGAGTCGTTGAGTTGTCGCCGGATGGGCGCTATCTAGCAATTTCAGGAAAAAGCCGCGGAGCGGTTTGGGATCTGAAGACCGGTGGGCGGCTCTATTATATGCGCGGGTTCACCGGCGCGACCTTTCATCCAGACGGCAACCTCTATCTCGACTTCCCTAAATATGACAAGATCGAGCGAAATGTAGGGCGGGCGAGTTTGGGCAAGAGCGAAATAATGAAAGTGGACTACCCCTTGACCGATGAGATGTTCATGCGTGCCGGTCGCATGATGGAATGGAAGGATCAGGGAAGGGGAAAGTTTCTGCTCACCGTGCGCGACCTGGCAAACGGCAAGGAGCAGTGGAACCGCACCTTTGAAAAGGAAAAGCCCGCCTCTACGCGGAACTACGCGGACAACAACCTGCTCTTTGTGTGGAAGACGTCATCAGCCGCGGGTAAGGCGGAGCTGAAGAACAGGCCGGAACTGGCAGCGCAAGTGGCCGCGCTGAAGGACAAGGAAGCCGGACTGCTCATCGAAGTCCTGTCCATCGACAAGGGGGAAATTTTGAAATCGGTAGTGCTAACGCGACCGCCTTCCTACTATGGTGTCAGCGGCATCAACGAGGTACAGGGCACAATCCTGCTCAACGCATCGGATAACCGTGTGCTCTTATTCTCCGCCAAAAGCGGTGCCATGACACAGCAGGTATTCGGATATGTAGTCGGCGTCGACCAGCAGGCCGGCCTGTTCTGCGTGAAGAACCGCCGGGACGAAGCGCTAGTCTATGACCTGAATGGCAAGGAGGTCTCTCATTTTCAGGCCGGCACGACAGTTCACCTGGCCAGATTTGAAGACGAAGGAAAGAAGTTGTTGCTCCTGGGCGCGGACCAGAAGATTCGTGTGATCGACCTGCAACAGAAGACAATTGCCGCTGCAGGTCCCTCAAACACTTCTTCTGCGGAACCTATCCACTAAAGCTCGCTGGTGAGTAGGGTCGCACGCTGGACCTTGTTCATACTTGTCCAGTCTAGCTCCTGCCCTGCCGAACCTAGGTTCCCCGAAACGGCGTTTTTCGGCAACCTTTAGAAGCCGTCTCTAAAATCCCCTGCTTGCGCGGCGGACCATCTCATTAGTCGGCCTACGTTGAGTAATCGTCACATGACGAGGAACGGGCTAGGTCATTCTAACTGTAGTGGCTGGTCGGGGGCAATGTGGGGTATGTACCCGGTTCCCGAAATCTGTTATACACGCAGTTACATCCATGAAACTCCGTCTGATTGTGTTGTCCGCTGCCGTAATTGCGACTCTGCCGCTGCCGTCCCATACTCAAACTCCGGCGTCCTCCGTGGATCCGTACCGCGACGAGCCGTTCGTCTTTGAGCGGTACGACACCACTACAACAATGAAGGCCGACGGCACCGGAGACATAGTGCAGCATGTGATCGTGCGCATTCAGTCAGACGGCGTGGCGCGGCAGTTCAGCGTGTTGAATCTGTCTTACGCTTCAGCAAATTCGACCGCGACGATGGAATTCGTACGCGTGCATAAGCCGGACGGCGGCACGGTAAACACGCCAGTCGACGACGCCATGGAGATGCCCGCAGAAGTAACCCGTGAAGCACCCATGTACTCGGACCTGAAAGAGAAACACCTCCCCGTGCGTAGCCTTGCGTCGGGCGACCGGCTCGAATATCAGTTCCACACCGTCCTTACCAAGGCGCAAGCGCCAGGACAATTCTGGGGGGCGGAGCATTTCCTGGTGCAGGGTGGCGTGGTTCTGGAACAGAGTCTAACGCTTGCCGTGCCGGAAAAGACCTACGTGCAGGTTTGGAGCCCGAACCACAAGGCGATGCCGGTGACGCGCGACGGAATGCAGGTGTGGACGTGGACCTCCTCGCAGACCAAGGCCAGCGCACGCGACGAGAACGGCAAGATGACCGTGGCCAAGGTGAAGGATCCGGACGAGGACGCCGACGGACGCAAGCTGCCCAGCGTGGCATGGACCACCTTCCATAGCTGGGCAGAGGTTGGCGACTGGTACCGCGGTCTGGCAGAGCAGCGCCTCCAGCCTACCGCCAGCGTGCGAGCCAAAGCCGATGAGCTGACCAGAAATGCGAAGACACCTCAGGAACAGGCAGAGGCGCTCTATCGCTTCGTTGCGACGCAGGTCCGCTACATCTCGCTCTCGTTCGGTGTTGGGCGCTTCCAGCCGCATACACCCGACGAGGTGCTGGACCACGGCTACGGCGATTGCAAGGACAAGGACACTCTGTTGGAGAGCCTGCTGCGCGCGAAAGGGATGACCACGGCACCCGTGCTGATCGGGGCGGGGATTGCGCCGGTAACAGATGTGCCATCACCCTCGGTCTTCAACCACGCCATCACGACAGTCGAATTGCCTGACGCAGCCGGCAAGCCGGAGCGAGTCTGGCTCGATTCCACCGCTGAGGTCGCACCCTTCCGCGTGCTCATGCCCGTCATCCGCGACCAGCAGGCGCTCGTCATCCCGGATAAGGCTCCGGCCGCAATGGAGAAGACTCCGGCGAACCCGCCCTATGCCTATCACGAAGACTTTGTCGCCGAGGGCACCCTGGACAGTGACGGCCTGCTGAAGAGCCACATGGTATTGACCGCGAGATCTGACAATGAGCTGGAGTTGCGCTCCATGATGCGCTGGGTGGGAGAACAATCAATCGTTGCCTCTCTTCCCCGCTGTTGAACTCACTCTTGTGAGCGAAGAGAAGGCGCCCGAACACGATATCGACCTTGGCGCACCGCGTACCGTCGAGGCTCACAGTACCATGGCCCTTCCCGCGGGCTATCGTGCAGAGCTGCCCGACGCAGTTCATGTCTCCCGGGAGTTCGCTACCTACGACAAGACATATCGCTTTGTCGACGGGAAGGTCATCGCGGATCGCAAGCTGGTCGTCAAGGTGCATAAGCTGCCGCGTGACCGATGGAAGGATTACCTTGCCTTTCAGAAAGCAACTCTGGTGAACGATGGGGAGCCCTACCTGCGGCTCATCCCGCCCGATCACCTCACGATCAACAAGGAGGGCGCAAAGAGCACATCCACCACGCCGGCCAAGGATACGACGCCTGCGGCCGAGCCCTCGAACCCCTCTGACACGCGACAGCAGCTGGCAGAGATCACCGCTATGCTGCAGCGAAGAGATCTGGGTGGAGCCCGCAGCCGCCTCGAAGCTTTACGCAAGAGTTCACCGGACGCGCCTTACGTCCTGGGTATGCTTGGGCTCGTCAAGGCGAATGACGGGGATCTTGACTCCGGCGCCCGCGATGTCGAAGCGGAGATGAAGGCACATCCCGATGACGACCCCTGGATGGTTCTCGGACTGGCCCAGGAATACAGCAACAAGCAGCGTTACAGCGATGCTGAGGGATTGCTGAACAGGTACGGCGGTAGCAGCGAACGGGTTCAGCAGATGCGAGTCTATGTGTTTGGCAAACAGGGCGACTACACGCATGCGCTCGGAGTTCTGCGCGATCTGCAGGCGCGCCAGCCTGAAGACCGCGCGGTGGCCTCGCAGGTGGCAAGCACGCTGTATGAACTGCATCGCAACGAAGAAGCCGCCATGGCCGCGAAGAAGGCGATGGACGGTAGCGATGATCCGGATGTCATCAACAATAACGTCTACGTGCTGTCGGAGACGAAGATCGATCTGCCGTTCGCGGAGACGCAGTCGCGCCGTTCGGTCAATCTGCTGGAAAAGGCGACCGCCTCGCACGTTTTGGAAGAGGCGAATACGAAGGCCTTTGCCGAGTCGGCGAACCTCACAGCCTCGTGGGACACGCTGGGCTACATTTTGCTGCTGGAGAGCAAGCCGAAGGAGGCCGAGCCGTACCTGCGCGCAGCATGGTTCTCACAGCAAAACGTAATCGTCGGCAATCACCTGGCGCAGGCCTTCGAGGGTCTGGACCGCAATGCAGATGCCCTATGGATGTACCGGCTTGCAAAGCAGGCGGAGCATGCGGCCGATGCGAAGCAGGACTTTGCCGAAGTGGCTGCGGCCATTGCGCGCCTTGAGAAGGCCGGGGTCAAGGCGGCCAGCGGCGAGCACTTTGCAACGTCGATGCAGGATTTTCGCAGCTACCACGTGAAGAATGGCGCGGGTGCAGAGGGTGGCGGCACGGTACGTCTCCAGTTGAACGCCGATGGTATCGCGGCAGCTATGCTCGTCTCCGGTGATGCAAAACTGAAGCCCCTGCTGGACGAGGCAAAGTCGCTGCATCTGCCCGGCGCGGAGCCAGCCGGATCGTCTGCGCGTGTGCTGCGCGATGCAGTTGTGTACTGCGGTAAGAAGAGCTCGACCTGCGATTTGGTATTTATGCTCAACTCTGGTATCGCAGTGGAAGGCGCGTCAGAGTAGATTCGCCACGTGCTTTCATGTCGTCCCGGTTCATTCCTGGATCTTGGCTCTGACGCCGGGTGACTCCAGGTGGCGAGTCGGCGGCGATTGTGGCAGGCATGTCTCCGATTGACCTGGGTACTGACCTTGCTATCTCCGTGCGGGGGCCTGCAGCGCACACCGGCATTGTCTCGCTCAAGGCCACCCACGGACGCGTCCCCATGACCGGTATCTGGCCGCCTGAGCCGCGCCGTTTCTGGCATGTAGGCCCGATGGCGCGCAGTATCCGCGATCTATCGTTGGCTTTTTCCCAACTAGCTGGACAGGACGGACAGGACGGCTACTCCAGCAACGCCATCTCGTTCGATAACGGAATTGGGAGTTCCAACAAGCGTCCGCTTCGTGTGGGCTGGCTGGTGGGGCCCGGCTGTGGTCCGATCGACGGCGAGGTCGCGGCGACGGTCGAAGCTGCTGCTGAAGCGCTCAAGCAACTCGGGCACACAGCCGAGTCCGTGCGCTTTCCTGCATTGAAGTATGAGATTCCCGCAAAACGGGGTTTTCGGCAACTTGGATAGGCGTGATCCCCCCTCTTTACCACGGGAGAGTGTTCCATACGTGCACCGTTAATGCACCAGTCGCACAGTGGTTTTCACAACCTCCGCTGATGTTTATCGCGATTTCGTGCACTTGGTGGCGTCATTTTCCCGGAGTGCGGTTCATTTGTCGTAGCGGACAAGTAACCCACTCGGAGATCAAGGCGCGGCTAGAAGCCGAGAAAATGGCGAAGAAGTCTATTTCGGAGCAATCAAAAGACAAGTAGCATGGCGGCATGAATGGTTCGTTGCTAGGCGTGATTTTTCTTGTCGTTCTCGTCTATTCCATTGGCAGAAGCAACACGAGATGGCGAACTGCCCTATTTTCCCTTGGAACGGTTATGGGCGGCTTCCTGATCGGTTTCCTGCTCTCCCTGGTGTTTCCTAAATACGATGGGGCCTTGGGAACACTCACCGGACTTCTTTCGATGGTCTTTGGGATTATTGCCGCGCTCGACCATTCCCGTCGGAATCCCAGACCCCAAAATGCCGGGAATAATACACTTGACTGACTATCAGACGCTACAATCGCCGCATGAACACAGAAGCGTTTGCGGGTTCACGCCTGCGTATTCAGTGGGCAAAGGAAAGCCTTGCCGATTTTGAACGGTGCGCGAACGTTTACTTCAAGCGGGCACCATGCGAGGTGTTTATCGAACCTGATCCGGACGGCATTCACGAACGGTACAAGTTCAGAATCTGTAAGCCGCTCCCACTCGCGCTTACAAAGCACACAATTCATGCTGTCGAAGACCTCCGGGCGGCTCTGGACCTCGCCGCCTGTGATGTTGCTCGCTGCATTCCCGGCATATCGGTTGATGGTATTTACTTCCCCTTCTGTAGAACCTCCGGAGACCTCAAAGGTCGCATAAACGGTGTGTGCAAGGGGTTGCCCACAGATATTACCGATCTTTTCGCCAGATATGAGCCTTACGCGGGTGGGAGTGATCTTCTGTTTGCAATGAACGAACTATGTAAAGCATCGAAGCACAAGCTCTTGGTTCCCGTCGCATCCGTGGTCGGCGTCAATCTGCCCCATCTGGAGACCTCCGACGTTATTAGCAGCCCCATCCGATTCATGGACGGTGTTTACGGCGGCGAAGAAGATGAGATAACTTTTGCAGTTACACAGCGAGGACTCAAGTGGAAGTACAAAGCCCAATTTTCCTTCGGCATACAGTTCGGCAAGGTCGGAATAATCGAAGGACGAGATGTGAGGGCCAATGTTGATGGGATGATTCGCGCTGTCACAATGATCGTCAACGAAACTGAAGCTGAATCGAGACGACTGGGACTTCTTAAGTAAGCATCAGGTGCGTGCATGCACCTGAGAAACTGCTTTTCAGCGTCTCTCCTGTCGCGGAACGATGGAACCCACTACTGGAAGCCTCGGAGCGCGTCCTGAGGCGACGGGACGCGATGGCAGGGCATTTCGAGAGCCGGTATAAGCTCAGATTGTGGCGATCAATCTAAGTTCGATGCGCTGCTTCTGGTGCCATAACCAGGGCGAGAAGCTTACCGCAGATCATATCGTCCCACGCGCACTCGGCGGAACGACGGAGTTCACCGTGCCCGCGTGTCGCAACTGCCAGTTCATTTTGTCGAAGGCGGAGCATGAAGTCTCACGCAAATCGATTCTGGCCATCTCGGCGCTGACCGCCCCGCTTCCGCCGAGGCACCCGAACAGACCCACAAGTGGCCAGCTCCAGCCGAGGTACATCATGGGTAAGCACCCATATGCGGATACTTGGAGAGCCTGATGTCTGCCGGCGAAAAGGTGAGCTCTCTGCCTTACATCGAGATCAAGGTGGTTCCTGATGAACCGGTCGAGGCGCGCATCAGAGGAACGGCTCCGGCAGACGTACAGAAGCTCCTCGACACTTTCCGCGGCTTTCTGAAGGTGAAGCGCGGGCGTGGCGAATTGGTGTTCGAACTGACGGTAAATACGGACCTGGATCCAGAGATATCGGCCGATCCCGAGTTTTGGCCGCGAATCATCATGCTGCCGGGCAAGCGGTTTATGATCAGGGCTCGAGACCCCGAAGAAGCCATGCGATTTAACAACGTTTTCATGCATATCGCCCTGAGCGAATTTCAAGTGGACGCTGGCGCCTGGGGAAGCGGCACTGAGATTAAGGGCGGGACTGAACACATGATCGCCCTAAATTACGACCCACAGTGCGTGAGGAGAGTCGCCGCGAAAATCGGTTATGGCCTATACGGCGCAATTTCAGGTGAGGGTCTGGATGGCGACTTCGACGAGGAGATGCGGCAGTACATCCTTGGGAATCGCGACTCGGAGAATGAGCCGGTCAAAGAGGCCCCAGAACGGGGCACATTCACCACGAACGACGATCCTCATTGCATCGTGATTTCGTCCGAACCGGATGGCCTGAAAGCCTTCGTGCGCCTTTATGGGTTGCATTTGCGTGTCGATTTGGGGCCCAAGAAGACGGATTTCAGTCCATTCGACGTCATATGCGAGATCAATGGAAGCGGGATGAGAGAGGCATCAAACGAGGAAGTAGTGACGGCCCTCCATGAAGTGAGTGGGATGCCATTTTCGCACCCGTGGAAAAAACCCTCGCGAACATCAGAGCCTCCCTCGCTCTGATCAGGTTTCGCTCTACGGTCATTCTGCGAATCGTAGCTTAGTTACATTCGTGGCGAGGCTAAGGTGTGTCTGAACCGTTCTCATGCGCGTGCTGAGCAGTGGATCGCGCACCCTGAGGCTATTTGGCGTTGGCGATGATGTTCGCCCACTTCGCCACGCATGGCATCTTCTTGGCGAGCACATCGAGGTCATACATGTCATTGGTGCTCACTGAGGGTGACCCGCCTATTCCCTGACTCTCTAGAGAGAGAGGCCTGCATATATAGGAGGGAACCCCCTCTGTCCCGTTCCTCCAGAACAAGAGCCTACCGACTCCTGTCGCCTAAGTCCCACAAAAATACTTCAGCCAACACTCCTACGGCAGTAGATCAACCAACTCGGCAGGCATCCCAAGCCTCCCAGGAAGCCAGGCACGGACCTACGAGCCCCAGAACCTCAGGGCTGACCCTGTATCTC